>NZ_FQZF01000046.1 GCF_900141905.1 Muricoccus roseus | reverse complement strand
CCCGCTTGACCCGCGGCCACAGCCCGCGGGACATATCCCTGCACGGGTCAGTTCTCGATGAAAACCCCGGGTCAGTTCTCAGCGAAACTCAACATGCATCGCCGTCACTGTCTCTGAGGCGGACGTGCAGGTGCATCTCCTGCCACGCCCAATCGATTTCGTCAGCGGCCACTCGCATTTGCCTCCAGACGCCGCAGGCTCGAATGATCGACCTCGAGCAGTCCAGTCATGCCAGCCGGCGTTTGCAAGCCGCCGTCGATAACCTCGCACGGATGCGCGACCTGGTCGGGTGTCAACTTACGTGGCCGCCCGACGTGTTTCCCGCGCTTCTTCGCGGGAGCGATACCGGCACTGACCCGCTCCACGATCAACGCGCGTTCGAACTCGGCCAGCGCGCACATGCGGTGGAAACTAGGCTTGCCGCCGTCCGTGGTAGTGCCGCTGCTTTCCGACAGCGACGTGAAACCGTTCCCGCGTGCCCCAAGTTGGCGCACCGTCTCGATCAGATGCTGCAGCAACCGTCCCAGCCGGTCCAGCTTCCAGACGACGAGAACGTCGCAGTCTCCAATACGGGCAAGCGCCCCGAGACCCGGCCGGCTCGTCGCAACTCCCCATACGCGGGGGTGCTCGAACACCTCGGCGCACTCGGAAGCGGTCAGCGCATCCCGTTGCAGGGCAAGCGCCTGCTTTTCTGTAGAGATGCGGACGTAGCCGAGATTCATGTGTGGATTCTGCAATAGGGTTTTGCAAGAAGTCTAGAGCCAATGAATCCAATGCTCTGTGCGGCGCGGTTTCGGTCTTGCAGGAGGTAGTGGTTCTGCAACTGCAAGCTGCGAACGCCAGGCGGAAGAAGGACGGCCTGACTTAGCCGCACCCGGCACAGGTCATCAGCCCGCGTCGCTCGCGCCACGGCTGGATCACGTAGCCGCAGCGCAGGCAATTGGCCCCATCGTCGCCGGCATCGAGCGGGTCGGCGATGCGTCGGGTTGCATGCCTAGCCTTGCCGCTGGACGGGCGCTTGGCCGGTTGGTGGTGCGGGCTGGGCTTATGCTCGACATGCACAAGCTCAGACGGCGGCTTCGCCACCTCCAGCGCCGTCGGCGTCCACCTAGTCAGGACGTGGCCGACTTGCACCGGCGCCTTCACCCCAACAGGCTGGGCTGACGAGGAAGGCAGACGCGGCGCGACCGCTGCGGGGAAACCGCCCTCCCAGGTCTGGGCGCGGACGCCAGGATCGGCTCGATGGGCTACGCTTGCGGTGGGACTGGCGCCTCTGGTCGGCAGGTGCACGACCTCCACGACCCGGCTGCCGGCCATCTTGCCCTTGCGCGGGATGGTCCGCTGGTCTCGCTGCTCGCCGGTGGCCATCTGTCCGCCGCCGAGGCGTGCGAAGACGTCGTCAATCTCCGACATGAGGCTCCAATAATGTCAGCATCTTAAAAGGCAGTAGCTTGCGGTCTGCTGGGCTTGGGGCTGCGGAATACGGTTTTGCCGTCGAACCGCCCGAGCAATTGGAAAGCTGAATATTGCGCTGAGATTGCGCCAGGAATGATGCGGGATCAATGACTTAGGCTTGAGGGTAAAATCAGCCCACCCTCAAGGTCCTGAGACGCTCCGGCATTTCGGAGAGAAAACCCGTCTTCGTTCCGCCCTTGCGCCATCAAGGTCGCAGCCGAAAACCGCAGGAAACCTGCGCCTCACGGCGTGGGTCACTGCGTCGGAGAATGGTTGGATAAAGGCCGACTGGAGCGGGCGAAGGGATTCGAACCCTCGACCCCGACCTTGGCAAGGTCGTGCTCTACCCCTGAGCTACGCCCGCGCTCCGTGCGTGGCGGCCGTATGACATGGGGCGTGGGGCCTTGCAACCCCCTTCCCCCCGATCGATACGCAGCCATGCCCATCTCGCCGGAATCCCTCCTCGCCCTCCTCGAACGGCACGGCATCCCGGCCACCACCCACCGCCACCCCGCGCTCCACACCGTCGCCGAAAGCCAGGCGCTGCGGGGGGACCTGCCCGGCCTGCATGTGAAGAACCTCTTCCTCCGGGCACGGCCGCCCCACCCCTTCCTCCTCGTCGTGGCGGAGGAGAACACCCCCCTCTCCATCAACGCCCTCGCCCGCCGCCTCGGCACCGGCCGCCTCTCCATGGCCAACGAGCAGGAACTCTGGGACCAGCTCGGCGTCCGCCCGGGCTCCGTCACCCCGCTCGCCCTGGTCAACGCGCCCCCGGGCAGCATCCGCACCGTGATCGACCACCGGCTGCTGGAAGGCCCCGGCCCCGTGAACATCCACCCGCTGACGAACGAGGCGACCACCGCCCTCGCCCCGGCCGACCTCCGCCGCTTCCTCCAGGCCCTCGGCCACGAGCCCGAGGCGATCGACCTGACCCAACCGCTTGCCTGAGCGCCCGCGCGGCGCATCTATGGGGGAACAAGCCCCTGAACCCGCCAGACTCCCGGAAGACCCAGACGATGAGCACCCTCCTCGACCAGAACCCGCCCCCCGCCGCCGACATCATCAAGGACGGCGACCAGAAGAGCTTCATGCAGGATGTCGTGGCCGCCAGCCGCGAAGTCCCCGTCCTGGTGGACTTCTGGGCCACCTGGTGCGGCCCCTGCAAAACCCTCACCCCCACGCTGGAAAAGGTCGTCCGCGCCGCCGGCGGCCGCGTGCGCCTGGTAAAGATCGATATCGACCAGAACCGCGCCCTGGTGCAGCAGCTCGCCCAGCTCGGCCTGCCCCTCCAGTCCGTCCCCACCGTCGCCGCCTTCTGGCAGGGCCAGATCGCCGACCTCTTCCAGGGCGCCCTGCCCGAGAGCGAGGTGAAGAAGTTCACCGAGAACCTCCTCAAGCTCGCCGGCGGCCAGATGCCCTCCGCCGACCTCCTGGCCGAGGCGAAGCAGGCCGCCGAGGAAGGCGACCACCAGGCCGCTCTCGAGCTCTACGGCGCCCTCGCCCAGCAGGAACCCGAGAACGCGGCCGCCATGGCCGGCGTCGCCCGCTCCCTGATGGAGCTGGGGGAGGAAGACCAGGCCGCCCAGGTGATCGAAAGCCTGCCGGCGAAGATGCAGGACCACGCCGAGGTCACCGCCGTCCGCTCCGCCCTCGAGCTCGCCAAGGCCGGCCGGGAAGCCCGCGGCAAGCTCGCCGAGTTCGAGGCCCGCCTCGCCGCCGACCCGAACGACCACCAGGCCCGCATCGACCTCGCCACCGCCCTCAACGCCGCCGATGACCGCGCCGGTGCCGCCGATGCCCTGCTGGAAGCCTTCCGGCGCGACCGCGAGTGGAACGACCAGGCCGCCCGCAAGCAGCTCCTGAAGTTCTTCGAGGCCTGGGGCTTCGAGGACCCGGCCACCAAGGCCGGCCGCCGCAAGCTCTCCGCCCTCCTGTTCAGCTAGGAATCCGGGACCACCTCCCGTTCAGGCCCGCGAGGCGCGCCCGGCGCGGCGCGCCTCCCCCTTCCTTCCGGCGAACGGGAACTGAACGAACATGCCCTTCCATCCCACGGGCCTCGACGACCTGCCCGCGGAGATCGCGGTCTTCCCCCTCACGGGCGCGCTGCTCCTGCCGGGCGGCCGCCTGCCCCTGAACATCTTCGAACCACGCTACCTCGCCATGGTCCAGGCCAGCCTCGGCAACCGCCGCAGCCTCGGCATGATCCAGCCGGACCGCAGCCTGCCCGCCACCCCCAACGGCCCGGGCCTCTACCGCATCGGCTGCCTCGGCCGCCTCTCCTCCTTCTCCGAGACGGAGGACGGCCGCCTCCTCATCACCCTCGCCGGCACCATCCGCTTCCAGATCACCGAGGAACTGCCGATGCGGGACGGCTACCGCCGCGTCCGCCCGGACTACACCCCCTTCGCCGCCGACCTCGCCCGCCCCCTCCCCCCCGTTATCCTCGGCCGCCCCGCCCTGCTGGAGGCGCTGCGCACCTATTTCCGCGCCAAGGGGATCGAGGCAAACTGGGAAGCCGTGGAACGGCTGGACGACCACGCCCTCGTCAACACCCTCGCGGCCGTCTGCCCTTTCGAGCCGGTGGAGAAGCAGGCCCTGCTCGAAGCGCCGGACGCCGCGGCCCGCGCCACCATGCTCGTCACCATGCTGCGGATGGACAGCCTGCCCGGTCCGGGCCAAGACATCCGCCCGAGTTGAGGACCATACGGATGAGCCAGACCCCGAACCCGGCCGGCAACGCGCCCGCCCCCGCCCCCGCTCCCGCTCCCGCCGCAGTGGATCCGCGCCTGCTGGAAATCCTCGTCTGCCCCGTCACCAAGGGCCCGCTCCGCTACGACCGCGCCGCCGGCGAGCTGATCAGCGAAAGCGCCGGCCTCGCCTATCCCATCCGCGACGGCATCCCCATCATGCTCCCCGACGAGGCCCGCCGCCTCGCCGACTGAGCCCCGGTGCCCACCCCCACCGAAATCCGCCTGAACCGCGCGGAACGCCGGCTGGACCTGGCCTTCGACGACGGCAGCCGCTTCAGCCTGCCCGCCGAATACCTCCGCGTCGAAAGCCCCTCCGCCGAGGTCCAGGGCCACGGCCCCGGCGAGAAGAAGCTCGTCCACGGCAAGCGGGAGGTGGCCATCGCCGCGATCGAGCCGGTCGGCAACTACGCCATCCGCCTCATCTTCGACGACCGGCACGACAGCGGCCTCTACAGCTGGGAAACCCTCCACCGCCTCGGCCGCGAATACGAAACGCGCTGGCCCGAATACCTGGCCGAGCTGGAAGCCAAAGGCCTCTCCCGGGACCTGCGCGGCCGCGCCTCCCGGGCAGACAGGGGTTGATCCCCCTCCAGCTCCAATCGGCCCTGGGCCTGCTGGCCCTGGCGGCCCTCGCCTGGGCGGCCGGCGGCTTCCGCCGCCCCGTGCCCTGGCGCGCCGTCCTCGCCGGGCTGGCCCTCCAGCTCGCCCTCGGCGCCACCCTCCTCCACATCCCGCCGCTCCGCGCCGCCTTCGCCCTGGTGGGGGATGCGGTGGACGCCCTGGCCCGTGCCACCCGCGCCGGCACCAGCCTCGTCTTCGGCTATCTCGGCGGCGCCCCCCTGCCCTTCGCGGAAACGGCGCCGGGCGCCTCCTTCGTCCTCTTCTTCCAGGCCCTGCCCATCGTCCTGCTGGTGGGCGCCCTCTCGGCCTTGCTCTACCACTGGCGCGTCCTGCCCGCCCTCGTGCGCCTCATGTCCCGCGCGCTCCGCGCCGCCTTCGGCATCTCCGGCGCCTGCGGCGTCTCGGTCGCGGCCAATGTCTTCACCGGCATGGTGGAAGCCACGCTCTTCATCCGCCCCTGGCTCGCCAGCCTGTCACGCTCCGAGCTGCTGGTGGTCATGACCGCGGGGCTGGCCACCATCAGCGGCAACATGCTCGTCGTCTACGCCGCCATGCTGGCCAACGCCGTGCCCGATGCCGCCGGCCAGCTCCTCGCCGCCAGCCTCGTCAGCGCCCCCGCGGCCATCCTCGTCGCCCGCCTCATGCTCCCCGGCGAAACCACCCCGGAATCGACCGACATCGAGGCCCCCCGCCTCTACGACAGCGCCATGGACGCCCTCACCCGCGGCACCGCGGACGGCCTCTCCCTCCTGCTCAACATCATGGCGGGCCTCATCGTCTTCGTGGCCCTCGTCGCCCTGGCCAACATGGCCCTCCACCCCCTCACCGGCCTCACCCTCGAAACCGTCGCCGGCACCCTCCTCCTCCCCCTCGCCTGGGCCATGGGCATCCCACCCGAGGACACCGCCGCCGCCGCGCGCCTGCTCGGCATCCGCGGCGTGGTGAACGAATTCGTCGCCTATCTCGACATGGCCGGCCCGGCCGGCGCCGACCTCGCCCCTCGCACCAGGCTCATCCTCTCCTGGGCCCTCTGCGGCTTCGCCAACTTCGCCAGCGTCGGAATCATGGTCTCCGGCATGGGCGCCCTCTGCCCCGAACGCCGCGCCGACATCGTCCGCCTCGGCCTGCCGGCCCTGCTGGCCGCCACCATCGCCTGCTGCATGACCGGCGCCACCGTCGGGCTGCTCTCGCCCTGATCCTTGGCGGCACCCCGGGAGGGAGAAGGAATTCTCCCTCCCGGACCCTCCCTCATCTTCTTTTGGAAGACTGCCGTGGAATGCGGGGCTGGAGGTGCGCCGAGGGTCCATGACCCTCGGCGACGGTCAGGTCAGCCCGCGCCCCCAAATCAAAATGCCTGCGGCGCAACAGCCGGCGTCGCATCCCCGGCAGGCCGAACGCGGGGTCCGGGGTGGCCGCTGCCACCCCGGCGGAGGGCCCGGGAGGCAGAGCCTCCCGGCAGCAACAGCCATCACCCCGCCCGAGCCAACCCCATCCCCGCCAGCACCGCCTCCGCCCGCCCGGCGGAGGGATCCTCCGCCCCCAGCCCCAGGCTCCCCAGCGTGGAGAACAGGTGCCGCCGCGCCTCGCGCCGCGGCCGGTCCGCCACAACCCTCTCGAGCAGCGGCAGCAGCGCCTCGGCATAGGCGTCCGGCGCATGGCGCGTCAGCGCCACCTCCCGCCCGCGCGCGGCCAGGGCCGCCCCTTCCTCGGGATGTGCCAGCAGCCGCTCCAGGTGCCGCATCGCATCCAGCGCCTCGGCCTCCGGGCGGCAGGCCATCACCGTGTCCTTCGGGATCTCGGCGTAGCAGCCATGGTCCGTCACCAGCGTCGGCCGGCCGGAGGCCATGGCGGTGATGACCGAGGCCGAGGCCCCTTCCAGCACCGGGTTCCGCAGGCAGGTGATGACATCCACGTCCCGCAGCTGCCCGCGCAGCGCGTCGTCATCCACCCAGCCCGTGAATTCCGGCGGCTCGATCCCCAGCACCGCCGCCAGCCCCTCCAGCCGCGCCCGCTCGCCCGCCGTCGCCTCGCCGATCACCCGCAGCCGGCACCGCCCACGCAGCCGCACGGAGGAGCCGATCGCCATGATGATCTGGTCGATCCGCTTATTGGCATTGGCGTGGCCGATGGCCGCCACGGTCAGCCGCCCGCTGGCCGGGGGTGCCGGCGGCAGGCCCGGCGCGACGAAGGCCAGCGGAATGACCGCCACGGGCCCCGGGCAGGACTGGCGGAGCCGCGCCTCGTAATGCCCGGCATGCGCCACCGCCGCCACGCAGCGGCGGGAAAGCCATTCCAGCATCGGTCGCCGCCGCACCATATCCGAAAGATCGTCCCAAAAGGGCTCGCCCTCCGGCATCCCCTCGGGGCCATACAGGTCCCGCGCGGCGTCCAGCACGCCCATCGGATTGCCCGCATGCTCGAACCAGCCGGCCGCGAGATGGGCGAGGAAGAGGTCGTGGAACACCCCCACCATCCCCACCCCGTCCAGCCGCGTCACCTGCGCGCCGTGATAGGGCTGGTGGTTGCCGAGATGCGCCACCACCACGTCGAAGCGCCGGCGCAGCGCATCGTCGTCCAGCTCGTCCAGATGGAACACGGGGAAGGGGCCCGGGCGTGCCGGCATCGCCGCCGCCTCCCCCGCCTCGCTCCGCAGGATCGTCACCTCATGCCCTCGCGCGAGCAGCGCCTGCCCCACCTCGCCCGCGAAATCCGCGATCGCCGAGCGCCCGTTCCAGGGCGTCGACCAGCCAATCCGAAGCCCCGTCACGAAACCAGCCTCTCCACCGTCGTCGGCCAGTCCAGCCGCTGGGCCTCCATCGCCTCGCGCCCGGCCAGCCCCATCCGCCGCGCACGCGCCGCATCCGCCTGCAACGCCGCCATCGCCCCGGCCAGCGCCTCGGGGTCCGGCGTCACCACATGCCCGTTCTCGCCATCGCGCACGATGTCCAGCACGCCGCCGGAATCCGTCGTCGTGATCACGGGCTTCGCCGCACGGAAGGCCTCCATGGTGCAATAGCCCAGGCTGTCCTCGTCGAAGGGCAGATAGGCCACCGCCAGCGCCCCGTTCACCATCCGCGCCAGCTCGGCGCGCGGCACGAAGCGCAGGTCCAGCACCACCCGGTCCTCCACCCCCTCCTCGGCCGCCAGCCGCCGCAGCGCCTCCGCATCCGCCGCGCTGTCCGGCGGCCCCGCCACCACCAGCCGCAGCCCCGGCACATGCCGCAGCGCGCGCACCAGCAGCGTCTGCCGCTTCGCGTCGTTCACCCGCCCGGTGGCGAGGATATAGCCCTCGGATTCCCCGCCCGGGAACAGCTCCGGGTCGTTCAGCGGCGGGCGCAGAACCGCGCTGTCGAAGCCGTTGTAGTGCTTCAGCCGCCGCCCCGTGATCGGCGCGTTGGTGTAGATCCGCCGCGCCTCCGAAAAGGCCAGCGCATCCCCCGCGCGGATCGCCGCCAGGATCTCGCGCCCGCGCGCATCGTCGGGGATGTTGCTCTGCCCGGCATCCAGCAGGTCATAGGCCTGGCGGTACTGGTGCAGCAGCCACAGCACCCTGTTCTCCGCCGGAATCATATAGGCCGGGAACTTCAGCCCGATCACACGGTCCACATTGCTCACCCGCAGCCGCCGCGCGACCAGCATCTCCTCGATCAACCCCTCCGCGGGATTCCAGGAGAAGGGAATCCGTATCCCCTCCGCCTCGATCCCCTGCCGCCGCAGGTTGAGCACGAGATGGTCGTAGAGCTCCTCCGCCCCGCCATGCACGAAGGGCACGAGCGTGCTCAGCACGAGAACCTTCATGCGAGCAGCTTCTCCACCACCACGTCCCAGTCGATGCCCAGCGCGCGCACATGCTCTCCGGCCGCGCGCCCGAGCCGCGCGGCCAGCGCGCGGTCCCCATGCAGCCGGTCGAAGGCCTGCGCGATCGCCACGGGGTCCGGCGGCACCATCAGCCCCGTCACCCCATCCGTCACGAACTCCGCCACCCCGCCCGCATCCTCGGTCGTCACCGTTGCCCGCCCGGCATGGGCCGCCTCCAGCGTGGGATAGCCATAGCTGTCCTCGTCGAAGGGCAGGTAGGCCGAGGCGAGCGCATGCTCCAGCAGCCCGGCCTTCTCCTCCTCCGTGATCCAGCGCTCCTCGATCGTCACGCGCCCCGCCACGCCCAGCCGCCGCGCCGTCTCCCGCAGCCGCTCGACATAGTCCGGATTCAGGCTCGCCCCGCAGAGCCGCAGCCGCACCGGGCTGCGCACATGCCCCATCGCCTCCACCATCAGGTGCTGCCGCTTGTGCGGCTCCATCCGGCACACCGAGACGATCTCATCCCCATGCGCCCCCGCGCGGAACCGCTCCGGCCGCAGCACGGGCGGATAGAGCACCTCGCTCTCCAGTCCGTTGAAGCGCCGCAGCCGGTCCCCCACCACGCGGGAATTGGTGAAAACGCGGTGCGCCTCGCCCAGCGCCCGCGTATCCGCCGCCATGATCGCCGCGCGCAGCGCCCGCCCCGAAGCATCATCCGCTACCGGCCGGTGCTCCGTGTCCCACAGGTCGTAGAAAACCCTGAGGTGATGGATGAACCACACCACCTTGCAGCGATGCGTCACCGCATGCGCCGGCGGGCGGAAGGTGATCACCCGGTCGAAATACTCGTCCAGCCGGATCATGCGGAAGGCCGCCATCTGCGGCAGCACCTCCTCCGGCGCATCCAGGAAGGGCAGGTACAGCACCTCCACCCGATGCCCGCGCGCCACCAGCTGCTCGCGCAGCCAGTCCACGATGAAGCGATATCCGCCATCCACCAGCGGCACGGCGGAGGAAATCAGCCCGATCCTCATGCGAAGCGCAGGCCCGGATAGAGGTCAGGCGCCTCCCGCAGCATCACCAGGTTCACCGAATGCACCTCGCCCAGCGCCTCCAGCGGCCGCACGGGCCGCAGCACCCCATCCGCCTCATCCACCTCGAAGGCGCGGAACCCCGCCTCGGTGAACAGCGCCATCCAGGCCGCGGGCGTGGTCCCCGCGCGCCGCAGATGCTCGGGCCCGAATTCCACCAGCAGCACCAGCCCGGGATTCTCGGCGACGATCCGCCGCATCCCCCGCCAAGCCTCGGCCTCGTAGCCCTCCACATCGACCTTCGCGAGCCGCACCCGCGTGCCCGGCGCCACCAGCGCATCAAGCGGCCGGACCTCCACCTCCTCCGTGCGCTCCGCGCCCGGCAGGCCCAGCAGGGAGGAATGGCCGGAGATCGGCCCCATGTTCAGCACGGCCCGCCCGGCCTCGGCACCGGCCGCGCAGCGGTGCAGCTCCACCCGTCCATCCAGCCCGTTCATCGCCAGGCTCCGCCGCAACAGCCCCGCGATGCGCGAGGCCGGCTCCACCGCGATCACCCGCCCCGTGGCCCCGACGCTCCGCGCCGCCGGCAGCACGGTCAGCCCGAGATTGGCGCCCACATCCAGCACCACGTCGCCCTCGCGCAGCAGGCCCTGGATCACCGCCACCGTCCCGGGCTCCAGCCGCCCGCCACTCTCCAGCATGGCCGCGATCAGGGCGACATCCTCGGCCGGCACCAGCAGATACCCCTCCGGCATCCGCACCAGCACATCCTCGCCCAGCGGAAGGGCCAGGCGCCCCAGCAGCGCCTCCGTGCGCCCGCCCACCAGCCCCGTCAGCGCATCCGCGCGCTCGCCCACCAGACGCGCCACCATGTCCGTGCGCTCGCCCAGCTGCACCACCAGCGCATCCGCGCGCCCGCCGAGCCCGTCCGCCGCCGCGCGCAAGGCGCCATCCAGCCGCTCCAGCCCCTCGGCCCCGTCCAGCCGCAGCGCATCCAGGACGATCTGCATCCGCTCCAGGCGCACCAGCAGCCCGGCCTGCTCGGCCGAAACCGCGCCGGCCAGCCCCGCCACCAGCCCGGAATCCGCGCGCAGCTGCGCCTCCACCCGCTCCAGCCGGCCGGAGAGATCCTGCGCGGCGGCCTCGCGGGCCACCCGCTCCTCGCGCAGATGCGCCTCGATCCGCTCCAGCCGCTCCGAGAGATCCCGCGCCGAGGCCGATTCATCGACCACCCCGCGCATGCGGCTCTGCAGCCGGTTCAGGAAGGGCAGGGCCAGGGGCCGCAGCCCCCGCAGCACCGTTCGCCCGGCGCGGCGATGCAGCGGCCGGGGGTCCTCGGATGATGACATGGGCGCCCCCCGAAGCTGCCTGATCGTTCCGCACCGCGCGACACGACCCAGGCGCCTTCTGGGCGATCCGCCCGCCCGCCGCAAGCCGCGCGTGAGGCCGCCGCCGGCCCTCGGGTCCCGAGTCTCAGGCCCCGGATCTCAGGCCCCAGGATCTCAGGCCCCAGGATCTCAGGCCGGCCGCCGCGCCCGCAGCGCCGCGGCCAGCGTGCCGTCATCCAGCAGGTCCAGCGTCCCGCCCATCGGCACGCCCTGCGCCAGCCGGGTCACCGGCACCTCCAGCGGCCGCAGCCGGTCCGCCAGGTAATGCCCGGTGGTCGCGCCCTCCACCGTCGCGGGCAGCGCCAGGATCACCTCCTGCACCTCCCCGCCGGCCACGCGCTCCACCAGCGGCTGGATCGACAGATCCTCCGGCCCCACCCCGCCCAGCGCGGAGAGCGTCCCGCCCAGCACATGGTACAGGCCCCGATGCGCCCCCCCGCGCTCCAGCGCCCAGAGGTCCGCCACCCCCTCCACCACGCAAACCATCCCGCGCTCCCGCCGGGGGTCGCGGCACACATGGCAGGGGTCCTGGGTATCCAGATTGCCGCACACCCGGCAGGGCCGCACCGCCTCGGCCGCCGCGTTCAGCGCGCCGGCCAGCGGCAGCATCAGCCGCTGCGGGTCCTGCAGCATCTTCAGCACGGCCCGCCGCGCGGAACGCCGCCCCAGCCCCGGCAGGCGGGACAACAGGGCGACAAGCTGCTCCACCGGGTCGTTCGGAACCGGCCCGCGGGACAGGTCGGAAGGGTCGAAGGGCATCCGCCTCATATGGGAACGATGCCCCCGGAACGCATCAGAACGGCAGCTTGAAGCCGCCCAACCCGCCGCCCATGCCCGGGATGTTCAGCCCCGAAGTGGCCTTGGACATCTCCTCGGACATCATGGCCTCCACCTTCGCCTTCGCATCCGCATGCGCGGCCACGATCAGGTCCTCCAGCACCTCGCGCTCCTCCGCCGCCATCAGCGAGGGGTCGATCGCGATGCCCTTCAGGTCGCCCTTCCCGGAAAGGGTCACGCGCACCATGCCGGCGCCCGCCTGGCCCTCCATCGTGGCGGCCTCCAGCTTCGCCTGCATCTCCTGCATCTTCGACTGCATCTGCTGAGCCTGCTTCAGCATGTTGCCCAGGTTCTTCATCGGAGTTCCTTCAACGTCTGAGGAAAAAGGGGGGGGTCTCGGCGGAAGGGCAGATGCGGCAGGCCTCAGGGCCTGTCCATCCCCGCGGGCTCCGCATCCAGCGGCGCGAAGCCGAAATCGTCGTCAAGCGGCGCGAAGCCGATATCGTCCTCGCCCACCGGCTCCCCGTCGCCCGTCACCTCCGGCGGCGGCAGCCCATAGGCGTCCAGCGACGCATCGCGCACCTCCCGGATCTGCGCGCCGGGGAAGGCATCCATCACGGCCAGCACCAGCGGATGGCTCCGCGCCACCTCCAGCCGCGCCACCGCCGCCGTCCGCCCCTGCTCGGCCAGCGTCGGCTCGCCCTCCGCATTGGAGAGGGAAACGGTCCAGCGCGCGCCCGTCACCTCCTGCAGCAGCGCCGTCAGCTGCCCGGCCAGGTCGCGCGGCGCATCCGGCCGCGTCCGCAGCTCGATCCGCCCGCCCTCGGCCCGCATCTCGAAGCGAACCAGATGCACGCTGTGCACGAGATGCGCATGCAGCATCGGCTTCCGCCCGGAAGCCAGCGCCGCCACCTCGCGGAAGGTCGCGGGCATCGGCGCCGGCGCCACCTCCGTCTCGGGCTGCACCGCGGCAACCGGCGCCACCTCGGGCGCCACCAGGGCGCGCACCGCCGCCCCGCCCGCGATCGCCCGCAGCCCGCCCGCGCCCGGCCCGCTCATCGAAGGACCAGACAAGGAAGCACCGGCCACCGAAGCACCGGCTACCGAAGCACCGGCCACGGCCTCCGCCATGGCCCCGCCGCCACCAGTCCCGCCGGAAGGCGCCGGCCCACCCGGCCCGCCGCGCGGCACGGGCGCCGCCCCGGAAAGCCGCCGCACGATGTCGCCCGGCGTCGGCATCTCGGCCAGATGCGCCAGCCGGATCAGCACCATCTCCGCCGCCGCCCGCCGGTCCGGGCTCTCCGCCACCTCGCCGATGCCCTTCAGCAGCACCTGCCAGGCCCGCCCGAGCACGGGAATCGTCAGCGTCTCCGCCAGCGCCCCGCCCCGGACCCGCTCGGCCTCGGGAATCGAAGGGTCGTTCCGCAGCCCCGGCACGGCCCGGAACCGCGTCAGCAGATGCGTCAGCTCCGCCATGTCGGCCAGCACCACGCCCGGATCCGCCCCGCGCTCATGCGCGCGGTCCATCGCCGCCAGCACCGCCGGAAGGTCGCCGCGCATGGCCGCTTCCATCAGGTCCATCACCAGGGCACGGTCCGCCAGCCCCAGCATGTCCCGCACCGCCTCGGCCGTGACGCCGCCGCCCTCCTCGGGCATCGCGATCGCCTGGTCCAGCAGCGACAACCCGTCGCGCACCGAGCCATCCGCCGCCCGCGCGATCATCGCCAGCGCCTCCGGCTCCACCGAGGCGCCCTCCTTCTCCGCGATCCGCGCGAAATGCGCCCGCAGCACCTCCTGCGGCACCCGCTTCAGGTCGAAGCGCTGGCAACGGGACAGGATGGTGGCCGGCACCTTGCGGATCTCGGTGGTGGCGAAGAGGAACTTCACCGCCGGCGGCGGCTCCTCCAGCGTCTTGAGCAGCGCGTTGAACGCGGCGCCCGAGAGCATGTGCACCTCGTCCAGGATATAGACCTTGAAGCGCCCCTGGGTCGGCCGGAACCGCACCGCCTCCCGGATCTCGCGCACATTCTCCACGCCGTTGTTCGAGGCGGCGTCCAGCTCCATCACATCCGGGTGCCGGTCCGCCAGGATGGCGCGGCATTCCGGGCAAACCCCGCACGGATCGGCCGTCGGCCCGCCCGTTCCATTCGGCCCGATGCAGTTCAGCGCGCGCGCGATGATGCGCGCCGTCGTCGTCTTCCCCACCCCGCGCACGCCGGTCAGCATGAAGGCATGCGCCACGCGGTTCTGCGCGAAGGCGTTCCGCAGGGTGCGGACCAGCGCCTCCTGCCCGATCAGGTCGTTGAAATCCTGCGGCCGGTATTTCCGCGCCAGCACGCGATAGGGCTGCGACGGCTCAGCCGGGACCACGGGCGCCGGCGCGACAACAGCGGCCGGCGCAGCAACGGGCGCGGCCGCCGCTGGCGGAGCCGGCGGAGACGGATCGCCGAACAGCCCCGGCCCCTCCATCGGAGGCTCGGGCAGGTCGTCCTGGCTGTCGGGCGAAAGGTCGGTGTCGCTGGTCATCCGGGCCGCGGTTCGGGAGCGGCCTGGGCCGCCAGGCATCGAAGGCCGGGAAGCCGATCCAGGCCCTCGGGCAAAGCCCCAGGACGATCAGCTTCGCGGTGGAAGACCGGACCGCGACCCAGACGTTACCCGCCTCGGCTGCTTCCTTCCGGACCTGACCGGGTCGACGAGGCGCCCGTCCGCGACCGGCCTTCCGCGGCGGAATATGGGGGGACCGCCCTCCGGAGTCCACCGGGGGCAAGCCGCCGCCCCCGTTTGCCCGCCCCGTTTGCCCGCCCCGGTTGCCCGCCCCGGTTGCCCGCCCCCCTGGCCCATGCGACCTTCCGCCCGCCCATGCTCTCCCTCCCCGCCAGCCGCCCCAACGCCTATACCGGCAGCCCCCTCGACCGCGTCTCGGACCGGCGGGAGGACACGGCCTTCGTCACGGCCGCCCTGGCGGCGCCGGACAGCCTCGTCATCCCCGTCTGGCGCTCCAAGAACCTCCTGCGCGGCACCGAATCCGGCGCGCCGGACGCCGTGCTCCTCACCCGGGAAGCCGCCGAGGCCGTGCTGATGGCAGGCGGCCCCTGGGCCCTGCTCGGCCTGCGGGAAGGCACCCCCGTCTTCGCCGTCGATTGCAGCGCCGCCGAGGACCCCCTCCCTCTCCTCCCCCAGGGCTTCGGGGAATTCCACGACCTCCGCGCCGTTGCCGGCCTCCTGCCCCCGGGCGAGGCCTCCATGCTCGCCCATGCCCGCGGGCTGATGCACTGGCGCACCCGCCACCGCTTCTGCGGCGTCTGCGGCCATGGCTGCGAACCGCGCTCCGCCGGCAACGCCATGGCCTGCACGAACTGCAACGCCCAGCACTTCCCCCGCACCGACCCCGCCGTGATCATGCTGGTGGTGGACGGGGAACGCTGCCTGCTCGGCCATTCCACGCGCTTCCCCAACACCACCATGTACTCCACCCTCGCGGGCTTCGTGGAACCGGGCGAAAGCCTGGAGGAAGCCGTGCGCCGCGAGGTGCAGGAGGAAACCGGCGTGCGCGTCGGCCAGGCCTGGTACCACTCCTCCCAGCCCTGGCCCTTCCCCGCCTCCATCATGCTCGGCTTCCATGCCGAAGCCCTGAGCCACGAGATAACGGTTGACCCCGCGGAACTGCGCGACGCCCGCTGGTTCACCCGTGATGAAATCCGAAACCACCACAACGCCGGCTTCTCGCTGCCGCGGATCGATTCCATCGCCCGCCGGCTGATCGAGGACTGGCTGGAAGCGACGCCATGACCCGCGCCCTCGCCGCCCTCGCCCTGCTGCCCCTGCTCGGCGCCTGCGTGAACGACCCCCTCCCCCGCGCCAACACGCCGGAAGAAGCCGCCTGCCGCTCAGAGGCCGAACGCGCCCCCGAGGTGCGCGCCATCTACGAGCGCATGCCCCCCGCCCAGAACGCCACCGCCCGCGAACGCGTCATGGGCGAGGTCACGGCGGCCGAACGCAACGCCTATCTCCGCTGCATGCGCGCCCGTGGCCTCGCCCCGCGCGGGGGGGTGGAGCCGGTGCGGCCGCTTCAATAGGTCGGTCTGTCCCGGGGAGAGGAAGAAGGAATTCTTCCTCTCCCCAGACCCCTCACCATCATCTTTTTCTTCGAGTTTGAATCACTCGGCTGACGGTGCGCCTCGGGTCCATGACCCGAGGCGACTGCAAAGGCAGGAAAAGCACCCTCAACCAGAGACCCCGCCGATCATCGTATCCACGGCAGTCAGACGGGGTTCCAAGGGCCTCAGGCCCTTGGCGGGTCGAAGGGCAGAGCCCTCGAACGCGAAGCCCCCCTTTCAGGGCAGCTTCGTCGTCTCCCCCGCCTTCAGGATGCCGGCGGATGAAAGGTTCTGCCGCGCCGCCTTCTCCGCGATTCCGCTGATGCCCTCGCGCCGCACCAGTTCCGCCCACACATCCTCGGGCCGGATTCCCGCATCCACCCAGGTGACGATCAGGTGGTAGAGCAGATCGGCGCTTTCCCCGATCAGGCCGTGGCGGTTCCCCGCCATCGCCTCGATCACGGCCTCCACCGCCTCCTCGCCCAGCTTCTGCGCCACCTTGGCCGTGCCGCGCGCCAGCAGCCGCGCGGAATGGGATGTCTCGGCATCCCCCGAAAGCCGCCGCGCCTCCACCGTGGCCCAGAGCCGGTCCAGCACCGCCGGCGCCGGCTCGCCCGCGCCGGGTTCCAGCGGCGCCAGGTGCCGGGCCTCCGCCAGGCGCACCCGCTTGGGCGGGCGGGCCGTCGCCTCGATCGGCGCATCCGCCAGGTCCTGCGGCACGGGGAGGACCGGCAGAGCGCGCAGGTCCTCCTTCCACTTCGCCGGCTTCAGCTTCGGCTTGGCCTTCACCTTCGCCTTCGCCTTCGCGGGCTTGGGCGCCTCGGCAGGCCTGGTCGCCTTGGCGAGCTTGGGCTTCACCTTCGCGGCCTTCTTCGGGGCGGCGGCCTTGGCCGGCGCCACCGCCTTGGCGGCCGCCTTCTTGCGCGGCATCTCCTCCGCGGCGCCCGCCACCTTCTTCTTGCGCGGCTTCACGCCCTTGCCCATCACGCCGCCTCCCTGGCTTCCACCGCCGGCCGCACCGGCCACCCCGCCGCCGCCAGCGCCGCCTTCGCCTCGGCGATGCGGAACTGCCCGTAATGGAAAACGCTGGCCGCCAGCAGCCCCGTGGCCCCCGCCGCCGCGCCTTCCACGAAATGCTCCAGCTTCCCCACGCCGCCCGAGGCGACCAGCGGCAGCCGCACCGCCGCCCGCACCGCCCGCAGCAGCTCCAGGTCGAAGCCCTCCCCCGTGCCGTCCCGGTCCATCGAGGTCAGCAGTATCTCGCCCGCGCCCAGGCCTTCCACTCGGCGCGCCCATTCCACCGCATCCACGCCCGTCTCGCGCCGCCCGCCATGGGTGAAGATCTCCCACCGCCCCGGCGCCACCCGGCGCGCATCCACCGCCACGACGATCGCCTGGCTGCCGAAGGCCTCCGCCCCCCGCCGCACGAGCTCGGGGTCCGCCAGCGCCGCCGAATTCACCGAAACCTTGTCCGCGCCGGCCAGCAACAGCGCCCGCATGTCCTCCACGCTGCGCACGCCACCGCCCACGGTCAGCGGGATGAACACCTCCGCCGCCGTGCGCGAGACGACGTCCAGCATCGTCCCCCGGTTCTCATGCGTCGCCCCGATATCGAGGAAGGTGATCTCGTCCGCCCCCTCCCGGTCATAGGCGCGCGCCTGCTCCACCGGGTCCCCGGCATCGCGCAGCGAGACGAAGTTCACGCCCTTGACGACGCGGCCGTCCTTCACGTCCAGGCAGGGAATCACGCGCAGCGCCAGCATGGGGGCGGCCCTCCCGAATTATGACAGCGGCCGATTGCGCCGGAAGGCGGAAGGGGTCAAGCGCCCAGGCAAGCACGCCCGGCCTAATTCAGCCGCGCGCGCCACTCCTCGATCATCTCCCGCCCCCGCGCCGCCGCCTCGCCCGTCGGCACCAGCCCGAGGAAACGCTCCATCCCCTCGATCGCGGCGCCCAGCCGGCCCAGCCGCGCATTCATCACCGCCGCCTCCCGCCACAGCGGCGCGGCATCGGGCGCCAGGCGCAGCATGTCGGCCGTGCAGGCCAGCGCCCCCTCCACGTCGTTGCCCTGCAGCCGCCGCAGCCGGATGTTCGTCTGCAGCCGCAGCAGCACCGCGCGCCGGCTCATCGGCGCCAGCATCCCCGGCCGCAGCTCGGCCTGCGGCCCCTCCACACGCTTGATCAGCATCCGCAGCGCCGGCGCCGGCAAGGCCCCACCCCCGCTGAACGGATCCACCACCACCGAGCCACCCTTGGTCGTCCCATCCAGCGAGATCAGGAAATGCCCGGGGAAATCCAGTCCCCGCGCCGCCCAGCCCGCCGCCTCCGCCACATGCAGCCAGAGCAGCCCGAGCGCGACGGGCAACCCCCGCCGCCGCTCCGTCACCCGGATCAGATTGGCATTGCGCAGGTCGTCATAGGTCTCGGAATCCCCGGCATAGCCGCCCTCGTCATGAATCACGCGGGCGATCAGCGCGCGCCGCGCCTCCGCATCCTCGGGCGGCGGCTCGGCCAGAACGCCGCGCACCAGGGCCGAAACCCGCTCCGCCGCCGCGCGCCAATCCGCCTCCGGCGCATCCACCCGCGCGAATTGCAGCGCCACCCCGGCCAGGTCCAGCTCGTCATCCGGCAGGCGCCCGGCTGCCTCGATCGCGGCGCGTGCCTCCGCGACGGAATCGGCCATCAGGCCTGGGCGCCCGGAACCATGCGCCCAAGCCGGCGCCCGCCGAAGAGATGCACGTGGAAGTGCGGCACCTCCTGCCCCCCCTCCGGCCCCATATTCGTCAGCGCCCGATACCCGCGCTCCTCCAACCCCAACTCCTTCGCCACGCGCCCCACGGCGCGCCAGAACCCGGCGATCTCGGCATCGGACGCCTTCGCGCTGAAATCCGCCAGCGACACATAGGCCCCGCGCGGAATCACCAGCACATGCACCGGCGCCTGCGGATTGATGTCGTGGAAGGCGACGGCATACGCGTCGTCATGCACGCGCTTGCTCGGAATCTCCCCGCGCAGGATGCGGGCGAAGATGTTGCTCTCGTCATAGGGCGGCAGGCCGGTGACCATGTCGGCTCCTCAGTCGGCTTCCCATCCTTCCTAGGCAAAAAGCGGGGGCGAAGGAATTCCCCCACGCCCTTCACCTCTTCGCGGGTGGCCCCCGGGAGGGAGAAGGAATTCTCCCTCCCGGACCCTCCCTCATGTTTTTTGGAAGACTGCCGTGGAGTGCGGGGCTGGAGGTGCGCCTGAGGTCCATGACCTCAGGCGACTGACAACGCAGCCCGCGCCCTCGAATCAAAATGCCTGCGGCGCGACAGCGACCATCGCATCCCCGGCAGGCTGAACGCGGGGTCCGGGGTGGCCGCTGCCACCCCGGTGGAGGGTCCGGGAGGCAAAGCCTCCCGGGGCGCCACGGCGCAACCCCCTAACCCCGCCCCACCCTTCCATCCACCACAGGCGCCACGCGCCCCCGCGCCGCCAGGTAATCCGCCACCACCTCTTCCAGGGGCGGCCCGTCGTCATAGGCTTCCAGCGCGTCGTCGCGGAACACGGCGTAGCCGTCGCCGCCGCCGCGCATGAAGTCGTTCGTCACGACACGGTAGGCCCGGTCGGCCTCCAGCGGCCGCCCATCGGCCAGCACCACCTCCCGCACCCGCTGCCCCGCCGGCGCGGCGGGGTCAAAGCGCAGGCGCAGCCCCGCCACATGGGGGAAGCGCCCGGCCAGGGCCGGCAGGCGCGAAAGCCCGTTCTCCAGCGCCGCCCGGACCGCACCGCCGCGCAGCGTCAGCGTCGCCAGCGTGTTCCCGAAGGGCAGCACCGCCAGCACGTCGCCATAGGTCAGCACCCCCTCCGGCAGCCCGGCCCGCAGCCCGCCGCCATTCACCACCGCGATCTCCGCCCCGGGGATCCGCGCCAGCGCGGCCTCGGCCACCAGGCTCCCCAGCGCGCATTCGGCCTGGCGGCAGGCCTCGTTGGGAAAGCTCCCCTCCGCCATCGCCAGTTGCCGGTGCCGGATCTCGCCCAGCGGCGCCGCGTATTCCGCCACCACCGCAGCCACGGCGGGGTCCTCCGCCACATCGGGCCCGATCTCCCGCACCGCGCCGCCATGCGCCGCCACGCGCCCATCCGCGCCGAGGTCCAGGTCCATCCGCCCGAGATAGCGCCCATGGCAGGCCACCTGCCCGATCCGCACGTCCCGGCCCTTGCCCTGCACCACCAGCGGGTGTGGCCCCACCGCCCCCGCCAGCCCGTTCGCCAGCAGCAGGTGCGAATGCCCGCCGATGATGGCGTCCACCCCCTCCACCTCGGCCGCCAGCCGCCGGTCCGCCGGAAGCCCGAGATGCGAGAGCAGCACCACCGTCCCCACGCCCTGCCGCCGCAGGGTGAAGGCGGCCCGCTCCGCCGCCTCCATCGGATCGGTGAAGCGCAGGTTCGGCCCGGGCGAGGAGGAGGTCGCCGTATCCGGCGTCGTCACCCCCACCACCCCGATCCGCACCCCCTGCGACTCGATGACGGAGAAGGCGCTCACGCGGTCCCGCAGCAGCGGCTCCGCCCGGGTGTCGAGATTCGCCGAGAGCAGCGGGAAGGGCACCGCCGCCGCGTAGCGCGCCAGGGTCTCCGGCCCGTTGTCGAACTCGTGGTTGCCCAGCGCCATGGCCATGGTGCCCACCGCCCGCTGCACCGCCGCCTCCGCCAGGCCCCGGTGCAGGGTGTAGTAAAGGCTGCCCATGAACTGGTCGCCCGCATCCAGCAGGAAGGGCGCCCGCCCCTCCGCGATCGCGGCCGCCCGCGCCTCGCGGATCGCGCCCGCCAGCCGCGCGGAACCGCCGGCGCAGGCCCGCCCCGGCCGGCACACGCTGCCGCCCTCGGCCACGCCCTCATGCTTGGAATGGAAGTCGTTCATGTGGATCAGCGCGATCCGCGCCCCATCCGCCGCCTGCGCGCGCCGCAGCGCGGGCGCGGCCAGCGGCAGCGCCACCGCCGCCCGCAGGAGGTTGCGCCGGGAAAGTGCCGGATTCACCGGTTCGTGCCGCATGGATGCCCTTTTTCGCCGGCCAGGATGTGGCGCCGCCACGCGCCGGCACGAAGGTCCTACGCCAGCCGGCGACGGACCGGAATGCACCTTGCGCGGGAAGGGAAGCAGGTTCAAACGGCCTGCGCCCCCTCCGGAACCTCTTGCCGGGGCGGCACCGCAACCCGCGCCGCCCCCTGGTTCACGCCGGGCCGCGGCCCCGCCCGCGCGCGGCCCGCGCGGACCCCCACGCGCCCCCCTTCCCCGGGGGAGGAGCGGCGAACGCATGCCTGTCTACCTGCCCATCGCCGAGATGTCGGTGGATGCCCTCCTCCTCCTGGGGATCGGGCTGGGCGTGGGCTGGCTGTCCGGCCTCTTCGGCGTGGGCGGAGGCTTCCTCCTCACCCCTCTCCTCATCCTCATCGGCATCCCCGCCCCGGTGGCCGTCGCCTCCGGCGCGAACCAGACCCTCGGCGCCTCCGTCTCCGGCCTCATCGCCCAGTGGCGGCGCGGCAACGTGGACCCGCGCATGGGCCTCGTCCTGCTCGTGGCCGGCCTCGCCGGCTCTGCCGCCGGCACGCAGCTCTTCGTCCTGCTGCGAAGGCTCGGCCAGGTCGATCTCGCGGTCTCGCTCTTCTACGTCGTCGTCCTCGGCACGGTCGGCGCGCTGATGGTGCGCGAAAGCGTCCGCGCCATCCTGCGCCGCCGCCACGCCCTGCCCGCGCGCACGCACCAGCACTCCTGGCTACACGGCCTTCCCTTCAAGATGCGCTTCCGCAAGTCGCGCCTCTACATCTCCGTCATCCCGCCCATGCTGGTCGGCTTCGGAATCGGCATCCTCTCGGCCATCATGGGCGTCGGCGGCGGCTTCATGCTGGTGCCGGCGATGATCTACCTGCTCGGCATGCCCACGGGCACCACGATCGGCACCTCGCTCTTCCAGGTCACCTTCGTCAGCGCCAACGTCACCCTCCTCCAGGCGCTGCAGACCGGCTCGGTCGATATCGTCCTCACCCTCCTCCTCCTCGTGGGCGGCGTCGCCGGGGCGCAGTTCGGCGCCGCCATGGGCACCCGCCTGCGCGGCGAGGAAACCCGCGCCCTCCTCGGCCTCCTCGTCCTCTCCGTCGCCGCCCGCCTCCTCTGGGACCTCCTCCAGACCCCGGGGAGCCTCTACTTCCTCGGCCCGGCGACGTGAGGGCGCCGCCTCCCGCGGCCCTGGCGCTCCTCCTCGCCCTCGCCGCCCTCGCCCCCCTCCGGGCCCAGGCCCAGCGCGAGCCCCCGCCCGCCCCGCCGCCCCCGGCCGGCCCCGCCCTCGCCGCCGAGCTCGCCCAGCCCCGCATCGCGGTGGACACCGCCTTCAGCGGCGCCGACCTCCTCGTCTTCGGCGCCACGGAGCGCCTGCTCGGCCCTGCCGGAGACAATGTGGTCGTCCTCGGCATCGGCCCCGGCCGCGACGTGGTGGTGCGCCGCCGCGTCAGGCGCCTGGGCATCTGGGTCAACGGCCCCTCCGCCCACTTCCGCGACGTGCCGAACTACTACGCCCTGGCCGCCACCGCCCCCGTCGCCGGCCTGCTCGAGGAACCGGCCCGCCGCGAACGCCGCCTCGGCCTCGACATGCTCACCGCCCGCATCCCAGGCCCGCGGGACCCCGAGTTCCGCAACGCCCTCATCGAGCTCAAGCGGGGCACCGAGCAATGGAACGAGGAGGAAGCCCCGGTCGAGGTCTCGGGCGGCCGCCTCTTCCATGCCCGCCTGCCCCTGCCCTCCACCATCGCCCCGGGCGACTACGTGGTGCAGGTGCTGCTGGTGCGCGCCAACCGCATCATCGCCCGCCAGGAACTCCCCTTCCGGGTGGACCGCGTCGGCGCCACCGCCCGCATCGCCAATGTTTCCCGCGACCAGCCCCTGCTGTATGGCCTCGCCTGCATCGCCCTGGCGGCGCTCGCCGGCTGGCTCGGCAGCGTCATCTTCCGCCGGGGCTAGAAGAGGGGGAACAACGGATGCCGCAGGACCGCGTCTTCCTCGTCGTGGTGGACGACAGCCCCGAACGGGCGGTCGCCCTCCGCTATGCCTGCCTCCGCGCCCGCAAGTCCGGCGGCCGCGTCGCCCTCCTCCGCATCACCGAGCCCGTCGGCCTGCAGGAATGGGCCGGCGTCGGCGCCCTCATGCAGGAGGAGCGCCGCCAGGAAGCGGAGCAGCTCCTCTCCGCCCTCGGCACCCAGGTGCAGGAGATCACGGGCGGCCTCCCCCTCCTCCTCATCCGCGAGGGCGACGCGGTGGAGCAGGTCCTCTCCGTCCTGGCCGAGGACCCCCGCATCTCCATCCTCGTCCTCGCCACTGCCACCGAAGGCGGCCCCGGCCCCCTCGTCACCGCCCTCTCCGGCCGCCAGGCGGGCCGCCTCCGCTGCCCCATGACCATCGTGCCCGGCGGGCTGAGCGACGAGGAGCTCGACCGCGTAACCTGAACCGGGTCACCCGAACCGCGTGACCTGAGCCGGCCGCAGCCCACCCCCGCGCCCCGGAACGGTTGCACCGCCGCCCCGCCTGCCCCACATCCAGCGCAGAAAGCACGGCGGCACAGCCGAGAAGGGGACCTCCCGCATGTTCATCGAAACCGAGGCGACGCCGAACCCCGCGACCCTCAAGTTCCTCCCGGGCCAGGACGTCATGGGCGCCCGCGGCACCGCCGACTTCATCTCCGAGGAAGCCGCCACCCGCTCCCCCCTGGCCGCCCGCCTCTTCCAGCTGGACGGCGTCGCCCGCGTCTTCCTCGGCGCGGACTTCGTCACCGTCACGAAGACGCATGAGTCCGACTGGGCCGAGCTCCGCCCGCAGGTCCTCGGCGCGCTGATGGAGCACGCCATGGCCGGCCGCCCCGTCATGGCCGGCGACGAGGCCGAGGACGACGCGGAGGACACCGACCCCGCCGATGCCGAGGTCGTCGCCCAGATCAAGGAGCTGCTGGACACGCGCGTCCGCCCGGCCGTCGCCGGCGACGGCGGGGACATCGTCTTCCGCGGCTTCCGCGACGGCATCGTGAAGCTCCGCATGCAGGGCGCCTGCTCCGGCTGCCCCTCCTCCCGCGCCACGCTCAAGCACGGGGTGGAGAACATGCTCCGCCACTACGTGCCCGAGGTCGTGGCCGTGGAGCAGGTTGAAGCCTGAAGCCTTCAGGCTGAACGGAGGTCTCCAGCGCCTCCATTCACGCCCCCTATGACCGCAATGCCGAGCGCGGATTTGCTGCACGGCACAAGCAGGACAAGTATCGGGCCCAAGGAGACCATCCCATGCCCGATACCAACCTCGCCCCCACCACCGCCCTCGACGACGCGGCGCTCGACCGCCTGTTCCGCAAGGCGCGCACCGCCAATGCCTGGCAGGACCGCCCCGTCACCGACGAAACGCTCCGCCAGCTCTACGAGCTGACCATCCTCGGCCCCACCAGCGCCAACCAGCTCCCCGGCCGCTTCGTTTTCGTCCGCACGCCCGAGGCGAAGGAAAAGCTCCTCACAACCGTCTCCTCCGGTAACCAGGAAAAGACCCGCACCGCGCCGGTCACCGCCATCATCGCCTTCGACCCGCAGTTCTACGAGCACCTGCCGCGCCTCTTCCCCCATGCCGACGCCAAGTCCTGGTTCACCGGCAACGCGGCCTTCGCCGAGCGCAGCGCCTTCCTGAACTCCACCCTCCAGGCCGGCTACCTCATCCTCGCCGCCCGCTCGCTGGGCCTCGATGCCGGCCCGATGGGCGGCTTCGATTCCAAGAAGACCGACGAGCTCTTCCTGGCCGAGACGGGCTGGAAGTCCACCATGCTCATCAACCTCGGCTATGGCGACCACTCCAAGACCTTCGGCCGCCTCCCCCGCCTGGGCTTCGACGAGGCGGCGCTGCTCGCCTGAACCCCCGTCACCCGGTCTGTCCCGGGGAGAGGAAGAAGGAATTCTTCCTCTCCCCGGGCCCCTCACCATCATCTTTTTCTAGAAGTTTGGAATCACTCGGCTGCCGGTGCGCCTCGGGTCATCGACCCGAGGCGACTGCAAAAGCAGGACAAGCACCCAGCAAC
>NZ_FQZF01000005.1:139791-223187 GCF_900141905.1 Muricoccus roseus | reverse complement strand
CGGCCGGGGGGCACCGGTCCCGAACGCGGCGCTGCCTCAGCTCGGCAGGTGCATGAAGTTCGCGGCCGCGCTGGCCCGCGCGAGCAGAGCCCGCATGGCCGGGTTCTCGTCCCCCCGCTCCTCGATCAGCGCTTCCATGGGGCAGAAGTACTCATGGGCCTGCGGCATCTGCGTGCGGGCGAATCCCTCGTACTGGCGGGACTTCAGCCCGTAGAGCACGCGCACGTCGCGCACGGGCAGCACCAGCGGGTCCACCGGCTCGTTCCGCAGCAGGCGGATGAGCTTCCAGCGCGGCGTGGGGTCGTTTGGCTGGCAGGGCGCGAGCAGCCAGGGAACGGGGCACACGGCGAGCAGCGAGGTGGTCGAGGGCGCGAAGCGCGACCGCTTGTCCAGCAGGTTCTGCAGGCTCGAGCAGGCCTCGATGCAGAGGATATCCGCATAGGGGTCCGCCGGGTCGGGCGAGAAATGCAGCCACAGCCCGTCCGGCAGGGTGCGCAGGCGGTTGGTGCCCGGCAGCTTGAGGAAGGGCTGGTTAGCCGTCTGCAGGTCACCCGGGCGCGCCCGCAGCCAGGTTCCTGGCTGCTTGGGCGTGTTGGGCGCGCCGGGTGGCCGCTGGGGCCAGTGGCGTAGCCGCCGGCGAACCATCTCGTCCAGCGAGGGCGGTTGGGCGAAGGAAGGCAGTGCAATGCTCACGGGCAGAAAACCCTCAGTCCGCAACTGCGTGTAGAAGAACTGATTCACTATCGCGTTATCAAGAGAACAATTCATAAACAGGCAAATCAAACGGATTAAAGGCACGAATATATCTACGGTAGGTTGTAGTCCCTGTCCCGCCGCAATTCGGCCAGTTCTTGTTCTATTTGTTATTCTTCATCACTCTGTAAGACGTCTCTGAGACGACGTCGTAGCCACCGCCGTCGGGACAAAAAAACCCGCCTCTCGCGAGGCGGGTTCCCAGCAGGCCGGTGGGGCAGGGGCGCCCGGAGGCTCCCCAACCCCGCCGCAGGAGATCAGCCGCGGCTGCCCATCGGCACGTAGTCGCGGTTCGTCTCGCCCGTATAGACCTGGCGCGGACGGCCGATGCGCTGCCCCGGCTCCTCGATCATCTCCTTCCACTGGCTCACCCAGCCCACGGTGCGCGCCACCGCGAAGAGCACGGTGAACATGTAGGTCGGGATGCCCATCGCCTTGAGGATGATGCCCGAATAGAAGTCCACGTTCGGGTACAGCTTGCGGGAGACGAAGTAGTCGTCGCTCAGCGCGATCCGCTCCATCTCCATCGCCATGTCGAGCAGCGGCTCGTCCTTGATGCCGAGCTCGGCCAGCACCTCGTGGCAGGTCTCCTTCATGATCTTCGCGCGCGGGTCGAAGTTCTTATAGACCCGGTGCCCGAAGCCCATGAGCTTCACGCTGCTGTTCTTGTCCTTCACCTTCTCGATGAAGTCGGGGATGTTCTCGGGCGTCTTGATCTCGCCCAGCATCTTCAGCACCGCCTCATTCGCGCCGCCATGCGCCGGGCCCCAGAGCGCCGCGATGCCGGCCGCGATGCAGGCATAGGGGTTCGCACCCGTCGAGCCGGCAAGCCGCACCGTGGAGGTGGAGGCGTTCTGCTCATGGTCGGCATGCAGAACCAGGATCCGGTCCATGGCGCGCGCCAGGATCGGGTTCACCTTGTACTCCTCCGCCGGCACGGCATTGAGCATGTAGAGGAAGTTCTCGGCGTAGCTCAGGTCGTTCCGCGGATACACGAAGGGCTGGCCGATCGAATACTTGTAAGCCATGGCCGCGATCGTCGGCACCTTCGCGATCAGCCGGAAGGCCGCGATCTCGCGCTGGCGCGGATCGGAGATGTCCAGGCTGTCGTGGTAGAAGGCCGAGAGCGCGCCCACCACGCCGCACAGGATCGCCATCGGGTGCGCGTCGCGGCGGAAGCCGTTGAAGAAATTCCGGATCTGCTCATGCACCATCGTGTGCATGGTGACGTTGTGCGAGAACTCCTTCAGCTGCGCGTCGTTCGGCAGCTCGCCATGCAGCAGCAGGTAGCAGACCTCGGTGAAGTCCGAATTCTCGGCCAGCTGCTCGATCGGGTAGCCGCGATAGAGCAGCACGCCCTTGTCGCCGTCGATATAGGTGATCTTGCTCTCGCAGGCCGCGGTCATGCCGAAGCCCGGATCGAAGGTGAAGACCCCGAGATCGGCGTAGAGCTTTCGGATATCCGCCACCGCCGGACCGACGCTCGCCTGCACCAGCGGCGCGCGGCTGGACTTGTTCGTCCCGTCGAGCGTGATCGTGACGGAACCCGGAGTGGACGCGTCGCTCATGCGTTGATCCTCGCAGCCGGTGTCGCCGGCCGTGTTGATGAATGCCCGGTACCGGATGTGCCCTCTGGCCCGCCCGCCGCCGGTTCCCCGGACTGAAGCCCCCCGGGGATGATGCGGCGCAAGATAGGCCGGTCAGCGTCCTTGTCCATCCGTGGGTCCATCCGTGGGTCCGTCGGTGGGTCTAGCCGTGGCCCGGCCGAACCGCCTTGGCCCAGGGGAAAGGCGGGGCGGCATTGCGCCCCGCGCATGGATCAGCGGCGTGCCTGCCAGGCCTGCGGCGGCCGCGCGCCGGAGGCCCAGAGGCCCCGCCCGGCCGCCCGCGCCGCGTCCTCCAGCGGATGCAGCGCGCCTTCCCCGGCCAGCGCCCAGCCGGCCGAAACCAGGGCGCCGTTCAGCTCCACCCCGGCCGCCTCGCATTCGCCCAGGCCCCGGCCGAAGCGGTCCCGCCCGCGCACGCGGCAGGCCACGCCCCGCCCCGCGACCAGCCGGGACAGCGTCTCGGCCGAGCCCGCCCCGCAATCGAACTCCCGCCCGGCGGCATCGCGGCAGGCCTCGCCCCGCGGGGGCGCCTCCAGCCCGCGCAGCCGCACCACGCGGTCGGAAAGGCGCAGTGTGTCGCCATCCACCACCCGCACCTCGGCGGGGGTGGCGGACCAGTCCTGCTCAAGAGGGGAATTGCCGAAGAGCTGAGTCGGCCCGCCCAGCCCGCCGATCAGCACCGCGGCCCCCGCCGCCAGGCCAAGCAGCAGCAAGGGCCCGCGCCAGGCGCGGGGGGAGGAGGCAGGACGGAAGATGCGGCGACGAGGAAGCACTCCGGCCTGCCTAGCAAGCCCCGGCGCCCCGGCACAAGCCGGGACGCGAATCCTGTCAGCTCGCCATCTCGGGAAGGTCGCGCGGCTGCAGGAAACGCACCAGCCGCGCCGCATCCGGCCCCAGGGCAGACCAGGGCCGCTCGACCGCGAATTCCGCCAGCGCGCCGGTCGGATAGGCCTCGGCCAGGGCGCCCCCGGCCATGCCGCCATCCGGCCCCGCCAGATTCAGCGCCAGGTCGTGCAGGCCGGGATTATGGGCGATCAGCAGTACGCTCCCCACGCCCTCCGGCACCTCCCGCAGCGCATCCAGCAGCCGTGTCCAGGGGGCGAGGTAGAGGTCGTCCATCGGCTCCACCCGCGGCGGCCCGTCCAGGGCGCCCAGCCCCTCCAACGTCTGGAGGGTGCGGCGGGAGGAGGAGACGAGCACCAGCTCCGGCCGCAGCCCGAGCCCCCGCATGGCGGCCGACATGGCCGCGACAGCCCGGCGGCCCCGGGCGTTCAGCGGTCTGGCATGATCCGAAAGGGCGGGATCGTCCCAGGCGGATTTGGCGTGACGCAGCAGCAGCAACTGACGCATGGCGCCACCCTGCCACAGACCTCCGCGCCTGTCGCGGGTACCCCCCCCCGCGCCGCTCAGCGGCGGGGCGGCGCGTTCATCACCCGGCCCGGGTCCCGCCAGGCCGGGGCCGGGGGCGGGGTGCGCGGCCCGGCCGGCGCCTCCTCCCGCGCCGCCTGCCCCGCCGAGACCTGCCCCTCGGTCACGCCGACGCTGATCCGCTGGAAAGCCACCTGCGCCGTGCCAACCTGCAGCCCGTACCAGGAGACCGCCGCGCGCGAGATCGCCATATCCTCCGCCGTGCGGAGGAACCACTGGTCGAAGCCCAGCCGCCGCCGCTTGCCCGAAAGGGTGAGCATGTCCAGCTCATGCTGCAGGTGGAAGGCGTTGCCCATCACGCGCCCGCGCACAGGGCCGGTCGCATCCGTCGCCTCGCCCACCCAGCTCTCGCCCGAGGGGTCGGCCGGGTCCCGCCGCAGCTGCCAGAAGCGCCGGTCCTCGAAGGTGTCGTCGTAGCGGAAGATCTCGTCGAAGGTCAGCAGCCGCCCGTCCCAGGCGCCCACCAGCGTCGCCGTGAACCACCGCTCGATCGCGCCCAGCCGCGTGACGAACATCCCATGGCTGCGCAGCTTCCCGGCGAAGAACTCCTCCGGCCGGAAGGGCGGCCCCTTGCCCTGGAAGGTCTCGGGCGCCGTGCCGCAGCCGGGCAGGGCGGCGGCGGCACCGAGCGCGGGCAGGGCGAGGAGAAGGGAGCGGCGCGGGGTCATGGCGCGGCGGACCATCCCGCATGGCCCCACCCTTGCCCAGGGGCGCGCGCGCCACAGCCGCCGCAATTCACGAGGCGCGTCTCGCCCGCCGCGACCGTCTCCCGCTCCTTGACCGCCCCGGGGCCGCCTCTACCCTCCCGGTCCTTCAGCACATGGGTGGCGGCATGACATTGGCGATGAGCTGGGACGAATGGGCGAGCCACGACGCCACCGCGCTCGCGGACCGCGTCCGTGCGGGCGCGCTCACCCCGGCGGAACTGGCCGCCCAGGCCGCGGCCGCCATCGCCGCCACCAACCCCACCCTCTCCGGCGTGGTCGAGCTGTTCGAGGACGCGGTGGCCGACCCCCGCGCCAACGGCACGAACACCGAAGGCCCCTTCGCCGGCGTGCCCTACCTCATGAAGGACCTGGGGCCGACCCTGAAGGGGCGGCTGCAGGAAATGGGCTCGCGCCTCATGCGCGGGAACCGCGCGGCCGCCGACAGCTACCTGGCGGGCCGCATCCGCCAGGCCGGGCTCAACATCATCGGCCGCAGCACCACGCCGGAATTCGGCTGCTGCTCCTCGGCCGAGAACCCGGAGGTCTATGTCACCCGCAACCCCTGGAACACGGGCTACACCACCAACGGCTCCTCCGCCGGCACCGCCGCCATGGTCTCGGCCGGCGCGCTCCCCATCTCCCACGCGACCGATGGCGGCGGCTCCATCCGCATCCCCGCCGGCGCCTGCGGCCTGGTCGGGCTCAAGCCCTCCCGCGGCGTCTTCTCCATCGCCCCCCATGCCTCGGACCTGACCGGCCTCGTCTCCATCCAGGGCTGCCACACCCGCAGCGTGCGCGACACCGCCGCCTTCGTGGATGCCTGCCGCGGCGGCGCCCCCGGCGAGTTCATGCCCTACTGGTCCGCGCCTGAGCCCTACACCCGGCTCATCGAGCGCGACCCGCCGCGCCTGCGCATCGCCCTCTCCCACGAATGGGGCGACCACCGCGCTGTGCCGCATTTCGTGGCGGAGCTTGAGCGCGCCGGGCGCCTCCTCGAATCCCTCGGCCACCATGTGGACTGGGCGGTGCCGCAGGTGGACTTCCGCGCCGCCTTCGCTGCCCAGACCACCTGCTACATCAGCAACTTCGCGCAGACGGTGAACAACCTCATCACCCCCCTCGGCCTGTCCCGCCCCCCGGCCGACAAGGTGGAGCCCATCAACATCCGCATCTGGGAGGAAGGGCTGAACACCTCCTTCACCGAACGCGCGCGGATGCAGGCGGTCTTCAACACCACCTCCCGCGGCTTCGGTGCCTTCCTCGAGGAATGGGACATCATCCTCACCCCCATCACCGCCCTGCCCACGCCGGTGATCGGCACCACCGAATACCTGACGACCAGCAGCAACCCCTCCGTGCAGGACTGGTTCGCCAACCTCTGGCGCAACTTCGCCTACACCCCGCTCTCCAACCTCTGCGGCATCCCCGCCATCTCCCTGCCCCTGGGCTGGCAGGAGAGCGGACTTCCCCTGGGCATCCAGGCGCAAGCCGCCCAGGCACGCGACGGCCTGCTCCTGCAACTCGCGGCCCAGGTGGAACGCGCCATCGGTGGCCGCTGGAACGATGGGCGCCGCCCGAAGGTGCATGTGGCGGGACGAGGGTAGGCGCCGTTGCCCCCGGGGAGAGGAAGAAGGAATTCTTCCTCTCCCCGGACCCGTCGAAGCAGTGCCTTCGACCCATCATCTTTTTCTGGAAGTTTGGAATCACGGGGCTGACGGTGCGCCGGAGGTCATCGACCTCTGGCGACTGCAAAGGCAGGAAAGCCACCCTTCAACAAGAGACCCCTTCGATCAGGGCATCCACGGCAGTCAGACGGGGTTCCAAGGGCCTCAGGCCCTTGGCGGGTGGAGGGCAGAGCCCTCCTCGGCTCCTTAGCCCTTCCGACGCAGCGGCGGCGCCAGCACGTCAGCCGGGATCGGGCATTCATATCCCCGCCCGCCCCGCCGCTCCCGCAGCTCCGCCTTCGCCCGCGCCAGCAGCTCCGGGTCACGGAACCCGTCCAGCGCGGTGGCCGCCATCACCTTGGCCACCTGCACCATGCCCTTATGCGCGTGCTCCGACTGTCCCTGGGCCACCACCTGCCAGGTGTGGAAGGGCGTGCCGATCGCCCAGCAGCCGCCGAAGGCCTGCACGGTCGGCACGATCTGGGAGACATCGCCCACATCGGTCGAGCCCGCCTGCGTCACCGGCGTGCCGTCGAAGGGCAGCACGCCCTCATGCAGCACCGCCTCGCCCTCCTCGGGCTTCGCACCATAGCTCGCCACCTCGGAGGCGATGTCCTCCGCGCTCAGCGTCCGCCGGATCTCGGCGGCGAAGCGCAGGTCCGCCTCGTCATGCCCAGGGGCGCCCAGCGTCTGGAAGTTGCCGTGCAGCGCCATCTCCAGCGTGCGGTTCTGCATCAGCTCCGAACAGGCCTTGTCGATCTCGAAGGACCACCTGGTGCCGGTCATGATCGCGGCCCCCTCCGCGCAGGCCTTCACCCGCTCGAACAGCGCCGCCGCCTCGGCCACCCGCGGCGCGCGGATGAGGTAGAGAACCTCCGCATCCGCCTGCACCACATTGGGCGAGACGCCGCCGGAATTGGTGATGGCGTAATGCACGCGCGCCTCCTGCGGCATGTGCTCGCGCAGGTAGTTCACGCCCACATTCATCAGCTCCACGGCATCGAGCGCCGAGCGCCCGAGATGCGGCGAGCCCGCGGCATGCGCCGCCTTGCCCTTGAAGCGGAAATAGACCTGGTAGTTCGCCAGGTTGCGGATCGACATCACCCCGTTGAAGGCGCCGGGATGCCAGGTGATGGCGGCGTCGAGGTCATCGAACGCGCCCTCGCGCGCCATGAAGGTCTTGCCCGAGCCGCCCTCCTCGCCGGGGCAGCCGTAGTAGCGCACGCGCCCCTTCATCCCCGCCTCGCGCAAGGCATCCCGCGCGGAAACGGCCGCCAACATCGCCCCCGCGCCCAGCAGGTTGTGCCCGCAGCCATGCCCGTTGCCGCCCGCTTCCAACGGGCGGGCCTCCGCCACCCCTGCCTCCTGCGAAAGCCCCGCCAGCGCGTCGAACTCGCCGAGGAAGCCGATCAGGGGCCCATCCTCGGCCCCGGATTCCGCGATGAAGGCGGTGGGGATGCCGGCCACGTTGCGCGTCACCCGGAACCCCTCGGCCTCCAGCAGCGCGATCTGCGCCTCCGCCGAGCGTTGCTCGGCGAAGCGCAGCTCCGGCATGGCCCAGATGCGGTCGGACAGGTCGGTGAAGGCGGGCGCCTTCGCCTCCACGGCATCGGAGAGGCGGTCGAGCGCGATCGGGTCGTTCTTCATGGCGCGGCCTTCTACCCCCAGGAACAGGTCAGGTCACCTCGATGATCAGCTTCCCGAAGTTCTTCCCGGCCAGCAGCCCGATGAAGGCCTCCGGCGCGTTCTCCAGCCCGCGCACCACGTCCTCGCGGTACTTCAGCGCACCCTCGCGCAGCCAGGCGCCACCGATGCGCGGCCAGTCGGCGAAGGCGCGGGGATGGTCGCGCACGATGAAGCCCTGCAGCTTCAGCCGCTTCCGCACCACCTGCATCAGGTTCGGCCCCGGCGCGGGCTCGGCGTCGTTGTATTCCGCCACCATGCCGCAGAAGGCCACCCGCGCGAAATCATTCAGCAGCGGCCACACGGCGCGCTGCACCGCCCCGCCGACATTCTCGAAATAGCCATCGATTCCATCCGGGCAGGCGGCGGCGAGCTGCTCGGCGAAATGCGGCGCGCGGTGGTCCACGCAAACCGGAAAGCCCAGCTCCTCCCGCACGAAGGCGCATTTCTCCGCCCCGCCGGCGATGCCGACCACCTTCGCCCCCATCCGGCGCGCGATCTGCCCGGCCACCCCGCCCACGGCGCCCGACGCGGCCGAGACCACGAAAGTCTCTCCCGGGCGCGGCGGCGCGATTTCCGTCACCCCCACCCAGGCCGTGGTGCCCGGCATGCCCAGCACCCCCAGTGCCGTCGTCACCGGCGCCGCATCGGGGTCGAGCTTGCGGAGCTGCCCCGCCGGCACGGCCGAGAAGCGCTGCCATCCCTGGCCGCCCAGCACCCAGTCCCCGGCCCGGAAGCGCCCCGTCGGGTCCTCCACCACCTGCGCGACCGCCTGCCCCTCCATTACCGCGCCCAGCTCCACCGGGGCCGAGTAGGACTTCGCCGCGCTCATCCGCCCGCGCATATAGGGGTCCAGCGAGAGGAAGCGGTTCCGCAGCAGCGCCTCGCCCGGGCGAGGGGAGGGGAGGGCCTCCTCCCGCAGCTCGAAATGCCCATGCTCCACCGCGCCCTCGGGGCGGGCGCGAAGCAGGACGCGCAGATTGCTCTCGGCCATGGCCGGTCTCCTCATTTCCACCGCAGGCTGGCACCAATGGCCGGGCGGGTCACGGCTGGCGCCGCACGCCCCCCGGCGCTACAGCCCTGCGCCATGACCAGGGCTGCCGTCCCCACCCCTCGCGGGAGAATCCCACCATGCGCGTGATCGGCCTCGCCGGCTGGAGCGGCGCGGGCAAGACGACGCTTCTCGCCGCGCTCATCCCCTGGCTGAGGAAGCGGGGCGTCACCGTCTCCACCATCAAGCACGCCCACCACGCCTTCGACGTGGACAAGCCCGGCAAGGACAGCCACACCCACCGCGAGGCCGGCGCCTCCCAGGTCCTCGTCTCCTCCGCCCAACGCTGGGCGCTGATGACGGAGCTGCGCGGCGCCCCGGAACCGGGCCTACCCGAACTCCTCGCCCATCTCGCCCCGGTCGATCTCGTCATCGTGGAGGGCTTCAAGCGCGACCCCCACCCGAAGATCGAGGTGCACCGCGCCGCCAACGGAAAGCCCTGGCTGCACCCGGAAGACCCGGCCATCCGCGCCGTCGCCTCCGACATCCCGCCCCCCGGCCCACTTCCCCATGTGGCGCTGGACGACATCCCCGCGATCGGCGCGCTGGCGCTCGAACACGCCACTCTCTGGAAGGGCTGAGCCCGGCTCCGGTCCGGGCCGCCCGCTCAGCCCAGGGCCCGCTCCAGCGCCGCCAGCTCCTCCGGCGTGTTCGCATTGAGGAAGGGGTCACCCGCCCATTCCACCACCGCGCAGCCATGCCGCCCCATCCAGCGGCTCACCTTTCCCTCGCCCGCCACGACCGAGTCCCGCAGGTCCCCCCTGAGCGAGACGGGCAGCAGAGCCACGGGCGGGTGCACCCGCCCCGCCGAGGCCGCGCAGGCCACCGGCGCCGCCGCGCCGCGGAGCCTGGAGGCGAGGTCCGGCGGGATCAGCGGCGTATCCCCGGGCACGGAAAGCACCCAGCCCATCCCGAGCGAGGCCGCGTGGTCCATCCCCGCCAGGATGCCGGCCAGCGGCCCGGGAAAGCCGGGCAGGGGATCGGCCAGCACCGCCACCCCCGGCGCCGCCCCCGCGAAGCGCGCGGGGTCGCCATTGGCGCTGATCGCCAGGGCGGAGACCTGCGGCGCCAGCCGTTCCATCAGAATGGACAGCATGGGCCGCCCCTTCAGCGGCAGGAGCGTCTTGTCCCCGCCTCCCATGCGCCGCGCCAGCCCGCCGGCCAGCACCACGCCCAGGATGGAGGGATCAGGAGCGTCCACGCAGGGAGAGCGGCCGCATGAGGAAGACCGCGCCCCAGCCCCAGGCCGCGCCGATCAGCGGCAGCACCCAGGGCGGCGTGCCGCGCGGCAGATATTGCGGCACCAGGTAGGCCGCGCCCACGCCCAGCACCGCACCGGTGAGCAGGTCCGGAACGGGCAGCCAGCGCAGCGCCAGCCCGATGATGAAGCCGCCCGCCGCGCCCAGCAGGCAGAACCACCAGATGTAGGGCAGCCCATAGGGCCCGATCGTCTGCACATAGGCCGCCAGCGGCATCACCTTGAACAGATGATGCAGCAGGAACAGCGTCGAATCGCGGAAGACGATGACCGAAACGGCCCCGCAGGGCGCGCCGAACAGGAGCGCCCTGCGGATATCCTCCTTCACGCCCGCAGCCTTCAGTGCGCGGCGCGCTCCGCCACGCATTCGCGCAGCGCCTCGGCCAGCTTGTCCATGCCCTCGTTCACCAGCGCGTCGGAGGTGGTCAGCGGGCAGAGGAAGCGGATGACATTGGCGCGCACGCCGCAGGAGAGAAGGATCAGCCCCTTCTCGGCGGCCCGCGCCACCAGCGCGCGCGTCAGGTCCGGGTCCGGCTTGCTGGCGTCGCCATCGGCCACCAGCTCCATCGCCACCATGCCGCCAACCTGGCGGATGTCGCCGATGATGCCGGTCAGCGTGTTGCTCGCCTGCAGCTCCTTGATGCGCTGCACCAGCAGGTCGCCGATGACATTGGCGCGCTCGATGAGGCCCTCCTCCTCGATCACGTCCAGCACCGCGTTGCCCGCCGCGCAGCCCAGCGGCGAGCCGCCATAGGTGCCGCCCAGCCCGCCCACATTCGGCGCGTCCATGATGGCGGCCGTGCCGGCCACCGCCGAGAGCGGGAAACCGCCGGCCAGGGACTTCGCCATGGTGACGAGGTCGGCCTTCACGCCGGTATGCTCCATCGCGAACATCTTGCCCGTGCGGGCGAAGCCGGTCTGCACCTCATCCGCGATCAGCAGGATGCCGTACTTGTCGGCGATGGCGCGCAGCCCCTGCATCAGCTCCGGCTGCGCCTGGTAGAACCCACCCTCGCCCTGTACGGGCTCGATGATGAAGGCGGCGATGCGGTTCGGGTCGATGTCGGACTTGAACAGCGTCTCGATGGCTTCCAGCGTGTCCGCCACCTCCTTGCCGTGATAGGCCACGGGGAAGGGCAGGTGGTAGATATCGGCCGGCATCGGGCCGAAGCCCACCTTGTACGGCACCACCTTGCCGGTCAGCGCCATGCCCAGCAGCGTGCGGCCATGGAAGGCGCCGGAGAAGGCGATCACGCCCGGGCGGCCCGTATGGGCGCGGGCGATCTTCACCGCGTTCTCCACCGCCTCTGCGCCGGTGGTCAGGAAGATGGTCTTGGCCGGGCCGCGCACGGGCGCGATGGCGTTCAGCCGCTCCGCCAGCCGGATGTAGCTCTCATAGGGCGTCACCTGGATGCAGGTGTGGGAGAAGTTCTCCAGCTGCGCCTGCACGGCCGCCTTCACCTTCGGGTGCAGGTGGCCGGTGTTGAGCACGGCGATGCCGCCGCCGAAGTCGATGTAGCGCTTGCCCTCGACATCCGTCACCTCGGAGCCCTGCGCCTTCGCGGCGAAGACCGGCAGGGAGATGCCCAGGCCGCGCGGCACCGCCGCCTCGCGGCGCGCCTGCAGGGCGGCGTTGGTCGGACCCTCCTCGATGGGAGCCGTGGTTTCGCCGGAGATGGTGGTGCCCATGGATACAATGTCCCTCGCAGTGCCCGGAAATTGCGCCGGCCGCGCCTCGGGGGCAAGGCTGAGGTGCCGCCCGCCCCGCAATTTTCTCCCGTATTCCAGGCGAGAACGCGGCATCCCGGCCGCTCCGTTCCGCCGCCCGGGCTCGCGCGGCGGTGAGGGGCGCCCGGCCTTGCGGCGGGCCGCCGCCGCGCGCAACTTGCGCCGCCTTCGTCCCAGGGAGTCGATGTCCGTGAACGGTGCCCACAGTCTCGTCCACACGCTGCTGAAGTCGGGGGTGGACACCTGCTTCGCGAATCCGGGCACGAGCGAGATGCATTTCGTCGCGGCCCTGGACCAGATCCCGGGCATGCGCTGCGTCCTCGGCCTGCAGGAGAACGTCGTCACCGGCATGGCGGACGGCTATTTCCGCATGGCGGGCAAGCCGGCCTGCACCCTGCTGCATTGCGGCCCAGGCCTCGCCAACGGGCTGGGCAACCTGCACAACGCCCGCCGCGCCCGCAGCGGCATCGTCAACATCGTGGGCGACCAGGCGACCTATCACCGCCCCTATGACGCCCAGCTGACCGCCGACACCGAGGGCTGGGCCCGCCCGGTCTCCGCCTGGGTCCGCACCAGCACCGCCTCGGCCGATGTCGGCCGCGACGGCGCCGTGGCCGTCCAGGCCGCGCGCACCGCGCCGGGCGGGATCGCCACGCTGATCCTTCCCTCCGACGCCTCCTGGGACGAAGGCGGCGTCGTGGCCGAGCCGCTCCCCGTGCCCCCGGCCCAGGCGCCGGACCCGCATGCCGTGCGCAACGCCGCCCGCATCTTGCGCGAGAAGAAGAACGTCCTCGTCCTCATCGGCGGCCCGGCCCTGCGGGAGAACGGGCAGGCGCTCGCCTACCGCATCACCCAGGCCACCGGCGCCAAGCTGCTGGGCGAGATGTCCAATGCCCGCGTCGCCCGCGGCCGTGGCCGTCCGCAGCTCGAGCGCGTGCCCTATGTCGCCGACCTCGCGATCAAGACCCTCGCCCCCTACGAGCACCTGATCCTGGTGAACGCCAAGGCCCCGGTCGGCTTCTTCGCCTATCCCGGCAAGCCCTCCATCCACTACAACCCCGCCGCCCAGGTCCATGTCCTCAGCCGCTACGAGCAGGATGCGGAAGCCGCCCTCCAGGCCCTGGCGGACGAGCTGGGCGCCCCCCAGGCCGCCATCCCCGACCCCGGCCCGCGCCCCGAGCCCGTGCGCGGCGCCCCCTCGCCGGAAGGCCTGGCCCGCACCGTCGCGGCGCTGATGCCGGACAACGCCATCATCTCCGACGAAAGCGTCTCCTACGGCCGGGGCTTCTACCCCGAGACCCACACCGCCCCGGCGCATGACTGGCTGCAGCTGACCGGCGGCGCGATCGGCGACGGCATGCCGGTGGCCACCGGCGCCGCCATCGGCTCCGGCGGCCAGCGCCGCGTCATCAGCCTTCAGGCGGACGGCTCGGCCATGTACTCGCTCCAGTCCCTCTGGACCCAGGCGCGCGAGAAGCTGCCGGTCACGACCATCATCATCTCCAACCGCAAGTACCAGATCCTCATCGGCGAATACGCCGGCGTCGGCGCCAATCCCGGCCCGACCGCGATGAACATGCTTGATCTGGGCAATCCGGACCTCAACTGGGTGAAGCTCGCCGAAGGCATGGGGGTGGAGGCCGCGCGCGCCGAAAGCCTCGACACGCTGGGCGACCTTCTCTCGCAGAGCGTGAGCCGGACCGGCCCCTTCCTCATCGAACTCGTCGTCTGACGGAGACCCGCAGAACCATGGCCAACTACCCGAAAGTCCAGCTGCATATCGACGGCGAGTGGCGCGACGCGCGCTCCGGCAAGGTGATCGAGGTCATCAACCCCGCGACGGAAGAGGTCATCGGCACCGTCGCCCATGCCGGGAAGGTCGATCTCGACGAGGCGCTGGAAGCCGCCGAGCGGGGCTTCGCGATCTGGCGCAAGACCTCGGTCTTCGAGCGCTACAAGCTCATGCGCCGCGCCGCCGACATCCTCCGCAGCCGCGCCGATGCCATCGCCGCGATGATGACGGCGGAGCAGGGCAAGCCGCTGCCCGAGGCGAAGATGGAGACGCTGGCCGGCGCCGACATCATCGAGTGGATGGCCGAGGAAGGCCGCCGCGCCTATGGCCGCGTCATCCCCGCGCGCGCCGAGGGCATCTACCAGCTCGTGCTGCGTGAGCCCGTCGGTCCCGTCGCGGCCTTCACGCCCTGGAACTTCCCGATCAACCAGGTCGTCCGCAAGCTCTCCGCGGCGCTGGCCACGGGCAACTCCATCATCGTCAAGGCGCCCGAGGAAACCCCGGCCTCGCCCGCCGAGCTCATCCGCGCCTTCGTCGATGCCGGCATCCCCAAGGGCGTGATCGGCCTCGTCTATGGCGTGCCGGCGGAGATCTCCTCCTACCTCATCCCGCACCCGACCATCCGCAAGATCACCTTCACCGGCTCCACCCCCGTGGGCAAGATGCTCGCGGGCCTCGCCGGGCAGCACATGAAGCGCGCCACCATGGAGTTGGGCGGCCACGCCCCGGCCATCGTCTTCGACGACGCCGACATCCAGAAGGCCGCCAAGACCCTCGCCGTGTCGAAGTTCCGCAACGCCGGCCAGGTCTGCGTCTCGCCGACGCGCTTCCTCGTGCAGGAACGCAGCTTCGACGAGTTCCTGGATACCTTCACCAGCTATGCGAAGTCGCTGAAGGTCGGGAACGGCATGGACGAGGGGGTGGCCATGGGCCCGCTCGCCAATGACCGCCGCGTGCCCACCATCGAAACCCTGGTGCAGGACGCCGTGCAGCGCGGCGCCAAGCTGCAGGCGGGCGGCAACCGCATCGGCAACAAGGGCTATTTCTACGAGCCGACGGTCATCTCCGACCTGCCGCTCGACGCCCGCGCCATGAACGAGGAGCCCTTCGGCCCGCTCGCCCTGGTGAACCGCTTCTCCGATTTCGACGAGGTGGTGCAGGAATCCAACCGCCTGCCCTTCGGCCTGGCCGCCTACGCCTTCACCGGCTCGGCCACCACCGCCCAGCGCATCGCCGCCAGCGTCGAGACGGGGATGATGACCATCAACCATCTCGGCCTGGCCCTGCCGGAAGTGCCCTTCGGCGGCGTGAAGGACAGCGGCTATGGCAGCGAGGGCGGCTCCGAGGCGCTGGAGCCCTATCTGGTGACGAAGTTCGTCACCCAGGCTGGGCTGTAACGCCAGGGCGGAAATGGCCGGCCGGGCGGGCCCTGTCCCGCGCGGCCGGCGCCTCCCTCGCGGCGCCCCGGACTGTCCCTCGGAGGTTCCGGGCGGGCCGCCCCCGGGGCGATCGCGGGCCAACCGCCTCTCGGGGCGGTTGAGCCCACCGTGTCACCGGCATTGACGGCCCGGCCGCATCGCCGGACGCCGTGCCCCTAACGCGCTGTTCTTCCATCGAAAATATTGCGGCACCGGAATTGCTCTCCTGACTGGCGGCGGGTTGCCCGCCAAGGAGGGAAAGCAATGACAACGTTGAGGAATCTCTTGCTGGCGGGTGGCGCGGCATGCGCCGTCCTCGCCGGCCTCACGGGCGGTGCGAGCGCGGCCCCGACCTACGGGTTCACCGTCTACACGGCCAACCAGGGCGGGGCGTCCTTCTCCGCGGAGCCCGGAGCGCCGGGCTTCAACTTCGGCAGCGCCGTGAACGCCACCTTCAACTACACGGGCAGCCTCGCCTTCAATGTCGGCCCGCCGCAGAACAACAACAGCAGCGGGGACCTGAACTCTGACTTCTTCAATGGCGGGGCAGGGATCAGCGGCTATAGCGGCGCCGGCACGCTCGGCGGTCCGGCCAACGCGGACTTCACCTCGCTGGCGAGCTTCCTCGCCTCGAGCGGCAGTGCTGCCAACTACCAGTACGGGTCCTTCTACGCGATCGACATGGGGAACCTGAGCGCCGGCACCATCCTGACCATCACCCATGATGACGGCGTGAGCGTCTATCAGGGCGGCGTGCGGATCGGCACGACCACCTCGGGCCCGACCTCCGAGGTGACGGAGAGCGTGACCCTGGCCGCCGGCGGCCCCACCATCCTCTATTTCGGGCGGCAGAATGGTGCCCCGTCCGTGCTGGAGGTCGCGGTGCCCGAGCCTGCCTCGCTGGCTCTGCTCGGGGCCGGCCTGCTCGGCCTCGGCTTCATCCGCCGTCGGCGGACCGAAGCCGCCTGAAGGCCGCGGGCACGGGGCGGGGAAGGATCATCCCGGCCCCGTGCCACGCGAATCCCGCCTGGCGCCAGGCGGAACCCGCTAGGCCGGCCAGTCCAGCGGCGGGTCGTAGCGCACGGAGACGAAGCACAGCCCTTCCGCCGGGGCGGTCTGCCCGGCGCGCCGCCGGTCCCCCAGCTCCAGCACCTGCCTTGGCCAGGAAACCGGGCGCTGCCCGCGCCCGACCATGGCCAGCGTCCCCACCATGTTCCGCACCTGATGGTGCAGGAAGCTCCGCGCCTCCACCCGCACCACCACCTCCTCGCCCACCCGGCTCACATCCAGCCGGTCCAGCGTCCGCAGCGCGTCCTTCGCCTGGCAGGCGGCGGCACGGAAGGCGGAGAAGTCGTGATGCCCGAGAAGCCCCTGCGCGGCCTCATGCATGGCGGCGGCATCGAGCCGCTGCGGCACATGCCAGACGCGCCCCATCTCCAGCCCCGGCCGGGCACGCCGGTTGAGGATTCGGTAGCGATAGGCGCGATGCACCGCGGAAAACCGGGCGCTCCATTCCGCCGGCGGGCGCGCGACGGAGAGAACGGAGACGGGATGCGGCCGCGTGCGCGTGTTCAGCGCCTCCCGCACGCGGTCCACGGGCAGGTCGGCCGCCAGGTCCACCTGCGCCACCTGCCCCTCGGCATGCACCCCGGCATCCGTGCGCCCGGCGGCGCCGACCACCGGCTCCACCCCGCCATTCAGCGGCGCGGCCGCCTCCTCCAGCACCTGCTGGACGGACAGCCCGTCCTTCTGGCGCTGCCAGCCCAGGAAGGGGGCGCCGTCATACTCGATCAGCAGGGCATAGCGCGGCATCTCAGCCGAGGACCGTGCCCGGCGGAATCGCGGTTCCCCGCAGGAACGCGGCGGCATCCATCGCCGCGCGCCCCGCCCTCTGCACGCGCGTCAGGCGCAACGCCGTGCCGCCGCCGCAGGCGACCAGCAGCGCGTCGTCCAGCACGGTGCCCGGCGCGGCCTCCCGGCCCGTAGCCGGCTCCGCCTCCAGCACCCGCAGCGCCTCCCCGCCGAGCGAGGTATAGGCGCCGGGCCAGGGCGTCATCGCCCGCACCCGCCGGTCCAGCGTCAAGGCCGGCTCCCGCCAGTCCAGCCGGCCATCCTCCTTGCCCAGCTTGGGCGCATAGGTCGCGCCCTCCGCCGGCTGCGGCACCGCTGGCGGATCCTCATCGAGCGCGCGCAGGATCAGCCGCGCGCCCATCTCCGAAAGTCGGTCATGCACCTGCACCGTGGTGTCGCGGGGCCCGATCGGCACCGCCTCCCGCAGCAGCATCGGGCCGGTGTCCAGCCCCTCATCCATCCGCATGATGGTGATGCCCGTCTCCGCATCCCCCGCCAGCACGGCGGCATGGATCGGCGCCGCTCCGCGCCAGCGCGGCAGCAGGCTGGCATGGATGTTCAGGCAGCCGCGCCGCGGCGCCTCCAGCATCGGCCGGGGCAGGATCAGCCCATAGGCGACCACCACCGCCGCATCGAGGTCGAGCGCCGCGAAGGCCTCATGCTCCGCCTCGTCCCGGCGCACACGCGCCGGCGTCCGCACCGGCAGGCCCAGCTCCAGCGCCGCCTGGTGCACGGGGCAGGGGGTCTCCCTCTGCCCGCGCCCGGCCGGGCGGGGGGGCTGGGCATAAACCATGGCGATCTCATGCCCCGCCTCGTGCAGCGCCCGTAGCGCCGGCACGGAAAAGGCCGGGCTGCCCATGAAGGCCAGCCGCAGGGGGTGGCCCAGGGGCGAGGAGGTCACATCGCCTCCCGCGACTTCAGCTTCTGCTCCTTCAGGAACTTCTTCAGCAGCATGTTCCGCTTCAGCGGGCTGAGGTGGTCGGTGAACATCACCCCGTCCAGATGGTCGATCTCATGCTGCAGGCAGGTGGCCAGCAGGTCGTCCGCCTCCATCTCCCGCCGCGTGCCGTCCAGCTCCCGCCAGCGCAGCTTGACCCGCGCCGGCCGCTCCACATCCGCATACTGGCCAGGAAGGGACAGGCAGCCCTCCTCCCGCACCGCCCGCTCGTCGCTCACCGCCAGGATCTCGGGGTTCACCAGCACCATCGGTGCGGGCTTGTCGTCCTTCTGGATGTCCACCACCACCAGCCGCAGGCCCTCGCCCACCTGGGGGGCCGCCAGGCCGATGCCGGGGGCCTTGTACATCGTCGCCAGCATGCGCGGCGCCAGCTCCCGCACGCGGTCGCCATCGCCTTCGGCCACAGGCCGGGCCTTGGCGCGCAGGATCGGCGCGGGGTGGAGCAGGACGGGGAGGAGAGGGACGTCGTTCATGGCCTTGTCCGCCGCATGTAGGGCAGATCGCCGCCCGGCGGAATGCGTCATCCGGCCAGCAGGTTACCCGGCTGCAATGCCCGGCTTGCAACCCGAGGCGCCATCGCCAATATCCCCACCAGCGGATCGGTGCCTGGATGGGCCGGTCCGCGTGGCCTCGCTTCCTGAAGGATGCCGCTTCCATGTCGCGTTCGCCGGTCTTCGGATCGCCGCTCTTCCTCGGCTTCGACCACCTCGAGCAGATGCTCGACCGCGTGCAGAAGAACGCCGACGGCTACCCGCCCTACAACATCGAGCAGATCGCCGCCGATCGGCTGCGGATCACACTGGCCGTGGCGGGCTTCGCCATGGAGGACCTCCAGATCACCCAGGAGGACAACCAGCTCGTCATCCGCGGCCGCCAGAAGGACGACTCGGAGGGCCGCGTCTTCCTCCACCGCGGCATCGCCGCCCGCCAGTTCCAGCGCGCCTTCGTGATCGCCGAGGGAATCGAGATCGAGGGCGCCTGGCTCGACAACGGGCTGCTCCATGTCGAGCTGCGCCGCCCGCAGCCCGAGGTCCGCGTCCGGACCATCCAGATCAACGGCCGCAACCGTCCCATGGTGGACGGCCAGGCCTGATTCCCTTCCCCGTCCGCAACGCTCTGCCGAACCGGAGAGCGGAGCGGGCGTTACCAGCCCGCAGGCCATCACGGCTGCGGGCGAGGAGATGACAATGAACCCGACCCCGATCACCATCCTCCGCAACTTGTCGGCGCTCGATTGGGCGCGCTTCGGCGCGCAGGAGATGGCCTATATCCGCCCGGTGACCGTCAACGGCACCCAGGCCGTGGCCATCCACGCCGCCGACGGCACCCCGATCGGCGCCGCGCCGAACGAGGCCCTGGCCATCGCCGCCATCCTGCAGCACGAGATGGCGCCCGTCCTGGTCCACTGAGCCCTTCGCCCAGTGGCCGCCGGGAGGCTCTGCCTCCCGGACCCTCCGCCGGGGCCCCGGCGGGGGCCCCGGACCCCGCGTTCAGCCTGCCGGGGATGCGATGATCACTGTGGCGCCGCAGGCATTTGAATATTCGGCTGCGCGGGCTGCCGCTTCAGTCGCCTGAGGTCATTGACCTCAGGCGTACCTCCAGCCCCACATTCCACGGCAGTCCGATAGAAAAAAATGAGGGAGGGTCCGGGAGGGAGAATTCCTTCTCCCTCCCAGGTCCCAGCAGCCCCTCAGGATCAGGCCCGTTGCGGGTCGATCCACCCCACATGGCCGTCGGCCCGGCGGTACACCACGTTCAGCACCCCGCTTTCCCGGTTGCGGAACATCAGCACCGGCTCCTGCGACAGGTCGAGCCGCATCACCGCCTCCTGCACGGTCAGCCGACTGATCTCCGTCAGCCGCTCCGCCACCACGGCGCCGTCGGTGTAGCCTTCCGGGCTGACCACGGGCTCCACCACCTCGCCCTGGCCTTCCTCCGCCTCCTCCTCGCCGCGCAGCACCACGTCGCGCGCCGGCTCCGGCGGCAGCTCGCGCTCCTCGGCCATGCTGCGCGCATGCTCGTTCACCCGGCGGCGGTAGCGGCGCAGGCGCTTGCCGATATGCTCGGCGGCATCGGCGAAGGCCCGGTGCGCGTCGGTGCCCTCGCCCTCGGCCCGCATGGTCAGGCCGCGTCCCGCGCGCAGGTTGATGTCGCAGGCGAAGAAGGCGCGGTCCTTGCGGAAGGTCACATGCGCGTCGATCGCATGGTCGAAATACTTGCGGGTGACGGAAGTCAGCCCGTCCGTGACATGGGTCTTCAGTGCCTCGCCGGTCTCGACGCCCTTGCCGGCGACTGTGATCCGCATGATCGGCTCCCCTGTCTCATCCCTGTAACATAGGTGAACTGAGGCCAGTTCCCGCAGCTTTAAAGAGGGCGTTCAGAGAACGGGCGCCGATTTCTCCCGCTTGCGCTGCACCGAGGAGGGAATGCGCAGCGCATCCCGGTACTTCGCCACCGTCCGCCGCGCGATATCCACCCCCTCCGCCCGCAGCCGCTCCACGATGGCATCGTCCGAAAGGACGTCCTCCGCCGTCTCGGCGTTCACCATGTCGCGGATCCGGTGGCGGATGGCCTCGGCCGAGAAGCTCTCGCCGCCCCGCATCCCCGCGATGGCCGTCGTGAAAAAGTACTTCAGCTCCAGCGTGCCGCGCGGCGTCGCGATGTACTTGTTCGCCGTCACGCGGGAGACGGTGCTCTCATGCATCCCCAGCTCGTCGGCCACGTCCCGCAGGATCAGCGGGCGCAGATGACCGACGCCATGGCGGAAGAAGCCCTCCTGCCGCCGCACGATCTCGGCCGCGACGCGCAGGATGGTGTTGGCCCGCTGCTCCAGGCTGCGCACCAGCCAGTTCGCCGCCTGCAGCTTCTCCGCCAGGAAGGCCTTGTCCTCCTTGCTACGGCTGCCGGTCTGGGCGGTGGCGTGGAAGCCGCGGTTCACCAGCACGCGCGGCAGTGTCTCCGGGTTCAGCTCCAGCTGCCAGGTCCCGTCCGGCAGCCGCCGCATCAGCACATCCGGCACCACCAGCGGCGCCTGCTCGCCGTCGGTCACCGCGCCGGGCTTCGGGTTCAGCCGCCGGATCTCGGCGATCATCCCCGACAGGTCCTCGGCATCCACGCCGCAGACCCGCAGCAGCCCGGCCATGTCCCGCCGCGCCAGCATCTCCAGATTGTCGAGCAGCGCCTGCATGGCGGGGTCCAGCCGGTTCAGCTCGGCCAACTGCACGGCCAGGCATTCCCGAAGGTCCGCGCAGAACAGCCCCGGCGGGTCGAAGCGCTGCATGCGCCGCCGCACCGCCGTCACCACCGCCTCCTCGCAGCCCAGCGCCCCGGCAATGGCCGCGTCCGTCACCGAAAGCCGCCCCGCCGGGTCGAGCAGCGCGATCATCTGCCCCGCGATGAAGCGGTCCCGCGAATCGCCGAAGGTCAGCCGCGCCTGCTCGGCCAGCAGCTCCCGCAGGGAGCGCGGCCGTTCGCCCGCGATCTCCTCCAGGCTCCGCCCGTCCTCGTCCCAGGAATCCATCCGCCCGCCGCGCGAGGGATAGAGCGCCTCGCCACTTTCATAGCCGGCGGACCAGTCGGCCTCGATCGGCGCGGCGCCTTCGGCGGGCATGGTGGAGGAGGAGGCCGCCTCGAAGCAGTCCGGCTCCGCCTGGGTGGCCGCGACGGCGACGCTGCCCTCCTCGCGCTCCAGCATCGGGTTGCGCTCCAGCTCCTCCTCGACAAAGGCCGAGACCTCGAGGTTGCTGGACTGCAGCAGCTTGATCGCCTGCCGCAGCTGCGGCGTCATCACCAGCTGCTGCGTCTGGCGGAAATCCAGCCGGGGCGCGAGGGAGACCATCAGCCCGGGCGCTCCGCGCGCCGGTCCACAGGGGCGATGGGCATGCACGGGCCATGCGGCGCCGGACCTTCGGAGCGGAAGGTTCCGGCCGCGGTCACCAGCTGAAGGTCTCGCCCAAATAGACGCGGCGCACGCCCTCATGCGCCACGATCTCCTCGGGCGCGCCCTCCATCAGCACCTGGCCGTCATGGAGGATGTAGGCGCGGTCGATGATGGCCAGCGTCTCGCGCACGTTGTGCTCGGTGATCAGCACGCCGATGCCGCGGTTCTTCAGATGCTTCACCAGATCGCGGATCTCGCCCACCGCGATGGGGTCGATACCCGCCAGCGGCTCGTCCAGCAGGATATAGGCGGGATGCGTGGCCAGCGCGCGCGCGATCTCGCAGCGCCGCCGCTCGCCGCCCGAAAGCGCCAGCGCGGGGGAGCGGCGGAGATGCGCGATGCCGAACTCCGCCAGCAGCGAATCCAGCATCCCGTCGCGCCGCTCGCGGTCCGGCTCCACCACCTCCAGCGCCGCGCGGATATTGTCCTCCACCGACAGGCCCCGGAAGATCGAGGCCTCCTGCGGCAGGTAGCCGAGGCCGAGCCGCGCGCGCCGGTACATCGGCAGCATCGTCACGTCATGGCCGTCGAGGAAGACCTGCCCCTCATCCGGCCGGACCAGCCCCGTCATCATGTAGAAGGTGGTCGTCTTGCCCGCGCCATTCGGCCCGAGCAGTCCCACCGCCTCGCCACGCTTGAGGCTGAGCGACACGCCCTTCACCACGGGCCGCTTCTTGTAGCGCTTGCCCAGCCCCCGGGCGACGAGCCCGGAATCCCCGGGCAGCACGCGCACCGTCTCGCTCATCGCGTGCGCCCCTGACCTTGCCCCTGGCCCGGACCTTGGCCCTGGCCTTGCCCCTGGGCAGGACGCCCCCCGCCCTGGGCCCCGCCCTGGGCCGGCGCGTTCTCCCCACCGGAGGAAGGCAGGACCATCCCCTGCACGCGCTGCCCCGGCGCCGAGACCAGGCGCGAGACGCCGGTGCGGAGGTTCACGATGGCTTCCTGCCCCTGAAGCTGGTTCTGGCCGCGCGTGATCCGCACGCCGCCCAGCACGCGCGCCATGCCGCTGACCGGGCTGTAGACCGCGCGGTCGCCGCGCACGACCTCGGCCTCGGTGCGGATCTCGACATTGCCGAACACCTCCACCCGGTCGAGCTTCGATCCCTCGCCGGGCACGCGCCGCGCCGCCGTGGCGCCCTGCGCGCCACCGGGGGCCGCGCCGGGCGTGCGAATGGCCGGGCCGGACGGGGCGGCGGGCCGGGCGGCGGCGGGCTGAACGGCCGGCGCCTGCTCCAGGAAGTAGCCCACCAGCGTATCCGCCGTGATCTGGCGGTTGTCGCTCGTCACCACCTTCGCAGCCCCGCGCGCCACCGCCATCCGGCGCTGGGACCAGTATTCGAGGCTGTCGCGCGCGGTGATCGTGTCGTTGGGCGTGGCCAGCCGCAGGTCGCGGCCGGTCAGCACCATCACCGCCTGGTCCATGTCATAGACCGCGCGGTCGCCCTGCGCCTTGTCCGTCTCGGTGCTGATGCGGACATTCCCCTCCGCCTCCAGCCGCCAGATCTCCCCGCCCGACATCGGGCTCTCGCCGCCGGGCTGCGCGGCCGCGGCCTGGCCATTCGCCCCGGCGCGCGGCCGGTAGCGCGCGATCAGCCGCGCGGCGTCGATCGTCACCCCGTCGCGCACCGCATGGGCGTTGCCGCGGGCGACGACCACCTGCTCATTCTGCCGCCACTCGATCCCCTCGGTGGCGGTCACCTCCACCGGCCCCCCGCCCGAGAGGTCGATCGGCTGCGCCAGCGCGGCGCCGGGCAACAGGAGCGCCGCCGCGAGGGCGAGGCGGGTCATCGTCATTGGCCACCCTCCAGCACCGCGCGCGCATTCCCGGTGAAGACCACCACCGTGCCGCGGTCGCGCAGCCGGAACCCGTCGCCCGTGATCGTCCCGAACGTCCCCTGGGCCGCGATGGGGCGGTCGCCCTCCGCATTCCCGCCCTTCACATCCACCCGCGCCTCCTGGGTCTCGATCAAGGTCCCGTCATCCTGCCAGATCGTCACGTCACGCCGGAGGTCGAGGATATTCGCATTCCGGTCGAAGCGCCCGTCCCGGCTCTCCACCAGCATCCAGCCGCCGCCCGAAAGCACCAGGTCCCCCCGCGGCGCCTCGAGCTCCACCACATTGGTGCTGCCCTGTTGCGAAGCGGTGAAGGCCGTCACGTTGAAAGGGCGCCCCTGCTCGTCCACGCCCTGATAGCGCGGATCGACCACGCGCACCGATTCGGGGGCGGCCCGGCTCATGCGGCGGAAGGAGAGCCGGGCATTCTCGCCCTCGCGCTCGAATTCCGGCCAGAGCACGATGGCGCTGAGCAGGGCCAGCGCCCCGAGCGGAAGAACGTATTTGAGGAAGCGCACCGCGAAGCGGCGCCGCAGGATCGAACCTCGCGTGTAGATCCGCCGGGCACGCGAGGGCACCGGCCGCTCCCGCCAGTCCGGCAGGGCCTCCGCGCCGGGGGAGGGGGGGCGCGCCCAGCCCGGGCCAGCGGGCATGTCACGGAAGGCCTCGCCGGAAGCGCCAGGAGGCGCGGCGGGAATCACGCCGCCGCGGCCCGGAGGGCCGTTCGGGACGGCTTCGGCAGGCGTGTGGGCTCGGGCGGTCACCCCCTCTGTATGGGGCCGCCCGCCCACCGGGTCAACGCGGATCAGGGAGTACTCTAATCAAGAATCGTGCCACCTTGTCGCCTTCAATGCGAGAAGATGTCCGGCTCATCGTAGCCGAGCAGATCCAATGCTGCGCGGTCCGGAAGGAAGCCGAAACACCCCTCCGCAAGCTCGAGCCGCCCCTCGCGCCGCAGCAGCCCGTCCAGCCGCTGCCAGAGCGCGTGGAGATGCAGCACGTCGGAGGCCGCATAGGCCAGCTGCTCCGGCGAAAGCTCCGCGGCGCCCCAGTCGCTGCTCTGCTGCTGCTTGGAGATGTCCACGCCCAGCAGCTCGCGGCATAGGTCCTTCAGCCCATGCCGCTCGGTATAGGTGCGGACGAGCTTGGACGCGATCTTCGTGCAGCGCACCGGCGCCACCCGCACGCCCAGCTCCTGCCGAAGGATCCCCAGGTCGAAGCGTGCGAAGTGGAACAGCTTCACCACCCCGGCATCGGCCAGCAGCGTCTTGAGGTTTGGGCAGTCCGCGCCACGGCCGCCAAGCCGGGCAGGGCGGATCTGCACGCAATGGGCGCTGCCGTCGCCGGCGGAAAGCTGCACGAGGCAAAGCCGGTCCCGCCTGGGGTCCAGCCCCATCGTCTCCGTGTCCACGGCCACGACCGGGCCGAGGTCCAGCCCATCGGGCAGGTCGCCGGCATGCAGGTGAATGGTGGCTTGGGGAAGAAACAGGGTGGTGCCCATCAGCGGGTGCTCCACCCATTCTGGCCTCCCGGCAACTGGCCGGGAGATGGTGCCCAGGAAAGGACTCGAACCTTCACAACCTTGCGGTCACAGGTACCTGAAACCTGCGCGTCTACCAATTCCGCCACCTGGGCAAGGGGGCCGGGCGCCTCTGCATCGCAGCGGCGTGGGCGGGCTTCTATGAGGCGGCGGGGAACCCGTCAAGGCACCTTGGGCGGGAATTCTCGCCGGAAGGCGCCGCGCCCCTTTGGCACTTCGCCCAAGGCCCCCCAGATGCTCGGAAACAGGAGGCGAAGACGAACATGGCGCGTCGGGTGGCAGTGGTATTCGGGGGCACGGGCTTCATCGGGGGCCATGTGGTGCAGCGCCTGGCGCAGAAGGACTATGTCGTGCGCGTCGTCACCCGCTCGCCGGAATCGGCGCGGCCGCTGATGACCCAGGGCATGGTCGGCCAGATCGTGCCGCTCGCCGCCGGCCCGCTGGACGAGGGGCATGTCGCGCGCGCCATGGTCGGGGCGGATGTGGCGGTGAACCTCATCGGCATCCTCGCCGAGCGCCGGGAGGGCGACTTCGCCCGCATCCATGGGGAGCTGCCGGGCCGCATCGCCCGCGCCGCCGTCTCCGCCGGCCTCTCCCGCCTGGTCCATCTCTCCGCCATCGGGGCGGATGCTGCGGCGGAGAGCCTCTATGCCCGCAGCAAGGCCCAGGGTGAGGCGGCCGTCCTCTCCGCCTTCCCCCGCGCCACCATCCTCCGCCCCTCCATCGTCTTCGGGCCGGGGGATTCCTTCTTCAACCGCTTCGCCGGCATGGTCCGCATCCTCCCTGTCCTGCCCCTCGTCGGCGGCGAGACGCGGTTCCAGCCCGTCTATGTCGGCGATGTCGCCGATGCCGTGATGGCCGCCATCGAGCGCCCCGACGCCGCGGGCCAGACCTATGAGCTCGGCGGCCCCCGCGCCGCCAGCTTCCGCGCCCTGATGGAGTACATGCTGGGCGTGATCGGCCGCCGCCGCCGGGTGGTGGAAATGCCCGGGGGCCTCGCGCGCCTCCAGGCCAGCCTTCTCTCCTGGCTGCCCAACCCGCCCCTGACCCGGGACCAACTCCTCCTCCTCCGTCACGACAACGTCGTCTCCGGGCTGCATCCGGGGCTGCGGGACCTGGGGATCGAGCCCATGGCCATGGAAGCGGTCCTGCCGGGCTATCTCGGGCGCTATCGCCGTGGGGGAGAGCGCCAGGGAGCGCTGCCGGCCTGAATGGACCGAACCGGACCTAATATCCTTTGTTGATAGGCACTCTCATCTAAATCGGGCCAGTCATGCGCTGAACATGGGCAGCCATGCTGTCCTATCGCCGATTTTGAACTCGCGAGCCCGGTTTCGGCATGGCAAAACGCCGCCGAAACGGGTCCTCGACAGGCCGCCACTTGCTGTCGGGCTCATTCCATCTGAGCAAGGATCGCGCCATGGCCGAGCGCATGCTGCAATTCGTCCGCCTCTCCCAGCAGACGCCGGAGAAGCGTCCCGCGACGATCCGCCGCGAGGACTTCGACGAGATCTACAAGCGCTTTGACCCCGCCCGCGCGGCCGAGCAGGCCAGCCGTTGCTCGCAATGCGGCGTGCCCTTCTGCTCCGTCCACTGCCCGCTCCAGCAGAATATTCCGGACTGGCTGAAGCTCACCGCCGAAGGCCGGCTCGAGGAAGCCTATGAGGTGAACTCGGCCACCAACACCTTCCCCGAGATCTGCGGCCGCGTCTGCCCGCAGGACCGCCTCTGCGAGGGCAACTGCGTCATCGAGAAGGGCTTCGAGGCCGTCACCATCGGCGCCGTCGAGCGCTACATCAACGACACCGCCTGGGAGAAGGGCTGGGTCAAGCCGCCCAGGCCCGTGCGCGAGCTGGAGCACTCCGTCGGCATCATCGGCGCCGGCCCCGCCGGCCTCGCGGCCGCCGAGAAGCTCCGCACCGCCGGTTGGCAGGTCCATGTGTATGACCGCTACGACCGCGCCGGCGGGCTGATGATCTACGGCATCCCGAACTTCAAGCTGGAGAAGGATGTCATCACCCGCCGCACCGCCCAGTTCGCGGAAGGCGGCATCACCTTCCACATGAACTGCGAGATCGGCCGCGACGTGACACTCGAGGAGCTCCGCGCGCGCCACGACGCCGTTCTCATCGCCACCGGCGTCTACAAGGCCCGCGACATCGAGGTGCCCGGCTCGCATCTCGGCGGCGTCGTCCCCGCGATGGATTTCCTCACCGCCTCCAACCGCAAGGGGCTGGGCGATTCCGTGCCGGAATTCGACAGCGGCGCGCTGAACGCCCGGGGCAAGCGCGTCGTCGTCATCGGCGGCGGCGACACGGCGATGGACTGCATCCGCACCTCCATCCGCCAGGACGCCGCCTCCGTCACCTGCCTCTACCGGCGCGACAAGGCCAACATGCCCGGCTCCATGCGCGAGGTGCACAATGCCGAGGAGGAAGGCGTGCGCTTCTCCTGGCTGACGGCACCCGAGGGCTTCGAGGGCGAGGGGAGCGTCACCGGCGTGCGCGTGACGAAGATGCATCTCGGCCTGCCCGACGCCACCGGCCGCCAGCAGGTCGAGCCGATCCCCGGCTCCTCCTTCATCGAGCCCGCCGACCTTGTCATCAAGGCCCTTGGCTTCGACCCGGAGGACCTGCCCACCATGTTCGGCGAGCCCGGGCTCAAGGTCTCCCGCTGGGGCACCCTCGCCGTGGACCGCCGCAGCATGATGACGAGCCTTCCCGGCGTCTTCGCCGCCGGCGACATCGTCCGCGGCGCCTCCCTCGTCGTCTGGGGTATCCGCGACGGACGCGACGTGGCCGAGCGCATCGCCGAATACGTGACCGCGCAGAAGACCGTTCCCCAGGCCGCCGAGTGAGCGGAGGAGCGACCATGACCGACTACGTTTCCCAGCACCTCCGCAACGCCGCCGCGCTGCGCGACGAGGCGCATATCGACATCACCGAGCACGATGCCTGCGGCGTCGGCCTCGTCGCCGCGCTGGACGGGGTCGCCCGACGCGAGGTCGTGCAGGCCGGCATCGACGCGCTCAAGGCCGTCTGGCACCGCGGCGCCGTGGATGCGGACGGCAAGACCGGCGACGGCGCCGGCATCCATCTCGAGATCCCGCAGGACTTCTTCGCCCAGGCCGTGGCCGATGGCGGCGACCGCCTGCGCCCCGGCCGCATCGGCGTCGGCATGGTCTTCATGCCCAAGACCGACCTCGGCGCGCAGGAGCGCTGCCGCTCCATCGTCGAGACCGAGATCCTGAACGCCGGCCTCGGCATCTATGGCTGGCGCCAGGTGCCCATCGACGTCACCTGCATCGGCGAGAAGGCCAACGCCACCCGCCCCGAGATCGAGCAGATCCTCATCTACGACCCGGAACAGCGGGACGAGGACCTGTACGAGCGCGACCTCTACGTTATCCGCCGCCGGATCGAGAAGCAGGCCATCGCCGCGCAGATCCCGGACCTCTATCTCTGCACGCTCTCCTGCCGCTCCATCATCTACAAGGGCATGTTCCTGGCCGAGAGCCTGTCGGTCTTCTACCCCGACCTGACGGACAGCCGCTTCGTCAGCCGCTTCGCCATCTACCATCAGCGCTACAGCACCAACACCTTCCCCACCTGGCGCCTGGCCCAGCCCTTCCGCACCCTCGCCCATAACGGCGAGATCAACACGGTGCACGGCAACGTCAACTGGATGAAGAGCCACGAGACGCGCCTCTCCCACGCGCTGCTCGACCCCTTCATGGAGGACGTCAAGCCCGTCGTTCAGGCCGGGAACTCCGATACTGCCAGCCTCGACAACGTGTTCGAGCTGCTGGTCCGCGCCGGCCGCGACGCGCCCATGGCCAAGGCGATGCTCATCCCCGAGAGCATCGGCTCCAACGCCACCATGCCCCGCGCACACCAGGAGCTGTTCCTCTACTGCAACGCCGTGATGGAGCCCTGGGACGGCCCGGCCGCCATCGCGGCCACCGATGGCCGCTGGGTCGTCGCCGGGCTGGACCGCAACGGCCTGCGCCCCATGCGCTACACCATCACCGCCGACCGCATGCTGGTCGTGGGCAGCGAGACCGGCATGGTCCGCGTGCCCGAGGACCTGGTGATCGCGCGCGGCCGACTTGGCCCGGGCCAGTGCATCGGCGTGGACCTGAACGAGGCCCGCTTCTACGACGACGGACAGCTCAAGGACATGCTGGCCGCCCGCAAGCCCTGGGGCGACTGGACCGCGCGCACCACCCGCATCGACGAGATCGTCAAGTCCCACGCCCCCGAGGTCTCGGCGCTGGAGGGCGAGGCGCTGCGCCGCCGCCAGCTCTCCATGGGCTACACGCTCGAGGACCTGGAGGCGATCCTGCACCCGATGGTGGAGGAGGGCGCCGAGGCCATCGGCTCCATGGGCGACGACACGCCCATCGCCGTGCTCTCGCGCCAGTATCGCGGCCTGCACCACTACTTCCGCCAGGCCTTCGCCCAGGTGACGAACCCGCCGATCGATAGCCTGCGCGAGACGCGGGTGATGACGATCAAGACCCGCCTCGGCAATCTGGGGAACATCCTCGACGAGGACCCGACCCAGTGCGACATGCTCATGCTGGACAGCCCCGTGCTGTCCAACGCCGAGTTCGTCGCCATGCGCGCCTATATGGGCGACACCGCCTGCGAGGTGGACGCGACCTTCCCCGTGGCCGAGGGCGAGCCCGGCCTGCGCCGGGCGCTGGAGCGCATCCGCCGCGAGGCGGAGGAGGGCGTCCGCTCCGGCTGCTCCCATGTCATCCTCTCCGATGAGGCGCAGGGCGAGGAACGCGCCTGCATCCCGATGATCCTCGCGGTCGGCGCGGTGCACACGCATCTCGTCCGCCACAGCCTGCGCACCTTCACCAGCCTGAACATCCGCTCCGCCGAATGCATGGACGTGCACTACTTCGCCGTCCTCATCGGCGCGGGCGCGACCACGGTGAACGCCTATCTCGCCCAGGAGAGCATCGCGGACCGCCACCGCCGCGGCCTCTTCCCCGGCATGACGCTGGAGGAATGCGTCGCCAAGTACCGCAAGGCCATCGACAAGGGCCTGCTGAAGACGATGTCCAAGATCGGCATCGGCGTCCTCTCCTCCTATCGCGGCGGCATGAACTTCGAGGCCATCGGCCTCTCCCGCGCGCTGGTCGCGGAGTTCTTCCCGGGCACGCAGTCCCGCATCTCCGGCATCGGCCTCTCCGGCATCGCCCGGCGCGTGCTGGACATGCACCGGGCCGCCTGGGACGCCGGCAAGGTCACGCTCCCCGTCGGCGGGCTCTACAAGCTGCGCCGCCGCGGCGAGGCCCATGCCTTCGAGGGCAGCCTCATCCACCTGCTGCAGAAGGCGGTCGATTCCGACAGCTACGAAACCTTCCGGCGCTACAGCCATGCCGTGCGGCAGCAGCCGCCCGTCGCGCTGCGCGACCTGCTGGACTTCCGCGAGAGCGCGGCCAGGCCGATCCCGCTGGAGGAGGTCGAGAGCATCACCGAGATCCGCAAGCGCCTGCTCGCGCCCGGCATCTCCCTCGGCGCCCTCAGCCCGGAGGCGCATGAGACGCTCTCCATCGCCATGAACCGCATCGGCGCCCGCTCTGACTCCGGGGAGGGCGGCGAGGACCCCGCGCGCGCCAAGCCCCGCGCGAATGGCGACAACGCGAACTCCGCCATCAAGCAGATCGCCTCCGGCCGCTTCGGCGTCACGGCGGAATACCTGAACAACTGTCGCGAGATCGAGATCAAGGTCGCGCAGGGCGCCAAGCCCGGCGAGGGCGGCCAGCTCCCCGGCTTCAAGGTGACGGGCCTCATCGCGAAGCTCCGCCACTCCACCCCGGGCGTCACCCTCATCTCGCCCCCGCCGCACCACGACATCTACTCGATCGAGGATCTCGCCCAGCTCATCTATGACCTGAAGCAGATCAACCCCGAGGCGACGGTCTGCGTGAAGCTCGTCTCGCGCAGCGGCATCGGCACCATCGCGGCGGGCGTCGCCAAGGCGAAGGCGGATGCCATCCTCGTCTCCGGCCATTCCGGCGGCACGGGCGCATCCCCCGTCACCTCCATCAAATATGCCGGCCTCCCCTGGGAAATGGGCCTCTCCGAGACCCACCAGGTGCTGCTACTCAACCGCCTCCGCCACCGCGTGAAGCTGCGCACCGATGGCGGCATCAAGACCGGCCGCGACGTGGTGGTGGCCGCCATGCTCGGCGCCGAGGAGTTCGGCATCGGCACGGCATCCCTGGTGGCCATGGGCTGCATCATGGTCCGCCAGTGCCACTCCAACACCTGCCCTGTCGGCGTCTGCACCCAGGACGAGGCGCTCCGCGCCAAGTTCGAGGGCAGCCCGGAGAAGGTCATCTCCCTCTTCTCCTTCGTCGCGGAGGAGGTGCGCGAGATCCTCGCCTCCCTCGGCTTCCGCAAGCTGGAGGACGTCATCGGCCGCACCGACCTGCTGAAGCAGGTCTCCCGCGGCGCCGAGGACCTCGACGACCTCGACCTGAACCCGCTGCTGGTCCAGGCCGATGCGGGCGGCCACCCGTCGCATTGCACGCTGGAAGGCCGCAACGAGGTGCCCGAGACCCTGGATGCGGACATGATCCGCGACGCCCAGGCCCTCTTCTCGCGCGCCGAGAAGATGCAGCTGCAGTACAACATCCAGAACACGCATCGCGCCATCGGCACCAAGACCAGCTCGATGATCGTCCGCCAGTTCGGGATGACCGGCCTGCAGCCCGGCCACCTCACCGTCCGCCTGCGCGGCTCGGCCGGCCAGTCCCTCGGCGCCTTCGGCGTGCGGGGCCTGAAGCTGGAGGTGCTGGGCGACGCCAACGACTATGTCGGCAAGGGCCTGTCCGGCGCCACCATCACGGTCCGTCCCGGCCCCTCCGCCAACTTCGTCTGGGAGGAGAACACCATCGTCGGCAATACCGTGCTCTACGGCGCGACGGCGGGCGAGCTCTTCGCGGCGGGGCAGGGGGGGGAGCGCTTCGCGGTCCGCAACTCCGGCGCCACCGCCGTGGTGGAGGGCATCGGCGCCAATGGCTGCGAATACATGACCGGCGGCACGGTCGTGATCCTCGGCGCGGTCGGCGACAATTTCGGCGCCGGCTTCACGGGCGGCCATGCCTTCGTCTGGGATGCGGACGGCACCTTCGAGCGCCGCCTCAACCGCGACACCCTGCTCTGGGCCCGGCTGGGCTCGGCGCATTGGGAAGGCGTGCTGCGCGACCTCATCGCGCGCCACGTGCAGGAAACGGGCTCGCGCCTCGCCGCCCGCATCCTGAACGACTGGAACGCGGAGCGCGGCGCCTTCTGGCATGTGGTGCCGAAGGACTATGCCGGGCTGCTGCCTCAGCCGATGAGCGATCAGCTCATGGCCGCGGAGTAGCGCCACCCGGGGCCGGCGCGCACCGCCGGCCCCAGCGTGACGTTCCTGTCACTCGCGGCGCAAACTTAGCTGCAACAAGGTGTTGAAGGCCATCCTTCAACCCCCTTCTATCTTGCCCGCAACGGGGCCGGGTGGCAGAAGGCCGTCACCGTGCGCATCCTCCATCACCTCCCGCTCTCCCCCGCCTGCCGCAAGGTGCGTCTCGCGCTTCACGAGAAGCGCATTCCCTTCGAGTTGCGCGCCGAGCGGATCTGGGAAAGGCGCGAGGAGTTCCTCGCCATGAACCCGGCCGGCACCGTGCCGGTGCTGGAGGAGGAGAACGGCCTCGTCATCGCGGACAGCTACGCCATCTGCGAATATCTCGACGAAGCCTATCCCGATACACCCCTGCTCGGCCGCACCCATGCCGAGCGCGCCGAGGTGCGCCGCCTCGTCGCCTGGTTCGACGACAAGTTCACGCGCGAGGTCACGCGCAACCTGTATTTCGAGAAGCAGCTCAAGCGCATGCTCGGCCGCGGCAACCCGGATGCGGGCGCGCTCCGTGCTGGCTACGCCAATCTCAAGCCGCATATCGAATATCTCGGCTGGCTCGCCGAAACCCGCGCCTGGCTCGCCGGCAGTCAGCTCTCCCTCGCCGACCTCGCCGCCGCCGCCCACCTCTCCTGCCTCGACTATATCGGGGACATCGACTGGTCCCTGAACGACGCGATGAAGGACTGGTATGCCCGGGTGAAGTCCCGCCCGTCCTTCCGCCCCATCCTCGGCGACCGCGTCAGCGGCCTCACCCCGCCGCAGCACTACGCCGACCTGGACTTCTGAAGGTCCCGGGGCTCTCCCGGGCTCCACCCTAGCGCCGCGCCGGTCCGGCCGCGTTCAACGCCAGATTCTGCTGCGCCAGATCTGCCGCCGCGCTGTCCGGGCTGTTCGCCAGCACGCTTTCCCAATCGGACCGCGCCCCGGCCGTGTCGCCCTGCAGTTGGCGGAGGATGCCGCGCTCCAGCAGCGCCTCGGGGCTGCCGGGCTCCAGGGCCAGCGCCCGCTCGATGTCCCGCAACGCCTCCTGTGCCCGGTCGAGATGGCGCAGCGCCGCCGCCCGGAACACCCAGGCTTCCGCGCGCTGCCCGTCCTGCGCCAGGGCGCGGTCCGCATCCGCCAGGGAGTCGGTGAAGCGCCCGAGCATCCCGGCCGCGATCGCCCGGTCCACCAGCAGCTCCGGGTCGTTCGGCGTCAGCGTCAGCGCCATGGTGAAGGCGCCATGGGCCCGCAGCGACTGGCCCGCCACCATCCAGGCCTGCCCCGCCTGGCCGAACACCGCCGCCCGCGCGGCCGCCCCGGCGGCGGAGCGCCCGGCCAGCGCCTCCAGCCTTGAACCCGCACGTTCCGGCTCGCCCAGGGCCAGCAGCGCCAGAGCCGAGCAATGCCGCGCCCCGTCGCCACCCCCGCGCGCCTCCCACGCCTCGGCGAAGCCCAGCGCGCCCTGTGCGTCGTCGCGCAGCTTGCCCAGGCAGGCCTCGTAGTCCGGGCTGTCCGCCACGCGCGGCGGCTCGGGCGGGAGCGGCAACACCTCTTCGGAGGCCTCCGGCACGGGCATTGCCAGCCGGGGCTCCGGGTTCGTCCACCACCAGCCGCCGCCCAGCGCCAGGGCCAGCGCGACCACGGCGGCGCCCAGAAGCGCGTGACGGGACAGGATTCGCATCGCCGCCAATCTAGCGGCCCGCAGCGCGAGCCGCCATGCATGCGCAATGGACCCTCATCTGCTCGTTATCGGCCTCGGATTCAGCGGCGCCGCCATCGCGCGCGCCGCCCGCGCCGCCGGCTGGCGCGTCACCGCCACCGCGCGGGACCCGGCGCGGGTGGCAGTGCCCCCCGGCGTCACCCTGATCCCCTTCGCGGAAGCCGGGGAGGCGTTCCGCGCCGCCACCCATCTCGTCAGCACCGCGCCACCGGGTGAGGGGGGCGACCCCGTCCTCGCCACCCATGCCGAAGCCCTGCGGGCCGCCAGCCTTCGCTGGATCGGCTATCTCTCCACCACCGGCGTCTACGGAGACCGCGGCGGCGCCTGGGTGGACGAAACCACCGAACCCGCCCCTGCCCAGCCCCGCTCCCTCCGCCGCCGCGCCGCGGAGAGCCAATGGGAAGCCTTCGCCCCGCGCGCCACCGTCGACCTCTTCCGCTGCGCCGGCATCTACGGCCCGGGCCGAAGCGCCCTGGACGATCTCCGCGCCGGCACCGCCCGCCGCGTCATCAAGCCGGGCCACGCCTTCAGCCGCATCCATGTGGAGGACATCGCCCGCGCCGTCCTCGCCGCCGCCTCCGCCCCGCCGCCGCCGGGCACCCGCGTCCTGCACCTGGCCGACGACGAACCCGCCGAGAGCGCCGCGGTCACGGAAGGCGCCGCCCGCCTTCTCGGCCTCCAACCGCCGCCCCCCATCCCCTTCGAGGAAGCCCGCGCCACCATGTCCCCCATGGCGCTCTCCTTCTGGTCGGAGAACCGGCGGATCGCCAACGCCCGCACCAAGGCCGCGCTCGGCCTCTCCTGGCGGCATCCGACATGGCGCGAAGGATTGGCCGCCATCCTGGCTGAGGAGGGGTAGGGTCCTGGGCTGACACTGCCTTCCATGCGGCTCCAATGGCCCCAGGCTCCTGGCGAATGAGGGCGGAGCCCTCAAACGCGAAGCGTCCGAACACGCCTCGGTCTCAGTCCTCGTCCCGCGCCGCCAGCGAATCCCGAAGCCGCCCCATTTCGTCCCGCAGGCGCAGCGCCGCGTCCAGTTCCAACCCGGTTGCCTGCAGGATGCATTCAGGGATCGAAGCCGCCTTGTCCCGCAGGGCCCGGCCTTGCTCGGTCAGTCGCACCCGCACCACCCGCTCATCCGCCTGGTCCCGCGCGCGGGAAACCAGCCCCGCCGCCTCCAGCCGCTTCAACAGCGGCGTCACCGTGCTGGATTCCAGGAAGAGCTGATCCCCGATCCGCCCCACCGTCTGCCCATCCTCGCCCCAGAGGCTGAGCATCACGAGATACTGCGGATAGGTCAGGCCCAGCGGCTCCAGCAGCGGCTTGTAGACGCGGGTGAGGGCATGGTTGGCCGCATAGACGGAGAAGCAGAGCATCTCCGCGAGTTGCGGCACGGGGGAGGGGGGCGAGGCAGCCGGCATGATCCCACAAGATAGATCGTGCGCGATCAATCCGCGCACGCCCAATCCGCATGACGCCCATGCATCGAAATGGATCGCGCGACTGAATCGGGTGCAAAGCTCCGCTCAACGCCGCACCGGATGACCCGGCGCGGAACCTGACGAAAGGCATCCGCCATGTCCGTGAACGTCCTCTACCGCACCTCCGCCACCGCCACGGGCGGGCGCGACGGCCGCTCCCGCACCGCCGATGGCGCGCTGGATGTCCAGCTCTCCACCCCGAAGGAGCTGGGTGGCGCCGGCGGCACGGGCAACAACCCCGAGCAGCTCTTCGCCGCCGGCTACTCGGCCTGCTTCCTCGGCGCCATGAAGTTCGTCGCCTCGCAGGGCGGCCCCAAGGTCCCCGCCGACACCACCGTCACCGCCGAGATCGGCATCGGCCCGCGCAGCGAGGGCGGCTTCGGCATTACCGCCGCCCTCACCGTCTCGCTGCCCGGCCTCTCGCGGGAGGATGCCCAGGCCCTGGTCGAGAAGGCCCACCAGGTGTGCCCCTATTCCAACGCCACCCGCGGCAATGTGGACGTGCAGCTGACCGTCGCCTGAACCGGCCCGCAACCCTGGCTTGCGGGCGGGCGTTCGCCCTCCGCCCGCAACCAGGAATTCCCCACGCCATGCGCCTCGATGGACCCGAAAGCCAGAACGTCGAGGACCGCCGTGGCCAAGGTGGCTTCGGGGGCGGCTTCGGCGGCGGCCGCCGGGGCGGCGGAATCGCGGTGGGCGGCATCGGCGGCGTGGTGCTGCTGGTCGTCGCCCTGCTGCTGGGGGTCGATCCGTCCGTGATCCTCGGCGGCGGCGGGATGGGCCCCGAACCCCAGCCTGCCCCGCAGGAGCGCCGCATCGACCCTGGCCCCTCCGCGGATGGCCGCGGGCAGCCCGGCCGCACCCAGCAGGCGGGCAGCGAGGATGCCGGCCGCCGCTTCATCGCCCAGGTCCTGGGCGAGACCGAGCAGGTCTGGAACCAGCAATTCGCCCAGCTCGGCCGCCGCTACGAGGAGCCGGTCCTCGTCCTCTTCTCCGGCGCCACCCAGTCCGGCTGCGGCGCCGCCCAGGCCCAGACGGGCCCCTTCTACTGTCCCAATGACCGCCGGGTTTACATCGACCTCGACTTCATGGCCCGCCTCCAGCGCCAGCTCGGCGCCAATGGCGATTTCGCGGCCGCCTATATCGTCGCCCATGAGGTCGGCCACCACGTCCAGAACCTCCTTGGCGTCCTCCCCCGCGTGCAGCAGGCCCAGGCCCGTGCCTCGGAGGCCGAGCGCAACCAGCTCCAGGTGCGGGTGGAGCTCCAGGCCGACTGCCTCGCCGGCATGTGGGCCAACCAGGCCCAGCGCGCCCGCAACATCCTGGAGCAGGGCGATATCGAGGAAGGGCTCAACGCCGCCGCCGCCGTGGGCGACGACCGCGTGACCGGCGGCCGCATCCGCCCGGAGAGCTTCACCCACGGCAGCGCCCAGCAGCGCACCCGCTGGTTCCGCCGCGGGCTGGAGAGCGGCAACATCCGGGACTGCGACACCTTCCAGGGCTGACCAACCCGGCGCTGAACCCCGCCCCGCACAGAGCCCCGGACAGAGAAAGGGCCGCCGGTCATCCGACCGGCGGCCCTCTCCGTTCAGTACCGGTAGTAAACCGGCGGGGGCGGCGGCGGGGGCGCGTAATAGACCGGCGGGGGCGGCGGGGCCGCATAGCCATAACCGTAGCCATAGGCCGGCGCCGGCTGCGGCGTGGTCGCCGCGCCCGTGATAGCGCCGACGGCACCGCCGGCCACGGCCCCGATCGCCGCCCCGCGCCCACCACCCGCAATGGCGCCCAGCGCCGCGCCGCTCCCGGCGCCGATCGCGGCGCCGCCGAGCGCGCGCTGCCCGGGGTCATAGGGGTTGGTGCAGGCCGCGAGGCTCGCAGCGAGGGCGAGCCCCGCCAGGCAGCGTGTCGAGATTCGTGTCACTATCGTCTCCCTTCGGAAGGTTTTCGCACCGGGTTCCAACGGCTGTGCGGTGCTTCCGTTCTCAGGAAAGCTGAAGGCCGAAGGCGGCGGGATCGTGGCTGTCCCGCCCCAAATCAGCCCCGGCTTGCGCTCCGGCTCTCGGAATGCACCTGCCTTCCCCTTCTCCTCCGCACGTGACGACCGGGTGTAGAAGCCATCCGCGGACGAGATGAGGGCGGGATGGTGAGCAACATGAATCGCCGGATGGGCCAGTGCCACTGCGGCGCGGTGCGCTTCGAGGTGACGCTCAGCGATGGCTTCGAGTCCATCCGCCGCTGCACCTGCTCCTACTGCCGGATGCGGGGGGCCGTCGTCGCCATGGCGGAAATGGGCGGGATCACGATCCTGCGCGGGGAGGAGGCGCTCACGCGATACCGCTTCCACACGGGCTCGGCGGAGCACTTCTTCTGTTCGCGCTGCGGCATCTACACGCATCACCAGCGACGATCCGACCAGAACCTCTATGCGGTGAACGTCGCCTGCCTCGAAGGCGTCAGCCCGTTCGACTTCCCCGAGGTGCCCGTCATGGATGGCGTCAACCACACGAACGACACGGGCAAGCCCACGCGCAGGGCAGGCACGCTCCGCTTCATCCCGGCGGACTGACGATGGCCGCCTGAAGACCGCCGGGCCGACCGCCGCGCCCCCTCCGGCCACCACCGGTAGCCCCCGCCGCCCCGGGCGCTACACTCCCCCCATGCCGAGAATCGCCGTCGCCCGCCTCTGGTTCGAAGGGAACTCCTTCACCCCCGTCCCCACGGGGCTGGAGGCCTTCCTCTCCCGCGAATGGGTGGAGGGGGACGAAGCCCTCGCCCGCTACGCGGGAACCGCCACCGAGATCGGCGCCGTCGCCGCCTTCCTCGCCGCCCGGCCGGACTGGTCCGCCACCATCCTCCGCTGCGCCAGCGCGCAGCCCGGCGGCCCGATGGAGGATGCCGTCCTCCAGGCCTGGCTGGACGATGTCCTGCCGCCACTCCGCGCCGGCGGCTTCGACGGCGTCTATCTCTCGCTCCACGGCGCCTGCGTCACGGAATCGGACCCCGAGGCCGATCTCACCATCCTCCGCGCCATCCGCGCCGCCATCGGCCCGGAAACCCCGCTCACCGCCTCCTTCGACTTCCACGCGGACATGGCCGAGGAGGTGGCGCAGCTGCTCGATGGCGCCAGCGCCTATCGCAGCTACCCCCATACCGACATGGACATCGCCGGCGCCCGCGCCCTGGCCATGCTGGAGCGCCGGATCCTGGGCGGGCCGAGGATGCATGGCGCCGTCGCCAAGCTGCCCTTCGTCCTCCACTCCTTCCACATGCGCTCGGCTGCTCCGGGAAGCGAAGGAGGCCCGATGGCCGAGGTCTGGGCCATGGCGAACGAGCTGGAGGAGGGCTCGGTCTGCGAGGCCTTCCCCTTCGGCGGCTTCGCCTGGGGCGACAGCCCCCATGCCCGCCCCTGCGGCATGGCCTGGGCCGCCGAGCCCGAGGCCGCCCGCGCCGCCGCCGCCCGCATCGCCCAGGCCATCGAGGCCCGCCGCCCCCGCTTCGCCGTCTCGCTGCCCGGCCCGGAGGAAGGCCTGGCCCGCGCGCTCGCCGGCCCGCCCGGCCTCGTCGCGCTGCTCGACCCCGCCGACAATCCCTTCTCCGGCGGCATCGCGGACACGCCCGGGCTCCTCCGCGTGCTGCTGGAGAACCCGCCCGGCATCCCCACCGTCTTCGCCTTCCTCCACGACCCCGCCACCGTCCAGGCGGCCCAGGCGGCCGGGGAGGGGGGCACGCTTTCCCGCCCCCTCGGCGGCCGGGTCACGGAAGCCTTCGGCCCGCCCGTCCCCTTCACCGGCACGGTCGAACGCCTGACGGATGGCCGCTTCGTCAACGAGGGCCCGATGGAGCGCGGCTCCCCCGTGGATCTCGGGCCCACCGCCGTCCTCCGCGCCGGGCCGCTGCGCATCATCGTCACCAGCCGCAAGGAAGCCGCGGTGGATCCGGCCTTCTTCGCCCTGCACGGCATCGACCTCGGCGAAACCCGGCTGATGGCCAACAAGGGCAAGAACCACTTCCGCGCCGCCTTCGCGGAACGCTGCTCCCTCATCGTGGAATGCGACTGCCCCGGCCCGGCCTCGCTGGACCTCGCGGCGCTGCCCTTCCGGCATGTGCCGGAATCCTACCGGCGCTAGCGGCGCGGCCTTTCAGCCCACCGCGTCGAGTCGTTCGCCGATCCGGCGCGCCTCCTCCTGCAGGCGCGCGGCGATCTCCCCCCGGCGCGCCTCGCCCATGCGGCTTTCGACCGCGGCGATGCTGAGCGCCCCGGCCACGCGCCCATCCCTGCGCAGGATCGGCACCCCGACGGCGCCCATCCCACGGACGATCAGCCCGGGATTGGTGGCGAACCCGTCCTCGCGAGTCCTCGCCACCAGCGATTGCAGCAGCGCCGGCGTGAAGGCGGAGTAGGCCGAGAGCCGCGCCGCATTCGCGGCAACCGCCTGCTGAACCGCCGCATCCGGCAGGGCGGAGAGCAGCGCCAGGCTACCCGCGCCGACGCCGAGCGGCCGCCGGTCGCCCACCGCCAGGGTGAGCGTCTTGATCGGAAAGCGGCCCTCCTGGCGCGCGATGCAAAGCGCGTCGTCGCCCGAGCGGATCTGCAGATAGACCGTGTCCTCCGACCACTCCTCCAGCCGCACCAGGCTGGCCTGCGCGATGGTCAGCAGCCCGTGGCGATGGGCGGCCGTGCGGCCCAGCGCATAGATCTGGAAGCCGAGATGGTAGTGCGGCGAATCCGGGTCCTGCTCCAGCAGCCCGGCCTGGACCAGCGCCGCCAGGAGGCGATGCGTGGTGGAGCGGGAGAGGCCGGTGCGGGTGGCGATCTCGTGCAGCCGGGCGCCGCCACGTTCGCCTGCCGCGACCGCACGGAGCAGGGAGAGGGTCCGGTCAATTCCCTGGTTCCCGGTGTGATCAGCGCCGCCCGCGTCGTCCAACTCTCTGAAATCCAAACTGATAGAACCGATTATGGGCCCGCGCCGCCGGCCGGGCAAACCGGTTGACGATCCAGGGAGCGCTGCGTAACGTCCACCCATTGGGAACAACAATCCCACCCAATGGAATAACGCGACGGACAGGCCCGTCCGGCAGGAATCGGCGCCCGGCCCAGCCGGCACCCGCCCGGCCACCGGGCCCTTCGCGCGAAAGACCACCGAGGAAAGCGTCCATGCCCGATTCGATCCGCGACAGCGCGGCCCCCGTGAACTCCGTGCTCGAGATGCAGGGCGGCGAGGCGGTGGCCCGCATGATCCGGGCCTTCAACGGCGGCCCGATGTTCGGCATGGGCGGCTTCCAGCTGCTGCCCTTCTACGAGGCCGCGCGCCATTTCGGCATGCCGCACCACCTGATCAATGACGAGCGCTCCGGCGTCTTCGTGGCCGATGCCTATGCGAAGGTCTCCGGCCGCGTCGGCCTGGCGGATGCGACGCTCGGGCCGGGCGCCACCAACCTGGTCACCGGCCTGGCCGAGGCGCTGAACGCCGGCACGCCGATGGTCTGCGTCGTCGGCGACACGCATCGCGACCACGCCTGGAAGAACATGACGCAGGAGTGCCGGCAGGTCGATCTGCTGCGCCCCGTCTGCAAGGAGCTGATCCGGGTCGAGGCCATCCACCGCATCCCCGAGATGATGCGCCGCGCCTTCGCGGTCGCCACCACTGGCCGGCCGGGCCCCGTCGTCGTGGACCTGCCCGAGGACCTGATGCACGCCACCCACGCCTTCCCGGCGGAGGAGTTCGAGGTGGATCCGGCGAATGAGGCGGCGCCCGCGCTGCGCTGCCGGCCGGATGGCGCGGCGGTGGCGCGCGCGGCGGATCTGCTGGCGAAGGCGGCGCGCCCGATCATCCTCGCGGGTGGCGGCGTGCACATCTCCGGCGCGGCGGATGCGCTGACGGCCTTCGCGCGCGCCATCGACATTCCTGTCGCGCATACGCTGACGGGCAAGGGCGCCATTCCCTGCGTCGATCCGTTGAGCGCCGGGCTGTTCGGCCGCTACGACCGCATCGCGAACCGGCTGATCGAGGAGGCGGACGTCATCCTCGTCGTCGGCTGCAAGCTCGGCGAGATCGCGACCAAGCGCTACACCGTGCCGGCGCCGGGCAAGACGATCATCCATCTCGACATCGTGGCGGAGGAGTTCGGCCGCACGACGCGCGCCGATGTCCTGCTCTGGGGCGATGCGAAGCTCGGCATCGAGGACCTGCACGCCGCGCTCGGCGCGCGCGCGGCCGAGATGAAGGCCCGCCACGCCGGCTATGCCGCGCAGGTCTCCGCGCGCATGGCCGAGTGGCGTGAGGGCGTGGCGGAGCGGCTGCACTCCACCGAGCGGCCGATCAACGTCGCCCGCCTCCTGACCGCCATCAACACGGTCCTGCCGGAGGACGGCATCCTCGTCGCCGATGGCGGCTTCGCCGCGCATTGGGGCGGCCTGCTCTTCGACACCAAGCGCGCGGGCCGCGGCTTCGTGCCGGATCGCGGCTTCGCCTCCATCGGCTACGGCCTGCCGGGCGCGATGGGCGCGGCGCTCGCGGCGCCCGGGCGCCCCGTCGTCGCCATGACCGGCGACAGCGGCTTCTGCATGGTTCTGGGCGACCTGGAGACGGCGAAGCGGCTCGATCTCGATATCACCATCGTCGTCGTGAACAACGCCGCCTCCGGCTATGTGAAGGCGCTGCAGCACCTCGTCTATGGCGCGGGCAATTATCACGCCTCCGACCTGAAGGAGATGGATTTCGCCGCCATCGCCCAGGCCTTCGGCTGCACCGGCATCCGCGTGGAGGATCCCGAGGCGGTGGAAGGCGCGCTGCGCCAGGCGATCGCGACCAAGGGCCCGGTGGTGCTCGACGTCATCGTGACGCGCGACCCCGCGAAGATGCTGCCCGGCGTGGACAACCGCGCCGCCGTCATCCGCAAGGGCGACCGCATCGCCTGATCCCGCTTCGACGCACGAAAAGCAAAAGAGGAGGAACGTCATGATCGCTCGCCGTGCCCTGCTGGCCGGAATGGCCGCCGCAGGCCTTGCCCCCGCCTTCGCCCTAACCGCCTCTGCCCAGGCCCCCGCCTGGCCGGACCGGCCGGTGCGGCTGGTGGTCCCCTATGCCGCCGGCGGCCCGACCGACGCGGTGGCGCGGATCCTGGCCGAACGCCTCTCCAACGCCCTGCCGCAGCGCGTGGTGGTGGAGAACCGCGCGGGCGGCGGCGCCCTGCCGGGCACGGAGAACATCGCCCGCGCGCCGAAGGATGGCAGCGCCCTGCTCTTCACCACGGTGGTCCATGCCGTCCACCGCGCGCTGCACGGCTCGCGCCTCACCTTCGACCCTGGCGCGGATTTCGCGCCCGTGGCGCTGATCGGCGTGGTGCCGCAGGTCATCATGGTGCCGCCCGAAAGCCCCGTGCGCGACATGCCCGGGCTGCTGCAGTTCCTGCGCTCCGGCCAGCACGCCTATGGCAGCAGCGGCGCCGGCGGCTCCTCTCATCTCGGGGTGGAGCTGCTGAAGGGCATGACGGGCGTGCGGGCGGAGCACATCCCCTATCGCGGCACCGCGCCGGCCGTGGCGGACCTCCTGGCCGGCCGCGTGGCGCTGGTGATGGACAGCGTCGCGACCGGCGCGGCCCAGGTGCGCGGCGGCGCGCTGCGCGGCATCGCAACGACGGGCGCGCGCCGCTCCTCCGCCCTGCCGGACCTCCCCACCGTGGCCGAGACGGTGCCCGGCTTCGAGGCGACGACATGGAACGCCGTGCTGGCCCCCGCCGGCACGCCAGCCCCGGTCGTCTCGGCCATCTCGGCCGCCATCTGGTCGGCCCTGGCCGATGAGGGCGTCCAGGCGCGCCTGGCCGGCCTGGGCGTGGAGGTGCCGCCGCCTGAGGAGCGGAACCCCGAGATGGCCGGCCGCTTCATCGCCGCCGAAACCGCCAAATGGGAACGGCTGGTGCAGGATGCGGGCATCCGGGTCGAATAGCCCCGATGGGGGATGACGCGGGCGCGCTGGTCTTCGACAGCGCGACGAAGCTCGATTCCTCCTGCCGGGGCCGCGTCTGCGTCGCGGCCTCCCATGGCGGGATCTATGTCGGTCATCTCGCCGCCAAGGCCGGGGTGGCGGCGGTCATCGTCAGCGATGCCGGGATCGGACGGGAAGGGGCCGGGGTCGCCGGCCTCGCCCTGCTCGATGAACTCGGCATTCCGGCGGGTGCGGCCTCCCACCTCTCCGCGCGGATCGGGGATGGGCAGGACCTTCTCGCCTGCGGCGTGCTGAGCCGGGTGAATGGCGCGGCCATGCGCCTCGGTCTCGCGCCGGGGCTCGGGATGGCGGAGGCGCAGCGGCTGCTGCGCGGCGCCCCCGCGCCCGGCCCCCTGTCCCGCCCGCCCATGGCGGAGGCGCGCTTCCCCATCGCCATACCCGGCGCGCGGGTACCGGTGATCGGGGTGGATTCCAACAGCCTCGTCCAGCCCGGGGACGCCGGGGCGGTCGTCGTCACGGGCAGCCATGGCGGCCTGCTCGGCGGGCGCGGCAGCGCGGTGAGCGCGGCGGTGCGCGCCGCCGTCTACAACGATGCGGGCATCGGCAAGGATGAGGCCGGGGTGTCCCGCCTGCCGGCCCTGGAGGCCGCCGGGATCGCGGGGCTGACCGTCTCGGCGGAGAGCGCCCGCATCGGCGATGCCCGCTCCACCTTCGGGGATGGAATCGTGAGCCGCGCCAACGCGCCGGCCCGCCGTTTCGGCGTGTCGGAAGGCATGACGGCCGCGGAGGCCGTCGCACGCATCGCCCGGGACTGACCGCTGGCGCGCGCGCCCTTCCGGTGCCAAGGGGGCGGCGTCATCACCCCAGGCGGGCCCCCCATGACGGACCATGCGACCGATGTTCTCGTGCTCGGCTCCGGCGCCGCGGGGCTGGTCGCGGCGCTCACGGCCGCCCGGCGCGGCCTCTCCGTCACGGTGCTGGAGAAGACCGGGCGGCTCGGCGGCACCTCCGCCATGTCCGGCGCGGGCACCTGGGTACCGGCCAACCACCACGCCGCCGCCGCCGGCATCGAGGACAGCCCGGAGGAGGCCTTGGCCTATATCCGCGCCGCCGCCCCGGCCGGCTGGGCGGCAGCCGAGGACGCGCTGTGGGGCGCCTTCACCCGCGCCGCGCCGGAAATGCTCCGCTTGGTCGAGGAGGAGACGCCGCTCCGCTTCGCCCTCACCCCGGAGCCCGACCCGCTGCGCGACCTGCCCGGCGCCAAGCCACGGGGGCGGATGCTCTCGCCCTTGCCGCTCAGCCGCTGGCGCGCGGGGCGCTTCGCCTTCCGCATCCGCCGATCCACCATCCCCGAGATCTTCACCTATCACGAGGCGGTGACGAGGGACCTCTACCACAAGCCCTACCGCACCGCCCTGGAGCTCGGGCCAAGGCTCCTCTGGCGGCTGCTGACCAACGCGCGCGGCAAGGGGACGGCGCTGGTCACGGGCCTGCTGCGCGGCTGCCTCGACGCCGGGGTGAAGCTGCTGCTGAACGCGCGCGCCCTGGAGCTGACGCAGGACAGCATGGGCGCCGTGACCGGCGCGGTGGTGGAGCACCAGGGCCAGCGGGAAGCCTGGTCCGCCCGGGCCGGCGTCGTGATCGCGACGGGCGGCTTCGAATGGGACGCGGCGCGGATGGCGCGCCACTTCCCCGGGCCGCTCGACCTGCGCGGCAGCCCCGCCGCGAATGAGGGCGATGGCCAGCGCATGGCGGCCACCGCCGGCGCGGCGCTGGCCCATATGGACCAGGCAACCATCACCCCCGCCGTGCCCGTGCGCTACGAGGGGCGGGTGCTCGCCCAGCCCGTGCCCTTCCACACCGAGCCCCATGCCATGCTGGTGGACCGCCACGGGTCGCGCTTCGTCAACGAGCTGACCTTCAACCTCGGCGAGGTCCTGGACCGGCGCGACCCGGCGACCGGCGAGCCCGTGCACCTCCCGGCCTGGGTCATCACGGATGCCCGGATGCTCCGGGACGTGCCGCCGGTGCGCTGGGCCAGCCGGGCGGATCCGGCCTGGATGCGCCGGGCGGATGACCTCGCGACCCTCGCCGGGCAAATCGGCGTGCCGGCGGCGGCGCTGGAGGCCAGCGTCGCCCGCTTCAACGCCTTCGCGGCCGCCGGGCGGGACGAGGATTTCGGCCGGCCGGCACGGGCCGACGCCGCCTCGGCCGGGGACAAGCGGCGGCGGGCGGGTATCAGGCCCATCCTGGAAGCGCCCTTCCTGGCCATGCCCTTCAGCCGCTCCATACTCGGCACCAAGGGCGGCGCCCGGACCAACGAGCATGCCGAGGTGCTGCGGCCGGATGGCAGCGTCATCCCCGGCCTCTTCGCCGCCGGGCTGGCCATGGCCAACCCGATCGGCACGCGCAATGTCGGCACCGGCACGACGATCGGCCCGAACATGACCTGGGGCTATATCGCCGGCCAGCGCCTCGCCCGGCGCAACACGGCCCCTTCCTGAGGCGCCGTCACCCCCCCCGCCCGACCCTGAGCAGGCAGACGCCGGGAAGGCCGGCGGGGCCGCAGCCTCAGGAATGCGCCTCGATCATCGCGCGCACCTTCGGATACACCTCATTCGCCCAGCGCCGACCGCTGAACACCCCGTAATGCCCGGCCCCGGTCTGCAGGTGGTGGTGCCGCATCGCCAGCGGGATGTTCGGGCACAGGTCCAGCGCCGCCATGGTCTGCCCGATCGCGCAGATATCGTCCCGCTCGCCCTCAACCGTCAGCAGCGCTGTCCGCCGGATCGCCTCCGGCCGTACCGGGCGGCCCCGGTGCATCAGCACGCCGCGCGGCAGGTCGTGGTCCTGGAACACGCGCTGCACGGTCTCGAGGTAGTATTCCGCCGGCAGGTCCATCACCGCGAAATACTCGTCATAGAACCGCCGGTGCGCGGCCGCCGCCTCCAGCTTGCCGGAGACGATGTTCTCGAACTGCGTCCTGTGCGCCTTCATGTGCCGGTCCAGGTTCATGGACATGAAGGCCTGCAACTGGATCGCGCCGGGGTAGACCCGCCGCCCGGCCCCCGCATAGCGCGCCGGCACGGTGCCGATCAGGTTGCGCTCGAACCAGCCGATGGGCTTGGAATTTGCCAGCTCATTCACCTGGGTCGGACTGATCCGGGTGTCGATCGGCCCCGCCATCAGCGTCATGGTCGCCGGCACGCAGCGGTTCCGCGCCTCCGCCATCACCGCCACCGCCGCCAGCGTCGCCGGGGCGGGCTGGCACACCGCCAGCACATGGCTGCCCGGCCCCATCACCTCCAGGAAGCGGATGATGTGGTCCGTGAAGTCGTCGAAGCCGAAGGTCCCGGCCGAAAGCGGGATGTCCCGGGCATTCACCCAGTCCGTGATGTAGACATCATGATCCGCCAGCAGCACCTCCACCGTGCCCCGCAGCAGGGTGGAGAAATGGCCGGACATGGGCGCCACCACCAGCACCCGCGGCTGCTGCACCGGCGTGTCCTTCGCGAAGCGCAGCAGCGTTCCGAAGGGGGTCTCGTCCACCACCTCCTCCGTGACCTCCACCTCACGGTTGCCCACCTGCACCGTGGTGAAGGCATAGGCGGGGCGGGTATGGGTGGTGCGCGCATGGGCGATCAGCTCCATGGCCGCGCTGGCACTCCGGATGAAGGGTGCCGCCAGCGGCATGGCCGCCGTCACAGGCTCCCACTGCCGCAGCATCCGGCCGGTGGTCTCGGCCAGCGCCCGCATGGGGAACTGGAAATCCTGCTGCGCCTGCCAGAGCTGGTAGATCATGCCATGTAGGGCGTCGGGGTCAGGCGCATGGTCCTTGAACGGCTGGGCAGCATCTCGGGTTTGCTCACGGTTTCGTATGGTGGTGGCTCCGCCCCGCCGGGTCAACGCCGAAGGCCCGCGCCGGCCCCCCGCGCCTTGCGCTGGCGCAAGGCGGGGCTGGAACGGTTCTGGCATGGCTGCAAACGGCGCGCCCGGCAAGCGCCGGCGCCAGCAGGAGGAAAAACCACGCGATGGAACAGGCCAGGCTCCTTATCAGCAGCCGGAACTACTCCTCCTGGTCGCTGCGCGGCTTCCTCCTGGCGCGGCTGGCCGGGATCGACTTCACGGTGGAAACGGTGGACCTGGACGACCCCGCCGCCCGGGCGGAACTCCTCCTCCAGGCCTCCTCCATCCGCATCCCCTGCCTCCTGCATGACGGGCTCCGCGTCTGGGACACGATCGCCATCGCCGAATACCTGAACGAAATCCGCCCCGAGGCCGGCATGCTCCCCGCCGAGAAGACGGCCCGCGCTCGCTGCCGCTCCATCTCCGGCGAGATGCATTCCGGCTTCCAGGCCCTCCGCGCCTCCCTGCCGATGAACCTGCGGGCCCGCCGCCCGGGCTTTCGCATCTGGTCCGGCCCCCGCGCCGATATCGATCGCGTCCTGCAGATCTGGCAGGACAGCCTCGGCCACTGGGGCGGCCCCTGGCTCTTCGGGGAACGCCCGAGCATCGCGGACGCCATGTACGCCCCCGTGGTGAGCCGCTTCCTCACCTATGACGTGAAGCTCGAACGCGCCTGCACCGCCTACGCCCGCACCATCATGGAATGGGCGCCCATGGCCGAATGGGCCGCCGCCGCCCAGGAAGAACCGGAACCGCCCATCCATGAACTGGAGGTGGAGGCGGAGTTCTGAGGGCTCCGCCCTCAACCCGCCAAGGGCCTGAGGCCCCTGGAACCCCATCGGACTGCCGTGGATACCCTGATCGAAGGGGTCTCGGGTTGAACGGGATTGATCCTGCGCTTGCAGGCGCCTGAGGTCATGGACCTCAGGCGCACCGTCAGCCGGATGACTCCAACTCGGAGAAAAAGAAGAAGGTAAGGGGTCCGGGGAGAGGAAGAATTCCTTCTTCCTCTCCCCGGGACAAACCGACAACCCAGAACCTAATCCAGCTTCGCCCCAGCGGCCTTCACAACCTCACGCCACTTGTCGTTCTCGGCGCCGATATACCGGTCGAATTCCGCCGGGCCGAGCGGCTTCGGGTCGCTGCCGATCTCGCGCAGCCGCTCCGTCACGGCCGGCTCCGCCACGATCTGCCTCACCAGCCCCGCAAGCTTCTCCACGATCGGCCGCGGCACCCGCGCCGGCGCCTGGAAGCCGAACCAGGCCACCGCCTCGAACTCCGGAACCCCTGCCTCCTTCACCGTCGGCACCTCCGGCAGGGAGAACCAGCGGTTGGCCGAGGTCACGGCCAGCGCCCGCAGCCGCCCCTCCCTGATGTGCGGCAGGTAGCCCGGCAGGTTGTCCACCGCGAGGTCCAGCCGCCCGCCCAGCAGGTCCGGGACGATCTGCGAGGTGCCGCGATAGGGGATATGGGTGAGGTTCACCCCCGTCTTGCTCTTCAGGTACTCGCCGCAGAGATGCCCGGAGGTGCCGTTGCCCGGCGTGCCGTAGTTCAGGTCCCCCGGCTTCGCCTTGGCCGCGGCCAGCAGGTCCTGCAGCGTGCGGAAGGGCGAACTGGCCCCCACCGCGATCACGTTCGCCACCTCGTTCACCAGGGCGATGCTGGTTAGGTCCTTCGCCGGGTCATAGGCCAGCCGCGTGTAGAGGAACTGGTTGATGCTCGCCGTGCCGATCGTGCAGGTCAGCAGCGTGTAGCCATCCGGATCCGCCTTCGCGACCATCTCCGTGCCGATATTCCCGCCCGCGCCGGGCCGGTTGTCGATCACCACGGGCTGGCCCAGCAGCGTCGCCAAGCGCTCGCACACCACCCGCGCCGTCAGATCCGTCGCGCCACCGGCCGGGAAGGGAACCACCATCCGGATGGAACGGGACGGATAGCCGGCCGCCCCGCCGACGCCCTGGGCGCGGGCCACCAGGGGGGTGGCCAGCGCGGGAAGGGCCAGCAGGGCGCCGCGGCGCGTGATGGGGCGAGGCGTCATTCATACTACTCCACGGTTGCGCCGGACTTGCGGACCACGTCGCCCCACTTCCGGATCTCGGCCCGGACGAAGGTGGTGAAGGCGGCGGGCGAGGTCCCGCCATCCGGGGTCAGCTCCGGCATCATCCCGCCCAGGTCGGCGATCTTCGCCTTCGTCCCGGGCTCCTTGAGGATGGCGTCGATCTCGGTGCCCAGCCGCTCGATGATCGGCCGGGGCGTGCGGGCCGGCGCCTGGATGCCGAACCAGCCGGTGGCCTCCACGCCGGGGAAGCCCTCCTCAGCGGTGGTCGGCACGTCCGGCAGCGCCGGGGTCCGGGTCTTCGTCGTCACCGCCAGCGCCCGCAGCCGCCCGTCGCGGATATGCCCGATGGCGGAGGGGAGGTTGTCCACCCCCATCTCGATCCGCCCCGCCATCACGTCGATCATCATCGGCCCCGCGCCGCGGAACGGCACATGCGTGATCTGCACGCCGGCCTCCATCTTCAGCAGCTCCCCCGTCACATGCAGCGAGGTGCCGGCGCCCGAGGATCCGAAGTTCAGCTTGCCCGGATTGGCCTTCGCATAGGCCACCAGCTCCCGCAGCGTGCGGACAGGCAGGGAAGGGGTGGCGAAAATCACGTTCGGCACCCGCGTCACCAGCGCCACCTCCGCGAGGTCGTCCGGCTTGTAGGGGATGCGCCCCTCATAGAGCGTGTAGTTGATCGCCCCGCTGGAAACGGTCTGCATCAGCAGCGTGTACCCATCGGCCTCCGCCTTCGCGACGTAGTCCGAGCCGACATTGCCGCCTGCCCCGGGCCGGTTCTCCACCGTGAAGGGCTGGCCCAGCCGCGACTGCAGCCGCTCGCTGATGATCCGCGCCGCCACATCCGTGGTGCCCGCCGGGGTGAAGGGCACGACGAGCCGGACGGGCCGCGCCGGATAGCCGGCGGCACCGCCGGCCTGGGCGCGGGCGAGCCCGGGCAGAAGGGCAAGGGCGGGTGCGGCCAGGGCCGCGCGGCGGGAAAGGGTCATGAACATCCTCCTGTGGCGCCGCCTGCGGGAGCTTCTGCCCCTTCCTGGAGTCGCGGCTATTGCCGCAACAGGTGCCGCGCCGAGGCCGCCCTTGCAAGGGGGCCCCAGCTGGCCTTCCCTCCTGCATCCGATCCCGCGCTGCGGCGTTGCCCCCTCGGGCGGGTTCGGCGGCCTGCGGAGGGGACGGGATCAGCATGGGCTTTCTTCAGACCTATGCGCGGGTGCTCGGGCTTCTCGCGCCCGACAAATGGGTGGCGATCGGCCTGGCCCTCGCCGCCCTCGCCCTCGCGGGGCTCCAATTCCTCGAGCCTGTCCTGTTCGGCCGGGTGGTGGACGTTCTCTCGGGCGCGGACCGCCTGCCGCAGGACGAGGTCTGGCGTCAGGCCGTCGCGCTCCTCATCGTCTGGGGGGCGGTCGGCCTCACCGGCATCGCCGCCAACGTCGCCGTCAGCCTCCTGGCGGACCGCATGGCGCACCGCAACCGCCTGGCGGTCATGCACCGCTACTTCCAGCACGTCCTCGCCATGCCGCTCTCCTTCCACGGGGACACGGCCTCGGGGCGGCTGATGAAGATCATGCTCGTCGGCACCGACCACCTCTTCGCCATCTGGCTCTCCTTCTTCCGGGAACACCTGACCACCTTCATCACCGGCTTCGTGCTGCTCCCGCTCACCTTCTTCATGAACTGGCGGCTGGCCATCATCCTGCTGGTGCTGGTGCTGGTCTTCATCGTCGTCGCGGCCTTCGTCGTCAGCCGCACCCAGGAAGCCCAGGAAAAGGTGGAGGACTTCCAGTCCCAGCTCGCCGGCAACGCCCAGGACGCCCTCTCCAACGTCGTCGTCGTCCAGTCCTTCACCCGCATGTCGGCCGAGGCGAAGCTGTTCGGAGACATCATGCGCCAGGTGCTGGACCACCAGTTCCCCGTGCTGAACTGGTGGGCCGTCGTCTCGGTGCTCACCCGCTCCGCCAGCACCGTCTCGGTCATCACCATCTTCATCCTCGGCACCTGGCTGCACATGAACGGCCAGGCGAGCGTCGGCGAGATCGTCTCCTTCATGGGCTTCGCCACCATGCTCATCGGCCGGCTCGAAGGCGCGGTCGGCTTCGTCTCCCGCCTCCTGATGCAGGTCCCCGGCCTGCGCGAGGTCTTCTCCGTGCTCGATGCCCGCAGCAGCGTCCCCGAGAAATTCGACGCCATCGACCTCCCCCGCGTCCGCGGCGAGGTCGTGTTCGACCATGTCGCCTTCGGCTATCCCGGCGGCGGCCGCATCTTGAACGACGTCTCCTTCACCGCCCCGCCCGGCAAGACCGTCGCCCTGGTCGGGCAGACCGGCGCCGGCAAGTCCACCGCCATGTCCCTCCTCCAGCGCCTCTGGGATCCCATCGAGGGCCAGGTCACCATCGACGGCCACGACCTGCGCGACATCTCCCTCGAAAGCCTGCGCCGCAACGTCGGCGTCGTCTTCCAGGACGCGATGCTGTTCAACCGCACCATCCGCGAGAACCTCCTCATCGGCCGCCCCGACGCCACCCAGGAGCAGATCGAGCAGGCCTGCCGCATGGCCGAGGCGCATGACTTCATCACCCGCCAGCCCCAGGGCTACGACACCCGCGTGGGCGAGCGCGGCGCCCAGCTCTCCGGCGGGCAGAAGCAGCGCCTCTCCATCGCCCGCGCCCTGCTGAAGGACCCGCCCATCCTCATCCTGGACGAGGCGACCAGCGCCCTCGACGCCGCCACCGAGGCCCGCGTCCAGAAGGCCCTGAAGGTGCTGATGGAGGGCCGCACCACCTTCATCATCGCCCACCGCCTCTCCACCATCCGCGACGCCGACGAGATCCTCGTCTTCGACCAGGGCCGCATCGTCGAGCGCGGCACGTTCGAGGAGTTGGTCGAACTCGGCGAGCGCTTCGCCGAACTCGTCCGCACCCAGCTCTCCGGCGCCGAGGCGAAGAAGGCCAACCCGGTGGCGGCCTGAGCCACCCCCTGTCACGCGCCCCCCTGTCACGCGCCCCCCTGTCACGCGCCGGTGAGTCCCACGCTTTACGCTTGCGGCCGCCCCCCGCCCGGCTGGCACCATGGCCGCAACGAGACGCCTGAGGAGGATGCCGTGACCGTTGCTTCGATCCTGCGGAACAAGGGCGCCGAGGTGGTCAGCCTCTCCCCCCGCGCCACCCTCGCCGAGGCCGCCCGCCTGCTGGTCCGCCACCGCATCGGCGCCGTGCTCGTGCGGGAGGGGGAGGGCGAGCCGGACGGCATCCTCTCCGAGCGCGACATCGTCCGAGTCTTCGCCGAGCAGGACGGCCAGGCCGGCGCCATGACCGCCGCCGAGGCCATGACCCGCGTCCTCTACACCGTCACCCCCGAAACCCCGATCGAGCGGGCGCTGGAGATGATGACCGACCGCCGCGTCCGCCACCTGCCGGTGCTGGTGGACGGCCGGGTGCTGGGCATCGTCTCCATCGGAGACCTGGTGAAGGCCCGGATCGAGGCCGCGGTCGGCGAGGTCGCCGCCCTCCGGGACTATGTGACCGCCGCCGGCTGACCAGGAGGCTGGGGACGGACCTGGGCAGAGGCCGCCGCGCCGGGGGGGCTGGCCCCCCGGCGGCCTTGGTGGCAAGGGCAGGGGACGCGCCGGACCGCCGGCGCGCCTGCCAGCCCGCGAGTCCGCCATGCCCCGCCCAGAGCACGTCCTCACCCTGTCCTGCCCGAACCGCCCGGGCATCGTGGCCGCCGTGGCCACCACCATCTTCGAGCAGGGCGGCAATATCCGCGAGGCGCAGCAATACGACGACGTCGAGAGCCGCCGCTTCTTCGCCCGCATCACCCTGGACCACCCGGAGAACGCGCTGGACGTCCCCGCCCTCCGCACCGGGCTGGAAGCCGTCGCCGAACGCTTCTCGATGCAATGGACCCTGCGGGACCGCGCGCAGAAGCGGAAGGTCGTGGTCCTCGTCTCGAAGTTCGACCACTGCCTGGCCGACATCCTCTACCGCTGGCGCCTCGGCGAGCTGCCCATGGAGCTCGTGGGCGTCATCTCCAACCACCCGCGCGAAACCTACCAGCACCTCGACTTCGCGGACGTTCCCTTCCACCACCTGCCCGTCACCAAGTCCACGAAGATGGAACAGGAGGCCGAGGTCTGGCGCGTCATCCGCGAATCCGGCGCCGAGCTGGTCATCCTCGCCCGCTACATGCAGGTCCTGTCCGACGGCCTCGCCGCGAAGCTGGCCGGCCGCTGCATCAACATCCACCACTCCTTCCTGCCCGGCTTCAAGGGCGCGCGCCCCTACCACCAGGCCCATGCCCGCGGCGTGAAGCTCATCGGCGCCACCGCCCATTTCGTCACCGCCGACCTCGACGAAGGCCCGATCATCGAACAGGACGTCGAGCGCATCTCCCACAACGACACGCCGGACGACCTCGTCCGCCAGGGCCGCGACATCGAGCGCCGCGTCCTCTCCCGCGCCCTGCTGTGGCAGCTGGAGGACCGCATCCTGCTCAACGGCGCGCGCACCGTGGTGTTCCGGGACTGAGCCACCCCGGGGGGAAGAGGCCCCCTTCCGGCAGGGCGCCGGAGGCTCCGGGCCTCCCGCCCCCCTGGCCCGGCGCCGGCGGTCTGGCCTCCGCGCTCATTGCGCGCCCGGGCGCGCAATGAGCGGCGGCTGCCCGTCCACGCGACCTGGCGTGGATCAGGGAAGGATTCGCGAGGAGGCGCTTCCTTCCCGCCGGATCACGGAGAAGCTCCCGTCCGTCTCCAGGACCGCCGCGGCCACATCGTCAAGCGAAGCGATGCCCTGCGCCCGCGCCGCGGCCCGCACCTCGTCCCGGGTCACGCGTTCCCGCCGCATCGCCCCGTCCAGAAAGCGGCCGTCGTGCAGCAAGAGGCACGGCTCCGCCTTGACCAGCCTCCGCACCCGGTCCGAACGGACCGAGAGCCAGGTGATGGCGAATTGCAGCAGGACGAGAAGCGCGAAGGCCAACAGGCCCTCGGCCAGCGCGACGTCCTTGCTCAGCAGCACGGTCGCGAGGGTAGAGCCGAGCGCGACCGTCACGACGAGGTCGAAGGCGTTCATCTTGGAAAGCGTGCGCTTCCCCGTCACCCGCAGCAGCAGCACCAGCGCGGCATAGGCAAGGGTGCCGACCACGAGGACCCGCAGCAGCCCCGTCCAGCTGTCGAAAAACATGCCGCCTCCCCGCCGCCCGCTCTGCCTCAACCTTCGGGGTGCCTTGCCGTTGCGACGACGCGGCGCATTCGGCCGGGTGGCGGGGAGAAGCCATGAGAAGAAGCGGCGAGGAGCGCCCGCCCGCCCGCAGGCCCGCCACGGCCCGGCGCGAAGCCCGCCCCGGTTCCGCATGAGCACCGGCCTGCGCGAGCGGCTGGAGGCGCTCGGCGATGCCTTCTGGCTCCGCCCCGCGATCCTCGTCCTCCTGGGGGTGCTTCTGGGCGAGGGCGCGGTCTGGGCCGAGCAGTCGGGCTGGGCCGCCGCCCTTCTCCCCAAGGGCTGGCTCTATGCGGGCGGCGAGGCGGGCGCCCGGGCCCTGCTGGGCGCCATCGCCACCTCCACCATCGGCGTCGCGGGCACCACCTTCTCCATCACGGTCGCCGCGCTCTCCCTCGCCTCGGGCCAGATGGGGCCGCGGCTGCTGCGGAACTTCATCCGGGATGCCGGGAACCAGGCGGCCCTGGGTGTCTTCCTCGGCACCTTCGTCTATGCGCTGGTCGTGCTGCGCACCGTGCGGTCGGTGGAGGAGGGGAGCTTCGTGCCCCATCTGGGCGTCACGGGTGCCCTCCTCCTCGCCCTCCTCTGTGTCGGGACGCTCACCTGGTTCGTCCACCACATCGCCTCCGGCATCAATGTGGAGACCGTGATCGGCACCGTCCATGCCGAGCTGCGCGAGGCGGTCGCCCGCGTGACCCTCGACCAGCCCCCCGACCAGCCCCCCGACCAGCCCCCCGACCAGCCCCTTGGCGGGCCCCTTGGCGGGCCAGACCCCGCCAGGTTCGCCATGCCCGCGACGGGCGCCCCCGTCCTCGCGGAGGCGGGCGGCTATCTCCGCGCCCTGGACGAGGAGGAACTCGCGGACTGGGCCGCGGAGCGGGGCGCCACCCTCGATCTCCTCCTGCGTCCGGGAGACTACGTCTTCCCCGGCGTGCCCGTGGCCAGGGTGTCGCCCCCCGCGCAGGCCGAGGCGGCCGCCGGGCCGATCCGGGCGGCCATGAGCCTGGGCGACCGGCGGGCCGCGGCGCAGGACCTCGAATTCGCCGTGCGGCAACTCGCGGAGGTGGCGGTCCGTGCCCTCTCGCCCGGCATCAACGACCCCTTCACGGCCATCGCCGTGCTCGACCGCTTCGGGGACGTGCTCTGCGGAATGGCGGGCCGGCACCTGCCGGGGCGGGCCGTGTTCCGGGCCGGGCGCGCCGTCCTGTTCCGCCGCGCCGTGGACTACGACGGGTTGCTCGACGCGATGCTCCACATGCTCCGGCAGAACGGCGCCGGCTCCGCCGCCGTCCTCCTGCGGCTGATGGAAATGCTCGGCGCCGTCCTCGCGGTGGAGCAGGCGCCGGCGCGCCGCGCCGCGCTGCGGCGCCATGCCGAGCTCGCCCTCGCCCTTGGGCGCCAGACGCTGCAGGAGCAGGCCGCGGTGTCCGATCTCGAGGCGCGCCATGCCGCCCTGCCGCGGGGCGCCTGACCGGCGCGCCCGGCCAAGCCCAGGCGTGCCCCCTTTTCGCCCGCCCGGGCCAAACTCCCCGAGCACGCCAGCCCCGCCCGCCCTGCGCTTGACCTCAGGGAAGGGGGGTGCCACCTCTCCGGCCCCTCTTTTTTCTCCGAGTAAGGCCAAGCCCGCCCCCATGCCCGCGATCACGCTGCCCGACGGTTCCGTCCGATCCTTCGACGGGCCTGTCACGGGCACTACCGTGGCCGCGTCCATCGGGCCCGGCCTCGCCAAGGCGGCGCTGGCCATGGAGGTGGACGGCGTCCTGCGCGACCTTTCCGTCCCCATCGAGTCCGACGCGCGCCTCCGCTTCATCACGCGCCGGGACCCCGAGGCGCTGGGCATGATCCGCCACGACGCCGCCCATGTGCTGGCCGAGGCGGTGCAGGAACTCTTCCCCGGCACGCAGGTCACCATCGGCCCGGCCATCGAGAACGGCTTCTACTACGACTTCGCCCGCAACCAGCCCTTCACGCCCGAGGACTTCCCGGCCATCGAGGCGAAGATGCGGGAGATCATCGCCCGCAACGCCCCCTTCGAGCGGGAGGAGTGGCCGCGCGAGCAGGCCATCGCCTTCTTCGAGGACAAGGGCGAGCGCTTCAAGGCCGAGCTCATCCGGGACCTGCCCGAGAGCGAGACGATCAGCATCTATCGCCAGGGCGAGTGGCTGGACCTCTGCCGCGGCCCCCATATGCGCTCCACGGGCGACATCGGCGGCGCCTTCAAGCTGCAGAAGGTGGCCGGCGCCTATTGGCGCGGGGACCACCGCAACCCCGTCCTGTCGCGCATCTACGCCACCGCCTGGCGCGACCAGAAGGAACTGGACGCCCATCTCCACCAGCTGGAGGAGGCCGAGAAGCGCGACCACCGCAAGATCGGCCGCGAGATGGACCTCTTCCACCTGCAGGAAGAGGCCACGGGCTCCATCTTCTGGCACCCCAAGGGCTGGCGCCTCTACCGCACGGTGGAAAGCTACATGCGCCGCCGGCTGGACGCCTCGGGCTATGACGAGGTGAAGACCCCCCAGCTGCTGGACCGCAAGCTCTGGGAAGCCTCCGGCCACTGGGAGAAGTTCCGCGAGAGCATGTTCATCGCGACGGTGGAGGACGAGTCCGAGAAGGATCGCGTCCTGGCCCTGAAGCCCATGAACTGCCCCTGCCATGTCCAGATCTTCAACCAGGGCATCCGCAGCTACCGCCAGCTCCCGCTCCGCATGGCCGAGTTCGGCGCCTGCCACCGCTACGAGCCCTCGGGCGCCCTCCACGGCATCATGCGCGTCCGCGCCTTCACGCAGGACGACGCCCACATCTTCTGCACCGAGGACCAGATCGCGGCCGAAACCGTCCGCTTCGTCGCCCTGCTCTCCTCCATCTACCGCGACTTCGGCTTCCAGTCCTTCCGCGTGAAGTTCTCCGACCGCCCGGCCACCCGCGCCGGCACGGACGAGACCTGGGACCGCGCCGAGGGCGCCCTGCGCGAGGCCTGCGCCACCGCCGGCGTCGAATACGAGCTGAACCCGGGGGAGGGCGCCTTCTACGGCCCCAAGCTCGAATTCGTCCTGCGCGACGCCATCGGCCGCGACTGGCAGTGCGGCACCCTCCAGGTGGACTTCGTCCTGCCGGAGCGCCTGGACGCTGAATATGTGGGCGAGGACGGCGCCAAGCACCGCCCCGTCATGCTCCACCGCGCCATCCTCGGCAGCTTCGAGCGCTTCCTCGGCATCCTCATCGAGGAACATGCCGGCCGCTTCCCGCTCTGGCTCGCCCCCACCCAGGTGGTGGTCGCCTCCATCGTCGATGACGCCGCCCCCTTCGCCGAGGAGGTGGCCGAGACCATGCGCGCCGCCGGCCTCGCGGTCTCGACCGACATCCGGAACGAGAAGATCAACCGCAAGGTGGCCGAGCATATCGAGGCCCGCGTCCCCATCCTGGCCGTGGTCGGCCGGCGGGAGGCCGAGGAGCGCAACATCGTCCTCCGCCGCCTCCCCGGGCGGGAGCAGGAGACCCTGCCGCTCGCCGAGGCCATCGCCCGGCTGGTGGCCGAGGCCGCGCCCCCGGACCAGCAGGGCAGCTTCGCCACCACCGATGTCGGGGCCTGACACCCCCGCTCCGCGCCGCCGCCCGGCCACTCAGCCCCGGAAACCGGCTTGACCTTTGAGCGCGGCGGTTGCAGACGCGACCATCGCGCACCATAAATCCGCTACGACCACCACGACAGGAGACTACCCTGGCCCGAGGCCCAATGCCCAACACCCTCCCGACCCGCGACGGACCGCGGGTAAACGAGGAGATCCGCGCGCCCCAGGTCCGATTGATCGACCAGGAAGGGGAGATGATCGGCGTGATGAGCGCGCGCGACGCCCTCGCGCGCGCCTATGAAGTCGGCATGGACCTGCTGGAGATCAGCCCGAACGCCGAGCCTCCGGTGTGCAAGATCACCGACTTCGGCAAGTTCAAGTACGAGCAGCAAAAGAAGGCCAACGAGGCGCGCAAGCGCCAGAAGGTCGTCGAGATCAAGGAAATCAAGGTTCGTCCGAATATCGACGACCACGACTACGAAGTGAAGATGAGGCAGATGAAGGGCTTCATCGAGGAAGGCGACAAGGTGAAGGTCACCCTGCGCTTCCGTGGCCGTGAAATGGCCCACCAGGACCTCGGCGCGAAGGTGCTGGAGCGGATCCGGAACGAAATGGCCGAGACCGTGAAGGTCGAATCCATGCCCCGCCTGGAAAACCGGCAGATGATCATGGTGCTGGCGCCCAAGTAGGCGCCCGCCCTTTCGGCCCGAAAAGCCGGCGGCCTCCCCCAACGCGACCGGGGGGAGGCCGCCGGCTTTTTCGTGCCCGCTCCCCGCTACCCCACCCGAATCCCCAGCCGGCCCAGCCGCGTCGCCTCCGCCGCATTCACCGCCCCGGGCGGCACCTGCCCCGCCGCCAGCGCGGCCACCTGCCGCACCGTGTCGAAAGCCTGGTGCGCCACCGCCTCCGGCGTCAGCCCACCGACATGCGGCGTCGCCACCACATCCGCCCGCCGGGCGAGGAAGGGGGAGGGCATCTGGTCCGGCGCCCGCCCCACATCCATGGCCGCCCCGGCCAGGTGCCCGCTCTCCAGCGCCCGCTCCAGCGCCGCCTCGTCCACCAGCTCCCCCCGGGCGAGGTTGAGGAAGAAGCTCCCCGGCCGCATCGCGCCGAAGGCCGCCGCATCCATCAGCCCCTCCGTCTCCGGCGTCGCCGGCGCCAGGCAGATGACGAAATCCGCCGCCCCCAGCAGCGCCCGGAAGCCGAGCTGCTCCACCCCCTCCGCCTCCACCCGCTGCCCCGGATCGGTCACCAGCACCCGCATGCCCAGCGCCAGCCCCAGCGCCGCCACCCGCCGCCCGATCGCGCCATAGCCGATGATCCCCAGCGCCGCCCCGGCCAGCTGCCGCCCCGGGCGCACCGGCGGCGCCTCGCCCGCGCGATAGGCCGCGCTGGCCGCGCCCAGCCCCCGCGCCAGCTCCACCATCATTCCCACCGCCAGCTCCGCCACGGAATCCACGAAGCCCGGCGTCGCACGCCCCACCAGCACCCCGTGCCGGCTCGCCGCCGCCACGTCGATGTTGCGGATGTCCACCGCCACCCGCAGGAAGGCCACGCAGTCCGGCAGCATCCCGAACAGCCCGGCATCCCCGGCCGCCATCCGGTCCGCCACGATCACCTCGCAGCCTCGCGCCATCTCGGCCAGCCGCGCGGCGGGCAGGGGCGAGCCCTCCGGGTTCAGCAGCACCGTCCCATGCCCCCGCAGCGCCTCAAGCGCCGCATCGGGGTAGTAGTTCGCCCGCGCCTCCGGGGTATGGGTGAGGAAGATCCGCATGCGCCGCTCCCCGGCCTGCCAGGCCCGCCCCGCCATGCTATCCCGGTTCCCGTCCAGGAACCGAAAGGCAGGAGAACCCATGCCGGTCTATGCGCTCGACGACGCCACACCCACCCTGCCAGCCCCAGGCCGCTACTGGGTCGCGCCCGACGCCCATGTCATCGGCGACGTCACCCTGGGCGAGGATGTCGGCTTCTGGTTCGGCGCCGTGGCCCGCGGCGACGGCACGCCCATCCGCATCGGCGCCCGCACCAACATCCAGGAAGGCGCCATGCTCCACGCCGACCCCGGCGCGCCGCTCACCATCGGCGCCGACGTCACCGTCGGCCACCACGCCATCCTCCACGGCTGCACCGTCGGCGACACCTCCCTCATCGGCATGGGTGCCACCGTGCTGAACAAGGCCCGCATCGGCTCCCACTGCATCGTCGGCGCCAACGCCCTGGTCACCGAAGGCAAGGAATTCCCCGACTTCTCCCTCATCGTCGGCGCCCCGGCCCGCGTGGCCCGCACGCTGGACCCCTCGATCGTGGAAAACCTCCGCCGCTCCGCCGCCCATTACGTCGCCAACTGGCGCCGCTTCGCCGCCGGCCTGCGGCGGATCGATTAGGGGGCCCCCGGGGAGGCGCCGCCTCCCGGACCCTCCGCCGGGGTGGCAGCGGCCACCCCGGACCCCGCGTCAAGCCTGCCGGGGATGCGATGCCGCCTGTTGCGCCGCAGGCATTTTACTCAGGCCGCGCTTGCTGCCGCTTCAGTCGCCTGAGGTCATCGACCTCAGGCGCACCGCCAGCCCCGCATTCCACGGCAGTCTTCCAAAAGAAGAAGAGGGAGGGTCCGGGAGGGAGAATTCCTTCTCCCTCCCGGGGGCCACCCCGAACCGCCCTACCGGTTCGCCAGCTCCACCAGCGCCGCCGCCAGCACCCGCGCCCCCGCGGCAAGCTGTCCCGGCGTGGAGTATTCGGCGGGGTTGTGGCTCACCCCCTTGCGGCAGGGCACGAAGATCATCCCGCTCGGGCAGAGCGGCACCATGAACTGCGCGTCGTGGAAGGCCCCGCTCGGCATGCGGATGCTCGAAAGCCCCTGCGCCGTCGCCGCATCCTCCACCGCATCCGTCACCAGCGCGTCGAACTCCACCGGCAGCGCGTGGAAGCGCTCCGTCACCGTCACCTCGCAATTCTTGATCGCGCTGCGGATGGTCGGCTCGATCGCGTCGCCATTGGCGATCAGCATGTCCTTGTCCGGGTGCCGGAAGTCGATGGTGAAGCGCACGGTATCCGCCACCGTGTTCGAGGTGTTCGGCAGCACCTCGATCTGCCCCACGGTGAAGCGCAGCACGTCGGTCGGGTCCGTCATCAGCGCGTTCAGCGCCGTGATGGCGCGGATCATGTCCTGCACCGCATCCTTGCGCAGCGAGAGCGGCGCCGTGCCCGCATGGGCCGTCTCCCCCCGCAGCTCCACGATGAACCACCGGCTCCCCTGGATGCCGGTCACCACGCCGATATCCTTCCCCTCCGTCTCCAGCCGCGGCCCCTGCTCGATATGGGCCTCCAGATAGGCGAAGGGCTTGCCGCCCAGCGGCCGGCGCTTGAGGTCCGCCTCGGCCTTCAGGTGTTCGTCCAGCGCCTGCCGGAAGGTCACCCCCGCCGGGTCCGCCACCGCGTCCCAGCTGTTGGAGGGCTTGAAATGCGCATAGGCCATGCTGCCCATGCAGCCCGGCGCGAAGCGCCCGCCCTCCTCATTCGTCCAGGCCACCACCTCGATCGGGCGCCGCGTCGCCACCCCCGCCTCGCGGATGGCCTGCACCGCCTCCAGCGCCGCGATCACGCCCCAGATCCCGTCGAACCGCCCGCCATTCGGCTGGGTGTCCATATGGCTGCCGGTCAGCACCGGCGCCGCATCCGCCTCGCTGCCCTCATGCCGCAGGAACAGGTTCCCGATCTCGTCCAGCGTCACCGTCAGCCCCAGCCCCTGCGCCCAGGAAATCAGCAGGCGCCGCGCCTCCCGGTCCAGCGGCGTCAGGCAGGCGCGGTTCACCCCGGGCTCCCCGTCGGCCCCGGTGATGGCGCCCAGCCGCGCCATCTGCATCAGCCGGTCCCATTGCCGGGCCTCGTCCACGGCCGCGATCAGGTTCGGGGCGGTGCTGCTGCTCATCTCTGTCCTTCCGGGGCTGGGCCTCGGCTCATTTGCGGTGGCGGCACCGCCGAGATCAACCCGCGCCGCTTGATTTCACGCAAAGCGCCCGGCACGCCCCATGCTACGCGGGGAGAAGGGCAGGGGGGGGCGAACCATCCCCCGCCCACCCCAACACCACCGGAACCCGCCATGCCGGACGCCACCCAAGCCCTGACCGACCTGGCCGAGGAGGCCCGGCGCCAGCTTGCCCTGCTCGACTACCCCCGCAACCCCTGGGTTCCCCCGCATGGGGAGGGCGTGCTGGACGTCGCCATCATCGGCGCGGGCCAGACCGGCCTCGTCACCGCCTTCGGCCTGCTGCGCGAACGCGTGCAGCGCGTCCGCGTCTTCGACGCCGCCCCGCGCGGCCGCACCGGAGTATGGACCACCTTCGCCCGCATGCGGACCCTCCGCACCCCCAAGCACGTCACCGGCCCCGATCTTGGCATCCCCGCCCTCACGCCCCGCGCCTTCTTCACGGCGCGCGACGGCGCCGCGGCCTGGGAGGCGCTGGGCAAGATCGGCCGCGTGGACTGGCAGGCTTATCTCGACTGGCTGGAGGCGACCCTCGACCTCCCCGTCACCCATGGCCACCGCCTGCTCCGCATCGGCGAAACCGCGGCCAACGAGCCCCTGCACCTCACCTTCGGCACGGCGGAAGGGGAGGTGGTCATCCGCGCCCGCAAGCTCGTGCTCGCCACCGGCATGGACGGCATGGGCGGCTGGTCCATCCCCGCGCCCTTCGACGAACTGCCCGCCCACCGCGTCTCCCACACCTCCGGCCCCGTGGATTTCGCGGCCCTCGAAGGCCAGCGCGTCCTCATCATCGGCGCCGGCGCCTCCGCCTTCGACAACCTCGCCACCGCTCTCGAAACCGGCGCCGCCCGGGGCATCATGCTCGTCCGCCGCGCCCGGATGCCGCGCGTGAACCCCTTCCGCTGGATGGAGCAGTCCGGCTTCCTCGGCCAGCTCTACGCCATGCCGGACGCGCTGCGCTGGCGCTTCATGCAGCACATCTTCGCCCTCAACCAACCGCCGCCCCAGGAGTCCTGGAACCGCGTCGCCGCCGACCCGCGCTTCGAGATCCACATGGGCAGCCCCGTCCTCGCGGCGCGGGAGGAAGGCGGCGAGGTCGTCGTCACCACCCCGCGCGGCGAGCACCGCGCCGACCACGTCATCATCGGCACCGGCACCAGCTTCGACCTCGCCCTCCGCCCCGAGCTCGCCCCCTTCGCCGACCGCATCCTCCTCTGGCGCGACGCCTTCACCCCGCCGCCCGGCCAGGAATCCCCCCAGCTCGGCGCCTGCCCCTATCTCCGCGACGACTTCTCCCTGCGCGAGAAGCTCCCGGGCGCCGCGCCCTTCCTCGCGCACATCCACATGATCAACTACGGCTCCACCGCCTCCATGGGCCTCTCCGGCGCCACCATCAGCGGCATGAAATACGGCACCCTCCGCCTCGTGGACGGCCTCTGCCGCCGCTTCTGGCTCGAGGACGCCCAGCACCACCTCAACAGCCTGCTCACCTATGCCGAGCACGAGCTGACCAGCGACATCCCCGGCGAAATCCTGGCGGAGGCCGCCGAATGAAGCCCTCCGCCCTCTCCACCCATGTGCTCGACACCGCCAACGGCATCCCCGCCGCCGGCATGGCGCTGGAACTCTGGCGCATGGAGCCCGAACCCGCGCTCCTCGCACGCACCGTCACCAACGCCGACGGCCGCACCGACGCCCCCCTCCTGACCCCCGAATCCTTCCGCCCCGGCCGCTACGAGCTCCGCTTCGACGTCGGCGCCTACTTCGCCGCCCGCGGCGAAGACCCGGGCTATCTCGGCACTGTCACCCTCAACGTCGGGCTGAAGGCTGAGGCCGGCCACTACCACGTGCCGCTCCTCTGCTCGCCCTGGTCCTACTCCACCTATCGCGGAAGCTGACCCGCCGGAGGGCTCCGCCCTCCGCCCGCCAAGGGCCTGAGGCCCTTGGAACCCCATCGGACTGCCGTGGATACCCTGATCGAAGGGGTCTCTGCCCCTGATCCCGCCCTTTCAGTCGCCTCGGGTCATGGACCCGAGGCGCACCGTCCGTTGAGTGATTCCAACTCGAAGACAAAGATGATGGGTCGAAGGCACTGCCTTCGACGGGTCCGGGGAGAGGAAGAATTCCTTCTTCCTCTCCCCGGGACAGCCCAACCGGTCAGACCGAATAGGGCGAAGGATCATCCAGCCCCGCCGGCGCCACCACGCTCCGGTCGGGCAGGATCAGCGCCGCGCCGTTCTCCGAAACCTTGTTCACCCGCTTCTCCACCGGCCAGCAGGCCAGCCATTCCGGCGGGCAGGGGCGCAGCAGATCCTGCAGATCCTCCGGCCCCGCCTCCTCCTCACCCAGCCAGGCCGCCCAGGTCTGGCGCGGCAGGATCACGGGCATGCGGTGATGCAGCGGCGCCTGCTTCGGGTTCGCTTCCGTGGTGATGATGGAATAGGTCCGCAGCCAGTTCCCCTCCGGGTCTTTCCACCCCTCCCACAGCCCCGCGAAGCCCATCGGCTCCCCGCTCGCCAGCGCCACGGCAAAGGGCTGCTTCGGATCGCGCGGCTTCGCCTCCTTCGGCGAGAGCCATTCATAGAACCCATCCGCCGGCACGATGCAGCGCCGCCGCGCGAAGGCGTCGCGGAAGGAGGGCTTCTCCGCCACCCCATCCGCCCGCGCATTGATCAGCCGCGCCCCGTCCTTCGCATCCTTGGCCCAATGCGGCACCAGCCCCCAGCGCAGCAGGCCGAGCTGCCGCGCGCCGCTCTCCGGGTTCCGCCGCAGCACCACGCCGTCCTGCGTCGGCGCCATGTTCCAGCTCGGCGCGAAGTTCGGCATCGGGCTCGCCTCCGGCACCTCGAAGTAGCGCCCGAGGGAGGTCGCATCACGCTGAAGGAAGTACCGCCCACACATGTGCCGCCGATCCCTGCCGTTCCACGCCGTGATGTTGCAACGCGTATCAGCCGGCAACCTCTTCGCCGCGTCTCCGTTTTTATCCCAGGTTAAACAAGAGGAGATTGCCAGATGGCCATCGACAAGGATCGCGTTGAAGGCTCCCTGAAGCAGGCGGGCGGCGCCATCAAGGAAAACCTCGGCGCCGCGGTCGGCGACAAGAAGATGGAAGCCGAGGGCGCGGCCAAGCGCGCCGAGGGCAAGGTCCAGAACGCCGCCGGCGGCGCCAAGGATGCCCTGCGGGACGCCACCAACACCCGCTGAGCCCCACCGGCTCGACGAAACGGGAAGGGCCGCCTCCGGGCGGCCCTTTTTCGTCGTGCGCTAGAAGGGCAGGATCGCGTCCAGCACCTGCTGCCCATAGCGCGGCTGCTGCACGTCGCTCACCGTGCCCCGCCCGCCATAGGCAATCCGCGCCTCCGCCAGCCGGTCATGCTGCACCGTGTTGTCGCTCGCGATATCCTGCGGCCGGATGATGCCCGCGATGGTCAGGTCGCGCATCTCATGGTTCACCCGCACCTGCTGCCGCCCGCCGACCACGAGGTTCCCGTTCGGCAGCACCTGCGTCACCGTCGCCGCGATCCGCATCGTCACCGCCTCGTTCCGCTGAACCCGCCCCGAGCCCGTGGAGGAATGGGCCGAACTCGCCTCCACCAGCTTCGTCGGGTCGATGCTGTTCGGCAGGAACCGCGCATAGGACGCATCCAGCCCCAGCAGGCGGGGGATGCCCATATTCTCCGAATTCTCGCGGCTCCGCTCCGTGCTGTTCGAGAGGTTGGCCGTGTCCTTGATCGAGACGAGGATGGTGATCAGGTCCCCCACGCTCGCCGCCCGCTGGTCCCGCAGGAAGGTCCGGCTGCCCGGCCGCCACAGGCTGTTGGCCACGAGGCTGCGCGAATCCTGCGGCGCCGGCATCGGCATGGAAACAGGCCGGTAGTCCGGGCCGCGCGTCGGATCCGTGATCGGCGCCATCTCCGGCGCCCGCCCGATCCGCGCCAACCGCTCGGCCGAACCGCACCCCGCCAGCCCCATCGCGAGCGGCAGCACCAGCAACGCCATACGCATGGACATCCTCCTCACCGGCTCACCGGCGCGCTGCCGAAGGTCACCCGCACGCGCCCCGGCCCGATCGCCTCGCCCTCCACGATGGAGCGCGAGGCCAGGTTCATCACCGGCACCACCTCACCCCGTGCCGCCGAAGCCATCGCGCGCCCCTGCGCCGTCATGCTCAGCCCGGGCGCCTCCATCACCAGCGTCACGCTCGCATTCTTCTCGATCACCGCGGGCAGGGAGAGATCACCCATCGCGAATCCCATCCCCTCCGCCACGGGCCGCCGCAGCGCCTTGCCGACCACCTGCCCCGGGTCGCTCGCCAGCCCCGCCCGCACCCGCTCCGCGCGCTGGCGCACCAGCCGCAGGTCGCCCGGCCCCACCACCGCGCCGAGCGGAAGGCGCCGCGTGGCCACCACCACCGCCGCGGTGGCCACCGCCCGCCCCGCAATCCGCATCCGCAGCGTCGGCATCCCTTCCGCCACCACCACCAGCGTGGCGGAAAAGCGGTTCGTCGCCGCCTCGAAGGAGGGCTGCTCCAACGCCAGCTGCGTGAAGGAAGCCAGCGGTACCATCGGCGCCTGGAAGCCCGGCAGCTCCAGCTCCGCCTCCGGGTCCAGCCCCATCCGCCCAAGCTCGCCCCGCAGCAGGTCCAGCACCTCGTCCCGCGGCACCGCGCGCCCGGGCCGCTCCACCACCACCGTGTCCGCCGCCGTCAGCGGCCGCCACGCCACCCCATGGGCGCGCGCGATGGCCAGAAGCTGGGCGGGCTCCACCACCACGCGCCGTCCTGGCGCGGGTGCGGGCCCTACGACGCGGCCGGCATTTTGCCCCGCCGCGTCGAAGAGGTCGGAAAGGCGGATCACCGCATCCTCCACCACCGCATGCGGGCGCAGCACCGCCAAGTCCGCGCGCGCCGGCATCGCCAGAAGCAGGAGGAGGAGAAAGCCCAGCCGCCGCATCGCGCTCACCGCAGCCTTGCGATGGTGCTGAGCATCTCGTCGCTCGCCGTGATCACCTTGCTGTTCATCTCATAGGCGCGCTGCGCGGTGATCAGGCTCGTGATCTCCTGCACCACGTTCACGTTGGAGGTCTCGATGAAGCCCTGCATCACATTGCCATAGCCCGGCGAACCCGGCGTGCCCTGCTGCGCGGCGCCGGAGGAGGCGGAGGCCATCAGCAGGTTGTCGCCCACCGCCTCCAGCCCGCCCTCATTGGCGAAGATCGCCAGCTGGAACTGCCCCACATTCTGCGCGGCCGTCTGGCCGGCGAGCTTCACCAGCACCTCGCCATTGCCGTTGATGGTCACATCCGTCGCATTCGCGGGAATGGTGATCCCCGGCAGCACCGGATACCCCTCCGCCGTCACGATCACCCCTTCGGGCGAAAGCCCCAGCGTGCCGTCCCGCGTGTAGGCCGTCTCGCCCGAAGGCAGCGTCACCTGCAGGAAGCCATTGCCCCGGATGGCGATGTCGAAGCGGTTCTCCGTCTGCTGCAGGCTGCCCTGTTCATGGATGCGGTACACCCCCGCCGTCCGAACACCGAGCCCCACCTGCGCGCCGGAGGGCAGGGTGGTCCCGGTATCCGAGGACTGCGAGCCCACCCGCCTCATGTTCTGGTACATCAGGTCCTGGAATTCCGCGCGCCGGCGCTTGAACCCCGTCGTGCTCATATTCGCGATGTTGTTGGAGATGACCTCGACATTCGTCTGCTGGGCCATCATGCCCGTGCCGGCGGTCCACAGGGAACGCATGCGTCTATCCTTCCTGCCGGTGGGCGTGTCGCGTCGCACTCATCAGCTGCGCTTCCGCAGGATCCGCTCGACCGCGCCGGAGAGCCGCTCGCCCTCCTTCTCCGCGAATTGCGCCATGAACTGGAACTCCCGCGTCTCCGCGGTCAGCCGCGTGATCTCGAGAACGGGCCGCACGTTGCTCCCCTCCAGCGCGCCCTGCACCAGGGCGGGCCGCTCGATCACCTCCGGCGCCTGGCCCGCGCCCGCGGCCAGCAGCCGGTCCCCCTCCGCCTGCAGCCGCTGCGGCTCGGCGAAGCGCACCACCCGCAGCTTGCCGATCTCGCCGTTCTCGCTGCTCAGCGTCCCGTCGCCCTTGATCGTCAGCCGCGTATCCCCGGGCGCGACCCGCAGCGGATTCCCGCCCGTGTCCAGCAGCGCATTCCCCTCCATGTCCACGATCCCCCCGTCGGGCCCGAGTGAGAAGCGCCCGGCCCGCGTGTAGCGCTCGCCGCGCGGCGTCTGCACGCTGAACAGCCCCTCGCCGGAAATCGCGACATCCAGCGGATTGCCCGTCGTCTGCACCGGCCCCGCCGATTCGTCGCGCCAGGTCGCGCGGTCCATCGCGAAATGCAGCGACTCGCCGCCCCGCACGGGCTGCGCGCCGCGCTGGCGCTCCAGATGGTCGGCGAAAACCGGGCGCGAGGCCCGGAAGCCCGGCGTCTCCGCATTGGCCATGTTGTGCGCAAGCACGGCGGTCGCGCGGTTTTGCGCGACCAGTCGTGAAAGAGCGATGTAGCCGGGATTGTCCATCCGCTCCGTCCGCCTCTTGCCTTCGGTCCGCGAGGATGCGGCGCCGTGCTTGCGGAAGGGTTTCCGCAACCCCCGTGCCAGCCTTTCCCCGGCACCGCGCCGGCTCGCCCTGCCCGGAAGCGGCAGTTCTTGCCGGCTTCCTGATCATTCCCGCCCGGTTGCAACGCTTCGTTAAGCCGCCCCCGCCAGCATCAGCCCCATCGGAACGGCAGGAAGCACCCGATCCCCATGGCGCAAGCGGCGGCTGCAACGGCTGATGGAGCAGAGGAGTCCCCGAAGAAGGGGGGCAAGAAGAAGCTCGTCCTCATCGCCCTCGTGCTGCTGGTGCTCATCGGCGCCGGCGCGGGCCTCTGGTTCAGTGGCCTGCTCCCCTTCGGCAAATCCGCGGAGCCGCAAGAAGGCCACGCCGCCGCCCCCGCCGAGGGCCATGGCGCCGCCTCCGGCACCGTATCCAGCTCGGCGCCGCCCCAGCCCGCGCGCCCGCCCGTCTTCTTCGACATGCCGGAGATCCTGACGAACCTGAACGTCAGCGGCCGCCGCGCCACCTTCATCCGCCTGAAGGCAAAGCTCGAACTCTCCTCCGAGGCCGACACGGCCGCCGTCCAGGCCGCCATGCCGCGCCTGATGGACCTCTTCCAGACCTATCTGCGCGAGATGCGCCCGGAGGAGCTGCGCGGCAGCCAGGGCACCTACCGCCTGCGCGAGGAGCTGCGGAACCGCGCTTCCCTCGCGGCCAGCCCCGCGAAGGTGCAGGACGTCCTCTTCGTCGAGATGATCGTCCAGTGAGCACCGAGGAAGAGGACCTCGCCGCCGCCTGGGGCGCCTCGCTGGAGGGGGAGGGGGATGAGGAGGCGGCGCCCGGCGGCGCGGATTCCACCCGCGTCCTCAACCAGGCGGAAATCGACAGCCTCCTCGGCTTCGACGGCGAGGAAACCGCCGAGGCGAAATCCGCCATCGAGCAGATCATCAGCAGCGGCCTCGTCTCCTACGAGCGCCTGCCGATGCTCGAGATCGTGTTCGACCGCCTCGTGCGGCTGATGAGCACGACGCTCCGTAACTTCACCTCCGACAATGTGGAAGTCTCGATCGACGCCATCACCTCGCTGCGCTTCGGGGACTACCTCAACTCCATCCCGCTCCCCGCCATGCTCGCCGTCACCAAGGTGCATGAGTGGGACAATTACGGGCTGATGGTCGTCGATTCCGCGATGATCTACTCGGTCGTGGACGTCCTCCTCGGCGGCCGCCGCGGCACCGCCGCCATGCGGATCGAGGGCCGCCCCTACACCACCATCGAGCGCACGCTGGTCGAGCGCCTGATCGGCGTCGTCCTGCGCGACGTCTCCACCGCCTTCGAGCCCCTCTGCCCCGTGGAGTTCCAGTTCGAGCGGCTGGAGGTGAACCCCCGCTTCGCCGCCATCTCCCGCCTGTCCAACGCCTGCATCCTCGTGAAGCTCCGCGTCGAGATGGAGGATCGTGGCGGCCGCATGGACCTCCTCCTCCCCTACGCCACGCTGGAACCGGTGCGCGAGCTGCTCCTGCAGCAGTTCATGGGCGAGAAGTTCGGCCGCGACTCCATCTGGGAAAACCACTTGGCCGACGAGCTGCGCCACACGGAGGTCGCGCTCGACGTCGTGCTGGACGAGCAGCCCCTGCCGCTTTCCACCGTGGTCAACCTCAAGCCGGGCGACCGGATCACCCTCAATGTCGGCCCGGGCGCCCCGGTGCGCCTGCGCTGCGGCGAGGTTCCACTCTTCGAGGCCGTGCTGGGCCGGCGCGAGAACCGCCTCGCTGTGCGGATCGAGCGCGAGCTGAAGCGCCTCGGCCTGGAGGAGGAGGTGGCATGACCCTGCTGGAATGGACTCTCCAGGGCGCGCTCCTTCTCCTGCTCCTCGCCGCGCTGCCCTTCGCCATCCGGCTGGAGCGCGGGCTCGCCGCGCTCAGGAAGGACCGCGCGGCTCTGTCGGAAGGCGCCGCGGGCTTCGAGACCGCCACGCGCGACGCCCAGTCCGCCCTGGCCGGCCTGCGCATGGCGCTGGAGCAGCAGGCCCGGCAGACCGGGGCCGCCGAGGCGCTGCGCGACGACCTGCGCTTCCTCGTCGAACGCGCCGAGGGGCTGGCCGACCGGCTGGAGGCGCTGGTCCGCCAGGGCCGCGCCGCCGCCCCCGCCTCCGGCCTTCCCGCCCCGGGCCTTCAATCCATGGGCCTGCCCGCGGAGGCCGCGGCCCCGCGAAGCCAGGCTGAACGCGACCTGCTGCGCGCATTGAGGATGGCCCGGTGAAGCTCCCCGCCCTGCGCGCATCCATTCGGGCGCCCGCGCGCCTCCCGCGCCCGCGCCTCCTGCCGATGATCCTCTTCGCCTGCGCCGCCCTGGCACTCGTGAAGGCCCAGGTGCTGCTGCGCGCCATTCCGGGGGAGGGGGGGCTCGTTGGCAGCGCCGCCGCCTCAGCCCCGCCCGCCGATCCATCTCCGGCCCCTTCTCGCGCGGCCGCCCCTGCTCCTCCCGCCCCCGCGCCCCCGCCGCCCGATCCGGTCGACCAGGCCGAGCGCGCCCTGCTCAGCCGCCTGCGGGAGCGCCGCACCGAGATCGAGGCGCGCGAAACCGCGCTCGCGGCGCGCGAGGCCGTGCTCGCCGCCGCCGAGCGCCGCCTCTCCGCGCGGCTCGAGGAAATGGCCGCCCTGCAATCCCGGCTGGAGGCGCTGGAGCGCGGCCGGGGCGAGCGCGAGGAGGCCGGCTGGCGTGGCCTGGTCAAGACCTACGAAGCGATGCGCCCGCGCGATGCGGCCACCGTTTTCGACGATTTGGAAATGCCTGTGCTCGTACAGATCGTGAATCGGATGCGGGAGGCGAAGGCCGCCCCGGTGATCGGGGCCATGCGCCCCGACCGGGCCCGCAGCCTGACGGCGGAGCTGGCCCGGCTTCGTGCCGCTGCGAACCGGGCGACCGAAAATCGGACGGATTGAAAGGAGAATCACCGCGATGGACAAGAACACCCACGTGCTGATCGTCGATGACTACAAGACGATGCTGCGGATCATCCGGAACCTGCTGAAGCAGCTGGACTTCAACAATGTGGAGGAGGCGACCGACGGCCAGGAGGCGCTCTCCAAGCTCCGCACCGGCAATTTCGGCCTCGTTATCTCCGACTGGAACATGGAGCCGATGACGGGCCTCGACCTGCTGAAGGAGGTGCGGGCCGATGCGAAGCTGAAATCCACGCCCTTCATCATGATCACCGCCGAAAGCAAGACCGAGAACGTGGTGGCCGCCCGCGCCGCCGGCGTTTCGAACTACATCGTCAAGCCCTTCAACGCCGAGACGCTGCGCGAGAAGATCGAGAAGGTGATGGCCCATGCCTAAGGTCGACCGCGCGGAGCGCGCCTTGCAGGTCATGTCGGGCCTGGGCAAGACCGAAGCCACCCTCCTGCAGGAGCTGGAGGCCCTGGGCCGCATGGTCGCCGCCGCAAAGGAGGAGATCGCGGCGATGCGCGTGGAGAACGTGGACGCCACGCATCTCCCTGCCGCCACCGACGAGTTGGACGAGGTGGTCAAGAGCACCGCCGACGCCGCCAACGAGATCCTGGACGTCTGCGAGACGCTGGAAAACCTCCAGCCGAAGCTGGCCCCGGACGATGCGGAGACGGTCGGCGTCTGCGTCACCCGCATCTACGAGGCCTGCGCCTTCCAGGACATCACGGGCCAGCGCATCGGCAAGGTGGTGAACGCGCTGAAGCAGATCGAGCAGCGCGTGCGCGAAACCACCGGCCGCTACGCCCCCTCCGCCGTGCTCCCGGCCCGCGCCGCGCCGCTGCGCACGGAAGGCGAGCGGCTCGCCAACGGCCCGCAGCTCGCCGCCGCCGCCTCCTCCCAGGCGGAGATCGACGCCCTGCTGGCGAGCTTCGACTGATGCGCGGCGCGGCGATCCTCGCGATCTGCGGCTCCGTCCTCCTCGGCCAGCCGGCCCTGGCGGAACGGGCCGCGGTCAGGCTGGGCGACCATCCCGGCCATGGCCGGATCGTGCTGGACCTCGCCGCGCCCGACATCCCCTACTGGGTGGAGGAGGGCGGCGACGGCGTCCTGCTCCGCCTCGGCGCCGGGGTCGAGCCCGAACTCCCCGGCACCCGCCGCCTGCCCCGCAACCTCCTCACCCTCGAACGCGCGCCCGAAGGCCTGCGCCTCACCACCCGCCCGGGCGCCCGGCTGCGCCACTACCGCCTCGGCAACCGCCTGGTGCTCGACATCCTCGACGCCGCGCCCGCCGCCCCCAGCGCCACCGCCACCGCGTCCGCCACCACCCCAGCGCCCGCATCCGCCACCCCGGCGGCACCCGCCGCGCAGCGGGCCGCGGAGGCCAGGCTGCCCACGCCGCCTCGCCCCCCCGCCACGCCGCCGCGCAACAGCCGCGCAGCCGAAGCCGCTCCAGCTCCCGCCCAGGCCGCGGCCGCAGCGCCGCCCGCCGCAGCGGCGCCGCCGGCCCCGGCAACGCCACCGCCCGCATCCGCAGCGCGGCTCAACACTGCCCCGGCCGCGCCCGAACCCGCCACCGCCGGCCTGCCGCTCCGCACCGTGCCGGGGGAGGGGGCGCGCGCCCTGCTGCTGCCCGTGCCCGCGGAAACCGGCCTCGCCATCCTGCGCCGCGGCGACACGCTGCTCCTCGTGCTCGACCAGCCCCATGCGCTCGACACGGCCCCGCTGCGCGGCGATCCCGTCTTCGGCGGCCTCCGCGCGGAAACCCTGCCGGAAGCCACCATCCTCCGCCTGCCCCTCGCCGCGCCCGCGGGCCTCCAGGCCCGCCGGCAAGGCCCCAACTGGCTCGTCACCCCCGGCCCCGGTCCCGGCCGGGAACGCTCCATCCTCGCCGAGCCGGAGGAGGGCAGGGTGGTCCTGCGCGCCGCCGCCCCCGGCCGCCCGGTCCCCATCGCCGATCCCGAGACCGGCCTTCCCATTCTCGTCGGCACCGTGCGCGAGGCGGGCCAGGCCATGCCCACCGCCCGCAGCCTCGCCCAGCTCGACCTCCTGCCCACCCAGCTCGGCGTCGCCGCACTGGCGCGCGCCGACACCGCCGCGCTCCGCCGCGTCGGCGACCGCTTCGTGCTCTCCGGCCTCGCCGCCGGCACCGCCAGCCCGGATCCCGGCGCCGAGGCCGCCGCCATGTCGCGGCTGATGGAGCTGCCCAATCTCGAACCCGGCCCGGCGCAGGAGCGCCTGCGCGCCCAGCAGTCCAGCATCGCCGCCGCCCCGCCGCTCGCCCGCATGCCCCTCCGCCGCGCCGCCGCCGAGGGCATGCTCGCCCTCGGCCTCGCCCAGGAGGCCCAGGCCATGATCCGCCTGGCCTTCCAGGAGGATCCCCGCGCCTCCACCGACCCGCGCAGCCTCCTCCTCCACGCCGCCGCTGCCCTCATGGCCGGCCGCCTCCCGGATGCGCAGGGCCTCGCCACCGCCAGCCTCCCCGGCAATGACGAGGTGACGCTCTGGCGCGCCGCCCTCGCCGCCACGGCGGGCGACGCCGCCGCCGCCTCGCCCGGCTTTGCCAGCACCCTGCCGCTCCTGCTCGGCTACCCGGAATCCCTGCGCACCCGCCTCCTGCCCCTCGCCGCCGAGGCCATGGTCGAGGCCGGCGAAACCTCCGCCGCCCGCCGCCTGCTGCAGGCCGCCGGAGACCGTCCCGAGCTAACCCTCGCCCGTGCCCGCCTCGCCGAAGCCGAGGAGCAGACCGACACGGCCCTCTCCCTCTACGCCACCGTCATCAACGGGCGGGACCGGCTGGCCCGCGCCCGCGCCCTCCGCCGCACCGCCGAGCTGCGCCTGAAGGCCGGCACGCTGGACGCCGCCGGCGCCGCCGCCGCCCTCGAAGCCGCCCTCTTCGCCTGGCGCGGCGATTCGGAGGAACTCGGCACGCGCCTCCGCATCGCCGCCCTGCGCGGCACCGCCGGCGACGCGCGCGGGGCGCTGGATCTCCTCAAGGAAACCGCCGAAACCTATCCCGACCGCCAGGAGCAGATCCGCCCGGCCCAGGAAGCCGCCCTCCTTCAGGCGCTGACGCAGGAACCGCCGACCGTCGCCGTCGCGCTCTACGAAGCCCAGCCCACCCTCCTGCCGCGGGACGAGCGCGGCGCCGAAGCCCTGGCCGCGCTCGCCGAACGCCTCGCCGCCATGGACCTGCCCGATCGCGGTGCCGCCCTCGCGCAACAGGCGCTCGACCGCGTCCCGGCCGCCCGGCGCCCCGCCTTCGCCACCCGCCTCGCCAGCCTCCGCCTCGCGGCCGGCGACGCGAAGGGCGCGCTGGAAACCCTGGACGGCACTCCCGCCACCTCAGAGGAGACGCTGCCGCGCGGGCTGCTGGCCGCGCGCGCGAAATCCGCCCTCGGCGCCCCGGCGGAAGCGCTCGCCATCCTGCGCGGCCTCGGCACCCCCGCCCTGCCGGCCCTCGCCGCCCTCCTGGCCGAGCGCCAGGACTGGGCCGGCGCCTCCGACGCCCTGCTCGCCCTCGCCGCCGCCCAGCCGGAGGATCCCGCAAGCCCGCAGGAGGTGCTCCGCGCCGCCGCCTTCGCCGCGCTGGGCGGCGATGCCGCCCGCCTCTCCGCCCTCCGCGCCGCTTGGCTCGAAAAGCTCGGCACCGGCCCGATCGCCGAGGCCGTCGCCCTCCTGACCGCCGATCCGGTGCGCGGCCTTTCGGACCTCCCGAGGCTCCAGCGCGAACTGAACCTTTTCCGGGGATTCCCGAACAAGCTGGATGCCTTCCGGACGGCGGCCGTAAGTTCAAGATGAGCCACGCGTCAGGCGCGGGGGGGAGCCGCGTTTTTTTCGGCCTGGGGGGACCAAATTCACTTGCGATGGGGGGCCGCGTGCCTCATATGCCGCCTCCGTTGACCTGATCGGACTTTCCGATCGCGATAGGTCGTCACCGGTCGAGGATGGGGGGCCCGAATTGGACGCTCTTGTTGCTCAGCTGGGGATGGTTTCGGATCAAAGCCCGAGCGAAGCCCAGTTCACTGAAGAGGCGAAGGACTACTTCGTCGAGAAGAACGGCGTGCGCTTCGCCGGGACTCACCTGATCATCGATCTGTGGGGGGCGACGAATCTCGACGACCCCGCGCATATCGACGAGGTTCTGCGCGAGGCCGCGATCGAGACGGGCGCGACGATCCTGCACGGGCACTTCCACCACTTCCAGCCGAATGGCGGAGTGAGCGGCGTGCTGGTGCTGGCCGAGAGCCATGTCTCCATCCACACCTGGCCGGAGAAGAACTACGCCGCGCTCGACATCTTCGTCTGCGGCATCTGCGATCCGTATCTGGCGATCCCCGTGCTGAAGCGCGGCTTTCTGCCGGAGCGCGTGCAGCTGGCGGAACACCGCCGCGGCATGCAGGCCTGACACCAAGGCGTCACGCACGAGACCAGGGGGCGGGCCCAGGGGTCCGCCCCCTTCTTCTGTTCGGAGCTTCGAGATGACCACGGATTCCTGGGTCAACGAGACCCTCTACCCGGCCTGGGGCCAGCGCTTCCGCGTCGTGCGGGAACTCGCCCGGGTGAAGTCCGACTTCCAGGACATCATGGTCTTCGAATCCGAGACCCATGGCCGCGTCATGCTGCTCGACGGCGTCGTGCAGATTACCGAGATGGACGAGTTCGTCTATCAGGAGATGCTGACCCATGTGCCCCTGCTGGCCCATGGCGAGGCTAAGCGCGTCCTGATCATCGGCGCCGGCGACGGCGGCGTGCTCCGCCGCGTGCTCGAGCACAGGAATGTCGAGAAGGCCGTCATGGTCGAGATCGACGGCGAGGTGATCCGCCTCGCCAAGGAATTCATGCCCGGCATCGCCGGTGACGCCTGGAACGACCCCCGCGCCGAGGTGCTGGTGGCCGACGGGATCGACTATGTCCGCCGCGCCGAAGCCGGCAGCTTCGACGTGGTGATCGTGGACAGCACCGACCCGATCGGCGTCGGCGAGGTTCTCTTCACCGACGAGTTCTACGCCAACGCGGCGCGCCTGCTCTCCGATCGCGGCCTGATCGTGAACCAGTGCGGCGTTCCCGCCATGCAAGCGGAGGAACTCGCCGAAACCTCGCTCCGCCGCGGGAAAGTGTTCCCGGACATCTGGGCTTATGTCGCCGCCGTCCCCACCTATGTCGGTGGCTACATGACGCTCGGTTGGGCGGCCAAGGACGCCACCATGCGTGCCGTGCCCGTCGAGGAGATCCGCGCTCGCGCCGAGCGTGCCGGCATCCTCGGCAAGACCGGCTACTGGACCCCGGAGATCCATCTGGGTGCCTTCCAGCTGCCGCCCTACATCGCGAAGCACCTGCCCCGGAAATAGGGCAGGGCGGCTACGGCCGCCGCGTCTCACCGGTTCCCCGTTTGGCCGTCGCCCGCCATGCATCATGGCGCGCGGTGATGGATTGGGAACGCGGCAGCGCGGCGGCCGTCTTCTGCTTCGGCCGCCGCGTCTCACCGGCTCCCCGTTTGGCCGTCGCCCGCCATGCATCATGGCGCGCGGTGATGGATCGGGAGCGCGGCAGCGCGGCGGCCGGCTTCCTCTTCGGCCGCCATGCTCCACCGGCCCCCCGGTTTGGCCGTCGCCCGCCATGCATCATGGCGTGCGGTGACGGATTGGGGGCGCGGGGGCATGGCGGCCGATTTGCCCCGGCGCCTCAGTTCCCGGCGAAGCCCTGCACCAGGCTGGCCGAAACCAGCCGCCAGCCATCCACCATCACGAAGAAGATGATCTTGAAGGGCAGCGCCACCACGCTCGGCGGCAGCATCATCATGCCCAGGGACATCAGCAGCGAAGCCGCCACCAGGTCGATGACCAGGAAGGGCAGGAACATCAGGAAGCCGATCTCGAAGCCGCGCTTCAGCTCGCTCACCATGAAGGCCGGCACAAGCGCCCGCCAGGGCGTCTGATCCGGGCTGGCCGGCGCCGGCAGCTGCGCCAGGTCGAGGAACAGCGCGAGATCCGAATCCCGCGCATTCACCGCCATGAACTTGCGGAACGGCTCCGCCGCCCGGGCCAGCCCCTCCAGCTCCGCCACTTGCCCCGCCAGCATGGGCTGCAGGCCCTGCACCCAGCTCGCCTCTATCACCGGCTGCATGACGAAGAAGGTGAGGAACAGCGCCAGCCCGATCAGCACCGGGTTCGGCGGAATTCCCTGCGCCCCGATCGCGCTGCGCAACAGCGACAGCACGATGACGATCCGCGCGAAGGCCGTCGCCATCACCAGCAGGGAAGGGGCGAGGGAGAGCAGGCCGATCAGCGCCGTCAGCTGCACCAGCCGCGCCGTGCTGCCCGTGCCCGAACCGCCGAGGTCGAGCGAGACGGATTGCGCCAGCGCCACGCCCGGAAGCAGAAGCAGCAGGCCGGCGACGGTCAGAGCCAGCCGATGAAGCTGTCCTGCGCCCCGCCCGTCACGATCAGCGCCTCGCGCCCATCCACGCGCAGGATCACGGCGCGGCGCCGCGAATCGATCGGCGTCACCTCCACCAGCCGGATCCGCCGCGCACCCGCCGTCGCCAGCCCGCCGCGCCGCGCCAGCCGCGCCAGCAGCCAGAGCAGCCCCAGCGCCAGCGCCAGCGCGCCCGCCGCGCTCACCCATTGCTCCACCCCGCCGGCCATCCGCCATGCCCCCCATCAACTGCGCCCCTATGCCGCGGCGGCGGAAAGGCGCGCATGCAGCCCCTCCACCTGGGCCAGCAGCTCGCAAAGGGCAGGGCGCGTCGCGCGCCCCTGTTCCGGCGGAAGCAGGGTGGCGGCCGCGCAGATGGCGGCGACCTCCTGGTCCAGCCCCTGAAGGTCGAGGCGTCGTCCCGCCAGAAGCAGGGCCTCGGCGACGCTCAGCACGCCGTGCAGTTCATCGACGGCGGCGAGCACGGCATTTTGCGGCGTGCAGGTCATGCGGCAGAGTTTGCCGCCCGCTCCCTTCCACTCCCTTAACGCCCCCGCCGCCCCACCCCTGCCACTCCCGCCCGCCCGATCAAGGAACGGTTAGCAAAACCGGCGGAAGATGCCGGGCATGGATCGCACGAGCCCCGCCGCCAACCCGATCGCCCTCGCCGAATCCCGCCTGCGCTGGCTGGACCGCCGGCAGGAGGTGCTGGCCCGCAACATCTCCCATGCGGACACGCCGGGCTACCGCGCGCGGGACCTCGCCCCCTTCGCCCAGCACCTCCAGCGCGCCTCCTCCCCGGCCGGCCTCCTGCGCACGGATCCCGCGCATCTCGTCAGCACGCGCGGCGCGCCCGGCTCCCGCCCCGCCCCGGCGGAGGAGGTCTCGCCCGACGGCAACGGCGTCTCGCTCGACGAACAGGCCATCAAGGTGGCCGATACCGATTCGGCCCATGCGGTCGCCATGGGCCTCCACCGGCGCTGGGTCGGCATGTACCGCACCGCGCTCGGCCGCAACGGATAACGGGAGGGTCGCATGGATCTCGACAGGGCGCTCCGCATCTCGGCCGCCGGCATGGCCGCGCAATCCACGCGGCTCCGCGTGGTCGCCGAAAACCTCGCCAACCGCGACAGCACGGGCGAAGCGCCGGGCGCCGATCCCTATCGCCGCCGCACCGTCACCTTCGCCGAGAAGCTGGACCGCGCGAGCGGCACGCGCGGCGTCGCCGTCTCCCGCGTCGGCGAGGCGCCAGGCGAGTTCCCGCGCCGCTACGACCCCGCCCATCCCGCCGCCGATGCCCAGGGCTATGTGAAGACCCCGAACATCGACAGCCTCATCGAGGTGATGGACATGCGCGAGGCCCAGCGCTCCTACAGCGCCAACCTCTCCGTCCTCGAAACCACGCGCGGCATGCTCACCCGCACCATCGAGGCCCTCCGCTGATGCCCGCCCCCATCGGCGCCGCCGGCGCCGCCGCCGCCTATCGCAGCGCCACCTCTCCCACCCCGGCGGCCGGCAACGCCGCGGAGGGCTTCGGCGGCGCCCTCAAGCGCGCCATCGAGGGCGCGGTGGAATCCGGCCGCCAGGCCGATGCCGCCAGCACCGGCGCCATGCTCGGTCAGGTCAGCGTGACCGACACGGTCCTCGCCGTCAGCCGCGCGGAACTGGCCCTGCAAACCGCCGTCGCGGTGCGCGACCGCGTCGTCTCCGCCTATCAGGACGTCATGCGGATGCCGATCTGAGGCGGGCCAGGCCATGGAATCCGACCTCATCGCGCAATCCCTGCGCGACTCCCTCTGGATCTGCCTGCAGATGGGCGGGCCGCTGCTCGTCGCGCTGCTCGTCGTGGGCCTCGCCGTCTCGGTGGTGCAGGCCCTGACCCAGATCCAGGAGGCCTCGCTCGCCTTCCTCCCCAAGCTCGCCGTCGCCGGCGGCGGCCTGCTTCTCCTCGGCCCCTTCATGACCGGCGTGCTGCGCGACTGGACCGTCACCCTCTTCGATCGGATGGTCCTGCTCGGCGGCCTGCCGTGAACGAGGCGGCGCTGCTCGAGGCGCTCCCCTCCCTGGCCTTCGGCGCGGTGCTGCTCCTCGCCCGCCTCGGCGCCGCCGCCATGATCCTGCCCGGGCTGGGGGAGGGGGACGTACCCGCCTCCATCCGCCTCGCGCTCGCCCTCGCCCTCGTCCCCGTCCTCCTGCCGCTCCTCGCCCCCGACCTCCCCTCCGCGCCTGATTCCCCCGGCGAGGCCCTGCGCCTCGTCAGCCTCGAACTCGCCGTCGGCCTCTGGATCGGCGGCCTCGCCCGCCTCCTCGCCATGGCGCTCTCCGTGGCGCTGCAGGCCGGCGCCTCGCTGCTCGGCCTCGCCGCCATCCTCGTGCCCGACGCGCAGCTGGGCGGCGGCGCCTCGGCCCTCGGCCGCCTCGGCACCCTCGCCACCGCCGTCCTCGTGCTCTCCACCGGCCTGCACGCCCTGCCGCTCCGCGCCCTGGCCGAATCCTACGCGCTGATGCCCCCCGGCACGCCCTGGCCGGCCGGCGCGGCCGCGGCCGAGATCGCCCAGGCCGGCGCCGACATGCTCGCCCTCGCCCTCCGCCTCGCCGGCCCCTTCGTGCTGGCGGCCGTCATCATCAACCTCGCCATGGCCCTCATCGCCCGCGTCGCGCCCTCCGTGCAGGTCTTCTTCGTCGCCGCCCCGGGCCAGATCCTCGCGGGCCTCGCCCTGCTCGCGCTCATCGCCCCCTCCATGCTCGCCGGCTTCCACCAGGCCCTCCAGGCCGGCTGGGCCACGCTGCCCGGCCTGCGCTGAACCATGGCCGAGGAGGGCGGCGACGAGGCCGAGGACCGCCAGGAAGCCCCAAGCGCCCGGCGCCTCGAAAAGGCGCGCGAGGACGGCCAGGTCGCCCATTCGCGCGAGCTCTCCGGCTTCGCCGCCCTCCTCCTCGCCGTTCTCGCGGCCGGAATCGCGCTCCCCTCCCTCGGGCGGGACCTGCTCCGCGCCCTGCGCGGCATCCTCGAACGCGGGCACGAACTCTCCCCCGACCAGGCGGCCGAGGTGCTGCTGCCCTCCGCCCTCGTCCTGCTGCCCGTCCTCGCCGCCGCCGCCCTCGGCGCCGTGGCCACCACCCTTCTCCAGACCCGCGGCCTCGTCTCCGCCAAGGGCCTCGCCCCCCAGCTCTCCCGCCTCTCGCCCCTGGCCGGCCTCAAGCGCCTCCTCGGCTCCGAAGGCCTCATCGAACTGCTGAAGACCCTCCTCAAGGTCGCCCTCGTCGGCGCCGCCATCTGGCATGCGGCCGGCACGCCCGAACTGCTGGAAGCGGTGATGCACCAGCCCGCCGCCGCCCTCCTCGCCACCATCGCCGAACAGGGCCTGCGCCTCGTCGCCGCCACCCTGGCCGCCTTCGCCCTGCTCGCGGGCGCCGACCTCTTCCTCGTCCATTTCCGCCACCTCCGCCGCCTGCGGATGAGCCGCCAGGACATGAAGGAGGAAGCGAAGGACGCCGAAGGCGACCCGCATGTGAAGGCCAAGCAGAAGGCCATCCGCCAGCGCCAGGCCCGCCAGCGCATGATGGCCGCCGTGCCGAAGGCGGCCGTCATCATCACCAACCCCACCCACTACGCCGTCGCCCTGGGCTATGAGGAAGGCACCTCCGCCGCCCCGAAGATCCTCGCCAAGGGCGCCGACGAAGTGGCCGCCCGCATCCGCGAGAAGGCGAAGGAGGCCGGCGTCCCCCTCGTCTCCAACCCGCCCCTGGCCCGCGCCCTCTTCAAGCTCGACCTCGACACCGAAATCCCCGCCGAGCACTACCAGGCCGTCGCCGAGATCATCGCCTTCATCTGGCGCGCCCGGTCGCGCCCGCCGGCGTGATGCGCCGCCCCGATCTTCCCGCTAGGCTGCACGGCATGGCGGAGAGCATCCGATCCTTCCTGGGCTTCCCCCGCAACAGCGGGGCGGAGGCGGACACCGCCTTCCTCGCCCTGTTCGATTCCCTCCCGCAGGGCGCCGCCCTCCTCGATTCCGCCGATTCCGTCCTCCGCGCCAACACCCCCCTGCGCGACATGATCGGCCCCGCCCTGCCGCTCCGCCCCGGCACCCCCGCCATCCTCCTCTTCGACCCCCCGGCGCGCGACGCCGTCCGAACCTGGCTCCACGAAGGCGGCGCCGAACCCCTCGAAGCCGCCCTCGGCGCCCCCGAAGGCCAAACCCCCACCCTCACCCTCCTCCGCCTCGCCCCGCTCCCCGAAGGCCGCCGCATCCTCCTCGCCGAGGACCTCTCCGAACGCAGCCGCCGCCGCGAGGAAGCCGAGGCCGGCGAACGCCTCCGCGCCATCGGCCAGCTCGCCGGCGGCATCGCCCACGACGTCAACAACCTCCTCGCCATCATCCTCGGCGCCATGGACGGGGCCGTCCTCGCCGTCCCCCGCATCCGCGACGAACTCCGCCCCGCCCAGGACGCCGCCGCCCGCGGCGCCGCCCTCGTCCGCCGCCTCCTCGCCTTCGCCCGCCGCCAGCAACTCGAACCCCGCATCCTCGACCTCGACGAAGCCGTCCAGGCCGCCACCCCCATGCTCCGCAGCCTCCTCGGCCCCCGCATCACCCTCGAAATCCACCCCGGCGCCCTCGGCCGCCGCATCCGCGTGGACCCCGTCCAGCTCGATCAGGTCCTCCTCAACCTCGCCACCAACGCCCGCGACGCCATGGGCGGGGAGGGGACCCTCACCATCGCCACCGACACCGCCATCTCCCTCCAGGAGGAACCGGGCTTCCCCGACCCCCTCCCGCCCGGCCGCTGGGCCGTCCTCGACATCACCGACACCGGCCCGGGCATCCCCCCGGACATCCTCCCCCACATCATCGAACCCTTCTTCACCACCCGCGCCACCCAGGGCGGCACCGGCCTCGGCCTCGCCACCATCCACGGCATCGTCCGCCAGTCCGGCGGCGCCATGCGCATCGAAAGCCGCCCCGGCCTCACCCGCTTCCGCATCCACC
>NZ_FQZF01000005.1:0-139696 GCF_900141905.1 Muricoccus roseus | reverse complement strand
CCCCGCCACATCCTCCTGGTCGAGGACGAAGCCCCCCTCCGCCGCCTCGCCGCCGTCGCCCTCGAACGCGCCGGCCACCGCGTCACCCAGGCCGAGGACGGCAACACCGCCCTCGAACTCATCGAGGACGGCCTCGCCCCCACCGCCATGGTCTCCGACATCGCCATGCCCGGCATGGACGGCATGGCCCTGGCCCGCGCCATCCGCGCCCGCCGCCCACACCTCCCCGTCATCCTCGTCAGCGGCTACGCCGAAGCCGCCCTCGGCCAGGACATGGGCCGCGACAACATCACCTTCCTCCCCAAGCCCTACCGCCCGGCACAGCTCGTCGAAATCGTCGCGAACCTCCCGGCCACATCGGAATCCACTTGCTTTCCGGAACCCTGAACATAATATGAACACCACGGACCGGGGCGGCCACGGCGCTTGTGCGCCAACGCCCCAGCCGGTAACAAGCGCGTGAGGACGTGGCCTGAACACCCACCCTCATCCGCCGGTGGCACCCGGAAACGCGTCCACCGAACGCCACGAAGGGCACTTCCAGAATGGAAAAGAACAAGGCTCTCGAAGCCGCTCTCTCTCAGATCGAGCGCTCCTTCGGGAAGGGCTCCATCATGCGGATGGGGGGCAAGCAGATGAACGAGGAGGTGGAGGTCATCTCCACCGGCTCCCTCGGCCTCGACCTCGCCCTCGGTATCGGCGGCCTCCCCAAGGGCCGCATCATCGAAATCTACGGGCCGGAATCCTCGGGCAAGACCACCCTGGCCCTCCAGGCCGTGGCCGAAGCCCAGAAGAAGGGCGGCACCTGCGCCTTCATCGACGCCGAACACGCGCTCGACCCGGGCTACGCCCGCAAGCTCGGCGTGGATGTGGACAACCTCCTCATCTCCCAGCCCGACGCCGGTGAGCAGGCCCTCGAAATCGCCGACACCCTCGTCCGCTCCGGCGCCATCGACGTGCTCGTCATCGACTCCGTCGCCGCCCTCGTGCCGCGCGCCGAACTCGAAGGCGAAATGGGCGACAGCCATGTCGGCCTCCACGCCCGCCTCATGTCCCAGGCGCTCCGCAAGCTGACCGGCTCCATCAGCCGCTCCAACTGCATGATGATCTTCCTCAACCAGATCCGGTTGAAGATCGGCGTCATGTTCGGCAACCCGGAAACCACCACGGGCGGCAACGCCCTCAAGTTCTACGCCTCCATCCGCCTGGAAATCCGCCGCATCGGCCAGATCAAGGATCGGGAAGAAGTCGTCGGCAACCAGACCCGCGTGAAGGTGGTGAAGAACAAGATGGCCCCGCCCTTCCGGCAGGTCGAATTCGACATCATGTACGGCGAAGGCGTCTCCAAGGTCGGTGAGCTCATCGACCTCGGCGTGAAGGCCGGCGTGGTCGAGAAGTCCGGCGCCTGGTTCTCGGCCGACAGCCAGCGCATCGGCCAGGGCCGCGAGAACGCCAAGCAGTTCCTGCGGGACAACCCCACCCTGGCGGAAAGCATCGAACGCCGCATCCGCGAACAGGCCGGCGTCGTGGCCAACGCCATGATGACCACCCCGGACGCCGAGGAAGCCGCCGCGGCGGCGGAATAACCCCCGCGCCAGCACGGAACGACGAAGGGCCGCACCTCCGGGTGCGGCTTTTTTTTGCTGTTTCTCTCGGAGATTACACTCGCGGATCCTCCGATTTTTTAACGAAAGATGATTGTTTGCTTGGCAGCTTCGTTCTGTTTTGGTTAGTCTGGTTCGAAAGATTTCTGAAGATCTGTGTGGTTTTTTATGTATTGTCCGTTGGTTTCATTTGTGTCGACTTCTAAATAGTCCGACCTAATAATAGATATGATGTTACCGAGGTGTTTGCGAAGTTCGCTTATGGATTCGTTAATCTCCCTCGTAACCTTCTTTTCCTTCGCGATTGATTTATAGTCGTGGCCTCGTCTTCTATAAATTTGGCGCATCGGATTTGAAGTCTCGTCATAGTGTTCCATGTACCTTAGGCTGGCTGCTAGACTACCACGCAGGCCAATCGCTGCGTTGTAAAAATCAGTGTTGTATAGTTTGAAATCACTGCTTCTGACAACACTGTCAATTCCCTCAAACATTTGAGTTGCGTGCCAGTTCAGAAAGTTGGGCATGTCCATGATATGTTGGTCCAGAAGGCCGGTGTGGAGTTGCCTCATGAACCAGTGTATCATTTCAACGTCACGGGCGTGCTTTCGCTGCTCTGGTGGAATGCCCTCCAGTTCCCGTGGGCGCTTCGGGTTGTCCAGCAGGATTCTCTCGACAGCGGCCTTCATCAGCTCGGATAACTTAGCTGCTCCGGCTTTCTGAGCGGCAGTGCCTTCTTTTATGCGAAACTTAGAGATTCGATGTCTATCAAAGTCGAATGGCAGTTTGTCCAGCGTCGCGAGCTCTTCATTGAAAAGCATGATGATCCGCTGCCATCCAAGATGCGCAGACGCTACGCCTAATTCGAAGGTCACGTTCGGGTTGGGTAGGCTTTTTCCGTCCTCCGAAATCCGGGCGACGGTGGTTATGTCTCCCACGAATATATCGGCCCTTCTGATTTTGTCTGCTAATTCGAAGGGGATGTACGGAGATCCTGCTGAATTACTTGTGGCTTCCTCAATGACAATATCGACGGGATGGTCAGCCTCGATCTGACTCGCTGCGCTTCGCAGCGCGGCTCGGACCGCCAAGGTAGTAGGACCTTGCGGCAGGTCGCTCTGCCAAGAAAAGAACACGCGGGTGGAACGTCGGGTTGTGCTCATTTCGGTATTATGGCGTGAGGGTATGTAGATGTCTGCGTCTCAGCCGCTTGCTGAAAGGCAGGGCACGACCTTTCCGAGCCGAAGCGGCCGGTACGCCCGCTTCAACTCGTCGAAAACTACGACCTTGACAAAAGGACTAAATTCCTTCTAACCTCCGGGCTGCAGGAGACCGGAGGAGCCCCTATGCCCCACACCCCCTCCCGCCTCACCCCACCCCGCCCCTGGTCCCCCCTCACCGACCTCCAGTGGCACGTCCTCTCCCCCTATGTCCTCCCGCGCGCCCCCCAAGGCCGCCGCACCGACCTCCGCGCCCGCATGGATGCCATCTTCCACCTCGCCTCCACCCCCGGCGAACCCTGGAAGAACCTCCCCGCCCATCACGGCCGGCCCGACACCGTCTCCCGCTTCTTCCGCCGCCTGACGCATAACGGCCTCTGGCACCGCCTGCTCGAAGCCCTGGCCGATTGCGCCCCCAACCACCCCCTGCGCCAGATCGAATACCTCATCTGCCGCGCCACCCGCCGCGCCGCCCGCCTCGGCGGCATGCGCCTGCTTCTCCTCATCCGGCAGCTCGGCCTCCGCACCGCCCTGAACGGCCCGCCCTGGCTGCTGCCGGATCCCCTTTTGTCCGAAATGCTCAGCCGCGCCCGCCTTCCCCCGGCGCCACGCACCCGCCTTCAACTCGCGGCCGCCAAATCCCATCTGAGAAGCATTGCCGCCCTGGCCAGGGCCGCCCTCGGCCGCACCCGCATCCCCCGCACCGTGCGCCTGGCCTGGCCATGAACCCCCAAGCCCCAGCACCCCCGCCCACCCTCGACGGCCCGCCCCGCGCCGGGCTACACGCCCCGGTCGCGTTCCCGCGAGGAATCGGAACAGAAGTCGCACCATGACCAGCAGCAACGACGTCCGCGCCACCTTCCTGGACTACTTCGCCCGCAACGGCCACGCCGTGGTGGAAAGCAGCCCGCTGGTGCCGCGCAACGACCCCACGCTGCTCTTCACCAACTCCGGCATGGTGCAGTTCAAGAACGTCTTCACCGGCGCCGAGCGCCGGCCCTACAGCCGCGCCACCACCGCCCAGAAATGCGTCCGCGCCGGCGGCAAGCACAACGACCTCGACAATGTCGGCTACACCGCCCGCCACCACACCTTCTTCGAAATGCTGGGGAACTTCTCCTTCGGCGACTATTTCAAGGAACAGGCCATCACCCATGCCTGGACCCTGCTGACCAAGGACTTCGCCCTCCCCAAGGAAAAGCTCCTCGTCACGGTGTTCCATGAGGATGAGGACGCCGCCACCCTCTGGAAGAAGATCGCCGGCCTGCCGGACGAGAAGATCATCCGCATCGCCACGTCAGACAACTTCTGGCGCATGGGCGACACCGGCCCCTGCGGCCCCTGCTCCGAAATCTTCTACGACCATGGGGACAAGATCCCCGGCGGCCCCCCCGGCTCCCCGGAGGAGGACGGCGACCGCTTCATCGAAATCTGGAACCTCGTCTTCATGCAGTATGAGGAGGGGCCGCCCGGCACGCGCCGCCCCCTCCCGCGCCCGTCCATCGACACCGGCATGGGCATGGAACGCTTCACTGCCATCCTCCAGGGCGTCCACGACAACTACGACACCGACACCTTCCGCGCGATCATCCTCGCCTCAGCCGAGGCCACCGGCCAGGACCCCGACGGCCCCTTCCGCGCCAGCCACCGCGTGGTCGCGGACCATCTCCGCTCCGGCGCCTTCCTCATCGCCGAAGGCGTCCTCCCCTCCAATGAGGGCCGCGGCTACGTCCTCCGCCGCATCCTCCGCCGCGCCATGCGCCACGCCCACATGATGGGCGCGCGCGATCCGCTGCTCCCCCGCCTCGTCCCTGTCCTCATCCGCCAGATGGGCGCCGCCTATCCCGAGCTGGTCCGCGCGGAATCCCTCATCACCGAAACCCTCCGCCTGGAGGAAACCCGCTTCCGCAGCCTGCTCGAGCGCGGCCTCGGCCTGCTCTCCGAGGAAACCGCCAAGCTCGGCGACCGCCAGCCCCTCCCGGGCGACGTCGCCTTCAAGCTCTATGACACCTACGGCTTCCCGCTGGACCTCACCCAGGACGCCCTCCGCGCCGAAGGCCGCCCGGTGGACACGGCCGGCTTCGAAACCGCCATGGCCGAGCAGCGCCGCCGCGCCCGCGCCGCCTGGTCCGGCACCGGCGACGCCGCCACCGAAACCCTCTGGTTCGACCTGAAGGAAAAGCTCGGCACCGGCACCGAATTCCAGGGCTACACCACCGAACGCGCCGAAGCCTCCATCCTCGCCCTCGTCGCCGGCGGCCAGGAGGTCGAAACCGCCCCCGCCGGCACCGAGGTCGCGGTGGTCCTCAACCAGACCCCCTTCTACGCCGAGAGCGGCGGCCAGGTCGGCGACACCGGCACCATCACCGGCCCCGACAACCTCCGCATCGCCATCCGCGACACCCAGAAGAAGCTCGGCCTCTTCATCCACCTCGGCACCGTGGAATCCGGCACGGCCAGCAAGGACGCCCCCGTCGTGGCGGAGGTGGACCACGCCCGCCGCGGCGCCATCCGCGCCCATCACAGCGCCACCCACCTCCTGCATGAAGCCCTGCGCCGCCGCCTGGGCGAGCATGTCGCCCAGAAGGGCAGCCTCAACGCCCCGGACCGCCTCCGCTTCGACGTCTCCCAGCCCACCCCCATGTCCCCCGAGGACCTGGCCTGGGTCGAAGCCGAGGTGAACGCCCGCATCCGCGAGAACGCCGAGGTCACCACCCGCCTGATGACGCCGGAGGAAGCCGTGAAGGCCGGCGCCATGGCCCTCTTCGGCGAGAAATACGGCGAGGAGGTCCGCGTCGTCGGCATGGCCCACGACCCCGAGGCCACCGCCAAGCACGGCGTCTATTCGCTGGAACTCTGCGGCGGCACCCATGTCGCCCGCACCGGCGATATCGGCCTCTTCAAGATCGTGGGGGAGGGCGCCGTCTCCGCCGGCGTCCGCCGCGTGGAAGCCGTCACCGGCGCCACCGCCCTGGCCCTGGTCGAGGAATCCGAGCGCACCCTGCGCGAAGCCGCCGCCACCCTGAAGGCCAACCCTGCCGAACTCCCCGCCCGCGTCGCCGCCCTGGTCGAGGAGCGCCGCAAGCTGGAGCGCGAGGTCGCCGACCTCCGCCGCAAGCTCGCCACCGGCGCCTCCGCCCAGGAGGTGGAGACCATCGCGGACCTCCGCGTCGCCCTGCGCGACCTCGGAGAGGTCCCCCCGCGCGACCTGAAGTCCCTCGCCGAAGCCATCCTCAAGGGTGGCACCGCCGATGTCGTCGCCCTGGTCTCCTCGGCCGAGGGCAAGGCCAGCATCGTCGTCGCGGTGGGAGAGGCCGCGAAGGGCAAGGCCGACGCCGTCACCCTCGTCCGCGCCGCCTCCGCCGCCGTCGGCGGCAAGGGCGGCGGCGGCCGCCCCGACATGGCCCAGGCCGGCGGCCCGGATGGCGACAAGTCCGCCGAAGCCCTCGCCGCGATCCGCGGGGCCCTCGCGGCCTGAGGAGGGGTGGGTCTAGCCCACCATCTCCGGCCGCAGCGGCCCGCGGGCCTGCTGCGCCAGCCCGCGAACGACCTCCGCCAGCGCGTCCTCGAGCTGGCGGAGAAGGGTCGACGCCTCGGCGGCGTCGAATTCGGAAACGACGACCTGGTCCGGCATGTCGTGGACGAGGACGACGCGGCCAGCGATGGCCTGGGCTCGGAAGCTGCTCATGGACGAAGCCTAGCGCCGCTTCATCGAGACTTCACAGCCCCGTGATATTACGGGCCGCCGATGTTGCCGCACGGCCACAGCCCGCTCCGCCGAGCAGAAACACCTTCCACAAGGGCGCGTTCCATCCCCGACCGGGAGGAACCGCATGTCCATCACCCCCATCCGCTACCAGCCGGGCTTCGAGCACCCGGAACCGGGGGAGGAGGAGACGGTGCGCGAGCTGGTCGAGACGATGCGCGGCATCGCCGAGACCACCTACCAGGATTACGGCTACCCCGTCCGTGCCGTGCACGCGAAGAGCCACGGCCTGCTGCGCGGCGAACTCTCCGTCTCCTCGGCCTTCGCTCCCGCCTACGCCCAGGGCCTCTTCGCGAAGCCCGGCACCTACCCCGTGGTGCTCCGCTTCTCCACCAACCCGGGAGACCTTCTGGACGACAGCATCTCGGTGCCGCGCGGCCTCGCCGTGAAGGTGGTGGGGGTGGAGGGCGAGCGCCTGCCCGGCTCCGCGGGGCAGTCCACGCAGGACTTCGTTATGGCCAACGCACCCGCCTTCGCGGCGCCTACCGCCAGGGCCTTCCTCGGCAATGCGAAGCTGCTGGCCCGCACCACCGACACGCCGCAGGCCTTCAAGAAGGCCATCTCCGCGGTGCTGCGGACGGCTGAGGCGGCGGTGGAAGCGGTGGGCGGGAAGAGCGCCACGCTCACGCAACTCGGCGGGCATCCGAACACCTACATCCTGGGTGAGACCTTCTACAGCCAGACCCCATTCCTCTACGGCCCCTACATCGCCAAGTTCTCCGTCGCTCCCGCCTCGGCGGCGCTGAAGGCGCTGGCGGGCCGCAAAGTCGAGGTCTCTGGGCGCCCGGAGGCGCTGCGGGAGGAGGTGCTGGCCTTCTTCGCGGAGCAGGACGCCGAGTGGGACCTGCGCGTGCAGCTCTGCACCGATCTCGAGGCCATGCCGGTCGAGGATGCCTCCGTGGAGTGGCCCGAGGCGGAGAGCCCCTATGTGACCGTGGGGCGCATCCGCGTGGGGCGGCAGCCTTCCTGGGACGAGGCGCGTTCCAGGGCCGTGGACCTCGGCATGTCCTTCAGCCCCTGGCACGGGCTGGCGGCACACCGGCCACTCGGCTCGATCAACCGGGCGCGCCGGCCGGCCTATGAGATGTCCTCGGGCTTCCGGGCGGAGCACAGCGGCTGCCCGATGCATGAGCCGCGCGTGGCGGAAGAGGTGCCGATCTGATGCGCGGGCTGCAGGGCCGGCGCGACGCGACAGGAAGGGAGTTGGCGGCATGACCAAGCGGAACGTGAGCACCAAGCCCTATTCCGGTCCGGCCGGCGGCTGGGGATCCTTCCGCTCCGTCGAGACACGGCTGCTGCGGGAGGAGCGGATCGCGACGGGCAATGCGGTGCTGCTGCGGCAGAACAAGCCCGGCGGCTATTCCTGCGTCTCCTGCTCCTGGGCGAAGCCGCGGGAGCCGCATCCCTTCGAGTATTGCGAGAACGGCGCCAAGGCGACGGCCTGGGAGATCACGCGCAAGCGCGTGCCGCTGGAGTTCTTCGAGCAGCACAGCCTGACGGAGCTGCTCACCTGGTCGGACCATGACCTGGAGGCGATCGGGCGGCTGCTTCACCCGATGAAGCTCGACCGCGCCAGGGATCGCTGGGTGCCGGTCTCCTGGGAGGATGCCTTCCGCGAGATCGGGGCGGAGCTGCGTGGCATGGATCCGAAGCGGACGGTCTTCTACGCCTCCGGCCGGGCCTCGCTCGAGACCTCCTACATGTACGGGCTCTTCGCGCGGCTCTACGGGCACAACAACCTGCCGGACAGCTCGAACATGTGCCACGAGAGCACGTCGGTCGCGCTGCCACAGGCGATCGGGTCGCCGGTGGGCACGGTGGAGCTGGACGACTTCCGCGTCACGGAGTGCATCCTCTCCTTCGGGCAGAATGTCGGCACGAACTCGCCGCGCATGTTGCACCCGCTGCAGGAGGCGGCGAAGCGCGGCGTGCCGATCATCACCTTCAACCCGCTGAAGGAGCGGGGATGGGAGCGCTTCACCAACCCGCAATCGCCCACTGAGATGCTGACGGGCAAGGAGACGCGGATTTCCTCGCAGTACCATCAGCTGCGCGCGGGCGGCGACATCGCGGCGATCGCTGGGATGTGCAAGGCGCTGATCGAGGCGGACGACACCGCCATGGCGGCGGGGCGCGCGCCGCTGCTGGACCATGCCTTCATCCAGCAGCACACCCATGGCTTCGACTCCTTCGCCGCCTGGTGCCGTGACCAGGACTGGGCGCAGCTCGAGCGCTGGTCCGGGCTGAAGCGGCAGGAGATGCTCGATGCCGCCAGCGTCTATGGCGCGGCGAAATCGGCCATGGGCATCTATGGCATGGGGCTGACGCAGCACAAGAAGGGCGTGGAGAACGTCCGCATGCTGATGAACCTGCTGCTGCTGCGCGGGAACATCGGCAAGCCCGGCGCGGGCGTGCTGCCGGTGCGTGGACATTCCAACGTGCAGGGGCAGCGTACCGTCGGCATCACCGAGAAGCCGGAGCTGGTGCCGATGGACGGGCTGGCCGAGCAATACGGCTTCGAGCCGCCGCGCGACACCGGCATGAACACGGTGGAGGCCTGCGAGGCGATCATCGATGGGCGGATCCAGGCCTTCCTGGGCCTGGGCGGCAACTTCCTGCGCGCCGTTCCGGAGACGGAGCGGATGGAGGCCGCCTGGCCCGGCATCCGCTTGACCGTGCAGGTGGCGACGAAGCTGAACCGCAACCACCTGATCAACGGCCAGGTCGCCTATCTGCTGCCCTGCCTCGGGCGGATCGAGATCGACGCCCAGGCGAGCGGCGAGCAGGTGGTCACCTGCGAGGATACGATGACGCATATCCATGCCTCGCGCGGGATGGTGCCGCCGGCCTCGCCCGACCTGCTTTCGGAGCCCGCGATCGTCGCCGGCATCGCCAAGGCCACGCTACCGCCGAACCCGCGCGTGCCCTGGGACGAATGGGTGGCCGATTACGCGCGCGTTCGCGACGCGATCGAGACGAGCTACCCCTCGCAGTTCAAGGACTTCAACACCCGCGTCCACCAGCCCGGCGGCTTCGCGCGCCCGCTGCCGGCGCGGCAGCGGGACTGGAAGACGGAGACGGGGAAGGCGAACTTCCTCGTGCCCGCGGGGCTGCGCACGGATCTGGAGACCGATCTGGACGATCCAGAAATCCTGCAGCTCATCACGCTGCGCTCCAACGACCAGTTCAATACCACCATCTACGGCTATGAGGACCGCTTCCGCGGGATCAGCGGCACGCGCGAGGTGGTGCTGATGAACCGCGAGGATGCTGCCCGCTTCGGGCTGCGCGATGGCGACATGGTGGCGTTGAGCACGGTGGCGGAGGACAATATCCGCCGGGAGGTGCACGGGCTGCGGGTGGTGCATTACGACATCCCGCGTGGCGCGATCGGCGGCTATTACCCCGAATGCAACCCGCTGATCCCGCTCTGGCACCATGCGGAAGGCAGCAAGGTGCCGGCGGCGAAATCCGTGCCGGTGCGGGTGCGCAAGGAGAGTGTCGCGATGGCGGCCGAATAGGCCAGGTCGCCCCGCGGGCAGGGGAAAGGGACCGGGGAGGCGGGGCCTCCCCGGTGGGTGCGTCAGCCGATCAGGAAGCAGCGCCCGATCGAGACGCCAAGGCGTTCATTGCCCTCGACGATCTCGTTCAGCAGCCCTCCCAGGCTTCCATCCATCAGCCGGGTGGGCGTGTGCTCCACGCAGCGGCCGCGGAGGGAGGCGGCGAGGCGGCGGCAGGCCACGCGGTCCTCGCCCTCGGACATGGCGAGGACGCTGAGGATGTCGTTCACCTCCTCGTAGCAGGCGCTGACGGAGCGCGGATGCTCCGGCCGCATCAGCAGCAGCTCCACCACGCGGCTGGGGCGCAGGCGTTCCCGGAAGAGGTGCTGGTAGGCGCGCAGCGCCGCGACGGAGCGGAGCAGCGCCTGCCACTGGGCGTGGTTCGCCGCATCCTCTTCCGCCCCCGGGCCGAAGGCGGAAACGCGGGAGGCGAGGAGGCGGGCGGTGTTGTCCGCCCGCTCCAGCATCACGCCCAGGCGGACGAAGCGCCAGGCATCGTCGCGCAGCATCGTGTCCATGGCGGCGCCGTTGAAGAGGACGGCGCGGGCCATCACCCAGTCGTTGAAGCCCATCAGCCGGTCGCCATCGGCCTCGCCGGGGTCGAGCTTGCGCAGATCGATCCATGTGTCGTTCACCGCCTCCCACATATCCACCGTCAGGGCGGTGCGGACGGCGCGGGCGTTGCGGCGCGCGGCCTCGAAGCAGGCGGCGACGGAGGAGGGGTTCAGCGTGTCGAGGGTGAGCCAGCGGGCGGCCTGGGCCGGCGCGGGGTCGCCATAGAGCTCCTGGTAATGGGTGGCGGTTCCGGTCGCGACGAGGAAGCCGGCCCATTCGCTGGCCTCGTTGCCGCGCGGGGTGGCGAGGGAGGCCATGCGGAGAGTTGCGTTGAGGCCGCGCGCGACATTGCCCGCGCGCTCCATGTAGCGGCCGAGCCAGAAGAGGCTGTCGGCGGTGCGTGCCAGCATCAGCCCAGGCCTCCGCTGAGGGGCTTCATGGTCTGGCTCATGCCGCCCATGCTCTGCGCCATGCCATCGCTGCCCATGGACTGGGTCATGGGGGGCGGATCCTGTTCCAGCACCCAGGTGTCCTTCGTGCCGCCGCCCTGGGAGGAGTTCACGACGAGCGAGCCCTCCCGCAGCGCGACGCGGGTGAGGCCGCCGGGAACGATGCGCACCTGCTCCTTCCCGAAGAGGACGAAGGGGCGCAGGTCCACGTGGCGCGGCGCCATGCCGGCCTCGCAGAGCGTCGGCACGGTGGAAAGGGCGAGGGTGGGCTGGGCGATGTAGTCGGCCGGCTTCTCGCGGATGCGGGCGGCGAAGTCGGCGCGCTGCTCGGCGGTGCTGTGCGGGCCGACGAGCATGCCGTAGCCGCCCGAGCCGCGGGCGAGCTTCACCACCAGCTCATGCAGGTGCTCCAGTACATAGGCACGGTCCGCATCGCGCTCGCACATATAGGTGGGCACGTTGCGCAGGATCGGCTCCTCCGAGAGATAGAAGCGGATCATTTCGGGGACGAAGGGGTAGACGGCCTTGTCGTCCGCGACGCCCGCGCCGGGGGCGTTGGCGAGGGTGACGCGGCCGGCGCGGTAGGCCGCCATGAGGCCGGGCACGCCGAGCATGGAATCCGGGCGGAAGGCCTGGGGGTCGAGGAACTCGTCATCGACGCGGCGGTAGATGACGTCCACGCGGCGCGGGCCGGCGGTGGTGCGCATGAACACCGTGTCGTCACGCACGAAGAGGTCGGCGCCCTCGACCAGCTCCACGCCCATTTCGTCCGCGAGAAAGGAGTGCTCGTAATAAGCGGAGTTGAAGGGGCCGGGCGTGAGGACGACAACGGTCGGCTCGCCCCGGCAGGCCGGGGGCGCGAGGGATTTCAGCGTCTCCAGCAGCTCCTCGGGATAGTGGCTGACGGGCGCGATCCGGTGGGCGGCGCAGAGATTGGGGAGGAGGCGCATCATCGCCTCTCGGTTCTCCAGCATGTAGGAGACGCCCGAAGGGACGCGGCAATTGTCCTCCAGCACGAAGAACTCCTCCGGGCCGGTGCGGACGAGGTCGATGCCGGAGATGACGGTGTAGACGCCGCCCGGGGGCGTGAACCCCTCCATGATCTCGCGGTAGCCCTCGTTCTTCAGGACCAGCTCGGCGGGGACCAGCCCCTCCTTCAGGATGCGGCGCGGCCCGTAGATATCGGCAAGGAAGGCGTTGAGGCCGCGGACGCGCTGCTCCAGCCCGCGGCGCAGGCTCTCCCATTCCTGGCGGGCGATGACGCGCGGGATGACGTCGAAGGGGATCAGCCGTTCCGGGTCGCCGCCCTGGTTGTACACGGCGAAGGTCACGCCGATCCGGCGGAACAGCACCTCCGCCTCGCGCCGCTTCGCCTCCAGTGCCTCGCCTCCGGCGGCTTCGAGGTAACGGGCTATTCCTGCATAGGCGGGGCGAATTCGGCCCCCCTCATTCATCTCGTCGAAGGCCGGCACCCTGTCCTCCGTGTGGCGCGGCCGGCACCCGGGATGGGAACGGGCCGCCGCGCCATGGTTGCAGCAAGTCGCGTGCCGGGCGAGGGGGGGCTGCGGTGGCAGTTTCCACCGGCGCTGTCGGCGTGAGGGGAAGACGCCCGGCGGCGGCAGGGGGTTTCGTGGCGGGGAACCGGGTGATGCACGGGCGCCACGGCGGGCCATAGGGCCTTGCGAACACGGACTCGTGAGTGGAGTCTTGTGTTCATGTTTTGTTCATTGCCGGCCATGCGATATCTCCATGCCGCGACCCGCCCGATCATCCCGAATGATGCGCTGCGCGAGGCCATGCTGGCCTTCGCGCTCGCCTTTCCCTGCTTCTGGGCCCTCGGCGAGATGGCCGTGGCCCTGGGTTACTGAGCCGTCAGGGAAACCAGGGCTGGCCGTCCTTCCCGAGGAAGGACTGGATCTCCAGCCGGTAGCCCTCAGGGTCCCGGAAGAAGGCGCTCCGCACCTTACCGCCCATGCCGGTGGTGACCGGGCCCTCGAAGGCCACGCCGCGGGCCGACAGGGAAGCGACGGCCGCATCGACATCCGCCACGGCGAAGCTGACCAGCACGCCCGCGGTGCCCCGTGGACGGCCCGGGATGGCGCAGAGGCCGATGAGCGCGGTGGCGCTGGCGCGCAGGATGCGGCAGGCCCCCTGGTCCACCACGCATTGCAGCCCCAGCGCCCCTTCGTAGAAGGCGGCGAGGCGGGGCAGGTCCTCCGTGTAAAGGAAGGTGATGGTTCGGCCGGCGGCCAGGGACGGGCCGTCGTCGGGCAGGGGCATCAGCCATCATCCTCCGGATCGGCGCCCGGGCGGCCGCTGGCGTGGCGCCAGTGATGCCAGAGCAGGCGGGCGGCGAGCGAGCGGTAGGGGGCCCATTCCAGCGCCAGCACGGCCAGGGCCTTGGGGGCGGGGCGGGCGGGCAGCGCGCGCAGATGGGTGAGGGAGGCGGCCAGGGCGATGTCCCCCTCCGGGAAGAGGTCCGGCCGGTCCTCGGCGAAGAGGAGGTGGACCTGCGCGGTCCAGCGCCCGAGGCCGCGCACGGCGGAGAGATGCGCGATCGCCTCCTCATCCGTCATGCCGGGCAGCTCCTCCAGCCGGAGCCGGCCCTCCGTAATGGCGGTGGCGAGGCTTCGGGCATGGGCTGCCTTGGGGCGGGACAGGCCGGCCTGGCCGCAGAGTGCGGCGTCGTCGAGCGCGAGGAGCCCCGCAGGCTCCAGCGCGCCGGGCAGGGCCTGCAGCCGCGACCAGATGGCCCCGGCGGCGCGGTTGCTGATCTGCTGGCCGCAGACGGCACGGAGCAGGCCGGGGAAGCCGCGGGGGCGACGGCGCCAGGGCAGGGGGCCGCAGCGCGCGATAGCGCCGTGCAGCGCCGGGTCGGCCATGGCGAGGGCGGCGAGGCCGCGTTCGGCCCATTCCGGCGGGTTCAGCATCGGGAAGGGTGGTGAACGGCGGCGGGGGCCGCGACAAGGGGGGAATGCGGTTCCGCCCGCCGTCGTTTTCGCGGCGCGGCCCCGGGATCTGGGGGGAAGGGTCGCGCCGTTCCCCTCCAGTTGGGACCTGTCGGGCGGATTTCCAGGCGGCGGGGAAGGGCGGGTGAAACAGCCGGCAACGGGAAGCCGTTCCGACATGGATTGTAACAACGACCGGGGCGACAGGGGCCGCGTCCGCGCTATGTAACAGGGTATGGAACCCGCCCCGCACATCCTGGTCGTCGATGATGACCGTGAGATCCGTGAGCTTCTGGCCCGCTTCCTGGAGAAGCAGGGCTTCCGCGTGACCACGGCCCGCGAGGCCCGGGAGGCGCGGCGCGCCTGGCCCCTGGGGCGCTATCACATCGTGGTGCTGGACCTGATGATGCCGGGGGAGTCCGGCCTGGACTTCGCCCGCTGGCTCAGGGGCCAGTCGGACGTGCCGATCGTCATGCTCACCGCCATGGGGGAGGAGACGGACCGGATCGTCGGGCTGGAGCTGGGCGCGGACGACTATGTCGCCAAGCCGTTCAACCCGCGGGAGCTGTTGGCGCGGATTCGCGCGGTGATGCGGCGGGCCCATGGCGAGGGCGCGCGGCGGGACCCGCTGCCCTCCGCCATCCGCTTCGGCGGCTGGACGCTGGAGCCGCAGCGGCGGCGCCTGCTGAACCCGGATGGCGCCGAGGTTTCGCTGACCGGCGGCGAATACGAGCTGCTGACCGTGCTGGTGGAGCGGCCGAACCGCGTGCTGACGCGCGACATGCTGATGGACCTGCTGCGCGGCCGCCAGGCCGGGCCCTTCGACCGGGCGATCGACGTCGCGGTCTCGCGCCTTCGCCGCAAGCTGGAGGATGACGGGCGCAATCCCAGCCTGATCAAGACCGTGCGGGGCGGCGGCTATGTGCTGGCCGCCGATGTCGAGCGGGCCACCTGATGCGCCCCGGCAAGTGAGGGCACGGGCGAGGGCGCTGCTGCGCCGGATCCTGCCGCGCACGCTGGCCGCGCGCACGGCGCTGTTCCTGCTGCTGGCGCTGATGGCGGTGCAGGCCGCGGGGCTGACCATCCATGCCCTGGACCGGGTGGACCTGCAGCGCGCGGCGACGGAGCGCGAGATGTCGGCCCGGGTCTTCGGCCTCTGGCGCGCGATGGTGCTCGCCGTGCCAGAGCGGCGCGGCCTCGTCCTCTCTGAGATCGAGCTGCCGACGGGGCTGGATGCGTCGCTCGATGACCAGCCGGCGGTGCGGGTGGGGATGCTGCCCGCGCCGCCGCCGGTGCTGCGGATGATCCGGCCCGAAATCCTGCTCGGCGGCCCGCCCCGGCTGCGGCCGCGCGAGATCCAGGCGGGGATGCGCTTCGGCACGCTCTATGTCTCCTTCCGCATGCCGGATGGCGGGCAGTGGCTGAACGTCATCCTGCACATGCCGCCGCTTCGGCCCTGGCATTCCGAGACCTTCCTGATCGCCTTCCTGCTGATGACGGCGGCGGCGGCGCTGCTCATCGTCTGGGCCACGCGGCGGCTGACCCGGCCGGTGCGGGATCTCGCCCGCGCGGCCAATGCTCTGGGACGCGACGTGAACGCGCCCCCCATGCCGGAGGAGGGGCCCTTCGAGGTCGCGACCGCCGCCCATGCCTTCAACACCATGGCCGAGCGCATCCGCCGCTTCGTGGGAGACCGCACGCAGATGCTGGCGGCCATCGGGCATGACCTGCGCACGCCGATCACCCGGCTGAAGCTGCGGGCCGAGTTCATGGAGGATGACGAGCAGCGGGCGAAGATGCTGGCGGACCTGGAGGAGATGGAGGCGATGGTGAACGCCACCCTCGCCTTCGCGCGGGACGACGCGGCGGCCGAGCCCTCCGTCCCCCTCGATCTGGCGGCGCTCTGCCGCACCGTGCTGGACGAGGCCGCCGACGCACGCCCGCATGCCGACGCAGAGGACTTCGCCTATGCCGGGCCGGAACGGCTGACAGTGCGCGGACGCCCGATCGCCCTCAAGCGTGCGCTGGCCAACCTCGTCGCCAATGCGGCCAATTACGGGGGCACGGCGCGGGTGGTGCTCTCGCCGCCCCAGGGCGGGCAGATCCATCTGCGCGTGGAGGATGACGGGCCCGGCATCCCCGAGGAAAGCCAGGAGGCGGTGTTCCAGCCCTTCCGGCGGCTGGAGGCGAGCCGGAACCGCGAGACCGGCGGGGTGGGCCTCGGCCTGCCGATCGCACGCAACATCCTGCGGGCGCATGGCGGGGACGTGACGCTGCGGAACCGGCCGGAAGGCGGGCTTTGCGCCGAGGTGACGCTGCCGGCCTAAGGGGGGGGGGGTGGGCCCTTTCGGCCCGGTGAGGGCTCCGCCCTCAACCCGCCAAGGGCCTGAGGCCCTTGGAACCCCGTCTGACTGCCGTGGATACCCCGCATTGAAGGGGCTCCTGTTGAGGGTGCCCTTCCTGCCGTTGCAGTCGCCTGAGGTCATCGACCTCAGGCGCACCGTCAGCCCCGTGATTCTAAACTCGAAGAAGAAGATGATGGGTCGAAGGCACTGCCTTCGACGGGTCCGGGGAGAGGAAGAATCCTTTCTTCCTCTCCCCGGGACAGACCGTCAGCCCCAGACCGTCAGCCCCAGACCGTCAGCCCCAGACCGTCAGCCCCAGACCGTCAGCCCCAGACCGTCAGCCCCAGACCGGCAGCCCGATCACCGCGGCGGCGGCGATCAGCAGGAAGCAGACGCGGCGGAACGCTGCTTCGCTGGCCAGGCCGAAGAGGCGGCTGCCGCACCAGAGCCCGAGGCCGTAGCTGGGCGCAACGATGGCTGCGAGGAGGAGGATTTCGGCCGTCAGCAGCCCGCCGAGGAGGTAGGTGGCCGCGCTGATGACGCCGCTGGCCGCGAAGAAGAGCACGATATTGGCGCGGACGCGGGTGGCGGGGATGGCGCCGCCGAGCCAGTAGGCGACCACGGGCGGTCCGCCCATCTGGGCCGCGCCGGAGAGAAGGCCGGAGCTGGCGCCGACCGCGATGGACAGCGGCACGGCGGGGCGGCCGTGGTAGCGCCAGCCCGAGGCGAGCAGCGCCAGCATGGCGATGGCCAGGAGGCACATGCCCCAGCGGAGCGCCACGGGATCCAGGTGCAGGAGGAGCCAGGCGCCGGCCGGCGCCCCGACGAGCGCGCCGGCGGTGAGGGAGGCGACCTCCGCGCGCGCCGCGCCGCGCCAGGCGGCGGGGATGAGCGGGAAGGCCGTGAGGTTGTCCACCAGCATGAGGAGGGGCGCGGCCACGCGGGGGCCGAGGGTGGCGCTGGCGAGGGGAATAAAGATCAGCGCCGCGCCGAAGCCGGAGAAGCCGCGGGCGAGGCCGGCCAGGGCGGCGGTCGCGATGGTGGCGGCGAGGGCCGGGCCGGGCGGCAGTTCCGGAAGGGACATGCCGGCCGGCCCGGAAGGTGTCAGCGCGCCATGCAGCGCTTCAGCGGGCTCGGGAACTCGGCGCAGTCGGGGAAGACGATCTCGTTCGGGCCGCGCCGTTCCACCCGAAGGTTGTTCGGGTTGGCGCAGCCGAAGGCGCTGTCCGGCGGCAGGCGGCCGCCAAGCGGGGCGATGGAGGCGGCGGCGGGGGCGAGGCGGAACTCCACGCTGTCCGGCCCGCCGGCCACGGTTTCGATCAGGCGCTGGCGGTAGGGCACGTCGAGCACCGAGACGCGCATGATCACGTCCCGGGTGAAGATGACGGTGGGCTGGGCGGCGCAGGCGGCGCCGTCCGTCTCGGTGGCGGGGAAGATGCCGCCGGTCCAGGAACCGAAGAGCCAGGCATGGGGCGCGGCCTGGGCCTGGGGCTGCTGCGCGTCCGCGGCGGCCAGGGGGGAGGCCAGCGCCGCCACGAGAATCCACTTCGCCCAAGCCCGCCGCATGCCACGCTCCTCAACCGGAAACCCGGCCGCAGAAAAGGGGAGGACGGGCCGCCTGTCCACCCCGGCGGCGGGTCGTTTCATGGGGAGGGGGTTCTGGGGCCGGGTCTGTCGGTCTGTCCCGGGGAGAGGAAGAAGGAATTCTTCCTCTCCCCGGACCCCTCACCTTCTTCTTTTTCTATCAGTTTTGGAGTCATTCCGCTGACGGTGCGCCTGAGGTCGATGACCTCAGGCGACTGCAAAGGCAGGAAAAGCACCAGCCACTGGAGACCCCTTCGATCCGGGGTATCCACGGCAGTCAGACGGGGTTCCAAGGGCCTCAGGCCCTTGGCGGGTGGAGGGCGGAGCCCTCCGACGGGACCGCCCTCAGGTCGGGATCAGGCCACCACGGGCTTCGGGGCCGGGGCGGGTTCCCGGAGGGGCAGGTGGATGAGGGCGGCGAAGATGCCGGCGGCGATGGAGAGGAGCCACATGGCGTCGTAGTTGCCCGTGCGGTCGAAGATGAGGCCGGGCAGCCAGGCGCCCAGGAAGCCGCCGACCTGGTGGCCGAGGAAGACAAGGCCGAAGATGGTGGCCAGCCAGCGCGTGCCGAAGAGGCGGGCGCAGAGGGCGACGGTGGGCGGCACGGTGGAGAGCCAGAGGACGCCCATGAGCGCGGAGAAGACGAGCACGGAGCCGGTGGTCTTCTCGGCGGCGAAGAAGAAGACGGCCATGACGAGGGCGCGCAGCGCGTAGATGGCCACCAGCAACTCCCGCCGCTTCCAGCGCTGGGTGAGTTCGCCGGCGCCGAGCGAGCCGATGATGTTGAACAGGCCGATGAGCGAGATGGACCAGGCGCCGACCTGGAGCGGCAGGTGGCAGAGCGCCACGAAGCCCGGCATGTGCACCGCGAGGAAGGAGACATGCAGGCCGCAAACGAAGAAGCCGAAGAAGAGGCACCAGAAAAGGCGCGAGCCGAGGGCGCGAGAGAGCGCGGCGCGCGCCGTTTCTTCGGGTTCCGCGCTGGCGGCCTTGGGTGCGGGGCGGCCGGCGAGGGACAGGGCGAGGGGCACCATGAGGAGGGCGGCGGCGGCCATGGTGAGGAGGGCGGGCTGCCAGCCGAAGCCGGCCAGGGCCACGCCGGAGAGCGGCACGACCAGGAACTGGCCGAGGGAGGAGCCCGCGGTCCCGAGCGCCGCCGCCCGGCCGCGCATGGAATCCGGAAGCTGGCGGGTGAGGGAGGCGACGATCACCGGCATCCCCGCGGCGGAGACCGCGACTCCCATGACGATGCCGGCGAAGAAGGTGAAGCCCGCGAGGCTGGGCGCGAGGGCCATGCCGGCGATGCCGGCCGCGTAGAGCAGGGCGCCGCCGATCACCACGACGCGCCCGCCGAAGCGGTCCGCGAGCTGGCCCACGAGGGGCTGGCTGAAGCCGTTCACCAGCACCTGGATGGCGATGGCCAGGGCGAAGCCGCTGGTGGACCAGCCGAGCGTGGTCGTCATCGGGGCGAGGAAGAGGCCGAAGGACTGGCGGAGCCCCATGGCCAGGGCGGCGCAGCTGACCGCGAGCAGCAGGAGGAAGGCGAGCGACCGGCCCTGCATGTGCGTCACTTCCCCGGATCGTTTCCGGGGCGAGGCTAGCGAGGGCACAGCTGGGGGTCCATCGCGCCCGCTGCAGGGCAGGGGCGCGCGGCTGGGTGGGTGGGGTTTGCCCCGCCCAGCCGGGCCGGTTCAGGCGGCCTTGAGAAGCAGGGCCGCGTGCTCGGCGGGCTTTACCTTGCGCCAGATGGCCTCCACCGTGCCGTCCGCCGAGACGAGGAAGGTGCTGCGCTCCATGCCCATGTACTTGCGGCCATACATGGATTTCTCGACCCAGGCGTCATAGGCCTGGGCGAGGGACTGGTCCGCATCCGAGGCGAGCGGGAAGGTGAGGCCGAACTTCTTGGCGAAGGCGTCCAGCTTCTTCACCGGGTCCGGCGAGACGCCGATGACGGTGATGCCGGCCTTCTCGAGCGCGGCCAGGTTCTCCTGCACGCCCTGGGCCTGGACGGTGCAGCCCGAGGTGTCGGCCTTGGGGTAGAAATACAGCGCGTAGCGCCGGCCCCGCAGCAGCGCGGCGCTGACGCGCCCGCCGCCTGCGGCCGGCAGGTCGAATTCCGGCGCCTTGTCCCCGACAGCGATCATGCGGCCCCCTTCACAGGCAATGGGCCGAGGCGGCGCTCGAAGGAGGAGCGCACCCCGGCCGCGATCTCACGCATCTGTGCGCGAAGCGCGGGGAGGTCAACGGGCGGCGTTTCGCAGGCTGGGGCGAGGCCGCGCAGCAGGGCATGGGCGGAGGCGGGGGGCAGCTCCTCGGTCCTCACCCGGCCGACGGTGAGGCGCAGCAGGGATTGCAGGGTCCGCCAGAAACGTTCCGCCCGGATCAGCAGGGCCGCCTCACCAGGCTCCAGCAGCCCGGCGCGGGCGAGGTTGGCCAGGGCGTCGCGCGTGGTGGGGGCGACGATGCGCGGGTGCTCGGCGGCATGGGCGCATTGCAACGCCTGGGCGATGAACTCCACCTCCACCAGCCCGCCGGGGATGGCCTTCACGTCCCATGGTCCGTCCGGGGGCAGGTCGCGCAGCATGCGGGCGCGCATGGCCAGGGCATCGGCGATGGCCTGGGGGCCGGCATGGACGGCCAGGGCCTGGCGGCAGCATTCGGCGATGCGCTTGCGCAGCGCGGGCGGGCCGGCCACCGGGCGGGCCCGGGTGAGGGCCATGCGCTCCCAGGTCCAGGCCTGCCCGCCCTCGCTCTCCTTCGGGCCGTGATAGCGCTCGAAGGCGGCGATGCTGGCGGCGACCGGGCCTTTGTTGCCCGAGGGGCGGAGCCGCATGTCCACCTCATAGGGCTTGCCCTCCGCGCCCGGCGCGGTGAGGGCGGCGACGAACTGGTGGGCCAGGCGGGAGAAGTAGGTGGGCACGGCGAGGGGCTTGGGGCCGTCGCTCTCCGTCGCGTCCTCGGCATGGTCGTAGATGAGGACGAGGTCGAGGTCGGAGCCGGGCAGCATCTCCCGCCCGCCGAGCTTGCCCATGCCGACCACCGCCATGGCGCCGCCGGGCACCTTGCCGTGGCGGGTGGCGAAGTCCTTGGCCACCTGGGGGAGGAGGCAGGTGATGGCGGCATCGGCCAGCTCGCTGCGGGCGATGCCGGCGGCATCGACGTCCAGCTTGCCCTCGAGGGCCGCGACATCCACCTCGAACCGCCCTTCGGTGACCATGCGGCGGACGGATTCCAGCGCCTCCTCGTAATGGCGGGCGGCGCCGACCAGGGCGGGGAGGGAGGCGGCGGCGGTGCCATGGCCGCCGGCGAGCAGCCCTTCCAGGGCGGCGGGATCGCGGGCGAGGTGGTCGGCGAGCGCCGGGGCGGCGCCGAGGACGCCGGCCACGCGGTCCAGCAGGGCGGGGTTGCGGTGGAACAGGCTGAGCACCTGCACCCCGGCGGGGAGGCGGTCCAGCAGCGTGTCCAGCCGGGCCAGGGCCGTATCGGGCTCGCGCTGGCGGGCGAAGGCGGCAAGCAGGGTGGGCATGAGTGCGGTCAGCAGCTCCCGCGCCCGCTCGGTGCGGGTGGCGCGGCGGTGGCCGTGGTGCCAAGCGCGGATCATGGCCGAGATTCCGCCCGGATTCGCGTAGCCCATGCGCTTCAGCGTCTCGAGCGTCCCCGGGTCGTTCTCCGGCCCGGTGAAGACGAGGTCCCCGCCCTCGAAGCCCTCGCCCCCGGGCAGGCTGAGGGCGGGGGCCGCCTCGAACTGGCGGGAATACTGGCTGGCGACGCGGCGGAGATGGCCGGTAAGGGTGGAGGCGAAGAGGTCGGCGTCGGGGAAGCCCGTGAAGGAGGCGATGCGGGCCAGGCCGTCCGGGTCTTCCGGCAACCTGTGCGTCTGGCGGTCGGCCACCATCTGGATGCGGTGCTCCACGTCCCGCAGGAAGACATAGGCGTCGGCGAGGTCGGCCGCCGCGCGCCGGTCCATGCGGCCGGCGGCCGCCAGGGCGACGAGGGCGCCGAGGGTGGTGGGGTCGCGCAGGGCCGGGTCTCGGCCGCCCCAGATGAGCTGGGCCACCTGGGCTGTGAACTCGATCTCGCGTATGCCACCCCGGCCGAGCTTCACGTCGTGGCCGGCCACTGCGATCTCGGCCCCCGCGCCGCGCTTGCTGCCGTGCACGGCGTGGATCTGGCGCTTGATGGAATGGATGTCCGCGATCATCGCGAAATCGAGGTGCCGTCGCCAGACGAAGGGGCGTATTTCGGCCAGGAAGTGCTCGCCCAATCCACGGTCCCCGGCCACGGGGCGCGCCTTGAGCATGGCGGCGCGCTCCCAGTTCTGGCCGAAGCTTTCGTAATAGGAGATGGCGGCGGGAATGGAGACGGCGAGCGGCGTCGCCGCCGGGTCGGGGCGCAGGCGGAGATCGGTGCGGAAGACGTATCCCTCCGCCGTGCGTTCTTCCAGCAGCCGAACGAGATCGCGGGCGAGGCGCACGAAGCTGGCCTGCGCGCGGTCCGGATCCACGGCGGCCACCGGATCGAAGAGGACCATCAGATCCACATCGGAGGAATAGTTCAGCTCGCGCCCGCCGAGCTTGCCCATGCCGAGCACCACGAGGCCGGAGCCCTTGCTGGCGGCCTTGGGGTCGCGCTTCGCCGCGTTGGGCAGGTGGATCTCGCCGCGCCCCGCGGCCTCGCGCAGCAGATGCGCGCAGGCGAGGTCGATGCAGGTCTCGGCGAGGGTGGAGAGGGCGCCGGTGACCCCGTCCAGCGCCCATTCGCCCGAGAGGTCCGCGGCAGCGACGATGAGCGCGGCCTGGCGCTTGGCCTGGCGCAGCGCGGCGCCGAGCTGGTTGAAGCTGGCCGCCGGGTCGGCGCGGCCGAGCGGGTCGAGCGCGCCGGCGAAGGCCGCGTCCGCGCCGCGCTCGGCGAAGCGCAGCAGGGTGGTCGCCTCCCGCAGGGCGAGGTCCGCGAGGAAGGGGCTGTGGCCGCCGAGCGCGGCCAGCAGGGCGGCGCCGGAGGAGGAGGCCGCGAAGGCCGCCTCGGCGGCGCCCTTGGCGGCGAAGTCCTCCGCCAGACGTCCGGCCGCGGCCGTGTCGAAGGGGGTGGGCGGGCGGCGGCGGGAGGGCTCGGCGTCGGACATGCGCGGGAAGGCAACGCGTGAGGCGCCTGCCCGGTCAAGTGGGGCGCCTCCTCGTCCAGGGGGTTTCCTTCCTTCTTCGGCTCACGATGCTGCTGGTGATGCTCCTCGGGGTGGGAGTCGCGGCGCTGGGCTGGCGGCTGGCGCAGGGGCCGATGCCGATTCCCTCGATCGAGGCGGTGAACGAGGCGGTGGCGGCGCGGCTGGCCGGGCTGACCCCGGGGCTGCGTGTCCATTTCGGCCAGGCCTGGGTGGCCTGGGAGGGGTGGAAGGACGGCGCGCCGCAGCCGCTGTTCCTCCGGCTGGAGGGGCTGCGGGCGGTGGATGGGGCGGGCAGCACCCGCGCCTCGCTCACCTCCGCCGAGGTGTCGGTGGCGGTGCCGCCGCTGCTCCGCGGCGTGGTGGCGCCGGTACGGGTTGTGCTGCGGGACCCGGTGGCGCTGCTGCGGCGGGACATGGCCGGCGACCTGTCGATCGACCTCGGCATCTCCTCCGGCCCGGCCGACACGCCCGGCGCCGAGGCCCCTCCGGATTCCGAGCCGGAGGCGACCACGGAGACCATCGCCCGGCTGCTGCGTGGCGCGGACCCGGATTCGCCCCTGGCGGCGCTGCGGGAGATCCGGGTGGATGGCGGGGTGGTGCAGGTGCGGGACGAGCCGCTGCAGCTTGCCTGGGCCATCCATCGCGCCGCGCTTTCCGTCACGCGCGCGGAGAATGGGGCGACGGTACTCGCCGGATCCGGCGGGCTGCGCTTGTCGGGCCAGGAAATTCCCGTGCGCATCTCCGGGCGCGCGGCGGGGGAGCCGCCGGTGGCCGAGGTTTCGCTGGAGATCGATTCGGTGAGCCCGCCGGCGCTGGCGACCGCGCTGCCCTCCCTGCGGCCGCTGGCCATGCTCGATGCCCAGCTCGGGGCGCGGTTCGGCGGGCGCTATGACTTCGGCAATGGCGAGTTCGAGGGCCGGGCGGAGGTGCGGTCCTCGGCCGGGCGGATCGTCGCGGGGGAGCGGCGGACGGATTTCGAGGGCGCGACCATCGCGCTCACCGGGGATGGCCGGCGGATGCGGCTGGAGCGGCTGGAACTGGCCCTGCCGGCCGGGCGCCCCGGCTTTCCGGCGCCCCGCATCACCGCCCAGGCCCAGGCCGACCGGCGCGACGGGCTCTGGCAGGGGCGCATGGAGATCGGGCTGGACGCGATCGCGGTGCCAGACCTCGCGCTCTACTGGCCGCCGGGCGTCGCCGAGGGCGCGCGGGTCTGGGTCACCGAGAACCTGACGGCGGGCCGGGCGCGGGAGGGGCGCTGGTTCCTGGAGGGGGAGTCCTCCGCCGATTTCTCCAGCGGGCGGATCACCGCCGCGGGCGGGACGTTGCGGGCCGAGGGCGTGAACGTCCACTGGCTCCGTCCCATCCCGCCGCTGGAGGGGGTGGACGGGCTGGTCACCTTCTCGCGGGAGGATGTGGTCATCCAGGCGCGGGCGACGCGGCAGTCCGGTACCGGCCTGACAGTGCCGGAGGCGCGGGTGCGGATCTCCGACCTGGGCGTGCCCAAGCCGGATGCGGAGAAGCTGGAGATCGATGCCCGGGTGGCAGGGCCGCTGAACGACGTGCTCAACCTCGTGCGCCACCCCCGCCTGCACCTGTTCGAGAAGCGGCCGCTGGAGCTGGGTGCGGCTGGGGGGAATGTGGAGGCGCGGCTTTCCATCGGCCTGCCGCTGCTGAACGACCTGCCCATCGAGCAGCTGCGGATCTCGGCCCAGGGCAAGGTTACGAACGGGCGCATCGCGGATGTGGTGGCGGGGCAGTCCGTCGAGGCGGCGCAGCTGGATGTCGCGGTCGATGTCTCGGGCATGAAGGTGGCCGGCACGGCGCGGCTGGGCGCCATTCCCGCGCGGGTGCAGGCCGAGCTGGACTTCCGCAGCGGGCCCCCGGCGCAGGTGACGGAGCGGGTGCAGCTGGAGGGGCGGGCGGCGGCGGCGGACCTGGCGCGGCTGGGGCTGAACCCCGCGCCCTATCTGGCGGGGGCCTTCGGCTATGCGGTGCAGGCGGAGCGGCGCCGCTCGGGCGAGGCGCAGGTTTCGCTGCGCGCGGATCTGCGCGAGGCGCGGCTGGCGCTGCGGCCCTTCGGCTATGCGAAGCCCGCCGGGGTGGCGGCGAGCGCCCAGGCCGTGGTGCGCTTACGCGGCGAGACGCTGACGGCGGTGGAGGGCGTGCGGGTGGAGGGGCCGAATCTCTCCGTGCGCGGCGGGCTCTCCTTCCGCCGCGGGGGGGCGTTCGGCGGGGCGGAGCTGCTGGAGGCGCGGATCGGGCCGAGCCGGCTGGCCGGGCAGGTGGCCTCCCCCGCCCGGGCCGGGGAGCCGTGGGAAATCCGGGTGCAGGGCAGCATGCTCGATGCGCGTGGGCTGATGGAGGAGCTGGACAGGGCCGGCGGTGGCGGTGGTGGTTCCACGCCGCTCCGCCTGGATGCGCGCTTCGACCGCGTGCTGCTGGCCGAGGGGCGCGAGCTGGCGCCGGTGCAGGCCCTGGCCTTCATGGATGCGCAAGGCGTGCTGCGCGAGTTGCGGGCCAGCGGGCGTGGCGTGCGCGGGGGCGGCTTCGAGGCCGTGGTGGTGCCGCGGGGGGCCGGGCGGGCCATGGAGGCGCGGGTGGAGGGCTTCGGCACGCTGCTGCGCGACCTCGGCGTGTTCGACGCGGTGGATGGCGGGACCTTCCATGCCTCCGGCACCTGGCCCGGCAACACGCCGGACTCGCCCTTGAGCGGCGTGGCGGAGCTGCGGGATTTCGGAGTGCGGGAGGCGGCCTCGATCGGGAAATTCCTGCAGGCGCTTTCGATCTACGGAATCCCCGAGGCGGTGCGGGGCCCCGGGCTGCGCTTCACTGTGGCGAGCGCGCCCTTCCGGCTGACCCCCGAGGCGCTGACCCTCGAAGAGGCGCGGGCGGTCTCGGCCTCGCTCGGCCTGACGATGGAAGGGCGGATCCTGCGGCGGGCGGAGCGCTACGACCTGCGGGGGACGGTGGTGCCCTCCTATGCGCTGAACAGCGCCCTGGGCCGCCTTCCCGGCATCGGGCGGCTTTTCACGGCCGAGCGGAATGGCGGGCTCTTCGCCGCGAATTTCCGCGTCACGGGCAAGCTGGACGATCCGGATATCGCCCTCGACCCGCTCTCGATCCTCGCGCCTGGGGCGCTGCGGGGGCTGCTGACGCCGCAGGAGGGGCGCTGAAGCCTGCTTGACCGGCGGGAACAGCCGCCGCAAACCCGGGCAAACGAAATCCGGAGGGCGCCCGATGGCCTCGCGACGCAACTTTCTGACCCTGCCCCTGGCGGCGGTGCTGCCGCTGCCCGCGATCCGCACCGCCGCCGCGCAGGCGGCGACGGTGATGCGGCTGTCGCACCAGTACCCGCCCTCCCACCATATCGCCGGGGTGCTGAATGCCTTCGCCGCCGATGTGAAGGCGCGCAGCAACGGCGCGGTGGACGTGCAGGTCTTCCCGGCGGAGCAGCTGGCGCGGGTGGCCGAGAACTTCCCCGGCGTGGCGCGCGGGGCCTTCGAGGCGGCGGTGGCCACCAACTTCACCTGGGGCAACACCATCCCCGAGATGTCGGGGCCGACCATTCCGTACTTCTTCGCCGATCTGGAGAAGAACCGCCGCTTCCCGCAATCCGAGGCGCGGAAGTTCCTGGACGGGCTAACCGCGCGCCGCGCCGTGCGCTCGGTGGGCTGGCTGTTCACCACCAACCGCGCGATCTTCACCTCCTCCCGCAAGCCGCTGCTGACGCCGGAGGATTTCCGCGGCGTGAAGATCCGCGGCATCAACAGCCTGATCGACACCGCGCTGACGGCGGTGGGCGCGGCGCCGGCCGCGACGCCCGCGCCTGAGGTGGTGGGCGCGCTGCAGTCCGGCGTGCTGGATGCGGGGCTGACGGATGTGTCCGCCGCCGTGTCCCGCCGCTTCTACGAGGTGCAGAAATTCGGCACGGTCTCGCCGTTCTTCAGCGTCTCTACGCAGGTCTATGTGAATCCGCGCTGGTGGGACGGGCTGCGGCCGGAGGCGCGCGGCGCGATCGAGGCGGCGCTGGCCAAGGCCGAGACGGATGCGGTGGATGTCACCGTCCGCACCGCCGATGCGGCGGTGGGCGAGCTGCGCGAGAAGGGCATGACCGTGCACGAGCAGTCGCCGGCCGAGGTGGCGGCCTGGCGCGATGCCATGCAGAAGCCGGTCATGGACGCCTTCCTGCGCCAGGCGCCCGAGGGCGGCGCGCGCGTGATCGAGCTGCTGCGGGCCGTCTGATCGTGCAGCGCGCCGTCGCCCTCCTTTCCCGTTTCGCCTGTGGGCTGGCCTCGGTCTCGACCGTGGTTTGCCTGCTGCTGATCGGGGCTTCGGTGGTGGCGCGCTATGTCTTCCACACGCCGCAGCCCTGGATCGACAAGGTGGCGGGGTGGCTGGTGGTGGCGCTGGTGCTGCTGGCCGCGCCCGAGGCGCAGCGGCGCTTCGAGCATATCGGCGTGGATGTGGCGGTGGGGCGGCTTGGCCCGCGGCTGGCGCGGGTGGCGCATCTGGTCGGCGCCGCCTCGGTGGCCGTGGTGGCGGCCATCCTGCTCTGGGCGGGGTGGGAGGCGGTCGAGTTCTCGCGGATGGTCGGGCTGATGACCGAGATCGAGGGCGTGCCGGAATGGTGGATCCAGCTGCTCTTGCCGGTGGGTTCCACGGTGCTGCTGCTGGTGGCGCTGGCGCAGTGTCTGGTGCTGCTCACGGGCGGTACGCCGGAGAACCTGCCCAGCGGCGAAGACGAGTTGCCGCGAGACACGTTGGCGCGCGGCGAGTAGGGGCCCGATGTCCTTCCTGATCCTGATGGCCGTGCTGATCGGCCTGCTCTATCTCGGCCTGCCGATGTTCGCGGCGCTGTTCCTGCTGCCGCTGGCGGTGCTGCTCTGGGTCGAGGGCGGCATCCCGGCGCTGGGCGAGATCGTCATCGGGAACCTCAACGGCTACCTCCTCGTCGCCATTCCGCTCTTCATGATGATGGCGCATGTGATGGTGCGCGGGCGGGTGGTGAACGACCTGTACGGCGCGGCCTTCGCGCTGCTGCGCGGCGTGCGCGGCGGGGTGGGCATCGCGACCGTGCTGGCCTGCACGGTCTTCGCCGCGATCTCCGGCTCGTCGGTCGCGACGGCCTTGACCATCGGCAAGATCGCGATCCCGCAGATGCTGCGCTACGGCATGTCCCGCAAGGGAGCCTTCGGCGTGGTGGCGGGGGGCGGCACGCTGGGCATCCTGATCCCGCCCTCGGCGCCGATGGTGCTCTATGCCTTCGTGACGGAGACGAGCGTCGGCGCGCTCTTTCTCGCGGGGCTGCTGCCGGGGCTGATGATGGCCTTGCTCTTCGCGCTCTATGTCTTCGTCACCGAGGGCAAGGCGGTGGCGCCGGCGGACGAGCCGCCGCCGGAGCGGCTCGGCACCTCCATCCGCCGGGCCGGCTGGTCCATGACGCTGCCGATCTTCGTGCTGGGCGGCATCTATATGGGCGTGTTCACCGCGACGGAGGCGGCCGGGGCCGGCACGCTCTATGCCATCGCGATCGCGGCGCTGATCTACCGTACCCTGACCTGGCGGGACCTCTGGGACGGCGTGCAGGATGCCACGCGCACCAGCGCCATGCTGCTGATGATCATCGCGGGCGCGGCGGTCTATGGCTACATGCTGACCAAGCTGCGCATCCCGCAGGAGCTGGCGGCGCTGGTGACGGAGATGGGGCTGTCCCGCACCGGGTTCCTCATCGCGATGATGGTCCTGCTCTTCGTGCTGGGGCTGGTGCTGGAGAGCTTCAGCATCATCCTGCTGACCATGCCGGCCGTGCTGCCTTCGCTCGCGATCCTCGGGATCGGCAAGGTCTGGTACGGGGTGCTGCTGACGCTTTCGCTGGAGATGGCGCTGATCAGCCCGCCGGTGGCGATGAACCTGGTGGTCATCAAGGCGATCACGGGGGCGCCGCTGAGCGAGGTGAACCGCTCTATCATCCCCTACATGCTGATGCTGGCGGCCGGGACGGCGCTTCTGATCGCCTTTCCCGAGATCGCCCTCTGGCTGCCGCGGCAGGCCGGGTACTAGCGCGGCGCCGCCCCGGTTCCGGCCCGCCGCGCGGTGTCAGGCCGCGCGGAGCACCTCGTCGCCCTTCTGCCAGTTGCAGGGGCAGAGTGCGCCGGCCTGGAGCGCATCGAGGACCCGGAGCACCTCCTGCGGGTTCCGGCCGACCGCGAGGTCGTTCACGCTGACATGGCGGATGGTGCTCTCGGTATCGACGAGGAAGGTGGCGCGGAGCGGCACGCCCTCGTTGTGGTCGAGGATGCCGCAGGCGGAGGAGAGCTCGCGCTTGATGTCGGAGAGCATGGGGAAGGGCAGGTCCCGCAATTCGGGCTGGGCGAGGCGCCAGTTCATATGGGCCAGCTCGCTGTCGAGCGAGACGCCGTAGATGACGGCGCCGCGCTCGGCGAAGTCCGGGGCCATGCGGCCGAAGGTCACGATCTCCGTCGGGCAGAGGGTGGAGAAGTCCTTCGGCCAGAAGAAGACGAGCTTCCACTGGGTGCTGTCATCGGCATCCGTCACGATGCGGAAGGCGGTTTTCGGGTCCAGCCCGCGCGCGCCGCCCTCGAGGGCGTTGAGCTTGAAGGAGGGGAAGCGGTCGCCGACGGTCAGCATGGGGTGGGGTCTCCGGGAGGGGCCGGGGCTCAACGCCGCTCCCGATCGGTTGTTTGCGTCGGGGTCAGGGGGATGCCGATGCCATCCGGTGCCGCTCCACGCCGCCGACACGGGTGGAGAGCACGCGGGTGCCCGCGATCGCCGCCGGATCACCCTCCAGGATGTCGTTGTCGAGGATGGCGAAGTCGGCCAGCAGGCCGGGGCCGATGCGGCCCTTCTCATGCTCCTCGCGCTGGGCCCAGGCGGCAAGGGTGGTGTAGGCGGCCAGCGCCTCGCGCGGGGTGATGGCCTGGCGGATGTCGAGATCGGCGCCGCTGGCGGTGCGGCGGGTGACCATGGCCGAGAGGGCGGTGAATGGATTCACCCGGCAGACCGCGAAGTCCGAATGCCCCGGGGCGGGAACGCCGGCATCGATGAGGGCCCGGTGGGGCCACATGTTCACCATCTCCGCCTGGCCGCGATGGGCGACATAGGCCTCGCCCAGCTCATCCATGAAGCCGGTGGCGGAGCTGTCCACGAAGCCGCCGCGCCTGAGCCGGGCCAGGATCTCCGGGGTGACGTTGCAGCAATGCTCCACGCGCATCCGGTGGTCGGCGACGGGGTGGGCTGCCAGGGCGGCCTCCATCACGTCGAGCGCGAAATCGATGCCGCGGTCGCCCACGCCCTCGATCATCACCTGCAGCCCGGCGGCGTGCGCGGCGGTGGCGCGGCGGGTGAGGTCGTCACGGTCATAGAGGAGCATGCCCGTATTGGGCACGGGCTCGCCCGGGACGGGGGTGCCGAGATAGGGCGCGTAATAGGCGGCGGTGCGGCCGGAGGTGGAGCAGTCCGGGCACCACTCCACGCCGATCAGGCGAAGGGTGGAATCGCCGAAGCCGGACTGGATGCCGGCGGCGATGAGGGCCTCGATCAGCCCGTCTTCGCGGCCCGAGGCGATGATGCCCATCCGCAGGCGCCAGCGGCCGTCCCGCTTCATGGTCTGGTAGGCGCGGATGGCCTTGGAGGGGCAGAGGGAGTTCGCGATGGAGGTGATGCCATGGGCCAGGCACTGGTCCTGCACCATCTCCATCCCGTCGGCGATGTCCTCCTCGGTATCCTGGCCGTGGATGGCGTTGAGGAAGACATGCGCGGCGGTTTCCCGCACGAGGCCGGTGAAGCCGCCGCCGTCGCGGTCGAAGCGGCCGAAGGGCGGGTCCGCCGTGTCCGGCCCGATGCCGCAGGCGGCGAAGGCGGCGGAGTTGGCGAGGCCGAGATGGCCGTCGGTGCGCAAGATGAAGAGGGGGCGGCCGCCCGTCGCCGCGTCCAGCTCGGCGAGGCTGGGATAGCCGCCGCTGGCGCGCTCGTTCAGCCGGTAGCCGGCGAACCAGCGGCCGGGCGGGAGCTCGGCGCAGCGGGCGCGGATGGTGGCCAGCAGCTCCGCCCGGCTCTGGATGCGGTCCGGCGAGAGAAGGGTCCAGCGCAGCAGGCGCACGGCATAGGCATCGGGGTGGTTGTGCCCGTCGACGATGCCGGGAATCACGCGGCGGCCCTGGGCATCCAGCACGCGGGTGGCGGGGCCGGCGAGAGCGGCGATGTCGGCGTCCTCGCCCGTTGCGGTGAAGCGGCCGTCCAGCACCGCGAAGGCGGTGCAATCGCCGCCCTCGGCCATGGTGGCGACGCGGCCGTTGAGGAGGATGAGGTCAGGGGCGGGCATCAGGCGGCGATCCGGTCCATGCGGTCGCGCAGCCGGTACCAGCCGCCGACGAGGGGCAGGAACCAGGGGCGGCCGCCATAGCTGGGGGCGGTGGGGAAGGGGAGGTCGGCGAGGGCGAAGGGCTCGTTCTCGGCCCCCGCGATGCGGAGCACCGCGCGATGGCCGAGCCAGCTGGCCATGGCGACGCCGGAACCCTGGCAGCCTGCGGCGTAGTGGATGCCGTCCTGCGTGCCGAGATGCGGCAGGAAGTCGAAGGTGAAGGCGACGTTCCCCGTCCAGGCATGGGTGATTCGGACCTTCTCCAGCTCGGGGAAGACATCCGTCATGAAGCCGTGCAGCACGGGGGCGGCCTTCTCCGGCGTCGTCGGGCCGAAGGAGGCGCGGCCGCCCCAGAGCACCCGCGTGCCGTCCGGCGAGGGGCGGAAGTAGTTCAGCACGCGCTTGGTGTCGCTGATCATGCGCCGGCCGGGGAAGAGGCGGTCGATCGTTTCCGTGGGCAGTGGCTCGGTCGCGATGATGTAGGAGCCGACGGGGATGAGGCGCCGCGCGAGCCAGGGCATGGCGCTGCGGCCCTCGGCGTCGAGGCTGTAGCCATTGGTGGTGACGAGCACGGCGTCCGCCCGGAGAAGGCCGCGCGAGGTGCGCAGCACGAAACGGCTGCCCTCCTGCGCGATGCCCTCCACGCGCGTGGAGTCGACCAGCGTGGCGCCGGCCGCGGCGGCGCTGGCGGCGAGGCCGCGGGCGTATTTGCCGGGATGCAGGCTGCCCGTGGCGGCGGCGAGCATGCCGCCGTGATAGTGGTCGCTGCCGAGCGCCTCCCGCTGGCGCTCACGCGGGAGCATGGCGGCGGGAAGGCCGGTCATGCTTTCGATGAAGGCGACCTTCTCGGCCTGAGCCTCGTAATGCGCGGGGGTCCAGGCGGCGGCGAAGCGGCCGCAGCGGATGTAGTCGCAATCGATGCCTTCGCGCGCGATCAGCTCCTCGAGGAAGGGGAAGGAGGCGGCGGCGTCGCGGGCGATGGCGGCTGCACGTTCCGCGCCATGCGCGCGCGCCAGGTCGGAGGTGGCGAGCTTCAACCCGCCCGAGACCATCCCGCCATTCCGGGACGAGGCGCCCCAGCCGATGCGCTCGGCATCCAGCACCACGGGCCGGTGGCCGAGGCGGCAGAGGGTGAGGGCGGCGGAAAGGCCGGCATACCCGCCGCCGACGATGGCGACCGCCGCCTCGTCGGGCAGCTCGGCCGGGCGGGAGGCGGGCTCGGCGGCCTCCCACCACCACGGCGTCGTCCGGAACCCTTCGGCAAGGAGAGAGTGGCTCATGGCTACCGGTGCCCCCGCTGGTATCAAAATTGCTGGCTACTTTCCCCAGACATGGCAGGGTTGCGCCGGGCCGGGGTTTCGGCAAGGGGCGAAGGTCAGGGGGAGAGCACCGATGCTGCAGAGCTTTCACGAGGATTGCGTCGAACGCGCGCAGGGTGCCCTGCGGCGTGGCGTGGACCGGCGGACGGCGCTGCGCGCGCTCGGCGCGCTCAGCCTGGCGCCGCTGGCGGCGGGTGGGCCGGCCCGCGCGCAGGGCGCGAGGGAGCTGGTGATCGTCAACTGGGGCGGCATCGCCAATGAGGGGTTCGGCCGGTTCTATGGCGCGCCTTTCGAGGCCGCGAATGCGGGCTTCAAGGTGATCCAGAACAGCACCGGCCCCTCGGCCGGGCGGATCAAGAGCATGGTGGACAGCGGTTCCGTCACCTGGGACCTGTGCGACAGCTCCTCGACCTCCGCGCGCGTGCTGGGCAAGCAGAACCTGGTCGAGAAGATCGACTACGCCGTCGTGAAGAAGAGCGACGCGATCTCCGAGGCTTTCACGCTGGAGCACGGGGCGGCGCCCTATTCCTTCTCCTCCGTGCTTGCCTATGACAGCAGCAAGTTCCCGAATGGCGCGCCGCAGAGCTGGGCGGATTTCTACGACCTGCGGAAGTTCCCGGGCACGCGGCTGATGCGGCGCGACGCGCTGGCGGTGCTGGACGCGGCGCAGATGGCGCTGGGGAAGGATCCGCGGAACCTCTATCCGCTGGACACCCGCGCCTGCCTGAACAAGCTGAAGGAGATCCGGCGCAACGCGGTGTTCTGGGCGAACGGGTCGGAAAGCGAGCAGTTCCTGCGCACCGGCGAGGCGGTGATGGGGCAGATCTGGCACACTCGCGCCAAGGTGCTGGAGCAGGAGACGAACGGCCGCATCAAGTTCATCTGGAACCAGGGGCTGCTGCAGGCGGGCATCTTCGTTATCCCGCGTGGCGCGCCGGGCGGCGCGAACACGCAGCGGTTGCTGGCGAGCATGCTGGCCAACCCCGAGCCGCAGGTGGAGCTGCTGAAGTTCCTCGGCAATGGGCCGACCAACCCGCGCGCGGCAGCGCTGGTGCCGGAGGAGTTCAAGCGCTTCAACCCGACGGATCCGGCGAACGCCGTGCAGCAGGTGACGCTGGACGGCAATTGGTGGGGTGACAATTACACCCAGCTGAACCAGGACGTGATCGACATCATCACGGGCTGATTCATGCTTCTGGTAAAGGCCGAGGGCGCCAAGGTGCGCCAGAACTGGTGCGAGCTGCTGGCCGAGCTGCGGCCGGGCCTCGTGGCGAAGCCCTTCGACGCGCCTGACCTTCGGGCCGAGGACACGGCCTATGTGCTGGCCTGGGAGCCGGAGCCGGGCTGGCTGGCGGGCTTTCCGAACCTGCGGGCGATCTTCTCGCTCGGCGCGGGGGTGGACCACATCACGCGCGACCCGGCATGGCCCCGGCACGTTCCGCTGGTGCGGATGGGCGGCGAGGAGACCGGGCAGCGCATGGGCGAGTACATCGCCTGGGCCTGCCTGACCCTGCTGCGGCATGGGCGGGACTTCGCCCGCCAGCAGGCCGAGCGGCGCTGGGGCTACAAGGTGGGCGAGGACACGGCGCGCGACCTGACGGTGGGCATCATGGGGCTGGGCACGCTGGGTGCGGCCGCCGTGCCGATGCTGCGCGGGCTGGGCTACCGCGTGATCGGCTGGTCCCGCTCCCGCAAGGCGGTGGAAGGGGCGGAGAGCTATGCTGGCGAAGCGGAGCTGGACGCCTTTCTGGCGCGCAGCAACGTGCTGGTCTGCCTGCTGCCCTCCACGCCGGAAACCGCCGGCATCGTGAATGCCGGGTTGCTCGCGAAGCTGCCGGAAGGCGCCGCGCTGGTGAATGCGGCGCGGGGCTCGCATGTGGTGGTGCCGGAGCTGATCGCGGCCCTCGATTCCGGGCATCTCTCCGGCGCCGTACTGGACGTTTTCGACCCCGAGCCTCTGCCGGAGGACAGCCCGCTCTGGTCGCATCCGAAGGTGACCGTCACACCGCATGTAGCGAGCGTTGCGCGGCGGCGGGAGCGGGCGCGCTACGTGGCGGATGCGATCGCCGCCTTCGAGGCGGGGGCGGCGCTGCCCAACCTCTATGATCCCGAGCGGGGCTACTGACATGCCGCTTCCCCCGCCGCCGGTCCGGCCGGACCCGAACCATGTGCCGACCGAGGCCGAGCTGCGGCGCGACCTGGCCGCGGCCTACCGTCTCTTCGCCCTGTTCGGGATGACGGATCTCGTCTTCACGCATCTCTCCGTGCGCGTGCCGGGGGAGGGGCACCGGTTCCTGGTGAACCCCTACGGGCTGCTCTTCGAGGAGATCACCGCCTCCTCCCTCGTGCTGGTGGATGCGGCGGGCGAGCCGGCGCAGGAGACGAGCTGGCCGGTGAACCCGGCGGGCTTCGTCATCCATTCCGCGCTGCATCTCGGCGCGCCGCGCGCGCATTGCGTGATGCACACGCATACGCTGGCGGGCATGGCGGTGGCCGCCCAGAAGGGCGGGCTGCTGCCGCTGAACCAGATCAGCACGGAATTCCACGGGCGCGTGGCCGTGCACGAGTATGAGGGCATCGCGGCGGACGACAATCTGGGCGAGCGGGAGCGGCTGGTACGGGACATGGGGGACAAGCCCTGCATGATCCTGCGGCATCATGGGCTGCTGACGGTCGGGCGCACGGTCGCGGAGGCCTTCTACTGGATGTACTATCTGGAGCAGTCCTGCCGCATCCAGCTCGCCGCGCAGTCCAGCGGCGCGCCGCTGGACATTCCGCCGGAGGAGGTGGTGGTGCGGGCGCGCGACCAGATGGGCGACAGCCCGGTGAAGGGCTGGCTGCCCTGGCAGGCGCTGCGGCGGAAGCTGGACCACGAGCAGCCGGACTACGCGTCGTGAGCGGGCCGGCCGGCCATGCGCTCTCGCTGCAGGGCGTGGCGAAGCGCTATGGCGACTTTACCGCGGTGCAGGGGGCCACGCTGGAGGTGGCGAGCGGCGAGTTCCTGACGCTGCTCGGCCCCTCCGGTTCCGGCAAGACCACGATCCTCATGATGATCGCGGGCTTCGTGGAGCCGAGCGCGGGGCGGATCCTGCTGGACGGGCGGGACATCACCGCTCTGCCGCCGGAGCGGCGCGACTTCGGCATGGTGTTCCAGGGCTATGCGCTGTTCCCCCACATGACCGTGGCGGAGAACGTGGCCTTTCCCCTGCGCGTGCGGCGGATGGCGCGGGCGGAGCGGGATGCCAAGGTGCGCGCGGCGTTGGACCTCGTGCAGCTGGACCGCTTCGCGGACCGGCGGCCTTCGCAGCTTTCGGGCGGGCAGCAGCAGCGCGTGGCGCTGGCGCGGGCGCTCGTCTTCGACCCCGCCCTGCTGCTGCTGGACGAGCCCCTTTCGGCGCTGGACAAGAAGCTGCGGGCGGAGCTGCAGGAGGAGCTGAAGGCGCTGCATCGCCGCATCGGGCGCAGCTTCATCAACGTCACGCATGACCAGGAGGAGGCGCTCAGCCTTTCCGACCGGATCGCCATCCTCAACCATGGGCATGTCATGCAGGTGGGCTCGCCGGAGGCGCTGTATGAGCGGCCGGCGACGCGCTTCGTGGCGGATTTCCTCGGCAAGTCGAACTTCATCGAGGGCGAGGCGGAGCCGGATGCGGGCGGCATGGCGTTGCGGCGCGGCCGCGCGCGGGTGGTCGCGCGAGGCACCGCCCCGGCCGGGCGCGCCCTCCTCTCGCTGCGGCCGGAGAAGATCGTGCTGCTGCCGGCGGAGGGGGCGCCCGCGCTGGCCGAGGACAATGTGGTGGAAGGGCGGATCGCTGCCTGGTCCTATCTCGGCACCGGCTTCGCCGTGACGGTGGAGACGCCCGATCTCGGCGCGATCCGGGTGCATCTGCCGGCCTGGCGCTCGCCGGTGGCGCCCGCGGAGGGGCTGGCGGTGCGGCTGGGCTGGTCGCGGGATGCGGCGGTGGTGGTGGCGGAGGATGCCGCCATGGCGCCGCAGGGCCACGCCGCTTGAGCCCGAAGGGCCGCCATGCCGCGGGGTGGTGGGCGCTGATCCTGCCCGCCTTCCTGCTGATGACTGCTTTTTATGTCGCGCCGATCCTGCAGGTGCTGGCGATCAGCGTGACGGAGCCCTCTCCGGGCCTGGGCAATTACGAGCGGCTCTTCACAAGCGAGAGCGTGCAGCGGGTGATCGGGACCACGCTGCGGATCGGGGTGGTGACCACGGCGGTCGCGCTGCTGCTCGGCTATGTGCTGGCCTATCGCATCGCCCTGGCGGGGCCACGGGCGCAGCGCTGGTGGCTGCTGGCCGTGCTGGTGCCGCTCTGGATTTCCGTGCTGGTGCGCGCCTTCGCTTGGGTGACGCTGCTGCGGCGCCAGGGGCTGGTGAATGAGGGGCTGCTGGCGGCGGGGGTGATCGACCAGCCGCTTTCGCTCGTCTGGAACGAGTTCGGCATCATCATCGGGATGGTGCACTACATGGTGCCCTATGCGGTGCTGCCGATGCTCTCGGCCATGCGCGAGATCGACCCGCGGGTGCTGGCCGCGGCGCGGGGGCTGGGCGCGAGCCGGACGGGGGCGTTCCTGCGGGTATTCCTGCCGCTTTCCCTGCCGGGGGTGATCGCGGCGGGGGTGCTGGTCTTCATCTTCTCGCTGGGCTTCTACATCACCCCGGCCATTCTGGGCGGCGGCAAGACGCTGATGGTGGCCGAATGGATCAAGCTGCAGATCCTCGACCTCATCCGCTGGGGGTTGGGCGCGATGATGGCGACCGTGCTGGTCGTCGCCATCCTCGCCACGCTCGCGGTCTTCTCGCGGCTGGTGAACCTGCGGCGGCTCTTCGGGGCGGGGGGCTGAGGCGATGGGCGGGTATCGGCCGGGCTGGCTGAACGGGGCGGTCGCCTGGGCGACGGTGATCTATCTCATCCTGCCCATCACCATCATCCTGCCGGTCTCCCTGACCGATCAGCGCTTCCTCTCGCTGCCCGTGCACGCCCTGTCCGGCGAGCACTACCTGCGGCTGCTGACGACGCCGGCCTGGACGAATGCCATCCTGCAATCGGCCTTCATCGCGGTGGCCTCCACCGTGCTGGCGGTGGTGCTGGGAACGCTTTGCGCGATCGGCTGCTGGCGGCTCTCGCGGCGCAGCACGGAGCTCGTGCGCGCGCTGATGCTGCTGCCGATCATTATCCCCAGCATCGCCTATGCCATCGGGCTGTACCGGTACTTCGCGAAGCTCGGGCTACTGGACAGCTTCACCGGGGTGGTGATCGCGCATGGGGTGACGGGCATTCCCTATGTGGTCATCACCGTCTCCACGGCGCTGGCGGCCTTCGACCCACGGCTGGAGAGCGCGGCGCGGGGCATGGGGGCCTCGCTGCCTCAGACGCTGCGCTGGGTGATCCTGCCGCGCATCGCGCCGGGGATCGTCTCCGGCGCTATCTTCGCCTTCATCCATTCCTGGGACGAGCTGGTGGTGGTGCTCTTCATCGCCTCCCGCCGCGTCTTCACCCTGCCGCGGAAGATCTGGGACGGGATCAACGAGAACCTGGACCCGGCCATGGCTGCCGTGGCCGTGCTTCTGGTGGCGATGACGGTGCTGCTGCTGTTGCTGGACCTCGCCTTGCGGCGGCAGCGCAGGGATTAACGCGCCGCCCGGGATGGGGCATGAATCCACGCCCTGCCGGGCGCGCGCCGCTGCTCCTATCGAAGGCCTCCCCATGACCGAGAAGCATCCCGTCACGGCCCACAAGGGCATGGTGGTGACCAACCATCCGCTGGCCTCGGCGGCGGGGTCGGAGATGCTGCTGGCGGGCGGCAACGCGGTCGATGCGGCGATCGCGGCGCTGTTCACCTTGACGGTGGTGGAGCCGATGATGGTCGGCATCCTCGGGGGCGGGGTGGCGCATCTGCGCCTGCCGGATGGGCGGCATGTGGTGGTGGACGGGCTTTCCACCGCGCCCGCCGCCGCGCGGCCGGACATGTACCGCACCGTGTCCGATGTGCTGCCGGACTATCAGGAGACGGTGGGGCGGCAGAACCATTTCGGGCCGCTCGCCATGGCTGTGCCCGGCGCGCTGCGGGCCTGGTGCCACACCCTGTCGCGCTACGGTACCCTGCCGCTGGCCGATGTGCTGGAGCCCGCGATCCGTTGCGCCGCGCGGGGATGGCGCGCCACGCCCTACCTGGCCGACGCTGTGGGCGACAATGCGAAGGAGCTGGCGACGGATGAGGGGCTCGCGGCCATCTTCCTGCCGCAGGGCACGCCCATCCGCGCCGGGGACCGCGTGCTGCGCCCGGATTACGCGGACACGCTGCGCCTGATCGCGGCTGTGGGGCCGGATGCGCTGCATGACGGCCAGCTCGGCGATGCCCTGGCGGCGCATATGCGGGCGGCGGGCGGGCTGATCACCGCTGCGGATCTGCACGCCGCCGCGCCGGTGGAGCGCGAGGCGATCCGCGCCTTCTACCGGGGCCATGAGGTGATCGGGCCGCCGCCGCCTTCCTCGGCCGGCGTGCATATCGCGCAGATGCTGCATGTTCTGGAGGGCTTCGACCTGCGCGCGCTCGGGACCGGCTCCGCCGATGCCGTGCATCTCCTGGCCGAGGCGCTGAAGATGGCCTTCGCCGACCGCGCCGTGGCGACCGCCGACCCGGCCTTCGTCGAGGTGCCGGTGGCCCAGCTGACGGCGCGCGACTATGCCGAGGCGCGGCGCGGCGAGATCGACATGGCGCATGCGCGGGACTGGGCGCCCGGGGCGGGGCTGATGGAATCGGCCAACACCACGCATGTGACCGTGGCGGACGGGCAGGGCACGATCATCGCCACCACCCAGACCATCAACAGCCTGTTCGGCGCGCGCTTCACCGTGCCGGGCACGGGGATGGTGGCCAACAACTACATGTACAACTTCGACCCGCATCCGGGAAAAGCGCTCTCGGTCGCGCCGGGAAAGCGGGTTTTCACCTCCATGGCGCCGATGATGGTGCTGAAGGACGGGAAGCCGGTGGTGGCGCTGGGCCTCCCAGGTGGGCTGCGCATCTTCGGCTCGGCCATGCAGGCCATCATCAACCTGCTGGACCACCGCATGTCGCTGCAGGAGGCGGTGGAAGCCCCGCGGGTCTGGAGCCAGGGCCACCTGCTGGAGCTGGAGCCCGGCATCAGCACCGAGACCGAGGCGGCGCTCGTGGCGCGGGGGCACCGGACCCTGCGCGTGCCCACGGTGGGCGGCGGCATGGGGGCCGTGGCCTTCGGGCCGGACGGCACGCTGACGGGCGCGGCCTGCTGGCGGGCAGACGGCACGCCAGTCGGGATCGGCGGCGGGCTGGCGCGGCCGGGGGTGCGCTTCGTGCCGGAACAGCGGCCCTGAGGTTTTTGGGGTGTCGGTCTGTCCCGGGGAGAGGAAGAAGGAATTCTTCCTCTCCCTGGACCCCTCATCATCATCTTTTTCTCAGAGTTTGGAATCGCTGGGCTGACGGTGCGCCTGAGGTCTAGGACCTCAGGCGACTGAAGAGGCAGGAAGAGGCACCCTCAACGGGAGACCCCCTCGATCCGGGGTATCCACGGCAGTCGAACGGGGTTCCAAGAGCCTCAGGCGCTTGGCGGGTGGAGGGCGGAGCCCTCCTCTTCCCTACCCGACAACCAGCGGCGCCACGGCGTCCCGCAGGGCCTGGGGAAGGGGGGTAGGGCGGGTTTGGGTCTCCCGGTCCACATAGACGTGGATGAAGTGGCCTTCGGCGCTCGCCTGGTCTTCGGCGTTGCGGAAGATGCCGATTTCGTAGCGGATTGAGGTGTTGCCGATGCGGGCGACGCGGAGGCCAGCGGTCACGAGGTCCGGGAAGGCGATGGGGGCGAGGTAGCGGCAGCCCGTTTCGACCACCACGCCGATCACGGGCGAGGTTTTGAGGTCGATGGCGCCGGATTCCAGCAGGAAGCGGGACACGACTGTGTCGAAGAAGGAATAATAGACGACGTTGTTGAGGTGGGCATAGGCGTCGTTGTCGCCCCAGCGGGTGGGGATTTCGAGGAAGTGCCGGTAATCCGCCCGGGTCGGGCGCGTCTTGCCGCTCATGGGACCTCGCCTGTGGGTTGCGATGTGGCCCTGGGGCCGCGCCGCAGGGTCCGCGTGTCGGCAACGTGGCGCAAGGCTTCGCCTGCCGGACACTTCCCTGTAATGTGAGGGCGAGACCCCCGCCCTCAGGATCACGCAGCCCGGTATGTCCTCTCCCGCGTCCGAAGCCCGATTGGAGCCGTTCCGGCTGCGCGGGGCGAATTTCAACCTCCTGGTGCTGCGCCTGCTCGACCCGCGGGTGGAGGTGGTCGTTCCTGCGCTGGCCGATCAGTTCCGGCGGGCGCCGGGCTTCCTGCGGAATGCACCGATCGTGCTGGGGCTGGACGACCTGGACCCGGCGGCGGCGCCCGATTTCAACCATCTCATCGCCCAGCTCCGGGGTGTCCAGATCGCCCCGATCGGGACCACGGGCGGCGGGCCCGAGCTGCGGGCAGCAGCGCAGGCCGCCGGCCTGCCTCCGCTGCGGGCGGCCGGGGAGCAGCCGCTGGCGGCCGCGCCGGCCCCGGCGCCTGCCCCCATGCCCGAGCCGGTCCCCGAACCGCCACCCCCTTCGGGCTGGCAGCCGACCATGGTGGTGGACCAGGCCGTGCGCGCCGGGCAGCGTATCTGGGCGCAGGGCTGCGACCTGATCGTGCGCGGGACCGTGAATCCGGGCGCGGAGGTGATCGCGGACGGGAATGTGCATGTTTACGGGGCCCTGCGGGGCCGGGCGATCGCGGGCGGGTCGGAGAACCTGTCCGCCCGCATCTTCGCCCTGAACTTCGAGCCGGAGCTGGTCTCGATCGCCGGCTATTACGCGGTGCGGGACGGGTTGGGGGACGCGCCGCTGGGGCGGGCCGTGCAGGTCTGCCTCATCGGGGAGAGCATGCGGTTCGACAAGCTGGGCTGAGCCTGCCCGGCAGGCCGGAATCCCCTTTGCAGGGCCGGCGCCGGGCATGCGATGGAGTGCAATGTTTCGCCCCGCCGGCCGAACAGGGGCGGCCGAGCAGGGGCGGGCTGCGGGATGAGGGGGTTGGAGAGCGGCGCATGGCGCAAGTGATTGTGGTGACATCGGGCAAGGGGGGCGTGGGCAAGACCACATCCTCCGCCGCCTTCGCGACCGGGTTGGCCCAATCCGGGAAGAAGACCGTGGTGATCGACTTCGATGTCGGCCTGCGGAACCTTGACCTCATCATGGGCGTCGAGCGTCGCGTGGTGTTCGATATCGTCAACGTCATCACGGGCGAGGCGAAGCTCAACCAGGCCCTCATCCGCGACAAGCGGGTGGAGACGCTGTCCATCCTTCCGGCCAGCCAGACGCGGGACAAGGACGCGCTGACCAAGGAGGGCGTGGCCACCATCATCGAGGAGCTGTCGAAGGACTTCGACTACATCCTCTGCGACAGCCCCGCAGGCATCGAGAAGGGCGCGCTGCTGGCGCTCTACTTCGCCGACCAGGCGATCGTGGTCACGAACCCCGAGGTTTCCTCGGTGCGGGACAGCGACCGCATCCTGGGCGTGCTCCAGTCCAAGTCCCGCCGGGCCGAGGAGAAGAAGGACCCGGTGAAGGAGCACCTCCTCGTCACCCGCTACGACCCGAACCGGGTCGAGCGCGGCGAGATGCTGAAGCTCGAGGACATCCAGGAGATCCTGCGGATTCCGCTGCTGGGCGTCGTGCCGGAGAGCGAGAGCGTGCTCAAGGCCTCCAACACCGGCAATCCGGTGATCCTCGACGAGCCCTCGCCCGCCGGGCAGGCCTATCGGGATGCGGTGGCCCGTTTCCTCGGCGAGGACCGCCCCATGCGCTTCGTGGATGCGGAGAAGAAGGGCTTCCTCTCCCGGCTGTTCGGTGGGAGGGCCGCATGAGCTGGCTGAAGCTCTTCCGCGGCAAGCAGGCGGAGGCCCCGCAGACCGCTTCCCAGGCCAAGGAGCGGCTGCAGATCGTGCTCGCGCATGAGCGCATCTCCCGCAAGGGCGAGGATTTCCTGCCCAAGCTTCAGAAGGAGATCATCGAGCTGGTGGCCCGGCATGTCTCGATCGATCCCGGCCGGGTGAATGTGTCGCTGGAGCGGGGCGGGGACCTGTCCACCCTCGCGATCGCGGTCGAGATCCCGGGCCCGGAGCCGGTGCGGCGCGCCTCCTGAGGGCACGCTTTCCCGGCGTTTAACGATCGGGCAAGGCGCCCCGCGCCATGATCCGCATGGAATTATGCGGGAATCAGGCGGATGGCGGGGCGTCTCCTTCCCTGGCAGGGTTTGCGGTCGCGGTTGTTCTTCCTCTCGGCCGCGCCCTCCCTGCTCTGCCTCGTGGTGACCGTGCTCGGCGTGGGGTGGCTGGCGGGGGACCAGCAGCGCGACCGGGACGAGGACGCGCTTCGTGCCGCCAGCCTCCGGGTCGAGATGCGGATCGCGGAGCTGCGAGGCCGGCTTGAGGGCCTGGGCCGCCTGCTTTCCCGCGACCAGCAGCTTGCCGAGACGTTGGCGGCGGACCGGCCGCTCGACGGTGCGCTCCTGCGCCATCTGCTCTCCGAGTTGCAGGTCGGGGAGCCCTTGATCGGCGGGCTGGAACTGCGGGTCCAGAGCCCTGGGCACCCGGACCGGGGCGGGCGCATCGAGGAGGGCTGCGGCGTGGCGGGCGCCGCTTGCGGCGCGGCCGGCCTCCCCTCCGTCAGCAGCCTGTTCAACGTTGTTCTGCCAAGCGGGGTGGTGGCCGAGGCCCGGATCTCGGCCGCCCTGGGCTATGACCTGGCCGAGGGGCTGGCGGCGGCGGAGCAGGGCGCCCTTTTCCTCGTCGTCGATGGGGAGGCGCGGGTCAGCACCATTCCTCTGCCGGCCGGCCCGGTGACCCGCTGGGCGCCGGCCTGGCTGCTGGATGCGCTGGCCGAGGACCATTCAGGGAGCGGCACCCTGCGGATCGAGGGGCGGAACTGGCTGGCCCGGAGCATGCCACTGCCCGGCTCCCTGCCCGGCGGCTTCTCGGGGACGCGGCCGGCCATCCTCCTGCTCCTGCCGGCGAGCGCCGGGGTCATGGCGATGGACGAGACCCTGGCCATGATCCTGTCCGGCGCCGTGCTGGTGCTGGCGCTCAGCATGACCTTCGCGGCCGGGGCCGCGCGGCGGCTGGGCGGCATGCTGGCGGCACTGAGCGAGGCCTTGCGCCGCCTGGGGCGGGGCGACCTGGCCGTGCCCATCCCCCCGGCGCCGCCGGGCGCGCCGCGCGAGGTGATCGAGCTGACCGATGCCTGCATCCTCTTCCGCGACGCGGCGGCGGAGCGGAGCCGCCTTTCCGAGCGCCTGCGGTGGCTGGCGAATTTCGACGGGCTGACCGGGCTGCCGAACCGCGCCCTGCTGGGGGACCGGCTGGAGCTGGCCTTCGCCGCCGCGCAGCGCGACGGCACGGGGCTGGTCGTGCTCGCCCTCGACCTCGACCACTTCAAGGAGGTGAACGACACGCTCGGCCATGCGGCCGGGGACGAGGTGCTGCGGGTGGTGGCCGGGCGGCTGCGCGGCTGCCTCAGGGCGACCGACACGCTGGCCCGGATCGGCGGGGACGAGTTCGTCCTCGTCGCCCCGGGGCTGGACGCGCCGGAGCAGCTGGCCGCCTTCGCGGGGCGGCTGCTGGCGGTGATGGAGGAGCCGGTGCCGATCGCCTCCGACCACCGGTCCGTCGGCGTCTCCATCGGCGCCGCGATCATGCCGCCGGGCCGCTTCGACGGCCGGCCGGAGGCGCTGCTGCAGGATGCCGACCTGGCGCTCTATCAGGCGAAGGCGGAGGGTGGCTCCTGCCTGCGCGTGTTCGAGCCCGCGATGGACGAGCGGCTTCGCACCCGCCGGGCGCTGGTGGCCGATCTGCGCAACGCCATGGCCCGGCAGGAGCTGACCATCCTCTTCCAGCCGCAGGTCTCCACTGCCACGCGGCGGATCACCGGAGCGGAGGCGCTGCTGCGCTGGCACCACCCCACGCGCGGCCTGATCAGCCCCGAGACCTTCATCCCGCTTGCGGAGCAGACCGGCCTGATCGTGCCGATCGGCGCCTGGGTGCTGGAGCAGGCCTGCCATGTGGCGCGGGGTTGGGGGGACCTGCATCTGGCGGTGAACGTCTCCCCCCTGCAGGTGCGGCAGGCGAGCTTCGTGGCGACGGTGGAACAGGCGCTGGCGCGTTCCGGCCTGCCGCCGCAGCGGCTGGAGCTGGAGATCACCGAGGCCGCGATGCTGGCCAACAGCGCCGAGACGCTCGGCATCCTCTCGCGGCTGCGCTCGCTCGGCGTGCGGCTGGCGATGGATGATTTCGGGACGGGCTATTCATCCCTGGCCACCTTGCAGCGCTTTCGCTTCGACAAGATCAAGGTGGACCGGTCCTTCATCCGCCATCTCGCGCGGGATGCGAGGGCGGTGGCGCTGCTGCGGGCGGTCATCGCGCTCGGCAGCGCGCTGGATGTCACCACCAATGCCGAGGGGGTGGAGGATGAGGGGCAGCTCTCCCTGCTGCGGGCGGAGGGTTGCGACGAGGCGCAGGGCTACCTCTTCGGCCGGCCCATGTCCGCCGCGGAGTTCCATGCCCGGGTCAACCGGCAGGACAGCCGGGCGGCCTGATCGCCGGCGGTCCTTGCGGAGCGGCTAGCGCCCGAAGCGAAGGTCCAGCCCGGCCGCCTTCCAGGCCGCTTCGGTCGCCTCCATGTCGATCTCGCCCGAGGGGTTCGCCTTCCGGGGCTGCCGGTCGAGATAGGGCGCCCGGTCGCGCCGCCAGATGGCGAGGAGGCGGGCCAGCTCCTTCAGCGGCTCGGGATGGTCGTCCACCCGGATGTCGAGATCGGGGAAGTCCTCCGTCGTCACTAGGCGGAGGGCGGCGGACTGGCGGCCGCGCCGGTCGCCGCCCGCGGCCTCGCCGGCCTCGAGCGCGGCGACCAGGCGCTCCGGCAGGGGGCTGTCGCCCTTCACGGTGAAGGCCGCGAAGGTGTCGTGCAGCACTTCGGGGCCGGACAGCATGTTCCCGGCGACGGAGAGGTTCTGCGCTGTCCGCTCGCCCGCCCATTCCACGCAGTTCCGGCCGGTGAAGGCGGCGCTGCGGCCGAAGCGGTCCACGGCATGGACTTGGCGGAGGTGGCGCCCCTCATCCCCGGCCAGCGCGCCCTCGATGGCCATGGCGGGGGAGAGGCCGCGCGCCATTCCGTCGAGCACGGCGGGGCCGAGATAACGGTTGGTGAAGGACTGGGTCGAGACGGCGCCCACCCCCGCGCGCAGATGCGGGCAGGAGGCGCCGACCGCGAAGCTGCAGGTCGTGACGGCCACGGCGAAGGCGCCGCTCGCCGGGTCGTGGACGACGATGGACCAGGTCATGGGGCCGCCGCGTTCTCTCCGCTGATATGGCGAGATTACACGGGCCCGGCGGGGCCGCCAGCCGCCCGGTTCAGCCCTTGCGCATGAGGAACAGCAGCCAGGCCGCGTGGCGGGGCCCGGCGGCCTCGCCGGCTTCCTCCAGCAGGGCGGCGGCCGGGTCGGCCTCGCCCAGGCCCGAGGGCGGGCTGTCCGCGCTGGCGCGCCAGGGGTCGAGGGAATGGCCCTCCAGCCGCTGCGGCAGGAGGCCCGCGGCCTGGGCGGCGCCACGGATCGAGGCCGCGGTGAGGCCCGGCGCCGTGGCCTGCCGCCCCAGCGCCGCGGCGAGGCGGCGGCCCAGCGATTCCGCGTTCTCCGCCACGACAAGGGCGAGCCCGCCGGGGCGGAGGGCGCGTGCCGCCTGCGCCAGCTCCCCTGGCAGGGAGGCGGCATCAGGGAGGATGAGCGCCAGATCCTGGCTGGCCTCGGGCAGGGGATCGGCGCCATCGGACAGCATGGCGGAAGCGGCAAAGGATGCGGCGGCGAGGTCCGATGCGGCCGGACCGAAGGTCGCGATACGCTGGCCGGCGCCATGGCCGAGCAGCCCGAGGAGCCGGGCCGGTAGGGCGCCCCATTCTCCGGTCCGCGGCGCGGCGGGCGGGCGGATCTCCGGCGGCTGGGGTGCCGGGGCCTGCAGGGGGGCCTGCAGGGGGGCCTGCAGGGGGGCTTGTAGGGGCGCCAGGCGCGGGGCGGTGGACGGCACGAGTTTGGGCGGCGCGGCGGCGGGCAGCGGCACCGGGGTCGGGCGCGGCGCGGCGGCCGCCGGCTGGGGCGCTGCTGCCGGGGCGGGGGCAGGCGGGGCCGGGGGGTGGGGCGCGGCAGCCGCCGGCTCGGGGCGCGGGGGGACCCGCAGGGCCAGCGCCTCGGGCGGGAGGGTGGAGCGCGGGATCTCCGGGGCGTGGGGCGGCGTGACTGGTGTCATTGCCGATTCGGGCGGCTTGTCGGCCTTGGGCACGCTGGCTTCGAGGAAGGTCGGGCCCGATGGCGGGCGGGGGGCGGCGGCTGGTTCGGCCTCGGGTACCCCGGCGCGCGCGCTCTCGGTCTGGAGGCTGTCGGCCAGTCCGCGAACGGGTGCGGAATTCCGCATGTCGGCCAGCCCAAAGGTCGGGCGGCGGGCGAAGACGATGTAGCCGTCATTGGCGTAGACCGCCGTCGTCTCCGCGAGAAGGCGGCGCAGCAAGGCGGGGGGCAGGGCACCCGGCCGGCCTGTGGGGACCACGGCCCAGTCCGGCACCGCGCCGGGATCGGGTGCGGCGAGGTTCCCGAGCACGGGGGCGAAGCTATCGGGCGCCACGACCCGGAGACCGGGGGGGATGCGGCCTTCGAGGAACCGGGCGGCGCCGGCGAAGGCCGGGTCTGTGGCGATGTCATCGCCAGGAGTCGTGTGGGGCATGGGTTCAGGGTTGCGGCGTTGCGCGGCGCGATCAAGCGGGCGCGGGCGGCGATACGCGCATCCGTCGCAGGTGTGATGGACGGGTGACGGCCCGGCGCCGGCGCGCTGCGTTCCGGCGCGGTACGGAAGCGCGCGGCGGGCCACTGTCTTTCGTTGCGTATCCGGGCTGAGGCGCTACATCAACGTTGCCGACCGTCTCATCCCATGAGGATTCGCCATGGCCCGGAACGCAGCCTCTACCAGTGACCCGACAGATGGTCCGAACCCGCGCGACCCGGTCGCCCACGCCGGCAGCACGGTGCCCTCGAACCTGGCCGAGCTGCGCTATGCTGCGCCGCGCCAGATCGCGCATGCCGAGGAAGGAGAGGGGGGCCGCGGGGAGTGGTGGGCCCTGCTGAAGGCGGTGGTGATCGGAGCCTTGATCGTGATGCTGATCGGCTGGCTGATCTCCGGCTGAAACGGCCTGCTTTCGTCTTTGCAGTGCGGCGCCGCGGAGGCTATGGCTTCGCCCATGCGACGACGCGACGCGCTTTCCGGTCTCATGGTGGCCCTGCTGCCCTCGATCGGCCATGGGCAGCCCTTCGCGCCGGAGGCGCTCCCGGAACCCCCGCCCGCCCCGGTCATCCCGGCGGGGCCGGGGCCGCAGAGCTGGGATTCCGTGTTCCGCCTGGCCGCGCGGCTGCGCAGGCTGGGGCAGGACGGGCTGGACGTGGCCGCCTACGCCATCCCGCCGGACAGCCTGGGCAGCTCCGAGCCAGCCACCTTCCACGCGGCCGTCTATCATGCGGCGAATGCGGCGCTGGGTGACCTGGTGCTCGGGCGGCTGCGCCAGCCCACGGGCCGTGGGGACATCCTGCGCGATCCGGCAGGCGCCGATTTCCCGCGCTGGCAGGGTGAGCTCGTCGGGGCGGCGGAGCCGGCGGGGCTGATCGACCGGGCGGCCAACCTCCCGGAGGGCGCGCCCGCGCTGCGGGCGGAGCTGGCGAAGGCAGGCGGGGTGGTGGCGGCCGGCGGCTGGCAGCCCATCCCGCCCGGCGGGACGCTGGAGCCGGGCATGGAGGATGCGGCGCGCATCCCCGCGCTGCGGGCGCGGCTGAAAGCAGAGGACCCGGTGCTGGCGGCGGCCCGCGACGGCGGCGCGACCTATGACGCGGCGCTGGAGGCGGCGGTGCGCCGCTGGCAGGCGGCGAGCGGGCTGGAGGTGGATGGCAAGGTCGGCCCGATCAGCCAGGGCTTCCTGAACCGCCCGGCCTCGGCCCGGCTCGGGCAGATCCGCGCCGCGCTCGACATGCGCCGCAACCCGATGCGCCCCGGCGATGAGCGGCGGATCGAGGTGAACATCCCCGATTACGTGCTGGTGGTGCAGGAGGGCGAGCGGGTCCTGCTGAAGATGAACGTCATCGTCGGCAAGCCCGCCCGGGCGACGCCGACCATGCGGGCGCGCCTGACCACCATTCAGTTCAACCCGACCTGGGGCGTGCCCGAGCGCAACGCGCGCGAGGACCTGCTGCCCCGCTTCCGCCGCGACCCGGCGGGGATGGCCGCCAAAGGCTTCCGTCTCTACAGCGTCGTGGGAGGGGAGCGGGTGGAGGTCAATCCCGCCTCCGTGGACTGGTCCAGCATCCGGCAGGACCGCTTTCCCTATCTCATCCGACAGGACGCCGGCGACGGCAACGCGCTCGGACGGATCAAGTTCATCATGCCCAATTCCGACGACATCTACCTGCACGACACCCCGGACCGGAGCCTGTTCGGCCGGCCGGACCGGGCCTTCTCGTCCGGCTGCATCCGCCTGGCGCAGCCGAACGAACTGCTGAACATCGCCTTCGAGGGGATGGGCTGGGACGCGGGGCGCATCCAGCGCGCCTATGACAGCCGCCAGACGCAATCGGTGGGGCTGCGGCGCTCGCTTCCCGTGCGGCTCCACTACACCACGGCCGTGGTCGAGGGCGGGCGGGTGAGGCTGCGCCCGGACATCTATGGGCTGGACGCCGCCTATGTGCGCGAGATGGATCGCGGCGGGGTGCGCATGGCCTCGTCCGGGGGGGCTGCCCGATGATCCGCGTCCTCTCCGGCAACCGGCCGCATGAGCCGGAATGCCCCTGCTGCGCGGATGCGCGGCTCGGGCGGCGTTCCCTGATCGGGGCCGGGATCGGCCTGCTGGCCTGCAGCGCGGTGGCGCCGGCCGAGGCGCAGGTGGCGCGGGGCGCGCGGCGGCTGAACGTAAAGCGCGCCTATACGAGCGACGCCTTCTCCGGCGTGTATTTCGCCGATGGCCGCTATGTCACCGAAGCCCTGCGCAGGCTGGACTGGGTGTTCCGTGACCTCTCGCGCGAGGAGGTGACGCCGATGGACCCGCGCCTTTTCGACGTGATGAACGCCGTGGCGGCGCGCATGGAGGCGACCGAGGCCTTCGAGGTGATCAGCGGCTACCGCTCGCCCGAGACCAATGCCGCGAATGCGAGGCGTTCCGGGCGCGTTTCGACCGTGTCGCTGCATATGTCCGGCATGGCGGGCGACATGCGGCTGCCCAGCCGGAACTCCTATGAGATGGCGCGGCTGGCGGCGTCCATGGGGCTTGGCGGTGTGGGGCTGTATCGCCGGGACGGCTTCGTCCATCTCGACTGCGGGCAGTCCCGCCGCTGGTGACGGTGCCCCGGGAGGGCGGCTGAGGCCGCCGTCCCGCCGGGCCTTCAGCAGCTCATGAGGTCGCCCGGAGAGGGTTGGCCAGCAGCAGGCCCGAGCGCCGCATCATCAGCCCAAGCGCCAGGGCCGGGCCCATGGCGGCATAGGCGGCTGCGGGCGGGGCGAGCTGGAGGAAGGCGGCCAGCGCCTCGCGCCGCGTGGCGCGCTGGGCCAGGCCGAGGCCGAGCAGGAGCGTGCCCTCCGCCGGGGTGATTCGGGGGCAGAGCCGGCATCCCATTGAGCCCGGGCAGGCCAGGGCCCGCAGCACGGCATCCAGCGCGCCGGCGGCCTCGCCGAGGCCTTCGGTCACGAGCGGCAGGCGCAGGGCGACGAGCGGGGCGCCGCCATTTCGCGTGGCCTCCACCCAGGATCGGATGGCGTCGAGCAGCACGGCTTCGGCGGGGGGAAGCTCGTCCGGGGCGGCGCCGTTCCAGGGCCAGTTCGGAAGGCCGCGAGTGGCCATGGGGGAATCTCCGGCGGTGTTGGTCGGGTCAGGTTGCCTGGAATGATAATCGTTCGCAAGTGAATTCCAGCCGGTGCGCGGGGGCGGTCTGCGCCGAAAGGGGCTTCCCAGGCCGGCTTTCGCGGCGCAGCAAGGGTGCCGCGCTGCGATGAAGGATCCCATGCCGGTCTGGCTTCCCCTGCTTCTCGGCTTTCTCACGGCCATCAATCCGATCTCGACCGACATGTACCTGCCTGCCTTCCCGCAGATGGAGGCGGAGTTCGGGAGCGGGCCGGGCAGCGCCCAGCTGACCCTGGCCACCTGGTTCCTCGGGCTGGCCGTGGGGCAGATCATGCAGGGGACGCTGTCGGACCGCTTCGGCCGGCGCGGGCCGCTAATGGTGGGAACCGTGCTCTACACCGCGGCCACGATCGGCTGCGCCCTGGCGCCGGACATGGGCTGGCTGGCGGCCTTCCGCTTCGTGGAGGCCTTCGGCGCCTCGGCGAGTTCGGTGATTCCCCGCGCCATCGTGCGGGACAAGGTGACGGGGCTGGAGGCGGCGCGGATCATGTCCCGCCTCATCCTCGTCATGGGCGCCGCGCCGATCCTCGCGCCCTCGCTGGGCGGCGGGTTGCTCGGGGTGGCGGGCTGGCGCTCGATCTTCTGGGTGATGGCGGGTTATGGCGCCCTGTCCGGGCTGTTGGTCTGGTGGCTGCTGCCGGACACGCTGCCGCCGGAGAAGCGGCTCCGGCTGGGGCCGGCCGCGCTGCTGCGGAATTTTGGGCGGGTGCTGGCCGAGCCGGTCTTCCTCACGCACGCGCTCATGGGTGCGGCGGTCATGTTCTGCATCTTCGCCTATATCAGCGGCGCTCCGGCTATCTACATCGAGCATTTCGGGATCACGCCGGGGCAGTTCGCCATCATCTTCGGCGGCAGCGCCGCGGGCTTCATCGGGGGGGCGCAGCTGAACCCGCTGCTCTCGGCCCGCTTCGGCCCGGGGCGGGTGCTGACGATCGCATCGCTGGTGCTGCTGGCGAATGCGGGCGTGCTGACGCTGCTAGCCTTCACGGGCTGGGGCGGCATGTGGGGCTTCTTCCCGCCGGTGCTGATCATGCTGACGGCGAGCAGCCTCATCATGCCCAATTCCGCCGTGGGTGCCCTGGCGCGGCATGGGCAGCGGGCCGGCACGGCCTCGGCGATGCTGGGGACGCTGCAATTCGCCGTGGCGGCGGTGGGCAGCATGGCGGTGGGGGCGCTGGCGGATGGCACGCCCCGGCCGGTGGCGGGGGTGATCCTGTTCGGGGGGGTGCTGACCTTGGCGCTGAACGGGCTGCGGCGGCGCTACGGGTAGCGGCCCCGCCGCAGCTGCGTGTTGCACCGGGAGCGCAAGAACGCCAGATAGCGACCATGGATCAGACCACCCCTATCGAGGCCCTGCCGGCTACCGCCGCGGGTGCCACGGCGGTTGCGCGGGAAGCGGCCCGCCGCCGGGCCTTCGCCATTATCGCCCACCCCGACGCCGGCAAGACGACGCTGACGGAGAAGCTGCTGCTCCGCGGCGGCGCGATCCAGCTGGCCGGGCAGGTGCGCGCCAAGGGCGACCGGCGGCGGACGCGCTCGGACTGGATGAAGATCGAGCAGGACCGCGGCATCTCGGTCGCGACCTCCGTCATGACCTTCGAGCGGGACGGGGTGGTGTTCAACCTGCTCGACACGCCAGGCCACGAGGACTTCTCGGAGGACACCTACCGGACGCTGACGGCGGTGGATGCCGCCGTGATGGTGATCGACGCGGCCAAGGGCATCGAGGCGCAGACGCGCAAGCTGTTCGAGGTGTGCCGGCTGCGCGACATCCCGATCATCACCTTCATCAACAAGATGGACCGGGAAAGCCGGGACGTCTTCGAGCTGCTGGACGAGATCGAGAAGACCCTGGCGCTGGACGTGACGCCGGCCGCTTGGCCGGTGGGCTCGGGGCGCGGCTTCCTCGGCACCTACGACATGCTGGAGCCGGCGCTGCACCTGCTGGCCGAGGGGTCGGAGCCGGTGAAGCTCTCGGGGCTGGACGATCCGAAGATCGACGAGCTGGTGCCGGCGGCCGAGGCGGAGGCGCTGCGCGAGGGGGCGGAGCTGGCCAGCGCCTTCCCGGCCTTCGACCTGGAGGCCTTCCGCCAGGGCACGATGACGCCGGTTTATTTCGGCTCGGCGCTGCGGGATTTCGGGATCGGGCACCTGCTGGAGGGGCTGGCGCGCTTTGCCCCCCACCCCGGCGCGCGGCCGGCGGATACGCGGCGTGTGCAGCCGGACGAGGCGGCGCTGACGGGCTTCGTTTTCAAGATCCAGGCGAATATGGACCCGAACCACCGGGACCGGGTGGCCTTCCTCCGCATCTGCTCCGGCCGGCTGGAGAAGGGGATGCGGCTGCGCCAGACCCGCACGGGCAAGCAGGTGCCGGTGAACGCGCCGCTCTTCTTCTTCGCCCAGGACCGGCAGGTGGCGCAGGAGGCCTGGCCGGGCGACGTGGTGGGCATCGCCAATCACGGCATTCTCCGCATCGGCGATACGCTGACGGAGGGCGAGCAGATCAACTTCCGGGGCGTGCCGAGCTTCGCCCCCGAGATCCTGCGCCGGGTGATGATCGAGGACGCGATGGTGGGCAAGAAGCTCCGCACCGCGCTGGAGCAGCTGGCCGAGGAAGGGGTGGTGCAGCTTTTCCGCCCGCTGGACGGCACGCCACCCGTGGTGGGCGTGGTGGGCGCGCTGCAGCTGGACGTGCTGGCCGAGCGGCTGAAGGCCGAATACTCCGTGCCCAGCCGCTACGAGGCGACGCCCTGGGGGATGATGCGCTGGGTCGTATCAGACGATAAGGCGGCGATGGAGAAGTTCCGGCAGTCTGCCCCGCATGACACGGCCGAGGATCATGACGGGGCGCTGGTCGCCTTCTTCACCAGCGACTGGCGGCGGAACCGGGCGGAGGAGGAGTGGCCGATGCTCAAATTCCTCAAGCTGCGGGAGCAGCATGCCGCGGCCTAGCCGGGGGGCGGCATGAGCGGTCACACGCTGTTCCTCGACCTCGACGGCGTGCTCGCGGATTTCGACTGGGGGGTGAAGGTCGTGACCGGCCGCCGGCCGGAGGAGCTGCCGCTGAAGCGGATGTGGGCGGCGCTGGCCAAGGCGCCCGCCTTCTTCGACACGCTGGACTTCATGCATGACGCGGAGGCGCTGTGGCGCTTCTGCGAGCCGCACCGGCCGACCATCCTGACGGGGCTTCCGCTGGGGAGCTGGGCGCCGGCGCAGAAGAAGCAGTGGGTGGCTCGGATGCTGGGCGCGCATGTGCCGGTGATCACCTGCATGAGCCGGGAGAAGCCGCGCTGGTCCGGGCCGGGCCATGTGCTGGTGGACGACCGCGCCTCCGCCCGCGAGGGCTGGGAGGCGAAGGGTGGCATCTTCGTCCACCATGTCTCGGCGGAGCGGTCGATCGCCGCGCTCCGCAAGCTCGGCTTCTCCGGCGAGGGCCCGACGGGCGGCTGATCCGCCCCTATTGCGTGCTGTCGAAGATGGCGGGTTCGAGGCGGATGTCGCGCGGGGCTTCCAGCGGCGTCCAGCGGTGTTGCCGGATCACGTCGTTGCTCTCCACCGGCTTCCGGCCCGGCCCGAGGGACCAGGTGATGTGCCAGGTGGAGCCGTCCGGGCGGCGCGTGGTGCCGCCGATCTCCACGACCAGGGCCTGCACGCCCTTTCCGTCATCCGCCAGGCCGACCACGCGGCCGGAGGTTTCGCGCGGCAGGGGGGCCTCCTTCCGCGCGCCGGGCTTGAGCGTGACGTGGTGGGCCACGACCCGGGCATAGCGGGGCGGGATGAGGGCGAGGAGCGGCGCGCGCTCCTCCTGCGGCAGAAGCCAGCCAGCCACGAGCCGTGTCATTGCGTCCTCCCGTTTCCGCCGGGTTAACGCCGTTGGCCCGTGCCCGGTGGCGGGGCGGCGGGCCGCGACGCGAACCCGGGCGGATCAGGAGGATGCCGGCCCGGTGGCCCGGGGCGCCTGGGCTGGCGAGTGGGCCGCTTCCGCACGCGCGCTGGCCTGCCAGGAGCGGGCGAGGAGAAGGCTGGCGCCGGAGATGAGGCTGGCCCCGATCACGACGTGGGCGGGTGCCATCACGTCATGCGCCTCGCGCATGAGGTACTGCACCACCACCGGGGCCAGACCGCCGAAGATGCCGACGGCGCTTCCATGGGCCAGGGCGATGCCGGTCACGCGCGCATGGGCGGGGAAGGCGCCTGTCATCAGCGGCCCCATGGGGGCGACGAGCAGGGCGAAGGCGCAGGCGAGCCCGGCCTCGCCCAGCGTGTCCAGCATCGGGTCTCCGCTCCGCATCATGGCCAGCAGGGGGCGCGCGCCGAGCAGCAGCCCCGCCACGCCCAGCAGGGCGGTGCGGCGATGGCCGATGCCGTCCGCGAGCAGCCCGGCCAGGGGCATGGCGAAGAACAGCAGGATGAGGGTCTGGAGGTTCACGGCCAGCGCGTCGTCATAGGCCATGCCGGCGGCCTGCATGAGCCAGGGCACGATGAACATGAAGACAACGAAGCTGGTGGTACCGGTGAGGATGTTGGCGAAGAACACGCCGGCCAGCCCGGGGATGTTCTGCCGCAGCACGGTGGCGACGGGCTGGGTAACATGAGGCGGGGTGTGGTCGTCCCGCAGCAGGGCCCGGCGCAGCAGCACGGCGGCGATGGTGAGCACGGCGCTGAGCAGGAAGGGAATGCGCCAGCCCCAATCCAGCATGGCTTCCGGCCCGAGCAGGCTGGCCGTGACGTAGCAGGTGGCGGTGCCCAGGAGCATGCCGCCCGTGGCCCCCGCCGTGGCGAAGCTGCCGAAAAGGGCGCGGCGGCCCTCCGGCGCGCTTTCGACGAGGTAGACGAGCGAGGCCGGGAACTCGCCGCCCAGCGAGAGGCCCTGGATGACGCGGAGCAGCACCAGGAGGATGGGGGCGAGGACGCCGATGGTCTCGTAGCCCGGCAGCAGCCCGATGACGAAGGTGGGCACCGCGATCATGGCCGCGGAGGTGACGAGCGCCCGGAGCCGGGTGCCGCGGTCGGCCAGCAGGCCGAAGGCGAGGCCGCCGAGGGGGCGCATCAGCATCCCGACCGCGAAGGCGGCGAGGGAGGCGAGGATGGCGGCCACCCCGTCGCCCGCCGGGAAGAAGGCCTCGCCGATCTGCAGGGAGAGGTAGCCGAAGATGAGGAAGTCGTAGAACTCGATCGCGTTCCCCACGGCGCCGGCGGCGATGAGTCGGACATGGCGCTTCATGCGGGGGCTTCTTCCTGGCCAGCGGTGACGCGCGGCAGACTCTGTTGCCGCCGGACGCGCCAGCGTTGCGTCGCCGGGATGGTTCCGCAACCGGCGGTGGTCGCCGCGGCGGAGAATTCCGCTCCCTGTGGCGCGCGGGTGCCGTTCAGCGGGGGAGGGCGACGGGGGTGACGGTGACCAGGGCTCCGGGGCTGAGGGCCTGCAGCTCGGCCGAGACGGCGTCCGTCACGGCCTGGATCTCGCCGATGCGGCGGCCGGGCTCGAAGCCCAGGGCGATGTCGATGATGGCCAGGTTCCCCGCGATGCGGGACTTTACGCCGAGCATGGCGTCGTAGCCGGTGAAGTGGGTGGCCAGGGCGCGGTTGATGGAGGCCTGGCGCGCCTCGTCCAGGCTGCGGTCCAGCAGGTGCGGCACGGCTTCCCGCCAGAGGCTGATGGAGAGCTGGACCATGACGATGCCGACGAAGCCGGTGCCCAGCGCCTCGGCCAGCGGGCCCAGCCAGCCCGGCGCGTTGCCTAGCAGCTCCGCCCCCGCGTTCACGCCGATGGCGATGGCGACGAGGACGGAGGAGAGCAGCTTCACCACGCGGCTACGGATCTGGACGGTCATGATGGCGGAGGTGCCGTCGCGCCCGGCCAGCCAGAGCGCGCGGAGCGCCAGGGCGTTGAGGGCCAGGTTCGCGAAGGCCAGCGCCGTGCCGAGGAGGAGGCCCAGCCCGGCCTGTTCGGGCGGGTGCCACCAGCGCGTGACCGCGGAGAAGAGCAGCCAGAGCCCGCAGGCGCCCATGACGACGCCAATGGCGAGGTTGGCGAATTGCTCGAGCTTGCCGACGCCGTAGTCGTATTCGGTCATCCGGCCGCGGTGGATGCGGCGGAGGACCACGAGGAGCACGAGCTCCAGCGTGACCATCGCGCCGCCGCGCATCGCCTCGGCCACCATGGTGAGGGAATTGGCGGCGAGGCCGAAGGCCACGTAGGGGATGATGACCGCGCAGTCGAGCAGGCAGGCAATGAGGATCGAGCGCTCGCGCCGGAGGGCGGCCGCGTCGGGCTGGGTGGCGGAATCCATGGAGGTGGATCGATGCGATGCGGGGACGTTCACCACGGGAGAATGCCCGGACGGCTCGTCCGGCGCGAGCGGGATTCGCGGCTTCACCCGCCGGCGGCGAGGGCGGCCTGGACGGCGGAGCGGAATTCCCGCCGGTGCAGCTCGGAGACGACCCAGAGCGAGGCGAGCATGAAGACGACGGGGTGGACCATCCAGCCCAGCACGGCGAGGCCGAAATAGTAGGCGCGCAGGCCGGTGTTGAAGTGCCGCGCGGCGCGGTTGACCACCTCGGCCGCGATGTCGGCGGCGGGGAGGGCGGCCTCGGTCCGGCCCAGCCCGCCGATGAGGATGGAGCCGTAGTTGAACTGGCGGAGCGCCCAGGTGAGCTCGAAGAAGGCGCGGACGAAGATGACGAGCAGGAGGAGGACGCGGGCCTCCCAGCCTCCATCCGTCATCGGCGTCTCGGCGAAGGGCATGGCGTTCAGCACGCGGCGGCCGACATCCGGGGCGGCGAGGAGCGCCATACCGCCGCCGATGATGAAGATGCAGGTGTTCGCCAGGAAGGAGGTGGAGGACATGAGGTTCCCCACGATGCCCACATCGGCGATGCGGTTCTCCTTGGGGATGGCGTTGCGGAGCCAGCGGCGGCGGTGCTCGTTCATCGCGTGGATGACGCTGCGCCGGTGGATAGCCGGCACGCGGTCCACCACCGTGGCGTAGCCGACCCAGCACAGGAGGAAGACGGCGAGGGCGGCGAGGTCGAGCGGGGTGAGGAAGCCGGGCATGGGAACCGCCGGAAAAGGAGAGGGGCGGGGCCTTTCGGCACCCGCCCCTGAGACTAGCAAGCCGCCGGCCAGAGGGCCGGCGCGTCGCGTCAGGCGCGGGCCTTCTGCAGGTTCTCGTCCAGCTTGTTCAGGAAGGCCTGGGTGTTGAGCCAGGGCTGGTCCTTGCCGATGAGGATGGCGAGGTCCTTGGTCATGTGCCCGCTTTCGACCGTCTCGATGCAGACCTTCTCGAGCTGGTTGGCGAAGTCCACCACATCGGGCGTGTTGTCGAACTTGCCGCGATAGGCGAGGCCGCGCGTCCAGGCGAAGATGGAGGCGATCGGGTTCGTGCTGGTCTCGCGGCCCTTCTGGTGCTCGCGGTAGTGGCGCGTCACTGTGCCGTGGGCGGCCTCGGACTCCACCGTGTTGCCGTCCGGGGAGAGCAGCACGGAGGTCATCAGGCCGAGGGAGCCGAAGCCCTGGGCCACGATGTCGGACTGCACGTCGCCATCGTAGTTCTTGCAGGCCCAGATATAGCCGCCTTCCCACTTCAGGGCGGAGGCGACCATGTCGTCGATCAGACGGTCCTCATAGGTCAGGCCGCGCTTCTCGTACTCGGCCTTGAACTCCTCGTCGTAGATCTTGCGGAAGATGTCCTTGAACTGGCCGTCATAGGCCTTGAGGATGGTGTTCTTGTGGCTGAAGTAGACGGAGAAGTTGCGGGCCAGGCCGTAGTTGAAGGAGGCGCGGGCGAAGCCCTCGATCGACTTGTTGAGGTTGTGGATCATCATCGCGACGCCGCCGGTGGCGGGCATGGCGAACTCGCCGATCTCCTGCGGCTCCCCGCCCTCGGGGATGTAGGTCATCTTCACCGTGCCGGCGCCCGGCACCTTCATCTCGACCGAGCGGTAGATGTCGCCATAAGCGTGGCGGCCGACGACGATGGGCTTGGACCAGTGCGGCACCAGGCGGGGCACGTTCTGGCAGATGATGGGCTCGCGGAAGATGGTGCCGTCGAGGATGTTGCGGATGGTCCCGTTGGGGGACTTCCACATCTTCTTCAGGCCGAACTCCTTCACCCGCGCCTCGTCCGGGGTGATGGTGGCGCACTTCACGCCCACGCCGTACTGCTTGGTGGCGTTGGCGGCATCCACCGTCACCTGGTCGTCGGTCTGGTCGCGGTACTCGATGCCGAGGTCGTAGTACTTCAAGTCGATGTCGAGATACGGGAGGATCAGCTTCTCCTTGATGAAGCCCCAGATGATCCGGGTCATCTCATCCCCGTCCATCTCGACGACTGGGGTCTTCACCTTGATCTTGGCCATTCCGATCCTCGTTACCTAAGGGGGCGGGCGGTTCCCGCCGGGCGAACACTGGGCCGGGGGTGCCCCCCCGGCGGCGGGCCGGACATTCGCATCCGGGCCCCGCCGGTTCAAGGCGGTGGCGGGCTTTTCAGCCGGATCCGGCACTCCAGATGGAAGGGCTGGACCGGGAGGCAGCATGGAACCCATCCGAGAATGCCCGCAGTGCGGGGAGCCGACCGTGCCGAACCGCCTGGCGGATGGGCAGGTGGTGTGTTCCTGCGCGGCGGAGCGGGAGTTGCCGGGGCCGCGGGCCGCCGTGCCCGAGGCCAAAGAGACCCGGCGGGGGGCGGCGAAGGGCGGGAGCCCCGGCGGGTTCTAGGCGGGGGGCGCTTCCGCAGGGCGCAGCGGGCCGGCCATGCGGGGCAGCACGTCATGCCGCAGGAGGCGGCGGTGGAGGATGACCATCGCCACATGCCCGGCCACAACGGCCAGGAGAAGCCAGGCCAGTTCCCCATGCGCCGCGTTGCCGGCCTGCACCAGCGCCGGCGCCGTGCTCTCCCGGGCACCCCACAGAGGGAGGCCGAAAGGCGCGAAGGCCCGGCCGGAGCCCCATTGCCGCAGCAGGGCGAGGCCGGGGACCACCAGCATCAGCGCATAGATCAGCATGTGGCCGAGCCGCGCCGCCCAGCCCAGCCAGCCCGCGCGATGGCTGGGGCGGCGGCGCGCGTTCAGCAGGCCCCAGGCGCCGCGAAGCAGCACCAGCACGAAGAGGAGCGTCCCCACGCCCGCATGCGTGCCGACGAAGAAAGCCGAGACGGGATGGCGGCCGAGCAGAAGCCGGAGCCCCATGCCGGCGAACTGCCAGGCAAAGAGCGCCGCCATGCCCCAGTGAAGCACCCGGCTGACCAGGCCGTACCGGGCCGGGCTGTCGAGGAGTTGGTCCCGCCGCACGCGCTGCCTTCCTGCTGCGTTGAGGCGGGTGGTTTAGGGTAGGGGGCGGGGCAATGCATCCCTTGGGGTTCTGTGGGGTGGGGCGTTCTGGGGTGTCGGTCTGTCCCGGGGAGAGGAAGAAGGAATTCTTCTCCCCGGACCCCTCACCTTCTTCTTTTTCTTCGAATTGGAATTGTTCGGCTGACGGTGCGCCTCGGGTCGATGACCCGAGGCGACTGCAAAGGCAGGATGGGGGCAGAGACCCCCTCGATCAGGGTATCCACGGCAGTCAGATGAGGTTCCAAGGGCCTCAGGCCCTTGGCGGGTGGAGGGCGGAGCCCTCCGTGGCGGAAAGAATCAGTCCGGAATGAGAGCGGTCGCCTCGATTTCCACCCGCGCGCCGGGTTCCGCCAGGGCGACGACGCAGACCAGGGCCATGGCGGGGAAGTTTCGTCCCATCACGGCGCGGTAGGCGCGGCCGAGTTCGGGCAGGCAGGCCCGGTATTCGTCCATGTCCACCACGTACCAGGTGAGGCGGCCGACATGCTCCGGCCCCGCGCCGGCTTCCCCCAGCACGGCGAGAATGTTGCGGAGCGCCTGCTCCGTCTGGGCGACGAAGCCCTCGGCGAGGCAGCCCTGCTCGTCCCAGCCAATCTGGCCGCCGACGAGCACGACGCGGCCGCGGCCGGCGACGCCATTGGAATAGCCCTTCGGGGCGGGCCAGCCCGGGGGCTGGAGGATGTCGAGCGGGCCGCTCATGCGGGGTTCTCCTGGCCCGCCACGGGGCCGCATTCGGATTGGTAGCGCAGCAGGGCGGCGCGCAGGTCCGGCGGCACCGGCACGCTGGTGCGGCTGGCGAGGTGGGTGGTGGCGGTGACGAGGTCCAGCCGCGCCAGTTCCTCCTCCCCGCGATGAATGTGCAGGTCGATGGCGTAGGACGCGCCACCGACCCTGCGGATGAGGGGGGTGAGCATTACCTCATCTCCCATCATGCCCGGGCGCATGAAGGTGGCGGCGGCATGGACGAAGCCCGTGCCGATGCCGCGTTTGCCGTGCAGCTGGTGGAAGTCGATCCCCAGCCGCTCGCGGAACAGGTCCTCCATGGCGGCGTTGGCGAGGACGAACCAGTTGGGGAAGAAGACGATCCCCGCCGGGTCACAGTCGCCGAAGCGCACCCGTGCCGCCGCGCGGTAGGCGGCGGCGGGGAGGTGGGAGGCCGGGATGGGGGAGGGGCGGGCCGTCAAGGATTGGCCATCTTGCGCAGGGCGAAGCGCTGCAGCTTGCCGGATTCGGTGCGCGGCATGGCTTCCAGGAACTCGATGATGCGGGGGTATTTGTAGGGCGCGATCTCGGCCTTCACATGGTCCTGCAGGGCCTTGGCCAGGGCATCGCTGGGCAGGAAGTCGGGCTTGAGGGCGACATAGGCCTTCACGAGCATGCCACCCTTGCCGTCCGGCGCGCCGACGACGCCGCATTCGCGCACGGCGGGGTGGGTGAGGAGGGCGCCTTCCACCTCGGGACCCGCGATGTTGTAGCCGGCGGCCACGATCATGTCGTCGCCGCGGCCCTGGTAGCGGAAGTAGCCGTCCTCGTCCTGGATGTAGACGTCGCCGGTGACGTTCCATCCGTGGCGGACGTAATCGGACTGGCGGGGATCGGCCAGGTAGCGGCAGCCGATCGGGCCGCGGATGGCGAGCCAGCCCGGCGTTCCGCGCCGAACCTCCCGGCCATCCATGTCGATCACCTTCGCCTGGTAGCCGGGCACGGGCAGGCCCGTGCAGCCCGGGCGGAGGGATTCCTCCGGCGCGGCGATGAAGATGTGCAGCAGCTCGGTGCCTCCGATGCCGTCCATCAGCCGGAGGCCGGTCGCCTTCTCCCAGGCATCGAAGATGGCGCGTGGCAGGGTCTCGCCGGCGGAGACGCATTTGCGGAGGGAGGAGATGTCGAACCCATCCGCCTTCTGCGCCATCACGCGATAGGCGGTGGGCGCGGTGAAGAGGATGGTGGCGCGGTACTTCTCGATGGCGGGAAGCAGCTCATCGGGCCCGGCCTTCTCCAGCAGGATGCCGGTGGCACCGATGCGGAAGGGGAAGAGGACGAGGCCGCCGAGGCCGAAGGTGAAGGCGAGCGGGGCGGAGCCGATGAAGCGGTCCTCCGGCGTCGGGCGGAGGACGTGGCGGGAATAGCCGTCGCAGATGGCCAGCATGTCCCGGTGGAAATGCATGGTGCCCTTGGGAAGGCCGGTCGTGCCCGAGGTGAAGCCGATGAGGCAGACATCGTCGGCGGCCGTGTCGCAGGCGGTGAAGCCGGCCGGCTGGGCGGCGCAGCGGGATTCGAGATCCCCCTCGCCCCAGTAGACGACATGCTTCAGGTGCTTCGCCTCGGCGGCCGCCTTCTCCATCTCGTCGCGGAGCTTCACGTCGCAGAGGGCGTGGGTGATGCGGGCCTTTTCCAGCATCTGTCCCAGCTCCTTCGCGCGGAGGAGGGGCATGGTGGCGACGACGACGCCGCCGGCCTTGAGCACGGCGAGGTAGGTGGCCGTCATCCAGGCATTGTTGGCGCTGCGGAGCATGACGCGGTTGCCCGGCACCATGCCGAGGTCGCGCATGAGCACGTTGGAGATGCGGTCCACCCGGTCCTGCAGCTGGCGGTAGGTGAGGGTTTCCTCGGGGGTGATGATGGCGGGGTGGTCGCCGCGGCCGTTCCCGACATTGCGGTCCAGCAGCTCGACCGCGCAGTTCAGGCGGGCGGGGTAGCGGTAGTCGGGCAGGTCGAAGAGCAGCTCGGGCCATTGGTCCCGCGGCGGCAGGTTGTCACGCGGGAAGGTGTCGATATGCGCGCTGGGCGCGAGGTCCGGCGTGGCGCCGGACCATTCGGCCGTCATCGTGCTGGTTTGCGTCATGCCGCCCCCTCGGCCCGCGCCTGTTCCGCGCGGGCGATGATGATCCGCTGCACCTCGCTGGCGCCCTCATAGACGCGCAGCGCGCGAACCTCCCGGTAGAGTTTTTCGGCCGGGTGGTCGCGGACGACGCCGTGCCCCCCGTGGATCTGCACGCAGCGGTCCGCCACGCGCTGGGCGGCCTCTGTCGCGTGGAGCTTGGCCATGGAGGCCTCCCGCGAGACGCGGGGCGCGCCGGAATCCTTGAGCCAGGCGGCGCGGTAGACGAGGAGGGCGGAGGTCTCCACATCCACGGCGCTTTCCGCGATGGCGGCCTGGGTCATCTGCTGGTTGAAGAGGGGACCGCCGAAGAGATGGCGGTTGGAGGCGCGCGCGACGGTCAGGTCCAGCGCGTGGCGGGCGAAGCCCAGGGCCGCGGCGCCGACGGTGGAGCGGAACACGTCCAGCGTGGCCATGGCCACCTTGAAGCCGTCCCCGGGCTTGCCCAGGCGGTGCGTGTCGGGGATGCGCAGCCCATCGAAGCGCAGGGTGGCGAGGGGATGCGGGGCGGAGACCTCGATGCGCTCGGCGATGGTGAGGCCGGGTGTTTCGGCGGGGACGAGGAAGGCGGTCAGGCCCTTGGCGCCCGGCGCCTCGCCGGTGCGGGCGAAGACGACATAGGTGCCAGCAATGCCGCCATTGCTGATCCAGGTCTTGCTGCCGTCGATCCGCCAATGGGCGTTGCCGTCCCGCCTGGCGCTCGTGGAGAGGGCCGCGACGTCGGAGCCGGCTTCCGGCTCGCTGAGCGCGAAGGCGGCGAGGGCGGCGCCGGCGCGTGCGGCGGGGAGGAATTGATCCTTCAGCGCGTTATCCCCGAAGAGGGTGACGGAGCCGGTGCCGAGCCCCGCCATGGCGAAGGCGAAATCCGCGAGGCCGGAATGGCGGGCGAGGGTGTCGCGCGCGATGCAGAGGGAGCGGACGTCCAGCCGGCCATCCCGGGGGACCGCCACGCGGAGGAGCCCGGCATCCCCCATGGCCCGGGTGAGCGCGCGCACCGCCGCGTCCGTGTCGCCTTCCGAGAGGCGGGCCGCATGCGCGGCCGCCCAGGCTTCGACCTCCTCCGCCCATTCGCGGTGGCGGGGTTCGAGGAAGGGCCAGGAGAGGAAGTCGCGGTCGGGCATCAGTTGCCCTCGAAGACCGGGCGGCGCTTGGCCGCGAAGGCCTCGTAGGCGCGGCGGAAATCCGCGGTGGTCATGCAGAGGGCCTGGGCGACGGCCTCGGCCTCGATGGCCTGCTCGATGGACATGGCCCATTCCATGGCGAGCATCCGCTTGGTCATGGCATTCGCGAAGCCGGGCCCCTCGGTGATCCCGCGCGCGAGGTCCTCGGCGGCCTGCATCAGGGCCTCGGGCTCCACGGTCCGGGAGAAGAAGCCCCATTCCAGCCCTTCCTGCGCGGACATGGAGCGGCCGGTGTAGAGGAGTTCCGAGGCGCGGCCCTGGCCGATGATGCGGGGCAGCATGGCGCAAGCCCCCATGTCGCAGCCCGCGAGGCCGACGCGGTTGAAGAGGAAGGCGACCTTGGCGCGTGGCGTGGCGATGCGGAGGTCGGATGCCATGGCGATGATGGCGCCGGCGCCGGCCGCGATGCCGTCCACCGCCGAAAGGATGGGCTGCGGGCAGGCGCGCATGGCCTTCACCAGCTCGCCCGTCATGGCGGTGAACTGCATCAGGCCCTTGGTGTCGCGGTCCAGCAGCGGGCCGATGATCTCGTGCACATCGCCACCGCTGCAGAAGTTGCCGCCGGAGCCGGAGACGACGAAGGCGCCGACCGTGTCGTCCTGCACGGCGGCGCGGAAGATCGCGACCAGCTCGGCATAGGATTCGAAGGTCAGCGGGTTCTTCCGCTCAGGCCGGTCCAGCAGGATGGAGGCCGTCTTGCCCTCCACCGTGAGGCGGACATGCCTGGCCGCAAAATCCTTGAGGCTCATGCCCCGCCCTCCGAAATGGCGCCGCGCACGCTGCGCCGTGTGCGGTCCAGCAGCCGCAGCAGCGCGCCGCGATCCGTGGCGGACAGGCCGCCGAGAAGCTCCGCCACCCAGTCCTCATGTGCTGCGCTCTGGCGCGCGAATTCGCGGCGGCCCGAGGGCGTCAGCCGGAGGGTGACGGCCCGGCGGTCCTCCCGCACGGCACGGCGCTCGATCAGCCCTTCCTCCTCGAGCCTGGCGGCGAGGCCGGTGACGTTGCCGCCGGTGACCATCATGCGGCGGCTGATCTCGCCGGGGGTGAGGCCATCCGGGGCGCGTTCGAGCTGGGCGAGGAAGTCGAAGCGGGGAAGGGTGGTGTCGAAGTTGATGCGCAGTCGCCGGCGGATCTCGGCCTCGATGAGCCGGGCGCAGGAGAGCATGCGCAGCCAGAGGCGGAGGTCGTCCTTGTGACCGGCCGGGGCGTGGTCCAGGGCGGTCTCGGCATCCACATGCGTGTCGGGCGGGGTCATGGCACCTCGCCTCCATCCACCGCGATGGCGCGGCCGTTTACGGCGCTCGCTCCGTTGCCGCAGAGGAAGAGGACGGCGGCCGCCACCTCCTCGGGCCGTACCAGCCGGCCCTGGGGGTTGTGGCGGGCCAGCTCGGCCCGCGCCTCGGCCTCGCTGCGGCCGGTCTTGGCGGTGATCCGGGCCACGCTCTCGGCCACGATGTCCGTTTCCGTGAAGCCGGGGCAGACGGCGTTCACGGTGATGCCCTTGGTGGCCACTTCCAGCGCGAGGGCGCGGGTGAGGCCGAGCAGCCCGTGCTTGGCGGCCGTGTAGGCCGTGACATAGGGGTAGCCGCGCAGCGCGGCGGTGGAGGCGATGTTCACCACCCGGCCCCAGCCGGCCTCCAGCATGGCGGGGAGCACCGCGCGGGTGGTGGCGGCGGCGCCGAGCAGGTTGACCTTGAGCATCCGGTCCCAGAGCTCGTCCCCCGTGCGGAGGAAGGGCGCGCTTTCGGCGGCGCCGGCCGCGTTCACGAGGATGGCGGGGTGGCCGCAGCGGGCGAGGGCGGCGGCGAAGGCGCCTTCCGCCGTGATGTCGGCCAGTTCGAAGCCCTGGGCCTTGCCGGCTTCCACGGCGGCCCGCAGCGGCGCCTCGCGCCGGCCGAGTACGGTGACCGCGGCGCCCGCCCCGGTCAGCGCGGCGGCGATGGCCAGGCCGATGCCTGAGCCTCCCCCCGTCACGATTGCCTGCCGCCCGGAAATGCCGTCCATGATGCTTGAAGCCTAAAATGTTTCGGAGGGCCGCCGCAAGCCTGTTGAACCCCCTGAAAGTTGAAGCCTAAACTATTTCCGGTTCGGGCATCCAGGAGGCTTCCCATGCGGATCGCGGTCATCGGCGGCGGGCCGGCCGGGCTCTATTTCGCGATCCTGATGAAGCGGGACCGGCCGGAGGCGCGGATCACGGTGGTGGAGCGCAACCGGGCCGACGACACCTTCGGCTTCGGCGTGGTGTTCAGCGACCAGACGCTGGAAACCTTCGAGCGCGCGGACCAGCCCTCCTACGAAGCGATCCGCGACGCCTTCGCCTATTGGGACGACATCGAGATCCACGCCAAGGGCGCCGTGCACCGGATCGGCGGCAACGGGTTCTGCGGCTGCTCGCGCCGCACGCTGCTGATGCTGCTGCAGGAGCGGGCCCGCGCGTTAGGGGTGGAGCTGGAATTCGGGCGCGAGGCGCGGCCGGAGGATTTTCCGGATGCGGACCTGATCGTGGCGTCCGACGGCATCAACAGCGCCGTGCGGAACAGCGACCCCGAGCATTTCGCCCCGAAGATCGACCTGCGCCCCAACCGCTTCGCCTGGATGGGCAGCACCCGGCCCTTCGACGCCTTCACATTCTTCTTCAAGGAGCGGCCCGAAGGCATCTTCATCGCCCATTGCTACCAGTATGAGAGGGATGCGAGCACCTGGGTGCTGGAGACGGATCCCGAGACCTTCGAGCGGGCGGGGCTGGGCGCCATGGACGAGGCGGCGAGCGCCGCCTTCCTGGAGGAGGTCTTCGCCGAGGAGCTGCAGGGCCATCGGCTCGTCACCAACCGCAGCATGTGGCGGCAGTTCCCGATGATGCGCTGCGCCCGCTGGTCCAGGGGCAATGTGGTGCTGCTGGGCGACGCCAAGGCCACGGCGCATTTCTCCATCGGCTCGGGCACGAAGCTGGCGATGGAGGATGCGATCGCGCTGCATGGCGCCTTCATGCGGGGCGGAGCGGTGGAGGAGGCGCTGGCGCGCTTCGAATCCGGCCGGCGGGAGGATGTGGAGAAGATCCAGCATGCGGCGGATGTGTCGCTGGTCTGGTTCGAGCATGTGGACCGGTTCTGGCACATGCCGGCGACGCGCTTCGCCTTCGGGGTGATGACGCGCTCCAAGGCCATCACCTGGGACAACCTGGCCCTGCGCGCGCCGGAATTCGTGGAGGAATCGCGCGCGCTGTTCGAGGGCGAGGTGGCGGCCGGAGGGTTGCCCGCCGTGAGGGGCGCGCCGCCGATGTTCCAGCCCTTCCGCCTGCGGGGAATGACGCTTCCCAACCGCGTCGTCGTCTCGCCCATGTGCCAGTATTCGGCGACGGACGGGATGCCGGATGACTGGCACCTCATGCATTACGGCGCGCGCGCCACGGGCGGGGCGGGGCTGATCTTCACCGAGATGACCTGCGTCTCGCCGGAGGCGCGCATCACGCCGGGCTGCACGGGCCTGTGGAACGATGCGCAGGAGGCGGGCTGGAAGCGCATCGTGGATTTCGTCCATGCGCATGGCGAGAGCCGCATCGCCCTCCAGCTCGGCCATGCCGGGCAGAAGGGCGCGACGAAGCTGATGTGGGAGGGGATGGACCAGCCGCTGGAGGAGGGAGCCTGGCCCATCGTCTCGGCCAGCGCGCAGCCCTATTTCCCGAACAGCCAGGTGCCGCACGCGATCACCCGCGCGGAGATGGACAAGGTGCGGGACGACTTCGTGGCCGCGGCGCGCCGTGGGGCGCGGGCGGGCTTCGACATGCTCGAATTCCACTGCGCGCATGGATACCTCATGGCGAGCTTTCTCTCGCCGCTGCTGAACCACCGCGCGGACGAGTATGGCGGCAGCCTGGAGAACCGGCTGCGCTATCCGCTGGAGGTCTACCGGGCCCTGCGGGCCGCCTGGCCGGCGGACCGGCCGATGAGCGTGCGTGTCTCCGCCACGGACTGGGCGGAGGGAGGCATCACGGATGAGGAGACGCTCGCCGTCGCGCGCGCCTTCGCCGAGGAGGGGTGCGACCTGCTGGACGTCTCCACGGGCCAGACGGTGGCGCGCAGCGCGCCACATTACGGGCGCATGTTCCAGGTGCCCTGGTCCGACATGATCCGGAACGAGGCGAAGGTGGCCACGATCTGCGTCGGCAGCATCACCGGCCCGGACCAGATCAACACCATCCTCGCGGCCGGGCGGGCCGATCTCGTGGCGCTGGCGCGGCCGCATCTGGTCGATCCGGCCTTCACCCTGCAGGCCGCCGCCCGCTACGGCGTGCGCACCGCCTGCCCGCCGCAGTACCGTTGGGGCCAGGAAGCCCTGCTCCGCAGCGCGGCGCGGGAGGAGGCGGATCTGATGGAGCTTCGCCGCAAGGCGCGGCCGAAGCGGCACGCCCGCTAGGGCGGAGTCAGGCGCGGGAAACGGGGCCAGGGGCGGCGCGGTGCCGTTCCTGGCCCCGTTGCTGTAACCGGAACGTCCCGCAACCCCCATGCGACTCGCCCGTTTCTCTGGCATCCCGCGATGAGGTCGTGATGCCGGGCGAGGTTCCCGAGGAAACCGTGCTGCCCGTCGTCGAGGAAACCCTGCGCCTCGACAAGCGGGTGGTCGAAACCGGACGCGTGCGGGTTTCCCTCTCCACCGAGGTGGAGGAGGAGGTGCTGCGCGAGACGCTTCGCCGGCGCCATGCCGAGGTGGAGCGACATCCGGTCGGGCGCGAGGTGTCGGAGATGCCGCGTGTCCGGCAGGAGGGAAACCTCCTGATCATTCCCGTCGTCGAGGAGGTTCTCGTCGTCGAGAAGCGGCTTGTCCTGAAGGAGGAGATCCATCTCCGCCTGACGGACGAGGACGTCGCCGTTGAGCAGCCGGCCACGCGCCGGGTGCAACATGCTGTGGTGGAGCGGGTGCCGCCCGCCTCCGACCCGGCGGATCGCTGAGCGCCACTTCCCCTTTCCGCGTCCCCCCAAAAGGAGAGCCTGCATGATGCGCACCATTACGGGCCTGTTCGACAGCCGTTCCGAGGCCGAGGCTGTCATCGCCCACCTGCGGAGCCATGACGGCGTCGATGCGAGCCGGATCACCATCCATGGCCAGATGGATTCGACCGGCTCTGCCGCCGACACCGAGGATCGCGGCTTCTGGGCCTCGCTGCGCGACCTCTTCATCCCCGACGAGGACCGCTACGTCTATTCCGAGGGCATCCGCCGCGGTGGCTATGTCGTCTCGGCCGAGGTGCCGGACACGATCGTCGAGCACGCGCTGGATGTGTTCGAGGAGCATGGTGCGGTGGACCTGGACACGCGCGAGGCGGAGTGGCGCAGCGCGGGCTGGTCGGGCTACGAGGCGGGCGCCATGGGCTCGGATAATTCGGCCGGCACGGGCCTGCCGATGAACAGCTCCGCCGCCGTCGGGGCCGCCACCATGGGCGGTACCTCCACCCCGGCCGTGGGCGGAACCACCGGAATGGCGGCTGCCGGCACGGGCATGGCCGGCACGGCGCCGGGAGCCACGACGGGCGCCACGACTGGTGCTGCGATGGGCGGAATGAACGCCGCGCGCGGGACCGAGACGAAGGAGGAGCGCATCCCCATCGTCGAGGAGCAGCTGCGGGTCGGCAAGCGCGAGATGGATCGCGGCCGGGTGCGCGTGCGCTCCTATGTCGTGGAGACGCCGGTGAGCGAATCCGTCACGCTGCGCGACGAGCATGTGCATGTGGAGCGTCGCGCAGTGGACCTGCCGCTCTCGGCCGCCGACGATGCCTTCCGCGACCGCACCATCGAAGCGGTGGAGCATTCTGAGGAGGCCGTGGTCTCCAAGGAGGCGCGGGTGAAGGAGGAGCTGGTGATCCGCAAGGATATGGGCCAGCGCACGCAGAACGTCACCGACACGGTCCGCCACACCGAGGTGGAGGTGGAGGACGACCGGACCGCCGGCGCGACGGGCACGCCGAAGCGTCCCGCCGGCGTCTGAATACGCCAGTCTGAACAGCCCGGCCGCTCTGGCCGGAAGGAGGGGCCGCGGCACGTCGCCGCGGCCCTTTTCCTATGCGAGGCGGGCAGCTTCCAGCACCGCCTGGGCCGCGGCCTCGCTCGGGCTGCCGCCGCCAGGGGGGGCGAGCTGGGACATGACGCGGGCGAAGCCGGCGCGCTGCGCCCCGGCTTCCGGCCCGCCGGTCAGCAGCCGTTCCAGCCCTTCGGCCAGGCGGTCCGGGCGGCAATCCTGCTGGATGTATTCGGGGATGACGGGCGCATCGGCCAGGAGATTCACGATGCTGGCGTAGCGCACCTTCACCAGCCGCCGGACAATCTCGGCCGTGATGGGGTTCACCCGGTAGCCGACGACCATGGGCACTCCCGCCATGGCGACCTCCAGCGAGGAGGTGCCGGATTTGATGAGGCCGGCGGCGGCGGCGGCATAGGCGTCGTGCTTCTCGGTCAGGTCGCGGATGAGGATGGGGCCGGGCTTCCAGCCCAGCGCCGCGGCGCGCACCGCCTCCTCCACGGGGCCGGCCAGGGGCACCACCGGGCGGATGCCCGGTACCCGGGAGGAGAGAAGGCGCAGCGCCTCGCCGAAGATGGGCAGGAGGCGGCGGATCTCGGTCCGGCGGCTGCCGGGCATCACCAACACCACCTTTTCCTCCGGCCGGATGCCATGGGCGGCGCGGAAGCGCGCCGCATCGCCCCGGTCCGCGCCGCTTTCCAGCACGGGATGGCCGACAAAGGTGACGGTGATGCCGGCCTTCTCGAAGAAGGGCGGCTCGAAGGGCAGCAGGGCGAGGATGCGGTCCAGCCGGTGGGCCATTTCCTTCACGCGGCCCTGGCGCCAGGCCCAGACCTGGGGGGCGACATAGTGGATGACGGGGATGCCCAGCGGCTTTACCTGCTTGGCCAGGCGCAGGGCGAAGCCGGGGCTGTCGATGGTGACGAGGGCGGCGGGGCGGCGGGCGGTGATGTCCGCCACGGTCTCGTCCATGCGGCGGGCAAGGCTGCGGAGGTTGGGCAGCACCTCCAGCAGCCCCATGAGGGCGAGCTCACGCATGGGAAAGAGGCTTCGCAGGCCCTGCTCGGCCATGCGCTCCCCACCGATGCCGGCGAAGGTGAGGTCCGGGCGCTGCGAGCGGATCCGGGCGATCAGGCGGGCCCCGAGCACATCGCCCGAGGCCTCCCCGGCCACGAGGTAGAGCAGGGGGCCGGGGGCGGCCCGGGAGGGGAGGTCCGACATGGGACCTGCATAGGCGGGCCGCGGCGCCCGCGGAAGGGCGGGCTTCGGCGCCCACCCGGGAGCGGGCGCCGGGAGGGCGCTACATGAGCGGCGTGTAGCGGGCCATCTCGATGAAGATGTCGCGCACCGCGTTGCCGAGGGAGCGGTTCAGCTCCTCGAGATTCGTCACCTGCTCGATGCGCGGCTCGGCCGATTCCAGCGCGTCCTCGGCGAGGATGAGCGGGAGCAGCCCGGCGGCGCGGCAGAGGCCGATGAGGAGGGAGTCGCGCGGCTCGGGGATGTCGTCGTTGAAGATCACCCCGGTCAGGCGGGCCTTCACCTCGCGCTCCTCCTTGTCGGAGATGACGGGGTAGCGGCGCTCGGGGAAGATCCAGAGGAAACGGCCCTGCTCCTCCCGAAGGATGCCGCGGCCGACCAGGCGGGCGAAGATCTGGTCCCGGAAGCTGTCCGCCTCGCGGCCCAGCGTCTCGATCCACCAGCGGCTGCCATGGGGCATGTCGTCCTCGCCCGGGCCCGGGCCGGGGTCGGCGGCGATGCGGGCGAGCACGGGGTCGAGGATGTCGTCGCCGGTGGGCGCGGGGTTGGTGACGTAGAGGCGCTGCGTGTCCGTGTCGATCCGGTTGTGCAGGGCCAGCTCGGCCAGGATGGCGCCGGCAATGGCATAGCCCGAGGCGGGCCCGGCCATCTCGTTCAGCCGACCGCTCCGGTCGTCCAGCATCAGGAGGATCAGCTCCTCCGGCATGGTGAGCGGCATGGGGAACCCCGAATCCGTGTGACGTTGGCGCAAAGGAAGCGCCCCGATGGCGGGAGCGTCAATCGTCACTCCGCCATTCCGGGCCTAGTGGGCCGCGCCGTAGAGCGAGGCGGGATCGGCCAGCACGGGTTCCAGCGGCGCGACCTCGCCGGCCCGGAGGCCCCAGGAGAAGCAGGAGCGGCGCCCGGTGTGGCAGGCGACGCCGTCCTGGTGGACGGTGGCCAGGAGTGCGTCGCCGTCGCAATCGAGCCGCAGGTCGATCAGGTGCTGCACCTGGCCGGAGGTCTCGCCCTTGCGCCACAGGCCCTTGCGGGAGCGGCTGTAATAGGTCAGCCGGCCGGTCGCGAGGGTCTCCTCCACGGCTTCGGCATTCATCCAGGCGAGCATCAGCACCTCCCCGGTGCCATGGGCCTGGGCGATGGCGGCGACGAGGCCGTTCCCGTCCGGCTTCAGCGCGGCGAGGAAGCGGGCGCGGGCCTCGGGGGAGGGGGCGTCCCAGGGGGGCAACTCCGTGGGGCGGCCAGAGGGGCGGCTGGTGGGGCGGTTGGGAGGCGTGGCCATCCGCCCTATATAGGCGGCAGCGGCGCCGGCGTCCTCCGTGCGCCAGTCCAGGACCGCCCCGGAACCTTGATGCCCCACGGCGACCACCATCACCCAGCGGCCGACCAGTCCGGCGCGCTCCGCGAGGCGGAGGAGGCCTGCCTGCGCCGCGGCGCGCAGCTCACGCCGCTCCGGCGGCGCGTGCTGGAGATGGTGTTGGAGGCGGGGCAGCCCGTGGGGGCCTATGCGCTGCTGGACCGGCTGCGGGCCGAGCGGCCGGGTGCCGCGCCGCCGACCGTGTATCGCGCGCTGGACTTCCTACTGGCCCAGGGGCTGATCCACCGGATCGAGCGGCTGAACGCCTTCATCCCCTGCACCGAGGCGGCGCATGGGCATGACCATGAGCACCCCCACCAGTTCCTGATCTGCCGGAATTGCGGCCGCACCGCCGAGCTGTCGGACGATTCGGTCGCGGCGGCCGTGGCCGCGGCGGCCCGGGCGGCGGGGTTCAGCCCGGCGCGGGCCACGGTGGAGGTGGAAGGAACCTGCGAGGCGTGCGCGGCGGCCGCGTGAGTCCCGATTTCGTTTCGCTGTTAACATTATCGCGACAGGGCGCTATCTAACCTGTCGCGCCGATCGGGCTTGGTCGGCCTGATCGGAGACCTTCCATGCGTCGTCGCCTCTTTCCCGTGCTCGCCGCCGCCCTGGCGGTGGGGCTGCCGGCCCTTGCCCAGGCGCAGAGCCGCCTCGACTTCAGCCTCGTGAACCGCACGGGCTATGAGATCAACGAGGTCTATCTCGGCCCGTCCAGCTCCTCCTCCTGGGGCAATGACGTGCTGGGGCAGGACACCCTGCCGAATGGCCGCTCCGTGGACATCCAGTTCAACCGCCGCGCCTCGACCTGCAGCTGGGACATGAAGGTCGTCTATGCGGATGGCGACCAGTCCGAGTGGCGGGGGCTGGATCTCTGCACGATCTCCAAGGTTACGCTGTTCTGGAACCGCCAGAGCAACACCACGCGCGCCGTGACCGAATAGCACAGCGCTGGCCCCGGCCCCCGCGCCGGGGCCGCGCCCGCATGGCGATGCCAGCCCGCCGGGCTGGCATGGGCCTTTCGGCTGGCCGTGAAAGATTTCCAAATCCTCTCATTCGCGTAACACTCCCCATCCGAGATGGTCAGGATGCGATCCCGGCGGAGCCGCCGCGGTCACGCGCCTTGGGGAGATGACGCCATGCACGCCACCCGCCGGACTGCCCTCGTTGCCCTGGGAGCCGGGCTCGCCGCCGGCCTGGCCGGGCGCGGTGCCGCCGCGCAGCAGCCCGCCCTCATCCGCAAGCCCATTCCCTCATCCGGGGAGATGATCCCGGTCATCGGCCTGGGCTCGGCCCGGCGATACGAGGAGGCGAGGACGGAGGAGGATCTGGCGCCGCTGCGCGAGACCTTCCGCCGCTTCCAGGTCCTGGGCGGCACGGTGGTGGACACCGCGCCCTCCTACGGCAATGCCGAGGCGATCATGGGCGGGCTGGTCGCCGACCTGAATATCCGGCCGGACCTGTTCATCTGCACCAAGGTCGGCGCGGACACTCCGGAGCAGGGGCGGGCGCAGATCGAGCAGTCCTTCCGCAACCTCCGGACCGAGCGGATCGACCTGCTGGCCGTGCACAACCTGCGGGACATCACCAACCAGCTGGCCATCCTGCGGGAGCTGAAGGCCGCTGGGCGGATCCGCTATGTCGGCGCCACCACCTCCTTCGACCGGCAGTATGAGGCCTTCGAGGCGATGATGCGGCGCGAGACCCTGGACGCGATCCAGATCGACTACGCGCTGGACAACCGCAACGCGGCAGAGCGCATCATCCCGCTGGCGAAGGAGCGGGGGATGGCGGTGTTCATCAACCTGCCCTTCGGGCGCGGCAGCGTGTTCCGTGCCACCCAGGGCAAGCCGCTGCCGGATTGGGCGGCCGAGATCGACTGCACGAGCTGGGCGCAGGTGATGCTGAAATACCTGGTTTCGCATGACGCGGTGACCTGCGCCGTGCCGGGCATGGCCCAGGCCCGTTACGTGGACGACAACCTCAAGGCCGCCCAGGGCCGCATGCCGGATGCCGCGCTGCGCCGCCGGATGGAGCAGTTCATCGATGCGCTCTGACGCGCCCGGGGGCGCGACAGCCCCTGGGCCGCGGCCTCCGGAGGATCGCGGCTGGATCGGCCGGGTGCTCGTCGCGGCACCGGGCGAGCTCCTTCCGGTGCTGGTGGGATTCCTGCTCTTCTTCCTCCTCTTCGCCAGCTACTTCATGCTTCGGCCGGTCCGTGAGACCTTCGGCATCGCCGGTGGCGTCAACAACCTGCAATGGCTGTTCCTCGCCACCTTCCTCGCGACGCTGGTGGTGCTGCCGGCCTATGGCTGGCTCAGCAACCGCGTTCCCCGCCGGCAGTTGCTGGCCGTGTGCTACGGCGCTTCGGCGGTGACCCTGATCGGCTTCGGCTTCGTGCTGCTGATCGATCCGGAGGATGTCTGGGCCGGCCGCGTCTTCTATGTCTGGCTTTCCGTGTTCAACCTGTTCGTGATCTCGCTGGCCTGGAGCGTGATGGCGGACGTGTTCGAGCCGGAGCAGGCGAAGCGCCTGTTCGGGCAGATCGCCGCCGGTGCCAGCCTCGGCGGGCTGGCCGGGCCGCTGCTCAGCACGGCGCTGGTGGCGCCGCTGGGCCTGGCGGGGCTGCTGTTCCTCTCCGCGGCGATGCTGCTGGGCACGCTGCTCTGCGCCGCCTGGCTGTTCCGCTGGCGCGAGCGGCAGGGCTGGAAGGCCATGCCGACCGGCGAGAGCGCGGATCGCGCCATGCGCGGCAGCATCCTCGCGGGGCTCACGCTCGTGCTGCGCTCGCCCTACATGCTGGGCATCGCGCTGTTCGTCATCCTGCTCGCCTCCGTCTCCACCTTCCTCTACTTCGAGCAGGCGCGGCTGGTGCGCGCCACCTTCCCCAGCCGCGTTCAGCAGACCCAGGTCTTCGGCACCATCGACGCGGTGGTGCAGACGCTCACCATCCTGATCCAGGTCTTCGTCACCGGGCGGCTGACGCGCAAGCTCGGCGTCGGCGTCCTGCTCACGGCGGTCCCGCTCGGCATGGCGGTGGGCTTCGGCGCGCTGGCGCTGGCGCCGACCTTCGGCGTGCTGGTGGTGGTGATGGTGCTGCGCCGCGTGGGCGAATACGCGCTCGTGCGGCCCGGGCGGGAGATGCTGTTCACCACGGTCGATGCCGAGACGAAGTACAAGGCGAAGAACGCCATCGACACGGTGGTCTATCGCGGCGGCGACGCGGTCAGCTCCTGGATCAAAACGGGGGTGGACGCGATCTCGAGCAGCCCGGTCGCGGCGATGGTGGTGGGGGCCGCGATCGCCGCGAGCTGGGCCGCCACCGGCTACGCGCTGGGGCGCCGGGCCGAGCGCGAGGAGGGGGCGTCACGGCGGCTGGAGCGCGCGGCCGTCTGATTCCGGCATGCGGGGGTTCTGGGCTTGTTGGGGCCTTCGTGTTGGAGGGCTCTGCCCTCCACCCGCCAAGGGCCTGAGGCCCTTGGAACCCCATCGGACTGCCGTGGATACCCCGGATCGAAGGGGTCTCTGGTTGCAGGCGCTTTTCCTGCCTTTGCAGTCGCCTGAGGTCCTGGACCTCAGGCGCACGTCAGCCCTGTGACTCCAAACTTGAAGAAAAAGATGATGGGTCGAAGGCACTGCCTTCGACGGGTCCGGGGAGAGGAAGAATTCCTTCTTCCTCTCCCCGGGACAGACCGACAGATCAGAACTGAGGCCCGGCGCTGCCCTCAGCGCGGCAGCCGGTCGAGGGCCTGTGCGAGGTCGGCGATCAGGTCCTGCGTATCCTCCAGCCCGACATGCAGCCGGATGGCAGGACCGCCGAGGGCCGGGTCGCCCGCCGTGCGGGTGATGGAGGGGGTGGTGGGCAGGGCGAGGCTTTCGTAGCCGCCCCAGGAGGCGCCGATCCCGAAGAGGGCGAGCGCATCCACCACCGCTTCCGCATCCGCCTCGGAGTAGCGGGGCTGGAGCACCACGCCGAAGAGCGAGCAGGCGCCGCTGAAGTCCCGGGCGAAGAGGGCGTGCTGGGGATGGGAGGGCAGGGCGGGGTGCAGGAGGCGCAGCACCTCCGGCCGGCTCTCGAGCCAGCGGGCGACGACGAGCCCGTTCTCCGCCTGCTGCTTCAGCCGGACGGGGAGGGTGCGAAGGCCGCGCAGGCACAGCCAGCAATCATCGGCGCTGGCGAACTGGCCGAGCTGGATGACCGCGCCCTTCACGATCGACCAGTCCTCGGGGTTGTTCACCGTGACGCTGCCCAGCAGCACGTCGGAATGCCCGGCGGCGTATTTGGTCAGGGCCTGGATAGAGACATCCACCCCATGGACGAAGGGCTGGAAATTGTGGAAGCCCCAGGTGTTGTCCATGAGCACCTTGGCGCCGGCCGCATGGGCGACGCGGGCGATGGCGGGGATGTCCTGCACCTCGAAGGTGTGGCTGCCCGGGCTCTCGGTATAGACCACCTTCGTGTTCGGCCGCATCAGCGCGCGCAGCCCCGCCTCGTCCACGCAGGGGTCGTAATAGGTCGTCTCGATGCCGAAGCCCGTCATCAGCCCGTCCGCCAGGTTGCGGGCGGGGCCATAGACGCTGTCGGGCATGAGGCAGTGGTCGCCGGACTTCAGATAGGCCAGCAGGGGCACCATCACGGCGGCGAGGCCGGTGCCGACGATCGCGCAGCGCGTGCCGCCCTCGATCTCGGCGATCATGTCCTCGAGCATGTGGTGGGTGGGGCCGCCCGCGGTGCCGTAGGTCAGCACCTGCTCGTAGCGCTGCTTCGCGGCGGCCTTGCGGGACCCGCAATCCGGGAACAGCACGGTGGAGCCGCGATGGACGGGCGGGTTGACGAAGCCATGCACCTTCGCCCCCGCGCGCCCGTGATGGGACATGCGGGTGGAGAAGCCGAGGGACTTGTCGTGGCGGTCGGCCATCAGGCGGGCTCTTTCGTCGTCTTGGGGGTTTCGGGCCGCAGCGCCCATTCGGTCCAGGAGCCGTCATAGACGGAGCCTTCGGGCAGGCCGGACTCGACGAGGCCGAGGGCCAGCACGCAGGCGGTGACGCCCGAGCCGCAGGAGAGGATCACGGGCCGCTCGCCATCCACGCCGGCGCGCTCGAAGCGGGCGCGCAGCGCCTCGGGCGGTAGCATCGTGCCCTCGGGGGAGAGCAGCTCGGTGAAGGGGATGTTCGCCGCGCCGGGCATATGGCCGTTGGGCAGGCCCGGGCGGGGCTCGGGCGCGGTGCCATCGAAGCGGCCCGCCGAGCGTGCGTCGATGATCAGCGCCTCGCCGCCGCCCTGGCGGACGATGCGCTTGATGTCGCCGATGCCGCGCAGGCGGTCCGTGCGGAAGTCAGGGGTGAAGGTCGCGGCCGGCGCGGCCTTCGGCTCACCGGATTCGATCGGGCGGCCCTCGCGCTTCCATTTGGGCAGGCCGCCATCGAGCACATGGGCCGCCTCATGGCCCATCAGGCGCATCAGCCACCAGCCGCGGGCGGCGGCGCGCAGGCCATGTGCCTGGTCGTAGAAGATCACGCGGCTGTCGTTGGAGATGCCGAGGGCGCCCGCGAGCTTGGCGAAGCGCGCGGGGGTCGGGACCATATGCGGCAGGTCGGTATCCGGGTCGGCGAAGAGGTCGATATCGAAGAAGCGGGCGCCGGGGATGCGGGCTTCGAGATAGCCGGCCTTCTTGTCCCCGGGCTCGCCGGGCAGGACGAGAGAGCAGTCCAGCACCACGAGATCGGGCTTGCCGAGTTCCCCCGCGAGCCACTCGGTCGAGACGATGTTCTTCACTTCGCGTCCTCCGCCAGCACGATATGGATGCGCCGGTTCTGCTTGCCCTTGCTTTCCATCTTCACGACCTCCACGCGGCCGATCTCGCCCGTGCGGCGGACATGCGTGCCGCCGCAGGGCTGGAGGTCGATGGGCGCCTCCTCCGTGCCGATCCGCACCAGCCGCACCTGGCCCGCGCCGCGCGGCGGCTGGACGGAGAGGGTGCGGACGAGGCCCGGATTGGCGTCCAGCTCCGCCTCGCTGATCCAGCGCTCGCCGATCGGGTGGTCCCCGGCGATCAGTTCATTCAGCTTTTCCGTCACCCATTCCTTCGCGGGCGGGTCGGGCAGGTCGAAATCGAGGCGGGACTTGTCGGCGCCGATCTGGTTGCCGGTGGCGTAGATGCCCGGCATGGCGGCGCAGAGCAGGTGCAGGGTGGTGTGCATCCGCATGTGGCGGTGGCGGCGCGTCCAGTCGAGCTTCGCCGTGACCTTGGCGCCTACGGGCGGGATGGCGGCGCCGGCGGCCGGCACATGCAGGGCGGAGCCGTCCGGCGCCTTCACCGTGTCGGCCACCGGCATCTCGCCGCCTTCCCAGAGGATCGCGCCGGTGTCGCCGGGCTGGCCGCCGGCGCGGGGATAGAAGACGCTGCGGTCGAGGACGATGCCGGCCTCGGAGCTTTCGACCACGACGGCGGAGTTGCCCTCGGCATAGGCGTCTTCGCGGAACAGGGCTTGGGTCTGCATCATCTCGTCCATTGGTCGCGCAGGCGCGCGTGGTTCACCTGAAGCCAGAGCAGGGCAAGGGCGGCGGGCGCGTTGCGGATGCGGTTCTCCGCCACCATGGCGAAGGCCTCGGCCGTGTCCACCACCCGCACCACGGTTTCCTCGTTCTCGGCCGCCAGGCCACCGGCCCGCGTCGGCTTCACCGCCAGCGAGACCTCGGCGAGTTGGAAGTGCACCCGCTCATCGGCGGAGCCCTGCATCAGCAGGAAGGCGCCGATGGGTTGCATCCGGCCGCAGGCGAGGCCGGTTTCCTCCTCCAGCTCGCGCCGGGCGGTCTCGGCCGGGTCCTCGCCCGGCTCCACCAGCCCGGCGGGCAGCTCGGTCATCACTGGCTCCTCCCCGGCGGCGAGGGCGGGGAGGCGGAACTGCTCGATCAGGGCGATCCGTTCCGTCACGGGGTCCCAGGGCAGGATGACGGTGCCCTGGCCCCGCCGCAGCAGCTCCCAGGTGATGGGGCCGGAGAGGGAGCCGTCCTGCTTGCGGTAGCGGAAGCGGACCCGCTGGACCGGGAAGCGGCCGGCCCAGACCACCTCATCGGCCTCGGGCAGGTAGAGGGGGTGGGGCGGAACCGGCGGGGCGTTGGGCGGCCGGGGGGCGCCGTCAGGCTCTGTCATGCGGCGCGGACGCTACAGCGGAACCGGGGCGGTTGAAATCACCCCGCCCGAAACGGCGCGCCTCTTCCCGGACGGAGCCCGGGGCCCGAGAATGCCGCCGTCACACGAAGCCCCAGGCCCGCATGAGTTCCCCATCCCCGCCCGCGCCCTCGCGCGGCCAGCGCGCCGCACGGGCCCGGGCCATTGCCTGCGTCACCGGCTCCGCCGGCTTCTTCGCCGTGGCCGCCGCGGCGGTGAAGGCGCTGCAAGGCGCGCTGCCGCTCTCCGAGGTGGTGCTGTTCCGCAACCTGCTGGCACTGCCGGCGATGCTGGTGCTGGCGCATTGGACCACCGCCGGCGGGCTGCGCGCGGCCCTGCGCACGCGCTACCCCGCCCGCCACGCGGAACGGCTGATTGGCGGGCTGATGGGCATGTACGGCTCCTTCTACGGCTACGTGCATCTGCCGCTGGCGACGGTGACGGCGCTGAACTTCACCATGCCGCTCTTCCTCACCGCCCTGTCCGTCATGCTGCTGCGCGAGACGGTGGGATGGCGGCGCCTGGTCGTGGTGCTCGCCGGGTTCGGCGGCGTGCTGATCATGCTGCAGCCCGGCGGCGGAGGGCCGCTCCATCTCGGGGCCGTGGGCGCGGTGCTGGCAGGGGCGCTGGGCTGGGCCTATGCGATGGTCTCGATCCGCCGCATGGGCGAGGCGGGCGAGGCCGGCATTACCATCGTGCTGTGGTTCGCGATCGGCGCGGCGCTGGTGGCCGGGATCGCCTCCATCCCCGTCTGGGTCTGGCCGACGCCTGGGCAATGGGGGCTGCTGCTGGTGGTGGGCATCGTCTCGGTGGCGGCGCAGCTGCTGATGACGGCGGCCTACCGCTCCGCCGATACGACCGTGGTCGCGCCCTTCGAATACTCGGCCATCCTCTGGACCACGGCACTGGGCGTGCTGCTCTGGGGCGAGGTGCCAGATGGCTGGGACCTGGTCGGCTTCCTCGTCCTGGTCGGCGCGGGACTCGCGATCTGGAGGATGGAGGTTTCGGCGCGCTGAAGGCGGGTCAGGGCATCCTGTGGATTCTGTGACCTGGCCCGGGGAGTTCCTGAGGAGGGCTCTGCCCTCCACCCGCCAAGGGCCTGAGGCCCTTGGAACCCCATCGGACTGCCGTGGATACCCCGGATCAAAGGGGGCTCTGGTGGGCGGGCGCCTGTTCCGGCCTTTGCAATCGCCTCGGGTCCGCGACCCCAGGCGCACCGTCAGCCGAGTGACTCCAAACTTCCAGAAAAAGATGATGGTGAGGGGGCCGGGGAGAGGAAGAATTCGTTCTTCCTCTCCCCGGGACAGACCGTCAGCCCAGAACCAGGCCCAGGCAGTATCACCGGCTTTCGCGCCGGATCGCCTCGGCCAACGCCTGTGCCTCGGCCGCTGCCTGCCCGCGCGGCGCGGCTTCGGTCACGCCCAGCCCCTCCGCGAAGGCGGCCGCGAAGGCGGTGCGGTTGCCGAAGGAGGCGGCGAGCAGGGGCAGCTTCCGGGCGGCGAGCGTGGCCGCCACTTCCTGCGCGGCCCGGCCCTGGGCCGGCACGCGGTTGAGCATGAGGGCGACGCTGCGCTTTTCCGCCGCTGCCACCTCCAGCGTCGCCTCCATCGCCCAGAGGTCGGGCACGGAGGGTTGGAGCGGGATCAGCACGAGGTCGGCGGCGCGCATCGCGACCCGGCTGTCCGTATCGGCATGGGGCGGCGTGTCCAGGATGATGAAGTCCATCGAGCGGCGGAGCCGGTCCACGGCCTGGGGCACGCGCCAGCCCGAGGGATTCTCGAAGGGCAGGGGGCGCGAGGCGTCCCGCAGCCCGTGCCAGCGGGTGAGGGTGGCTTGCGGGTCCGTGTCCAGCAGCGCGGCCCGCGCGCCGCCCGCCGCCAAGGCCACGGCCAGGTTGGCCGCGACCGTGGACTTTCCCGCCCCGCCCTTGCGCTGGGCTACCGCCACCACGAAGGCCATGGGTGCCTCCCCGTCGATTCGCGGAGGAGCCTAGACCGGATCAGTTGAGGAAGGGGTTTGCGTTGCGCGGCCCACGGCGCGGCGCGAAGTGCTGGGCGAGGTAATCGACCACCAGCACCCGCACATCCCCCTCCAGCGGGGCCATGCCCTGCTTTTCCGTCATCCAGTCCATCAGCTCGTCCCACCGGGCGCGGGAGAAGCCGCTACGGCGGATGATTGCCGTGCTGTGGCAGGCGGTGCAGCGGGCGAAGACCTCCTCCCGCCCATTCCCGGCCGGGAGGACATCCTCGGTTTCGGCCGGGTGCTGGACGGCGGCGAGGCGATCCGCCTCGGCCTTCGCAGCGGCGGCGCGCTCGGCTTCCTGGCGCCCGGCCTCGGCACGGATGGCGGCGGCGCGGGCATCGGCCTCGGCCGTGGCCAGGGCGGCCGGGGTGGGCGGCAGCGGGGCGGGCGGGACGGGCCGGCGCAGGGCCGGCACGTCCATCGCCATGACGAGGAGGCCGAGGGCGCAGACCGCGCCCAGAGCCCCTTTTTCCAAGGCGGAGAGGCTCATCCGACCAGGATCGCTGTCCGTGCCATGGCATTGGCCGCGTAGCCCTGCGGGTTCCAGTTGGCCGCCGCATGGGGCTGCATGCGCCCCTGGCTGTCTGTCGCGCGGGTCCAGATCTCGAAATACCCGTCGGAGGGCAGCTCCAGCGAACCCTGCCAACGCTGCCAGGCATGGCGGTTGGGGGCATCGTTCACCCGCATCTCCGTCCAACTCGCGCCGAAATCGGCCGAGACATGGACGGCGCGCACGGTCAGGTCCCCGGCCCAGGCATGGCCGCGCAGGTCGAGCCGCCGGGTTCCGGCGGGCAGGCGGCTGCCATGGGCGAGGTTGGTCAGCAGCCCGCGCACGGGCATGGAGGCGATGTCCACGAAATCGGCGCCGTTGTTGCTGCTACCCGGGACGATCGGCTTCACCGGGACGCGGTAGGAGGTGCCGCCCATGCCCGGCCCGTCATGCGGCGTGGCGCGCAGCACGATCCGGGTGAGCCATTTCTGCGAAAGGCTGCCCGGCCAGCCCGGGGTGATCAGCCGCACGGGATAGCCGTGGAGGAGGGGAATGGGCTCGCCGTTCAGGCGCAGCGCGACGAGGGTGGTATCCTCCATCGCCTTGGCGATGGGCATGCCCCGGCTGATCGAGGGGCGGGACGGGTCGCCGGAGAGATGCGGGTCGGCGCCGTAATGCCCGGTGAAGCGGGCGCTGTCCTTCGGGGAGGCGGCGCGGATCACGTCCCGCAGGCGCACGCCCGTCCATTCGCCGTTGGAGATGGCGCCGTTGCCCCACTGGTTGCCGCGGGTCTCCGGCGTGAAGGCGGCGCGGCCATTGCCGCCGCACTCCATCTGTAGGCGCAGGGTGACGGTCTCGAAGCGGCTCTCCAGCTCGCCGAGGGTGAGGTCGAGCGGGGTGTTCACCTCGCCCTCGATCTTCACGCGCCAGGTCTTCGGGTCCCCGGCGAAGCGCTCGGGGATGCCGCCGTTGTTGCGGATGAAGAACTTGTCCGTGGGGGTCACATCGTCGTCCAGCATCGATTCCGGCGTCTCGGCCACCAGGGGGCGCTCGCCCAGGAGGATGAGCGGCGCCTTGCCGTCCATGCGGAGCGTGGGGGTGCCGCCGGCGGGCTGGGCCAGGGCGGCGGGAAGCAGGCCCTCGGGCATTCGGCCAGCGAAGGGAATCGTCGCGCCGAGCGCGGCGCCCATGGCGGCCAGCGCCGGGCCCTTCAGCGCGCCGCGCCGCCCGAAGGCGAGGGCGTCCGCACGCTCCGGGTCCTGGGCATAGAGTTCCTGCAAGGAGCGTTCGCGCGACATGGCCTGGTTTCCTCGATGCGGTCTTCGCCGCGGATTGGGGAGGGCGGGAGAAGGTTTGCTCCCAAATCCCGCAGGATGGGATCATATCCTTCTCTCATGCAGTGGAACCAGCCTCCTTCCAATTGGCCAGTCGAATTGCTGACCCCCGCGGCCATGGCCCGCGCCGATGCCGCTTCCTCCGTGCCCGTGGAGGTCCTGATGGCGGCGGCGGGGCGGGCGGTGGCCCGGGCGGCCATGGCGCGCTTCCGGCCCTGCCGCACCGTGGTTTTGGTGGGGCCAGGGAACAATGGCGGGGACGGCTATGTGGCGGCGCGGCTGCTGCATGAGGCCGGATGGCCCGTGGCGGTGGCCCCGCTGGCGCCGCCCCGGCCGGGCGGGCCAGCGGCCACGGCGGCGGCGCGGTGGTCCGGCCCCGTGGTGCCCTTCCGGCCGGAGGAGGCGGCCCGCGCCGGGCTGGTGGTCGATGCCCTGCTGGGCGCCGCGCCCACGCGCGCCTTGCCGGAGGAGGCGGTGGCGGTGCTGCGGGCAGCGGGCGGGCCGATCCTGGCCGTGGACGTGCCGAGCGGGCTGGATGGCGCGACGGGGCAGCCGCTGGGTGAGGTGACAGCCGCCGCCGTGACCGTGACCTTCGCCCGGCTGAAGCCGGGGCACCTGCTCCTGCCAGGTCGGGAGCTCTGCGGCGCGCTGCACCTGGCCGATATCGGTCTTCCCCAAGCCGCACTTGCCGCCGGGCTGGAGGGCGAGGCGGCGCGGAGCTTCCGGAATGCGCCGGGGCTCTGGCAGCTGCCCCAGGGCGACCCGGCCGGGCACAAATACGGGCGCGGGCATGTGGTGGTGGCCGGCGGGCCCATGCCGGGCGCCGCGCGGCTGGCGGCGGCCGCCGCCCGCCGGGCCGGGGCGGGGCTGGTGACGCTGGCGGCGCTTTCCGAGGATGCGGCTGCCGCGTTCCGGACCGGCGAGCCGGGCGCGATCGTGGCCGGGCCGCCGGCGGCGCCCCTGCTGGAGGATGCGCGGCGCGGCATCTGGGTCATCGGGCCGGGCCTGGCGCCGGATGAGGCGGCGAGGGCACTGCTGGCCGGGGCGGTCGGCGCCGGCCGGGCCGTGGTGGCCGATGCCGGGGCCCTGGGCGCCTTCGCCGGGCAGCCCGAGGGTTTGCGCGGCGTCGCGATCCTGACCCCCCATGCCGGTGAATTCGCCCGCCTGTTCGGTCCACCGGGGCCGGGCCGGCTCTCTGCCGCCCGCCAGGCGGCGGCGCGGGTGGGGGCGGTGGTGGTGCTCAAGGGCCCGGACACCGTGGTGGCGGCGCCGGACGGACGGGCCGCGATCAACCACAATGCGCCGCCGAGCCTTGCCACGGCCGGGACGGGGGACGTGCTGGCCGGCATCGCCGGAGCCCTGCTGGCCCAGGGATCGAAGCCTTTCGAGGCCGCCTGCGCGGCGGTCTGGCTGCAGGGAGAGGCCGCGCCGGAAGGGCCCGGCGTGGTGGCCGAGGATGTGGTGGCGGGCCTTCCGGCGGCCCTGGCGAGGGGCCTTCGCCTGGGCCATGGGGGCGGATCGGGCCGCCTCTGATTCGTCCGGCGCTTGGAAAGCCCGCGCCATTGCGCTAAGGCCGCCCCCTTCGGCGCCGCTGCGAGGCGGGCGTGGTGGAACTGGCAGACACGCTGGATTTAGGTTCCAGTGGCGCAAGCCGTGGGGGTTCAAATCCCTCCGCCCGCACCAAGAAGCCTGGCGCCGCCCTAGATTTGTCCTGGATGTGGAACTGAGCGAATGCAGGTGACGGAGCTCTCGGCCGAGGGGCTGAAGCGGTCCTTCTCGGTGGTGGTGCCGGCGGCGGAGATCGAGGCGACGCGCGACAAGCGGCTTGCCGCCCTGGGCCGCGACCTGCGGATCCCGGGCTTCCGGCCCGGCAAGGTGCCGGCGTCGGTGGTGAAGAAGCGCTACGGCACGGCCGTGACGGGCGAGGTGCTGGAGGAGCAGGTTCAGACCGCGACCCGCACCCTGCTGAACGACCGCGGCTTGCGCCCGGCGCTGCAGCCGAAGGTGGAGCTGGTCGGCGACTTCGCCGATGGCCAGGACCTGGCCTTCAACATCGAGATGGAGGTCCTGCCCGAGGTCCCGATGCCGGATTTCTCCGGGATCGAGGTCGAGCGCCCCCGCGCCGAGCCCTCCGAGGAGGAGGTGCAGAAGGCGCTGGACGGGCTCGCCACGCGCCAGGCCAAGCTGGAGGACGTGACCGAGGAGCGCCCGGCCGCCAAGGGTGACATCGTGATGGCCGATTTCATCGGCCGGCTGGTGACCGAGGGCGTCTCGGGCAACCTGATGGGCGCCCCCGGCAAGGACTGGGCGGTGGTCACCAACCCCCGCGGCGCCGCGAAGGTCGCCGGTTCGGGCGAGGAGGACGGTGCCCTCTACGCCGATATCGAGGCGCCGCCGGGTGAGGGCGACAAGGCTCTCAGCCGGATTAGCGTGACCCTGGGCAAGGTGGGCTTCCAGGCGCAGGCGGGCGAGACCTTCGCGCTGTCCCTGCGCTGGAAGGTGGCCGCGGGCGCGGCGCCCGCGATCGCCTCCGCCCGGCTCTCCCTCTCGGCGCTGGACGCCGAGGGCAAGTCGCTGGCCGATGAGGTGGCGAATGTGGCCGGCCCCACCGGTGAGGCGCAGGAGGTCTCCATCCGCTGGACCGTGCCGGCGCTGGAGGGGCTGTCCGCCGTGCAGGCCGCCCTTCGCATCACCCTGCAGGAGCCGGCGGCCGAGGGCTTCACCCTTCGCGTCGGCGCCGTGAGCCTGACCCGTGAGAGCGGTGAGGGCGCGGTGAGCGCGCCTTTCCCGGGCGGCACGGCGAATGACATGCCGATCGAGGTGGGCGGCGAGGGCTTCATCCCCGGCTTCACCGAGGGGCTGGAGGGCATCCGCCCGGGCGAGACGCGCAAGATCCGCGTGAGCTTCCCCGAGGGCTACGGCTCGGCCGAGCTGGCGGGCAAGCCGGCGGAGTTCGAGATCACCGCCAAGGCGCTGAAGACCCGCGCGGCGGCCCCGGCCAATGACGAGTTCGCCAAGTCGCTGGGCCTCGAGAGCGTCGAGAAGCTCCGCGAGGAGCTGAAGAAGTCGATCCAGAGCGAGTATGACGGGCTGACCCGCCTGCGGGTGAAGCGCGCCCTGCTCGACCAGCTGTCCGACCGGGCCGACTTCCCGGTGCCGGAGGGCATGGTGGAGGCCGAGTTCGGCCAGATCTGGTCGCGCGTGGAGCAGGACCGCCAGGCGGGCCGGCTCGATGCCGAGGATGCCGGCAAGGACGAGGAGACGCTGCGCGCCGAGTACCGGAAGATCGCCGAACGGCGCATCCGGCTGGGCCTGCTGCTCTCCGAGATCGGCCGGACGAACAACATCCAGGTGACGCAGGACGAGCTGTTCCAGTCCATGCGGAACGAGGCGTCCCGCTATCCCGGCCAGGAGAAGCAGGTTTTCGAGTTCTTCCAGAAGAACCCGCAGGCCCTGGAGAACCTCCGCGCCCCGATCTTCGAGGAGAAGGTCGTGGACTTCATGCTGGAACTGGCGAAGGTGACCGACACCACGGTGACCCCGGCGGACCTGCAGGCGGCCTGAGGCCTCTACAATCCGGCCCCGCCCCCCTTTCGCGGGGGGGCGGGTTGCCCCATCTTGGGGTGGAATATTGCCGGCGAAGGAGGCCGGACGGGCGCCGCGGCCTAGCCGGGCGGCCATCCGGGCGGTGCCATCGGGGACGCACTTCTCCGCCGGCGGGGAAGGATAAACGATGACCCGCTCCGTTTTCGTCGATCGCGATCCGGTTGATGTCTACAACAACTCCCTCGTCCCCATGGTGGTGGAGCAGACCGCCCGGGGCGAGCGCGCCTTCGACATCTATTCGCGCCTTCTGAAGGAGCGGATTATTTTCCTGACGGGCCAGGTCTATGATCAGGTCTCGTCCCTGATCTGCGCCCAGCTGCTGTTCCTCGAGAGCGAGAATCCCAACAAGGATATCGCCTTCTACATCAACAGCCCGGGCGGCGTGGTTTCGGCCGGGCTCGCGATGTACGACACCATGCAGTACATCCGCAGCCCGGTTTCGACCGTCTGCCTCGGCATGGCGGCCTCCATGGGCTCGCTGCTGCTCACGGCCGGGGAGAAGGGTAAGCGCTTCGCCCTTCCGAACAGTCGGATCATGGTGCACCAGCCCTCCGGCGGGGCCCAGGGCCAGGCGACCGATATCGAGATCCAGGCCCGCGAGATTCTCGACCTGCGCAAGCGGCTGAACCAGATCTATGTCCACCACACCGGCCAGCCGGTGGAGGAGATCGAGCGCAAGCTGGAGCGCGACACCTATATGTCGGCCGAGGAGGCGCAGGCCTTTGGGCTGATCGACCAGGTGGTGGCGAAGCTTCCCGCCGGCGCTGGGGTGGCTACCCCGGCCGTCGAAGGCCCGCGCAGCTGATGGGTGGGCGCCGCCCCGGCCTGTTCGTGCTATGTTCACGCAGGCCGGGGCATGTGCCCGTCACAATTTCGTCCCACGCTTCCCCCAAGGGGGGAGGGGGGTTATTCTGGCCATCTGACGCCCCCGACGCGCCGCCATCCGGCCCGGCCAGGGGCGAGGAGCGCGCATGAGCAAGTCCGGCGATTCCAAGAACACCCTCTACTGCTCGTTCTGCGGGAAATCGCAGCACGAGGTGCGCAAGCTCATCGCGGGCCCGACCGTGTTCATCTGCGACGAATGCGTCGAGCTGTGCATGGACATCATCCGCGAGGAGCACAAGACGCACCTCGTGAAGTCCCGCGATGGCGTGCCGACGCCGAAGGAGATCTGCAAGGTCCTCGATGACTATGTCATCGGGCAGGAGCACGCGAAGAAGGTGCTCTCGGTGGCCGTGCACAACCACTACAAGCGGCTGGCCCATGGCGCCAAGACCGGCGAGGTGGAGATCGCCAAGAGCAACATCATGCTCGTGGGCCCGACCGGCTCGGGCAAGACGCTGCTCGCGCAGACCCTGGCGCGCATCCTCGACGTGCCCTTCACCATGGCGGACGCGACGACGCTGACCGAGGCCGGCTATGTGGGCGAGGATGTGGAGAACATCATCCTCAAGCTGCTTCAGGCCGCGGACTACAACGTGGAGCGGGCGCAGCGCGGCATCGTCTATATCGACGAGGTCGATAAGATCTCCCGCAAGTCGGACAATCCCTCGATCACGCGCGACGTGTCGGGCGAGGGTGTCCAGCAGGCGCTGCTGAAGATCATGGAGGGCACCGTGGCCTCCGTTCCGCCTCAGGGCGGCCGGAAGCATCCCCAGCAGGAGTTCCTGCAGGTGGATACGTCCAACATCCTCTTCATCGTGGGCGGCGCCTTCGCTGGCCTCGAGAAGATCATCGCCGCCAAGGGCAAGGGTTCGGGGATCGGCTTCGGCGCCGATGTCCGCGGCCCGGATGAGCGCCGCCAGGGCGCGATCCTGCGCGAGGTGGAGCCCGAGGACCTGCTGAAGTTCGGCCTCATCCCCGAGTTCATCGGCCGCCTGCCGGTGATCGCGACGCTGGAGGACCTGGACGAGAAGGCGCTGATCGAGATCCTCACCAAGCCGAAGAATGCGCTGCTGAAGCAGTATCAGCGCCTCTTCGAGATGGAGGGGACGAAGCTCACCTTCACGGAGGATGCGCTGAAGTCGGTCGCCACCCGCGCCATTCAGCGCAAGACCGGCGCGCGCGGCCTGCGTTCGATCATGGAGGGCATCCTCCTCTCGACCATGTTCGACCTGCCCGGCCTCGATGAGGTCGAGGAGGTGGTGGTGAACAAGGAGGTGGCCGAGAACCGGGCGCAGCCGCTGTTCATCTACGGTGAACGCCCGGCGGAGCAGACTAGCGCCTGAGCCGGGCAAGCCCCCCCGTGGCGACATGGGTGGGCCTCTTTATTGCATGGCCTTGAGAGCCGGGGCGGCCTTCCCGCCGTTGTGGGAGGGGCGCCCCGGCACCACATTAGGGCCCTACCCGTGGTGACGGGGACGTGCCCGATCGGGGCGTTCCCGCGCCGACTGTCCAAGCGAGGTCCCCATGGCGGATTCCGAAGCGGCACTGGTTCGGGGCGAGGCTCTGCCCGTCCTTCCCCTCCGCGATATCGTCGTTTTTCCACATATGATCGTCCCGCTCTTCGTCGGGCGAGAGAAGTCCGTGCGCGCGCTGGAATCGGTGATGCGCGAGGACAAGCAGATCCTCCTCCTGGCGCAGCACAACGCCGCCCAGGATGATCCCGGCGCCGAGGACCTGTTCGAGGTCGGCACCGTCTCCACCGTGCTCCAGCTCCTGAAGCTGCCGGACGGCACCGTGAAGGTGCTGGTCGAGGGCGGCCGCCGCGCGCGCGTGGTGGGCTGGAAGGAGACCGGCAGCCATTTCGAGGCCTTCGCCGAGACCATCGAGGAGACCAACCCCGACCCGCGTGAGGTTGAGGCGCTGAGCCGCTCGGTCGTCGGCCAGTTCGAGGGCTACATCAAGCTCAACAAGAAGATCGCGCCGGAGGTGCTGGTCTCGATCAACCAGATCGAGGAGCCGGCCAAGCTTGCCGACACGGTGGCGGCGCATCTGAACCTCAAGATCGCCGAGAAACAGGAGCTGCTGGAGACGGTGGGCGTGCCCGCGCGGCTCGAGCGTGTCTTCGCGCATATGGAAAGCGAGATCGGGGTTCTTCAGGTCGAGAAGCGCATCCGGAACCGCGTGAAGCGGCAGATGGAGAAGACCCAGCGCGAGTACTACCTGAATGAGCAGATGAAGGCCATTCAGAAGGAGCTTGGCGAGGGCGAGGAAGGCAAGGACGAGATTGCCGAGCTCGAGGCCAAGATCAAGAAGGCTGGGCTTTCCGCCGAGGCGCGTGAGAAGGCGCAGGGCGAGCTGAAGAAGCTGCGCGGCATGTCGCCCATGTCCGCCGAGGCGACCGTGGTCCGGAACTACCTGGACTGGATGGTGAGCATCCCCTGGAAGAAGCGCACCAAGGTGCGGATCGACCTTGAGGAGGCGCAGCGCGTCCTGGATGCCGATCATTATGGCCTGGACAAGGTGAAGGAGCGGATCATTGAGTATCTGGCGGTCCAGAGCCGCTCGAAGAAGATCCGTGGCCCGATCCTCTGCCTTGTCGGCCCTCCGGGCGTCGGCAAGACCTCGCTCGGCAAGTCCATCGCCAAGGCGGTGAACCGCAACTTCGTGCGCATGTCGCTGGGCGGCGTGCGGGACGAGGCGGAGGTGCGCGGCCACCGGCGGACCTATATCGGCTCCATGCCCGGCAAGGTCATCCAGGGCATGAAGAAGGCGAAAACGTCCAACCCGCTCTTCCTGCTGGACGAGATCGACAAGCTCGGCGCCGATTGGCGCGGGGACCCGTCCTCGGCCCTGCTGGAGGTGCTGGACCCCGAGCAGAACGCCACCTTCAACGACCACTATCTCGAGGTGGATTACGACCTTTCGGACGTGATGTTCATCACGACCGCCAACTCGCTGAAGATGCCGCAGCCGCTGCTGGATCGCATGGAGATCATCCGCATCCCCGGCTACACCGAGGATGAGAAGATCGGCATTTCCCGCCGCCACCTGATCCGCAAGGTGACCGAGGCGAACGGGCTGAAGCCGGACGAGTGGAGCGTGTCGGACGACGCGATCCGCGATCTCGTGCGCTACTACACGCGCGAGGCCGGCGTGCGGAACCTGGAGCGCGAGATCGGCGGCCTGGCCCGCAAGGCGGTCCGGGAGATCGTCTCGGGCAAGGCGACGAAGGTCGAGATCACCGCCGAGAACCTGGGCAAGTATGCCGGCGTGCGGAAGTTCCGCTACGGCGAGGCCGAGGCCGAGGACATGGTGGGTGCCGTCACCGGCCTCGCCTGGACCGAGGTGGGTGGCGAGATCCTGACGATCGAATCCGTGCTGCTGCCCGGCAAGGGCGCCGTGAAGCACACGGGCAAGCTCGGCGACGTGATGCAGGAGAGCGTCTCCGCCGCGGTCTCCTATGTCCGCAGTCGCTCCACGGCCTTCGGCATCAAGCCGACCATCTTCGAGAAGCGGGACATCCATGTCCACGTGCCCGAGGGTGCGACGCCGAAGGACGGGCCCTCCGCAGGCATCGCCATGGCGACGAGCATCGTCTCCATCCTGACGGGCATTCCCGTGCGGAAGGACGTGGCGATGACGGGCGAGATCACGCTGCGCGGCCGCGTGCTTCCGATCGGCGGGCTGAAGGAGAAGCTCCTCGCGGCGCTGCGCGCCGGGGTGGGCACGGTCTTCATCCCGAAGGAGAACGAGAAGGACCTGGCCGACATCCCGGAGAGCGTGACCCAGGCGCTCAAGGTCATCCCCGTCTCGCATGTGGACGAGGTGATCTCCCAGGCTCTGGTGCGCCGTCCGGAGCCGATCGACTGGATCGAGCCGGAGGAGGTCACGCCGGCCAAGCCGGCGGTGGGTGATCCGGCCGCGGCCAGCCTGCCGCACTGAGGGGCAGGGCTTTCTGATCCGAGGCGGGGCGTCGGCGGTGAGCCGGCGCCCCGTTTCCGTTTGGGCCGGGCACCGTTGACGCGGTGGAGGAGGGCTGAATACTGTCCGGCCGGCCGGCGCCCGTTCGCGGCCGTGCCTTTGGGCGCTTAGCTCAGCGGTAGAGCGCCTCGTTTACACCGAGGATGCCGGGGGTTCGAATCCCTCAGCGCCCATACGCAACATTCCCGCCCTTGTTACGCAATATTGCTTCGTTAAGCCGCGACCCGGTAAGGTTTTTACCTCGCCGGAGAATCAGCCCGGCGATCAGCGAGGCGAATCATTCATGTTGTTCCGCAATGGCCTTCTGGCGGCGGTGGCCGCTATCGCGCTCGGGGGCTGCCTTCAGCAGGGCACGGCGAGCGGCCCGGTGACTGGCGCGGCCGCGGGCGGGACGAGCGTGGGCGGCAGCATCATCCGCTGCCCGGAGACGCTGGGTACCATCGCCATCGACGACGGCCGCGAGCAGGCCTGGTTCGGCCCCTTCACCCAGCGCACGCAGATCACGACCATCGAGCCGATGGTGCGGCTGATCGTCCAGCAGTCGAACTGCTTCGTCATCACCGCCATGGGCAACAGCCGGCTCGAAGGCCGGATGCGCGGCATGATCGGCGACATGCGCAACAGCGGCGAGTTCCGCGCGGGCTCCAACATGCAGCGCGGGCAGCGGGTCGCGGCCGACTACTTCATGGAGCCGGCGATTCTCTTCTCCAACCAGGACCTGAGCGGGATGGGCGCCGGAATCGGCGGCTGGGGCGGGCTGGCCGCCGGGCTGGCTGGGTCGGCGATGTCCACCTCCGCCACCCAGGTCACGCTGTCGGTCTTCAGCATCCGGGCGGGGACGCAGATCGCGGCGTCCGAAGGCTCCTCCACCGCCACGAATTTCGGCGCGGTCATGGCCGGCTTCGGCGGCGGCGCGGCCGGTGCGCTGGGCGGCTACCAGCGGACGCCCGCGGGCCAGGCGACCGTCGCGGCCTTCGTGGACGCCTACAACAAGATGGTCGTTGCCCTGCAGAACTATCAGGCCCAGGACGTGCGCGGCGGGATGGGCACGGGCGGCCGGCTGCGGGTGAACTGAGGGCGCCATGAAGGCTCTTCGCCTGGCCGCGCTTGCGGCCGGAATCGGGCTGGCCGGCTGCGTGCAGCCCGGCGGCCCCCCGGGGGTGGTGGTCTGCCCGCCGGGGGCGCCTTGCCGGGTGCAGCCGGTTGGGATGGTCACCTCCGTGCTGGAGGAGGGCCCCGCCCGCCCCCGTGAGCCCGAGGTGGGCGATTCGCTGCGCGGCCTGGCCGCCGCGGCGGAGTCCGGCGTACCTGACGCGCAGTACCGACTCGCCACGCTGCTGTTCCGTGGCACGCCTGACACGCCCCGCCAGTCCTATGCCGCGCTGCAATGGATGCGGCGGGCCGGGGAGGGCGGCGACGTGCGCGCCCAGCGTGCCGTCGGGCGTCTCTACATGACGGGGCTGGAGGAGATGGGCCAGGACCTGCAGGAGGCGCGGCGTTGGCTGGGCATGGCGGCGGGGCAGGGGGACCGGCAGGCACGCCGGGACCTGGCCGAGATCGACCGGGCCGAGCGGCAGGAGCGTGACTTCCAGCGGGCGCTGGCGCTGAAGCAGGCCGAGACCCGTTCGCTGTGGATCGTCGTCGTTCCGGTTGCGGTCTATCGGTGACGGGCGGTTGACAGGGGGGGCGCCAAGCCATAAACGGCCCCCACGCAGCACGCGGGTGTAGCTCAGTTGGTTAGAGCGCCGGCCTGTCACGCCGGAGGTCGCGGGTTCGAGCCCCGTCACTCGCGCCACGCGATGCGTTCAAACGCCGCCCCTCGGGGCGGCGTTTTGCGTTCCGGCCTGCTGCTTCCGTGCTTGCAGGATGGATTTGCGAATGGCTCGCAGGTGTTGATTAAGCTGCATCCATTGTGCGAGGCTGGGGCGGCGCCCCTATGGCGGAAGCTTCGTCCTGCCTATATGTATCCCGCATTGCGCTGCGGCATCGCCGCGGCGCCAATGGGTGCATCCGGGAGTCTTCCGTGGCCTCGGCTGTTCCGAAGCTCTGAGGGGCATGATGACCCAGCCGCTGCTGGCCAATTACTTTCCGATCCTGGTGTTCCTGGGCATCGCCGCGGTGATCAGCATCGCCATGGTGGGCGGCTCCGTGCTCGTCGCCCGGCAAAAGCCGGATGCGGAGAAGCTCTCGACCTACGAGTGCGGCTTCGAGCCTTTCGAGGATACGCGCCATCGGTTCGACGTGCGGTTCTACCTCGTTGCGATCCTCTTCATCATCTTCGACCTAGAGGTGGCCTTCCTCTTTCCCTGGGCGGTTTCGCTCGGTGGGATCGGCTGGGTGGGCTTCCTCTCGATGATGGGCTTCCTGGGGCTGCTGACGGTCGGCTTCGTGTATGAGTGGCGCAAGGGCGCGCTGGACTGGGAATGAGCCGCGCCATGGGCTGCGGCATGAGCCGCGCCGGGTGGTGTGGCGAGACGGGCCCCGGGGCCCGCAGGATGATGACGCGCGGTGACGCGCGGAGGACGATGCGATGAGCGGCGTCAGCACGGAACAGGTGGCCTGGAACGGCCAGGCTCTTCCCCCGGGGCCTGAGCAGGATGCGGTCCTGAAGGGCGTGACGGGTGAGATGGAGGAGAAGGGCTTCGTCGTCGCCAACCTGGACAAGGTGGTGAACTGGGCCCGCACGGGCAGCCTCTGGCCGATGACCTTCGGCTTGGCCTGCTGCGCCGTGCCGATGATCCACGCCTATATGGCGCGCTACGACCTGGACCGCTTCGGCGTGATCCCCCGTGGGTCGCCGCGCCAGTCGGACGTGATGATCGTGGCGGGCACGCTGACCAACAAGATGGCCCCCGCGCTGCGGCGCGTGTACGACCAGATGAGCGAGCCGCGCTGGGTCATCTCCATGGGCAGCTGCGCGAACGGCGGCGGCTACTATCACTGGAGCTACAGCGTGGTGCGCGGCTGCGACCGGATTGTGCCGGTGGACGTCTATGTCCCGGGGTGCCCGCCGACGGCGGAGGCGCTGGTCTATGGCATCCTCCAGCTGCAGAAGAAGATCCGCCGGACCGGGACGATTCTCCGTGGCTGACCTGACCCTTCTCGGCGAGCAGGTTGCCGCCACCCTGCCGCCTGGCTCCGTGCTGGAGGCCTTTGTGGCCCGCAGCGCCGAGCTGACCATCCGCATCCGCCGCGATTCGGTCCGGACCGTGATGGCGATCCTGCGCGCCGATCCGCGTTTCGCCTTCGAGCAATGCATGGACATTTGCGGCGTGGACTGGCCGGAGCGCGCGGAGCGCTTCGACGTGGTGTGGAATCTGCTCTCGCTGACGCACAACCACCGCATCCGGGTGGTGACCACGACGGATGCGGATAACCCGGTGCCGAGCGTAACCGCGATCTGGCCGACGGCCGGCTGGTTCGAGCGCGAGGCCTGGGACATGTACGGCATCGCCTTCGAGGGCAATGTGGACCTGCGCCGCATCCTCACGGATTACGGCTTCCAGGGTCATCCGCTCCGCAAGGACTTCCCGCTGACCGGGCATGTCGAGGTCCGCTACGACCCCGAGCGGCGCGAGGTGATCTACGAGCCGGTGAAGCTGCAGCAGGACTTCCGCAACTTCGACTTCCTCTCCCCCTGGGAGGGGATGACCACCCTTCCGGGCGACGAGAAGGTTCACCTGAACCGGATCGCCCCGCCGCCCGCATCGCTTCTGGAGAAGCCGGAAGCGGAGAAGCTGCCATGAGCCTGACCGCCGGCGCCCTGAACGCCGCTGACGCCCCCGCCACCGGCACCGAGGCTTCCGAGCCCGGGCTGCGGCGGATCGAGGTGGACAGCCATACCCTCAACTTCGGTCCCCAGCACCCCGCCGCCCATGGCGTGCTGCGCCTCATCCTGGAGATGAAGGGCGAGGTGATCGAGCGTGCCGATCCGCATATCGGGCTGCTGCACCGCGGCTCCGAGAAGCTGATCGAGTACAAGACCTACATCCAGTCGATGCCGTATTTCGACCGGCTCGACTATGTCTCGCCCATGTGCATGGAGCATGTGTATGCCCTGGCACAGGAGCGGCTGCTCGGCATCGAAGCGCCGATCCGCGCGCAGTACATCCGGGTGCTGTTCGCCGAGATCACGCGCATCCTGAACCACCTGCTCAATATTACAACCTATGCGCTGGACTGCGGCGCTATCACTCCGCCGCTCTGGGGCTTCGAGCAGCGCGAGATCCTGCTGGAATTCTACGAGCGGGTTTCGGGCAGCCATTACCATGCGAACTACTTCCGGCCGGGCGGCGTCAACCGCGACATGCCGGCGGGGCTGGCGGAGGATATCCGCCGCTGGGCCGAGGGCTTCCCGAAGTTCATCGACGACCTCGACGGGCTGCTGACGCACAACCGCATCTTCAAGCAGCGCACGGTGGATATCGGCGTGATGACGGCCGAGCAGGCGATGGAATGGGGATTTTCCGGCCCCTGCCTCCGCGCCTCGGGCATGGCCTGGGACCTCCGGCGCCAGCAGCCCTATGACGTCTATGACCGGATGGAGTTCGAGATCCCGGTCGGCCGCCATGGCGACTGCTACGACCGCTATCTCGTCCGCATGGCCGAGATGCGGGAGAGCCTGAAGATCATCCACCAGTGCCTGAACGAGATGCCGGAAGGCCCGGTGCGCGTGCAGGACAACAAGATCACACCGCCGAAGCGGGGCGAGATGAAGCGGTCCATGGAATCGCTCATCCACCACTTCAAGCTCTATACGGAAGGCTTTCACGTGCCCGCCGGCGAGACCTACACCGCGGTGGAGGCGCCGAAGGGCGAGTTCGGGGTTTATCTCGTGGCCGACGGAACCAACCGCCCCTATCGCTGCAAGATCCGGGCGCCCGGCTTCGCGCATCTCCAGGCGATGGAGGTACTCTCCAAGGGCCATATGCTGGCGGACGCCGTGGCGGTGATCGGCAGCCTGGACATCGTCTTCGGGGAGATCGACCGGTGACCGAAGCGGCCGTTGATCATCTCGACCCGAACTGGCGGAACAGCCGGGCGGAGCCGGAGAGCTTCGCGTTCGACGCGGAGAGCGAGGCGCAGATCACCAAGATCCTCGCGCGCTACCCGGAGGCGAAGAAGGCCTCCGCCGTCATCCCGCTGCTCTATGTCGCGCAGAAGCAGATGGGCCGGCAGACCGGCAGCGCCTGGGTGCCGCGCATCGCGATGGAGAAGGTGGGGGAGCGCCTGGACATGGCGCCGATCCGCGTCTTCGAGGTCGCATCCTTCTACTTCATGTTCAACACGAAGCCGATCGGGCGGTTCCACCTCCAGGTCTGCGGCACCACGCCCTGCATGCTGCGCGGCTCGGATGACGTGCTGCGCGCCTGCAAGGATGCCGGCCATCTCAAGGGCTATGGCGACACCAGCGAGGACGGGCTCTTCACGCTGACCGAGGTGGAATGCCTCGGCGCCTGCGTGAACGCGCCGATCCTGCAGGTGGACGACGATTATTACGAAGACTTGGATTACGACCGCACGGTCCAACTGATCGAAGCTCTCAAGCGTGGCGAGCGGCCGGCGCCGGGCAGCACCATCGGGCGCCAGACCAGCGCGCCGGAGGGTGGCCCGCTGACGCTGCTCGACGTGCCCATGCTCGAAGAGCGGGGAGGGAACTGACATGGCCCTTCAGGACAAGGACCGCATCTTCACCAACCTGTACGGCGTGCAGCACTGGGGGCTGCAGGCCGCGCAGAAGCGTGGGAACTGGGACGGCACGGCCGGGCTGATCGCCAAGGGCCGGGATTGGATCATCGAGGAGGTGAAGCAGTCGGGCCTTCGTGGCCGCGGCGGCGCCGGCTTCCCGACGGGGCTGAAGTGGTCCTTCATGCCCAAGTCCAATCCGGACGGGCGCCCCTCCTACCTCGTCGTCAATTCCGACGAATCGGAGCCGGGCACCTGCAAGGATCGCGACATCCTGCGCCACGATCCGCATACGCTGATCGAGGGCTGCCTGATCGCGGCCGTCGCGATGAACGCGAGCGCGGGCTACATCTATGTGCGCGGCGAGTACTACAACGAGCACCTGATTCTGCAGGCCGCGATCGACGAGGCCTATGCGGCGGGGCTGCTCGGCAAGAACGCGGCGGGCTCGGGCTATGACTTCGACCTCTACGTCCATCGCGGCGCGGGCGCCTATATCTGCGGCGAGGAGACGGCGCTCATCGAGTCCCTTGAGGGTAAGAAGGGAATGCCGCGGCTGAAGCCGCCTTTCCCCGCCGCGGTCGGCCTCTATGGCTGCCCGACGACGGTGAACAATGTCGAGACGATCGCCGTGGTTCCGACGATCCTGCGTCGTGGCGCGGGCTGGTTCGCGGGCTTCGGGCGGCCGAAGAACGCGGGCACCAAGATCTTCTGCATCCAGGGCCATGTGAACAAGCCCTGCAACGTCGAGGAGGAGATGAGCATCCCGCTGCGGGAGCTCATCGAGCGCCATGCCGGCGGCGTGCGCGGCGGCTGGGACAACCTGCTCTGCGTCATCCCCGGCGGCTCCTCCACGCCGCTGCTGCCCAAGCACATCTGCGACGACGTGCTGATGGACTTCGACGCGCTGCGCGAGCACAAGTCTGGCCTCGGCACGGCGGGGGTGATCGTGATGGACAAGTCCACGGACCTGATCCGCGCCATCGCCCGGCTGTCGAAGTTCTACAAGCATGAGAGCTGCGGCCAGTGCACGCCCTGCCGCGAAGGCATGGGCTGGGTCAGCCGCATGATGGACCGCATGGTCGAGGGCCGCGCCGAGATCGACGAGATCGACGTGCTGGAGGATGTCACCAGGCGCATCGAGGGGCACACGATCTGCGCGCTCGCCGATGGTGGCGTCTGGCCGGTGCAGGGCCTCATCCGCCACTTCCGCCCGATGATGGAAGAGCGGATCGCCGAATATAAGAGGAACCATGCCGCCCGGGTCTTCCCGATGGCGGCGGAGTGAAGCCATGAGCGATGTGAAGCTCATCAAGGTCACGGTGGATGACAAGGAGGTCGAGGTGCCGCTGGGCGCCACGGCCCTTCAGGCGGCGGAGCTGGCGGGGGCCGAAATCCCCCGCTTCTGCTATCATGAGCGCCTGTCCATCGCCGGCAACTGCCGTATGTGCCTCGTCGAGGTCGAGAAGGCGCCGAAGCCCGTCGCTTCCTGCGCCTTCCCGGTGATGGATGGCATGAAGATCATCACGGACAGCCCGGTGGTGCGGAACGCGCGCCGGGGCGTGATGGAGTTCCTGCTCATCAACCACCCGCTGGACTGCCCGATCTGCGACCAGGGCGGCGAGTGCGACCTGCAGGACCAGGCAGTGGCCTATGGCGGCGACATCAGCCGCTACCGCGAGCACAAGCGGTCGGTCACCGACAAGTATTTCGGCCCGCTGATCAAGCCGATCATGACCCGCTGCATCCAGTGCACGCGCTGCGTCCGGTTCGCCACCGAGGTGGCGGGCGTGCCGGAGCTGGGGGCGGTCGGCCGTGGCGAGGCGATGGAGATCACCAACTATGTGGAGAAGGCGATCTCCACCGAGTTGTCGGGCAACCTGATCGACATCTGCCCCGTGGGCGCGCTGACCAGCCGGCCCTACGCCTTCATGGCGCGGCCCTGGGAGCTCGCGAAGGTCGACAGCGTGGACGTGCTGGATGCCACTGGCACCAATATCCGCGTGGACAGCCGCGGGCCGGATATCCTGCGCATCCTTCCCCGGGTGCATGAGGACGTGAACGAGGAGTGGATGGCCGATCGTGGCCGCTTCTCCTTCGATGCGGTGAAGCACCGGCGCCTCGATCGCCCCTGGGTGAAGCGCGACGGCAAGCTGCGCCCTGCCACCTGGCCGGAGGCGCTGGAGGCGATCGCGGCGCGGCTCAAGGGGCTGCCGGGCGACCGGATCGGCGCCGTGGTCGGCGGCCTGGCCGATGCCGAGAGCATCGTCGCGCTGAAGGACCTGATGGCCGGGCTGGGTTCGCGGAACCTGGACTGCCGCGAGGATGGTGCGGCGCTGGATGGCTCCAACCGGGCCTTCTACCTGTTCAACAGTACCATCGCCGGGATCGACCAGGCGGATGCGGTGCTGGTCATCGGCAGCAATCCCCGCGTCGAGGCGCCGGTGATCAACGCCCGGATCCGCAAGCGGGCGATGAGCCGCGTGCCGGTGGGGCTGATCGGGCCGGAGGTGAACCTCACCTATCCGGCGAAGCATCTGGGGAATGGCCCGGACGCCCTGCGCGGTGTGCTCGACGGCGCCTTCGGCGAGATCCTGCGCAATGCGAAGCGGCCGCTGATCCTTCTGGGCCGCGGCGCGCTGGCGCGCCCGGACGGGGCGGCCGTGCTGGCCGCCGCCTGGGCGCTGGCGCAGTCGCTCAACGCCGTCACGGCGGAGTGGAACGGCTTCAACATGCTCCACACGGCCGGCGGCCAGGTGGCGGCGCTCGATCTCGGCTTCCTGCCGGCGCAGGGGGGCAAGGACATCGGCGCCATGCTGGGCGGCGGGGTGGACGCGCTGTGGCTGCTGGGGGCCGACGAGCTGGACCCCGCGCTGATCGCGCCGGAGACCTTCGTGATCTATCAGGGTCATCACGGCGACCGCGGCGCGGCCCGGGCCGACGTGATCCTTCCCGGCTCCTCCTACCTGGAGAAGGACGGCACCTATGTGAGCACGGAGGGGCGCGTTCAGCGCGGCCGCCGGGCGGTCTTCCCGCCGGGCGAGGCACGCGAGGACTGGCGCATCCTGCGGGCCGCGAGCGAGCTGCTCGGCGGGGCGTTGCCCTATGACGACCTCTTCGCGATCCGTGCGCGGCTGGCTGCCGTGAACCCGGTCTTCGCCCGTGCGGATGAGGCCGCGCAGCCGGCGGTCGTCTCGGCTTCCCCGGCTGGGGATGCGGGCGCGGTCGGCACCGCCCCCTTTGCCCAGGCGATCACCAACTACTATCAGACGGATGCCTTCAGCCGGGCGAGCGACGTGATGGCGGAATGCGCACGCACCTATGTGCACACCCCGGCGATGGCGGCTGAGTGATGGACAGTTTCCTCAACTCCCCCATCGGGGTCCTGTCGCTCACCGTCGCGCAGGCGCTGGCGCTGCTGGTGCCGCTGCTGATCGGCGTGGCCTACATGACCTGGGCCGAGCGCAAGATCATGGCGGCGATGCAGCTGCGGAAGGGGCCGAACGTGGTCGGGCCCTTCGGCCTGCTGCAGCCTTTCGCGGATGCGGGCAAGATGCTGATGAAGGAGACCATCGTGCCCACGGGCGCGAGCCGGGTCCTCTTCATCATGGCGCCGATGCTCACCTTCGTCCTGGCGATGATCGCCTGGGCGGTGATCCCGGTGAACGAGGGCTGGGCGATCGCCGACATCAATGTCGGCATCCTCTATCTCTTCGCCATCTCCTCGCTTGGCGTTTACGGCATCATCATCGCGGGCTGGGCGTCGAACTCGAAATACGCCTTCCTCGGCGCGCTCCGCTCGGCGGCGCAGATGGTGTCCTACGAGGTCTCGATGGGCTTCGTGATCGTCACCGTGCTGCTCTGCGTGGGGTCGCTGAACCTGACGGACATCGTGCTGGCGCAGAAGGGCCTGTGGTTCTTCATCCCGCTCTTCCCGATGTTCATCATCTTCTTCATCTCCACTCTGGCGGAGACGAACCGGGCTCCCTTCGACCTGCCCGAAGGTGAGTCGGAGCTGGTGGCGGGGTTCTTCGTGGAATATTCCGCGATGACCTTCGCCCTCTTCTTTCTTGGTGAGTACGCGAACATGATCCTCATGTCCTCGCTCACCACCATCCTCTTCCTCGGAGGCTGGTTGCCGCCCTTCGACGTGGCGCCCCTGAACTGGGTGCCGGGACCGATCTGGTTCATCCTGAAGGTCTGCTTCTGCCTCTTCGTCTTCGTCTGGGTCCGCGCCACCTTCCCGCGCTACCGCTACGACCAGCTGATGCGGCTGGGCTGGAAGGTGTTCCTGCCCATCAGCCTCGTCTGGCTGGTGCTGACCGCGGCGGCGCTGAAGATCTTCGGGTGGCTGCCGGCATGACCCGCCCCAACACTGCAAGCGGAAAGGTCCGCCCGTCATGGCGACGCTAGACCGAGTGGCGCGCAGCCTCCTGCTGTCGGAGCTTGTCTCCGGCATGTGGCTGACGCTGAGGGCCTTCTTCTCCAAGAAGGCCACGATCTCCTACCCGTATGAGCGCTCTCCGCTCAGTCCGCGTTTCCGGGGCGAGCACGCGCTGCGGCGCTACCCGAACGGGGAAGAGCGCTGCATCGCCTGCAAGCTCTGCGAGGCGGTCTGCCCGGCCGTGTGCATCACCATCGAGTCCGAGCCGCGCGAGGACGCCTCGCGGCGCACGACGCGCTACGACCTCGACATGACCAAGTGCATCTATTGCGGCCTTTGCGAGGAGGCCTGCCCGGTGGATGCCATCGTTCTTGGGCCGAACCTGGAATTCGCGACCGAGACGCGCGAGGAGCTCTTCTACGACAAGCAGAAGCTGCTCGATAACGGCGATCGCTGGGAGCCCATGCTCGCCTCGCGCCTGAAGGCGGATGCGCCCTACCGATGATCGCTGGTCTCGCCTTCTACGCCTTCTCGGCGGTGCTGATCGCCAGCGCCGTGATGGTGGTCACCAGCCGGAACCCGGTACACAGCGTGCTGTACCTGATTCTCGCCTTCTTCAACGCCGCCGCGCTCTTCCTGATCGCCGGCGCCGAGTTCCTGGCGATGATCCTGGTCATCGTCTATGTCGGCGCGGTCGCGGTGCTGTTCCTCTTCGTGGTGATGATGCTGGATATCGACTTCGCGCGGCTGCGCGAGGGGTTCCAGCGCTACGCCCCGATCGGGGCGGTGATCGGCGGGATCCTGTTCCTGGAGCTGGTCTTCGTCCTCGGCGCCTGGCAGTCGAGCGGGCAGGCGGGGTCGCTGCGGCTCAACCCCGTGCCCACGGACGTGCACAACACGGCCGCGATCGGGCGGGTGCTCTATACGGAGTATGTCTTCCTCTTCCAGGCCGCGGGGCTGATCCTCCTGGTCGCCATGATCGGTGCCATTGTGCTCACCCATCGCGACCGGGCGCGGAGCAGGCGGCAGGATATCGACGTGCAGGTGGCCCGGCGGACGCAGCTCGACATGGCCTCGGTGCCGGTCGGCGCCTCCATCGGGGAGCTGGGCATCCTTCGCCCGCTTCCGCCCGAGGAGGCAAAGCCGAAGGCCGTCACCCATGGGCATGGCCACGGGCATGACGACCACGGGCATGGGGGGCACCACTGATGCTTGAGATCGGCCTGGGCCACTACCTCACGGTGGGCGCGATCCTGTTCGTGCTCGGTATTTTCGGCATCTTCCTGAACCGGAAGAACATCATCGTCATCCTGATGTCCGTGGAGCTGATCCTGCTCTCGGTGAACCTCAACCTGGTCGCCTTCTCGGCCAGCCTGGGGGACCTAACCGGGCAGATCTTCGCCATGTTCATCCTGACCGTCGCGGCCGCCGAGGCGGCGATCGGTCTGGCGATCGTCGTCATCTATTTCCGCAACCGCGGCAGCATCGAGGTGGAAGACGTGTCCACCCTGAAGGGTTAGGGCGCCATGTTCGTCGGTGCCGTCTTCTTTCCCCTCCTGGGCGCCTGCCTCGCGGGCTTCTTCGGCCGCTGGCTGGGCGACCGCCTGTCCATGTGGGTTTCGGTCGGCTGCATGGTGCTGGCCGCCATCTGCGGCGTCTCGGCCTTCGTCGAGGTGGGGCTGCACTCCGCGCCCCGCACCATTACCCTGGGTGAATGGATCGATGTCGGCGGGCTGACCGTCGACTGGGCGCTCCGCTACGATACGCTGAGCGCCATGATGGTGGGGATGGTGACCTTCATCTCCACCTTCATCCATCTCTACAGCGTCGGCTACATGTCGCATGACGCGACGCCGCCGCGCTTCTTCGCCTATCTCGGCCTCTTCACCTTCGCCATGCTGATGCTGGTGACCGCGGACAACCTGGTCCAGCTCTTCTTCGGCTGGGAGGGCGTCGGCCTCGCGAGCTACCTGCTCATCGGCTACTGGTACGAGCGGGAGAGCGCCAACCGCGCCTCGATGAAGGCCTTCATCGTGAACCGGGTCGGCGACCTGTTCTTCATGCTGGGCATGGCGCTGACCTTCTGGACCTTCGGCGCGTTGACCTTCGGCGACATCTTCACCCGCGTGGAGGAGATGCGCGGTGCCACCTTCGCCGGCCTTCCGGCGCTGGAGGTGATCTCGGTCCTCCTCTTCCTCGGTGCCTGCGGCAAGTCCGCCCAGCTCGGCCTGCACACCTGGCTGCCGGATGCGATGGAGGGGCCGACGCCGGTTTCCGCCCTCATCCATGCGGCCACCATGGTGACGGCGGGGGTGTTCCTGCTGGCGCGCATGTCGCCTATCTTCGAATACGCGCCGAACGCCCTGACGCTGGTGACGATCGTCGGGGCCTCGACCGCCTTCTTCGCGGCAACGATCGGCTGCGTGCAGAACGACATCAAGCGCATCATCGCCTATTCGACCTGCTCGCAGCTCGGCTACATGTTCTTCGCCATCGGCGTCGGCGCCTACCAGGCGGCGGTGTTCCACCTCTTCACCCACGCCTTCTTCAAGGCGCTGCTCTTCCTCTCGGCCGGTTCCGTCATCCACGCCATGTCGGACGAGCAGGACATCCGGAAGATGGGCGGGATCTGGACCAAGATCCCGATCACCTATGCGGTGATGTGGATCGGCAGCCTGGCGCTGGCCGGCATCCCCTTCTTCGCCGGCTACTATTCCAAGGACATGATCCTGGAGAGCGCCTTCGCCGCCCATACCGGGGCGGGGATGTACGCCTTCATCATGGGCCTCATCGCGGCCTTCCTCACGGCCTTCTACTCCTGGCGCCTGCTGATCCTGACCTTCCACGGCAAGCCGCGGGCGGATCACCACACCATGGAGCATGTGCATGAGAGCCCGGCGGTGATGCTGATCCCGCTGCTGGTGCTCGCAGTCGGCGCGCTCTTCACCGGCGCGGTGTTCTACGACCTGTTCGTCGGCCACCACCAAGGCGAGTTCTGGAACGGCGCGATCTTCACGGCGGAGCACAACCACGTGCTGCATGCGGCGCATGAGGTGCCGGAATGGGTGCCGCTGGCCCCCACCGTCATCGCCATCGCCGGCATCGCCCTGGCCTATGTCTTCTACATGTTCGCTCCGGCCATCCCGGCGCGGCTGGCGCAGACCTTCCCGGGGCTGCACCGCTTCCTGCTGAACAAGTGGTATTTCGACGAGCTGTATGACGCGATCTTCGTCCGGCCCTTCCGGCGCCTCTCGCAGGTGTTCTGGAAGACCGGGGACGCGACCATCATCGATGGCGTGCCGAACGGCGTCGCCGCGATCGCCGTCGATGCCGCACGTGGCGTGGCGCGCTTCCAGACCGGACGCGTGGCGAACTACGCCTTCACCATGATCGCGGGCCTCGTGGTCTTCGTCTCCGTCATCTTCCTGGGCTTCACCCGATGAACGCGGCCGGCTTCCCGCTGCTCTCCCTCCTCACCTTCCTGCCCCTGGCAGGGGTGGTGGCGATCCTTTGCGTCCGGGGGGATGAGGCGACCGTCGCTTCCAACGCCCGCTGGACCGCGCTCTGGACCAGCCTCATCGTCTTCGTGCTGTCGCTGATCCTGTGGTTCCGCTTCGACCCGCGGGTGGCCGATGCGCAGTTCGTCGAGCAGGCGGCCTGGCTGCCGGAATTCGGCGTCAACTACCACATGGGCGTGGACGGCATCTCGATGCTGTTCGTCCTGCTCTCCACACTCCTGACGCCCATCTGCATCCTCGCCTCCTGGGAGGCGGTGCAGAACCGGGTGCGGGAGTACATGATCGCCTTCCTCGTCCTTGAGACGATGATGGTGGGCATGTTCTGCGCGCTCGACCTCATCATCTTCTACGTCTTCTTCGAGGGCGTGCTGATCCCGATGTTCCTCATCATCGGGGTGTGGGGCGGGCAGCGCCGGGTCTACGCTGCCTTCAAGTTCTTCCTCTACACGCTGCTCGGCTCGGTGCTGATGCTGCTGGCCATCCTGGCGCTGTGGTACCGCGCGGGCACCACGGACATCGCTGGGCTGATGGACAGCCCGGTGCCGGCCAGCTGGCAGTACTGGATGTTCCTCGCCTTCTTCGCCTCCTTCGCGGTAAAGGTGCCGATGTGGCCGGTGCATACCTGGCTGCCGGACGCGCATGTCGAGGCGCCGACCGCCGGCTCCGTCATCCTGGCCGGCGTGCTGCTGAAGATGGGCGGCTATGGCTTCCTGCGCTTCTCCATCCCGCTCTTCCCCGAAGCCTCGGCCTATTTCGCGCCGATGGTCTTCGCGTTGAGCGTGGTCGCGGTGATCTACACCAGCATGATCGCCTTCGTGCAGACCGACATGAAGAAGCTCATCGCCTATTCCTCGGTCGCGCATATGGGCATCGTCACCATCGGGCTGTTCACCTTCAACCAGCAGGGCATCTCGGGCGCGCTCTTCACCATGCTCGCCCATGGCGTCGTGTCCGGCGCGCTCTTCCTCTGCGTCGGCGTGCTGTATGACCGCGTGCATTCGCGCGAGATCGCGCGCTATGGCGGGGTCGCGAAGGTGATGCCGGCCTATGCGATGGTCTTCATGCTTTTCACCATGGCGAGCGTCGCCCTGCCGGGCACGGCGAACTTCCCGGGCGAGTTCCTGGTCATCACCGGGGCCTGGCGCTCCAGCGCCTGGGTGGCGCTGGGCGCCGGCACGGGCATGATCCTGGGCGCGGCCTATATGCTGTGGCTCTACCGCCGGGTGATCTTCTCGAAGGTCACGCGCGACGAGGTGCGGCACCTGCTCGACCTCTCCCCGCGGGAGATGGCGATCTTCGTGCCGCTGATCGTCCTGACCCTCTGGATGGGGATCTATCCCTCCTCCTTCACCCGTGTCTGGGAAGCCTCGGTTGCCGCGCTGGTGGAGCGGCATGAGGCCGCCCTGGCGGCGCCGCGCGTGGCAGGCCTGTGAGCGAGACGATGAACTGGACCCTCGCCCTTCCTGAAATCCTGCTCGCGGCCGCCGGCCTCGTGCTGCTGCTGGCCGGCGTGATCCCGAAGCGGGACACGACCTTCCCCGTCACCATGGGGGCGCTCGGCGCGCTGCTCGTGGCGGCGGTGATGGTCATGGCCGCCCCGGATGGCATGGCCTTCGCCAATCAGTTCGTCTCGGACGGCTTTTCGCGCTTCGCCAAGGTGCTGATCCTGCTCGGCGCGGCCTCGGGGCTGATGCTGGCGCTGGACTGGAACGAGAAGCAGGGTATCGCCCGCTTCGAGTTCCCGATCCTCGTGCTGTTCAGCACGATCGGCATGCTGGTGATGGTCTCGGCCGCCGATCTCATCACCCTCTATATGGGCCTCGAGCTTCTCTCGCTGTCCCTCTACGTCATCGCGGCGTTCGACCGGGACAATGCGCGTTCCGCGGAGGCCGGGCTCAAGTACTTCGTACTCGGCGCCCTGGCCTCGGGCCTGTACCTCTATGGCGCGAGCCTGACCTACGGCTTCTCCGGCTCCACCAACTTCGCCGCTATCGGCACCGCCGTCTCCTCGGAAGGGGGCGCCTCGATGGGCGTCATGGTGGGCATGACCTTCGTGGTCGCCGCGCTCGCCTTCAAGATCTCGGCCGTGCCCTTCCATATGTGGACGCCCGACGTCTATGAGGGGGCTCCCACGCCCGTGACGGCCTTCTTCGCCTCGGCGCCAAAGGTGGCGGCCGTGGCGCTGCTGGTCCGGGTTCTGGCGGACCCCTTCGCCGAGCTCGCGGCCCATTGGCAGGGCGTGATCTGGCTGGCCTCGCTCGGCTCCATGCTGCTCGGCTCCTTTGCCGCGCTCCGTCAGAACAACATCAAGCGCCTGATGGCCTATTCCTCCATCGGCCATGTCGGCTACGCGCTGATGGGCCTGGCGGTCGCGACCGATACCGGCCTGCGCGGCGTGATGCTCTACATGACGATCTACCTCGTCATGAATGCCGGCGTCTTCGCGGTGCTGGTCTCCATGCGGCGCCAGGGGCGTTCGCTGGAGCGGGTGGAGGATCTGGCTGGGCTGGGCCGCACGGATCCGGCCATGGCCATCGCCATGGTGGTCTTCATGTTCTCCATGGCGGGCATTCCGCCGCTCGCGGGCTTCTTCTCGAAGCTCTATGTCTTCCTGGCCGCCGTGCAGGAGGGCTTCTGGGTGCTCGCGACGGTGGGCGTGCTCACCAGCGTGGTCGGCGCTTATTACTACCTGCGCATCATCAAGGTGATGTATTTCGACACCCCGGCCGGCGCGCTCGACCCGCGCCCGGCCGCGGTCTCGATGGTGCTGGCCGCTTCCGGGCTGTTCAACGTGCTCTTCTTCCTCTTTCCCGCCCCGATCGTCGCGGCCGCCACCGCGGCTGTCGCGGCCCTGGCGGGGTGAGCACGCCACCGGCGGGCTGGCGGCTGCAGGTCCATGACCAGCTGCCCAGCACCGCCGACCTGATCCGCGAGGCCGCCGAGGCGGGCGAGGCGGAGCGCCTCGCCATCCTCGCCCGTCGGCAGACCGCCGGGCGGGGTACCCATGGGCGTTCCTGGGAATCCCCGCCGGGCAATCTCTACCTCTCCGTGCTGTTGCGGCCCGAGGCGCCCGCCCGGGAGGTGCCGCAATGGAGCCTCCTCGTGGCCGTTGCGGTCCATTCGGCGCTCCTTCCCCATGCCGGGCCGGGGCTTTCGCTGAAATGGCCGAACGACCTCCTGCTGGGCGGCGCCAAATGCGCCGGCATCCTCTCCGAGGCAGGGCTCGACCCCCAGGGCCGGCTGGACTGGCTGGCCTTTGGCATCGGCGTGAACCTGGCGCATGCCCCACCGGTCCCGGGCCGGCTGACCGCCGCGCTGCCGGCTCCCGCCCTGGTGCCGGAGGCGGCGGCCTCCGCGATCATGGCATCGCTCGACCGCTGGTGGGCCATCCTCGGCGCGGAGGGCTTCGGCGCCATCCGGCGGGCCTGGCTCGAGAGGGGCCACGCCCCCGGCGCGCCGCTCACCGTCCTCTCGCCGAGCGGGAGCCATTCCGGGGTGTTCGACGGGCTGGACGACAGCGGTGCATTGCGTCTTCGCACTGCAACCGGCATGGAAACCGTCATGGCCGGGGAGGTGAGTCCCTAACGGCCAAGGGGAACGCGCCACATGCTCCTGGCCATCGATGCGGGCAATACGAACGTCGTCTTCGCGGTGCATGACGGGGAGGAGTGGCGAGGCCGCTGGAGGATCGCCACCCGGGCTGACCGGACCAGCGACGAATATGCCGTCTTCCTCGTCACCCTCCTGGCCCAGCACGGGCTGAGGCCCAGCGACATCACGGGCTGCGCCATTGGCACGGTGGTCCCGGCGGCCCTCTACAACCTTCGCCGGCTGGCGCGCGAATGGTTCGGCTGCGAGCCGCTCGTCGCACGGGCCGGCAGCGTCGAATGGGGCTTCGAGATCCTGGTCGACCGCCCGAAGGAAGTGGGGGCGGACCGGCTGCTGAATGCCCTCGCTGCCCATCATCACTACACCGCGCCGCTCATCGTGATCGATTTTGGAACCGCGACGACCTTCGATGTGGTGGGGGAGGGCGGCGCCTATGTCGGCGGAATCATCGCCCCAGGCATCAACCTGTCCATTGAAGCGCTGCATCGCGCGGCCGCCCGGCTGCCCCGCATCGGCATCGGTCGTCCCCAGTCCGTGATCGGGCGTGACACCGTCCCGGCCATGCAATCCGGCATTTTCTGGGGATATGTCGGGTTGGTGGAAGGGCTGGTCGCCCGGATACGCGCCGAGCATGGCGGTCCCCTGAAGGTGATCGCGACAGGGGGGCTGGCCCCCTTGTTCGCGGAGGGCACCACCGTCATTCAACATACCGATCCCGATATCACGCTTGAGGGCCTGCGCCTGTTGGCGGCCCGCAACCCGCCCCCCATCTTCCACAAGACAACGCTTCCAGACTCTCTCAAGAACGAGAACGAATGACCTTCGAAACGACCGACGACCTCGCCTTCCTCCCCCTTGGGGGGACGGGGGAGATCGGCATGAACCTCAATGTCTATCGCCTGGATGGTCAGCTCCTGGCGGTGGATTGCGGGATTGGCTTCGGCGGCGCCGAGGCGCCCGAGGCGGAGATCCTTGTCCCGGACCCGGCCTGGCTCTCCGAGCGACGGGACCGGCTGGTCGGGCTGGTGATCACCCATGCCCATGAGGACCATCTGGGTGCCGTCGCCTCCCTTTGGCCGCTGCTCCGCTGCCCGATCTATGCCAGCCCCTTCGCCAGCGCCGTGCTGCGCCGGAAGCTGGGCGAGGCGGGCTTCCTGCACGAGGTGACGCTGCACACCGTGCCGCTCTCCTCCCGCGTGAAGATCGGAAATTTCGACCTGCAGTTCCTGCGCGTCGCGCATTCAGTGCCCGAGGCACAGGCCCTGGCCATCCGCACGCGCCACGGCATCGTCCTCCATACCGGCGACTGGAAGCTGGACCCCAACCCCCTGATCGGCGAGCCGACCGACGAGGAGGCCTTCGCCGCGCTCGGGCGGGAGGGGGTGCTGGCGATGGTATGCGACAGCACCAACGCCCTGGTAGACGGCCACTCCGGCAGCGAAGCGGATGCGCGCGACGCGCTGTTCGAGCTGATCGGCAGCCTCAAGGGCCGCGTGGCCGTGGCCTGCTTCGCCACCAACATCGCCCGCGTCGATTCCATCACCCGCGCCGCCATGGCGGCCGGGCGGCGGGTCGCGCTCTTCGGGCGCTCGCTCCGGAATGCCGATGCCGCGGCACGCGAGACCGGTTATTTCAAGGACCTGCCCCCCTTCATCGAAGAGGATGAGGCGGGCTACCTGCCGGATGACGAGCTGCTCATCATCTGCACGGGCAGCCAGGGCGAGCCCCGCTCCGCTCTCGCCAAGATCGCCGCCGACACCCACCCCCAGATCTCGCTGGGCGAGGGGGACACGGTCATCTTCTCCTCCCGCATGATCCCTGGGAACGAGAAGGCGATCATGAATGTCGAGGCGGCGTTGTACCGCGCGGGCTGCCGCGTCATCACGCCGGATTCGGAGCATCCCGTGCATGTCTCCGGCCATCCGGCGAAGGACGAGCTGCGCCGCCTCTACGACCTGGTGAAGCCGCGCCATGCCGTGCCGGTCCATGGCGAGTGGCGGCATCTGCAGGAGCACGCGGCGCTCGCGCGCGAGTTCGGTTCCATCCCCCATCTGATCGAGGACGGCGACGTGCTGCGGCTGGGGCCGGAGCCGGCGGAGGTGTGCGAGACCGTGCCCAGCGGCAAGCTGGCGGTGGACGGCCCGCGCCTGCTGCCGCTCGAGGGCGGGGTTCTCGGGGCGCGGCGCCGGATGCTGTTCAACGGCGTCGTCGTCGGCTCGCTTGCCGTGGACGACAATGGACGCGTCCGCGGCACGCCGCAGGTCTCGGCCCCGGGCCTGTTCGAGCAGGGGGAGGAGGCACCCGCACAGATCGCGGCCGATCTCGCCCGGATGGTGAACGACCTCCCGGCGCCCTTGCGCCGCGAGGATTCGGCCCTGCGGGAGGCTGCGCGCTCCGCGCTGCGGAAGGCGATTGGCCGGCGGCTCAAGAAGCGGCCGCTGGTCGAGCTCCATCTGCTCCGGGTGTGAGGCCGCTCAGCGCAGGTTGAACTGCAGGGTCACGCCGGGCTGCGGGGGCGCCGCATAGGCGACCGGCGGCCCGGCATGGTAATGATGCCGGCGCTCGTATTCGCGGCGCCGGGCCTCCCGCCAGCGCTCGCGGCGCCACCGCTCCTCGCGGATGGCCTCGCGGCGCTCGTGCCGCTCCCACCGGTGATGGTCGCGCTCCCAGGGCGGCCTGGCATCGGCCGCGGCGGGCAGGAGCGGAAGCACCGCGGCGGCGAGGCCGGCCAAGAGAGTCATGCGTCGCATCTCGGTCTCCTCTCGAGCATTCGTGGGACCACAACGCGCCGGGGCGCGATGAGATTACGGCAGGGTTAGGGCGGGAGAGAGTCGATGGGCCTGATCGCGGGGACGGTTGTCTTCTTCCTGGTGTGGTGGACGGTCCTGTTCGCTGTCCTGCCTCTCGGTATCAATCCGGACCCCGAGGCCGCCGAGGCGGGCGGGTGGAGGGGAGCGCCGCGGCAGGTGCGGGTGCTCCGGGTGCTGCTGCTCACGACCTTCGTCAGCCTGGTGGTCTGGGCCGGTATCAACTGGCTCGTGGGCTCCGAATGGATGTCCTTCCGGAGCGGCTTTTTCGCGATGCCTACGGAATAGGCGACTGCACTATTTTCGGCGGTTAATGCATAACAGTCGTGCATTCATTGCGGCGGTAGCCCATTTTTTCATCTTTTGGCGTGAAGAAACGCTTCCCTGGCCGCGTGCAGCGCAGCATCATCGGGACATGGAAGAGGGCTTTTCCTCTTCCGCCGTGTGACTGGCGTTTCCTCCCTAAACTCGGGCCGTCCCTTCGGGGCGGCCCTTCTTTTTTGCCGCCATCCCATCGCGGATTGCGCCCCCCGCATCTTGCTCTAGGTTGCGCCCCGAACCCCACCCGGAGCCTTCCACCTTGCGCCTCTCCCGCGCCTTCCTGCCCACGCTCAAGGAAACGCCCGCCGAGGCGCAGATCGTCTCGCACCGCCTGATGCTGCGGGCCGGCCTCATCCGCCAGACCAGCGCCGGCATCTATGCCTGGCTGCCACTCGGGCTGCGCGTGCTGCGCAAGGTCTCCGAAATCGTGCGGCAGGAGCAGGACCTCGCCGGCGCGCAGGAAATCCTGATGCCGACGATCCAGCCCGCCGAGCTCTGGAAGGAGAGCGGCCGGTATGACGACTACGGCAAGGAGATGCTCCGCATCACCGACCGGCATGACCGGGAGATGCTCTTCGGCCCGACCAACGAGGAAATGGTCACCGACATCTTCAAGACCTATGCGAAGTCCTACCGGGACCTGCCGCGCAACCTCTACCACATCCAGTGGAAGTTCCGGGACGAGATCCGCCCCCGCTTCGGCGTGATGCGCGGCCGCGAGTTCCTGATGAAGGACGCCTATTCCTTCGATATCGACGCGGAAGGGGCGCGGGAATCCTATCGCCGCATGTTCCGCGCCTACCTCCGCACCTTCGCGCGAATGGGGTTGAAGGCCATCCCGATGCAGGCCGATACGGGCCCGATCGGCGGCAACCTCTCCCACGAGTTCATCATCCTGGCGGAGACGGGCGAGAGCGTCGTCTATCTCCACAAGGACCTGCTGGATTTCGACGTGCTGGCGCAGGACCCCACGGGCACGGGCGATCCCTCGCCGGTGGTGGATTTCTGGACCAGCCGCTACGCCGCCACCGACGAGAAGCATGACGTGGCGGCCTGGGACGCCATTCCCGCCGAATCCCAGGTGACGGAGCGCGGCATCGAGGTCGGCCATATCTTCTATTTCGGGACCAAGTACTCGAAGCCCATGGGGCTGACGGTCTCGGGGCCGGATGGCACGCCCGTGGTGCCGGAGATGGGCTCCTACGGCATCGGCGTCTCCCGCTTGCTGGCCGCGATCATCGAGGCCGGGCATGACGAGAACGGCATCATCTGGCCGGATGCGGTGGCGCCCTTCGCCTGCGCCATCCTGAACCTCAAGCCCGGCGACGCGGCCGCCGACGCGCTCTGCGAGCAGCTCTACGCCGCCCTGCCCGGCGAGGCGGTGTATGACGACCGCGGCGAGCGCGCCGGCGCGAAGTTCGCCGATGCGGATCTGATCGGCTATCCCTGGCAGGCCATCATCGGGCCGCGCGGAGCGGCCAAGGGCATCGTGGAGCTGAAGCGCCGCGCGACCGGCGAGCGGCTGGAGCTGCCGCTCGAGGAGGCGGTGGCGAAGATCAAGGCCAGCATCGCCTGATGTTCTCGCCCTTCGAGCGCGCCGTCGCCTTCCGGTATCTGCGCGCCCGCAAGGGCGAGCGCTTCGTCTCGGTCATCGCCATCTTCTCGCTGGTGGGCATCGCCCTCGGCGTGGCGACGCTCATCATCGTCATGTCCGTGATGAACGGCTTCCGGCAGGAGCTGCTGGGCCGCATCCTCGGACTGAACGGGCATCTCGGCGTCTATGCCGCCGATAACGGCGGGCTGCGCGACTTCGACGACATCGCCGCCCGCATCCGCCAGCTTCCGGGTATCACCTCCGCCACGCCGATCGTGGAGGGGCAGGTCCTCTTCACCAGCGAGGGTGGGGGCGCCACGGGCGGCTTGGCGCGCGGCATCCGCCCGGAGGACCTGCGGGCGCGCCCGCTGATCGCGAACAACATCCGGGCCGGCGACCTTTCCGAATTCGGGAAGGAGGACAGCATCGTCATCGGCACGCGGCTCGCGCGCCGCCTGGGGCTGCGGGTCGGGGACAAGATCACCCTTGTCTCCCCCCAGGGCCGGGCGACGGTGGTGGGCACCGTGCCGCGGCTGAAGGCCTATGAGGTCGTCGCGATGTTCGAGGCCGGGATGCAGGAATATGATTCCGGCTATGTCTTCCTGCCCTTCGAGGCGGCGCAGCTTTATTTCCAGCACCGCGACACGGCGACGCAGGTGGAGGTCTTCGTCCAGAGCCCGGACCGCGTGAACCTGGCGACGCGTGAGATCTTCCAGGCCATGCGCGGCCGCCCCGTGCGGGTGCTGGACTGGCAGGCCTCCAACTCCTCCTTCTTCGCCGCCGTGCAGGTGGAGAGGAACGTCATGTTCCTCATCCTGACCCTCATCATCATCGTCGCCGCCTTCAACATCATCTCGTCCCTCATCATGCTGGTGAAGGACAAGGGGCGGGACATCGCGGTGCTGCGCACGGTGGGCGCCACGCGCGGGGCCATCCTGCGGATCTTCCTGCTGGCCGGCGCCTCGATCGGGGTGGCGGGCACGCTGATCGGCTTCGCGATCGGCCTCGTTTTCTGCCTGAACATCGAGAACATCCGGCAGTTCCTCCAGTCCCTGACCGGGACGGAGCTGTTCAACGCGGAGATCTACTTCCTCACCAAGCTGCCGGCGGTGGTGGACCCGATGGAGGTGGCGCAGGTGGTCGGGATGGGGCTCGGCCTCTCGCTGCTGGCGACCATCTATCCGTCCTGGCGCGCCGCGCGGCTGGACCCGGTGGAGGGGCTTCGCAATGCCTGAGCCGTCGCTCGCCCTGCGGGGCGTGGAACGCCGCTACCGCTCCGAGGCCGGGGAGCTGCCTGTGCTGCGCGGCGCCGACCTGGACCTGCATGCGGGGGAGATCGTCGCCCTCGTCGCGCCTTCGGGCACCGGCAAGTCCACCCTGTTGCATGTGGCCGGCCTGCTGGAGAAGCCGGATGGCGGCCGGGTGCTGGTGGAGGGCCGCGATTCCGGCAACCTGAACGACGACGCCCGCACCGCCCTGCGGCGGGAGACCATCGGCTTCGTCTACCAGTTCCACCACCTGCTGCCGGAATTCACGGCGGAGGAGAATGTGCTTCTCCCCCAGCTCGCGGCTTCCCGCCCCCGGCGGGATGCCGAGACGCGGGCGCGCGAGCTGCTGGGCGCCTTCGGCCTGGACCATCGGCGGGACCACCGGCCCAGCCGGCTCTCGGGTGGCGAGCAGCAGCGCGTGGCCATCGCGCGCGCCCTGGCGAACGCGCCCAAGGTGCTGCTGGCCGACGAGCCCACGGGCAATCTCGATACGGGCACGGCGGACCGCGTGTTCACCGAGTTGCTGGCGGCGGTGCGGGGCAGGGGCCTGGCGGCCCTCATCGCCACGCACAATCCGGAGCTGGCAGCGCGGATGGACCGGACCGTGACCCTGCGCGACGGGCTAATCGTCCCCGCCTAGCCACAGCCCCGGCGCTTCGGCCGCCGCAGGGCGAATCCCCTGCGGCGGCGGGGCAAGGTGCCTATATAAGCAGGGCATGTCCGGCAGCTTCGTCCATCTCCACGTTCACTCCGCCTATTCCCTCGCCGAAGGGGCTGTGAAGGCCGACAAGCTTCCCGGCCTGGCGAAGAAGGCCGGTATGCCGGCCCTGGCGCTGACCGACACCGCCGTCATGTTCGGCGCGCTGGAGTTCAGCCAATACGCCACCAAGGAGGGCGTGCAGCCCATCATCGGCTGCCAGCTCTGGCTTGCCCGGGCGAAGGAGCCCGAGCGCCCCGAAGCCGCCCGCCTGCCGCCGGACCCGGTGGTGGCGCTGGCCATGGACAAGCCGGGGCTGGAGAACCTCCAGCGCCTGTCCTCCCTCGGCTGGCTGGGGGAGGACCCCTCGGGCAAGCCGGCCATCAACCTGGATCAGCTGCGCGCGCATGCATCCGGCATCTTCCTGCTCACGGGCGGAACGCTCGGCCCTCTCGGGCGGCTCCTGGCCGAGGGGCGCCGGCCCATGGCCGAGGGGCTGCTGGCCGCGCTGCGCGAGGCGTTCGGGGACAATCTGGCGGTCGAGCTGACCCGCCACGGGACCGAGCGCGACCGGGCCGTGGAGCCGGGCCTGCTGGCCCTGGCCGATGCCGCCGCCGTGCCTATCGTGGCCGCCAACGACGTCTACTTCGCCAAGCCCGAGGCCCATGAGGCGCATGACGCGCTGCTCTGCATCGCCGAAGGCCGCACGCTGGCCGAGCCCGACCGCCGCCGCCTAACGGCCGAGCACTGGTTCAAGCCGCCCGCCGCGATGCGGGAGCTGTTCAAGGATCTGCCGGAGGCCTGCGACAACACCCAGGCGATCGCGCGCAAATGCGCCGTCATGGCCGAGACGAAGAAGCCCGAGCTGCCGGTCAGCCGGAAGGTGGAGGCCGGCCTGACCGAGGCCGAGATCGTCCAGGACATGGCGCGCAAGGGGCTGGAGCAGCGGCTGGACGCCCAGGGCACGCCGGAGGAGGCCCGCCCCGCCTACCGCGAGCGGCTGGATTTCGAGCTGGGCATCATCGAGAAGATGGGCTTCTCCGGCTACTTCCTGATCGTGGCCGACTTCATCCAATGGGCCAAGGCGCACAGCATTCCCGTGGGGCCGGGCCGCGGTTCGGGCGCGGGCTCCGTCGCCGCCTGGGCGCTGACCATCACCGACCTCGACCCGATGCGCTTCGGCCTGCTCTTCGAGCGCTTCCTGAACCCCGAGCGCGTCTCGATGCCGGACTTCGACATCGACTTCTGCCAGGACCGGCGCGAGGAGGTGATCAACTACGTCCGCAACGAATATGGGCCGGACCGCGTGGGCCAGATCATCACCTTCGGCCGCCTGCAGGCCAAGGCGGTGGTGCGCGACGTCGGGCGCGTGATGGGCATGCCCTTCGGCCAGGTGAACAAGATCGCCGAGCTGATCCCGTTCAACGCCGCCAAGCCGCCCACGCTCCAGGAAGCGCTCGACGGCGAGCCGCGCCTGCGCGAGATGCGCGAGACGGACGAGAATGTCGACCGCCTGATGCAGACGGCGCTCCAGCTGGAAGGCCTGTACCGCAACGCCTCCACCCATGCCGCGGGCGTGGTGATCGGGCGGAAGCCGCTGATCGAGATCGTGCCGCTCTATCGCGATCCGCGCAGCGACATGCTCGTGACGCAATACTCGATGAAGTATGTCGAGAGCGCGTCGCTGGTGAAGTTCGACTTCCTCGGGCTGAAGACGCTGACGGTGATCCAGCGCGCGCTGGACATCCTCGCCGGCCAGGGCGTGCAGATCGACATCACGACGATCCCGCTGGACGACGCGCCCACCTACCAGATGCTCGCGAAGGGCGACGCGGCCGGCGTGTTCCAGTTCGAAAGCCAGGGCATGCGGGACGTTCTCCGCATGATGCGGCCGGACCGTTTCGAGGACCTGATCGCGGCGGTGTCGCTTTACCGGCCGGGCCCGATGGCGAACATCCCGGCCTATTGCGCCCGCAAGCACGGCCAGGCCTGGGAGCCCGTGCACCCCGCGATGCGGAGCCTGGTGGAGGAGACCTACGGGATCCTCGTCTATCAGGAGCAGGTGATGCAGATCAGCCAGGAGCTGGCGGGCTACTCGCTCGGCGGCGCCGACCTGCTGCGCCGCGCCATGGGCAAGAAGATCCGCTCGGAGATGGAGGCGCAGCGCAAGATCTTCACCGAAGGGGCGGTGAAGAACGACATTCCCGAGGACAAGGCGGGTGAGATCTTCGACCTGATGGAGCGCTTCGCGGAATACGGCTTCAACAAGTCGCATGCCGCCGCCTATGCGCTCGTCTCCTACCAGACGGCCTGGCTCAAGGCGAACCATCCGGTGGAATTCCTGGCGGCCATCATGTCGCTGGATATGACGAACACCGACAAGCTGGCCTCCCACCTGTCGGAAGCGTCGCGGCTGGGCATCAAGGTCCTGCCGCCGGATGTGAACCGGAGCGAGGCCGAGTTCGCGGTGGAGGTGCAGGAGGACGGGAAGAAGGCCATCCGCTTCGCCCTTGCCGCGGTGAAGCGCGTGGGGCTGGGGGCCATGCAGGACCTCGTGCGCGCGCGGAAGGAGGGCGGACCCTTCAAGTCCCTCACCGATTTCGCGGACCGCGTGGACCCCAAGCTGCTGAATAAGATGCAGCTGGAAAACCTGGCCCGCGCCGGCGCCTTCGAATCCCTCGACAAGAACCGGGCGCGCGTGACCGAGGGCGCGGAGCAAATCCTGCGCCGCGCCCAGGCAGCGGCGGAGGACCGGAGCAGCGCGCAGATCGGCCTGTTCGGCATGCCCGGCGCGGCGACGGATACGCCGCCCTTGCGCCTGCGCGACATGCCGGACTGGCCGCAGCTCGACCGTCTGTCGCAGGAAGCGGAGGCGATCGGGTTCCACCTCTCGGCCCATCCGCTCGATGCCTATCGCGAGGTGCTGGCCAAGCTCGGCGTCTGCCCGATCGCGAAGATGACCGAACGCGCCCAGGGCGGCGCCGGGCGGTTGAAGCTGGCGGGCACGGTGATCGGGACCAAGGAGCGCACCACCAAGACCGGCAGCCGCATGGCCTGGGTCCGGATCTCGGATGCCAGTGGCAGCACGGAGGTAACCTGCTTCTCGGAAATCCTGGGCAAGTGCCGGGAGATGCTGGCCGAGGGCAATGCGGTGATGTTCACCTCGGAGGTGCGCGTCGATGGCGAGGCGGTGCGCCTCACCGCGCTGGATTGCGAGCCGCTGGAGAGGGCCGCGCAATCCGTCGGCCAGGGGCTGCGCATCGAGATCGCGGCGATGGAGGCGCTGGAGCCGCTGCGGAACCTGCTCCAGCGCGAGGGCAGGGGGAAGGGAGAGGTCATCATCATCCCCCGCACCGGCCCGGGGCAGGAGGTGGAGCTGACCCTGCCCGGCCGCTGGAACGTCTCGCCCCGCCTGGCCCAGGCGCTGAAGGTCATTCCGGGAGTGGAGGCGGTGGAGGCGGCCTGAACGGAGGCCGCCTGCGTCGCCCCGTTATTTCAGCCCGAAACCCAGCGCCCGCAGGGTGGCCTTCATGGTGTCGCGCCCATGCAGCGCGGCCGCATCGGCCACCCGCTTGAGCATGCGGCCGGACCAGTCGGTGCGGCCCATGCCCTGCGCGGCGGAAAAATCAGCCAGGCGCTCGTCATAGTGGGCGATCTCCGACTCCTCGTCGCGCAGAGCATAGGTCTCGCGGTGCAGGACTAGGGATTGCGGAAGGCGGGGCTTCACCGCGTTGGGCACGGCCGGGTCCGGCCAGCCCACGGCCAGGCCGAAGGCGGCGAAGGCGTTGGGCGGCAGGTTCAGTTCCTCCGCGACCTCGCGTGGGCGGTTCCGCAAGGCGCCCACATAGACGGTGCCGAGGCCGAGCGATTCGGCAGCCACCAGCGCGTTCTGCGCAGCGATGGCGGCATCCACCAGCGCGACCATGAAGGCTTCGAGATAAGTGAGCCCCTCCAGGGGTTGGCCACGGGCCTGGCCGAGGCGCTCGAGCCGCGACAGATCCGCGATCCAGCAGAGAAAGAGTGGCGCGCGCCGGACGAAGCCCTGGTTCCCCGCCAGCACGGAGAGGCGTGCCCGGCGCTCGGGGGCCTCCACCGCCACGACGCTCCAGGCCTGGAGGTTGGAGGAGGTGGGGGCGGAGGAGGCGGCGGCGACCAGCCTTTCCAGCGTGCCGGGGTCGAGCGGCCGGTCGAGGAAGGCCCGGACCGAGCGATGCGTGAGCAGGCTCTCCAGCACCGGGCTGCTCGGGCCGGGCGGAAGCGGCACGCCGTAGCGCGCCGCGGCAGGGGAGGGCGGGTTTGTCATCTCGGATCGGCTGCTCTTGGCGGGAAGGGTGCGGAGACTGCCATCCTTCCCCCCACCCGCCCAGGTGCGCTCGTTCAGGCACCCTCGTTGGCGGCAAGCCGGTGCCGCGCCATCTTTGCTTCCGGGGCCGAATCGGGCCCCCGACGCTGTCAGGGAGAGACGCGATGAGCAGGGACTTCCTCGATGAACGCCGGCGCGCCCTGGAGGAGGCCTTCTTCGCGCGCCACAATGACGAGCTGATCCGCCGCCTGCACGCGGCCGACCGGGACCGGCCGGAGAAGGAGAAGCTGGCCGAGGCGTCCGGCCTGCATGACGAGGCGCTGCTGGACCGGCTCGTCGCGCTGGGGATCGGAAGCGGCACCCTGGCCGCCCTCTCAATCGTGCCGCTGGTCGTGGTCGCCTGGGCGGATGGCGTGATGGGGGAGAAGGAGCGGGCGGCCATCCTGTCGGCCGCCGCCGATGCGGGGCTGGGCCACGACGGTCCGGGCGCGCAACTCCTCTCGCGCTGGCTGGGCAGCGCGCCTCCGCCGGGGCTGTTGGCGGCATGGGCGGCCTATGTCCACGCTCTCGACCCGGAGGCACGCGCTGCCTTGCACCCGAGGGTGATGAGCCGCGCCCGCCAGGTGGCCGAGGCGGCGGGCGGCCTGCTCGGCCTGTTGCGCGGGACCTCGGAGGCGGAGGCGGGGGCGTTGGCCAAGCTGGAGGCCGCCTTCGCCTAGGCGGGGAGGGTAGCCGGGGAGGCGTCGGGAGCGGCGCACCCTTGCCCGCGGCGGCGGGGCATGCCATATCGCGCGCGCCGGACGCGGGGCTTTCCCGCGCCCGGCAAATCCGCACGCGGCGCGCCCTTCCGAGATAAGCGGCAGGGTCCGGTCGCCCAACGGCATTTCCCTTGGGGAAGGCCGGGGGCGTTCAGCACCGCGGAGGCCCAACCGGATCAATCGGAAGAGAGGACCCGCCACCATGGCGATGCCCGACGTTACCCTGCGCGGCCTGCTCGAGGCCGGCGTTCACTTCGGCCACCACACGCGCCGTTGGAACCCGAAGATGGCGCCGTATATCTTCGGCGTGCGCAACCAGGTGCACATCCTGGACCTGCAGCAGACTGTGCCCCTGATGGACCGCGCGCTGCGCGCCGTCCGTGACATCGTGGCCGGCGGCGGCCGCGTGCTCTTCGTGGGCACCAAGAAGGCGGCGGCGGACTACGTGGCCGAGGCCGCGACCCGTTGCGGCCAGTACTACGTCAACCACCGCTGGCTCGGCGGCATGCTGACTAACTGGAAGACCATCACCGGCTCCATCAAGCGCCTGAAGCAGATGGACGAGCAGCTCGCCGGCAACACCCAGGGCCTCACCAAGAAGGAAGTCCTGATGCTGACGCGCGAGAAGGAGAAGCTCGACCGCGCCCTCGGCGGCATCCGCGAGATGGGCGGCCTGCCGGACATCATCTTCGTGATCGACACGATCAAGGAGAAGCTGGCGATCGAGGAGGCCAACAAGCTCGGCATCCCCGTCGTCGCCGTCTGCGACTCCAACGCCGATCCCTCGGGCGTCGCCTTCCCGATCCCGGGCAATGACGACGCGATCCGCGCGATCAACCTGTATTGCGACATGATGGCCGCGGCCGTGTTCGACGGCATCTCCGCCGAGCTCTCCGCCTCCGGCATGGATGTCGGCGCGCAGGCCGATCTCCCGGTGGACGCCCTGCCGGAGGAGGACGTCCTCCCCGGTGCCGGCGCGATCCCGGAGACGCTCGGCGGCGCCGAGGTGGCCGATGGCCCGGTGCTCGAGGGTGCCCAGTCCAGCCCGACCGCGGGCGTGGACACGGAGAGCCTCGAGGCGATGGTCCAGAACAACCGCGACGACGGCAACCGCGCGGGCTGATCGCCTGCGGGCGGCGGCCGGGTCCTGACCCGGTCGCGCTCGCAATGACCTGAACGCGCCGGGGTGGCATCGCTGCCCCGGCGTGTCGCATACAGCGGCGGCAGGACTCGCGGGGGCTCCCTCGCGGGTTGCGCCGCGCCAGAAGACGGGAAGACAGAGATGGCCGAGATCACGGCAGCCATGGTCCGCGACCTGCGCGAGAAGACCGGCGCGGGCATGATGGACGTCAAGAAGGCCCTGGTGGAGAGCAATGGCGACGCGGAGGCCGCGATCGACTGGCTGCGCAAGAAGGGCCTGTCCGCCGCCGCCAAGAAGTCCGGCCGCGTGGCCGCCGAGGGTCTGATCGGCGTCGCCTCCGCCGGCACCAAGGCCTCGATGGTCGAGATCAACGCCGAGACCGATTTCGTCGCCCGCAACGAGCAGTTCCAGGGCTTCGTGGAGACGGTCGCAAAGATCGCCCTCGAGGCCGGCGAGAGCGTGGAGACCATCAAGGCCGCCCAGTACCCCGGCGCCGGCCACACGGTCGCCGAGGAGCTGACGCGCCTGATCGCCACGATCGGCGAGAACATGACGATCCGCCGCGCCCGGGTGCTCTCCGTCGGGTCGGGCGCCGTCGCCACCTATGTCCACTCGGCCGTGAAGCCGGGCCTGGGCAAGATCGGCGTGCTGGCCGCCCTCGAGGCCGCCGATGGCGGCGACGCCATCCTGACGCTCGGCCGCCAGATCGGCATGCATGTGGCCGCCGCCCGCCCGGAGGCGCTGGACGTCTCCGCCGTGGACAACTCCGCCCTGGAGCGTGAGCGCGCGGTGCTGACCGAGCAGGCCCAGGCCTCCGGCAAGCCCCCTGCGGTCATCGAGAAGATGGTCGAGGGCCGCATCCGCAAGTACTACGAGGAAGTGGTGCTGCTGGAGCAGGTCTGGGTGCATGACGGCGAGAGCCGCGTGAAGGCCGTGGTCCAGAAGTCCGGCGCCACGCTGACGGGCTTCGCCCGCTTCCAGCTCGGCGAGGGCATCGAGAAGGAGACCTCCGACTTCGCCGCCGAGGTGGCCGCCGCCGCCGGCACTGCCGGCTGAGTCGCGCGCCGGCACCGCCGGCTGCGCCGCGGGGCGGGCCGCTGGCCCGCCCGCTGCCTGGCCCGCCCCTTCCCTGGGCAGGCCCCCGCCGCCGGACGTTCTGCGCCCGGCGGCTTCCACTGCCATCCTTGCCGCGTCAGCCCGGCTTCGGCGTCTTGCCGGGGCGGGCGGGCGCGATTACCCTCGCCAGCCCCCGGGACCGCCTGAAAGAATGACCAGCCTCCGCTACAAGCGCGTCCTTCTGAAGGTGTCCGGGGAGGCCCTGATGGGCGGCAGCTCCTATGGGCTGGACGGCACCACGGTGAACGCCATCGCCGAGGACATCGCGGCCGTGACCCGCCTCGGCATCCAGGTCAGCCTGGTGATCGGCGGAGGCAACATCTTCCGCGGGGTCTCCGGCGCCGCGGCCGGGATGGACCGTGCCCAGGCCGACGGCATGGGCATGCTGGCCACCGTCATCAACGCCCTGGCCATGCAGAACGCGCTGGAAAAGGCGGGCGTGCCGGTGCGCGTGCAATCCGCCATCCCCATGGCCAGCCTCTGCGAGCCCTTCATCCGCCGCCGCGCCGAGCGGCATATGGAGAAGGGCCGGGTGGTGATCTTCGCCGCCGGCACGGGCAACCCCTTCTTTACCACCGACACCGCCGCGGCCCTGCGCGCCGCCGAGATGGGCTGCGATGCGTTGCTCAAGGGCACGCAGGTCGATGGCGTCTACACCGCCGACCCGCGCAAGGACCCGGATGCCGAGCGCTACGAGGTGCTGACCTATCACGACATGCTCGCCCGCGACCTGGCCGTGATGGACGCCGCCGCCATCTCGCTGGCGCGCGAGAACAAGCTGCCGATCATCGTCTTCGACATCCACGAGCCGGGTGCCTTCACCGCCGTCATGAAGGGCGAGGGCAAGTTCACCACGGTTCACGAGCGCTGAGGGACACGCCATGGCCGCCCCCCCGAACTTTCCTGATCTCCGCAAGGACCTCGTGCGCCGCATGGACGGCGCGCTGGAGACGCTGCGCAAGGAATTCTCCGGCCTCCGCACCGGCCGAGCCAGCCCTGCGCTGCTGGAGCCGATCCGGGTCGAGGCCTATGGCACCAACCAGCCGCTGAACCAGGTGGCGAACATCTCCGTCGCCGGGCCCGGGCTGCTCTCCGTGCAGGTCTTCGACCGGACCATCACCAAGCAGGTGGAGGTCGCCATCCGGGACGCCAATCTCGGCCTGAACCCGCAGGCCGAGGGCCAGGTCATCCGCGTGCCGCTGCCGCCGCTGACCCAGGAGCGCCGCAACGACCTGGCCAAGCAGGCCGCCAAGTATTCCGAGGCGACGAAGGTCGCCGTGCGCGGCGTGCGCCGGGACGGGATGGAGACGATCAAGGGCTGGGAGACCAAGTCCGAGATCTCGAAGGACGACGCCAAGCGCTGGTCGGACGACGTGCAGAAGCTGACCGACGAATACGTCAAGAAGGTCGATGTCGCGCTCGCCGAGAAGGAAAAGGACATCAAGGCCGTCTGAGGCCTTCCACCGCCATGAGTGCCGCCACCCAGCCTGTCCCGCAGACGGGGGGTATCATCCCCCCCGCCCCCGTCCATGTCGGGATCATCATGGATGGAAACGGACGCTGGGCCGCGGCCCGCGGCGTGCCGCGCGCGCTCGGCCACAAGGCTGGGGCGGAGGCGACGCGCCGGGCCGTGCAGGCGGCGGGCGAGCAGGGCGTGTCCTGGCTCACCCTTTTCGCCTTCAGCAGCGAGAACTGGCGGCGCCCGGCCGATGAGGTGCGCGACCTCACCGGGCTCATGCGCCACTACCTCCGCCACGAGGTCGGGCAGCTGGTCGAGAAGGGGGTGCGGCTCCGCGTGATCGGCGACCGGGCCGCCTTCGGGCCGGGCATGCTGGCCGAGATCGAGCGCGCCGAGGCCGAGACCGCGGGTAATACCCGGCTGAACCTCAATGTCGCCCTTTCCTATGGCGGCCGGGCCGAGATCGCGAAGGCGGCACGGGAGCTTGCCCGGCGCGCCGCTTCCGGGGAGATCAGCCCGGACGCCATCGACGAGGCGGCCCTCTCCGCCGGGCTCGACACGGCCGGGATGCCCGATCCCGACCTGATCATCCGCACCTCCGGCGAGCAGCGGCTCTCCAACTTCCTGCTCTGGCAGTCCGCCTATGCGGAGTTCGTCTTCCAGCCCGTGCTCTGGCCGGATTACGGCGCCGAGCATCTGCGCGAGGCCATCGCCGAGTTCCACCGCCGCGACCGCCGCTTCGGCGCGCGGACCGGCTGATGGCCGACGCGGCGGCCGCCCCCGCACCGAAGCCCGGCAAGAACTGGCGGGACCTGCGCAAGCGGGCGCTCTCCGCCCTGGTGCTCGGTCCGGCCGCGCTGCTCTGCGTCTGGCTGGGGGCGAATGCCTATACGCTGCTGCTGGCGCTGGGCGCCGGGATCCTCACCTGGGAATGGGTGCATCTCTGCGGGCTCCGCACGGCACGGCTGCCGGGGGCGGGGGTGCCTGTCGCGGTCTTCCTCGCGGGGGCTCTGGCCGTCGCGGAGTTCCCTGTCGCGGCCTGGCTGTTCCTGATCGGCGGCTTCCTGCTCACCTGGGCCTGGGCGGAACGCCTGCGCGGGCGGGACCGGCCGCAGCAGCCGGCGCTCCGTCTCGCGCTCGGGGTCCTTTATATCGGCATCGGCTTCCTCTGCCTCATCGAGCTGCGGCATGAGAACGAGGCCGGGCGCGCCAATCTCCTCTTCCTGCTGCTCGTCGTCTGGGCCAGCGACATCGGCGCCTATATCGCCGGCCGCGCACTAGGGGGGCCGCTGCTCTGGCCGCAGGTCTCGCCGGCCAAGACCTGGTCCGGCGCGCTGGGCGGGCTGCTGCTTGCCATGGGCGTGGGGAGCTTCGCCGCGCTGCAGCTCGCCCCCGGCAACCCCTGGCGCGCCGCCGCCGCCGCGGCTGTGCTGGCGGTCGCGACCCAGGCGGGCGACCTGCTGGAATCCGCCATCAAGCGGCACTTCAAGGTGAAGGACACCTCCAGCCTCATCCCCGGCCATGGTGGGCTGCTGGACCGGCTGGACGGGCTTCTAGCCGCGGCGCCGGCCGCGATGATCCTGGCGCTGCTCATTGGCTATGGCGGCGCCCTGTGGCGCTGACCCACTGGTGCCCCTGACATGACCCGAAGCATTTCCATCCTTGGCGCCACCGGTTCGGTCGGCCGCAGCACGATCGCCTTGCTGGAGGCGGCGGCCGAGGGCGAGTTCGCCGTGGAGGCGCTGGTCGCCGGGCGTGATGCCGCGGGGCTCGCCGATGCCGCCCGCCGCACGCGCGCGCGGATCGCCGTGCTGGCGGACCCTGCCGGCCTGCCCGCCCTGCGGGAGGCGCTGGCCGGGAGCGGGATCGAGGCCGCGGCCGGAGAGGCGGCGGTGCTGGAAGCCGCGGCCCGCCCGGCGGACTGGACCATGGCCGCCATCGTCGGCGCCGCGGGGCTGGGGCCCACCCTGGCGGCGCTCCGCCGTGGCGGCACCCTCGCCCTGGCGAACAAGGAATCCCTGGTCTGCGCGGGCGAGATCGTGCTGCGGGAGGCCCGGGCCGCCGGGGCCACGCTGCTGCCCGTCGATTCCGAGCACAACGCCATCTTCCAGGCCCTCGATGCGCGTGACCCCGCCATGGTGGAGCGCATCATCATCACCGCCTCGGGCGGTCCCTTCCGCACCGCGAGCGAAGCCGAGATGCGCGCCGCGACGCCGGAGCAGGCGGTGCGCCATCCCGTTTGGTCCATGGGCGCGAAGATCAGCATCGACAGCGCCACCATGTTCAACAAGGGGCTGGAGCTGATCGAGGCCGCCCGGCTCTTCCCGGTGCCGGAGGAGCGGCTGGAGGTCCTGGTCCACCCGCAATCTGCCGTGCATGGCCTGGTGCAATATGCCGACGGCTCGCTGCTGGCCCAGCTCGGCACCCCCGACATGCGGACCCCGATCGCCCATGCCCTGGCCTGGCCACGGCGCATGCATGCCGAGGTGCCGCGGCTGGACCTGGCGGCGCTGGGCCGGCTCGACTTCTCGGCGCCCGATCCGGTGCGCTTCCCCGCCCTGCGCCTGGCGCGGGAGGCCTTGCGGGCGGGGCAGGGGGCCACCACCATCCTCAATGCGGCGAATGAGGTGGCAGTGGAGCGGTTCCTGGCCCGGCGTCTTGGCTTCCTGGACATCGCCCGGGTGGTTGAGGGCACGATGGACCGGCTGGGCAATCCGCCCGTGCCATCGCTCGACGCCGTTCTCCGTCTCGATTCCGAGGCGCGGGCCGAGGCCGGGCGGATCGCCGGCCAGATCGGCCTCGCGGCCTGAACCGCGCCGCCCCGTACCAGAGAGAACCAGGTGGACTTCCTCCCCGACCCCTTCCGCACCATCCTCGCCTTCGTCGTCGTGCTCGGCGTGCTCGTCTTTTTCCATGAGCTCGGCCATTACGGCGCGGCCCGCTGGCGCGGCATCTTCGTCGAGAAGTTCTCCATCGGCTTCGGCCGCCCGATCGCGGCCTGGCGGGACAAGCGCGGCACGGACTGGCAGATCGGCTGGCTGCCGCTGGGCGGCTATGTGAAGCTCTACGGGCAGGAAGGCCCGGGCGACGTGACCGATTCGGTCGATGCGCCCCCCGGCCACGACCCCCGTGGCCCGCGCTTCCACGACAAGCCCGTGGGAGACCGCGCCATCGTGGTGGCGGCGGGCCCGATCGCCAATTTCATCCTGGCGGCGGTGCTGTTCTCCGCCCTGTTCATCGCCGTCGGACGCCCGGTCGGCAACACCACGGTCGCCTCGGTGGTCGAGGGTGGCGCGGCGCAGGTGGCCGGCATCCTGCCTGGGGACCGGATCGTGGCGCTGGACGACACGCCGGTGAGCCGCTTCGAGCAGGTGCAGGCCTATATCCAGCCGCGCGCCAGCCAACCGATCCGAATCCGCCTGCAGCGCGAGGGGCAGGAGCTGACCGTCAACGCCACCCCGGCCGCCCGGCCGGGGCGGGGCGAGGGCGCCGCGCCGGTCGGCATGCTCGGTGTCGGCGGCGGGGCCGCCACCTATGAGCGGACCGACCCGATCTCGGCTGTCTGGGGCGGCATCTCCTACACGGCCGATGTGACGGTCCAGACCCTATCCGGCATCTGGCAGATGATCACCGGGCAGCGCGGGGCCGAGGAGATCGGCGGCCCGCTGCGGATCGCCCAGCTTTCCGGACAGGTCGCGAGTCTCGGCCTGGCCAATCTCGTCACCTTCATGGCCGTGCTCTCTGTGAACCTGGCCCTGATCAACCTCTTCCCCATCCCCGTGCTGGATGGCGGGCACCTCGTCTTCTACGCGTTGGAGGCCCTGCGGGGGCGCCCCCTTCCGCCGCGCGCGGTGGAATACGGGTTCCGGGCCGGACTCGCGGTGCTGGCCACGCTTTTCGTCTTCGCGACCTGGAACGACCTCTCCAGCTTCGGCCTGTTTCGCTGGATGCACGGGCTTTTCGGCTGAGCCGTGGCCGTTTTCCCCCTTCTTCCGGCACTTTGGGCGTGAAACCTTCGCGGGGGTGGCAACACACGGTGCTTGCCGCTAGGTTGCGCCCCCGCGAACCGGAACCGCCGGCACAGGATCACGCCTTGCACGCCTCGCCTTTCTCCCGGGCCCTTCTGCTGGCCGCCACCTGCCTCGTGCCCGTCGTGGCCGCCCCGGTCGCGGAGGCGCAGCCCCAGCCGCGCCGGCCCGCTGCCCAGCGGCCCGCCCCGGCACGCCCCGCCGCCGGCACCGTCCAGGGCATCGACATCCAGGGCAACCAGCGCATCGAGGCGGAGACCATCCGCTCCTACATGCTGCTGCAGCCCGGCGATGCCTTCGAGGAGGACCGGCTGGACCGGTCCCTTCGCACCCTCTTCGCCACCGGGCTGTTCAAGGATGTCCGCGTCGGCCGCCAGGGCGACCGGATCCTCGTCCAGGTGGAGGAGAACCCGATCGTCAACCGGGTTGCCTTCGAGGGGAACAGCAAGCTCAGCGACGACGTGCTGCGCAACGAGGTGCAGCTGCGCTCGCGCTCGGTCTTCACCAGCCAGGCCGCACAGGCCGACCGGGCCCGGCTCCTCGAGATCTATGCCCGCCGTGGCCGCCTCTCGGCGACGGTCGAACCGAAGATCATCCAGCTCGACCAGAACCGCGTGGATGTCGTCTACGAGGTCACGGAGGGCGATGTCGCGCTGGTCAGCCGGATCAACTTCGTCGGCAACCGCGCCTTCTCGGACAGCCGGCTGAAGGAGATCGTGGCGACCCGCGAGGCCGCCTGGTACCGACCCTTCAGCAGCAGCGACACCTATGAGCCGGAGCGGCTGAACTTCGACCGCGAGCTGCTGCGCCGCTACTACCTCCGCCAGGGCTATGCGGATGTGAACATCACGAGCAGCACGGCCGAGCTCACCCCGGACCGCTCGGGCTTCTTCGTGACCTACACGATCAACGAGGGCCGGCGTTACCGCCTGGGCAAGATCGAGACGATCTCGGCGCTGCGCAACGTCACCGCCGACCAGCTGCGCCCGAGCGTCGATATCTCCTCCGGCGAATGGTATGACGGCGAGGCCGTTGAGCGCGTCTCCGAGACCATGTCGGACCGCGCCAACCAGCTCGGCGCGCCCTTCGTCGAGGTGACGCCGCGCATCGTCCGCAACACCGAGGCGGGCACGGTCGACATCACCTTCGAGGTGAAGGAGGGCAACCGGCTCTATGTCGAGCGCATCGACATCACCGGCAATGTCCGCACCCAGGACCGGGTGATCCGCCGCGAGTTCCGCATCGCCGAAGGCGACGCCTTCAACGCGGCGCTGGTGCGGCGCTCCCGCCAGCGCATCCGCGACCTCGGCTACTTCAACGACGCCAACATCACCACCACCCCGGGCTCGGCGCCCGACCGCGTCGTCCTCGGCGCCAATGTCAGCGAGCGCGCGACGGGCGAGGTTTCGATCGGCGGCGGCTATTCCACCGATGCCGGCGCGCTCGCGGATCTGGGCCTGCGCGAGCGCAACCTCCTCGGTACCGGCATCGACGCGCGCATCAACGGCGTGATCGCGCAGCGCCGCAGCCAGCTCGACCTCTCCGTCACCGACCCGTCCTTCATGGACCGCAACCTCGCGGTGGGCGCGGACATCTTCTACATCAACCGCGACCTGCTGGATTACTCGGGCTATCGCGAGCGCCGCTACGGCTTCTCGCTGCGGGCGGGCTACGAGTTCAACGAGTATCTGCGGCAGTCCTGGGCCTACACGCTCTCGAACCGCAACATCTTCGATGTGGACCCCAACGCCTCCCGCTACATCCAGGAGCAGCGCGGGGAGACGCTGCTGTCGCAGATCGGCCAGACCCTCACCTATGACCGCCGCGACAGCCGCCTCGATCCGCGCACCGGCTACCTGATCCGCCTCGGCACCGATTTCGCCGGCCTCGGCGGTGACGTGCAGTATGTCCGCACCCGCGTGGACGGTGCCTACTACATCCCCTTCGAGCGGATGCTGGGCGACCCGAACTACGTCCTCGCGATCACCGGCTCGGTCGGCTACCTCGAGCCCTTCGGCGGCAAGGACGAGCGCATCGTCGACCGCTTCTTCCTCGGCGGCGAGAACCTGCGCGGCTTCGAGACCGCCGGCGCAGGCCCCCGCGATCTCACGCCCGGGCAGGGCCGGGACAGCCTGGGTGGCCGGTTCCTCTACACCCAGACCACCGAGTTCCGCTTCCCGCTGCCGATCCCTGACGAGATCGGCCTCACCGGCCGCGCCTTCGTCGATGTCGGCGGGCTGAGCGGGTCTTCCTCCGGTCCGGGCGTGGTGGACGACTCCTCCCCGCGGGTGGGCGCCGGTGTCGGCGTGTCCTGGCGCAGCCCCTTCGGGCTGATCAACCTCGACTTCGCGCAGGCGGTGGTGAAGAAGTCCTACGACGAGACGCAGTTCTTCCGCTTCGGCTTCGGCACGCGGTTCTGAGAACGAAGAAGACTGGAGTTCGCATGATGACCGCGCGCCCCGCGCTTGCCGCCCTTGCGGCCCTTTTGATGCCGGTCGGTTCCGCCCTGGCCCAGTCCGACCCCGGCTTCTTCATCCCGCCGCAGCAGGGTGGCGGCCAGGCACGGCCTGCCCAGGCGCAGCCCCGCCCGGCCCAGCCGCAGCGCCCGCCGCAGCAGGCCCAGCGCCCGACTGGCCCGAACCCGGCGCCGCTGCCCCCGGGCCAGCCGCCGCCGGCCGCCGTGATTGGCATCGTGGACGTGCCGGAGCTGCAGCGGAACTCCACCGCCTTCAACGGCGTGCGCGAAGAGATCGAGAAGCGCCGGCAGAAGCTGAATGACGACCTCCAGCGCGAGCAGACCCGCTGGCGCGAGGAGCAGCAGGCGCTCGCCAACCAGCGCGCGACGATGAACCCGGAGCAGCTCCGCCAGAAGGAGCGGGAGCTGCAGGAGCGCATCACGGACAGCCAGCGCGTCTTCCGCGACCGCTCCCGCGCCATCGAGCAGGTGGCCCAGGGCGCGCTGCAGGAGATCGAGCAGGCGATGGCGGTGGTGATCCGCCAGGTGGCGGCCAGCCGCAACGTGAACCTCGTCCTGCCCCGGCCGCTGGTCATCTTCAACGATGCGCCCTTCGACCTGACGGATGAGATCAGCGCCCAGATCAACCGCGTGCTGCGGAGCGTGACCCTGCCGCCGGAGGGCCAGGCGCCGGCCCAGCCGGCCGCCCAGGGCCAGGGGGGCAACCAGCCGGCCGCCCAGCGGCCCGCGCAGGCTCCGGCGCAGCAGCAACGCCGCTAGGCCCGTGGCGGCGGATCCCCGCTTCCACGCCACCGCAGGCCCCTTGCCGCTCGCGCAGCTCGCGCAGGCGGCGGGGATCGAGGTACCCGAGGGCCTGGGCGACCGCCGCTTCAGCGGCGTCGCCACCCTTCACGCGGCTGGCCCGGACGACATCTCCTTCCTCGATGCCCGCCGCTGGCTGCCCGGCCTGCGCGAAACCCGCGCGGGCGCCGTGGTGCTCGCGGCGGAGAACGCCCATGCGGTGCCGCAGGGGACCATCGCCCTCATCTCCCCGGCGCCGGTGCTGGCCTTCGCGCGCATGGCCACGCTGCTGCACCCGCCCGAGGCGGCCAATGGCGCGCGCCACCCGACCGCCGTGGTGGGGGAGGGCGCTCAGATCGGCGAGGGCTGCGAGATCGGCCCTTATGCGGTGATTGAGGCGGGCGCCGTGCTTGGTGCGCGCTGCATCGTCGGGCCGCACGCCCATATCGGCCGCAACTGCGTCTTCGGCGCGGAATGCCGCATCTTCTCGCATGTGACGGTAACCCACTGCATCGCCGGGGACCGTGTGACGTTGAATCCCGGCTGCCGCATCGGCAGCGAGGGCTTCGGCTTCGCCACCACGAGCCGCGGGGAACATGTGACGGTGCCGCAGCTCGGCCGGGTGATCCTGGGTGACGGGGTGGAGGTGGGGGCGAATGCCTGCATCGACCGTGGCTCGGGCAACGATACGGTGGTGGGTCCCGGCACGCGGCTGGATAACCTGGCCATGCTCGGGCACAATGTGCAGACGGGGCGTGGCTGTATCATCGTTGCCCAGGCCGGCATCGCCGGCTCCACCACGCTGGGCAACTATGTGGTCATGGCGGCCCAGGCCGGCATGAGCGGACATCTGAAGATCGGGGACGGCGCGCGGATCGGGGCCCAGGCCGGGGTGATGGCGGATGTGCCGCCCGGCATGGATGTGCTGGGCAGCCCGGCCATCCCGGTGCGGGAGGCGATGCGCTCCTTCGCGGCGATACGGAAGCTGGGACAGTCCAAGGCCGCCAACCGGGCGGCCGAAGAGAAAACGAGCGATTGAGAATGGCGGATCACGACGGCAAGGCACCGGAAGGCGCAACGGGCGCGGGCGAGACCCGCGGCACGCTCGATATCGCGCGCATCATGGAGGCGATTCCGCACCGCTTCCCCTTCCTGCTGGTGGACCGGGTGGTTGATCTCATCCCGGGCGAGAGCGCGGTGGGTATCAAGAACATCTCGATCAACGAGCATGTCTTCCAGGGCCACTTCCCGCGCCACCCGGTCTTCCCGGGCGTGATGATCATCGAGAGCATGGCCCAGACCGCCGGAGTGCTGGTGGTGGAAACCCTCGGGCCCGAGGCACGGGGCAAACTTGTCTATTTCATGTCCGTCGACAGCGCGAAGTTCCGCAAGCCCGTGATCCCCGGCGACCAGATGCGGGTGCATGTGAAGCAGGAGCGCCGGCGCGGGAACGTCTGGAAGTTCTCCGCCGAGGCGAAGGTGGATGGCGCGGTCGTCGCCGAAGCCAGCTATGCCGCGATGATCCTGGACAGCTGAGCGTGACCAACATCCACCCCACCGCGATCGTGGCGGAGGGCGCGTCCATCGCGGCCTCGGCCACCATCGGCCCCTATGCGATGGTCGGCCCGCAGGTCGTGATCGGCGAGGGCGTGCAGATCGGCGCCCATGCCGTGATCGACGGCATCACCGATCTCGCCGAGGGCGTCCAGGTGCTGCCCTTCGCCTCGGTCGGGCTGCCGCCGCAGGACCTGAAGTACAAGGGCGAGCCCACCCGCGTGATCGTCGGCGCGCGCAGCATCATCCGCGAACACGCGACGGTGCATCGCGGCAGCGTGGGCGGTGAGGGCGTGACGCGGGTCGGGGCGGACTGCCTCATCATGTGCGTCGCCCATGTCGGGCATGACTGCCAGCTCGAGGATCGCGTGATCCTCGCCAATAACGTCATGCTCGGCGGGCATGTGCATATCGGCGACAACGTCTTCGTCGGCGGCGGCACGGCGATCCACCAATCCGTCCGCATCGGCCGTCAGGCCGTGATCGGCGGCATGAGCGGGGTGGAGCGGGACGTGATCCCATTCGGCTCCTGCATGGGCAACCGCGCCCGGCTGATCGGGCTGAACCTCATCGGCCTCAAGCGCCGGGGCTTCGGGCGGGAGGCGATCAACGCCCTTCGCGCGGCCTATCGCGGCCTGTTCCTCGGCCGCGGCACCTTCGATGCCCGCATGGCGCTGGTGGCGCAGGACCAGGGCAGCCAGCCCCAGGTGGCCGAGATCCTCGCCTTCATCGAGGCATCGAGCCGGCGCGGGCTGATGCGCGCGGGCCGCCAGACCGACGAGGCCGCCGAGGCCGAAGCGGCCTGACTTCCTGCGCCCCCGACCCTGAGCCGATGACCCCCAGCCGATGAACCAGGCACCCGTCGCCATCGTCGCCGGTGGCGGCGCCATGCCGTTGCGCGTGGCCGCCGCCTGCCGCGCCATGGGCCGCCCCTTCGTGGCCGTGCTGCTGGAGGGCTTCGCGAAGCCGGCGGAATGGGCCGGGGAGCGCACCCTCACCATCCGCTTGGGCGCCGCGGGCCAGGCGCTGGACTGGCTGCGGGCCAGCGGCGCGCGGCAGATCGTCCTCGTCGGTGATGTCCGGCGCCCCTCCTTCCTCTCGCTGCGCCCCGATGCCGGGGCGGCGAAGCTCATCGCCCGCATCGGCATGCGGGCCTTCGGCGGGGATGACAGCCTGCTGAGCGCCATCCGCCAGGCGCTGCAGGATGAGGGCTTCGAGCCGATCGGCCCCGCGCGCTTCCTGAACCAGGCGCAGTCCCCGCCGGGGCTGCTGACGCGGGCCGCGCCGGACGCCACGGCGCTCACCGATATCCGGCGGGGCATCCTGGTCGTGCGCGCCCTGGGCGCGGCCGATGTCGGGCAGGGGGCCGTGGTGCAGCAGGGGCTGGTGCTCGCCGTGGAGGCGATCGAGGGCACGGATGCCATGCTCGCCCGCGCGCGGGAGCTGCGGCGCGAGGGGCCCGGCGGCGTGCTGGTGAAGCTGGTCAAGCCCGGCCAGGACCGCGAGCTGGACCTGCCGGCGCTCGGCCCGCGCACCGTCGCGGGCGCCATCGCCGCCGGGCTGGCCGGCATCGCCTTCGAAGCCGAGGGCGCGCTGCTGGTCGATCGTGAAAGGATGGTGGAGCAGGCGGATTCCGCCGGGCTCTTCCTTCTCGCCATCCGCCCGGATGACCATGTGCGGGCGGCAAGCACAGGAGCCGCGACATGAGCGACACCCCGAAGGGCAAGTTCCTCCACACCATGATCCGGGTCGGGGACCTGGAGCGCAGCATCGCCTTCTACACGAAGATGTTCGGCATGAAGGAGCTGCGGCGGAACGACGTGCCCGCGGGCCAGTACACCCTTGCCTTCCTCGGCTATGGCGGCAACGCGGCCGGCGAGGCCGAGATCGAGCTGACCTACAACTACGGCGTCGAGAAGTACGAGATGGGCGGGGCCTTCGGGCATCTCGCCATCGGCGTGCCCGATGTGGCCGCCGCCTGCGAGCGCATCCGGGCCGAGGGCGGCAAGGTGGTGCGCGAGGCCGGGCCGGTGAAGCACGGCACGACCATCATCGCCTTCGTCGAGGACCCGGACGGCTACAAGATCGAGCTGATCCAGCGCGCCTGACCGCGTGCTGCCCGACCCCATCCGCCTGATCACCGACGCCGCCTCCCGCACGGGGGAGGCGGCGCTCGGCCTTGCGGGGAAGGAGCGCCTGCGGCTCGCCGTCACGGGGCTCTCGCGGGCGGGCAAGACGGTGTTCCTCACCTCCCTCGTCGCCAATCTCGTGGCGGCAGGGCAGGGGAGGCGCACCCTGCCCGCCCTGGAGGCGACCTCCGGCCGGCTGCGGGGCGCGCGTGCCATCCCGCCCGGGGTGGAGGCAACGCCGCGTTTCGATGCCGAGGCGCATCTGGCCGCGCTGGCGGCGGACCCGCCCCAATGGCCGGCCCGGACCGAGGACCTCTCCACCCTCTCCCTGTCGCTGACGCTCCGCCGCCGGGGGGTCTATGGCCAGCTCCTGCCGGATCGCGAGGTGACGCTCGACCTGCTCGACTATCCCGGCGAATGGCTGCTCGACCTGCCCATGTTCGCGCAGGATTTTTCCGAGTGGTCGGAGGCGACCCTGGCCCGGATTTCCACAGGCGTGCGGGCGGACCCGGCAGCCGAGTTCCTGGCCTTCGCCCGGTCGCTGCCCGCAACGGCGCCCGCCGAGGATTCCCTGGCCCGCCGGGGCCATCAGCTCTACCGCCGCTTCCTGCTCACCGCCCGCGACGAGCTGGGGCTGCGCTTCCTCCAGCCCGGCCGTTTCCTCAACCCCGGCCCTTCGGGCGACGCACCGCTGCTCTGGTTCTTCCCCCTGCCGGCTGCGGCGCGGAACTCGCCGTTGGGCGAGCTGCTGGCCCGGCGGCACGAGGCCTATCTGCGGGACCAGCGGGACCGCTTCCTCGATCCCGTCTTCCGCCGCTTCGACCGCCAGGTGGTGCTGGTGGACGTGCTGGGCGCCCTCCATGCCGGGCGGGAGGCCTTCGAGGATACGGCCGAGGCACTGGCCGCCATCTCGGCCACGCTGCGCTACGGGCGGGGCTGGCTGGACCTGCTGACGGGGGCCGGAATCGCCCGGGTGGCCTTCGCTGCCGCCAAGGCGGACCACGTGCCCGAGGTGAGCCGCGACAGCCTCGCCTCGCTCCTCTCCGACCTGGTGGACGCGCCACGCCGGCGCGCCGAGATCGCGGGCGCCGCCGTGTCCGTCCATGCCGTGGCCGCGATCCGCTGCACCCAGGAGGCGACGGCGCTGCATGGCGGCCGTCCCGCACCGGCGGTGCGCGGTATCCTGCTGGAGAATGGCCGTTGGGCCACGGTGGATCCCGGGCTCGTCCCCGTCCGCCGCCCGCCGGAGAGCTTCTGGAGCGCCCCCTATTTCCAGATGCCGGTCTTCCGCCCGCCCGGGCTGGACCCCGATGGCCGCGGGGGCGTTCCGCATCTCGGGCTGGACGCGCTGCTCTCCACCCTGCTCGGCGATGCGCTGTAATCCGGCATCGCCCGGGCCATATCCCTTCCCGCCATGAGCGAGACCGCCCCCCGCCCGCCCCGAATCCACCTGGAGGAGGAGGCCGGCCCCGCCCGCATCGACCTAGCCTGGGAGGCCGGGACCGATCCCGTGGCCCTGCCTTCGGCGGGGCTTTCGACGCTGTCTCTGCTGGCGATCGGCGTGGCGGCGCTGATCCTCGGCTTCTCCGGCCTCGCGGCCGGGAATTACGTGGCCGAGCAGTTCCTGCGCGCCGCCTGGCTGGGCTGGCTCACCCTCGCCGTGGCGCTGGGCGGCTTCGGCGCGATCCTCTGGGCCGTGATCCGGGAGTTCCGCGCGCTGTTCATGCTGCGGGAGGTGGATGCAGCCCGCCTCGCCTTCGCGCGCGGGGATTTCGCGGCGGCCAAGTTGCATGTGCTGGCCTGGGCCGCGCCCATCCCGCTCGCCGCCCCCATCCTGCCCGCCCTGCGGGAGGCGCCGGATCTCGCGGCGCTGCGCGGATTGCTCGAAACCGGCCCGCTGGCCGCGCTAGATGCCGAATCGCGCGCGCTGGGCCGGCTGGCCGCCATGCAAGGCTTCGCGGCCACCGCCATCAGCCCCTCTCCGGCGCTGGACGCGCTGGTGGTGGGCTGGCGCGGATTGCGGCTGGTGCGGCAGGTCGCCGCGCTGCACGGCATGCGGCCGGGGATCGCCGCCACCGCATCGCTGCTGCGCCGCGCGGCCTTCGATGCGGCCACCGTCGCCGCCACCGAGGTGGCAACGGACGCGGCGGTGCGCGCCATCGTCACCAACCCGCTGGTCGGCCATGTAGTGGGCGAGGCAGCGACCGGGGCGGTTGCCGCGCGGCGCCTGATCACCCTGGCCCGCGCCACGGCCGCGGCCTGCCGAATCCTGCCGCGGGGCTAAAACCGGCGCTTCGGCGCCCCGTGTTTACGGCGGCCTAACCCGAACGAAGGATGATCCGCGCGCATTCGGAGGAGTGGCGATGCGCATCCGGACCCTTTTGCTCGCGGGTATCACCGCCGTGGCCTTGCCCGGCCTCGCCGGGCTCGGCTGGAACTCCTGGCTGGCCTGGAGCAACTGGGAGCGCGCGGAGCGCGCGACCTATGCCACGCGTGTGCTGAACGGGACGATGCGTGGCATGACGGCCATCGCGGTCGAGAGCGGTCAGCTCAGCGCCGCCGCACGCACCGGCGCGGCTGATCCGGCGGAGTTGCAGGCGAGCCGCCGTGCCAGCGACGCCCTGCTGGAAGCCGCGCGGCGGGATGTGGTGGCGGAAGGGCTGGATCCGCGCCCGATCGACGAATCCACGCGCAAGTTCAATCTCCTGCGCAGCCGCGTCTCCGATCTTCTCGCCCGCAACGGGCGCGAGGGGGACCCGCGCCTCGTCTCCGACCTGATCGCGGGCCGGGCGGAGGTGCTCGACGGGCTCGAAGGCGTGGCGCGCAGCGCCGAGCAGCGGATCGGCCTCGCGGCCCCGGCGGTGGCGCTGCTGACCGAGATCGCGCGTGGGGCGATGACGCTGCGCAACGAGCTCGGCGTGCGAAGCCTGGTCATCAACGCCTGGATGGGCGGGCAGCCCGTCACCGTGGCGAGCATCGCCAACGCCCTTCGCCTGAACGGCCGGATCGAGATGGCGCTGGAGACGGCACGCCGCCTGACCGGGGCGCAGGACGATCCGGAGCTGACGGCCGTGCTTGCGAGGATGGAGGCCGATTATGTCCGCGGGAGCGAGCCGCGCTACCGCGCCTTTGTCGACGCGGCCCTCGCCTCCCTCGGGCAGCCCGGAGCGCCCTCCTGGCCGAGCAGCGCCCAGGACTACGCGCGCTGGACCGTTCCCGCGCTGACCCAGGTGCTGCCGCTGCGGGACGCCGCGCTGGACGCGGCCATGGAGAAGGGCGATGCCGCCGCGGCGGCTGCGCGCACGCGCCTGCTGGGCAGCCTCGCGCTGGCCGGTCTGGCGCTTCTGCTGGCCGCGGCCGGCGTCATGCTGCTGCTTCACCGGCTGGTCAGCCCGGTGCGGGAGCTGACCGGCGAGGTGGGCCGGATCGCTGCCGGCGATCTCGAGATCGACCTGCCCCATCGCGGTCGCCAGGATGAGGTCGGGGAGATGGCGGGCGCCATTGAGGTGCTGCGCGTGAATTCCGTGGCGCAGCGGCGGCTGGAGGCCGAGGCGGAGGCCTCCCGCGCTTCGCGTGAGGCGCGGGCGGCGCAGATGGAGGGCCTGGTGCGCGGCTTCCAGGAGCGCGCGGGGGAGATGGTGCGGACGCTGTCCTCGGCCTCGAC
>NZ_FQZF01000006.1 GCF_900141905.1 Muricoccus roseus | reverse complement strand
GACCTGACGGACCGCGCCCGCCAGATCATCGCCGAGGCCGCCCAGGCCGTGACGTCGACCGGCACGACCCGCATCGAGGTGGCGGGCCATGCCGACCGCTCGGGCACCCCGCAGTACAACCAGCGCCTCTCCATGCGCCGGGCCGAGGCGGTGGCCGCCGAGCTGTCGCGCCGTGGCATCGCCCGCAATCAGATGTCGATCCAGGCCTTCGGCGAGAGCCGTCCGCTGGTCCCGACCGCCGATGGCGTGCGTGAGCCGCAGAACCGCCGCGTCGAGATCGTCCTGCGCTAATCCCGCAGGGCCTCTCGCGAGGAACTTGAAGGGGCGGAGCCGCAGGGCTCCGCCCCTTCTTCATGCCAGCCATGGCGGATCGCGGTTCCCCTGCCCCGCCATTCGGCGTAACCCACCGCCATGACAGCCCGGCCCGACCGCCCCGCCATCCAGGCCGAGATCCTGCGCCAGACCGAGGCGCGCCCGGGCAGGAGCATCTGCCCCAGCGAAGTGGCGCGCGCGCTGCTGCCGGAAGGCTGGCAGGCGCTGATGACGCCGGTGCGCCAGGCCGCCGTCGCCCTGGCCCGCGATGGGCGGGTGGAAGTGCTCAGGAAGGGCAAGCCGGCGGATCTGGACGGGCTGCGGGGCGTGATCCGCCTGCGGGCGCCGCTTTCTTCACCCGGCGCGGATTGACCGGAGCCCCGCCCAGGAGACACTCACCGGCTCGAACTCAGCCGGATCCGCACCGCCCATGCGCCACACCTTCGCCGCCTTCCGCGACGCATGGTCCCTTTCGCGCCCATTCTGGAGCGGCGAGCACCGATGGGCGGCCCGGGGGCTGCTCACTGTCGTGGTGGTGCTGAACCTCGCCCTGGTCGCGATGAATGTGCTGCTGACCTACTGGCAGCGCGGCTTCTACAACGCCCTGGAGACGAAGGACTGGAACTCCTTCATTAGCCTCCTCGTGCTGGGTGGACCGACCGAGGATTTCGGCTTCATCCCCGGCTTTTGCCTTGTCGCGGCCATCTACATCCTCGTCGCGGTCTACGCGCTTTACCTGAAGCAGGCGCTGCAGATCCGCTGGCGCAGGGCGCTGACGGAATCCTTCACCCGCCGGTGGCTGGACCATCGCGCCTATTACCGACTGGCCGTGCAGGACCGCGCGACGGACAATCCGGACCAGCGCATCGCCGACGACGCGCGGCTTTTCGTGGACAGCACCCTCACCCTCGGCCTTGGCCTGATGCGGGCGGTGGTCACGCTGCTCTCCTTCATCTTCGTGCTCTGGAGCCTTTCGGGGGAGATGACGCTCTTCGGGGTTTCCATCCCCGGCTATCTCGTCTGGGTCGCCCTCGCCTATTCGGCGCTCGGTACCTGGCTGACGCATCTGATCGGGCGGAAGCTCATCACGCTGAACTTCGTGCAGGAGCGGGTGGAGGCCGATTTCCGCTACGCGCTGGTCCGCGTCCGCGACAATGTGGAGGGCATCGCCCTGCACCGAGGCGAGGCGGAGGAGAAGGACGCGCTGGAGGGGCGCTTCGGCGCGGTGATCGGCAACTGGTGGGGCATCATGCGGGCCACCAAGCAGCTCACCTTCTTCACCGCCGGCTTCTCCCAGGTGGCGACGATCTTCCCCTTCCTGGTGGTGGCGCCGAACTACTTCGCCGGCCGAATCCCCCTTGGCGGCCTCATCCAGACCTCCTCGGCCTTCGGCTCGGTGCAGGAGGCGATGTCCTGGCTCGTGAACAACTATGAGCAGGTGGCGGCCTGGCGCGCGACCGTGCAGCGCCTCACCGGCTTCGACGCCGCCGTCGCCGCGGCCGAGGCGCATGCGGCGGACGGACCTGCCGTGCAGGTGGAGCCGCGGGAGGATCTCGCCGCGAGCGGCCTGACCGTCACCCTTCCCGATGCGCGACCGCTGCTGGAAGACGTGTCCCTCTCGGTCGCGCCTGGGGAGGCGGTACTGGTCACCGGGGCTTCCGGAAGCGGCAAGTCCACCCTGTTCCGCGCCCTCGCTGGCATCTGGCCCTTCGGCCGGGGCCGAATCGCCGTGCCGGCCGGGAGGCGCGTCCTGTTCCTGCCGCAGCGCCCTTACCTTCCCCTGGGGAGTCTGCGCCGCAGCCTCTGCTATCCCTCCTCCGAGGCCGCCTTCGACGATGGCGTCGTGCGGGCCGCGCTGGCGGATGTGGGCCTCGGCCATCTCGCGCCGCGGCTGGACCAGGTGGAGAGCTGGGACCGGGTCCTTTCCGGCGGCGAGCAGCAGCGCCTGGCCTTCGCCCGCGCCCTGCTCCAGCGGCCGGACCTGCTCTTCCTGGACGAGGCGACGGCAAGCCTCGACCCCGTGGCGGAGGAAACCCTGTACCGGCTGCTCAGGGAGAGGCTGCCCGGCAGCGCGATCATCTCGATCGCTCACCGGCCGGCGGTCGCCGCCTTCCATGACCGCATCCTGCGGCTGCAGGAACGGCAGCTCGTGCCCGCATGAGAAAGGGGCCGGGGGACGCGATGCCCCCGGCCCCTCGATTCTTCTGCCCGAAGGCCGGCGCCCCGGCCCTGTGGTTCAGTGGCCCTGGTCGGGTGCCGGGTCGGAGTTGAGGAGGGTGTAGCGCTCCTCGCCGATCTTCTCGATCAGGGTGAACTGGGCGTGCAGGAAGTCCTCGTGCTTCTCCTCATCGGCGAGGATCTTCAGCAGCAGGTCGCGGGAGACATAGTCCCGGACCGCCTCGCAATGGGCGATGCCGTCCTTGAGGTCCTGGATCGCCTTCTGCTCGAGGCGGGAGTCGCATTCCAGCACCTCCTTCACAGACTGGCCGATCAGGATCTGGTTCAGCCGCTGCACGTTCGGCAGGCCATCGAGGAAGAGGATGCGCTTGATCAGCTCATCCGCGTGACGCATCTCCTCGATCGATTCCTCGTACTCATGCTTGCCCAGCCGCGTGACGCCCCAGTGGTTGAGGGTGCGGGCATGCAGGAAATACTGGTTGATCGCGGTCAGCTCGTTCGTGAGCTGGATGTTCAAATACTCGATGACCTTCGGGTCGCCGGCCATGGCTCACGCCTCCGTCCTTCTCAAGGCGGAGATGGAACGCCACGCCTTTGTGGTCAAGCCTTTGTTTTTTAAAGGCCTCTGCGACTAATTCGCGACTGCCGCCATCACTTCGCCATCCGCTGCCCCCGCTGGGCGGCTGCGGAGCATGCAGAGGATGCTGGCCGTGCAGGAACCGCACTGCGCGCGGCAGTTGCACGCGGCATAGACGTCATGGGTGCGCCCGGCGCCGGAGGCGATGGCCGACTGGATCTGGCTGTCAGTCAACGCGTTGCAGATGCAGACATACATGCCGGGCGGGTCTCCGCTGCGCATAGGAGGTTGCGGGAGGGTTCTAGCAGCCGCGAAAGGTGATGCAAGTCATTCTCAACCTAATTCGCATCGAGCCACCCGGCGCGTTGCCGCCGGGCCGCATGGCGCGCATAGTACCGCGATGCAGCACAGGGTTCCGGGCATGCCTCTTCCGCCCGCGAACGTGCCGCGTTCCCCCTCCTGAACGGGGCCTGAGCGCTGGATCACACCCCTCCCCTTCCTCCCCGCCCGGAACCCCCGGCGCGAACGCCCGGCCTGCTGAAGGCGCTCACCGTGCTGCGCGGCGACGTGCTGGCGGCCCTTCCGCGCGTCGCCTACCGGCGGCAGGTGATGGCCGTGCGCATGGGCAAGCGCCAGATCATCGCCGTGAACGACCCGGAGGTGGTGCGGGACGTCTTCATCACCCGCGCCGCGAATTACGGCCGCAAGAGCCACTTCAAGGAACAGGCCCTCCAGCCTGTCATCGGGAAGAGCCTCTTCGCCAACCATGGCGAGATCTGGACCACCCGCCGGCCGCCGATCGGACGGCTGCTGCATCCCTCCGGCGTGGGCCGGCTGCAGCCCCTTTTCCAGCAGGTCGGCGCGCAGCTTGCCGCCCGATGGGCAGGGCTCGCCGGGGAAGGCGGGCTGGTGGACGTGGCCCCGGACCTGGCCACCGCGACGCTCGATGTCATGCTCCTCGCGGTGTTCGGCCCCGGGGTGCCCGAGGGCGAGGCGCGGGCCATCGCGGAGGCCTTCACCCGCTTCCAGTCCCAGGTGCAGGTGATCGACCTGCCCTATCTCCTCGGCCTGCCGAATTGGCTGGCTGGCCGGCATAAGCGGGCCACGCTGCGGGCGGCCGCCGAGATCCAGGCCCGGATCGCCGGGCTGATCGCCATGCTGCCCGGGGAGGAAGGCTATCTCGGCGGCCTCCGCGCCCTGAAGGACGAGGATGGCCAGCCGCTGCTGGACGAGACGGGGCTGCTGGAGGAGGTGGCCATGCTCCTCCTGGCCGGGAGCGAGACGGCGGCCAATGCCCTCGCCTGGACGCTATATCTCCTCTCCACCCATCCCGAATGGCAGGACAGGGTGCGTGAGGAGGTCTTCGGCCTTCTGGGGGAGCGGGCGCCGGAGGCCGGGGAGCTGAACGCGCTCGTCGTGACCAAGGCCGTGATCCAGGAGGGGATGCGGCTCTACCCGCCCGTGGCCGTGCTGGCGCGCCAGCCCCTCGCCCCGGATCGGATCCGCCGCTGGACGATCCAGCCCGGCGACACGCTGCTCTGCATCCCCTGGCTCCTACACCGGCATGAGGCGATCTGGGAGCACCCGCACGCGTTCCATCCCGAGCGGTTCCTGCCCGAGAACGCGAAGGCCATTCCGCGCTTCGCCTACCTGCCCTTCGGCCTCGGGCCGCGGGTCTGCGCCGGCGCGGCCTTCGGCATGGCGGAGATGACGACCTTCCTCGCCATGCTGCTCCAGCGCTTCGACCTGGGACCGGGCCCCGTTCCCGTGCCCCGCTTCCGGCTCACGCTCCGGCCCGAGGGGGGGATGCGGCTGCTGCTGCGGCCGCGCGCCGCTGTGGGACCGGCCGCGGCTAACGGGCCGCCGGCGCTGCCCTGAACCAGGTGGAGGTGGCATGGGCGCAGGGCTTCTCCTCCCCCTCCCCGTGCATCCAGACCTCCGCATAAAGGCTGCTGCGCCCCCGCCGGACGATGCGGACCTCGGCGACCACGCCGATGCTGCCCGCGGGGCGCAGGAAGGCGATCTGGAGCTGCGCAGTGCGGGTCTCGTCCGCGCCGCCTGTGGCAACGAGCAGCGGCACCCAGATGGCCACATCGGCCAGGGTCATCAGCGCGGGGCCGGAGGCGGTGGCGCCGGGCCGCAGGGAGAGGGGGGAGGGCGGCAGGCGTAGCGTCGCCGAATCAGGTCCGGCGCGCAGCACCTCGATGCCCAGCGCTCCGGCCAGGGGCACGCCCTCGCGCACCCGCGCCGTCAGCTCCTCTGGCGTCACGCGCCCCTCCCCTGTTCCGTCCCCGTCCCGCCGGATAGAAACACCTCACCGCAGCCAAGGGGAGCCGCCTCGCCATGAAGACCCGTGCCGCCGTCGCCTGGGAGGCGAACAAGCCCCTGACGATCGAGACCGTGGACCTTGAGGGGCCCAAGGCCGGCGAGGTGCTGCTGGAGGTCATGGCCACCGGCGTGTGCCATACCGATGCCTACACGCTCTCAGGCCTGGATTCCGAGGGCAAGTTCCCCTGCATCCTCGGCCATGAGGGCGCGGGCATCGTGCGCGAGGTCGGCGCGGGCGTGACCAGCGTGAAGCCCGGCGACCATGTCATCCCGCTCTACACGCCCGAATGCCGCAACTGCAAAACCTGCCTCTCCCAGCGCAGCAACCTCTGCACGGCGATCCGCGGCACCCAGGGACAGGGCCTGATGCCGGATGGCACCAGCCGCTTCTCCTGCGAGAACCCGAACAAGCCCGTGTGGCACTACATGGGCTGCAGCACCTTCTCCAACTTCACCGTGCTGCCGGAGATCGCGGTCGCGAAGGTCCGCGAGGACGCGCCCTTCGACAAGATCTGCTACATCGGCTGCGGCGTGACCACCGGCATCGGCGCGGTGATCTACACGGCCAAGGTCCGGCCGGGTTCCAACGTGGTGGTGTTCGGCCTCGGCGGAATCGGGCTGAACGTGATCCAGGGCGCGCGGATGGTGGGCGCGGACCGGATCATCGGCGTCGATCTCAACCCGGGTAAGGTCGAGATGGCGAAGAAGTTCGGCATGACCCATTTCGTCAATCCGGACGAGGTCGGCCGCGACAAGGTGGTGCAGGCGATTCAGGACCTGACCGATGGCGGCGCCGACTACTCCTTCGAATGCGTCGGCAACGTGCACACCATGCGCCAGGCGCTGGAATGCTGCCATCGCGGCTGGGGTGAGAGCATCATCATCGGGGTCGCGCCCTCCGGCACAGAAATCTCCACGCGCCCCTTCCAGCTCGTCACCGGTCGGGTGTGGAAGGGCTCGGCCTTCGGCGGCGCGCGCGGGCGCACCGACGTGCCGAAGATCGTGGACTGGTACATGGAGGGGAGGATCGACATCGACAGCCTGATCACCCACACCATGCCGCTGGACCAGATCAACCACGCCTTCGACCTGATGCACGAAGGCAAGTCGATCCGCAGCGTGGTGACATTCTAGGAACCGCCTTCGGCGCGGCGCCGCTCCTCCCTCGCCCGGGCGCTCAGCAGGCGCCGGGCGAGGCGAGGATCCTCCGGCAGGGGCGGCTTCGGCGCGAAATCGGAGAAGGCGCGCATCATCTCCTCGAAGCTGCGGTCCATGCCCGTGGCGATGGTGACATGCCCGAAGTTGAGCTTGCGGTTGCCGAAGCCGAGGAGGCGCTGGATCGGCTTTCCAGGATGGGCGGACGGATCCTTCAGCCAGATCGTGAGATAGTCGTTGAACAGGTAGCGCTTGCGCTGCCAGCGCTCCACGGCTTCCCAGGGGATCGGGCGATCGGACCAGCGCGTCCAGGTGAAGCCGTGCCTGTCGACGATCAGGACCGGCCTTTTCTGAAGCGCCAGCCGCAGGCAGACCGCGATGCCGATCGCCAGAGCGATCAGCACCAGCAGCGCGAAGAGGCGCAGCCCAAAGGGCGCGGCGGGATGCAGCAGTTGCGACGCCAGGATGGCCGCAACGAGGGGCGCGAGGCTGGCGACCACCACCACCATCGCGCGGCGGTTCGGATAGGCGACGAAGGCTTCCCGATCCGGGCCCATTCCGCGGCCTCCTACCAGCTGAAGCGCGAGGCGAGCGGAAAGGCGACGATGCAGAGCACCGCCGAGAGAAGGCACATCACCACCACGGCGGCATTCTTCAGCCCCTCATGCCGGGTCCGGCGGCCCTCCGCCCACCATTCCACGACCCGCCGAGCCGGCCGCTTCACCAGGGCCCAGCCGCCGTAGAGCAGCATCAGCCCGAGGACGAACGCCTCCCGCTGTTCCCACCGGTCCAATCCGGGGGGCGCGAGGGCGATCATTGCGAAGGCGGCGCCGTAGCACAGCATCAGCAGGTAGCCGGTGCCGATCCCACGCCAGTCGAGCAGGTCCCGTTCCGTCATCCCGGGCAGTCTGCCCCGGAATGCGGCCGAAATAGGAAGCGCGGCTTCACGAAGCCGCGTGCTTCAACCCGGGAGCGAACCGGCCGGCAGGCACGAGGCGTGGTCGTACACGCCGCCAGCCGTCGTGATCCACACGGCCTCCCGATGCGCCGCCACATGCGCCAGCGCCCGCCGCAGGGCGCGCATGCGGTAGGGCTGGCCGATGATGTAGGGGTGCAGCGCGATTCCCATCACCTGCGCCACCCCGTCACGCACCTGCCGCAACCGCTCGTCGAAATCCTCCACGACCATCTCGGCGAACTGGGCCGCGCCGTCCTTGCGCGCGACAATGGAGGGGATGTCGTTCACCTCCTGCGGATAGGGGATCGCGAGCAGCGGCCCGTGCCGCGTGGCGTGCCAGACCGGCTGGTCGTCGCTGCACCAGTTGAGGGTGTAGCGGTAGCCGGCCTCGGCCAGCAGGTCGGGAGTCGCATGGCTCTCGGCAATCCAGGGCGAAAGCCAACCGCGGGGAGCGACTCCCTCCTGCCGACGCATCGCCTCCGTCGCCTCCGCGATGAGGGTGCGCTCCTCCGCCTCGGGCAGCACCGACTGCCGCTCGGAATTGCTGCGGCCATGGCCGGCCATCTCGTCGCCCCTCGCCCGGTGCGCGGCGACGAGCTCCGGCGCGTGGTGATACATCGCGCTGTTCATCAGGACGGTGCAGGGCAGGCGCAGCTCGTCCAGCGTCTCGATCAGCCGCCACGCGCCGACCCGGTTGCCGTAGTCGCGCCAGGCATAGTTCAGCACGTCCGGATGCGGTCCGCCCGGCGCCAGCTCCGCGCCGAGGCCTTCGCCGAAGGCGAAATGCTCGAGATTGACCCCGAGATAGACGGCCAGCCGCGCGCCGTTCGGCCAGGTCCATGCCGGGCGGCCGCGCCAGGGGTGATAGGCGTGGCGGCCATGGGTGGGGAGCATGCGGGCCTTCTCGCGAATGGGGCGGATGATGGATGCAGGCGCCATGCCGCATTCCTCGACGCGCGGCTTTGCCCTAGAACGGCCGCGCAATGCCTCACCACGCCGGACGTGATCACCGCCGTGATCCTGGCCGCGCCCTGCTCTCCGCCGCTGCGCGGGAGGGGCGATCGGCCCTGATGCCTCCCATCCTGCTTGGCCTCGCAGCGACCGGCTGCGGGATCGCGCAGGCGTGGCTCCTCGCGACCCTTCTTGCCGCGCTGCTCGGCCTGGGGGAGGCAGGATGGGGCAGCCTCGCCGCGGCCGCCGGCCTGGCCCTGCTCCAGGTCGCCCTCGGCGTCGCGCAGGAATCGGCCTCCGCCCGGGCGGGCGAGGCCGCGCGCGCCACGCTCCGCCGCCGGCTCTTCGGGCGGCTGCTGGCCGAGACCCCCGCCAGCCGCCCGGCTGGCGAAGGCGCGGCCCTGGCTGTGGACCGGATCGAGGCGATGGACGGCTATTTCGCCCGCTGGATCCCGGCCGCCGCCCTGGCGGTCACCGCTCCGCTCGCCGTCGCGCTTTCGGCCGCCGCCGCCGACATGCTCAGCGGCGTCATCCTCCTCGCGGCGGGCATGCTCGTGCCGGTCGGCATGGCGCTCTCGGGCATCGGCGCGGCGGTGGCGAGCCGGAGGCAGTTCGATGCGCTCCAGCAGCTGTCCGGCCGCTTCCTCGACCGGATGCGCGGCCTGCCCACGCTGGTGCTGTTCCGGCGGCAGGAGGCGGAGGCGCGGGCGCTGGACGCGGCGGCGCAGGAGCTGCGGGCCCGCACCATGCGGGTGCTCCGCCTGGCCTTCCTCTCCACCGGCATCCTGGAGCTGATCGCAGCGGCGGTGCTGGGCTGCCTGGCCTGGCGCCATGGCAACCTGGCGGTCGCCGGCCATCCGGCGCCGGTCGCGGCCCTCTTCTGCCTGCTCCTGGTTCCCGCCTTCTTCGCGCCCTTCCGCGCCTTCTCGGTCGCCTATCACGAGCGGATGTCGGCGCAGGGCGCGGCGGCGGCGCTGGCGCCCATCCTGGCGGAACCCGGCCCGGCCGGGCTGCTGCTGGAGGAGGTGCCGCCCAGCGTCACGCTGGTCGTGGACCACCTCACCCACCGCCCCGATCCCGCGCGGCCGATGGCGCTGGAGGATGTCTCCTTCCGCGTGCTGCCGGGCGAGACGCTGGTGCTCTCCGGCCCCAGCGGCTCCGGCAAGTCCACCTTGCTGAAGCTGCTGATGGGCTTTTCCACCCCGGATTCGGGGCGGATCGCGCTGAACGGGCGCGACGCCCTCGCCCTCGCCCCGCCTGAGCGCCGCCGGCTGATCGCCTATTTGCCGCAGCGGCCGGTGCTGCTGCGCGGCACCATCCGCGAGAACATCCGCCTGGCCCGCCCGGAGGCTGATGACGCCGCCGTCGAGGCCGCCGCGCGTGCCGCGCAGGTGACGGCCTTCGCCGACGACCTGCCGCAGGGCCTGGACACGCCCGTGGGCGAAGGCGGCCATGGCCTTTCGGGCGGGCAGCGGGTGCGTGTCGCGCTCGCCCGTGCCTTCCTGCGCGACGCGCCGCTCGTCCTGCTGGACGAGCCCACCGCTCACCTGGACCCCGCGACGGAGGCGGAGGTGCTCGACAGCTTGCGGCGCCTCTGCACCGGGCGCACGGCGGTGATCGCCAGCCATTCCGCCGCGCTCCGTGCCCGTTTCTCCCGGGTTCTGGAGCTGCGCGAGGGTCGTGTGGTGCCGCAGCGCCGGGCGGCCACGCCATGACCGCGGCCCGCGACCTTGCCCGGATCCTCGGCCTGTGGCGCTCCCGCGCCGGGTGGCTTACGGTCGGCGCCCTCGTGGCCGCCGCCTCGGCGCTGGCCGGCCTGGCGCTGCTGGCCCTTGCGGGAAGCGGCGTCTCCCAGGGCTTGGCGACCGGCACCCTGGCCGCCGGCGCCGCCTCGCTCATCCTGATGCGCCCGCTGATCCTGCTGCGCCCCTTGCTGCGCTGGGCGGAGCGGATGGCGACACATGAGGCGACCTTCCGGGCTCTGGCCGACACCCGCACCTGGTTCTTCCGCCGCCTCTCGGAACGGCTTTCCGCGGGCCCCGGCCTGAACCGCTCGGGCGACCTGCTCGGGCGGCTGGTGAGCGATGTGGAGGCGCTGGACGGGCTCTATCTCCGCGCGCTCGTGCCCATGGCGGCGGCCGCCTCCGTGGTCCTGGCCGTTGCCGTCATCCTCGGCGGGCTTTCCCCGGCGCTCGCGGCGATCGTGGCCATTCCCCTCGCCCTCGCCCTGTTGCTGCCCGTGCTGGTCGCGCCCTTTGCGGCCCGCGCGGCCTCGCGCAACGCGGCCGCGACCGGCGCGCTCCGGGCGGAGGCCGTCGAGCCTCTGATCGCCATGGAGGACATCCTCGCCGCCAATGCCGAGCCGCGCGCCCTGGCGAAGCTGGAAGCGGCGGCGGACCGGATGGACGGCGAACGGCGCCGCCTGGCCCGCGCCGGCTCGCTCGGCGCGGCCTCCGGCACGCTGCTGACCCAGGCGGCCCTGCTCGGGGCCCTTGCCTGGGGGCTGGCCGGTGGAGGGGCCGGGGCTGGCGCCGTGGTTGTGGCGCTCTTCCTCGTCCTGGCCGCCATGGATGCGCTGGGCGCCCTGCCCCGGGCCGGCGCCGCCCTGGCCCTTGCGGCCGCCGGCGCGCGGCGCCTGCTGGAGGCAGCCGACCAGCCCATTCCCGTGCCCGATCCGCCGGCCTCGGCGACACCCTCCGGGCATGCCATCGCCATCCGCGGCCTCAGCTTCACCTGGGCGCCGGACCGCTCGCCCGTTTTCGACAACCTCTCCCTGGATCTGCCGGAGGGCGCGCGCATCGCCCTTCTCGGTCCCTCCGGCGCGGGCAAATCCACGCTTGCCGCGCTGCTGCTGAAGCTCGCGGCGCCGCAGGAGGGGGTGATCACCCTTGGGGGCGCCGATTACACGACCCTTTCGGCCGACACCGTCCGCGCACGGATCGCCTGCCTGACGCAGGACGCGACCCTCTTCGACGACACCATCGCGGCCAATCTCCGCCTCGCCGCACCGGATGCACCGGACCCGGCCCTGTGGGACGCGCTGGAGCGCGCGCGGATCGCGGATCTCGTGCGTGCCCTGCCCGACGGGCTGGAGACGCGCTGCGGCGAGGCCGGGGCGCGTTTCTCCGGCGGGCAGGCGCGGCGCATCGCCCTGGCACGCGCGCTTCTCTCCCCGGCCTCCGTCATCATCCTCGATGAGCCCACGGCCGGGCTGGATGCCGCGACCGAGCGAGCCTTCCTCGAAACCCTGGATACGGCCCTCGCCGGACGCAGCGCGATCCTGATCACGCATCGGCTGATCGGGGTGGAACGCCCGACGCGCATCCTGCGCATCGCTGGCGGCCAGGCGCTGCCGGCCATGTCCTGACCACCCTCGTTGCGCCGCCGTGCCCTGTCACGCGGCCGCGCCCTGCCCCATTTGATCGTCACATCATGCCCGCTTCCCGCCCTGTTGCCCTGCCCTGCGCCGTGACCCGCGCATGAGCCACGCCGCCGATCCCCGGGCCGTCCTGCACGACGTCTTCGGCTTCACCGATTTCCGCGGCCGTCAGGCGGAGATCGTGGAGCATGTGACGGCGGGCGGCTCGGGCCTCGTCCTCATGCCCACGGGCGGCGGCAAGTCGCTCTGCTATCAGGTGCCGGCGCTGTGCCGGCCTGGGCTCGGTGTGGTGGTCTCGCCCCTCATCGCCCTGATGGAGGACCAGGTCGCCGCGCTGCGCCAGCAGGGCGTGGCCGCCGCGGCCCTGCATTCCGGGCTCGATGAGGAGGAGCGCCGGCGCGTCTCGCTTGACCTCGCGAACGGCAAGCTGAAGCTCCTCTATGTCTCGCCCGAGCGGCTGGCGGTGGAGGGCACGGCGGAGCGGCTGGCGCGCGGCAACCTCGCCCTTTTCGCCGTGGACGAGGCGCATTGCATTTCCGCCTGGGGGCACAACTTCCGGCCCGAATACCGCATGCTGACCATGTTGGCGGAGCGCTTCCCCGACGTGCCGCGCGTGGCGCTGACGGCGACCGCCGATGCCCGCACGGTGGACGACATCCGCGAGCGCCTCTCCCTCACGGAAGCGCCGGTCTTCCGTGGCAGCTTCGACCGGCCGAACATCCGGATCGAGGTCGCGCCGCGCGACAATGCCATCGCCCAGATCGCGGCCTTCATGGAGGAGGCCGATGACGGGCGCGGGGCCGGGATCATCTACTGCCCCAGCCGCGCCGAGACGGAGCGCACGGCCGCCCGCCTGCGCAAGGATGGCTACGACGCCCTGCACTACCACGCCGGCATGGACGCGGCCGACCGCCGCGCGGCCGAGCGCCGCTTCTCCTCCGGCGACCCGGTGGTGATGGCGGCCACCATCGCCTTCGGAATGGGGATCGACCGGCCGGATGTGCGCTGGGTGGCGCATCTCGCCCTGCCCGGCGGACCGGAGGCCTGGTACCAGGAGATCGGCCGTGCCGGCCGGGACGGTGCACCGGCCCGCGCCCTCCTCCTCTATGGCGCCGAGGATATCGCGGTGGCCCGCCGGCGCATCGCCGAGAGCCCGGCGGCGGAGAACCAGAAGCGGCTGGACCATGAGCGTCTGGACCGGCTGGTGGCCATCGTGGAAAGCGCCACCTGCCGCCGCCGCCTTCTGCTGCGCTGCTTCGGCGACGACCTGCCCGCGGATTGCGGCAATTGCGATGCCTGCCTCCGCCCGCCCCGGCTGGTCGATGCGACGGAAGCCGCGCGCAAGCTCCTCTCCGCCGTGCACCGCACCGGCGGGCGCTTCGGGCTGGGCCATGTGGTGGACGTGCTGCGGGGCAAGGAAACCGACAAGGTCGGCTCCTTCGGCCATGACAAGCTCTCTGTCTTCGGAATCGGGCGGGACGTGGCCGAGGGGGCGTGGCGCAACATCGCCCGCCACCTGCTGGCGCGCGGCGCACTGGAGATGGCCAGCGAGACGAACCTGCCGATCTATCAGGCCACGGAGGCCGCACGCCCGATCCTGCGCGGGGAGCAACCCGTGATGCTGCAGGAATCCGCCCTGCGAGAGGCCGCGCGCCCCCCCCGCCGCCCGCGCCAGGGCCGCGCGGCCGCGCCAGCCGGTGGATTCGCGGGCAGCCCCGCCGAGGCCGGCGTGTTCGAGGCGCTGCGGAACTGGCGGAAGGAGGAGGCCACGCGGCAATCCGTGCCGGCCTATGTCATCTTCCCCGACCGGACCCTGGCCGATATCGCCGCGGAGCGCCCACGTACGCTGGACGACCTAGCGGAGGTGCATGGCGTGGGCGCGTCGAAGCTGGAGCGCTACGGGCTCGACGTGCTGCGGGTGCTGCGGGACGCCGGATAGCCGAAGGGCCCGGCCTTGCGGCTCGGGCCCGGAAAGGAGTGGCGCACCCTGAGGGACTTGAACCCCCAACCAACCGGGTAGAAGCCGGTTGCTCTATCCAGTTGAGCTAAGGGTGCCCAAGTCCGGGGACGGGCCGAACCGGCGTCAATGCGTCCAGTTGAAGAGACGGTCCGTGCGGAAATTGTCGGCATAAGCCTTGGGCCGGATGGCCGGGCGCTGCCGCCGCGGCTCGACCTCATAGGCCAGGCCCTCGGCCCTGGCATAGGCGATGGCCTCGTCCAGCGTGCCGAAGCGCAGCCGGACCTGGCGGTCCGTGTCGCCCGAGCCCCACCAGCCCGTGAGCGGGTCAATGCGCTTCGCCTCCTTGGGGGCATGCTCCAGCACCCAGTCATCGGTGCGGGCGGTACCGGACTGCATGGCGCTTTTCGGCGTCGAATAAATACGGGCGATGCTCATGCGCGGCACTCCAGACGTCAGGTCTCGTCAGAATCGGGGCGGCGGGATTCGAACCCACGGCCTCCTGTACCCAAAACAGGCGCGCTACCAGGCTGCGCCACACCCCGCGAGACCGGGGGGGAACCTATGGGGATGCCGCCCCGGGCGCAATGGCCCGAAGCGGGATCAGGCAGCCTGAATAGCCTCCAGCCCGCCCATATAGGCGCGGAGCACCGGCGGAACGGCGATCGAACCGTCCTCCCGCTGGTGCGTCTCCATCACCGCGATCAGCGCCCGGCCGACGGCCACCCCGGAGCCGTTCAGCGTGTGGAGGAACAGGTTGCCCTTCCCCTCCCGCGGCTTGAACCGGGCATTCATCCGGCGGGCCTGGAAGTCGCGGCAGTTGGAGCAGGAGGAGATCTCCCGCCACGCGCCCTGCCCCGGCAGCCAGACCTCGAGGTCATAGGTCTTGGCGGCACCGAAGCCCGTATCCCCGGCGCAGAGGACGATCCGGCGCCAGGTGAGGCCCAGTTCGGTCAGCACCCGCTCGGCGCAGCGGGTCATCCGCTCATGTTCCTCGGCGGATTGCTCGGGGGTGGTGATGGAGACCATCTCCACCTTGGTGAACTGGTGCTGGCGGATCATGCCGCGCGTGTCCCGCCCGGCGGAGCCGGCTTCGGAGCGGAAGCAGGGAGACAGGGCGGCGAGGCGGATGGGAAGCGCGGCTTCCTGCAGAATCTCGTCGCGGACCGTGTTGGTCAGCGGCACCTCGGCGGTCGGGATCAGCCAGCGCTCGTCCGTGGTGCGGAACAGGTCCTCGGCGAATTTCGGAAGCTGCCCGGTGCCGTACATGGTGGCGTCGTTCACGAGTAGCGGCACCACCGTCTCGGTATAGCCATGCTCGTCCACATGCAGGTTGAGCATGTACTGGCCGATGGCGCGTTCCAGCCGCGCGAGGTGGCCCCGCAGAACGGTGAAACGGCTGCCGGCGAGCTTGGCCGCCGTCGCGAAATCCATCCCGCCCAGGGATTCGCCCAGCTCGAAATGCTGCTTCGGGGTGAAGGGCAGGTTCGGCAGCTCGCCATGCTGGTGCAGCACGACGTTCGAGGCCTCGTCCGCGCCCTCGGGCACGTCCGCATCCAAGAGGTTGGGCAGCGCCTCCAGGATCCGGGTCTGGGCTTCCTCAGCTGCGCGCGCCTCGGCGTCCAGCCCCTCCATCCGGGCGCGCAGGTTGGTCGCCTCGGCCTCCAGCGCGGAGGTGTCGGCCCCGCTGCGCTTGCCCTGCCCGATCTCCTTGGCCAGCGCGTTGCGGCGGGCCTGTGCCTCCTGCGCCGTGGTCTGGGCGGCGCGGCGGGCGGAATCGAGGGTCAGTAGCTCCGTGGAGACGGGCGCGAGCCCCCGGCGGGCAAGCGCCGCGTCGAACGCGGCCGGATCGGCGCGAACGGCCCGGATGTCATGCATGGGAAGCGCCTCAGGTGATGGGGGGCTTGGGCTTCGGCGTCATCCAGGTCGCGGCCAGGATGGACAGCTCGTAGAGGACGATCAGCGGCACGGCGAGGCCGACCTGGCTGATGATGTCCGGCGGGGTGAGGATCGCAGCCGCCACGAACATGCCGACGATCGCGTAGCGCCGCCCGCGCCGGAGCTGGTCCACGCTGACGATGCCCACGCGGGCCATCAGGGTGAGCGCCACCGGCAGCTGGAAGGCCACGCCGAAGGCCAGGATCATGTGCATGACCAGCGAGAGGTATTCGGAGACCTTGGCCTCGAGCTGCACGGGCAGCCCGCCACCGCCAGTCGGCGTCTCGAAGGAGATGAAGAACTTCCACGCCAGCGGGAAGATGAAATAATAGGCCAGCGCCGCGCCGAGCACGAAGAGAACGGGCGAGGCAACGAGGAAGGGGGTGATGACCTTCTTCTCGGACTTGTAGAGCCCGGGCGCGATGAACAGCCAGAGCTGCGTCGCCCACATTGGAAAGCTGAAGAACACCGCCCCGAAGAAGGCCACCTTCAGATAGGTGAAGAAGGCCTCGTAGAGCGCGGTGAAGATCATCCGCCGCTCGCCCCCGCCCTGCTCCATCAGGATCTCGGCCAGCGGGCGCGCCAGGAAGCCGTAGATCGAGGTGGAGAAGTAGTAGCAGAGCGCGAAGGCGATGCCGAAGGCGCCGATCGACCAGAGGAGCCGCGTGCGCAGCTCCAGCAGGTGCTCGATCAACGGCATGGGCTTGTCGTCGATCGTATCTTCCGGGTCACGGGGCACGGGTGATGCGGCTCTTCGTCAGGCGGTGTGGGTGGCGGGGCGCGCGGGCGGCTCCGCGGCGGCGGGCGGAGGAGTCGAGGAGCCGAAGGGGTCCATGCCGGTCGCCTCGGCGCCGGCCAGGCTGGCCGTGGCGGCGGGCGGCGCGGCCGGGGCGGGCCCCGGCGGCGTGGCATCGGGCGTGTCGGCGGCGGCGGCGCTGGCCGTCACCTCCGGCGCGGGGGTGGTGGCGTCCACCGGCGGGGGCGAATCTGGAAGCACGGCGTCGGTGCCCGCAGCCGGGGCGGCATCGGAGGTGGGCGGAGGCGGCGCGCGGAACGGATCCTCCCGCATCGTGCGGGTGAGCGTTCCGTCCTCGTCCACGGCCTTCTCGATGGTGGACTTCAGGTCGAAGTTCCGGATGTCGCGGATCTGGTCGCGCACATCCTCCAGCTTCGCCTCGCGCACCACCTCGTCCAGGTGCCCCTGGAACTCGCCGGCCATGCGGCGCAGCTTCTGGATGCCGCGGGCGACGCCGCGCACGGCGTCCGGGAGGTCCTTCGGACCGATCACCACCACCGCCACGACAGCGATTAGCGCGATCTCGGACCAGGCGAGGTCGAACATGTCTCTCCGATCACCCGGGGCGGGCCGCCACCGCCCCTGGATGGGCAGGACCGGTCCCTGGCGGGGTCGTCTCCGTTAGCAGAACTCGCCCGCACCACAAATGGGGCGGGACCCAAAGATGGGCCCGCGCGGCGCGGGATGGAAGCCGCGTCACCTTGTGTTGCAGGCGAGGTCCCGCCGGCTCACCGCGGGGCCTGCACCGGTTCGGGCAGGGGAAGGCCCGGCTCGGGCAGCAATTCCTCGCGCTTGGGCAGGTCGCGAAGCGAGGCCAGGCCGAACTGTTCCAGGAATCGGGGGGTGGTGGCCCAAAGGGTCGGGCGGCCCGGCGCCTCCTTCTTGCCCCGGGGGGCAACGAGCCCGTTCTCCAGCAGCAGCTCCAGCGTGGTCTGGGACAGGGCGGTGCCGCGGATTTCCTCGATCTCGGCGCGTGTCACGGGCTGGTGCCAGGCGATGATCGCAAGCGCCTCCATGGCGACCCGCGGCAGGCGCCGCGGCACCTCCACCACGCGTGTCAGGGCAGGCGCCAGGTCTTCCGCCGTGCGGAAGGCGAAGCCGCCCGCCACGTTCACCAGGGTCACGCCATGGCCCGCATACTCCGCCGCCAGGGCGCCCAGCACCGCCGCCGCGCTCATCCCGGGCGGGAGCAGAGGCGCGAGGCGGGCCGGGGTGACAGGGGTGGCGGAGGCGAAGACGAGGGCCTCGGCGAGCCGAATGGCCTCGGGAGAGGGAGGAAGCTCCGCCACCTCGGCCGCGGGCTGCGGAGCCGCCTCGCCGGACGGGATGGCGGGCGTGACCCCCTCCCTGTCGTGCCCCGATGCTTCGGACGGGTCCGGAGCCGGGCCGGGCTCCTCGGCCTGCGGCAAGGGCGCGGGGTGCTCGGCGTCGGGTTGGTCCTCGTGGTCAGGCGGCATCGGCATCGCGGGTCTCCGCGCCCGGGGCGCCAGCGCGCGCGGCCTGGGCCTGGGGGCGCAGCAGGATGGGGGCGAAGGGCGCGTCCTGGCGCAGTTCGGCCAGGCCCGTCTTGGCCATTTCCAGCCCGGCCACCAAGGTGCTGGCCAGCGCCGCGCGGCGTTCCGTCGGGTCCATTTCGGATTCGGGGAGGAAGCCCGACAGCTCGGCCCATCCCGGCGTGCGGCCCACCAGGATCTGCAGCCGGGCCAGGGCGTCCTGCACCGTCCAGATCTTGCGTGGCTTGGGGCGGTAGGGCCGGCGCGCGGCGGCCCGGCGCAGCACGTCGGCATAGGCGCGGAGCAGGCTGGGCAGGTCGGCCGCAAGCGCCGAGCGGTCCTCCAGCACCAGGTTCTCCGGCGCGCCGCGCGCCATCACGTCCCGCCCGAGGAAGGGGCGCTGCGCCAGCCAGGCGGAGGCCTCGCGCATCCGCTCCAGTTCCCGCAGCCGGTCGGCGAGCGCCTCGGCGAGCGACTCGGCGTCCTCCTCGGCCTCGGGATCGTCGGGGAGGAGCAGGCGGGATTTGAGCCAGGCGAGCCAGGCCGCCATGACGAGCCAATCGGCCGCGATCTCCAGCCGCACGCGGCGGGCACCCTCGATGACGGTGAGGTACTGGTCCACCAGCGAGAGGATGGAGATCTTCGCGATGTCCACCTTCTGCGCCCGGGCGAGGTCGAGCAGCAGGTCGAGCGGCCCCTCGAACCCCTCCAGCGTGACGACCAGCGCGGGCTCGGGCGTGCTCATCCGCCGTGGCCCGTGATGCCGAGGATGAACCGCGCCGTGGGCAGCACCACCGAGGTGACGAGGGAACGGAGCGGGTCGAAGCCGGGCACCGCCATGGGCAGGAGGAACAGCAGGCCCAGCACGATGAAGAGGCCGTAGCGCTCCAGCCGGATGAAGGGGACGCCGATCGCGGGCGGCAGCAGCCCCCCGAGGATGCGCCCGCCATCCAGCGGCGGGATGGGCAGCAGGTTGAAGGCCGCCAGGACGAGGTTGCCGATGAGGGAGAGGATGAGGAAGCCCTCGATCCAGTCCATGACATTGTCCCCGCCGGGCCCCTGGAAGGGGTGCAGCAGCAGCGCGGCGGCGAAGGCAAGGGCGACGTTGATCGCCGGCCCGGCCGCTGCCACCAGCACCATGCCGAAGCGCGGGTTGCGCAGCGCCATGATATTCACCGGCACGGGCTTCGCCCAGCCGAACATCACCTCCACCCGGCCGGAGACGAGGAGCTGGGAAATCAGCAGGATGCCGGGAACGATGAGGGTGCCCAGCGGGTCCACATGGCGCAGCGGGTTCAGCGAGAGGCGGCCGAGCCGCGCGGCCGTGTCATCCCCCAGCGCGCGCGCGGCATAGCCATGCGCCGCCTCATGCAGGGTGATGGCGAGGATCGCGGCCAGCGCCGCGGCGGCGAAGTCCGGGAGCCAGTCCATCCGGGCGTCAGGCGTCGGTCAGGGCGTGGGGCGCGGCGGAAGCGGGGCGGGCGGACGCCGCCGCGCGGGCCGGCGGGCGGGCCGCCAGGGCAGCCGCCCGGGCCGCGTGCATCCGCTCCTCCGCCCGGGGTGACAGTGACGGGCAGTCCCGCAGCAGGGCGGCCGTATCCTCCAGCACGCCATTGCAATGGAGGACCAGGTCGCAACCCGCCTCGATAGAGGCCCGGGCGAGATCGCCGCCAAAGCCGCCCAGGGCGCCCATCATCAGGTCGTCCGAGACGAGCACGCCATCGAAACCGATCTCTCCACGGATGGTGCCCCCGATCAGCCCTGGCGAGAGGGTCGCGGGCCGGTCGGGGTCGATGGCGGCGTAGGTGACATGGGCGGTCATGGCCCAGAGATGCCGCCCCGCATCGCGCGCGCAGACCGCGCGGAAGGGCGCGATATCGGCGGCCAGGGTGGCCGCATCGGCCTCCACCCGGGGCAGGTCCACATGGCTGTCCGCCATGGCACGGCCATGGCCGGGGATGTGCTTGATCACGGGCACGCAGCCGGCGGCCATGAGCCCCTCGATCCAGGCCTCGCCCAGCCGGGCCACCTCCGCCGGGTCGGCCGAGAAGGCGCGGTCCCCGATCACGTCATGGGCGCCGGGCAGGCGGAGGTCGAGGCAGGGGGCGCAGACCACATCCAGCCCCATGGCGGCGCAATGGGCACCGAGCAGGGCGGCGTTCGCCCCGGCCCGCGCCTCGGGCTCGCCTTCGAAGCGCGCGGCCGGCGGGAAGGAAGGCCAGTAGGGCGGGCGGAGGCGCGCGACGCGGCCGCCCTCCTGGTCCACCAGGATCGGCGCCTCCTGCCCCAGGATCTCCCGGATGGAAGAGGTGAGGTTGGAGAGCTGCGACGGGTTGTCCACGTTGCGCCGGAAGAGGATCACCCCGGCCGGCGGCATGGCGCGCAGCAGCGCCGCCTCCTCCCCCGTGAGGGAGAGGCCCGACAGGCCGGTGACGGCCGCGCGCGCCCTCATCCGCCGATCACGGCGCAGGGCGCGCCCTTGGCCTTGGCGGCGGTGCAGAGCGCGGCGGCGACCTTCGCGTCCGGCAGGCCGCCGGTCCGGATGCGCCACATCGGCGGAAGGTCCCCACGGTCCACGCGGGTGATCACGGGCTGGCGCCCCGCCAGTTCCGGAATCCGGCCCTGGAGACGAGCCCATTCGCCCTGGGCGGCCTCTTCGGAGCTGACGGCGCCGAGCTGGACCACGAAACGGCCGCCACGGGCCGGGGCATTGGCGGGCATGGGCGGCGGCGAGATGGGCGGGGTCTGTGCCGCCGGCGCCTGGGCTGCCTGGTTCGGGGCTGCCTGGTTCTGGACCGCCTGATTCGGGGCGGGCGCTGGAGGCGCCTGCTGCGCCGAAGAGGAGGCCGCCCCGCGCCCGTTCTGCGCCGGGCTGAGGCTGGGATTCACGAGGGGCGGGCGGACGGGCGCTGCATCCGGCTGCACGGCCGGCAGCGTCGCCGGCGTGGATGCCGCGGGCGGCTGAGCCTGGGCCTGAGCTTGGGCCTGGGCCTGCTGGGCGCGGGAGGCGGCCTGGCGCAGGGCGGCCAAGTCCGGCCGCTCCGCCTCGGGCGTCAGCCGCGCGGTGCCGGTGGCCACGCCGCCGGGGTTGCGGCGGGCGCTTTCGAAAATCCGCTCGTCCTGGTTCGCCACGCGCATCCCGCCGGGATCCTCCGGCTTCACGCGGATCGGGCGCGCATCGGCCTCGATCGTCGGCACGCCGCGGTTCACGGCGCGCGAGACGCCCCAGACCACGCCAGCCCCGACCGCCGCCGCGCACAGGATGGCGCCCGAGACGGCGACCATGCGCCAGGGCACCTGAAAGCCCGCGCCCAATCCCCTCTTGGGCGGGCGGACCCGATAGCTCGGAACCGTGAAATCGCTCACCGCATCTCCTCGACGGGCGTCACCCCCATGACGGCCAGACCCGAGCGGATGACCGTGGCCGTCGCCGCGACGAGGGCAAGCCTCGCGCGCGTGGCCTCCGGTTCCCCTTCCCGGATGAAACGCAACGTCGCGTCGTCGCGCCCCCGGTTCCACAGTAGATGAAAGTCAGCGGCCAAGTCATGGAGAAAGAACGCGATTCGGTGGGGCTCGCGCGCCAGGGCGGCGCCCTCCACCGTGCGCGGCCAGGCGGTGAGGCGCCGGATGAGCGCCATTTCCGCCGGATCGGCCAGGGCTTCGAGCGGCGCGGCGGCCAGATCCGCCGCCGCCGGCTCCCCGGCCTGGCGCAGCACGCTGCGGCAGCGGGCATGCGCGTACTGCACGTAGAAGACCGGATTGTCGCGGGACTGCTGCACCACCGCGTCCAGGTCGAACTCCATCTGCGCATCGGCCTTGCGCGTCAGCATGGTGAAGCGCACGGCGTCACGGCCCACCTCGTCGATGAGGTCGCGCAGCGTGACATAGGTGCCGGCGCGCTTGGACATGCGCACGGGCTGGCCGCCCTTCACCACCTTCACGATCTGCGCCAGCACCACGTCGAAGGAAACGGGCTTGTCGGCCGAAAGCGCCGCGACGGCCGCCTTCATGCGCGGGACGTAGCCGCCGTGGTCCGCGCCCCAGACCTGAACCAGCTCGTCGAAGCCGCGCGCGATCTTGTCGGCATGGTTGCCGATGTCGTTCGCGAAATAGGTGTTCGTGCCGTCGCTCTTGCGCAGCGGCCGGTCCACGTCGTCGCCGAACTCGGTGGAGCGGAAGAGCGTCTGCTCGCGCGGTTCCCAGTCATCGGGCAGCTTGCCCTTGGGCGGCTCCAGTACGCCCTCATAGACCAGCCCGCGCGCGGCGAGCTCCGCGATCGCGCGGTCGGCCGCGCCGCTCTTCACCAGCGCGGCTTCGCTGATGAAGACGTCGTGGTGCACGCCGAGAGCGGCGAGATCCTCCCGGATCTCCGCCATCATCATCGTCACCGCGCGCTCGCGAACGAGGGAAAGAGTGTCCTCGGACGGCGCCTCACCCTCGGCGGGGATCAGCCTGTCGCCGAATTCCCGCAGCAGCGCCTCGCCGACGGGAACGAGGTAGTCGCCACCATACTGCAGGGAGACGCCGAACGCGTTCTCCACGATCTCGCGCGCCTGCTCGGGCGGGCTCGTGGCCAGGCTGCGCAGCACGGCGCGCCCGGCATGGCCGGCCCGCGCGGCGGCTTCGAGGTAGCGCCAGAAGGCGGCCCAGGCGAGGGCCTGCACCTGCGCGCCGGCATCGTTGATGTAGTATTCCTTGGTGACCGCCCATCCCGCCTTGGTCAGCAGGTTGGCCAGCGCATCGCCCACCACCGCGCCGCGGCAATGGCCGACATGCATGGGGCCGGTCGGGTTCGCGGAGACATATTCCACATCCACCTTGCGCCCGCCGCCCGTCCGGCCGTCGCCATAGGCTTCGGCGGCCCGCAGCACGATCGGAAGCTGCGCGCGCAGCAGCGACTCCTCCAGCCGCAGGTTGACGAAGCCGGGCCCGGCCGGCGCCGCGCTGACGATTCCCGCGCGCCCGGTCAGCCGGGCCGAAAGATCCTGCGCCACCTTCTGCGGCGGCATGCGCGCGGGCTTGGCTACCACCAGCGCGGCATTCGTCGCCATGTCCCCATGGCTCGGATCGCGCGGCGGCTCCACCAGCACGCGCGCCAGCAGCTCCTCCGGCAGGTCCGGCAACAGCGCGCGGAGCTCGGTCACGACCGCGTCGCGGATCGTGCGGAAAATATCGTGATTCATGTCGTCATCAGCCGGGGATGTTGGGGTCCGTCAGGCGACGGTGTTCTTCGAGCGCGAAGCGGTCCGTCATGCCGGCCAGCCAGTCGCAAACCGTGCGCGCGGCGCTGGGCGAGCCTGGTTCGCCGGCGCGCTTGGCCCAGAGCGGAGGCAGCATGTCGGGCTGGCCATGCAGCAGTGAGAACATCACCTGCAGGGCGCGCTTGGATTTCAGGGCGGTGCGGTTCACCCGCCAGTGGCGGTACATCCGGCCGAAGAGGAAGTCGCGCGTCTCCTGGTTCAGCGCCCGCATCCGGTCGGAGAAGAAGACGACGGGCTGCGGGGCGTTGCGGATATCCGCGACACTCTTCGGGCGCAGCGCGGCGATACGGCGGCGCGCCTCCTCCACCACGTCCATGATCATCAGGTTGATGACGCGGCGGATGATCTCGCCCGCGACGCGGTCGGGCGGCGCGTCGGCCGGAATCGCGGCCATGGCCTGGTCGCGCGCCATGGCGATCAGCGGCAGGTGGCACACCTCTTCCAGGGTGAAGAGCCCGGCGCGCAGGCCGTCATCGAGGTCGTGGTTGTTATAGGCGATATCGTCCGCGATGGCCGCCGCCTGAGCCTCGGCGCTGGCATGGCAATGCAGCTCCAGGTCGTGGCGGGCCGAATACTCGGCGATATAGGGCGGCGGGCGGCGCAAGGGGCCGTTGTGCTTGGCCAACCCCTCCAGCGTCTCCCAGGTGAGGTTCAGCCCGTCGAAGCCGGCATAGCGGTGCTCCAGCAGGGTCACGGCCTTGAGTGACTGGGCGTTGTGGTCATAGCCGCCCCAGGCCCGCATGACCCCGTTCAGCGCCTCCTCTCCGGCATGGCCGAAGGGGGGGTGGCCCAGGTCATGCGCCAGGGCCAGCGCCTCGGCCAGGTCCTCGTCCAGATGGAGCTGCCGCGCGAGGGAGCGGGCGATCTGCGCCACCTCGATCGAATGCGTCAACCGGGTGCGGAAGGCGTCGCCCTCATGGAAGACGAAGACCTGGGTCTTGTACTGGAGGCGGCGGAAGGCCGTGGAATGGATGATCCGGTCCCGGTCCCGCTGGTAGGGCGAGCGCCCTCCCCCGGCATCCTCGGGATAGAGGCGCCCACGCGTCTCCCCGGGCTGGACCGCCCAGGGGGCCAGGTCATGCGGGCTGCGCGCGGGCGTGGCGTCCGGCGCGGCGGAGGGATCGGGGGCGTCCATGGCGTCGGCGGGCCGTAGCACCCGGTAAGCGCGGGCGGCAAGGCTGGCGCGCGTTGGAGAACGCGCCCGCAGCCCCTATCTTGATCTCCAGATTCGTCAGACCGCTTTCGCCAGACAGCCCGAGGTCCTTCCCATGCCGGATGGCAGCTCCGCCCCCGCCCCCTTTTCCGTCACCCCCTCCGCCCTCGCGCAGGTGGCCGAAATCGCGGCCTCCCAGGGCCGCCCGGAAGCGGGCCTGCGCCTGGCGGTGGAAGCCGGCGGCTGCTCGGGCTTCCAGTACAAGTTCGACCTGGCGGACGCCCCGGAGCCGGACGATCTGGTGGTAGAGGGCCGGGTCTTCATCGACCCGGTCTCGCTGGACCTGCTGCGGGGCGCGACCCTGGACTGGGCGGATGAGCTGATCGGGGCCCATTTCGCGGTGAAGAACCCCGTCGCGGCCTCGGGTTGCGGCTGCGGCGTCTCCTTCTCGGTCTGACTGACCCTTGCGCCTCTGCACCTTCAACGTGAACTCGGTTCGCAAGCGCGAACCGCATCTGCGGCGGCTGCTCGAACGGCATGCGCCCGACCTCGTCTTCCTGCAGGAGCTGAAGTGCAAGACGGAGGAGTTCCCCGGCGGGGAGCTGGCGGGGATGGGCTACCGGTTCCACGCCGTGGGACAGCCCGGCGGCCGGAACGGGGTGGCCGTCGTCGCCCGCATCCCATTCGAGGTGGTGGACGAGGCGCTGCCGGGCGGGGATGAGGACACCCATGCCCGCTTCGTCGAGATCCGCGCGGCGGGGATGCATCTGGCCGGCATCTACCTGCCCAACGGCAATTCCGGCGGCGAGGAGGGCTATGCCTACAAGCTCTCCTGGATGGAGCGGCTGCGGACGAGGGTGGCGGAGCGGCTGGATTCCTTCACCCCCTATGCCGTGCTCGGGGACTTCAATGTCTGCCCGACGGATGAGGACCTCTCCCCCGGCGCCCTGCCCCGGACCGATGCGCTGGTCCGGCCGGAAAGCCGTGCGGCCTTCCGTGCCATCACCCATCTGGGCATGACCGACGCCCTGAGGGCCCTGCATCCGACCGACGCGCCCTGGACCTACTGGGATTACGGCCCTTCCTTCGAAGCCAATCGCGGCCTGCGGATCGACCATGCGCTGCTGAGCGCCGAACTGGCCGAGCGGCTGACCGGCGCCAGCGTGGACCTTGCCGCCCGCTCGGAGGAAAGCCCTTCCGACCACGCACCGGTCCTGTTCGACCTGAGGGACTAGGCTCGCCCTACCCTGTCCGACGGAAGGTGAGGACCAGCACGTCCCGGTGGCCGGGCCGGGCCGGGTCGATGGGGCGGATGGGGGTGACACCGTGCATGACGCGGCGGTCGTCCAGAAGCACGGCATCGCAGGGGGCGGAAAGGGTGAAGCTCGCCTCCTCCCGCCCGTCTATCTGGATGCCCGTGACGCCGCCATCCACGTTCTCCCGGCCCACCATCATCACCATCACGTAGTCCACGCCATCCGAATGCATGCCCTCGGGCGTGGGCTTGCCCGCTTCGTCCGGCCGGGCCTCAATGCGGAACTGGTGGACCTCCACCGACCAGGCGGCACCGGGCGCGAGCGGGTCGAACACGCCCCGAGCGCCGGCCAGCAGGGCCTGGAGCGCCGCCCCCTCCCCCACATCCGCGGCCACAGGCTCGAACCATCGGTCGATGCCGCCATTCAGCGCGTTGTAGCGGGTGGCCTGAAAGTGCGGCCCATGCGGCGCGCGGACGAGCGGCGCGCCAGCCGGCGCGGTGTAGATCGCGTGGCGCCGCAGGCGGTACCGGCCCCCATCCGCCATGAAGCCGTCCGGGCGCAGGTCGTCCCAGCTGGCGGCGAAGCTCTCCCAAGCGGTCCCAGCCAGCGCCTGGCCGGTGGGGTCGAAGGTAGCGCGGGCCTCTCCACAGGAGAGCGCGACATAGCCGCTGCGGGCGATCGGGGCGGCGAGATCGGTCATGGCCGCCGTGCTTCCTCCATCACGCGCCGCATCCGCGCCACGGCCGCCGGCAGGCCGTCGAACAGGGCCTGGCCCATCAGGAAGTGGCCGATATTCAGCTCCACCACCTCCGGGATCGCGGCCAGCAGCGCGGCGGTCTCGTAATCCAGCCCGTGGCCGGCATGGCATTCCATTCCCGCCGCGGCCACCAGGCGGGCGGCCTCCTTCAGCCGGGCCAGCTCGCGCCCCCGGGCATCACCGGCGGCCTCGCAGAAGGTGCCGGTGTGCAGCTCCACCGCCTTGGCGCCGAGACGGGCCGCGGCCTCCACCTGCCTCGGGTCGGGGTCGAGGAAGAGGGAGACGCGGATTCCGGCTTCCACCAGCGCCGCCACCACCGGCCGCAGCGTGGCTTCCTGCCCCACCGCGTCCAGCCCGCCCTCGGTGGTCAGCTCCGCGCGGCGCTCGGGGACCAGGCAGCAGGCATGGGGCCGAAGCTCCACCGCAATCGCCTGCATCTCGGCGGTCGCGGCCATTTCCAGGTTGATAGGGGCGCTCAGCGCCGCCCGCATGGCGCGGCAATCGGCGTCACGAATGTGGCGGCGGTCCTCGCGCAGATGGATGGTGATGCTGTCCGCCCCATGCGTGAGGACGAGCTGCGCGGCTGCCAGCGGGTCGGGATGCCTGCCGCCGCGCGCGTTCCGCAGGGTGGCGACGTGATCGACGTTCACGCCCAGGCGGATGGGGGGGCGGATCGGGATCATGCGGGTGCTTTCGAGGAGCGGCGGGCGGCCATCTCGGCCGCGAGGCGGAGGGCGGCGACGAGGCTGCCCGGATCGGCGATGCCCTGGCCCGCGATGCCGAAGGCGGTGCCATGGTCGGGCGAGGTGCGGATGATGGGCAGGCCGAGGGTGACGTTCACCCCGCCATCCATGTCCAGTGTCTTGATCGGGATCAGCGCCTGGTCATGGTAGAGGCAGAGCGCGGCGTCATAGGTCTGACGCGCGCGGGCGGTGAACATCGTATCGGGCGGTAGCGGCCCGAAGGCGTCCACCCCCCCGGCGCGAAGCGCCTCGATGGCCGGCAGGACGAGGCGCGGCTCCTCATCGCCCATGGCCCCCTCCTCCCCCGCATGCGGGTTCAGCCCAGCGACCGCGATGCGCGGGGCGGGGATGCCGAAGCCTTCCCGCAGCCCGCGCGCAAGGGCAAGGCCGGTGCGGATGATCTCCTCCGTGCGGAGCGTGTCGAGCGCCTGGCGCAGGGAGACATGGATGGTGACGGGCACGACCCGAAGCATGGGCGAGGCCAGCAGCATCACCGGCGGCTCCGCCGCGCCGGCCAGCGCACCCAGGAACTCCGTATGGCCGGGGAAGGCGAAACCGGTGCGGTAGAGGGTCGCCTTGCTGATAGGGTTGGTGACCACCCCCCCTGCCCGCCCGGCCTGGGCGAGCGCCACCGCACGCTCGATGGAACCCAGGACGGCCGGGGCATTGGCCGGGTCCGGCTGCCCGAAGACGGGCGGCACGGGGCAGCGGATGGTCATCACCGGCAGGCGGTCGCGGAAGACCGCCGCGGCTTCCTCCGGCCCCGAGACCGAGGCGAGCGGCACCTCCCAGCCCAGATGCGCGGCGATGCCCGCCAGGCGCGACGGGTCGTCCAGCGCGACGAAGGCGGGACCTTCGGCGCGCAGTCTTGCCCAGGCGGCCAGGGTGAGCTCCCCGCCGATCCCGGCGGGGTCTCCCATGGTCAGCGCCAGGGGGGGCTGGCTCGGCGGGGCGGCGCTCATGCCGGCAAGACTGGCACGGCGCCGATCCGCGCCGCATCCCGTGCGCGGATCATGGCTGCCTCGTTCCGATCAGATATCGGCGTAGACGTGGGTTTCGGCCTCGCCGCCCGGATGAGTAACGGCGCCGAGATAGGCCGGACCGACGAGCTGGGCGTACTTCCAGAGCGCGCCCGAGTTGTAGTCGGTCTTGCGCGGCTTCCACTCGGCGCGGCGTGCCGCCAGCTCCTCTTCGGAGAGGTCCACGTCGATGGTGCCCTTCTCGGCATCGATCACGATCCGGTCGCCGTCCTTCAGCAGGGCGATCGGCCCGCCAACGGCGGCTTCCGGCCCGACATGGCCGATGCAGAAGCCGCGCGTGGCGCCGGAGAAGCGGCCATCGGTGATGAGGGCCACGTCACCGCCCATGCCCTGGCCGTAGAGGGCGGCGGTGGTCGAGAGCATCTCGCGCATGCCCGGGCCGCCTCGAGGACCCTCGTAGCGGATGATGATCACGTCGCCCTTCTTGTAGGCCCGGCTCTCCACGGCGGCGAAGGCATCCTCCTCGCAGTCGAAGCAGAGCGCCGTGCCCTCGAAGCGCAGCTCCTTCATGCCGGCGATCTTCACGATCGCGCCGTCCGGAGCCAGGTTGCCCTTCAGCCCGACCACGCCGCCCGTCTCGCTGAGCGGGTTGGAGACGGGGCGGATCACGTCCTGGTCCTTCGGGAAGATCACCTCGCGGTGGTTCTCGGCCAGGGTCTTACCCGTGACCGTGATGCAGTCCCCATGCAGCAGCCCGGCATCCAGCAGCGCCTTCACGATCACGGGGATGCCGCCGATCTTGTAGACGTCATAGGCCACGTAGCGGCCGCCCGGCTTCAGGTCCCCGATATAGGGCGCCTTGCGCATGATCTCGGCCACGTCCTGCAGGGTGAACTTGATCCCGGCCTCATGCGCCATGGCCGGCAGGTGCAGGCCCGCATTGGTGGAGCCGCCGGTCGCGCCGACGATCAGCGCCGCGTTGTAGAGGCTTTCCTTCGTGACGATGTCGCGCGGGCGGATGTTCTTGCGCAGCAGGTCCATCACGGCGCGGCCGGATTCCACCGCCCACTTGTCCCGGTCCTCATAGGGCGCGGGAGCGCCGGCCGAGCCGGGGAGCGCAAGGCCGATCGCCTCGGAGACGGTGGCCATGGTGTTCGCGGTGAACTGGCCGCCGCAGGCGCCGGCGCTCGGGCAGGCGACGCATTCCAGCTCATGCAGGTCCTCGTCGGACATGCGTCCGGCGGCATGCATGCCGACCGCCTCGAACACGTCCACGACCGTCACGTCCTTGCCCTTGTAGGTGCCGGGAAGGATGGAGCCGCCGTACATGAACACGCTGGGCACGTTCAGGCGCAGCATGGCCATCATCATGCCGGGCAGAGACTTGTCGCAGCCGGCGAGGCCCACCATCGCGTCGTAGCAGTGGCCGCGCATGGTCAGCTCCACCGTGTCCGCGATCGCGTCGCGGCTGGCGAGGGAGGACTTCATGCCCTGGTGGCCCATGGCGATGCCGTCGGTCACGGTGATGGTGGTGAACTCGCGCGGGCTGCCATGGGCCTGCTTCACCCCGGCCTTCACGCTCTGCGCCTGGCGGCTGAGGGCGATGTTGCAGGGGGCCGCCTCATTCCAGCAGGTGGCGACGCCCACCAGCGGCTGGGCGATCTCCTCCTCGGTCATGCCCATGGCATAGTAGTAGGAGCGGTGCGGCGCGCGCTCCGGCCCCACGGTCACATGGCGGCTGGGAAGGCGGGACTTGTCCCAAGTGTTGTCCGGCATGGCATTTCCCTCTCTCGCCCGGCTGTATCCCGCAACATTCCGATCGTCGCAACCGCGTGCCGCGCAATACAGCTAGGCAAGGGGACCGGTTGAGGCGCGCGCGGAGGCGGTGCGGGCGCGTTCCCATGGCCCGGAAAGCGCGTCCCGGCATCCGCGGGTGGCAGCAGGCCATAACCGGCGCCTCAGCGCCACCCGACGGACACGCGCATGTCAACGCCGCTTCCGTCGCGATGCCGTAACCTTCTCCCTGACCGTCTCAGGGATGGGGGTTTGCCATGCGCATCACGCCATTTCTCATCGCGGGCCTGCTGGCCGGCGCCTGCTTGGCCCGGGCCCAGCCCTCCCCGCCCATGGCCAACCCCGCCGAGCTGGCATCTGCGCTGCGCGAGGGCGGCCTGGTCCTCTACATGCGCCACCCCGCGACGGAGAGCGCGCAGACGGATGCCGAGGCCCTGGATTTCGCCGACTGCAGGACGCAGCGGAACCTCAGCGAGGCCGGCCGCCGCGTCGCGCGGGAGATCGGGGCGGCGCTGCGCGACATCCGCGTGCCGGTCACCCGGGCCGTGACCAGCGAATACTGCCGTGCGCGGGAAGCGGCGGTGCTGATGGACGCGCCTCCCGCCGAAACGGAGGCGGCGCTGAACGATGGCGGGCGGATGCTCGCCAAGGGCCCGGATTCCCCTCAGGCCCAGGCCCTCCGCGACATGCTGCGGCGGGCGGCGGGCGCCGGGCGCCGGGGAGGTGCTGCTCATCGTGGCCCATCGACCCAACATCGTAGATGCGGCGGGCGCGGCCTTCTCGGAGCTCGGCGAAGGGGAAATCGTCGCCTTCCGCCCCACGGCTGAGGGGCCCGGCTTCGCGCCGCTGGCTCGTATCCGCGCCTCGGACTGGCCGGGACTCCTCGCCGCCACGCGCCCCTGACAGGGCGGCCGGCTTCAGCCCTCTCGGGCCAGCGCGGCCCGGACCCGGTCGCCCATGCCGCGCCAAATCCGCATCTCGCGCTTCGCATCCTCCAGCGCCCGGTGAGCCGGGACGCCCTCCCCCGCCTCCCTTGCGGCCTCGCCGAGAACCTCGATTACCAGCCCTTCATGGCGTGATGGGTCGCGTCCGACTTCCGCCAGCGCCGCGATGGCCGCTGCCTGTCGTGCCTCCTCCGTATCCCGCAGGCGCAGGGCGTGGCGCGGCAGCCCGGCCGCTCGCAGCAGGCGACTCAGCCACTGCCCATCCCAGGAGGGCGCCGAGGCGTAGAGATCGTGCCCGGCCAGCCGATCGACCATGCGGCGGGCCACCGCACCATGCGGCTCCCCCTCCCGCACCAGCTGTTCCCGGGAAAGGCCGTGAATCGCCTCCGCTTCCTCGTTCCACTCGTCCCAATCCGGGGCGGGGCGGATAAGATGCGACTCCTCGCCTCCATCCTCCCCGACCCAGCCGACTTCAATGGGGAAGCTGCGCTTCCCGAGGCCGCTCGCCTCGAAATCGAGGAAGACGATCACCGGATCGCGCCGGCCGCCTGCTCCCGCGCGAGGTGCCCATGCACCCGCGTGTCGCGCATCGAGAGCGCGGAGAGCAGGGAGAGGACGCAGAAGCCGGAGACGTACCAGAAGAAGGTGCTCTCCATGCCCTGCGCCTTGAACCACAGCGCGACATATTCGGCCGTGCCGCCGAAGAGCGAATTGGCGATGGCGTAGCCCAGCCCCACGCCCAGCGCCCGGATCTCGGCCGGGAACAGCTCCGCTTTCACCACGCCGGAGATGGAGGTGTAGAAACTGACCACGGCGAGCGCGCCCAGGATGATGGCGAAGGCACCGAAGGAGGTGCTCACGCCGGCCAGCAGGGTCAGCAGCGGCACGGTCATGATCGCCCCGCCCAGGCCGAAGAGGATGAGGCAGATCCGCCGGCCCACGCGGTCGGACAGCGCGCCGAAAAGGGGCTGGAGCAGCATGTAGCAGAACAGGACGAAGGTCATGGTCACGCTCGCGCGCTCCGCCGTGAAGCCGGAGGTGTTGACCAGGAACTTCTGCATGTAGGTCGTGTAGGTGTAGAAAGCGAGGCTGCCGCCCGAGGTGAGGAAGATGGTCTGCAGCAGCGGCTTCGGATGGCGCAGCAGCAGGCGAATGGTACCCGTGCCCTCCTTCGCGCGCGTCTCGGCGGTCGTCGTCTCATGCAGGGCGCGGCGCAGGAAGAGCGCGACGATGGCGGCGGCGGCGCCGATGAAGAAGGGAATGCGCCAGGCCCAGGCGCGGATTTCCTCCGGCGTGTAGATGCCCTGCAGCACGACGAGCACGAGCAGGGCCAGGAGCTGGCCGCCGATCAGCGTGACATACTGGAAGGAGGCGAAGAAGCCGCGATGCTTCTGCGCGGCCACCTCGCTCATATAGGTCGCGCTCGTCCCATACTCGCCGCCCACCGAAAGCCCCTGGATCAGCCGGGCAACGACCAGCAGGGTCGGCGCGGCGACCCCAATGCTGGCGTAGGTCGGCAGTACCGCGATCATCAGCGAGCCGAAGCACATCATCAGCACCGAGATCATCATCGAGGTGCGGCGGCCGTAGCGATCACCGATCATCCCGAAGAGCCAGCCGCCGATCGGGCGCATGAGGAAACCGACCGCGAAAATGGCGGCTGCGTTCAGCAGCTGGGTCGTGCGGTCCCCGGAGGGAAAGAAGTTCGGCGCGAAATAGAGCGCTGTCGCGGCATAGACGTAGAAGTCGTACCACTCGACGAGATTGCCCGAGGATCCGCCCACGATCGCCCAGACACGGCGGCGCGTATCCGCCCTTTCGTCCTGACGGCTGGGCGCGACCTGATCGGGCATTGGGAACCTCGTAAGTCCGTGACTGTCACGAGAGAATGCGCCCGGAGGCACTAAGTGACAGAAGCTGCGGACCCGGGCTGGGTTGCAGTCCGCGCAACCCTCCCGCCGTTCACCGATACACGACGTAGCGGACGATATAGATCCCGCAAAGAATGACCGAGATGAGGGCCCCGATCCGGACCGCCTGGCGGTCCGTGATGGGCGGCTCCCGCCCCAGCCTGGGCAGCCGCGACCGGCACCACAGGATGGGCACGGTCGCGAGCACGGCCAGGGCGAAGAAGTCGAAAAACCTCACGCCCCCGGCCCTCAGGCCGCGATGCGGGCGATGGCCGCGGCCAGCCGCGCCGCCTCGGCCTCGGCGGTGGAAAGCCGCTCCCGCGTCTCCTCCACCACCTCCTCCTTCGCCCGGCTAGTGAAGTCGGGGTTGGCGAGCTTCTGCGCGATCTTGCGCGCCTCGGCCTCCACCTTCGCATGCTCCTTGGCCAGCCGCGTCCGCTCGGCCGCCAGGTCCACCACGCCGGAGAGGGGCAGCATCACCGTCGCTTCGCCCACCACGGCCTGGGCCACGCCTTCCGGCAGGGCACCCTCCAGCGGGCGCACCTCGGTGGCGCGGGCCATGCGGCGGATCGGCTCGATCCAACGCTCGGCGCGGGCCAGGGTCTCGGCCGAGGCGCCCTGCACCAGCAGCGGCACGGTAACGGAAGGCGGCACATTCACCTCAGCCCGCACGGTGCGGACCTCGGAGATGAAGGCGACCAGCCAGTTCAGCTCCGCCCGGGCCTCCTCGGCGCCCATCACGGCCACTGGCTCCGGCCAGGCCATGCGGATGAGGCTACCTTCGGCGCCATAGCCGAACCGGTCCCACAGCTCTTCCGTGACATAGGGCATCACCGGATGGGCGAGGCGGAGGATAAGGCCCAACACGTGCTGCGCGGCACCCTTGGCCTCGTCCTTCTCCACCCCGTCCGGCCCGGTCAGGGCCGGCTTGGCCAGCTCGAGGAACCAGTCGCAGAAGCTGCCCCAGGTGAAGCGGTAGAGGGCTGCGGCATAGTCATCGAGCCGATAGGCCTCCAGCGCGGCCGTCGCCTCCGCGATCGCCGCATTGCCCGCATCGATGATCCAGCGCGCCAGCGGCGTGCTCGCCGTCATCGGGTTGAAGGCGGCGTCGGGCGCGATGCCGCTCATCTCGCAGAAGCGGGCCGCGTTCCACAGCTTGGTGACGAAGGCGCGGTTGCTCTCCACCTTCTGCCGGCCAAGCCGCACGTCCCGCCCCGGTCCCGCGAAGGAGGCCAGGGTGAAGCGGAGCGCATCGGCGCCGTAGGCATCCGCCAGCTCCAGCGGGTCCATGACGTTGCCCTTGGACTTGGACATCTTCTGCCCGCGCTCGTCGCGCACGAGGCCGTGGATGTTCACCACCCTAAAGGGCACGTCGCCCATGAAGTGAATGCCGAGCATCATCATCCGGGCGACCCAGAAGAAGATGATGTCGAAGCCCGTCACCAGCACGTCGCCGGGGTAGTAGCGCGCCAGTTCCGGCGTCTGCTTCGGCCAGCCCAGGGTGGAGAAGGGCCAGAGCCCGGAGGAGAACCAGGTGTCCAGCACGTCCGGGTCGCGCGTCAGCTCCCGGTCCTCGCCGTAATGGGAGCGGGCCGCGGCGACGGCTTCGGCCTCCGTGCGCTCGACGAAGATATGCCCGTCCGGCCCGTACCAGGCCGGGATCTGGTGGCCCCACCAGAGCTGGCGGGAGACGCACCAGGGCTGGATGTCACGCATCCAGGCGAAGAAGGTGTTCTCCCACTGCTTCGGCACGAACTGGGTTTTGCCGGTCTCCACCGCCTCGACAGCGGGCTTGGCCAGGGTCGCGGCGTCCACATACCACTGCCAGGTCAGGCGCGGCTCGATCGGCACGCCGGAACGGTCGCCATGCGGCACGGCATGGGTGTGAGGCTCGATCTTCTCGATCAGCTCCAGCCGCTCCAGCTCAGCCAGGATGGCCTTGCGGGCCTCAAATCGCTCCAGCCCGGCGAGCGCGCGCAGGGCCTCCGGTTGGGCGATGCCCTCCACCGCGCGGATTTCGCCCTCGATCTCGGCAAGGGTGACCTTGCCCTCGGCGTCCAGCACGCTCGGCGAGGGCAGCTCATGCCGCCGACCCACCTCGAAATCGTTGAAGTCGTGGGCGGGGGTGATCTTCACCGCGCCCGAGCCCTTCTCGGGATCGGAGTATGCATCGGCCACCACCGGGATTCGCCGGCCGACGATGGGCAGAATCACGAACTTCCCGATCAGATCCCGGAAGCGCTCGTCCTCCGGGTTCACGGCCACGGCCGTGTCGCCCAGCATCGTCTCGGGCCGGGTGGTCGCCACGACGAGGAAGCGGCCGGGCTGGCCCTCCACGGGGTAGCGCAGGTGCCAGAGGCTGCCCTTGACCTCCTTGCTCTCCACCTCGAGGTCGGAGATGGCCGTCTGGAACTTCACGTCCCAGTTCACCAGCCGCCGGTCTCGGTACATCAGGCCCTGCCGGTGGAGCGTCACGAAGACCTCGCGCACCGCTTCGGATAGGCCCTCATCCATGGTGAAGCGCTCGCGGGACCAGTCCAGGCTGGCGCCCATGCGGCGGAGCTGGCGGGTGATGGTGCCGCCGCTCTCGGCCTTCCACTGCCAGACCCGCTCGAGGAAGGCTTCACGCCCCATCTCGCGCCGGTCCTTGCCCTCGCTCGCCAGCAGGCGCTCGACCACCATCTGGGTTGCGATGCCGGCATGGTCCGTTCCGGGCTGCCACAGCGCGTCCCGGCCCTGCATCCGGCGGAAGCGGATCAGCGTGTCCTGGATGGTGACGTCCAGCGCGTGGCCGACATGCAGGCTGCCCGTCACATTGGGCGGCGGAATCATGATGGTGAAGGGCTTGGCGTTGGAGGCCGGATTGGCCGTGAAGGCCCCGGCACCCTCCCACCCCTGATAGAGGCGCGGCTCGAAGCCGGCGGGCGAAAGCGTCTTGTCGAGCATGGCGGAGGCTTGGCGGAGCGGCGGCCCCGCCGTCAAGGGCCGTTCACGCCCCCCTGCCCCGCCCGCCGTGCCTAGCCGAGGGAGCGGCTGACCACCCGCTCGATCTCGGCCCGCACCAGCCGCTCCATCAGGGCGGGCAGATGCGCGTCCATCCACTCCTTGAGCAGGGGTCGCACCTCTTCACGCACGACATCCTCGATGGAGGGGCCGCCGCGATGGACCGGCGCGGCGCGCTCCGCCGCGACGGTTCTGGCGAGCTGGCCGAGCAGCGCCGCCGCGGCGGCGGCCGTCGCGGGCGCGACAAGCCCCTCGGCGGATTCGGCCACGGCCGGTTCGGGAACGGCCGCGACGAAGGGCGGTGCCGGCGCCACGGGAGCCGGGGCCGTGACAGGCGGCACCTCGGCCGCAGTCTCGACGGCGGCTGGCCTCGTCTCCAGCAAGGCCGGCTGCACCGGGCCGGGAGGAATCGGCGCGGCGGGCGCTGGTGGCTCGGGGGCCGGCTCGGCCTCGGTCGGCGTTGCCGGCTCTTCCTGGGGCGGGACCGCGACCAGCATCGCCTCGGTCAGCTCCAGCGGCTCCGCCGCCTCCGCCTCCGCCGCTTCCGCGGCAGCTGCCGGCGCTTCCTCCTCGTTCAGGATCTTGCGGATGGAGGCGAGGATGTCCTCCATCGAAGGGTCCTGACCGGGTGCGGTGGCGGCGCCGGACATGCGGAGCTCCCTGGGTTCAATCGCGGACGGGTTGAGGGACGGAATAGTCGCCGAGGCCCGCCCAGCGGTCACGGACCGCCCGGTAATAGGCCTCCTGGTCGTAGAGGGCGACGGGCAGGGCCAGGTCACGCGCGGTCAGCCGCCCGACGGCCTGCGCCAGCGAATGGCTGGCCGTGACCACATTGGCCAGCGCGCGCACCAGCGAGACGCGGGCGTTCAGCAGCTCCTGCTCGGCATTCAGCACGTCGAGCGTGGTGCGGCTGCCGACCACGGCCTCACGCTGCACGCCGTCCAGCGCGATCTCGGCCGCGCGGATCTGGGCGCGCACGCTGTCCACGGTCGCGCGGGCGCTCACCAGCGTTTCCCAGGCCTGGATGGCCTGGGCGGAGGCCACGCGCCGCTGGTCGTCCACCACCTGCCGGAGGCGCGTGGCGTCCTGCCGGGCCTGGCGGACCGCCGAGTATTCCGCGCCGCCCTGATAGAGCGGAACGGTGACGGTGGCCGTCACGGATTCGCCGATGGAGCGCTGGCCGATCAGCTGCTGGTTGTCGTTGCGGAAGGCCTGCGCCTGGAGGCTGGCCTGCGGCAGCAGCGCGGAGAGCTGCACGTCGATGAAGTCGCGGCTCGCGGCCTCGTCGAAGAGCGCGGCCACCACCGCCGGATTGTTCAGCGCCGCCACCTGCGCCGCATCCTGGCCGTTGCGGGCGGCCGGCTGCAGCGGCTGCGGTGCCGTCAGCCGCGCCGGCGCGATGCCGATGACGCGCTGGAAGGTGGCCCGGGCGTTCTGAAGCTGGCCTTCGGAATCGGCGCGGGAGGCACGGGCGCCGGCGAGGCGCGACTCCGCCTGGGCGACGTCGGTGCGGGTGATCTCGCCCACGCGGAAGCGCTCGTTCGTCGCGTCCAGCTGGCGCTGCAGCACCTGGGCGTTGTTCAGGTTGAGGCGAACCTCCTCCTGGAACCGGATCACGTTCACATAGGCGGAGACGGTGTCCTGCAAGACCTGCTGCTCGGTCGCCAGCAGCCGCGCCCGCTGTGCGAGCACCTGGTTCTCGGCACGGCGGGTGGAGGCGGTGGTGCGGCCGCCGCGGTAGAGCGGCTGCGTGACCGTCGCGGCCACGGTGCCGATGGTCCGGTCCTGGTCCGTGGTGACGCCGATGCGCTGGCCCGAGGTCGTCTGCGAGCGGGAGCGGATCGTCCCCTCGGCATAGCCGGCGGAGCCGGAAAGGGTGACGGTGGGCCGCCATCCCGCCAGGGCCTGGGGCACGTTCTCATCCACCACGCGCAGCTGGGCACGGGCGGTGGCCAGAGTGGGGTTGTTCACATAGGTCTGGGCCAGCGCCTCCTGCAGCGTCTGGGCCCCCGCCGGGGCAGCGAGGCCGAGGAGGAAGACGGCCGGCAGCATGGCCCGGACGACGGGCCGCGAGCTCTGGCTGTGCTCGGTTCGGGGGCGCTTCGGGTGGCTGCGGGTCATCGGCTACAATCCCTGATCGGCCGGCCCGGCGCCATGGCGCTTCGGGGCCGCCTTTGCTCGGTTCCCGGTGATGTTAGCCTTCTCCGCCGCCTGGGAGCCAGGATGATGGGGGAACCCTTTCCACATCCTTGCCGCGCCGCGTTTCGCAGCGAGGACGGCGGCGGACGGCGCGGGCCAGTTGCCCGCGCCAGCCCTGTCCTGCCCGGCGCCTGCGCGGCGGACAGCCGGCGCTCAGCTCAGCGCGAAGCCCGGCTTCGGCGCGAAGGCCGGCAGCAGGGGCATCTGGGTCCCAGCGATGTCGAAGGCCTCGACCGTGCTGAAGGAGCCGCCCACGCGGCGCCCCAGGATGGCGGAGGGCACCTGGCCCGGGACCGCCCGGATGGCGGACAGCCGCCCGCCCTCGGCCAGCTGCGCGGAGAGCGCCGCCGGGATGGAGGGCACCGCCCCCTCGATGAAGATCAGGTCGTAGGGTGCACCATCCGGCAGCCCGGCCTCCGAGGAGCCGGCCTGGCGCCGCAGCGAGCCCGCCGGCAGGCCGGCGGCGGCGATTCCCTCCTCGCCGAAGCCGGCGATCACGGCATCGTCCTCCACAGCCACGACCTGCGCGCCCATATGGGCCATCACCGCCGCGCCATAGCCCGGGCCGGCGCCGAGGACGAGCACGCGCTCGCCCGGACGCGGTGCCGCCAGCTGGATCAGCCGTGCGACCACCATGGGCTGCAGCAGCACGCGGCCGCCGCCCAGTGCCAGGTCCTCATCCGACAGCGCGCGCACCCGCAGGCGCTGCGGAACGAAAAGCTCGCGCGGAATGGCGCGCATCCCCTCGAGGATCCGCGGATCCGTCACCCGGTTGGGCCTCACCTGCCCGTCAACCATGCGCCTGCGCGCCTCGGCGTAGTCCATGCCGCCCGCTGTCCTATCCACTGAACCGATCGGTTTATAGGCGCGCCGGGCGGCACTTGGAAGGACGGGGGGTGGAAGCACGGGGCGGCCCCTTCCCGGCTGATGCTGGCTTGACCCGCCGGCCGAGGGACGCGATACCCTGGCCCCCTGCCGGCCCGATGGCAGAGTGGTGATGCAACGGACTGCAAATCCGTGAATGTGGGTTCGATTCCCGCTCGGGCCTCCAGCCTCCTCCTTCATGATCGCCTCCACCCACCCGGCCAGGCCGTGGGGGATGCCGGCGCGCGTCCTAGGTCGCCCCGCCCGCCCGGGCGGACAGCCGACCCGCCCGCTCGATCCAAAGCTTTTGCGCAATAATCGACAGACCCCCTTGCGGCGGACCGGCCATCGGGATATTCGGCCGGCCCCGCCACATGGTGGGCCACTGATCCCCGATAGCTCAGCTGGTAGAGCACGCGACTGTTAATCGCTAGGTCGTTGGTTCGAGTCCAACTCGGGGAGCCAGATCAGAAGGGGGATGCGCCGAGAGGTGCGTCCCCCTTCGCATATCCGGCCATCGCCGCGCGCTGCTCCTCCTCCACCAGTACATGCACCCGGCCGGCCGCATAGCAGGCCAGGGTGAAGTCCACCGGGCGCCCCTCCGCATCCAGGTTCAGCGCCTCGCTCGCCAGCACGGGCCGCCCGCGCGATTGCCGGAGGAGCTGAGCCTCCTCGCCGGTGGGCAGCCGCGCGCTGATGCGGGTCCGGGCGCGCCGGTAGTCGGCCACACCGCAGGCCGCGAGCGCCGCGGTAATGGAGGGGGCACCCCGCAGGGCGGCTTCGGCGGCGGCGAATCGCGGCAGCGGCAGGTGGTGAACCCCGAGCACCACCGGGCAGCCATCCGCCATGCCCAGCCGTTCCACCCGCAACACCGGGGCGCGACGCGCGATTCCGAGGGCCTCCGCCACGGCGGCCGTGGCGGATACTTCCCCAAGCCGCAGGATCCGCCCGGCCGGTTCCCGCCGCTGCGCCCGCACCGTCTCGAAGAAGCGCGTCCGCCCATGCAGGGGATAGTCGAGCACCTCCCCCGCCACGAAGCTGCCGCGCCCCTGCTCCGTCCGGATCAGCCCGCGCCTTTCCAGCTCCTCCAACGCGCGCCGTACGGTGTGGCGGTTCACGCCGAAACGGGCGGAGAGCGCCCCCTCGCTCGGCAGGCGGTCCTCGGGCCCGTGCTCGCCCTCGGCGATCGCCGCTTCCAGCCGGGCCGCGATCTGTCGCCAGAGCGCCGTCTCCCCGCTCCGGTCGAGAATTGTCATGGTTTCGTCACCCCGACATGTCTAGACAAGCATGCCATGGAGGGAGAAGCAGCGCCACGGACTTGCCCTGGCGGATGGCTCGGGCAGAAGGGGGCGCATGACCGACGAGACGATCCTGACCAACGCCCGCCTCGTCCTCCCGGAGCGGGTGGAGACGGGCACCATCCTGCTGCGGGACGGGTTGATCGCCGAGATCGCACCCGGCCGCAGCGCGGCCCCCGGCGCCGTCGATCTCGAAGGCGATTTCCTCATCCCCGGCGTGGTTGATGTCCACACGGACAACCTGGAGCGCCAGGTCCTCCCCCGAAGCCAGGCCCGCTGGCCCTCCGTCTCGGCCTTCCTCTCCCATGACAGCCAGGTGGCCGTCGCCGGCGTGACCACGGTGCTGGACGCGCTGTGCCTGGGCGATCTTGGCTTCGATGAGAGCCGGCTGCAGACGGCCCGCGACGGGGTACGCGACCTCGGGGCGCTCACCGAAGCCGGCGTGCTGAAATCCGAGCATCTGCTGCATCTGCGCTGCGAGCTGCCCGCCACGGACATGCTGCCGATGCTGGAGGAGTTCCACACCGACCCGCATCTGCGGATGGTCAGCCTCATGGACCACACCCCCGGCGTCGGCCAGTACGCCGACCCCGACCGCTACCGCGCCATGCGGGTGAAGGGCGGGCGGCCTGTGGCCGAGGTGGAGCGGCGCATGGCCGAGCTGACCGCGCAGCGCGAGGCTTGGTCCGGCCCGAACCGGCGCGCGCTCCTCTCCCTCTTCGAGGGCCGTGACGTGCCGCTCGCGACCCATGACGACTGGGACCCGGTGATCGTCGGTCACAACGCCGCGGACGGCATCCGGATCAGCGAGTTCCCCGTGAACATGGAATCCGCCCGCGCCGCGCGGGCCCATGGCATGGCGGTGATCGCCGGCGCGCCCAACCTCGTCCGCGGCGGCAGCCATTCGGGCAATGTTTCCGCGGCCGATCTCGCCCGCGAGGGGCTGGTGGACATCATAGCCTCCGACTACGTGCCGCCGGCGATGATCGAGGCGGCCTGGCGGCTGCCGCGCGAGGCGGGGATGCCGCTCTCGGCCGCGGTGGCCACCATCACCGCCAATCCGGCCCGGGCGCTCGGCCTGGCGGATCGTGGCCAGATCGCGCCGGGGCTGCGGGCGGACCTCGTGCGGATCCGGGAGTTCGGGGACATGCCGGTGGTGCAGGCCGTCTGGCGCGGGGGGATGCGCATCGCATGATGGGCACCGCCGCCCTCGCCCGCGCCGCCCTGTACTGGGCGCCGCCGGTCGATGACCCCCTGCACCGGCTCGGCAGCACCTGGCTGGGCCGTGATGCCGAGACGGGCGCCACCCTGGTCCAGCCCCCCCTTCCCGGGCTGGATATCGCCGCCCTGACCGGCGATCCGCGCGGCTACGGGCTGCATGCCACGCTGAAGCCGCCCTTCCGCCTGACGGCCTCCTATGCAGCGCTTCGGGAAGACGCCGCACGGCTGGCGGCGGGGACCGAGCCCTTCGACCTGCCTGGCCTCGAACTCGCCTCGCTCAGCGGCTTCCTGGCGCTGCGGGAATCGTCCCCCTGCCCCGCCCTGCAGGCCCTGGCCGATGCCTGCGTAGCAGCGCTGGACTCCCACCGCGCCCCGCCCACCGAGGCGGAAATTGCCCGCCGCCGGCCTGACCGCCTGTCCCAAGCGGGGCGCTACAACCTGCACCGCTGGGGCTATCCCCAGGTGTTCGGGGAATGGCGTTTCCACGTCACCCTGACCCAGAGGCTCACCCCGGAGCAGGATGCGATCATCCGCCCGGCGGTCCAGGCCTTCCTGGGCGAAACCGCGTCCCGGCCGCGCCGGGTGACGGAGCTCTGCCTCTTCACCCAGGCCGCGCCGGGCGAGCCCTTCCTGGTGGCGGAGCGCCTGCCGCTCGGCGGATGACGGGCGCCCCCCTTCCCCCGCCCGGCTTCCGGCGGCATGACTCGGGCAGAGCCAGGCCAGCGCGAAGCCGGGCGAGCGGGTGGAAGGGAACGGGATGCAGGGCAGCACCGACGGGCATCAGGAACTGCGTGACGCGGTGCGCGCGCTCTGCGCCGAGTTTCCCGCCGAGTATCACCGCAAGATCGACGCGGAGCGCGGCTATCCGGAGGCCTTCGTCGAGGCGCTGACCAGGGCGGGATGGCTCGCGGCCCTGATCCCGGAGGAATATGGCGGATCGGGCCTCGGCCTGACGGAAGCCTCCATCGTGATGGAGGAGATCAACCGCTCCGGCGGCAATTCCGGCGCCTGCCACGGGCAGATGTACAATATGGGTACGCTGCTCCGGCACGGTTCCGAGGAGCAGAAGCGGCGCTACCTGCCCAAGATCGCGAGTGGTGAGCTGCGCCTGCAATCCATGGGCGTGACGGAGCCGACCACGGGCACCGACACGACTAAGATCAAGACGACCGCGGTCCGCAAAGGCGACCGCTATGTGGTGAACGGGCAGAAGGTCTGGATTTCCCGTATCCAGCATTCCGAGCTGATGATCCTGCTCGCCCGCACCACACCGCTGGCCGAGGTGAAGAAGAAGTCCGAGGGGATGTCGATCTTCCTCGTCGACCTGCGCGACGCCATCGGGAACGGCATGACGGTTCGCCCGATCGAGAACATGGTGAACCACGAGACCAACGAGATCTTCTTCGACAACCTCGAGATCCCCGCCGAGAATCTGATCGGCGAGGAGGGGCGCGGCTTCAAATACATCCTGGACGGGCTGAACGCGGAGCGGACGCTGATCGCGGCGGAGTGCATCGGCGACGGCTACTGGTTCATCGACAAGGTCGTGCCCTATGCCAAGGAGCGCGTCGTCTTTGGCCGGCCGATCGGGCAGAACCAGGGCGTGCAGTTCCCGATCGCGGAAAGCTACATCGAGATCGAGGCGGCCAACCTCATGCGCTTCGAGGCGTGCCGCCTGTTTGATGCGCACCAGCCCTGCGGCGCGCAAGCGAACATGGCGAAATACCTGGCGGCGAAGGCGTCGTGGGAGGCGGCCAATGCCTGCCTGCAATTCCATGGAGGCTTCGGCTTCGCGCATGAATACGACGTCGAGCGCAAGTTCAGGGAGACGCGGCTCTATCAGGTGGCGCCCATCAGCACGAATCTCATCCTGAGCTACGTCGCGGAGCATATCCTCGGCCTGCCGCGCAGCTTCTGACGGAGGGCACCGCCATGGCCGGATCGAAGCCACTTGCCGGGCTGTTCGTCGTCTCGATGGAACAGGCCGTGGCCGCTCCCTACTGCGCCGGGCGTCTCGCCGATGCCGGGGCGCGCGTCATCAAGATCGAGCGCGCTGAGGGCGACTTCGCCCGGGGCTATGACGCGGCGGCCAAGGGGCTCTCCACCTATTTCGTCTGGCTCAACCGCGGCAAGGAAAGCGTCGTCCTCGACATCAAGCAGGCCGAGGACCTGGCGTTGCTGCGGCGGATGGTCGCGCGGGCCGATGTGTTCATCCAGAACCTCGCCCCCGGCGCCGCCGCGCGGGCCGGCTTCGGTAGCGCGGCGCTGCGCGCGCAGCACCCGCGGCTCATCACGGTCGACATCTCCGGCTATGGCGAGACGGGCGAGTATGCCGGGATGAAGGCCTATGACCTGCTCGTGCAGGCCGAGAGCGGGCTGTGCAGCATCACCGGCCGCCCGGAGGGGCCGGGCCGGGTCGGCGTTTCGGTTTGCGATATCGCCTGCGGCATGAACGCCCACGCGGCCGTACTGGAGGCGCTGATCGAGCGCGGCGTGACGGGCCGCGGCAAGGGGATCGCCGTCTCGCTCTTCGACGGCATGGCGGACTGGATGAACGTGCCGCTGCTCTACTACGAGGGCACGGGCAAGGCGCCGGCCCGCGCCGGGGTCGCCCATCCCTCCATCTGCCCCTACGGCGCCTTCGCCACCGCGGATGGCGCGCAAGTCCTCATCTCCATCCAGAACGAGCGCGAATGGGCCGAGTTCTGCGCCCATTTTCTGAGCGAGCCCGATCTGCCGCGGCGGGAGGGGTTTCGCAGCAATGTGGAGCGCGTGGCGCACCGCGCCGAGGTGGACGCCCATGTTGCCGCCGTCTTCGCGGCCCTGGCGCGAGACGAATGCGCGGCGCGGCTGAAACAGGCCCGCACGGCCTTCGGCTTCGTCAACGACCTACCCGCCTTCGCGGCTCACCCCGCGCTCCGGCGCATCACCCTCGACACGCCGGGCGGCGCCGTGGCGGTCGCCGCCCCTGCCCCGCTCTTCAGCGACGGCGCGCGGGAACTCGGCCCCGTCCCGGCGCTGGGCGCCCATACCAACAGCATCCGCGCGGAGTTCGCTGCATGACCGCCCCCATCGCCCCGCTCTTCGTGCCTGGCAACCGCCCCGAGCGCTTCGCCAAGGCCGCCGCCTCCGGAGCCGATGCGGTTATCATCGACCTTGAGGATGCCGTCGCGCCAGAGGACAAGGCAGCCGCGCGCCGCGCCGCCGCCGAGGCCAGGCCAGAGGGCGTGCCGCTCTTCGTTCGCCTCAACGCCGCCGGCACGCCCTGGCATGCGGAGGACCTGGCCGCCCTCAGCGGATCGCCCGCCGGGATCCTGCTGCCCAAGGCGGAGGATCCGGCCGCCCTCGCCGCCATCCGGGCCGCGATCGGGCCGGACCGGCCGCTGGTCGCGCTGGTGGAGTCGGTGCGCGGCCTCGCCGCCGCGCGGGAGCTGGCGCGCGGTGCCTCCCGCCTCGCCTTCGGCTCCATCGACTATGCGGCCGATCTCGGCTGCGCCCATACGCGCGAGGCGCTCCTCGCCGCCCGGTCGGAGCTGGTCTTCGCCTCCCGCCTCGCGGGGATCGACGCCCCGATGGACGGCGTGACGGCGACGATCGGTGACGACACCCTCACGGAGGAGGACGCCCGCCATGCCGCGGGGCTGGGCTTCGGCGGGAAGCTTCTCATCCATCCCCGCCAGGTCGCGGCCGCCCTGCGCGGCTTCGCCCCCGAGGCGAAGGAGGTCGAGTGGGCCCGTGGCGTGCTCGCCGCAGGAGGGGATGGCGCGGTGCAGGTCGGCGGGATGATGATCGACGCACCGGTGCGCATCCGGGCGGAGCGGATCCTCGCTCGCGCCGGGAAGGGCTGACGGCGGGATCCCCCGCCCTGGCCTTCCCGCGCGACGCGTGGTGATCTGGCGCCGGAGGCAGCGCGTCACCGGGATGTCCGAGAAGGAGATCGCCGATGCATCGCCGCACGTTGATGATGGCCACGGGAGCCGGGCTGGTCGCCCCTTCCCTGGTCCGGGCCCAATCCGCCACCACGCTGCGCTTCACGCCGCAGCAGGACGTGGTGACGCTCGACCCGGTCACCACCACCGCTTATGCCACGCGGAACCATGGTTACATGGTGTTCGACACGCTCTACGGCATGGACGCGAACTTCCGGGCCACGCCCCAGATGGTCGAGGGACACCGGGTTGAGGAAGAGGGCCGGCGCTGGGAGCTGACCCTGCGCGAAGGGCTGCGCTGGCATGACGGGGAGCGCGTGCTGGCGCGGGACTGCGTGGCCAGCCTGAACCGCTGGGCGAAGCGGGACCCGTTCGGCGGCATCCTGATGGCCGTGACGGACGAGCTCTCCGCCCCCGACGACCGCACCATCCGCTTCCGCCTGAAGCGCCCCTTTCCGCTCCTGCCGATCGCCCTCGGCAAGGCCTCCGTGCCGGTCTGCGCCATGATGCCGGAGCGGCTGGCGAATACCGACCCGTTCCGGCAGGTGACGGAGCTGGTCGGCAGCGGCCCCTTCCGCTTCAAGGCCGATGAGCGGGTGCCGGGCTCTCTGAACGTCTACACGAAGTTCGAGGGCTATGTGCCGCGTCAGGGCGGTGTGCCCAGCTGGACATCCGGCCCGAAGGTCGTCCATTTCGACCGGGTGGAGTGGCGGGTGATGCCCGATCCCTCCACGGCGACCTCTGCTCTGATCGCCGGCGAGGCGGACTGGCAGGAATATGCCTATCACGACCAGCTCGCCCTCATGCGCCGCAACCGGAACGTCCGGGTGGAGGTGAAGGACCCGACGGGCTTCGTGGGCATGATGCAGGTGAACCACCTGCAGGCTCCCTTCAACAACCCCGCCATCCGCCGCGCCCTCTGGGGTGCGATCGACCAGGAGGCGACGATGCAGGCCCTCGTCGGCGCGGGGGAGACGAGCCTCTACCATCTGCCGTTGGGCTTCTTCTGCCCGAACACCCCCATGGCTTCGGACACCGGCCTCGCGCCGCTGACGGGCCGGCGCGACATGGACAAGGTGAAGACGGCGCTGCGAGAGGCGGGCTATCGCGGCGAGCCCGTGCTGCTGATGGTGCCTTCCACCTCCTCCGGCTCCTCCACCATGGGCGCGGTGGCGGCGGATACGCTCAAGCAGGCCGGCATGAATGTCGAGGTCTACTCGGTCGAGTTCAACGCCATGCTGCAGCGCCGGAACCGCAAGGGCCCGGTCGCGGAGGGCGGGTGGAGCGCCTTCATCACCAACTGGGCCGGCATGGATTGGCTCAACCCCGCCGTCCATATCGCCCTGCGCGGCGCGGGCGAAGCCGGCTATGCCGGCTGGGCCACCATCCCGCGCATCGAGGAGCTGCGGCAGGGCTGGTTCGCCGCGCCCGACGAGGCGGCGCAACAGGCCATCTGCCGGGACATTCAGGCCGAGGCGATGCGGGAGGTGCCCTACTACCCCCTGGGACAGTACCTCCAGCCCACGGCCTACCGGTCCAGCATCACCGGCGTGCTGGACGGCTTCGCCACCTTCTGGAACGTGCGCCGGGCCTGAAGCCGCTGCCGGGGCGCGGCTGCGCCCCGGCGATGACGGCCGATTCTAGCCCTTGGCCGCGGCCGCGCGGATCTGCGTTACCGTCTGGCGGTTGGTGATCTGCTCCGGGCTCATCCGCACCTCGATCACCGCGGGCTTGCCGCTCTCGCGCGCCCGGCGGAAGGCGGGCACGAGCTCATCGGTCGCCGTCACCACCTCGCCATGCCCGCCAAAGGCCTCGATGAACTTGGCGAAGTCGGGGTTGGTGAGCTGCGTGCCGGAGACGCGGCCGGGATAGTGCCGCTCCTGATACATGCGAATGGTGCCGTACTGGCCGTTGTTCACCACCATGACGATGGGTGCCACGCCGGCCTGGAAGGCGGTCGCGATCTCCTGGCCCGTCATCAGGAAGCCGCCGTCGCCGACGAAGCTGACCACGCACCGGCCGCGATAGGTGATGGCGGCGCCCAGCCCGGCTGGGACCGAATAGCCCATGGCGCCGTTCGTCGGGCCAATGAACTCCTGCTTCTCCCGCACCGACATGAAGCGCTGCGGCCAAGTGGCGAAATTACCGGCATCCACGGTGAAGATCGTGTCCTCCGGCAGCTCGGCCTCCAGCGCCTGCAGGGCGCGGGCGAAGTTCAGCGGGCCCTCGTAATCGGGCGCGGCGACGCTCGCCTCACGCCCGGCGCGCAGACGCTTGCGCCACTCGCCCCAGGGCCGCGGCTTCGCCGGTGCGGCATTCCGCAGCGCCAGGGCGAAGGCATTGAGGTCGGCCGTGATCCCGAGGAGTGGGCGGAAGACGCGGCCTATCTCGGACTGGTCCGGATGCACCTGGACGATCGGGCTGGTCTGGCCCGCCGGGAACAGCGTGTAGCCCTGGCTCGTCGCCTCGCCCAGCCGCGTGCCGATGGCGAGGACGAGGTCCGATTCCTTCACGCGCGCGACCAGCCCCGGATCGGAGCCGACGCCGAGATCGCCGGCGAAAAGGGGCGAGGTGCCGTCGAAGAGGCTGAGGCGGCGGAAGCCGACGGCCACCGGCAGGTCATGCGCCGCGGCGAAGTCACGGATCGCGGCCTTGCCCTCCTCCGACCAGCCCGTGCCGCCGAGGACCATCACCGGGCGCTGCGCGCCATCCAGCAGTTCCAGCAGGCGGGGGATGGATCCCGGGGCAGGATGGGCCGGCAGGGTCGGGGCCGGGCCGATATCCGGCACTTCCACCACGGTCTTCTGCATTTCCTCGCTGATGGCGACCACGACCGGGCCGGGGCGGCCGCTGCGGGCGACGTCGAAGGCCCGGGCCATCAGCTCCGGAATGCGGGCGGCGTCGTCGATCTGCGTGACCCACTTGGCCAGGGGCGAGAACATGCGGCGGTAGTCCACCTCCTGGAAGGTGTCCCTGTCCGTCTCGGAAAAGGGGATCTGGCCGACGATCAGCACGAGCGGCGTGCTGTCCTGCATCGCGATATGCACGCCGATGCTGGCATGGCAGGCGCCGGGCCCGCGGGTGACGATGGCGACGCCTGGATTGCCCGTCAGCTTGCCATGGGCCTCGGCCATGTTGATGGCGCCCGCCTCGAAGCGGCAGGTAACCAGCTCGATTTTGTCGCTGACATTGTAGAGGCCATCGAGCAGGTCGAGGAAGGATTCGCCGGGGACTGAGAAGGCATGGGTCACGCCCTGCGCCACCAGCGCATCCGCGAGCAGCTGCCCGCCCGTCCGTCCCCGCGTCACGCTCTGCCGCGCCGCCGCACCGTCATCCATCGTCTCGTTCCCTCAAGCCCTTCGGTCCGCCTGGGCGCGGCCCGAAGGGGGCGGAGACTACGTCCGGAACGGCCGGCGCGCCACCGCCCCCCGGGGTGGATCAGCGGGTGAGTTCCACCTCCGCGCCGGTGTAGAGGCCAACGCATTCCTCCGTCAGCACGCCGTCCACCACCTCCAGTTCCCAGCCGACGGTCTCGGCGAAGCGCTCCACCGTGTAATCCTTGAAGTTGAAGGCCTTCTTCGCCAGCCGCTTCACATCGGCATTGCGCGCGCCCAGCACCAGCCGGCGGAAGCCGCCATTCAGGATGGCGCCGAGGCACATCGGGCAGGGTTCGCAGGTGGCGTAGAAGGTGCAGTCCGGCAGCTCGCGCCGGCCCAGGGCGCGGCAGGCCATGCCGACGGCCAGGGTCTCGGAATGGGCCGTGGCGTCGCAAAGCCCCACCTTCCGGCTCCAGGTCTTGGCGACCACCTCCCAATCCCGCGCGACCAGCGCGCCGAAGGGCTGCTCGCCCAGGGTGGCGCCATGCCGCGCCTGCTCGATGGCCAGCGCCATCATGCGCTCATCCTCGGTCATCGGCCGCGCCCTCAGCCGGCCAGCGCCGGCAGCCGCCGGGCCTCGCGCGCGGGCAGGAAGTCCCGCCGGAAGACCTCGCTCGCGGCCGGGGTGCGGGAAAGGCCGTAGGTCTGCACCACCGTCGCCATCGCGCCTTCCAGCCGCCTGTCATCCAGGTCGCCCAGGCCGAGCGCCTCAGTCTCCGGCGTCGTCATCTGGGCGCGCAGCATGTAGAGCATGCGCCGCTTCTCGATGGCCGGGTCGGTCAACGGTTCCACCCGCTTCAGCTCGGCGATCCCGGCATCGGGATCGGCTGCGACGTCGCGGATAGCGCGGTTGATGGCGGCCACCAGCCCGCGCACCGCCTCGGGCCGGTTCCGCAGCAGGGCCTGGCTGACCAGCACGCCGTTCGAATACTGGTCCAGCCCCATGTCGCTGTAGAAGAACCAGCGGAAGTCCTTCTCCGGGTCACGGCCCATGCCGACGAAGTTCATGTAGCTGGTGCCCGAAAACTGGGCGATGGCATCCACCTGGCCCTGCACCAGCATCTGCTCCACGAGGTTCGGCTGAATGGCGGCCATCCGGACCTTCGCCGGGTCCACGCCGTTCCGCGCGGCCAGGGCGGGGAACATGCGCGCGGTGGCCGAGCCGGCGGGCGCGCCGAGTTGCCGGCCCTCCAAGTCCTTCAGGCTCCGCACGGGGCCATCGGCGCGGGCGATGATGGCGTAGGGCGCGCGGTTGTAGACGAGATAGACCATGACCGGCTGCTCGCCGGGGCGCTGCGCGGCGTTCTGGATCACGGCGTTGATGTCGCCGAAGCCGGCGTCATAGGCGCCGGACATCACCCGGGTGACGGCGGCCGCGGAGCCCTCGCCCTGGTCGATGGTGACGTCCAGCCCGGCTTCCCGGAAATAGCCGCGGGACTGGGCAAGGTAGTACCAGGCATGCGGTCCCTGGGCCTTCCAGTCCAGGATGAAGCGAAGGGGGGTCAGCCCTTGGGCCCGGGATGGCGGCGCCAGGAAGGGCGCGGCCAGAGCGGCGCCCAGGACCCCACGGCGAGTCGGCTTTCTCATCGCAGCACTCCAGAATCGCGCCGGGGCCTTGCCCGGGGCGCGTCGGAATGCCGCTTGGGGGTGCGGGCGGCGGGAACGATGCGGACTTGCGGCGGCCTTCCCCCGCCGGACGGGAGCGGACCGCGCGCAGGGCGGCCGCCCGTCTTCCGCAATCGGATCGGCCGGGCCTCAGGCCCGGCGCGGGTCGATCCGATGCAGCTTCCGTGCCGCCCTTCCCGGCTGCGGCGCGCCTATTCCGCCGGCGCCGGGTGGTGCGGCACCGCGCCGCGCGCCTCCAACTCCCGCAGCTTCGCCGCTACCGCCCCGACCGGCTTTGTGTAGGGCGCGAGCAGGAGATAGAGCGCCGGCACGGCATAGAGCGTGACGAAGGTCGAAAGGCTGATCCCGCCGACGATCACGATCCCCAGCGCCTGCCGGCTCTCGGCCCCGGCGCCGGTGGCGACGGCCAGCGGCACGGCGCCGAGCACGGTGGCGATGGAGGTCATCAGGATCGGCCGCAGCCGGACCACCGAGGCCTCCAGCACCGCGTCATGCACGTTGCGGCCTTCATCCCGGAGCTGGTTGGCGAATTCGACCACGAGGATGCCGTTCTTCGCCATCAGCCCGATCAGCATCACCATGCCGATCTGGCTGAAGATGTTCAGCGACTGCCCCGTGAGATGCAGGGCCAGCAGTCCGCCTGTCACTGCGAGCGGCGTCGAGAGCAGGATGACGAAGGGGTGGATGAAGCTCTCGAACTGTGCCGCGAGCACGAGGAACACCACCAGCAGGGCCATGGCGAAGGTGATCGCGAGGCTGCCCGAGGATTCCCGGAACTCCAGGCTCTGCCCGCGATAGGAAATGCGGGCATCCGGCGGCAGCACCTCCCGCGCCAGCGCGTCCAAGTAGTCCAGCGCCTCGCCCAGGGAATAGCCCGGAGCCGGGGTGGCGCTGATGGTGATGGCGCGCACCCGGTCCTCGCGCGAGAGGGACTGGGGCCGCGCCCGCTCGCCCAGGCTCACCACATTGGAGAGCGGGATGAGCCCGCCGCCCATGGTGCGGACGAAGATATTCTGCAGGTCGTAGGGCGTGCCGCGGTCGCCGTCCCGGGCCTGGAGGAGGATCTTGTACTCCTCGCCCCCTTCCACATAGGTGCCGACCTCGCGGGAGCCGAGCATCGTCTCGATGGTTCGGCCGACCGCCTGGATGGAGACGCCGAGATCGGCCGCCTTGCGCCGGTCGATCGAGACCCGCAGCTCCGGCTTCGTCTCCTTGAAGTTGTTGTCGAGGTTCAGGAGGTTGCGGTTCTGCGAGGCGCGCTCGAGGAAGCGATCCCGCCACTGCACCAGCGTGTCGTAATCCGGCCCGCCGATGACGAACTGCACGGCCGGCTGGATGCCGCGCTGGCCGAGGCTGGGCGGGTTGAGCGGGAAGATGCGCGCGCCGGGAATGCCGCCGAGGCGCGGCGTCAGCTCCTGCACGATTTCCTGCTGCTTGCGCTGGCGGCTCTCCCAGGCATTCAGGCGGATGAACATGGTGGCCTGATTGCCCTGGGCGGGCCGCTGGAAGCCGCCCACGGTGGCGAAGACCACCATGGCCTCGCCGTTGCGCAGATATTCGTCGGTGATCCGCTCCACCCGCTGCACCTGCTCCACCGTATAGGGGAAGGAGGCACCCTCGGGCGCAGTGACGGGAATGAGGATGCTCGCCCGGTCCTCGACCGGGGTGAACTCCTTCGGCAGCGCCTGGAACAGGGCGACCGCGACCGCGCAGAGCAGCCCCACCCCCGCCAGCACCAGCAGCGGCACCTTCAACGCGTGCCGGAGCGACCAGCGCAGCCCGCCGTTCAGGCCAAGGAAGAAGGGCTCCGTGACCCGGATCAGCCAGGTCTCGCCCTGGTGCTCCTTCAGCAGCTTGGAGCACATCATCGGCGTCAGGGTCAGGGCGATCAGCCCGGAGAAGAGGACCGAGGCCGCCAGGGCGAAGCCGAATTCGCTGAACAACCGGCCCGTATTGCCGCCCATGAAGGAGAGCGGCAGGAAGACCGCGACAAGCACCAGCGTGGTGGCGATCACCGCAAAGGCGATCTCGCGTGAGCCGCGAATGGAGGCGAGCAGCACCGGCTCGCCCTCCTCGATCCGGCGATGGATGTTCTCCAGCACCACGATAGCATCGTCCACCACGAGGCCGATTGCGAGCACCAGCCCCAGCAGGGTCAGCACGTTCAGCGAGAAGCCCATGGCGGACATGGCGATGAAGGAAGCGATGATCGAGACCGGGATCGCGACCGCCGGGATGATCGTCGCCCGGAAGGAACGGAGGAAAAGGAAGATGACGATCACAACGAGCACGAGGGCAACGATCAGCGCGTGCTCCACCTCGTAGATCGACTGGGCGATGAAGATGCTCTCGTCGTAGCCGATCTGGGTCTCGATGCCCTCCGGCAGGGTGGCGCGGATCCGCTCCACCTCCGCCTTCACCCCATCGGCGACCGAAAGCGTGTTGGCCGTGGACTGACGCTGGATGCCCAGCCCGACCCCGGCCACTCCGTTGATCCGGTATTCGCCCCGGGTCGTCTCGGGTGCCACCTCCACCCGGGCCACGTCGCCGAGCAGCACCTGGGCGTTGCCGCCGCGGGTCAGCACCACCTCGCGGAACTGCTCCGGGCGGGACATGCGGGTATCGGTGCGGACCGTCAGCTCGCGTTGGCTACTCTCGATGCGGCCTCCGGGCAGCTCCAGGTTCTCGCGCTGAATCGCATCCTCGACGTCCTGCACGGTCAGGCCGCGCGCCGCCATGGCCTGGCGGTCCAGCCAGATGCGCATGGCGTATTTCCGCTCGCCCTGGATCAGCACATCGGCCACGCCATCCACGATGGCGAGCCGGTCTTTGAACCGGCGGGAGGCGATCTCCGTCAGCTCCATCCCGTTGTAGAGATTGGAGGTGAGTGCGATCCACAGGATGGGCCGGCTGTCGCCATCCACCTTCGCCACGATGGGCGTGTCGGCCTGCTCCGGCAGGCGCGCCAGGGCGCGCGCCACGCGGTCGCGCACATCATTGGCTGCCGCATCGACATTGCGGGTCAGCCGGAACTCCAGCGTGACCACGCTGCGCTCGTCGCGCGAGAAGGAGGAGAGCGTCTTGATGCCTTCGATGCCCGCGACCGCGGACTCGATCAGCTCCGTGATCTGCGTGTCCACCACGGCGGCCGAGGCGCCGGTATAGGTCGTGGTGACGGAGACGATGGGCGGGTCGATCGCCGGATATTCCCGGATGGGCAGCCGGAACAGGGCCGCCAGCCCCATCACCATCAGCAGCAGGCTGATGACGGTGGCGAAGACCGGCCGCTTGATCGAGACGTCGCTCAGGACCACGGCGCCCCTCCCCCCTCAGCTCGTCGGACGCGTGATGGTCTCGGTGATCCGTATCGGCGCGTTGTTCCGCAGCCGCTGGATGCCTCGGACCACCACCTGGTCCCCGGCGGCCAGGCCGCGCAGCACCTCCACCTCGCCCGAAAGGCGCTGCCCGAGCGTCACCTCCACCCGGTGCGCCCGGTTGTCCCGCACGACGAAGACGAAGGCACGCTCCCCCACCGGATCCAGCGACTCCTCAGGAACCATCAGCGCGTCGTTCCGGGTCCTGAGGTCCAGCTCGATGGTCAGGAACAGGCCGGGCCGCAAGGCCTCGTCCGGGTTGTCGAATTCGCTGATCAGCCGGACCGTCCGGGTGGCCGGGTCGATGCGAGTGTCGGCGACGGTCACGGTGCCCTCGAAGCGGCGTTCGCCATAGGCGCTGCTGCGGGCTTTCACGATGCTGCCCGGCTTCACGCGGGCCACGTGAATCTCGGGAACGGAGAACTCCACCCGCACCCGGGAGATGTCGTCGAGCGTCGTCACCGGCGTGCCTGGCTGCAGCAGCGCCCCGGCACTCACCGAGCGCAGTCCGACCCGCCCCGCGAAGGGAGCCGTCACCCGTGCCTCGTCGAGGCGCGCCTGAACCTGGCGCACGCGTCCCTCGGCGCCGCGGGAGGCGGCCTGAAGCGTATCCACCCGCTGTTCCGCCACCACCCCCGCGGTCAGGCGCTGCACGCGCTGAAGCTGGCTGCGCGCGTCGTCGAGCTGCGCCCGGGCCTGGTCCAGCTCGGCGCGCAGGGCGGCGTCATCCATCAACACCAGCACGTCCCCGGCGGCGACACGCTGGCCTTCCTGGAAGCGGATGGCGGTGACGATACCGGAATTCTTCGCGGCGATCGTCACCGCTTCCCGCGCGCGGACCGTCCCGACGCTCTCCGCCCTCTCGATCACCACCCCGGTGCGGACCGGGGCAACCGCGACGTTCACCGGGGCCGCGGCTCCGGTGGTGGCGGTGGCCGCCCGCCTTTCCAGGCCAAGCAGGGCCAGCGGCCTCGGCAGGCCCGCCTGCTCTCCATAGAAGTGCCAGGCCGCTCCGCCGCCCAGGAGGACGGCCAGAACGACGAGCTGCGTGCGCTTTCGCATTCAACCGTCCGATAGATTGCTCCCATTCTCGCGAGGGGAGCGGTGGCGCGCAACATGGAATCCAAGCGGATACGCGCAGTAACCTTCGGCCCGGGCTTGGAACCCTGCCGCCATCGCGCCATCCTGCGGCCCTGGCCGCAGCGGGTGGAGCATGAAAGCGATCTTCGTGATGATCAAATGCGAAATGGGGGCCGCCTACCGCGTCGCGCGGGAGATGGCGGACAGCATCCCCGAATTGTCCGAGATGCATTCGACGAGCGGGCAGTATGACCTGCTGGGCAAGTTCTACCTGGAGCCGGACCAGGATATCGGCCTTTTCGTGGTGGAACGGGTGCAGGGCGTGCCGGGCGTGAAGGACACCTATACGCTCCAGACCTTCAACGCCTTCTCCGGCCAGCGCGGCTGACCTCGCCCGGCGGGGCGTTCCGGCGCCCCGCCATGAAAAGACCTTCATCCCGCCTCCGCCCGCCACGGAGCCGCCCCGCGCGCGCCACGGGGGCCGCCCATCCTTGCTGGCATCGGAGGTCCCACCAGATGAAGGTCCGCCTTTTCCCCGCCCTCGCCCTCGGAGCCGCCCTGGCCACGGCCGGTTGCCAGAATCCGGATGGCTCCACGGACTGGGGCAGCACCCTCGCCCTCGGCGCCGGTGTGGGGCTCGCCGCCGGCCTGGTCGCCGCCGCGGCCAGCGACAACGGCCCGCGCTACCGGCAACCGCCGCGCCGGCATCAAGGTTCCTATGGATATGGCCGCCCCTATGCCCAGGGTTATGGCCATGGCTATGGAAGAGGCTGGCGATGAAAACCCGTTTTACGGTGCTCGCTCTCGCCGGGCTCGCCCTGGGCGGATGCTACGGCCCCTACGGCGAGCCGAACGTGGCGGGAAGCGCCCTGGTCGGCGCAGGGATCGGTGCCGCTGCCGGGGCGGCGATCGCCTCGGGGCCTGGCTATTACAGGCCCTACTACGCCCCGCCGCCCCGGGTCTATTACGCGCCCGCGCCGCGCTACTACGGCTACTACCCCGGTTACCGGCACGGATGGCGCCACTGGTAAGGGCGCCATCCGCCGGGCCGGTAGGCCCCTAGAGAGCCCCCTGCCCCTTCCGGCCCCATTCCGCCAGCGTGGCATCCGACGGCATCATGCCCTCGAACCATAGGCTCGCCGCAACACGGGACATCGCGGCTCCGTCATGCCCAATATGCGGCACAGTCACCCGCTTCCAGCCGAAGGGCAGACCGCGGCGCGCTGCCTCGGCCTTGCCAGCCTCGAAATAGTACAGCGCCCGCGCGAAGCGGTGCGGCCCCTGGGCCAGCGCCTCGGGCTGAGAGGGCAGGCTCGGGCCGCTGGTCTCCACATCCTCCTCGCCGGAGAGGATGGTCATCGGGAAGGCCAGCAGCCGGGCTAGTTCGGCTTCGGTCACCCCGATCCCGCCCAGGCCCGCCGGGAAGGGCCGGTCGAGGTCCGGCAGGCTGAACCAGCCGGGATTGCCGACCATCGCCGCCTCGAACATTTCTGAGGGTTCGGTGGAGAGCTGGCGGTGGAGGAATTGTCCGCCGGCCGAGTGCCCGAAGATCAGCGCCCTGGGGCGCGTGGAGAGACCCGCCGCGCGCAGCGCCGCAAGCACCCGGGCCGGAATCCGGTAGCCGCGCCACTCCGCGGGACGAAGCGACCCGTCGCCGCCAAGGACGGAGCCGTTGTTGTAGGTTTCCGGCGTCGGGAAGAGATGCGCCGGAAAGGTCGGCGCCACGATGAGAAGATTGTGGCGCTCGGCAGCCTCCACCCAGAAGTCGCGATACTCGTCCCCGTTCCGGCCCATGCCGTGCAGAACCAGCACCACCTGCCCCTCCGGGCGCCAGCCCTGGGGGCGGTAGGCGTGCAGGGTCACGGGCCGGCTCGGGTCGCCGGCCGGGTCATCGAAGATGATGGCGGCACGGCCCGGCCTGGAGAGGGCCTCGGCCAGTTGGGGCGCGAAGGGCATAGTGGGATCCGGTCTGATGAGTTCCGGCGCGGCATGGCGCGGCCGGATCGCCGCCCCCGCCGCCCCGGGCAGGAAGGCGCCGAGGGCCAGCAGCCGCCGGCGCCGGCGCCGGAAGATCATTCGGGCAGCACTTCGGCGGCCAGCGTCGTCTGGTCCACCCGGCCAGGATAGCGGAAGCCGCGGCGGCTCGCCCAGGTCGCGCTTTCAAAATGGATCGGCACCACAGGCATCTCCTGAAGCGCCCGGCTCCCGGACTCCCGAAGCAGACCGGCCCTGGCCTCCGGATCCATGGTGGCGATGGCCCGGTTCAGCGTCCCGTCGAAGGCCGGGTCGGACCAGCCGCCGTAATTGCTGCTGCCGCGCCCGCGCGAGGCATCGGTCGTCATGAGCCAGGGCTGCTGGAACAGGAGGGTCTCCGCCGCGTCGGCCGACCAGCCCCCCATGGCGATGGAGAACTCCCGCCGGGCGCGACGGGTGAAGAAGGTGGCGCTGGGCATGGTGTCCAGCTCCGCCTTCACGCCGATCCGCTGCCAGTACTGGACGATGGCCTGCGCCAGCCGCGCGTCATTCACATAGCGGTTGTTGGTGGCGTGGAAGGTGAGCGCGAAGCCCTGGGGGTAGCCGGCTTCCGCCAGCAGCGCCCGCGCGCGGCCCGGGTCATAGGGGAGAACCGGCAGGCCCGGGATGGTGCCGGCCATGCCCTCCGGCAGGAACTGCGCCGCCGGAAGGGCTACGCCGTCCATCACCCGCTCGGCCAGCGCCTTGCGGTCGATGGCCAGGGAGAGCGCCTGGCGCACGCGCGCGTCCTGCAGGGGGTTCCGGCCGCTCCCGCCCTGCACGAAGGGGCTCGGGCTGCGCGCCGTGTCGAATTGCAGGAAGATCAGCCGCGTGGTCGGCGAGGCGGAGACATGCACCGCCGCATTGCTCCGCAGCCGCGCGAGGTCGGCGGTGTTGGGGGCCTCGATCAGATCGTGGTCTCCCGCCAGCAGCCCGGCGAGGCGCGGGGCAGCCGCCGTCACCGGGGTCAGGCGGACCGTGGCCCAATGCGGCCTCGGGCCCCAATAACCGTCGAACCGCGCCAGCTCGATCGCGCCGCCGCGCGTGTAGGAGACGAAGCGGTACGGCCCCGTCCCCACCGAGGCGCGGCCCTCGTTGAAGTCCTGCGCGGTGGGCCAGCTGCCCGTCACGCCGCATTGCTGGTTCGCCTGGAAGTCGAGCGTCCCGGCGGGGACCAGCCGGCGCGGGATGATGGCGATGTTGGAGAGATCGCTCGGGAGCAGCGGCGCCGGCTCCCGGGTGACGATCCGCACCGTCATCGCGTCCGGCGTTTCCACCTTCGCGAAGCCGCGGACATAGCGGGAGAAGGACTGGGTGACCTCGCCGTCATTGTTCCGCGTGCGGCAGAAGCTGGCGACCACGTCCTCGGCCGTGAAGGCGCTGCCGTCATGGAAGGTGACGCCGGGGCGGAGATGGAAAAGCCAGCTCGTATCGCTCTCCCGCTCCCAGCGCGCGGCGAGGCCGGGCGTGGCGGAAAGATCGGGCGCCGTTTCCGTGAGGGCGTTGAAGAGGTGGCCGCGAAGCGTGGTGTTGGGCGTCAGCCCGTATTGGTGCGGGTCGGCGGAGGTGGTCTCCCCCGCCATGGCGATCCGCAGCCCCTGGGCGGCCAGCGGCGCCGCCGCGCCGGCCCAGGCGGCCGAGGCAGCGAACAGGGCGAGGGCGAGACGGCGCATGGCGAACCTCAGTCGAAGCCCAGGAAGCCGGGCATGGAGGAGATTGGCGGCGCCTTGGCCAGGGCCGCGATATCCGGGACAGGGCGGGTGAGCAGCGCGTCGCCCGCCACGGCTGCCTCGATCGAGGCAGCGGCGCGGAGCACCAGCGCGTCGCCGCCGCGCGGTCCGACGATCTGCAGGCCGAAGGGCATGCCCTTGGCGTCCCTCCCCATGGGGATGGAGATGGCGGGGTGCCCCGTGAGCGTCACGATGTAGGCCATGGCCAGCCAGTGGAAATAGGTGCGGGTCTTCTGCCCGTCGATCTCGGACGGGAAGAGCTCCGACCACGGGCGCGGGGAGACCGTGATGGCCGGGGCGATGATGAGATCCGTGCCGGCGGCGAAGAAGGCCTGCCAGCGATGGTACATCTGGGTCTGCAGCACGCTGGCGCGCGCGACATCGGCCGCGGAGTAGCCGAGGCCCTCCGCCACATTGGCCCGCACGTTCGGGCCGACCATCTCCGGCGTCTTCGCCACCTTCTCCGCATGGGCGGCGACGAAGTTCAGGGCCCGCAGCACCTCGAAGGCCTCGTTCGCGCCTGTGCAGTCCGGCGTCGCCTCGTCGATGCCGGCAAACAGCGGCTCGAGCTCCGCGACGCGGGCGCGGAAGGCCTCCCGCACCGTCCTCTCGACCAGGGCGAGTCCGAAATCCTCGGTGGCCGCGATCCGGAGGGAGGAGAGGTCCATCGGCGCGAGCGGGGTGTAGCGCTCGGGCTTCGCCCGCACCGCCTCGCCCGGCAGGGTATAGGCCAGCGGGTCGCGCGCATCGTCGCCCACCATGGCCGCGAGCAGCAGCGCCGCATCCGGCGTGTTGTTCGCCATCGGGCCGAGGACCGAGAGGTTCTGCCAGCCGAGCAGCTTGCGCTCCGTGGTCACGAGGCCCGGGCTCGGGCGATAGCCGACGATGCCGTTGAAGGCGGCCGGGTTGCGCAGCGACCCACCGGTGTCGGAGCCCGAGCAGATGGCGAACATGCCGGCCGCCAGCGCCGCGCCCGAGCCGCCCGAGGAACCCGCCGCCGACTTTGTGGGGTCATGCGGGTTGCCCGTCGCGCCATAGACGGCGTTGCGCGTGTTCGCGCCCGCGCCGAATTCCGGCGTGTTGGTCTTGGCCGCAATGATCGCGCCCGCCGCGCGGATGCGCGCGACGGAGCTGAGATCGGCCTTGGGCACGTTGTCCTTGAAGAGAGGGCTGCCGAAGGTGGTGACCAGCCCCTCCGTCTCCTCCAGGTCCTTGATGCCGATCGGCAGGCCATGGAGCAGCCCCAGCTTCTCGCCCCGCATCACCGCGTCCTCGGCTCGGCGCGCCGCGTCGCGGGCGCGCTCGTCAATCGCGACGACCGCGTTGATGGCCGGATTCACCGCCTCGATCCGCGCCAGGCAGGAATCGAGCAGCTCCACGGGGGAGAGCTTCTTCGCGCCGATCAGGCGGCGCGCCTCGAGGGCGGGGAGGTCGCAGGGTTCGGTCATCAACGGGTTCCTGTCAGTCCACGATCGGGCAGAGCGGCGGGCCTCAGTAGCCCATCGCGCAGCCATCCTTGCGGGGGTCGGAGCCGCCGACGAGGATGCCCCGCTCGCGGTCGATCAGGATGGCCTGGCCGCCGCCATGGGGCTTCTTGATCAGCTTCGGCTGGTGGCCGAGGGCCGCGAGCTGCGCCTTCACCTCGGGCGGCAGGCCGTTCTCGATCTCCACGTCCCGGTGGCTGGCGCCGACGCTCGGGAAGACGCGGGTCAGGTCCAGCGCCTCCTGCACGTCCAGGCCGAACTGGAAGTGGTTGGTCAGGAACCAGGTCTGGCCCATGGGCTGGAAGTGCCCGCCCATCACGCCATAGGGCATGATCGCCTTGCCGTCCTTCATCACCATGCCGGGGATGATGGTGTGCATCGGGCGCTTGCGCGGGGCGATGCAGTTCGGGTGCCCTTCCTGCAGGCGGAAGCCGAAGCCACGGTTCTGCATCATCACGCCGCAACCCTCGGCCAGGATGCCGGAGCCGAAGCCCTCGAAGAGCGAGTTGATGAAGGAGCAGGCATTGCCGTCGCGGTCCACGACGGTGAGGTAGACCGTGTCCTTGTGCTTCTGCCAGTCCACGTCGCCGGCCGGCGGCAGGTCTACCATCGCCTGGTCGTCCCGGATCATGCCGCGGAGCTTGGCGAGGTAGTCATCGGAAAGCAGCTTGGCGACCGGCACCTCGACCTGGGAGGGATCGGCGAGGAAGGCGTCGCGGTCCCGATAGGCCAGCCGCGCGGCCTCGAGATGGCGGTGCATGCGCGTGGCGTCCAGCGGGCCGGCGGGCTCGGGGAAGCCCTCCAGCATGCCGAGCAGCATCAGCACGAGCAGGCCCGAGCCGTTGGGCGGGCACTGGAACACCTCCATGCCCCGCCACTTGCGCGAGATCGGGTCCACGAAGTCGGCGACGTTCTGCCCGGCCGCGAAATCCTCCTCGGTGTGCAGGCCGCCAGCCGCGCGAAGGGCCGCCACCATGTCCGCCGCGATCGGGCCCGTATAGAAGGCGCGCGCCCCGTCCTTGCCGATGGCACGCAGCGTCTTGCCCAGCTCCGGCTGGGTGAAGCGGTCCCCGAAGGCATAGGGCTTGCCGTCCTTCAGGAAGCGGCGCGCCGTCTGCGGCTGCAGGGAGAGCTTGCCGACGCTGTCCTCCCAATCCGCCGAGACGCGGGAGGAGACCGCGAAGCCCTCCTCGGCATAGCGGATGGCGGGCTGGAGGATCTCGTCGAGGCCGAGCTTGCCATGCGCCTTGTTCAGCGCCTCCCAGGCGGAGATCGCGCCGGGGACGGTGACGGAATGGGCCGAGGTGTTGACCATCGCGGTCAGCCCCGCGGCGCGCAGCGCCTCCGGGGTCGCGGCGGCCGGCGCACGGCCCGATCCGTTGATCGCCACCACCCCGCCCGAGGCCGGGGCGTAGAGGCAGAAGCAGTCGCCGCCGATGCCGGTGGATTGCGGCTCCACCACCGCCAGCACGGCCGCCGCCGCGATCGCGCCGTCCAGCGCGTTGCCGCCGGCACGCATGATGTCCAGCGCGGCCAGGGTAGCGACGGGCATGGAGGTGGCCGCCATCGCGTTGAGCGCCATGGCCGGGCTGCGCCCGGGAAGATGCAGGTCGCGCATGTGAAGTCCGTTCTCCCCAGGGGTCGGTGGCCTCGCCCGCCGGGCGCGGCACGGGCCCGTTATGTGGCCCGCCCCCCGAATACGCCGCGACTCCCCGCGGCGAAAGCCCGGGGTGAGCCGGAATCCGAGGCTCCGGGCGGGCGGGCGGCGGGCGCGAGCCCTAGCGCGCCGGGCTCCAGGGCCGCGAGCGGGCCTGGGCCGCCATCCGCACGCCGGCATTCGCGGCGCCGTATTCGGCATAGCCGCCGCGCCGCTCCACCACCTCGAAGAAGAAGCGGTCCTCGAAGGAGAGGGTGAAGGCGTGCAGGAACTCGCCGCCCCCGCTGTCCCGGTCATAGAGGAGATGGCCGCGCTCCAGCTCCGCCAGGGCGGCATCTTCCAGCCCGAAGCGGGCGGCCAGGTCCTCGTAATAATTATCGGGGATGGTGAGCATGGGCGCGGCGCGCCCCGCCACGAAGCTGGCGATATCCGGGGTGGAGAAGGCGATGTGGTGCACCCCCGCGCCCGCCATGGCCGAGACGAAGCGCCCCGTCGCGGTCTGGCGGCCCTCCGAGACGTTCAGCGGCATCCGCACCCGCCCGGCCGGGTCGGCCATGGCGCGGCTGCGGACCAGGCCCTGCGGGTCCGGCAGGTCCATCGGCGGGTTGGGCTCCAGGCCGAAGACGCTGCGGTGGAACAGCACGAAGCCGTCCATCTGCCCGCCGGTGAGGGCGTGGGCGACATGGTCCACGCGCTCCAGCGCCGCCGGGGCCTCCGCCGCACCGGGCAGCAGGTGGAAGTCGCTTTCCCAGATACTCCGGCCCTGGTCCCCGCGCTCCACGAGATAGATCAGCGTCCCGTCCGGCGCCCGGACGGCCGGGATCGGTCGCTCCCCCTCCCCCAGCCGCTCGCGCCAGCTGGAGCAGAGCAGCGCCTCGGCGCGGGCCAGGGCACGGGTCGCGTCGTCCACGCGCAGGGCGGTCGCGCATACCGAGGCGCCATGCAGCTCGAAATGCCCGGCAGCCGCGCTGTCCGGCTCGGCATTGAGGACGAGGTTCACCCCGCCCTGCCGCCACAGCTCCACCGCCTTGGAGCGGTGCTGCCCGGCCTTGCGGAAGCCCAGGGTCGCCAGGAAATCCGACAGGTCCCGCCCGCGCGCCTCGTCCACCGCGAATTCAAGGAACTCCACCCCGTCCAGCACCGGCGCGGGCGGCAGCGGCGCCGCCGGGATCGAGGGGCCGGCGAGCACGGAATCCAGCCAGATGAGCGAGCGATGCCCGTCCCGCGCGATCCGGCGGGCCGGGGCGGCGCGGAACTCGTCGTTGAACACCTCGAGCGAGAGCGGGCCGCGGTAGCCGGCCGCCAGCACCTCCCGCGTGAAGCCGGCCAGGTCCAGCTCGCCCTGGCCGGGAAAGTTCCGGTAGTGGCGGGACCAGCTCAGCACGTCCATCGACAGGCGCGGCCCGTCCGCCAGCTGGACGAAGGCGATCTTCTCCCCCGGCACCATCCCCGCCAGCCCGTCCAGTGTGTCCCCCAGGGCAAGGGTGTGGAAGCTGTCGAGGATGAGGCCGAGTGCCGGATGGTCAGCTTGGCGCACGATATCCCAGGCCTGCCGCCATCGGTTCACATGCCGGCCCCAGGAAAGCGCCTCGTAGCCCACGCGCAGGCCGCGGGCGGCGGCGCGCTCGGCCATTTCCCGCAGGTCCGCCGCGGCCCGGGCGGTGTCGTCCATGGCCGACGGCTGCACGTTGCTGCAGACGAGGACGAGGTCGGTCCCCAGCGCCTGCATCACGTCGAACTTGCGCTCCGCCCGGTCCATGTTCCGGCGGCGCTGCGGCTCGGGCATGGCCTCGAAGTCGCGGAAGGGTTGAAAGATGGTGATGCCGATGCCGAGATCCGCCGCCATGGCGCGGATGCCCTCGGGCGGGCCGTCATGGGTGAGCAGGTCCTGCTCGAAGATCTCCACCCCCTGGAAGCCGGCATTCGCCGCCGCCTCCAGCTTGTCGGGCAGGCTGCCCGAGAGGCACACGGTCGCGATGGACTTGGGAAGCGGGGCTTCGGGCATGCTGGGCCTGGACATCGGACCGAGGCTACCGCGCCCGGCCCGGCGCGGCCACAGGCTGGCCCTGGCGGACCGTGGCATCTTTCCGGCGCCCCCGCCTTCCGCTATCGCGCCCTGATGAACGCCGCGACCCCCGCCACCATCGCCGAATTCGACCGGATCGATATCCGCGTGGGCACGGTCATCGCCGCCGAGCCCTTTCCGGAGGCGCGGAAGCCGGCCTTCAAGCTGACCATCGATTTCGGGGAAGAGATCGGCATCCGCCGCTCCTCCGCCCAGATCACCGTGCACTACACCTCCGAGACCCTGGTCGGGCGGCAGGTGATGGGGGTGGTGAACTTCGCCCCGCGCCGGATCGCGGGCTTCCCCAGCGAGGTGCTCGTGCTCGGCGTGCCCGACGAGACCGGCGCGGTGGTCCTGCTCCGCCCGGACCAGCCGGTGCCGAACGGCGCCCGGATGTTCTGACCCGGCCCCTCCAGACCCGGCCTATCGAGACAAGGACTGCCCCATGGCCCCGCGCTACTACACCGTTACCTGGGACCAGCTGCACCGTGACGCGAAGGCTCTCGCCTGGCGCCTGGTCGGCAAGGGCCCGGTGAATGGCGGCTTCAAGGGCATCGTCGCCATCACCCGTGGCGGGCTGATCCCGGCCGCGATCGTCGCGCGCGAGCTGGATTGCCGCCTCATCGAGAGCGTCTCCGTCATCACCTATGGCCAGGACGGAGAGGAGCAGAACAAGGGACAGCCCATGGTGGCCAAGCCGCCGACCGCCGCCGGGGACGGCACGGGCTGGCTCGTGTTGGACGACCTGGTGGACACCGGCACCACGGCCAAGGTGGTCCGCGCCATGCTGCCCGGCGCGCATTTCGCCACCATCTACGCCAAGCCTGCCGGCCGGCCGCTGGTGGACAGCTTTATCACGGAGGTGAGCCAGGACACCTGGATCCTCTTCCCCTGGGACACCGAGCCCCAGTTCGTCGCACCCATCGCGCGTACCGCGGCCGGGGGCGGCTGAGAGCGTTCCGCGGCGGGATACGTCCCGCTGGCACAACCGTTCCGCGCGCCGCATGGTGCGGCCTTCACACCGAACGCCCCTGGCCTTGGGCCGGGGGCCATCCCTGGGGAGAAGGCCGCATGAGCGCCACGTCCATGAACGCCCGGGCCGCGGACGCCACACCGCGCCCCATCGCCGCCCTCCTGGACAGCCCGGTCTTCGGTGTCCTGACGCGCGTGGTCCTCACCTTCCCCTTCTGGGCCAGCGGCCTGGCGAAGCTGCTGGATTTCCGCGGCGCCCAGGCAGAGATGGCCATGTTCGGCCTGCATCCGCCGACCGCTTTCGCGGTGGCCGTCATCATCACCCAGCTGGTCGGGGCGGCGCTGGTGATTCATGGGCGCCATGCCTGGCTCGGCGCCGGGATCATGGCCGTCTTCACCCTGCTGACGATCCCGCTCGTCCATTCCTTCTGGGCCAAGTCCGGGCCCGAGGCGATCGCCAGCATGCACGTGGCGGTGGAGCATATCGGCATGTGCGGCGGCTTCGCCCTTGCCGCCATCCAGGCACGCTGGGCCCGTCTCCGGCGCTGAACGCGTGCGGGTCCAGCGCATCGCGGCCTTTTCCGACGGCGGGCGGGGCGGCAATCCGGCCGGGGTGGTGATCGCCCCCGCCCTGCCGCCGGCTGCCGCCATGCAGGCGCTCGCGGCGGAGGTCGGCTATTCTGAGACCGCCTTCGCCGCGCCGGAGGGTGAGGCCTGGCGCGTGCGCTACTTCGCGCCCCGGATGGAGGTGCCCTTCTGCGGCCATGCCACCATCGCGCTCGGTGCCGCCCTTGCGCTCCGTCAGGGCAGCGGACGCCACCACCTGCGGATCCCGGCCGGGGCGATCACCGTCGAGGGATGGTGCGAGGGGGACAGACTGAGCGCAGCCCTCCAATCCCCGCAAACCCGCAGCGCGCCCGCCGGAGCCGGGCTGGTGGCCGATGCCCTGGCGCTGTTCGGGCTGACGCCCGGGGCTCTCGACCCGTGTCTCCCCCCTGCCCTGGCCGAGGCCGGTGCGCGGCATCTTGTTCTCGCCCTTCGTGAGCGCGGGCCGCTGGCGGCGATGAGGTATGAGCTGGAGGCTGGCCGAGCCCTCATGGAGGCGGCGGGGTTGGTGACCATCGCCCTGATCCATGCCGAGTCGCCGCGCCTCTTCCATGTCCGCAACGCTTTCGCGGCCGGCGGCGTGGCCGAGGACCCGGCGACCGGGGCCGCCGCCGCGGCGCTCGGCGGCTACCTCCGCGACCTGGGCTGGCCGCATGGCGGTGGGATCGACATCCGGCAGGGCGACGACATGGGCGTCCCCTGCCGCCTCAAGGTCGCGATCACCGGGAAGCCGGGGGAGTCGATCCGCGTGTCCGGCACGGCCCGGCTCATCGCCCCCGACGAGGGCTGAGCCGCGCCGCCGGGCCTCAGACCGGAACCGTCTCGTCCTTGGCCGCCAGCACCTTGTCCACGCGGCGCCCGTCCATGTCGATGATCTCGAACCGCCAGCCGCCGAAGACGATCCGGTCTCCCTCCTTCGGCACGCGGCGCAGCAAGGCGAGCATCAGCCCGGCGACCGTATGGTAGGTGCCGGGCTGCGGCAGCACCGGCAGGTCCAGCCGGGCGCGCAGCTCGTCGCTGGGCATCATCCCGTCCAGCAGCAGGCTGCCATCGTGCCGCTCCACCGCCGGGCCGGATTCGAGCGGCACGGCTGGGGCGCCGAGCTCGCCCACGATCGCCTCCAGCAGGTCCGAGGCCGTGACCACGCCCTCGAAGGAGCCGTATTCGTCCATGACCAGAGCGAGGCCGAGCGGGTCCTGGCGGATGCGTTCCAGCGCGTCCAGCGCCGAGAGGTTGTCCGGCAGGACCATGGGCTGGCGGAGCACGCCGGCGACCGAGAGGGGCTGGCCCGAGAGGACCTGGTCCAGCAGGTCCTTCGCGGCGGCGACGCCCACCACATTGTCCACCCGGCCATCGGCCACGATGAAGCGGTTCACCGTCTCGCCCTTCAGCTTCTCCGAAACCTCCTCGGGCGTGGCGTTGCGGTCCAGCCAGGCGATCTCGGTGCGCGGCGTCATCAGGGCACGAACCGGCTTGTCGGCGAGGCGGAGGACGCGCTCGATCATGTGCCGCTCCTCCGTCTCCAGCGCCCCGGCCTCCGCGCCCTCGGCCACCACCGCCTTCACCTCCTCTTCCGTCACGGACTGCTCGATCTGATGGCTGGCGCCCAGCAGGCGGAGGACGAGGGCGGAGGAGCCGGAGAGCAGCCAGACCACCGGGGCGGAGAAGCGGGACAGGGCCAGCATCGGCCGCGCCACCACGATGGCGAACTGCTCCGGGTTCCGCAGGGCCAGCTGCTTCGGCACCAGCTCCCCCAGGATGAGGGACAGGTAGGTGATCAGCACGACCACGAGGAAGAGCGCCGCCTCGTTGCCATAGGGCGCCATGCCTGGAATCGACTCGAGGACCGGGCCGAGGGTGGCGGAGAGCCGCGCGCCGCCGAAGGTGCCGGCCACCACCCCCACAAGGGTGATGCCCACCTGCACCGTGGGCAGGAAGCGCTGCGGGTCATCGGCGAGGGCGAGCGCCGCCCGCGCCCCGGCCGAGCCGGCCTTTTCCATGGCCGAGAGGCGGGCCCGCCGGGAGGAGACGATGGCCAGCTCGCTCATGGCGAAGACGCCGTTCAGCAGCACCAGCAGGATGATGATGCCGATTTCCAGCAGTGCCGACATGGTGCGGAGGAGGATCCTTCTGTCTGACCCCTCGGGGTCGGGCTGTCCGACCCCTGGGGGGTTCGGGCGGGCACATCATAGGGCCCGGCGGTCCCTCTGCCTAAGCCCAGGAGAGCCCAGGGAGGGCCCGAGGAGGGCGCCGTGAATGGCCCGGCATTTTTGTTGCGCCGCAATCTTGCCCAGATTGGGCCGGAAGGGCGCCGCAGCCAGGGGGGTTGATGGCATTGAGCGCAGATGGCGCCCAGACCATGTCAGCCCGGATCGGCCGGGCGGTGGTCCGGGCCCGGCGCCGGAGCCCTCCACGCGATGAACGCGCACGCCGCACCGCGCCCCTTCCGTAGTCCCGAAGCCCTTTCCACCCCCGCGCGCCCTGCCGGGCTGGCCCGGCACCGCACCACGCTCATCGTGCTTGTGCTGGTCGCGCTGGCGCATCTGGGCGCCTGGTGGGCCCTCAACCGGCCGGTCGCCATGCCGGACTTCCGGGGCCAGGTGAACGGCCTCGCCTTCGCCCCCTACCAGCGCGGGCAGAGCGCGGAGGGGAGCAACTGGCCCACGCCGGAGCAGATCGAGGGTGACCTTCGCCGCGTCGCGCCCATGACGCGCCATATCCGCACCTATGCGGCCCATGGCGGGATCGAGCGGATCCCCGAGATCGCCTGGAACACGGGGCTCGACCTCAAGATCACCCTCGGCTCCTGGCTGGACCGGCGGCTGGACCGCAACGCGGCCGAGCTGCGCCGCCTGGTGCAGGTGGCGCGGGAGAGCCGGAACGTCGAGCGCGTGCTGGTCGGCAACGAGGCCGTGCTGCGCGGCGACGTCACCCCCGCCCAGATGGTCGGCTATATCGAGCAGGTGCGCCGCCAGGTGCGCCAGCCCGTCTCCACGGCCGAGCCCTGGCATGTGTGGATGGACCATCCCGAGCTGGGCAATGCGGTGGACTACATCACCATCCACCTCCTCCCCTATTGGGAGGGGCTACCGATCGACGACGCGCTGCGCTTCATCATGGAGAAGTACGACGCCGTGCAGGCGCGCTTCCCCGGCAAGAGGATCGTGATCGGCGAGGTGGGCTGGCCGTCCGACGGCGTGGCCCAGGGCGCCGCCCGCGCCACCCGCGTGAACCAGGCGCTGTTCCTGCGCAGCTTCTTCAACATCGCCGAGCAGCGCGGGCTCGACTACTTCGTGATGGAAGCCTTCGACCAGCCCTGGAAGGTCTCCTTCGAAGGCCGCGCGGCCGGCCATTGGGGCATGTATGACCTCGACCGCCACCAGAAGTGGCCGCTGACCGGCCCCGTGCAGGAGACGCCGGGCTGGCTGGGCTGGGCCCTGGGCGCGAGCCTCATCGCCTTCCTCGCCGCCTTCTTCTTCCTCGCCCGTCGGCCGGACATCCGCTGGCAGGGCAAGCTGATGCTGGCCGTGCTCTCCCAGGGCTTCGTCGCGCTGGGCACCTGCGTGGTGCTGGCGATGAGCGAGACCTACATGTCCACCACCGCCGGCGTGGTCTGGTCCCTGCTGGTGGCGGGGCAGGTCCTGCTGCTGGCGCTGCTGCTCTCGGACGGCTTCGAACTGGCCGAGACGCTGTTTGGCCGGGTTTCCAAGCGCCGCTGGCCCGCCCTGCCCGCCTCCGATGGCGCAGCCCTGCCCAAGGTTTCGATCCACCTGCCGATCTGCAACGAGCCGCCGCAGATGGTGCGCGAGACGCTCGATGCCCTGGCCGAACTGGACTATCCGGACTTCGAGGTGCTGGTGGTGGACAACAACACCACCGACCCCGCCCTGTGGGAGCCGGTGGCCGAGCATTGCGCCCGCCTCGGCAGCCGGTTCCGCTTCTTCCATCTCGGCAAGTGGCCGGGCTTCAAGGGCGGCGCCTTGAACTTCGCCCTGCGCGAGACGGCGCCGGACGCCGAGATCGTGGGCGTGATCGACAGCGACTACATCGTCCGGCGGGACTGGCTGCGGCGCATGGCGCCCTTCTTCGACCGCCCTGAGGTGGGCTTCACCCAGAGCCCGCAGGACTATCGCGACGGCAACCAGGGCCTCTTCAAGCGGCTGATGTTCTGGGAGTATGCGGGCTTCTTCAAGGCCGGCATGGTCACGCGCAACGAGCGCAACGCCATCATCCAGCACGGCACGATGACGCTGATCCGCAGGTCGGCGCTGCTGCATGCCGGCGGCTGGGCGGAGTGGTGCATCTGCGAGGACAGCGAGCTGGGCCTGAAGCTGATGCGCCAGGGCTGGGAGGCCGTGTACTGCCCGGACTCCATGGGCCGCGGCGTGATGCCGGACGACTTCTCCGCCTACCGCAAGCAGCGGCACCGCTGGGCCTTCGGCGCGGTGCAGATCGTCAAGCACCACTGGAAGGCGCTGCTGAACCCGTTCGACCGCAGCCTGACCCAGGGCCAGCGCTTCCACTTCGTGATGGGCTGGTTCCCCTGGGTGGGCGATGCGCTGGGCCTCGCCTTCGTCATCGGCGGCCTGATCTGGTCCGTGGGCCTCACCCTCATCCCGCTCACGCGCCTCTATCCCACGGTCGACCTCTTCGGCCTGAGCATCGCGACCGAGGGGCTGCGCACCGCCCTCGTCTCGCTGGGCCTGTCGGACGAGTTCCCGATCACTCTCTTCATGATCCCGAGCATCGGGCTCTTCGCCTTCAAGTTCGCCCAGATTTGGCTGCTCTACCGCGCTCGCGTCTCCTGCGGCGCCTGGGATCGGCTGGGCGCGGCCCTGGGCGGGCTGGCGCTGTCCCACACCATCGGCAAGGCGGTGTGGCAGGGCTTCTTCAAGCGGCGGGCCCACTTCGCCCGCACGCCGAAGATGGAAAACGCGCCCGCCCTGGTTCAGGGGCTGATGACGGCGCGGCAGGAGCTGGTGTTCATGCTCCTCCTCTGGCTTGCGGCCGCCGGCATCACGCTCGCGCATCGGGGCGGCACCTGGGAGGCGATCCTCTGGACCGTGATCCTGCTGGTGCAGTCCGTCCCGTATCTCGCCGCCGTCTCCATGGCCCTGATCGCGGCCGTGCCCGCCGAGCGGACGGCGGCACTGCCGGGCGCGGTCTCGGCCCCGTCCTCCGCCGGCCAGGCGGTGGCACGGACCGAGGTGAACTAGGACAGGACCGGCCCATGAAGCGGCCCGCGGGAGAGATCCCGCGGGCCGTTTTCCGTTCTGACCGCGCGGTCAGAATTGAACTTCGTTAACGCAGTTTGAAGATGTGCGGCTCCCACGCGCGGCGTTAAGCCTTCAGTCATCTTTTGCGAGAGCGAAGCCCATGGCCGAGATCCTTCCCCTCACCCGTGATCCGCAGGACCGGCTGCAATCCGCCCTGCGCCTCCTCGCCATCGCCCAGGAGGAGCAGCGGGGCGCGATCAACGCCTTCCGCGAAAGCCTCTACAGCCTGCGGGACAGCACGCAGCGTCTGCAGGCCAGCGTTCACGGCTGGCAACGCCAGCTCGCCGCCACCGGGCGCGAGGTGGATACGGCGCGCGAGGCCGTTCGCACGCTTGGAGCCACCGCTGCCCGGATGTGATCCCGTCGCGGGGCCTTGTTCTGCGCTGGCGGTCTGTCCCGGGGAGAGGAAGAAGGAATTCTTCCTCTCCCCGAGCCCCTCACCATCATCTTTTTCTTCGAGCTGGAGTCATTCGGCTGACGGTGCGCCTCGGGCTGTGGACCCGAGGCGACTGCAAACGCAGGAAGGGCACCCGCAGCCAGGGTCCCCTTCAGTCCGGGGCATCCACGGCAGTCAGACGGGGTTCCAAGGGCCTCAGGCCCTTGGCGGGTGGAGGGCAGAGCCCTCCAACACAACGACCCCGATCGGTCAGAGCGGCCGCATATGGGTCGCCGACCGCAGCACCGCCGGCAGAAAGCCGCAGGCCTCGTAGAATCGCCGGGCGGCCGCCGGTGAGCGGACGCGGAGGGTATGGAACCCATGGGCCTCCGCCGCCGCGGCCTCCACTAGCGCCCGGCCGATGCCGCGCCCGCGATGCGCGGGCGCCACGTAGAGCCGGCGCAGGCGCGCGACACCGGGCTCCTCCGCATAGGGGTCGCGGCTGAGCCCGACCATGCCGGCGAGGCTGTTGCCCCGCCAGGCGGCGAACATCCCCTCGCCCGGCCCATCGAAGCGCAGCACGCCGCTCGTCCAATCCTCCTCCAGCACGCGCAGCATCCGCCAGCCCTCGGCGAGGGCGGCGTCACGCAGCGTGGGGAAGCCGGGTGGCAGGGCGGCGACGCGCTCGATGCGCGTGCTCATCCGCCGCGGTGGACGACGTGCAGCTTGTTGCCCTCCGGGTCCCGCACATAGGCGCCGTAGTAGTCGGAGGCGTAGCGCTCCCGAATCCCGGGCGCGCCCTCATCCGTGCCGCCATGGGCCAGGGCCGCTTGATGGGCCGCATCCACCGCCGCCCGGCTGGGGGCGAAGAACGCGACCATGCAGCCATTGCCGGGATGCGCCGACTCGCCGTTGAAGGGTTGCTGCACATCGAAGGTGGGGTGCCGCGTGCCCGGCGCGCGGTAGCAGATGCCTTTCGGCCCGGCCGTCGAATCCGGCCCGCGCTCGAGGCCCAGGGGCAGCAGCACGGCATCATAGAAGCGCGCCATCGCCTCCAGGTCGCGCGCGCCCACCATCACATGGCTGAACATCCGCTCCTCCCTATCCTCTCGAAGCCGGGGCGAAGACGTCGTTCGCCCCGGGACGAAGGCGCAAACCCGGGCGCAGGTTGCGGAAGGGCAGCGTCGCCGGATCGGCCACCACCGGCCCTGGCGCGGCCACCACCAGCACCCGCTCAGCGATGGGCTGGAAATCGGCGCGGAAATGGACGGAGGACTTCACGGCGACGATCCGCTCCTGCGCCGGCTCCACGCCGATATGCCGGAACAGGGCGAGGTCATAGGCCTGCATCTTGCGGCTGGTGATGATCACCTTCACGCCGCCGATGGCGATGAGTGCGGATGGTCCGAGATCGGCCGGGTTGCCGCCCGCCATGGCGCCCGTGCAGGTGAACCGCCCGTTGGAAAGCCGCAGCACACGCGCGGTGACATCCAGCGGCGCGCCGTCGCTCTTGCCCCCGAGGCGAAGGGAGAGCGTCGCCCCCTCCCCGGCCTTGTGGCAGGCGGCCGCGCTCTCGGCATCGTTGATGGAGCCGACCACCGCCTGGCGCGCGCCCTGGCGCACCAGCTCCGCCAGCAGGCCTGTCGTGTCCCCATGGCCGCCGCCGCCCGGATTGTCCTGCGTATCCGCGAGCACCACGGGGCGCGAGGCCTGGACCTTCATCGCCTCGGCCACCGCCCGGGCGGCGGGCAGGATCTCCCCCGCGAAGTCGCGTTCCCGCCGGTTCAGCAGGGCGAGGAACTCATCCGCCGCCGCATCCGCCGCCCCCTGGTCAGCCGCATAGGCGGCGATCGCCATGCCGCAGCCCGGGAAATCCGCGTAGGGAAAGCCGAAGCAGAAGGCGAGCTCGGCCACGCCATGCCGCGTCGCGATGCGCTCCCGCTCGGCGAAGACCTCGCTCATCGGCGGCACCAGCGTGCACTGGCTGGTGATGGGCAGCCAGAAATCCACCTGGCGGTAGGCACGCGCGAAGGGCCTGCCGCGCCGGATGCGCTCCAGCAGCAGCCGCAGGGCGCGGGCGCCGGCCTGCTTCATGTCCACATGCGGGTAGGTGCGGAAGGGCGAGACCGCATCCGAGCGCTCGACCATGGCGGCCGTCAGGTTGCAATGCGGGTCGAGGCTGCAGGTGATGGGCATGTCCGGCCCGGCCACCGCGCGCACGCGGCGCAGAAGCTCGCCTTCCGCATCGGGGAAGGCTTCGGCCACCATGGCCCCGTGCAGGTCGAGATAGATCCCGTCCAGCGGCTCTTGCGCCATGGCGGCCGAGAGGTCTGAGACGATCCAGGCCGCGACGCGCTCAAAGGCCTCGGCCGTCACCGGCCCCGCCGGGTTGGCGAAGGCCCAGGAGAGGGGGGCGAGGCGCAGCCCGCTGCGCTCGCCGGCCTCGATCGCGCCAGCCGCCGGCACGCCGGTGCCGCGCAGCCCCTCCAGCAATCCGGCCGGGCGCTGCGGCGCCGGCCAGCCGCCCGGCTCCGCGAAGTCCCTCCACCCCGTGGGCACCGGGGCGAAGGAATGGCTTTCATGGAGGAAGCCGCCGATGGCGATGCGCATGCTCAGGACCTCGCGATGCCAGCGGTGGCGACCACCGCATCGGCCAGGACGAGCAGCCCCGCCTCGGCCCATTCCGGCGTGATGCTCTCCGCCTCGTTGTGGCTGATGCCGCCATGGCAGGGGCTGAAGATCATCACCGCCGGCACCTGCCGGGCGACATAGACGGCATCATGGCCGATGCCCGTCGGCATGTCGCGGAAGGAGATGCCCCGGGCCCGCGCGGCGACCCGCAGGCGCTCGGCGAGGACCGGGTCGAAACCGGTCTGCGGAAAGGCCCAGAAGGGCGTGACCTCCACCGAGACGCCGCGCTCCTCCGCGACGGCGGCCGCCTTGTCGCGTAGCGCGGCGGCCATGGCGTCCAGCACCACCTCGTCCCCGTGCCGGAGGTCGACGCTGAAGCGCGCGACGGCGGGCACGACATTGCGGCTGGAGGGCTCCACGGCGATGCGCCCCACTGTCGCGCGCCCGTCGCCGCCTGCGCCGAGCGCGATGGACTCGAGCGCCCGGATGAGCACCGAGGCGGCCACGAGCGCATCGTGCCGGTGCGACATGGCGCCGCCCGCATGGGATTCCTCGCCCGTCACCACCACGTCGAACCATTGCTGGGCCAGCGCATGGGTGACGACGCCGACATCGATCCCCTCCCGCTCCAGCACGGGCCCCTGCTCGATATGCAGCTCGAAATAGGCTTCGAGGTTCCGAAGCGCCGCCGGGTCTTCCGGCCCGGCCCAGCCGATGGCCTCCAGCGCCTCGCCGAAGCGGGCACCCTCCGGGTCCCGCGTGTCCAGCACCTGCTGCTCGTTGAAGGCGCCCATGGCGGCGCCGCTGCCCATCATCGGCGGCGAGAAGCGGGCCCCCTCCTCATTCGTCCAATTGATGAGGAGGAGCGGCGCCTCCGTCTCGGTCCCGGATTCATGCAGGGCGCGCATCACTTCGAGCCCGGCCAGCACGCCCAGCACGCCGTCGAACTTGCCGCCGGTCGGCTGGGTGTCGAGATGACTGCCGATGGCGACGGGGCGGCGGGACGGATCGCGCCCCGGGCGCAGCAGCGCCATGTTGCCGAGGCGATCCGTGGTGAGGGTCAGCCCCACCTCCCTGCCCCAGCGCGCGAGCAGTGCCCGCCCCTCGGCGTCCAGCGGCGTCAGGGTCTGCCGGTTGCAGCCGCCTTTCGGGGTGGCGCCGATGCGGGCCATCTCCATCAGCGAATCCCACAGGCGCGCGCCGGAGAAGGGGATGTTGCGCGGGACGGTGCTCACGCCGCCTTCTCCACCCCGCACCACTCGGCCATCAGCAGCGCGATGCTGCGGGTGATGTTGTGCATGGAGGCGAGGCCGACGCTTTCGTCGATGCCGTGGATCTCCTGAGCGTCCGGCCCGAAGCAGGCGACCGGCGTGTCCTGGTAGAGGGTGAAGAAGCGGCCGTCGGTCAGGCCCGTCGCGGGATACTCGCGCAGCTCGCCGCCCGACACCTCGGCATAGGAGCGACGGGCGAGCTGGCAGATCTCGCTTTCCATATCGAAGGCGCAGGGATCGGCCATGAAGCCCTTGAACTCGAGCTTCACCTGGGTGCCGCGCAGCGCCGGGTCGGCCGCGGCCTCGGACACGATGCGCTCGATATCCGCCTTGGTCCGCGCCGCGCTGTAGCCGAGCATCACCCCGACGCGCAGCCCGATCCGCGCGCGGGTGGGGACGGAGGAGTTCCACTCGCCGCCCTCGACCGTACCGAGGTTGACGTTCACCGGATGGTTCACGCCCCGGAAGGCCGCATGGATGTTCTCCGCGCGGTTCCGCTCGTTCTCATAGTCCTTGAAGCGGCGCGCGATGCTCATCGCCCCCTCGATGGCATTGATGCCCGCATGCATGTCCCGCACATGCGTCGGGCGGCCCGTGACCGTCACCCAGGCCCAGACGACGCCCACCTCGGCCGAGTAGATCGCGGCCAGCCCCGGCCCGGGCTCGGGGATCACCACCGCATCCGTGCGCGGCATGGCCAGCATGGTGGCCAGCGCCCCGTTGCCGCTGCACTCCTCCTCGATCACGGCCTGCATCTGCACGGAGGCGGCGGGCTGCAGCCCAGCCAGCTTCAGGGCCTGGAAGGCCGTGAGGTAGGAGACGATGCCCGCCTTCATGTCGCCCGCACCCCGGCCGTACATGCGGCCATCCCGGATGGAGGGCTCATAGGGCGGGGTGATCCAGAGATCGGCCGCGCCCTCCGGCACCACGTCCACATGGCCCTGCAGGGCGAGGCTGCGGCCCTTCGTCTCGCGCGGGGTATGAATGGCCGCGACATTGTCGCGCCCGGCGTAGGAGATCAGCGGCGGCGAGAAGCCGGGATGGTCCTTCAGCGCCTCCGGGTCGGTCGGCACGCGGCGCGCGGAAAGGCCAAGCGACTCATAATTCGCCGCCATGAGGTCGAGCGCCCCGGCTTCATTGCCCAGCGTGGAGTCGCACCGGACGAGCGCCGCGAGTCGCTCGATCGCCCCCCCCTCCAGCGCCGTCACGGCATCCAGGATCGCGCGCTTGGCACCGGGGTCGAGAGGGGGCATCGGGTCGTCCTGGTCGGGTGGAAGGCGCGCAGGCTACTCCCTCGGCGCCGGGTGTCGAGACAGGGGGCGCGCCGCGCGTGGACAAGCCCCTGGGCGGCCCATAGGGTCGGCCTCCATGCAAGCCTTCGATCACCCGCTGGAATCCGCGCATGCGCCGCAATTCTTCCTCATGCGCGGCGTGCTGCGCCCGAACTTCGAGGTGCCGGCCCGGGCGGCCGCCCTGCGCGGCGGGTTGAAGGCGCTCGGCATCACCGCGGAAGCGCCGGCACTGCCCGAGCGCGCCGCGCTCGAGCGCGTCCACGCGCCGGACTATCTGGACTGGCTGCGCGACGGACCGGCCGAATGGGCCACCATCCCTGGCGCCGGGCCCGAGATCGTCTCGAACATCCATCCCTCGCCGGAGATGCTGGCCCAGGGGGCCCGCCCCTCCACCCGAGCCGTGGGCAAGGCGGGCTGGTACACGGCTGACACGGCCTGCCCCGTGGGCGCCGGAACCTGGCAGGCGGCGCAGGCCGCGGGGGGCTGCGCCCTGGCGGCGGCCGGCGTGGCCGCGAAGGGCGGCACCGCCTATGCCCTCTGCCGCCCGCCGGGGCACCATGCCTATGCGGCCCGGGCCGGCGGCCATTGCTATGTGAACAACGCGGCCCTCGCCGCCCAGGCGTTGCGCGATGCGGGCGCGGCCCGGGTGGCCGTGCTCGACATCGACAGCCACCACGGCAACGGCACCCAGGGCATCTTCTGGACGCGGCCGGACGTGCTCACCGTCTCCATCCATGCCGATCCGGACGCCTATTACCCCTGGTTCGTCGGCCATGCGGCCGAGACCGGCGCGGGCGACGGCGCCGGCTTCAACCTGAACCTGCCCCAGGCGATGGGCACCGGCGACGTGGCGTGGCTCGAGGCGGTGGCCGCCGGGATCGCGCGCATCCGTGCCTTCGGGGCGGAGGCGCTGGTGGTCTCCCTCGGCTTCGATGCCTCCGAGGACGAGCCGCTGGCCGCGCTGCGCGTGACCGAGGATGGCTTCGCCCGCGCGAGCGCGGCCATCGCCGCCCTTGGCCTGCCGACCGCCATCATCCAGGAGGGCGGGTACAACGTCGATGTCATCGGCGGCCTGCTCGCCCGCTTCCTCGGTGAGTGGCGCGGGTGAGCCTCGCCCGCGTCACGACCTTCTCCTTCCACGGCGTCGAGGCGGTTCCGGTCGAGGTCCAGGTGCAGGTCGCCACGGGGCTGCCCGCCTTCACCGTGGTCGGCCTCGCCAACAAGGCCGTCGGCGAAAGCCGGGAGCGCGTGCGGGCGGTGCTCTCGGGCCTCGGGCTCTCGCTACCGCCCAAGCGCATCCTGGTGAACCTCGCCCCCGCGGATCTCCCCAAGGAGGGCAGCCATTTCGACCTGCCCATTGCCCTCGGGCTCCTCGCCGCCATGGGCGTGATCCCGGCGGATGAGCTCGCGCATTTCGCGGCCATGGGCGAGTTGGCGCTGGATGGCAGCATCCAGCCCGTGGCGGGGGTGCTTCCCGCCGCCCTGGCCTGCGGCGAACGCGAGCTGGGGCTGGTCTGCCCCGCTTCCCAGGGCGCCGAAGCGTGCTGGGCCGGGGCCACGGAAGCCGTGGCGGCGCCGGACCTCCGGGCGCTGATCGCCCATTTCCAGGGGCGCCAGCTTCTCTCGCCCCCTGCCCCCGCCTCCCCGGCGGCCGATGCGGCGCGCGGCCCGTGCCTTTCCGAGGTACGCGGGCAGGAAAGTGCGAAGCGGGCGCTGGAAATCGCGGCCGCGGGATCGCACCACCTGCTGATGGTCGGGCCGCCCGGATCCGGAAAGTCGATGCTCGCCGCGCGGCTGCCCGGTTTGCTGCCCGACCTCTCTCCCTCCGAGGCCTTGGAGGTCAGCCTCGTGCGCTCGGTCGCGGGCGGGCTGGAAGGGGGGCGCATCAGCCCCCGCCCGCCCTTTCGGGACCCGCACCATTCCGCCTCCCAGGCGGCACTGACCGGCGGAGGGCCCAAGGCCCGGCCCGGCGAGATCAGCCTCGCCCATCGCGGCGTGCTCTTCCTCGATGAGCTGCCCGAATTCCCCCGCCCCGCGCTCGAAGCCCTGCGGCAGCCTTTGGAGACCGGCCGAGTGATGGTCGCGCGCGCGGCCGCCCATGTGAGCTACCCCGCCCGCGTGCAGCTCGTGGCGGCGATGAATCCCTGCCGCTGCGGCTACCTCGGCGATGCCGCCCGGGAATGCGGCACCGCGCCCCGCTGCGGCGAGACCTACCAGGCCAAGCTCTCAGGCCCGCTGCTGGACCGCATCGACCTGACGATCGAAGTGCAGCCCATCCCGCCGCGCGAGCTCGCCCGCGCCCCGACCGGCGAGACGAGCGCGGAGGTGGCGGCGCGGGTCGCCGCCGCCCGGCAGGCCCAACGCGCCCGCTACGAGGGCCTGGGCATCAGCACAAATTCCGAGGCACCGGTGGAGGCCATGCGGGAAGGCTTCGCGCCGGAAGCCCTGGCCCTTGCGGAAACGGCCGCGGAGCGCCTTTCCCTCTCAAGCCGGGGCTTCACCCGCACGCTGCGAGTGGCCCGGAGCATCGCCGACCTCGCGGGTGAGTCCATGGTGGCACGGCCCCATGTCGCAGAGGCCCTCACCTTCCGGCAGCGCCGGCCTGCGGCGGGGTGATCCTGGTCGGCGGGTGGTGTTCGATGAGGGCTCCGCCCCTTTCCGCCAAGGGCCCGAGGCCCTTGGAACCCCGTCTGACTGCCGTGGATACCCGGGATCAAAGGGGTCTCTGATTGAGGGTGCCCTTCCGGCGTTTGCAGTCGCCTCGGGTCCATGACCCGAGGCGCACCGTCAGCCCGGTGATTCCAAACTCGAAGAAAAAGATGATGGTGAGGGGCCCGGGGAGAGGAAGAATTCCTTCTTTCTCTCCCCGGGACAGACCGACAGCCCAGACCCCCGGCGGCGCCCAATCACCCCGGCAGGGGCCGCGTATCGTCCACCACCTTGCCATCATTCGGCAGACTGCCCGGGGGTACCAGCGCCACGCCCCCGCGCAGCCGGGTGACGGCATGCAGCGCCGCAGCCAGGCGCTCCCGAAGGGCCGGGTCCTCGGCCGCCTCGGCGCGCAGTTCCATCCGGTCGCGCCCCTGGTCTTCCGAAATGACGAGGCGCAGACGGCCGAGCCCCGGGCATTGCCGTGCCAGCTCCGCCACCATCTCGGGCCGCACGAACAGGCCGCGCACCTTGGCCGCCTGGTCGGCGCGGCCCATCCAGCCCCGGATGCGGCGGTTGGTGCGGCCGCAGGGGCTGGAGCCGGGCATGAACGCCGAGAGGTCGCCGGTCGCGAAGCGGATCAGCGGGTAGGCCTCATCGAAGACCGTCACCACCACCTCGCCCACCTCGCCTTCTGGCGCCGGGTCGCCGGTGCCTGGGCGCACGATCTCGACCAGCACGCCCTCGTCGAGGATCAGCCCTTGGCGCGCCTCGCTCTCGTAGGCGATCACGCCGCATTCGGCCGTTGCGTAGGATTGCAGGACCGTCAGTCCACGATCGGCGTAGAACTGGCGGAGCGAGGGCAGGTAGGCGCCGCCGGAGACATGGCCCAGGCGCAGCGACGACACGTCGAGCCCCAGCTCATCCGCGCGTTCCAGAACCGTTTTCAGGAAGTCCGGCGTGCCGGAATAGGCGCGTGGCCGCAGATGCGCCATGGCGCGTGCCTGCGCCTCGGTGTTGCCCGTGCCAGCGGGGATGACCGGGCAGCCCAGCGCCCGGGCCCCTCCCTCCAGCATGAAGCCGGCAGGGGTGAAGTGATAGGCGAAGCAGTTCTGCAGGATGTCGCCGGCGCGCAGGCCGGTAGCGTGCAGCGCGCGTGCGAAGCGGAAGCTGTCCACCGCCTGACCCTGCGGCTCGTGGATAGGGCCTGGCGAGACGAAGATGCGGGCCAGCTGCCCCACCGGCATGCCGTTCAGCCCCGCAAAGGGCGGCTCCGCAGCCTGGGCGCCGATGAGCTCGGACTTCCGCGTCACCGGCAGGCGCGCCAGCGCCTCGCGCGAGGTGACGTCGGCCGGCGCGGTGCCGTCCAGCACGCGCCGCGCATGCGCCGATCCGGCGGCGGCCCGGGTGAGGAAGGCCGGCAGGCCTGCCAAGAGGGCGGCTTCCCGCTCCTCCGGCGCGCGGGTCTCCAGCCCGTCGAAGAAGGCGCTCAAAGCCAGCGCTTCCGGCGCTTATAGGATTTGAGGTTGCGGAAGGATTTCCGCTCCGCGCCATGGCCGCCGAGGTAGAACTCCTTCACGTCCTCATTCGCGGCCAGCGCCTCCGCCGTTCCGTCCAGTACCACCTTTCCCTGCTCCATCACGTAGCCGTACTGCGCGACGGAGAGGGCCATGCGGGCATTCTGTTCCACCAGCAGGATGGTGACGCCGAGCTCGCTGTTGATGCGGCGGATGATGCCGAACACCTCCTTCACCAGCAGCGGCGAAAGACCCATGGAGGGCTCGTCCATGAGGATCAGCTTCGGACGCGCCATCAGCGCGCGGCCGATGGCCAGCATCTGTTGCTCCCCGCCCGAAAGGTAGCCCGCGAGGCCGGTGCGTTCCTTCAGCCGCGGGAAGAAGGAATAGACCATCTCGATGTCGCGGCGGATCTCGTTGTCCCGGCGCGTGAAGGCGCCGAGGCGGAGATTCTCGAGGCAGGTCATGTCGGCGACGATGCGGCGCCCCTCCATCACCTGGAAGATGCCGCGCCGGACGATGTCATGCGGGTCGATGCCGTCGATGCGTTCACCGGCGAAGCGCACCTCGCCGCGCGTGACCTCGCCTTCCTCCGTTTTCAGAAGGCCGCTGATCGCCTTCAGCGTCGTGGACTTCCCGGCGCCATTGGCCCCGAGAAGCGCCACGATCCCGCCCTGCGGCACGGCGAGCGAGAGGCCGCGCAGCACCAGGATGACGTCGTTGTAGACGACCTCGATATTCGCCACCTCCAGCAGCGGCGGCGCGGCGGCCGATGCTGCGGCGGAGGCCGGGTGCTGCGCGGTGTCCAACATCACCAGCCCAGCAGCTCGCGCTTGCGCTCAAGCTCCACTGTGGTCACCGGCTCCAGCCGCATGGTGCCCGCGCGCATCAGCTCGGCGACCGAACCCTGGGAGGTGTCGCCATTCACCACGGCGCGATAGATGGCCACGCGCATGGTCCCGCGATGGTCCTCCGCGGTGAAAGTGGACGGCGTGCAGACACCCTCGAAGCCCTTGGGCACCCAGTTGGCGCGCTCGTAGAAGCCCTTCTGGATCCGCTCGCCCGTGACCTGTCCGCCGTTTGCTGCGGCCGTGTCCATAGCCTCGACCATCAGCATCGCGGCGCAGGCGCCGGCGAGGTAGTGGACAGGGCGGTAGGCAGTACCCGAGGGGTCGGAGATGCGGCTGATGGCGCGGATGGTCTCCATCCCCGGCGCGTCCTGCCCCGTCACAACCTGGGTGCGCACGGGGAAGACCACGCCGTTGGCGGCACTGCCCGCGGCCTTCATGGCGTTCTCGTCCATGCCCCAGACATTGCCCATGAACTGGACCTGCACCCCCGCGGTCTGGCAGGCGCGCAGGACGGAGATGTTGGAGCCGGCCGTGTTGCCGAGATAGGCGTAGTTCGCGCCCTGCTGCTTCAGCGTCAGGCACTGGGCGGTGTAGTCGCCCGGGGTGAGGGCGAACTGGATGGCGGGCAGCACCTCGAAGCCGAGCTCCCGCGCCATGGCTTCGCCCGCCTCCTTCGGCGAATTCGGATAGGGGTGGTTGCCGCCCATATGGACGTATTTCGGCCGCCCCTGCCCGCCCCGCGCCTTCCAGTCATCGGCCGCCCAGCGCAGCATCCCGCGCAGCGCGTCCGAATAGGAGGGGCCGAAGAAGAAGTTGTAGGGCGAGGCCTCGACGCCCTGCCGCCCGGACTTCCCGCCCGCGTCGGTCAGCGCCGCGGAATAGGAACCGGAGATGAAGGGAATACGGTCGCGGTTCACGAAGCGCACCAGGGCCTCGGTATCCGCCGTGCCCCATCCCTGGATGGCGACGACGCGCTCCCGCCCGGTCCACGCCTGGTACTGGCTGACGGCGCGTGGCGCCTGGTAGCCGTAGTCGAAGCCAAGGACGTTCATCTGGCGCCCGGCGATGCCGTTCCGCGTCTGGTTCACCCAGGCGAGCGTATCGGCCACGCCCTGGCCATAGGGCACGCCCACGTCGGATGTGGCGCCCGAATTGTCCATCAGGTGCCCGACAGGAATGCGCTGCTGAGCCAGGGCGGGGGCCGCCAGGGCGAAAGTCACGGCCAGTGCGAGTGCTGCCTTCATCGTCCGTCTTCCTCTCTCGGCCGCTTTGGCGCGGCTCATTGGGTCAGTGCGAATAGGGGTAGAGCTTCCAATAGGCCTTAATGAGCCTCCATCGTCGCGCCAGCCCGTCCGGCTCGAAGATGAGGAAGAGGATGATCGCGGCGCCGATCGCCATCTCCCGCAGGAAGGAGATATTGCCGCCGATCTTCAGCATGCGGTCGAGCGAGCTTCCCGCGATGGCATCCGCGCCCGCCTGCACCAGCTCCGGCAGGGCAACCATGAAGGCCGCGCCCATCAGGCTGCCCATGATGGAACCCAGCCCGCCGATGATGACCATGCTGAGGAACTGGATGGAGAAGAGGATGTTGAACGCCTCCACGCTCACGAAGAGGAGGTGATGCGCGTAGAGGGCGCCGCCGATCCCCGCATAGAAGCTCGATATCCCGAAGGAGAGCGTGCGGTAGTAGGCGAGATTGATCCCCATGATCTCGGCGGAGAGATAGTGGTCCCGCACGGCGATCAGGGCACGGCCGTCCCGTGTCCGCATGAGGTTCGCCGCGCCGACGAACATGATGATGACGAAGGCCAGGACGAGGTAGAAATAGGTCTCCTCCCGGTCGAACGCGAAACCGGCGATCGTCGGGGGCTCGGTGATCCGCCCGGCCACACCCCCCGTGAACCACTGGGCGCGCGCGAAGAAGTCCTCGAGGATGAACTGCGCCGCGAGCGTCGCGATGGCGAGGTAAAGCCCCTTCAGCCGTGCCGCCGGCGCGCCGAAGACCAGCCCGACGGCCGCCGTCATCAGCCCGGCCAGCGGGATGCAGAGCAGCACCGGGATCTGGAAGCGCTCGTGCAGCCAGGCCGAGGCGAAGGCGCCGAAGCCGAAGAAGGCGGCGTGCCCGATGCTGATCTGCCCGGTGAAGCCTACCAGGATGTTCAGCCCCAGCGCCGCGATCCCGAGCGTGCCGACATTGATAAGCAGGCCGAGCAGGTAGCGGTCCAGCACCAGCGGCGCGCAGCACAGGATGGCGATCCCGACCCAGAGCGCCGCGCGGCTGCCCAGTGTGGGGAAGATGGTCGTGTCGGCGCGATAGCTCGTGCGGAAGTCGCCGGCGGGGGTCATCACCGTCATGGCGTCAGATCCGCTCGATGTTCTTGGTGCCGAACAGGCCGTAGGGCTTGACCATGAGGATCAGCAGCAGCGCGTAGAAGGGCGCCACCTGGTACATGTTCCCCCAGTTCAGCCACTGCCCGTCCACATACTGGGCCAGGTTCTCCAGCACGCCGACGATCAGCCCGCCCAGCACTGCGCCGAGGATCGAATCCAGCCCGCCGAGGATCACCGCAGGGAACACCTTGATGCCGTAGACCGACAGCGCGGAGGAGACACCGTTCACCATGCCCACGGTGACTCCCGCCACGGCCGAGACCACGGCCGAAATGGCCCAGGACATGGCGAAGACGCGCGGCACGGAGATGCCGAGGGATTGCGCCACCTGCTGGTCAAAGGCGGTCGCCCGCATGGCGAGGCCATGCCGCGAGTAGCGGAAGAACCAGCCGAATCCCGCCATGATGGCCAGCGAAATGCCAAGCGAGAGCAGGTAGGCGGTCTGCACCTCCAGCCCCAACACGGAAACGCGTTCGGCACTGAAGACCGGCGGGAAGGGCTTGGCGAAGACGCCGAAGATCCACTTCATCAGCGCCTGGAAGAAGATGCCGAGGCCGATGGTCGCCATGATCACACTGATCACCGGTTCGCCGATCAGCGGGCGCAGCACGACCACCTGCAGGATGATCCCGAACAGCGTCATGAAGGCGAGGGTGACGAGGAACCCCGCCCAGAAGGGCAGCTGCCATTCCGTCAGCAGCCACCAGCACACCCAGGCGCCGACCAGCAGGAACTCGCCCTGGGCGAAGTTCACGACTTGGCTGGCCTTGTAGATGAGCACGAAGGACATCGCGACCACGCCGTAGAGCGCGCCGACGATGAGGCCGTTCAGCAGAAGCTGGAAGAGAAGCGCGCCTTCCATGGTCAGGCTATCTCCCTCTGGCGGGTGGCGGAGGCCACCTGCAGCACCGTGCGGATGCGTTGCTTCGTGCCGTCCTGGAAGGCGATGGTGGTGTCCACCGGGATCGCCTCCTGCCCGGCATAGATCGCGTCGATGATCGTGCCGTATTTCTCGTTGATCACACCGCGCCGCACCTTGCGGGTGCGCGTCAGCTCCTCGTCATCCGCATCCAGCTCCTTGTAGAGCAGGACGAAGTCGCGGATGCGCTGGGGCGGCGGGAGGGTGGCATTCACCTTCGCCACCTCTTGCTGGAGGAGTTCCAGCACCTGCGGCCGGGAGGAAAGGTCGGTATAGGTGGTGAAGGAAATGCGGTTCCGCTCCGCCCATTTGGAGACGATGGGGAAGCGGATGCAGAGCAGCGCCACGAGATGCGACCGGCCATGGCCCAGCACCACGGCCTCGGCGACATAGGGGCTGAACTTCAGCTTGTTCTCGATGAACTGGGGGCTGAACTTCTCGCCGGCGGCGGTGGTGGCCAGATCCTTCACGCGGTCGATCACGACGAGATGGCCGGCGCCGTCGAAATAGCCGGCATCCCCCGTATGCAGCCATCCCTCACGCATGTCCGGGATGCCTTCGACACCGTGGTAGCCGCTGAACATATGGCCGTGCCGGGCGACGATCTCGCCGACACCATTCGCATCGGGCTGGTGGATGTCCACCTCCACGCCGTCGAAGGCGGCGCCGACCGTGTCGAAGTTCACGTCGTCCCGCCTGTGCAGCGTGTAGGCGCCCAGCGTCTCGGTCTGGCCATAGAGCTGGCGCAGCGGCACCCCCATGGCCTGGAAGAAGCGGAAGGTGTCCGGGCCCATGGCCGCCCCGCCGGTCGCCGCCGAGGTCAGGCGGGTGAAGCCCAGCCGGTCCCGCAGCGCCCGGAACAGGATCAGGTCCGCCAGCCGCGAGCGCCGCCCCTTCTCCAGCGCGGCAAGGCCCAGCCTCATGCCCCAGTCAAAAGCACGCCGCTTCATGGGCGAGGCGTCCATCACGCGCGCCCGCACATCGGCCGCAATCGCCTCCCAGACGCGCGGCGCGAAGAGGACGAAGCTCGGCCCGATCTCGCGGAAATCCGCCATCATCGTCTCCGGCTCCTCGACAAAGGAGACCTTCATCCGCGAGACAAGGCCGAAGCCGAAGACGTACATCTGCTCCATGATCCAGGGCAGCGGCAGGACGGAGACATACTCGTCCCCCGGCCCCTTCGGGTCGGCGGCCAGATAGGCCTCGGCATGGCGGATCAGGGCGCGGCCGCAGAGCATGGCGAGCTTGGGGCGCGCGGTGGTGCCGGAGGTCGTGCAGAGCACGGCGATCCGCTCGCCATCCGTCGCATCCACCAGCCGGTCCCAGGCGGTCGGATCGGCGGCGTGCGCGGCCTCCCCCCGCGCGACGAGATCCGCCATCGGCATCAGCCGCGGATCGGAATACTTCCGCATGCCGCGCGGGTCGGAATAGAGAACGAGCCGGAGCCCGGGCACCTGCTCCGCGATGTTGAGGAGCTTGTCCACCTGCTCCTCGTCCTCGGCGATCACCACCGTCGCGCCGGCATGGGCAAGGAGATTCGCGACCTCATCCTCCAGCCCGTCGCGATAGAGGCCAAGGGAGCGCGCGCCGATCGCATGAGCCGCGATCTCGCCCATGACCCAGTCCGGCCGGTTGTCGCCGATCAGCGCGACGACATCCTCCGCCCCCACCCCGCAGGCCTGCAGGCCGAGCGCGATGGCACGCGTGCGCGCCTCGTATTCCGCCCAGGTGAATGCGCGCCAGATCCCGAGGTCCTTCTCGCGCAGCGCCACCTCGGCCCCATGGGCGCGGGCGTTCCGCCTGAGGAGGCGGGGCAGCGTGTCGTCGACGCCGTTCATGCGGGCACCGCCTCGGCCGGGGTCGCGTCCTCCTCGCCCAGATAGGCCCGGCGCACGTCGGGGTGCGCCATCACCTCCTCCGGCTCGCCCTCGACCAGCTTGCGGCCGAAATCGAGCACCATGACGCGGTGGGAGATGTCCATCACCACGCCCATGTCATGCTCGATCATCAGGATCGTCATGCCCCATTCCTCGTTCAGGTCGAGGATGGTGCGCGCCATGTCCTCCTTCTCCTCGAGATTCATGCCCGCCATGGGTTCGTCGAGAAGGATGAGCTTCGGCCGCAGCGCGACGGCGCGCGCCAGTTCCACGCGCTTGCGCAGCCCATAGGAGAGCGTGCCGGCCTGCGCCTTGCGGATGTGCTGGATCTCGAGGAAGTCGATGATCTCCTCGACCTCGCGCCGGTGTTCCAGCTCCTCCCGCTGCGCGCCGCCGATCCAGTAGACCATGCCCCGCAGAAAGCCGGAGTTCAGCAGGTGGTGGCGGCCCACCATGATGTTGTCGAGCACGCTCATATGCCCGAACAGCGCCAGATTCTGGAAGGTGCGGCCGATGCCGAGCGCGGCGCGGCGGCTGGGCCGCATGCGCGTGATGTCCTGCCCGTCGAACAGGATCCGCCCCTCGGTCGGGCGGTAGCGGCCGGAGACGCAGTTGACCATCGAGGTCTTGCCCGCGCCGTTGGGCCCGATGATCGAGAAGACCTCTCCGCGCCTGACGGAGAAGGACACGTCGGTCAGCGCCCTGATTCCGCCGAAGCGCAGGGACACGGAATCAGCCTGCAGGATTGGCGCGTGATCGCCCACCCAGACGCTCCCTCAATGACTTATCGTTGAGGGGAGCATGGGGGCCAGGACGGGCCCCGGCAAGGCCCTTGTTCAGGGACGCGCCTGCGGATGGCTCCTCCGCCGGCGCGAGGGCCTCAGGCCGGTCAGACGGGGCTTGCGGGTCGGTCCGGACGGGTCTTTTCCGTCCCTGCGGCGTTGCCGGCCTTGCCGATGCGGAGAGCATCGGCCGCGCCCGGCGCCTGGCAGGGCGGAAAAATCCCTCGCCGCACCTCAGCCGCCAGCCCCGTCTGACCGGCCCGAGCCGCGCAGGGAAAGGGCGAGCACCGGGTCGTCCGTGGCGATGGCATCCACCCCAAGGGACAGCATGCGGCGGATGGATGGCTCGTGGTTGGCCCCCCAGGCCGCGACCCGCAGCCCCGCCCCGCGAAGCGTGCCGAGCATCGCGGCATCCATCGCCGTCTCGTGGGTCTCCACCATGGAGACGCCGGCCCGGCGGGCGACGGCGGCCACGCCATCCACCCCGAGGCGCCGGACCATGACCGGCATGAACAGCCAGGCCACGTTGCGCAGCCCTCCCGCCTGCACGGCGGCCGCGGCGATCTCGGCCTCGAAGACGATGACCTCGGTCCGGCCGCGCAACCCGAATCGGTCCAGCTCCGCCAGCACGCGGGCCAGCAGGTCGAAATCCGGCCTTCCCTGCCAGTTCGCCTTCACCTCGACCTGAAGCCCCACCTCGCTCTCCGCGACCAGGGCCAGCACATCCTCCAGGCGCGGCAGGCTTTCGCCTCCGGCCGAGATCAGCTTCACCGCGGCGAGCTCCGCGGCAGAGCGCTCGCCGATCGGCCCGCGGGCATTGCTCGTCCGGTCCAGGGTCGCGTCATGCATGACCATGGCCTCGCCGTCGGCGGAGAGGTGGACGTCGCATTCCACCGCATCCACCCCGGCCGCGATGGCCTGCCGGAAGGCCATCATGCTGTTCTCGGGCCAGAGGATGGCGCCGCCCCGATGGGCGATGATCTCGGTCATTTCGTGTTCCGGTTGATCTGCACAAGGCGGCCCAAGCTGTCTAAGGTGGTCCCCGGGCGCGACCGGCCTTCTAGAGCCGGGCCTGGCGCCCGGGAAGACATCAGCCAGAACCGGACGGACCAGGAAGCCATGACCCTATGCCTCGTGCTGCACGAGCTCCCCGAGGGCGGGGCGGAGGCCATGGAAGCCTCGATCTGGGAGCTGAGCGAGAGCCACTGCATGCTGAAGGGCGGCATGCTGGTCGATACCAGCGTTTCCCCGAACTACCTGCACTCGCATCTCCGCCGCGCCCTCACCGGCGCGGGGCTGGAGGGCAAGCTGCTCGTCACCCATGTGACGCAGGACGTGCACATGTCGGGCATGGACCCGGACGTGGCCGGCTGGATCGAGGGCAGCCTGAAGGCCGCGGCGGAGTAGCCCTCTCAGGGTAGCCGGGCGAGGCGGCCGCCCAGCAGGGCGAAGAAGCCCTCCGCGTCCAGCGCCTCGGGCAGGGTCACGGCCGGCGCGGCTCCGGTCCGTCCCCAGCGGTCGATATGGGTCCGGCCCCGCGCCGGCCCCGCGCCGCAATCCACCACCACCGCGGCGGCGGTCGCGTGGAACAGCTCCGGCGCCACCAGCCAGGCCACCGCGCAGGGGTCATGCAGCGCATGCCCCTCCCCGCCCAGGCGGCGGGAGGGCGGGATTCCGGCCAGGATGTCGCAGGCGGCGTGCAGGCAGGCGCCGCCACCCAGCGCGCGCATCGCCGCCACGCGCGCAGGGGTGACCAGGGCCTGCGCGGTCAGCTCAAGCGTCACGAGGGTGACGGGCCGCCCGGCGCCGAGGAGGATGTCCAGCGCCTCGGGGTCGCTGGCCGCGTTGAACTCGGCCGAGGGGGTCCAGTTCCCCTCCCCCCACGCGCCGCCCATCAGGACGATCTCGGCCACGCGGTCCGCCAGGGCGGGCTCGGTGGCCAGTGCCAGGGCGAGGTTGGTCGCGGGGCCGATCCCGACCAGCGTGACGCTGCCCGGCCGCGCCGGGCGCAGCAGCGCGCGGATGGCGTCCGCCGCCACGGCGTCCACGGGTGGCGGGCCGGGCGGCAGGGCGATGCCGGCCAGCCCATCCGCCCCATGCACCACGCCATCCCCCCTGAAGCCGCCCCCCATGCCGAAGCGCAGCGGCCGGTCCGCGCCCGGCACCACCGGCACCACGGCCCCGGCCAGGCCGACCACGGCGCAGGCATTGGGCAGGGTCCGTTCCAGCCCGGCATTGCCGCCGGCCACCGTCACCATCCGCAGGTCGATCTCCGGCGAGGCGAGGGCGAGCCAGAGGGCCAGGGCGTCATCCGTCCCCGGGTCGCAATCCAGGATCACCGCCTGGCGCTGGCCGCTCATGCCGCCAGCTCCGCCTCGACGATGCCGCAGAGGAAGGCGGCGCCGGTCGCGAGCGCCGCGTCGTTGAAGTCGAAATGCGGGTTGTGGTGCCAGCCCTCGGGATGCGCGGGATCCCCGGTGCCGAGCCAGGCATAGGCGCCGGGGCGCGCCTCCAGCATGCAGGCGAAGTCCTCGCCCGCGGTGATGGGCGGGTGGTCGTCCCGCGCCCGCTGGGCCCCCACCGTCGCGGCGGCGGCGCCGTGCATCAGAACCGCCTGGGCCGGGTGGTTCACGGTGGGCGGCAGGCGGCGCGTGTAGACCGGCTCCGCCTCCACCCCCTTCATCGCGGCAACGCCGCGCGCCATCGCGCCGATCCGCGCTTCGAGCATGTCCCGCACCGGGGCGGAGAGCGCCCGCGCCGTGCCGCGCAGCAGCACCTCCGCCGGGATGACGTTGGGCGCCTCCGGGTGGCCCGCGGCCAGGTGGCCGACGCTCACCACCCCCGCCTGCATCGGGTCCAGCTCCCGGGCGACGATCGACTGCAGCGCGGTGACGAAGGCGGCCGAGGCCAGGATGGCGTCCGTGCCCTGATGCGGCTTCGCCCCATGCGTGCCACGCCCGCGGAACCGCACCTCCCACGTGTCCGAGCTGGCGAGGACCGCGCCGCGGGGTACGGCGATGGTGCCGAGCGGCAGGCCCGGCAGATTGTGGATGGCGTAGACGGCATCCACCGGGAAACGCTCGAACAGCCCCTCCCGCAGCATCGCCTGGGCGCCGCCACGCGACTCCTCGGCGGGCTGGAAGATCAGCCGGACCGTGCCCGCGAAGCGGTCCCGGTTCGCGGCGAGCCAGTTCGCGGCGCCCAGCAGCATGGCGGTGTGCCCGTCATGCCCGCAGGCATGCATCCGGCCCGGGCTGCGGCTGGCCCAGGGGGCGCCGGTCGCCTCCTCCATGGCCAGGGCGTCCATATCCGCCCTCAGCCCGACGGCCCGGTTGCCCGGCCGCAGGCCGCGGACCGTGCCCACCACGCCGGTGCCCGCGATCCCCTCTTCCACCTCCATCCCGACCGCCCGCAATTCCCGCGCGACGAAGGCGGCCGTGCGGTGCTCCTCGAAGCCGAGCTCGGGATGGGCGTGCAGGTCCCGCCGCCAGGCCGTCATCCTCTCGGCAAGCGGCTCCAGGGCCTCGACGCTGGGCATGGGGGGCGGCGCTCCGTTGCGGGGAATGGACCGACCATGCCAGCTTGCCCCCCTCTCCACCAGACACCGCCCCAGAGTCCCACCCGGTGTCCCACCCCGTGCCCCGAGGTCTCCGCATGCGCCTGCGCGCCGCCCTGTTCGCCGCTGCCCTTTCGCTTCCCATGGCCGCCAGCGCGCAGGACCTGCTCCGCATCGGGGTGGAGGCCGGGCCGACGAGCCTCGACCCGCATTACGCCAGCCTCATCACCAACATCGCCTTCGCGCGGCACGTGTTCCAGCCGCTGGTGCAGCAGGACAGCCGACAGGAGCTGCGCCCGGCCATCGCCAGCGCCTGGCACGTGGTGGACGACCTAACCTGGGAATTCACCATCGACCCGAACGCGCGCTTCCATGACGGCGCGCCGGTCACGGCAGAGGACGTGGCCTTCACCATCCAGCGCGCCGGGAACGTCCCCAACTCCCCCTCCTCCTTCGCCTATGCCACGCGGGTGGTCACGGCGGTGGAGGATGCGGGGAACGGGGTGGTGCGCATCCGCACCCGCGTGCCCACGCCGCTGCTGGCGAACAACCTCGCCCTGGTCATGATCGTCTCGAAGAAGCACGGTGAGGCGGCGACGACGCAGGACTACAACTCCGGCAAGGCGATGATCGGCACGGGACCGTTCCGCCACCTCTCCTGGCAGCCCGGCAGCCCCTTCGTGGCCGAGCGGAACCCCGCGTTCCACGGCCCCGTCCCGGCCTTCGCCCGGGTAGAGCTCCGCCCCATCGCCGCCGCTGCCTCCCGCGTGGCCGCGCTGAACGCGGGGGATGTGGACCTGATCGAGATCGTCCCGCCGGAGCAGTTCGAGCGCTTCCGCGGCGACCAGCGCTTCACCACCAGCGAGAGCCCGTCCAACCGGCTGATCTTCCTCACCCTCGACAGCGACCGGGAGAGCAGCCCCTTCATCCGCGCCAAGGATGGCGGCCCCATCGCGAACCCGATGCGCGACGCCCGCGTGCGGCGCGCCCTGTCCCTGGCGGTCAACCGCCAGGCGCTGGTGGAGCGCATCCTGCGCGGCCAGGGCCTGCCCTCCGGCGATCTCGGCCCGCCCGGCTATTTCGGCACCTCCCCGGACCTCGCGGCCGAGCGCCTGGACCTGGAGGCCGCCCGACGGCTGATGACCGAAGCCGGCTTCGCCCAGGGCTTCGCGGTGCAGGTGAACGGGCCGAACGACCGCTTCGTGAATGACGAGCAGGTGGTGCAGGCCATCGCCCAGATGTGGACCCGCCTCGGCATCGCGGCGACGGTCGAGACCAAGCCGCGCGGCGTCTGGCTGAGCGAGGCGGCGCAGCTGAGGTACAGCGTGAACCTCGCCGGCTTCTCCCCGAACCCCGAGGTGCTGGGAATGCTGGAAACCCAGGTGCATAGCTGGAACACCTCGCTCGGCCTGGGCACCGCGAACCGCGGCCGCTTCAGCAACCCCTCCATCGACACGATGATCCAGCAGGCCCGCCAGACCATGGACAACGAGGCGCGCGCCCGCCTGACCCGCGAGGCGACGCGTCAGGCGATCCGTGAGGAAACCGCGCTCATCCCGCTGTATTTCCAGGTGAACACCTGGGCCATGCGGCGGGGCATCACCTATGAGGCGCGAACCGACGAGATGACCCTCGCGCAATCCGCGGGGCGCGCGAACTGATGATCCCCGCCATCGACACGCCGATCACCGCCGAGACCCGCCGCGCGGCCGTCCGCGCCGCGCGCGGCGAGGCCCCCTTCGACCTGCTGCTCACCGGCGCCACGCTGGTGGACGTGGCGCTCGGCGAGCTGCGCCCCGCCGATATCGGGATCACCGGCGGGCTGATCGCCTCCGTCCATCCGCCCGGCACCCGGCGGGATGCGACAGAGGTCCACGACCTGTCCGGCCGCTTCCTCGCGCCGGGCTTCGTGGACAGCCACCTCCATTTCGAATCCTCCTTCATGGCGCCGGCCGACTACGCCTCAGTCGTCGTGCCCCATGGCACGCTGACGACCGTCTGGGACCCGCATGAGCTGGCCAATGTGCTCGGCGTTCCCGGCGTTCGCTGGGCGGTGGAGCGGTCGCGCGGCCTGCCGCTGCGCGTGCTCGTCGCCGCGCCCTCCTGCGTGCCCTCGGCCCCCGGGCTGGAACTGGCCGGCGCTGAGATCGGGCCCGAGGAAATGGCCGAAATGCTCGCTTGGCCCGAGGTCTCGGGCGTGGCGGAGGTGATGGACATGGCGGGCGTCCTCTCGGGCAGCCCGCGCATGGAGGGGATTGTCGCGGCCGGCATGGCCGCGGGCAAGAACGTGAATGGGCACGCGCGGGACCTGATCGGCCCCGCGCTGCAGGCCTATGCCGCCGCCGGCGTCACCTCGGACCACGAGATCATGGGCCCCGAGGACTTCCTCCAGAAGCTCCGCGCCGGCCTGACCGTGGAGCTGCGCGGCAGCCATGACGCGGTGCTGCCCGGCGTGGTGGCGGCCATCAACGCCCTGCCCGCCCTGCCCCCGAACCTCGTCACCTGCACCGACGACATCTTCCCGGACGAGCTGGTGGAAAAGGGCGGGCTGCGCGACACGCTGGCGCGCCTGGTCCGATACGGCCTCCCGCCCATCCATGCGCTGAAGATGGCGACCCTGCATGCGGCGCTGCGGCTGAAGCGCGACGATATCGGCCTGGTCGGCCCGGGCCGGCGCGCCGAGATCGTGGTGCTCTCCGACCTGCCGGGCATGGTGGTGGAACGTGTCTATGTCGCCGGGCGCCTCGCCGCGCGCGACGGCACGATGCTGGAGCCCCTGCCCCGCGACCTCCCGGCGGATTCGCCGCGCGACACGGTGCGGATCCCGCCGCAGCCCGCCTCGGCCTTCACCCTGCGCCCCCATGGCGTGCGCGAGGGGCAGGTTCGCCTTCCCGTGGTCGGAGGCGCGCGGGTCGTGCACTGGGCCGAGATGGAGGTGACGGTGCGGGACGGCGTGGCGGTGCTTCCGCCCGGTCACGCGTTCATCGCCATCCTGCATCGCCATGGCCGGCGAGACCCTGCGCCGGTCGTCTGCCTCGCCGATGGCTGGGGTGAGCCGCGCGGCGCCATCGCCACCACCATAAGCCATGACAACCACAACCTCCTGGTGATCGGCCGCGACCCGGCGGACCTCGCCGCCGCGGCGAATGCCCTGATCGCCTGCGGCGGAGGCATGGCCGTGGCGCGGGGCGGCGTGGCGGAGGCGGTGATGCCCCTGCCCATCGCAGGACTCCTCGCGGAGACGCCGCCCGACGAGACCGCGGCGGCCTTCGCAAGGCTCCGTGCCGCCGCCGATGCCGTGATGGACTGGAAGCCCCCCTTCCGGGTGTTCCGTGGCGTGACGGGCATTTCGCTCGCCTGCAATCCCGGCCCGCATCCGACGGATCTCGGCATTTCGGACGGCGGGACCGGGGTTCTGGTCGACCCGGCGGAACCTCTCCGGGCGGCGTCCTTGCCGGAAGGTGTGGCCGGCGCGTAACGCCCGGCGTCCCATGCGCGGCGACAAGGCGTCTCAAATCGCGAGGCGGTTGCAGCGGGTTTGGATCATGCCGTAAATCGGCACCGCGGTCCGCTGCCTCTGCGCCGCAACCCGTGGTGCTGGAGCCCATCTCCCCATGCAGTCCGCCCTTGCCGGCCTTTCCCTCCTCGTCCTCGGCGACAGCCACTGGGCGGCGAATGGCTATCTCGTCACGACGTTGCAGGACCAGCTGATCCAGCGCGGCGCGACGGTGAACTCCTTCGCCGCATGCGGCGCGCCGCCGAGCGCCTGGCTCTCCGCCCGCGTCGCCTCCTGCGGCACCGCCCAGCGCCTCCAGCGCGGCGCCTTGCAGAACAAGACCGGCAGCGACGCCCGCACCACGCCGCTGGACGACCTCGTGCGCCAGTACCGGCCGAACATGATCGCCATCTCCATGGGCGACACGATCGCGGGCTATGTGCAGCGCCAGACGCCGGCCGACACGATCCGCGAGGAGGCCATGGCGCTGACCGACCGGATCAAGCGCCTCGGCATCCCCTGCATCTGGATCGGCCCGGCCTGGGGCACGGAGGGCGGGCCCTTCCTGAAGAGCTTCGCGCGGGTGCAGGAGGTCAGCGCCATTCTCGCCCGGTCCGTCTCGCCCTGCGCCTATGTGGACAGCACGAAGCTCTCCCGCCCGGGCGAGTGGCCGACCTTCGACGGCCAGCATTTCACGCTCGACGGCTACCGCGCCTATGGCACGGCCCTGGCCCAGACCATCGCGCAGATGCCCGAGGTTCGGGCGGCGGCGCAGAAGCGCTGATCTCGGGCCGTCCGGCTCTCCGGGGGGAGAGTTTGGGCGGGCCGGTGCCGCGGCGCGCGATGGCGCGCGCCGCCGAAAAGGCGGGCCGCCGGAAGGCCTGCATCGATGGGGGCGAGAATGGCGGGGGTGAGCGGCCCTGACGGGCAGCCTGGCCGATGGGCCGGGGCGCGGGGCGCCCGATGATCTTCGCCTCCTTCGAATTCCTCTGCCTTTTCCTGCCGCTCTTCTTCGCGGTCTATTTCCTCACGCCCTTCCGGCACCGGAACTGGCCCATCCTCATCCTGTCCTGGGCCTTCTATGCCTGGTGGCGGGTGGATTTCCTGCTGCTGCTCGTCTTCTGCACGGTCTTCACCTTCTACACCGTGCGATGGATGGACCAGGTCGGGCCTAAGACGCGGCTGGGCACCTGGCTCTTCGTCATCGGGCTGGCCGGGAATCTCGGCGTCCTCGCCTATTTCAAATACGCGAATTTCGGGGTCGGCGTGTTCAACGATCTCCGGGCGGCGTCCGGCCTGCCGCCGGTCCCCTGGGTGGAGATCATCCTCCCCATCGGCCTGTCCTTCTACGTCCTGCAATCTGTCTCCTACCTGACGGATATCTGGCGCGGCACCGTGCCGGTGACGAAGAAGCTGCTGGACTACGCCACCTACAAGGCGATCTTCAGCCAGCTCATCGCGGGCCCGATCGTTCGCTATGCCGAGATCAAGGACGAGCTGGTCTCGCGGCCGCATTCGCTGGCGCAGTTCGGCCTGGGGGCCCGGCGCTTCATGACGGGCTTCGCGATGAAGGTCTGCCTCGCGGATACGGTCGCGCTGGTGGCCGACGCCGCCTTCGCCCTGCCGAACCCGTCCCTGGCCGATGCCTGGACCGGTGCGATCGCCTACACCCTGCAGCTCTATTTCGACTTCGCCGGCTATTCGGCGATGGCGATCGGGCTGGCGCTGATGATCGGCTTCCACTTCCCCGAGAACTTCAACCACCCCTATCTCGCAGGCTCGATCCAGGCCTTCTGGCAGCGCTGGCACATGACGCTGTCGCGCTTTCTGCGGGACTATCTCTACATCTCCCTCGGCGGGAACCGGAAAGGCGCCTTCCGCACCTATCTCAACCTGTTCCTCACCATGGTCATCGGCGGCCTTTGGCACGGCGCCAACTGGACCTTCATCGTCTGGGGCGCCTGGCATGGCGGGCTGCTGGCGCTGCACCGGCTCTGGCAGGGGGCCGGCGGCCGGCCGATGCCCTGGCTAGCTGGCCATCTCCTCACCATGCTGGCCGCGATCATCGGCTGGGTCGTCTTCCGCGCGCATGACATCCACAATGCCGGCACGATGTATGGCGGGATGATCGGGCTGAACGGCGCGGGGCTCAGCGACGCCCTCGCCTGGCACGTCACGCCGGACCAGTGGTGGACGATGCTGATCGCGGTGGTGGTGGTCTACCTGCCGCTGCTCGGCTCCCGCCTGCCCTTCCAGCGCCCGCCCGAGGCAATGGGGGCGTTCTGGCGGAGCCTCTGGGTCGTCGGCCCGCTGCTGGGCTTCCTCCTCGGCGTCGTGCTGCTCTACAGCCGCGCGGCCGTTCCCTTCCTCTACTTCCAGTTCTGAGGCGGCGATGACCGAGAGTAGCTGGAAACACGCCCGGACCGCCGCGATGCTCCAGGGCGCCGCGGCCGTCCTTCTCCTCGGGCTGGGCGCGTGGCAGGGCGTCGCGGCCATTGCCAGCACGCCGGGCGAGCAACGCCTGCGGCCGAACCTGAACCTCGAAGCCTTTCTGTCCGGCAAGCTGACAGGCGCCGTGAACCATGTGATGGCGCATCAGCTTCCGGCCGACCCGCTGCTGCGCGCGGCGGGCGGCGTGTTCCGCTACAACCTCTTCCATTCCGGCGGGCCGCAGGTGCGCGTCGGCTGCAACGAGACCCTTTTCCTGACGGAGGAGCTGCGCCCCTGGCCCGGAGCCGAGGCGGCCATGGCGGAGCGCGCGCAGGGCGTGCGGCGGGTGCGTGAGGCGCTGGCGGCCCAAGGGATTCAACTCGCGGTCGCCATCGTGCCGGACAAGGCGCGGGTGAAGTCGGCCGAACTTTGCGGGGCGCCCTGGTCGGCCCAGGCCATGGCCCGCTACGACGCCTTCATCGGCGCCTTGCGCGGCCAGGGCGTGGAGCCGATCGCCTTGCTCCCCGCGCTCCTCGCCCAGGAGGCGGCGGGCGGCGCCTATTGGCGCACCGACACGCATTGGAACCAGGAGGGCGCCAAGGCCGCGGCTGCCGCGATTGCCGAGGCCCTCGCCGGTGCGCCATTCACCCGCTCGGAAGGGTTCCGGACGGTCCGTGCGGCCGAGGAGACCGATGGCCCCGGCGACCTGCTCCGCCTGACCAGCCTCGACCGCGTGCCCAACGCCCTCCGCCCCGCTCCCGACCGCCAGCATGTGGAGACGACCGAAGCTCCCGAGGCCGGCGGCGGCGGGCTGCTGGACGAGACGCCGGCGCCCGAAGTCGCGCTGGTCGGCTCCTCCTACTCCGTGAACGCAAATTTCGTCGGCGCCCTGCAGGAGGCGCTGCGCAGCGTGGTGTTCAGCGCCGCGACGGCCGGCGGCGGCTTCGCCGGCAGCGCCGCAGCCTATTTCGCGGGCGAGACCTTCCGGGAATCGCCCCCCAAGCTGGTCGTCTGGGAAATTCCGGAGCGCGTGGTCGGCCAGCCCCTCACCCAGGCCGAGCGGGACTTCATCGGGCGCTGGTAGGCCTCAGCGCGCGAGCAGATAACGGATCGAGGGCTCCAGCCCGGCGGCGAGAATGGCGTAGCCGACATAGCTCAGGTGCAGCCGGTCGAAGGCCACCTGGTCCGAGAGCCGGCCCTGCCCATCCACCAGCATGCTTCCAGGGTCGGTGAAGAAGACGGACTGGTTGTCCGCGCAACGGGCGATCAGCTCATTCACCCGCTGGTTCATCCGGCGGAGCGGATCGCTTGCATCCGCGCCACGCGGGAGCAGCCCGACCAGCAGCACCTTGGTGCTCGGCGACTTCTGCCGGATCACGCGGATGATCTCCGCGATGCCCAGCGCCGTGTCCTCGGGCTGCTGCGCGAAGCCCGCATTGTTCGTGCCGATGAGCAGCACGGCGAGCTTCGGCCGCAGATTGGCCGGCCACTGGCCGCCCGGCTGGATCCGCCAGAGCAGGCCCTGGGTGAAATCCCCGGCGACGCCGAGATTGAGCGCGGCGCGATGGCCGTAGAACTGCTCCCACACCTGGGGGAACCAGCCCTGCGTAATGGAATCGCCCAGGAAGACGATCTGCGCACGCCCGGCATCGGCTGCGACGAGGCGGCTGACGTCCGCCACTCGCGCGCGCCAGTTCGGCTCCTCGAGATATTCCGGCCTCGCCTCCCGGGGCATCGGGATGCGCGCGGGCAGCGCCGCGCAGCCCGTGGCGCCCTGGGCCGCCGCCGGCCCCGGCGCGGCGGCAAGCGCGAGGAGGCCGAGGGCGGCCGCGAGGCCGCAGGCCAGCCGGCTCACCGCGGGGCGATCCGGTCGTGAACGATGAAGGAGACGGGCTGCCCAGCCGGCGCCATCAGCCACACACTGTACAGGCCGCCCGGCTGGAGACGCCCGAGGTCGAGCGGAGCGGCCCGCTGAGTGGCGCAGCTGGCCCGAACCACCGCCTGCGTGGGGTTGAGCGAACGGGTGCTGCCAGTATTCGGCGCGATGCCGGAGAAGACGGACTGCCCAGAGGGATCGAGCGCCAAGGCCCCGCCCGCGCAGCCCGGCACGGCGTTGTAGAAGGTCACGCGGGCGCGGGTCTGGTTGTAATCGGCCTTGTCCGTGATGGAGGTGGCGACCACCCGGTCCCCCTCGCGCTGCAGGAGGATGGTGTTCAGCCCACCCCCCGCGACGGGCGCCTGCACCTCCGAAGTGGCCCCGCCGAGCGTCACCTGGAACTTCACGGGGCGCCTGGCCACGTCCTCGGCCACGTAATAGGGGCTGACGCGGTCCGCGCCGCCCTCGCCCAGCGTCACCGCGTCACCGAAGTCGGGCCGCACCACCGCGCTGTCGGGAAGGCCGTTGGCGATCCGCACGAAGGCGAAGCCCTCGGGCAGGCGCTGCTCGTACAGCATGGGCTGCGCGATGGCCGCGCCGCTGCCCGCCGCCAGGGCGAGGCTGGCGACGAAACCGATCTGAAGGAGCTGGGAACGGAGCAGCGGCATTCGGATCCTGCAACTTTTGGAGGAACGGGGCGCGCCGGCCGGGGCCCCGGGATCACGGCGCGCCCCGGGGTCAGGGCGTGCCCGGGGTCAGGGCGTGACGGAGCGGAGCTGCTCGCCCCGCAGACGGGCTGCGGCCTCGAGCGCGCGCCGGGCGCGCACCTGGTCATCCCGCGCGCGGGCGATCCGGGCTTCCAGCAGGGCCATCTGCAATTCGTCGGTCCGGCGGTCCCGGCCTTCGCTCAGGATCTGCTCCGCCCGGCCGATCTGCCCGCGCAGCACGGCGATCTCGCCGGCGACCGAGCGTGCCTCGACATTGTCGGGGTTCTGCCGCAGCACGCCCTCGGCCAGCTCGGTCGCCTCAGACCCACGGTCCGAGCGGACATAGACGCGTGCCAGGGAGAGTTGCGCGCGCCAGTTCTCCGGGTCGCGCGCTGCCACCGGCACCGGAGCGGCGGCACGTTCTCCCGCCTGCGCGGGCCGTGCCGCGGCGCGGCGCCCGGCCGCGGAGGCGGTGCGCCGGAGGTCCTCGGCGAGGCGCGGGTCGCGTTCGGCCCGCTGGGCGAGGCCCTCGGCCTCCTGCTCGCGCCCGGCATCGGCCAGGGCGGCGGCGATCGCGGCCTTGGCAGGGGCCGGGGTGGCCGGAGCGTCGGGGCTGGCCGCCCGGCGGGCGGCCTCCAGGTTCTCCGGCTGGCGCAGCCGGTTGAAGGCGCGGATGATCTCGGCCTGGGTCGCGCCGGTCGGGTCCGGCTGGCCGGCCAGGGCCACCAGCCGCTCCGCGGCCGGGGAGCGCGGATTCCCGCGCGCCGCCACCTCGAGCCGCCGAACCTCCAGCTGGCGCCGGTTCCGCTCCAGCATCACGCCCATGTCCGCCGTGCGCGAGGCCGCGGGGATGCCTTCGAGCCGGGAGACGGTCTCGGGCAGCCGCCCGTCATATTCCGAGAGGAGGGCGGCCGCGTAGATCGAATCCCGCGTCCCGCGCCGCACGAGTTCCCGCTCCAGGCGGCGGGCCTCTTCCTGCTGGCCGCGTGTCTTCAAGAGCCGGGCGAGGTCATGCGCCGCCCAGACATTGCCCGGCTCGGCCGCCAGCGAACGCCGGAGCAGCGCGATCCGCTGTTCCGCCTCCGGCTGGCGGAGCGCCTGGTCCCGCAGCACATCGGAGCGGAAGGCCTGGGTGTTCACATTGGGGCGGTAGCCGCTCTGCTGGGCGAAGCGGTCCGCCTCGTCGAAGCGGCCCTGCTGCACGAGCACGCCATAGAGCGAGGCCTGCACCTCCACCTGCCTCGGGCGCCGGTTGAGCGATTCGCGGAACCGCAGCTTAGCGGTTCCGGGGTCGCCCCGGCGCAGCGCGACCTGGCCGAGCAGATTGGCCGCATCCGCCTGCTCCGCGGCGTTGCCGCGCGCCAGGCGCTGCGCCAACTCCTGCGCCTCATCCAGCTTGCCCTGTTGCAGGGCCCGCCAGGCCTGGAGGGAGGGACCGGTCGTGGGGGGGCGCCCGTTGCGGCCGTTGGACGTGCCAGCGCCGGCCTGCCCCCGCCCGCCATGGCCAAGCCCACCCGGGCCGCGCCAGGCGCCGGCAACTGCCTGCCCAGGTTCGGGGTAGGCCACACCGTCCGGGCTCACATAGCCCAGGCTGCGAAGGAACTCGTCACGCCGGTCCGGCGCGAGTTCGGTCGCGCGGTCGCGCAGCTGCCGCGCCTCGGCCTCGCGCTTCTGGGCCCGGCGGATCATGGCCAGCCCAATCATCGAATCAACGTCGTCGGCATTCTCGGCCAGGGCGGATTCAAACAGCCGCTCGGACTCGCGCTGGTTCGTGCGCATCAGCTCGAACGCCTGCACGCGGACCGCGGCAAGCCGCTCCTGCGGACCCGGGCGCGATTCCTCCAGCTTGGCCGACATCTCCGGATCCGCGGGGAAGGTGCGGAGATACTCCTGCACCTGGGCGAAGGTCTCGCCGCTCGGCCCCTGCCACAGGATCGCCTGGCGCCAGGCGGCGCGGGCGCTGCCGGCGACATCAGGCGAACGTGCCAGCACGCGGAGGCGTTCGATGCCCTCCGAGCGGGACGTCTCGCGCGTCACCAGGATCTGCGCATAGGCCAGCTGCAGCGGCCGGTTCTCCGGATTGCGCGCGACCACCTCCTCCATGGCCGCCCGGGCCTCCAGGAAACCCTGGAAGGAGACGCTTGCCAGGGTCTGGTAGTATTCGGCCGCGTAGACATCCGGCACCTCCCCGTTGGGGAAGATCTCGCGGTAGCGCTGGATGGAGGCCTCGCGCTGGCCGGCCTGGGTCAGGCGCCGGGCATCGGCCAGCACCGCCTGGTCCACATTCGCGATCCGCAGGGCCGCCGCCCCGCGCCGCGCGGCCGCGCCGCCCGGGGCGATCTGGTTCAGCCGCGCCACATAGGTTTCGGCGATGGCGCGCTCGCCATTCAGGGCGGCCACCTCGGCCGCCGTCGCCAGCACGTCCGGGTTGTTCGGCTCAAGCAGCAGGAGCCGCTCCAGCGCCTGCTGGGCGAGTTCCGGCCTGCCCTGGGAGCTCCAGTAATTCGCCTGGTCCAGCAGGATGGCCGAGCCGCGGCTCGCCGTGCGGCCCGCCGCAGCATCTGCCCCAGGCGCCTGAGCGGCAGGGAAGGCGACCGGCGGCAGGCCCGGTCCGGCGGGCGCCTGGGCGGCCGCTGGAGGAATCGAAAGCCCCATGGAGAGGCCGGCGGCGAACAGGCCCGCCACCACCACCGGCAGGCCTGTGGCCGGAGCGGCGCCGGCAGCGCGGGCGGAATGCGGATGGCGGACTGGCACGCCGGACCTTCCTTGCAACTCGGCTTCTGGCCGGGGCGACATGCCCGGCCATGACGGCCTCCCGCAGCGGAAGGCGAGACCGTTATACCTTTTTAGACGAGCGCGGGAATAACGAAGAGTCGGCGAGCGTCACGATCCGCCCCGCCGCGTTCCGTTCAGGCGGCCCGCATGACGGGCTCGCCCTCCGCAGCATAGATCCCGCGCAGCGCCCCGATGAACTCCTCCCGCCCGATCACGTCGCGCAGGCTGGACGAGAGTCGCTCGTGGTTTTCCGGCACGGCGCCCTCCAGCATGGCACGAGTGAGGTCCGGCACCGAGCCGGCGCGGAAGTGCAGGCCATCCACCCCGTCCAGCACCTTCTCGGCCATGCCGCCGATCCCCGACACCATCAAAGGCGTCCCGGCGCGCCGGGCCTCCTGGATCACCACGGGAGAATTCTCCCACCAGATGGACGGCATGATCACCCAGCCGATCGAGGACATGAGCGCCACCACATCGGCAGCGTCATAGCGTCCGGCGAAGACGATCCGGTCCCCCGCGGCGGTGATGGAGCGCTCCAGATGCGGGAAGAACCGCAGCGTTTCCTCCTCGGTCGCGCCATAGACCATGAGGCCAAGGGCCGGATCCTCCGCCAGCGCCGAGGCGAAGGCGGGAATCAGGATGTCCAGCCCCTTGAACTCGGTGGGCTGGCCGAAGAAGGCGAAGCGCCCCGCCAGCCGCGCGCTCTCCCGCCGGCGGCGCGGCAGCGCCAGCAGGTCGTCGCCGAGATAGTTCTCCAGCACCGTCGCCTTGTCCGGGGAGAGGCCCCAGGCGCGGTAGCGCTCGGCGATGAAGTGGCTCGGATAGACGAAGTGGTCGAAGCTCCGCAGGCCGGAGATCATCAGCGCCTTGCGCAGCCGCAGCCGTTCCAGCGTCTGGTCCGGGAAGCAGGTGAGGCAGCGCTGGGCCGTCTCCTTGCGGCAAAGTTCGCGGGACCGGGTGCGGATCATCTGGCCGTGATGGCTGCAGATCGCCAGCATCTCATGCAGCGTCACCACCATGCGCGCATCCGGCCGCGCCTCGGCCAGCTCCGCCACCAGGTCCAGCCCGACGCGCCAGTAGTGGTGGAAGTGGTAGACATCGGCGTTCAGGCCGGCGAGCAGCCGCACCAGGCCGCGGCGCTCCTCCGCGCTGCGCCACCACAGCCGGTCGTCCTCCATGCCGCTCACGGCGTAGAGGTATTCGTTCTCCCCGTAGCGGGCGACCGCCTCGCCGCGGTCCGAGGGGGATTGCCCGCCCGGCAGCTCGATGGCGGCGACGAAGCTCGCCTCCCACCCCTCCCCGGCCAGGGTCTGGAACTGCCGATAGGCCGCCGTCTCACCGCCGCCCTTCGAGAAGTCGGGATGCGCATGCGCGATCACGCAGACCGATGGGTTCCTCATCGCGCCACCCCCGAAACCGGCACCATTTCCCACAAGCCCCGCAAATGCTCGGCCACCAGCCCTCCGATCGCATCGGGCCGCTGCACCGGCAGCGGCAGGGCCGAGGCATCGACCCCTGCCATCAGCGCCACCACCCGGCGCAGGGTGCTTTCCATCTCGCCCACCCCGGCCATGCCGTGCAGCGCGGCGATCATCGGCAGCCGGTCCGCCGGAAGCGCATTGGCTGTTAGCCGCGCCGGATTGCCCTCGATGGCGGCATCGACCAGCGAGGCAGTGTCGATCGGCGCCACTTGGCCGGGCCCCTCCGCCGCCGCCAGCAAGGCCTCCTCGGCATCGCCCTGCACCGTGATCTCCATCCGCCCGCGCCGCATCAGCCCCGCCGCGGCCCGTGAAGCCGCGGTGCCGCTGAGCACCATGCGGCCGAACCGCGCCTCGAACTGCGGCGCGAGCAGCGAGAGCACGCGCGCCGCATACTCGTCGTTCACATCGAAGAGCAGCGCGGTGCTTCCCGACCTGGCGGGCGCGCCGGCCAGGCCGAGCGTCGCCAGCCGGTCCCGGAGCGCGTCGCCGCGATCGGAGAGGGCCTGGCGCACCCAGCCATGCAGCGCCCCCTGGTCCGCCCCGGCCAGTTCGACGCCGGAGAGCGACAGGGCGTTCAGGAATTCCGGCAGGGTGGCCCGGGCCGCCTCGGCGCGGAACCACCAGCTCTGCTCGCCGCGGCGGATCTGAATCAGGGCTTCGACCGCTGTCCCGGCCGGCACGTCCACCCGGCCGGACAGGGCAAAGCCGCCCTCGAGCGGCGCCCGGGCTTCCCCGGCGAAGGGCAGGACCTCCGTCCCGCCACCGGGGCGGCGCACCAGGGCACAGGCCATCGCGGCGGCCTTCTGCCCCGGCGCGGGCGGCAGGTTGAAGCCGCCGGACACGGCCAGCTCGCCATCCGGCAGCATGGCGGCCGTGACGCGGCGGAAATCCATGAACCAGTCGGCAGAGCCCGCGAAGCGCGGCAGCCGGTCCAGCCAGCCGCCGAAAATGCCGGGCGGCCCGGCATCGGCCGTGAGCGTCTTGATGCGCCCCGGATCCCTCGCGGAAGCGTGAAGAAGCTGGTAGGTCGCCCCCCATTCGCGGTTGAGGGTGACGCCCTCGACATCGACCGGCAGGTCATAGGCCAGGAGGTCGACCGCCACTTCCTGAACGGCCGCCGTGCCCACCACGCCGATGATGAGAAGCCGTCCCGGCGCATGGCGCGGAATATCGTGCACGAGGCTGAAGCCGGAGACAGCCATGCCCTCCGGCGCCTCCACGTCCTGCCGGGGGTGGATGTCGAGCAGCAGCGTCTCGACCGGATCGCCGGGGCTGCCCTCCACCCGCAGTTCCAGAGCTTCCCCGACAGGGTGGCGCACCCAGCCGAACACAGCGCCCTGGTCGGGGCTGATGTCGCCGGCACAGTCCAAGCCTGCCTGAAGCGCCTGTCCGAACTCGAAATACATCCGTCGCCCAGATCCCGTTGAGGCCCGATTAGAAAGGGTCGCATGCCCTGAAGCAAGCGCGGCCGCAACCGCCAGGCGAGGCGCCCGCCTTGACCGCGATCCCCCCGCCTCCCCTATCCTGGCGCCGCACCGGGGCGCCCCCGACCACCCTTCGACCCGACGCCCACCGGACCAGAACACCACCCCCATGCGCTGCCTCGTCATCTCGCCGACGCCCACGCATCCCCAGGATGCCGGCAACCGCCAACGTATTCACGCCCTGCTGTCGGCCCTGCGCGGCTTCGGCCACCAGGTCGAGTTCGCCTTCGTGCAGCGCGAGGCCGTTGTCCCCGAAGCGATCGAGGCGATGCGCGCCGCGTGGGACCGGCTCCACCTGATTCCCTATGACCGGACGGCCGAGAGCCCGAGCCTCGGAGAGACCTTCGCGCTCGATGACTGGTTCCCGCCGGCCCTGGAGGAGGCCATCGCCGCCCTTGCCCAGGCCGGGAGCTACGATCTGGTCCTCGTCGAATACGTGTTCCTCAGCCGGGCGCTGGAGCTCTTCCCGCCCGGCACGCTGAAGCTGCTGGACACCCACGACGTCTTCGCCGACCGGCACCACCGGCTGGAGGCGCTCGGCTTGCCCATCGGCTTCTTCCACACCTCCTCGGCCGAGGAGGCTCGCGGCCTGGACCGGGCGGACCTCGTCCTGGCCATCCAGGACGACGAGCGGCAGGCCTTCGAGGAGGTGACGGAGAGCCCGGTCGTCACCCTCGGCTTCATGCCGGAGGTCCAGCCTCTCTCCCCGGCCCCGCATGCGGCGCTGCGCATCGGCTATCTCGGCAGCGGCAACCCGCTGAACGGCCATGCGCTGGCGCGCTTCCTCCAGGCGCTGGATGCGGAGACGCTGCCCGCGCTGGGCGCCGAGATGCGGGTGGCGGGCGGCGCCTCCCGCTTCGCCGGCCCGGCCCGGCCCGGCCTCCTGCCCATGGGTGGCGTGGGAAGCCCGGCCGATTTCTACCGGGGCATCGACCTCGTGGTGAACCCGCATGAGGGCGGCACGGGGCTGAAGATCAAGACGGTGGAGGCCCTGGCCTATGGGCTGCCGGTGATCGGCACGGCCGAGGCCTTCCGGGGCCTTGGCGCCCGCGCCGCCTTCCATGCCGCGCCCGATGCCGCCGCCGTTGCCGCCCTGGCCCGCCGCTGGGCCCGCGAACCCCGCTTCCGCCGCGAGGTGGCGCGGGAAAGCGCGGCGCTCGCGGCCCGCTATGCCCGCGAGGTCCGGCGCCAACTCGCGCCCTTCCGCTCCCGCGCCGCGTTGCAGGCCTTGATCGACCGGCCCAGGGCCCTTCTCGTCACCGATATTCCGTTCTGGCGGGAAAGCCTGGGCAACCAGGCCCGGATCGCGGCCATGCTGCGCGCCGCCCGGGGGGAGATGGACCTCGACACGCTCTTCCTCGGCCCACTGGAACCGGAGGATGCGGATGCGGCCTTCGCCGTGCTCGGCCGCCGCGGCCGCCTCCTCGCCTCTCCCGGCGATCCGGCCGGCCGGCTGGAGGAGCCCGTGCCGGACAACGCGAAGCTCACCCCCTTCGAGCGCAGGTATTTCGACGCCGCGCATTTCGAGGTGCTGGAAGGCGTGCTGGCCGGCAGCGGCGGCTATTCCATCCTCATCCTCGAATACATCCGCCTGTCCTATCTGCGCCACGCGCAGCCGGCCCCGCCCATCCGCGTGCTGGATACGCATGACGTGATGTCGCTCCGCACCCAGAACTTCGAGCATTTCGGGCGCGAGCATTTCCTGCGGATCTCGACGCTGGAGGAACTCGGCATCATGGACGGGTTCGAGCAGGTGCTCGCGATCCAGGATGCGGAGCACGCCCTGCTCCGCGGCGCCATGCCGGGTCGGTCTCTCCTGCTGCCGCATACCCTGCCCGACATGCCCTGCGCGCCGGCGCGCCAGGAGGCCCGGCGCATCGTCTTCCTCGGTGGCGACAGCCCGATGAACCGCGACGGAATCCGCTGGTTCATCGACCAGGCCTGGCCGGCCATCGCCGGGCTCGGGGCGGAGCTGCATGTGGCGGGCCGGGTCTGCGACGCGCTGGCGGACTTCCGCGCCCGCGGGTTGGTGCTGCATGGGGAGGTGGAGAACCCGGTCGCCTTCCTCGAAGCGGCAGATATCGGCATCAATCCCGTGTTCTACGGCGGCGGGCTGAAGATCAAGACCGTGGAGTATCTCTGCCAGGGGCTGCCCTCCGTGCTGTCGGAGGAAGGCGCCTTCGGGCTGACCGGCGGCGAGGGCTCCGCCTATCTCGTCGCCCGCTCCCGCGCCGAATACGTGGCGCATCTGCGGAACCTGATCCGCGACCCGCTGCGCCGGCAGCGGCTGGGCGAAGGGGCGTTCCATTTCGGCCGTGCCCGCTTCGGCACGCCCGCCGCCCGCGCCGCCTGCCGCACCCTTGCCAGCCTCGCCCTGGCCTTCCAGGACTCCGCCCTGGCACTGGCCCCCGGGGCCAGCCCCCTCGCCCGCGCTGCCTGACCGAACCCGACCTGTGCCGATCACCGGAGCCGCCATGCCCCTCGAAACCGCCAGCGACGGCCTGGACCTTCTCGCGATGCACGATGCGGGCGGGGCGGTGGATGCCGCAGCGGCGCGCATCCGCGCCGAAGCGATCCGCGAACGCCTGGCCCCCAGCCTCTCCGGCCTGCCGCTGCCCCTGCGCGAGGCCATCGAGGGCGTGATCGGCGAGATCGCCCGCGTGGCCGCCGAGGCCGAAGCGGCCCGCCAGGCCGCGGTCGAAACCCGGCGCGAGCGCGGCGACTGGCTGCAGATCGACCCTCTGCGCCACATGCCGGAGGACCGCCGCACCCCGCCCCCGGCACCGCCTGCCCGCTTCGAGGTGCATGCGGCCGATCCGGATTTCGTCGGCTATGGCTGGCACACGGCCGAGGGCCGGGGCGGCGAGAGCTGGCGGTGGAGCGGCACGGCGCCCGCCGCCTCGGTCGTCATCCCCGATCTCGGCCCGGGTACAGTGGAGCTGGAACTGGACCTGGAGCGGCCCTTCCGCACGCCCTTCACCGAGGATGCCCTGGTCGTCCTCGCCAATGGCGAGCCGCTGGAGCTGAGCTTCACGCCGCGAGAGCCGCATCGCGGCGTGTTCTCGGCGCTCTGGGCCGGCTCGGAATCGCCCGGCACCAATCTCGGCCTCGTGCTGCTCAGCCCCCTCGTCTCGGATTCGACGGGGCGTGACACGCGGCAGCTGGGCATCGGCATCTGGCGTGCCTCCGCGCGGCGCATCGCCGCCGATCCGGAGTGACGCGGGCCTGCCGAGGTTCTGACCTGTTGGGGCTTCCCGTTGAGGGCTCCGCCCTCACCCGCCAAGGGCCTGATGCCCTTGGAACCCGGTCTGACTGCCGCGGATACCCCGGATCGGCGGGGTCTCTGGTGATGGGTACTTTTCCTGCCGTTGCAGTCGCCTCGGGTCCATGACCCGAGGCGCACCGTGATCCCAGTGATTTCAGCTCGAAGAAGATGATGATGGGTCGAAGGCACTGCCTTCGACGGGTCCGGGGAGAGGAAGAATTCCTTCTTCCTCTCCCCGAGACAGACCAATCGGTCAGAAGCAACACCCGGCAGCACCAGGGATCGACGCGCAGCTCAGCAGCCCGGGTGGGCTCGCGTGACGCTAGACCCGCGCCTGGATGGCGGGGCGGGCCAGCGCCACCTGGAAGTCGGTGGATAGTTCGTTGAAACCCCAGAAGTTCCGCAGCGAGGTGCGGAGCGCGTTGGGCGGGCGCCGAAAGCGATTGCCGTCCGGGCGTGTCACCGGCACCAGCGGGGCGAGGACGCGGCGCCAGAAATCTGTGTCGCCCCAGGCATCCAGCACGCTGAGATGCTGCCCGGGCACGGCTTCGCCCCGGCGAGCCGGAATGTCGAAGGGGGATTCGTGCAGCATATGCGCCTCCTGCCCGAAATACCGCGCTTCCAGTAGAACGGAGGAGCTGACGCCGACCACGCGCCGGATCTCCTCGGAGGCCATGAGCGCGTAGATGTTCTCCCTGCTCACCTGCATCCGGCGCAGGGAAAGCCCGGCCGAGAGAGCGCCGAAGTCGCTGTTGGCATAGGGATGCGGCTTGAACACCACCCCGCCCTCGCCGACCGCCGCGCGCAGCTCCGGGCCGAAATCCGAGAGGTCCACCACCCGTCCGCCTCGCACGAGGGAACGGTCGATGCGCGTCTGGCCGACGAGGAGCGATTCACCACGGATCCTCAGGTTCGGCCGGAACTTCAGGGCCGAGGCCGCGAGAAGCCCGGCCGGGCCGAGGAAGGCGCTCTCCTCCGCATGGTCCGGCAGCATCACCTCGAAGACCGCCGCGTCATTCGTCTGCACGGCGAAGAACACGTCGTCGAGGAAGCGCACGGGATGGACGCTGAAATCCAGGAAGGGGATCCCGAGCAGGCTCAGGATCCGCTTCATCGATTCCGCCAGCTCGAAGCCGATCACGACGGCGCCGCCGAAGGCCTGTTCGAGGGCCGCGACCACCCCCTCCGGCGCGAAGCCGGCATCGAAGAGCCGTGCCCAGCCGCGCCAGCTCTTCTCGGCGCCCCAGAGGTCATAGAGGCGCTCGGTATCGATCCCGCGGCCCCAGGTCACGGCCTCGACGGGCAGGCGCGTCGCGGCCGCAGCCTGGCCGCGCACCAGGCGGTGGAACCAGAGGATGTTCTCCGTCTGCGCCGGACGGAAAGCGGCATCGCCGGGCCGCAGCACGTCGCCGGAGAAGACGATCCGTTGGATGTGGGGTCCGGCCATGCCCGTTTCAGCCCAGGGCCGGTTGGGCGGGGGCCGAGGCCGCGAGGAAGCCGAGGAAAGCCCCCGCCGCCCGCTCCAACGCCGGCAGCCCGTGGTTCAGCTCGACATGGCGGCGTGCGCGGCGGCCCATCGCCCGGCGCAGTGGGGCCTCGCGCAGCAGCAGCTCCACCGCGTGCCGCAGCGTGGCGCGGCCCACCATGAAGCCATGCTGCCCCTCGGCGAAGCCGCCATGGACGGTGTCACGGTAGACGATCACGGGGAGGCCGCAGGCCATTCCCTCCACCACGGCGCGCGGCAGCCCATCCATGGTCGAGGTGTGCACCATGATCCGGCAGCGCCCGAGCAGGGAGATCACCTCCGGCTGCGGCAGGCGGCCGGTGAGGGTGAGGTTGCGCGTATCCGCCACCGCCGCCTTCACCTCCGGGCGCGGCGTGCCGCCGCCGACCAGCGCGACACGCCAGGAATCGGTGAAGGGCACCACATCCTCCTGGTTCTTCCGCTTGTCGTAGAGCCCACCGACATTGACGATGTCGTAAAGCGGCGGCTCCGGCTTCTTCGCGGGCCGGCTGGCGTCCAGGTCCACGTATTTCGGCATGATGAAGGCGCGCCCGGCCTCGGCGAAGCGCGGGAAGTGCCGGGCGAGCTGCTCCTGATATTCGCCGAAGATGAAATCCGCCCGGTCCAGCAGCGGGTCGGTCACCGCGCCGCCGACGACGAAGCCGATGCGCGGCGCAGCGCCCGGCCCCTTCGCCAGTGCCTCGTGCAGCGCCAGATTCACGCGGTAGCTCAGCCCCTTCAGCAGCACCGCATCGGGCGCGAAGGCGCGGACCTCCTCGATCAGGGCCGCCGAGAGCTGGCGGTGCGGGATGTCCTTCGGATTGTCCGACGGAGCGAAGGTGACCGGGACCTCGCCGTCCAGGAAGCGCTCCTGCTCCGTCGCGGTGCCCGGATGCATCCGGAACACCGCGATCTCCGCGCCGCCCCGGGCGAGGAAGCGCATGAAGTGCATGTCGCGCAGCGCGCCCGCCATGGAGCGGTCGGCATGGCTCATCAACAGCGCGACACGCATGTTCAGGCCACGTTCTCCGCCAGCACGCCGCGATAGCCCTGCGGATTACGCGCCCGCCAGGCATAGGCAGTGCCCACGATGTCATCCAGCGCGCCCAGCTTGGGCGCCCAGCCGGTCTCCCGCCGCAGCTTGTCGTTGGAGGCGACGAGCACGGCCGGGTCGCCGGCCCGCCGCGGCCCGAGCGTATGCGGCACCGGCTTCCCGGCCGCGCGCTCCACCGCCGCGATCACTTCCAGCACGGAGGCGCCGGTGCCGCTGCCCACGTTGTAGCGGCAGGACGGCCCGTCCTTGAGGCGGTCCAGCACGCGGAGATGCGCATCCGCCAGGTCGGCCACGTGGACGTAGTCGCGAATCGCGGTGCCGTCCGGCGTGTCATAATCCGTGCCGAACACGGTCAGCGGCGGCCCGAGGCCGAGCACCGCGTTCACCGCATTCGGAATCAGATGGGTCTCGGGATCGTGATCCTCGCCCAGCCGCCCGCCGGGATCGGCGCCCGCCGCGTTGAAGTAGCGCAGCGAGGCGGAACGCAGCCCATGGATGCGGTCGGCCCATTCGAGCCCGCGCTCGGCCATCAGCTTGGATTCGCCATAGGGCGAAACGGGCCCCTTGGTCTCCTCCTCATCGATGGGAATGCGCTGCGGCAGGCCAAAGAGCGCGGCGGTGGAGGAGAGGACGAAGCGCATCACCCCGGCCCGCACAGCGGCATCGGCGAGCCAGAGCGTGTTCCCCACATTCTCGGCGATGTAGCGCAGCGGCTCCCGCATGCTCTCCCCCACCAGGGAAAGGGCCGCGAAATGCAGGACACCCTCGAAGCGCCAGCCCGCGAGCACCTCCTCGACCGTCCGCCGGTCCGACAGGTCGCCCACCACCAGCTCCGCCCCGGGCAGCACGGCGCTGCGGTGCCCTTGCCGCAGGCTGTCGAGCACCACCACATCGTCGCCACGTTCGAGCAGCGCCAGGACCACATGGCTGCCCACATAGCCGGCGCCGCCCGTCACCAGGTATCGTGCCATTCCTCGTCCTCGCCCAGATCGACGTCCCCGGCCGGACACGCTGGAGGATCATACCTCACAGCGGCCCCCAGCCGAAGCTGCCCGCACGGCCATCCGGGCGAACCGCCGGGGCGCCGGCCGCGCCGTGCCGGGTCCCTCGGGCGGTCCCCGCCGGGGCCGGGCGTCCCTTCGCAAGCCATGGGCCAGTTGCGCAAGGGTTGTCGCGGTCACTGATCCGTTGGATGAAAGGCGCATGGCACGGACCACGCGGACACGGCGCCTGCTGGTCCTCTTCCCCGGAGAGCGTTTCGGCGGCGCAGAGGCGCATACGCTTCGCATCACCGATGCGGCGGCGCAGGCTGGCATGCAGGTCACGCTGGCCGCGGCCCCCGCGCTGCATCCTTCCCTGGCGGCGCCCGGCCGCAGCCTGCTCGACCTGCCCGTCGCCTGGCGGCGCGGGCTTCCCGCCACGGCCCGCCAGGCCCAGGCCGAAGCGGTGCGCGCCGCCCTGGCGGAGGCAAAGCCGGACGTCGTTCTCCTCCCCCTGCCCTGGCCCGACCAGGCCGGCGGCGCCTTCGAGGCCCTGGCCGAATCGGGCACGCCCACCCTGGTCGTCTCCCATCTCGCCCCGCATGGAGAGGAGCCGCCGCCTGGCCTGGATGAGGAGGCCCTGGCGGCAGCGCACGCCATGCGGGCCGACTGGGTGGCCGTCTCCGCCCCCACGGCCTTCCGCCTCGAGCGCTTCCTCGGCCTGGCCGCGGGCCGGGTGGCCACCATCCGGAACGGCGTGGACGCGCCGCCGGAGATGGACCGCGACGCCTGGCGCGCGGCGCTGCGGAAGCGGCTTGGCCTGCCCGGCGACGCGCTCGTCGCCCTCTTCCTCGGCCGCCTGGATGCCGCGAAGGGTGCCGACCGCCTGCCGTTCCTCGCCGAGGCCTTCGCGCGGCGCAGCGGCGGCGTGATCGCCGCCGCCGGCACGGGCAGCCTGGATGCGCAGCTCAGCGCGGAGGCCTCGGCCGACCATCCGCTGCGCCTGCTGGGCAGGCATCCCCGCCCGGCGGAGCTGCTGGCCGGGGCGGATGCGCTGGTCATGCCTTCCCGGCTGGAAGGAGCGCCCCTGGCCTTCCTCGAAGCGGCCACGCATCACCTCCCCGTGGTGGCCAGCCATGAGGCGCTGGAGGCGCTAGGCTCGGGCGCCGCCCGCCTTGCCGCGCTGGCCGATCCGGAGGATGTCGCCGAAATGGCGGATGCACTCGCCGGCTGCCTCGACCCGGCCGGCCCCGCCCGGACCCGCGCGGAAGCTGCCTGGCGCTTCGCGACCGCCTGGGGCGGCACGGCGATGGCCGAAGCCTATCTCGCCCGGCTGCGCCGCCTCCCCGCCGGCTCCCTTGGCGTGGCCGGGGGCGGGTGAGATAATTCGGCACGGACCGGGCTCGGGGATGGCAGAGGCAGGGGATCATCCGGTGGAGAGCGGCGGGACCGCGCCCTGCATTGGGCCCAGCATCGAGTGGGGCATCGGGCCCGCCATCGCGCCGGATGTGGCCGTCATCATCCCGGCCTGGCGACAGCCGGCCCTGCTGGCGGAGGCGGTTCTTTCGGTCCTTGCCCAGCGCGGGGCGCGCCGAATCGCGACGGTCATCGTGGATGACGGCTGCCCCATGCCGGAGACGCGGGAGGTCGCCCTTGCCCTCGCGCGCGCCCATCCCGGCCGGGTCTTCCTGCTGCGCCAGGCCAATGGCGGCCTCTCCGCCGCCCGCAACGCCGGCGTCGACTTCGCCCTGCGCGCCTGGCCCTCCTGCCGCGCCTTCTTCATGCTCGATGCCGACAACCGGCTCGGCCCCTGGCTGCTCGACCGGGCGGCGGCGCTGCTGGAGGCCTCGGGCCCCCGCATCGGCTGGGTCTATCCGGATTTCGACTTCTTCGGCATCGCCGAGCATGGCTCGGCCGCCGGCGAGCACTCTCTTTTCCTGCACCTGCTGGAGAACACGTGCGACGCGGGCAGCCTCGTCGCCCGCGCGGTGTTCGAGGCGGGGCTGCGCTTCGACGAGACGATGCGCCAGGGCTTCGAGGACTGGGACTTCTGGCTTCGCGCCGCCGAGGCCGGCTTCCGCGGGCGGCACCTGCCCATGGCGGGGTTCCGGTACCGGCGCCGCGCCGGGGGCATGCGGCTGGAGGCGGAGCGCCGCCGGGCCGGCATCCTGGCGGGGATGCGCGGGCGCCAGCGGCGGCTACTGGACCCGCGCCGCCTGCTCGCGCTCGAATCCGCGGAGGTGCCGCGCTTCCTCCTGCTCCGTCAGGGCAGCGAATGGGCCGAGCCGGTGGTGGACGCGCTCCGCCCTGCCCGGCCTGCCCTCCCGCGCGAGGCGGCGCGGCGCGCGATCGTGGAATCCAGCCGCCATCCGCAGGCGGTGCATGCCCCGCCCTTCCTCCTCTTCGCCTCCGAGGCGGCGCTGGAGGCTCTGGCCGCGGGCAAGCTGCTGCACAACGCGCTCTGGCAGGCCGAGATCCTGCTGCGGCAGGCCGATGCGGTCGGGATCACCCTCTCGACCGAGGGGCCGGGGCACCTGGCCCTGGAGCGGAGCGAGGGCGCGCTGCCGGAGGACGCCGCCCTCCTGCTGTTCCGCACCGAGGCCTTCGCGGAGGCCGCGGCCCTCGGCTCCCTTCTAGGGTCCGTCACGCGCCGGGCGGCCAGCCTTGCCATCACCCTGCCCGTGCCCCTGGCGGATGCGCCACCCTCCGTGGCGCCGGATGCGGCGGCAGAGCTGGCCGCGCTGTCCGAAGCCTTCGCCACCCGCCATCCCGAGCATGGGGAGTGGCGCGGCGACTGGCGCCGCCCGCGTGCCCGCGCCCATCAGGGCTATGCGGAGCTGATCGGCGCGGGCGCTGTCCTCCCCTGGGTCTCGCCGGGCGAGGGGCGCGACATCGCCCTGGCCGTGCCCATCTTCGAGCTGGGTGGGGTCGAGCGGGTGGTGACGAATTACGCCCGCATTCTGCGGGAGCGGGGCTGGCGCCCGCATCTCTTCGTCACAGGCGCCGATTCCGCCCGCCTCTCCCCCGATGCGCTCGCCGCCTTCGAGACGGTGCAGCTGCCGCAGCGCGGCGGCATCGAGGGGCGCGACCCGGACACAAGCCATCTCGGCGCGCCGCTGCCCGGGGTAACAAATGCGCGCGATGCGCTGGGGCAGTTCGCTCCGATGCATGCCATGCTCGCCACCCATGCCCAAGGCGCCCATGCCCTGGCCGGGGCGCTGCGCGGCCTGGGCACGACCACCCTGGCCGGGCTGCATGTGATCGAGCGCGAGCTGGCCGGCGCCCCCCTGGGCAATCCGCATGCCCTGCTCGCGCATGAGGGTGCCTATGACGGCGTCGTCGTCGTTTCGGAAGGGCTGCGCCGCTGGTGCATCGCGCAGGGTATTCCGGGCTCCAAGATCGACGTGGTGCCCAACGGCCCGGGCCAGCCGGCCGCCCCCGGCGCGGCCGCGGCCGCCATGGCGGCTCGCGCGGAGCGGGAGGGCAAGCTGCGCGCCCTCTTCATCGGCCGGCTGGACCCGCAGAAGGGGATCGACCGGCTGCGCGACATCGTCGCGCTCACGCCCGGCCTGGAATGGCGGGCCGCCGGGCGGGCCGTGCTCGACCGCCCGCCCGAACCTATCCCGGGCCTCTCCATCGAGCCACCGGCCGATCCGGCGGGGCTCGACGCGCTTCTCGCCTGGGCCGATGTCCTCGTCCTTCCCTCCCGCTTCGAGGGATCGCCGCTCACGATCCCGGAGGCGCAGCGCATGGGCTGCGTGCCCCTCGTCACCCGCACGGGCGCGGTGGACGAGATGATCGCCGACGGGGTGGACGGCTTCATCATCGGGGGCCGCGGCGACCCGGAGATCGTCTCCGCCTTCGCCGCCCGCCTCTCCGCCCTCGCGGCGGACCGGACCGCCCTGCGGGCCGCCTCCGCCGCCGCCTATGCCCGCGCCGCCGCCCTTCCGGGCTGGGGCGCGCGCATGGCCCCCCTCCTCGACCGCATCGACAAGGCTCCCCTCCCGTGACCCTGCGCGCCGATCCCTCCCATCTCCCCCGCCTCGCCGCGGGCCAGCCCATGGTGATGGTGGCCGAGGGGGTGATGGATCCCTCCCCCCTCGCCGCGCCTGCGCTGGAGGTCTGGATGGTCTCCAACCGGTCGGGGGCCAGCCTGCTCCACCCGCATGGCACCCGCGCCCCGGACCCCGAGGCGGCCGTACCGCTCCCGACCCCGCCCATGGGCACCCTTGCCCTGGTGGCGAGCGAGCGGCTGCGGATTGCGCCGCTCACGCGCTGGTGGACGGAGGCTTCCGGCCTGCCCGCCCCGCCCTTCCTCCTCGCCCCGACCGGGCAGGCCGCCATGCCCGGGCTGATCGCGCTGCTCGCCGACTCCCTCGCCGCCGCGGCGCGGCGGGAGTCCGAGGCGCTGCAGGCTGTCACGGCCGCGCGACAGGAGATGGAGGAAACGCGCGAGGCCATGGCCGACACGGTCCGTCTCCTCGCCCACCGCCCGCCCGCCGCGCCGCGCCTCGTCCTCTCGGGCGAGGAGGGCGAGGCCGCGCCCATCACCGGCGCGGCACGGCACAAGCTGGGCACCGGCCTCGCGGGGCTGGCGGCGATCGCGGTACATCTGGCGGGCCCCGCCACCGGCCACGGGCTGCTGCGCCTCCGCCTGCTGGCAGCCGAGAGCGACCGGGTGGTGGGCTCCTGGGCCATTCCGGCCGCCGAACTGGCCCCGGGCTGGCTCACCCTCGACCTTCCAACGCCGCTCGGCCCCCTGCATGAGACGGCGGTGCTGGAGGTCATCCCCGAGGGCGACGGCCTGCCCGCCCTCTCCCGCGAGGCACGCTGGGCAGGGACCGAGGGCGAGCATCCCCTCGCCCTCCGCGCCTGGGCCGGCGCCCCGGGCAGCCGCTATCTCGCCCCGGCCCACTGGATGCCCGAGGAAGTAGGGCTGGCCCTGCCGCCGACCGATATCCCCCTCTCCCTGCCGGCGGCGAGCTGGGAAGCGGCGCTCCCGCTCGAGGGCCAGGCGGAGATGATCGCCCTGGGCGAGGAGATGCCGCGCCCCCTGCTCCGGGCCGCTGCGAAGGGCCGCGCCATCCTGCTGCTGCCGCATATTCATGCGGCGGGGCTGGACCGCGTCCGCATCGCCTTTTCCGCGGCAAGGGGCACGGGTGCCTCGGTGGCGGCCTGGGTTCATGCAGTCGATGCGGCGCCGTCGGATGCCGCCACGCTCGACCGGCTCGGCACGGGCGGCGCCATGACGGGGTGGCGCGCCGTGCCGGAGGAAGGGCTGGAACTCACCCTGCCCCTCTCGGCGCGACTGTCCGGCCGCGCGAGCCTGGTGATCGGGTTGCAGGCCGGGGATGAGGACGCTTCGGCCGAGGTTTCCGGCGTGACCCTTTCCGCCATCGGCATGGGCGAGGCGCTTCCCGCCGCGCCGGCCCAGGCTGTGGCGCCGGCACCGGCCGTCGCCCCGGTGCAGGCACCCCGCGCGACCCTGCCGCCGCAGCCGGCGGCCGCGCCGCCAGCGCCTCCGGCGGCGATTCCCGCCACGCCGGCCGTACCGTCCGCCGCGAGCCCCTTCGCGCCAGCCGCACCGGGGCCCCAGCCGGCCGCGCCGCCGACGGTGCCCCCCGCGCCGGCTCTCCCGGCGGCCTCCACACAGCCTCCCGCGCCCCCCGCCGCGATTCCCGTCGCAACGGCTGCGCCGGCGGCCAGGCCCGTGGCGAGCCCGCCTGCCGCCCCGGTCATGCCGGCCCCGCTCAAGCCCACGCCTGCGGCCCCCGCGCCCCAGCCGGCGCCGCTGCCCGCCCCGCCGGTCCGCGTGGTCGCGCCTACCCCGGCGCCGCAAGCGGTGGCGCCTGCCGCGGCCCCGGCCGCCGGCCCGCGGCTCTATGCGCCGCCGACGCTTCAGCCCCCGCCGATGCCGCGGCCCGTCGGCGAGCCGGCACCCGCCCCTGAGCCGGCCCGCCCCGCAGTCGCTCCTCTGACGCCAACCCGCCCCGCCACACCCCCGGTGCGCGCCACGCCCACCAATGTCGCGCCCGGCCGCGCCCCGGCCCGCTTCGAGGCAGTGCGGCTGCATCAGCACCTGCCCGGCGAGTCCTACCGCCACCTCGACATGACGGTGGCGAGCCTCGCAAGCGGCCCGATGCGCTGGGCCTCGGTACGGCTGAAGCTGGCCAGCAAGGATGGCGAGGCACGGCTGGAGTTCCGCCAGGCGGCCGGCTGGCCTCACATGTTCCGGGACTGGCTGGGCCGGGCGAGCGACAAGTTCGGCCCCTTCCTGCGCGTCAGCCATCCGGAGCTGCGCGAGTTCCTGGACTCGATCAAGGACGAGCGGGACGCGGCAATGATGCAGGCCCTGTTCGCCGTGCTTCCGCGCGCCGCCGAGGATGCGGCACGGCAGGCCGGACTTTCCGTGGCCGACACCGCGCAATGGAGTGATACGGCGAAGAGCCTCCAGGACGAAGGCCTGCGTAGCGCCCCGTGAGGAAAAGGCGCGCCGGCAAGACCGGCGCGCCCGATGTAGTTCTGCGGTGCTTCTGACGGAGGGAGGGCTCTGCCCTCACCCGCCAAGGGCCTGAGACCCTTGGAACCCCGTCGGACTGCCGTGGATACCCCGGATCGAAGGGATCTCCCGTTGCAGGGTGCTGATCCTGCCTTTGCAGTCGCCTGAGGTCCTAGACCTCAGGCGCACCGTCAGCCCCGTGATTCCAGACTTCTAGAAAAAGACGATGGTGAGGGGTCCGGGGAGAGGAAGAATTCCTTCTTCCTCTCCCCGGGACAAACCGTCAGCCCAGAACAGACCCCCCGCAGTATCAGACGCGTTCGACCACCATGGCGATGCCCTGCCCGACGCCGATGCACATGGTGCAAAGCGCGTAGCGGCCGCCGCGCCGGTGCAGCTCGTGCACCGCCGTCTGGACCAGGCGCGCGCCGCTCATGCCCAGCGGGTGGCCAAGGGCGATGGCGCCGCCATTCGGGTTCACATGCTCGGCGTCGTCCGGCAGTCCGAGGTCCCGGGTCACGGCGAGGGCCTGGGCGGCGAAGGCCTCGTTCAGCTCGATCACGTCCATGTCCGCGAGCTTGAGGCCGGCTTTCTCCAGCACCTTGCGCGTGGCGGGCGCCGGGCCGAAGCCCATGATCCGCGGCGGAACGCCGGCCGTGGCGGTGGCGACGACGCGGGCGCGCGGGGTCAGGCCCTGGCGTCGCGCCATGGCCTCGTCGGCGAGGATGATCGCGCAGGCGCCGTCATTCACGCCCGAGGCGTTGCCGGCCGTCACGCTGCCGCCTTCCTTCCGGAAGGGCGTGGGCAGCCGGGCAAGGGCCTCGGCCGTTGTCTCGGGGCGCAGGTGCTCGTCCTGCGCGAAGACAACCGGGTCGCCCTTCCGGCGCGGGATGGTGACGGGGACGATCTCCTCCGCGAAGCGCCCGGCCTTCTGGGCGGCAGCGGCGCGCTGCTGGCTGCGGAGCGCGAAGGCGTCCTGGTCGGCGCGGCTGACCTGGAAGTCCTGAGCGACGTTCTCGGCGGTCTCCGGCATGGAATCCACGCCGTGCCTCGCCTTCATCAGCGGGTTCACGAAGCGCCAGCCGATGGTCGTGTCGTAGATCTCGGCCACGCGGCCGAAGGCCTCGGCGCTCTTGCCCTGCACGAAGGGCGCACGCGTCATGCTTTCCACCCCGCCCGCCAGCATGAAGCCTGCCTCGCCGGCCTTGATGGCGCGCGCGGCGATGCCGACCGCATCCATCCCGGAGCCGCAGAGCCGGTTGACCGTGCTGCCGCCGATCGTGTCCGGCAGGTCCGCGAGCAGGAGGGCCATGCGGGCCACGTTGCGGTTGTCCTCGCCGGCCTGGTTGGCGCAGCCATAGATCACGTCGTCCAGCGCGGCCCAGTCCACCCCCGTGTTGCGGGCCATCAGGGCCTTGAGCGGTACGGCGCCGAGGTCATCGGCGCGGACGGCGGAAAGTCCGCCCGCATAGCGTCCGATCGCGGTGCGGGCGGCGTCGCAGATGAAGGCCTCGGCCATGGCGTCCTCCGGTTTGGCTGTCGTCCCCGCAGGAAGCGCATCCGGTCGTGCCGGGCAAGGGGCCAGGCCGCGGCCGGAAGCGGCAGCCGCAACACGGCCCGCGGCGATTCCCGCGCCGCTAGTTCCGCCCGGTCCGCAGGGCGGCAAGGGCGCCGAGGGACAGCAGCCCGACTCCCGCATAGAGCCAAAGCGCGTTGAGGCCGACCCGCTCCAGCGCAAGCCCGAAGGCGACGGGAGCCAGGGCCTGGAGGAGGCGCATGGGTGCCAGGATGATGCCCTGCCGCGCCCCGTAGCCCCGCGCCCCGAAGAGCGCGAGCGGCAGGGTGCCGCGCACGATGGTCAGCATGCCGTTCCCCGCGCCGTGGATGATCGCGAAGACGGCGGGCCCGAGCCCGAGGCCGAGGGCCGCCGCCGCCACGGGATGCGCCGCGGTCGCCACGCGCCCGGTGGTGAGCGGATGCAGGCGGCGGAGCAGCGACACGTCCAGCACGCGCGAGAGCACCTGCATCGGCCCCACCAGGCTCGCTGCCGCCAGGGCCGCCTCGGGCGTGGCCCCGGCCAGGGTGAGCACGCCGGGAAGATGCGCGGCCAGGGCGGCGACGTTGAAGCCGGTTCCGGTCAGGGCCAGGGCAAGCAATGCGAGCGGGGCCCAGCCAGTGGCCGCGTCCGGATCCTCTACGCTGGCCGCCGCAGGCGCGGGCGGCGGGGCGTGGGGCACGAGGAGGAGATGCAGCGGCAGCGCGAGTCCGAGCTGAAGCAGCGCCCAGGCCAGGCAGGCCCCGCGCCAGCCGAAGTCCGCTTCGATCCAGGCCGTGAGGGGCCAGCCGATGGTGCTCGCGAAACCCGCCATCATCGCCACACCGGAAATGGCGCCGCGCGAATCCTTTCCATAGAGGCCGGCCAGGGTCGCGAAGGCGGAATCGTACAGGCCGAGGGCCATGCCGAGACCGAGCACGCCCCATCCCAGGAAGAGGATGGCCGGCCAGCCCGTGGGCGCCACGGCCAGAAGCACCAGCCCGGCCGCGAGGGCGAGGTTTGAGGCCGCGAGCACGCCCCGCCCGCCCCGCCGGTCGATCACGCGCCCGACCCAGGGCCCGAGCAGCGCGGTCAGCAGAAGCGCGGCGGAGAAGGCGCCGAAGATGGCGCTGGGCGGCAGGCGGAAGTCGCGCGCCATCGGGGCCGCGACGATGGCGGGCAGGTAGTAGGAACAGGCCCAGGCAAGCGTCTGGGCAACGCCCAGGGCGCCGACCACTCGGCGGCGTCGGGGCATGGAGGGCGGCGGCCCCGTCTCGTCGGTCTGCACGCCACCATCAACCGGAAAACCGGCAGGTGCCGCAAGACCGACTCAGCGTTCCTCAGGGGAGGCGCCGGAAGGGGCGGCGGGGCGCGGAGCCGGGGCCTGGCCACCCGCGGCGGCCGCGGCGAGGCTGCGTGACACCGCCTCGAGCGCGGCGCGCAGGCGGGTCACCGCCGCCTCGGGTGGCAGGCGAGGCGAGGCGCGGCGCGGCGGCCAGGAAGGCTTGGCCTGGTGAGGCGCGGAACCTCCGCCCCGTGGCGTCGCAGGGCGCGCCATTGTGGCGGGAGGTGAAAGGGACGCATCGGGTTCCATCACGGAAATGTGCGTCACGAGGCTAAAGGCTCATTTAATGACCGGAGTTCCACAGCGGATGTGCGCCCTTCCACGAAGGCGTCATCCGATTGTAGTCTGATTGCAACACGGGGCGGCTACCCCGGCCACATTCTCTCCCTGGGAAGGAACTTCGTCATGCGGCGACGCCACCTTGCCGCCGGCGCCCTCGCGCTGGCCGGCCTCATCGGCTCATCCTTTGGCGCGCCTGCGCAGCAGCCCGTCGAAATCCAGTTCTGGCACGGGCTGAACCAGCCGCTCGGCGGCATGCTCGAGCAGCTGGCCACCGATTTCAACGCGACCCAGCAGCAGTACCGCGTCGTCCCGAGCTTCCGTGGCGGCTATGCCGAGACCGTGGTGGCCGCCATCGCGGCCTTCCGCTCCAACACGGCGCCGCACATCGTGCAGATGTTCGAGGTCGGCACCGGCACGATGATGTCCGCCGGCCGGGCCATCAAGCCGCTGCACGAGCTGATCGCCGAGACTGGCGTCGCGATCGACACGCGCGACTTCATCGGGCCTGTTGCGGGCTACTACAGCTCCGCCGACAACCGGCTGATGGCCCTGCCCTTCAACAGCAGCACCGCCATCGCCTTCTACAACAAGGACATGTTCCAGCGCGCGGGCCTCGACCCGAACAGCTTCCCGGCCACCTGGGAGGGCGTCGAGCAGGCCGCCCGCAGGCTGAAGGCCGCCGGCATCGCCTGCCCGATGACCACCGCCTGGCCGACCTGGCTGATGGTGGAGCAGCTCCTGGCCATCCACGACGTGCCGCTCGCCAGCCGCGCCAACGGCTTCGAGGGGCTGAACACGGAGCTGAACCTCACCAACCCGCTCCTGACCCGCCACCTGACCAACCTCGTGAACTGGCAGAAGGAAGGGCTGTTCCGCTATGCCGGGCGCGACACGGCGGGCGACCCGCTCTTCCCGGCGGGCGAATGCGCGATCAGCTTCGCCTCTTCGGGCCTGCGCGCGCGCATCTCGCGTGAGGCGCGGTTCCAGTGGGGCGCGGCCATGCTGCCCTATTACGAGGGCACGACGCCGCGGAACTCCATCATCGGCGGCGCGGCGCTCTGGACGATGAATCGCGGCCCCAACGCGCGGCGCAGTGCCGAGGAGCTGAAGGGCGTGGGCGAGTTCTTCCGCTACATCACCAGCCCCGCCGTGATGGCCAAGTGGCACCAGGATACGGGCTATGTCCCCGTGACCCGCTCCGCCTACGAGGCCACGAAGGCGGCCGGCTTCTACCAGCAGAACCCGGGCGCGGACGTGCCGATCGAGCAGATGCTGCGCGGCGGCGACCCGACCCCGAACAGCCGCGGCATCCGCCTCGGCGGCTTCATCGAGATCCGCAACATCATCCAGGAGGAGATGGAGCGGGCTTTCCAGGGGCAGGCGACGCCGGAGCAGGCCCTGGCCGCGGCCAATACACGGGGCAACCAGGTGCTGCGCAACTTCGAGCGCACCAACCGCAACAACTGATAGCGTACCGCCGGGCGGGAGGCTCCCGCCCGGCGCGACGAAGGGCTCCATGCAGAAAAAAGTCATCTTCCGCGGCCGTCTCCTGCCGCTGGCGCTGCTGGCGCCCCAGCTTGCGGTGACCTTCGTGTTCTTCTTCTGGCCGGCGGGCCAGGCGATCTACCAGTCCCTGCTGCGGGAGGACGCCTTCGGCTTCTCCCGCGAATTCGTCGGGCTGGAAAACTTCCGTGAGGTGCTGACCGACCCGTCCTGGGTGAACGCGGCGCTGAACACCCTCGTCTTCTCCGCCTGCGTCGCGGGGCTCGCCCTTGGCCTTGCGCTGTTCCTGGCCGTGCAGGCTGACAAGTCGCTGCGCGGCGCCACCATCTATCGCAGCCTCTTGATCTGGCCCTATGCCGTGGCCCCGGCCGTGGCGGCCGTGCTGTGGCTCTTCCTGTTCCAGCCGCAGATCGGGCTGATCGGCCGCGGGCTGAACGCCCTGGGCATCGCCTGGGATTACCGGCTGAACGGCACCCATGCGATGGTGCTCGTCATCATCGCCGCGGCCTGGAAGCAGCTGGCCTACAACTTCATCTTCTTCCTCGCGGGGCTCCAGTCCATCCCCGCCAGCGTGCTGGAGGCGGCGGCCATCGACGGCGCGCGCCCGGCGCGGCGCTTCTGGACGGTTGTCTTCCCCCTCCTCTCGCCGACCACCTTCTTCCTCCTGGTGGTGAACCTCACCTACGCCTTCTTCGAGACCTTCGGCATCATCCACGCCCTCACCAATGGCGGCCCGGCCAAGGCGACGGAGACGCTGATCTACAAGGTGTATGTGGACGGGGTGGAGAACCTCAACCTCGGGCAATCCTCGGCCCAGAGCGTGATCCTGATGATCCTCGTCATCGGCCTCACCGCCATCCAGTTCCGCGCGGTCGAGAAGAAGGTGCATTACTGATGGAAGGCACCCTCCCCTCCCGCGCGCCGGTGATCCGCGACGATGCGCTGCTGCGGGCCACGCGGCGGCGCCGGCTCGCCTCGCGCCTGGTGGCCCATGCCGCGCTGATCCTCGGCGTCATCATCGTCGCCTTCCCGATCTGGATGACGCTGGTGGGCTCCACCCATGATGCCGCCACCATCGGCCGGGGCGATGTCCCGCTCCTGCCCGGCGTTCATGCGGCGGAGAACTACGCCATCGCCTGGAACGAGGGCGGCGGGCGGACCCGTACCACGCCGGCCTCCACCATGCTGCTGAACAGCCTGCTGATGGCCGTGCTGATCGCCGTGGGGAAGATCGTCATCTCGATCCTCTCCGCCTATGCGGTGGTCTTCTTCCGCTTCCCCGGCCGCATGGCGGCCTTCTGGGCCATCTTCATCACCCTGATGCTGCCGGTGGAGGTGCGGATCATTCCGACCTTCCAGGTGATCGTGGACCTGAACCTCGGCAACACCTGGGCGGGGCTGGTCGTGCCGCTGATCGCCTCGGCCACCGCCACGCTGCTGTTCCGGCAGTTCTTCCTGACCATCCCCGACGAGTTCGTGGAGGCGGCGAAGATGGACGGCGCGGGGCCCCTGCGCTTCCTGCGGGACGTGGTGCTGCCGCTCTCGCTCACCAACATCGCGGCGCTCTTCGTCATCCTCTTCATCTATGGCTGGAACCAGTATCTCTGGCCGCTGCTGATCATCAACGACCGCTCCATGGAGACGATCGTGGTCGGCCTTTCGAAGATGATCGGCCGGGGCGATTCCCAGAACGACTGGAACACCATCATGGCGACCGCCGTGCTGGCCCTCCTGCCCCCCGTGCTCGTGGTGGCGCTGATGCAGCGCTGGTTCGTACGGGGCCTGACCGAGACCGAGAAGTAGCCCCCATGGCCACCCTTTCCCTGCGGGATGTCCGCAAGTCCTTCAACGCCACCCCGGTCCTGCACGGCATCGACCTGGAGGTGGCCGATGGCGAGCTGGTCGTGATCGTCGGCGCCTCCGGCTGCGGCAAGTCCACGCTGCTGCGGATCGTGGCGGGGCTGGAGGCCCCCAGCTCCGGCCAGGTGGTGATCAACAACCGCGACGTGACCGGGCTGGAGCCGGCGGACCGGGACATCGCCATGGTGTTCCAGAACTACGCGCTCTACCCGCACATGTCCGTCTTCGGGAACATGGCCTATGGGCTGAAGATCCGCGGCCTGCCCCGCGCCGAGATCGAGCGGCGGGTGAAGGACGCGGCCGAGATCCTCGGCATCGGCGCGCTGCTGGAGCGCAAGCCGAAGCAGCTCTCGGGCGGGCAGCGCCAGCGCGTGGCCATGGGCCGCGCCATCGTGCGGGAGCCCGCCCTCTTCCTCTTCGACGAGCCGCTTTCCAACCTCGATGCCAAGCTGCGCGTGCAGATGCGGGCCGAGATCCGGCGGCTGCAGCGCCGGCTCGGCGTCACCTCCCTCTTCGTCACGCATGACCAGGTGGAGGCGATGACGCTGGGCGACCGGCTGGTGGTGATGAATGCCGGCCGCCCGGCGCAGGTGGCGCCGCCGATGGAGATCTTCTCCCGCCCCGCCGATACCTATGTCGCCGGCTTCATCGGCAGCCCGGCGATGAACTTCATCCCCGCCACGCTGGAGGAGGGCGGCGCCTCGGCGCGCCTGCCCGGCGGCGCGCCGATCCGCTTCTCCGACGGCCCGCGCCCCGGCCCGGCGGGCATGCCCCTGACCCTTGGCCTCAGGCCCGAGCACCTCTCCCCGGGCGAGGGACCCGACTCGATCCCGCTGGCGGTCGAGCTGGTGGAGCCGCTGGGCTCCGAGACGGTCGTTCATGGCCGCGCGCCCGGCGGCCTGGCCATCACGGCGCGGCTTTCCGGGGCCTTCACCGGCTCGGCCCTGCCGGTTCGCCTGCCGCCGGCCCATCTGCACGTCTTCAACGCCGAAACGGGACGCCGCCTGGATCCCTGATCCGTCCCTTTCCCCTTCCGGCCGGGCGCGTCGCCCGCTACCCATCGGGGTGATGGACGCCTGGCCGAACGAGACCCCCGCCCCTTCCGCTCAGCAGGAGCACGCCGCGCGCCTCTGGCATGCCGGCGACTTCGATGGCGCGGCCCGGCTTTATGCCGAGGCCGCGGCCCTTTCGGCAGATCCTGCGCCCCTCCTGCTCTGGCGGGCCCATGCCTTGCGGGCTGCGGGGCAGCCCGAGGCCGCCCTGGTCGCCTATTCCCAGGCGGCCGCGGAAGCCCCGGCCGACCCGGCCCCACACCGCCACCGGGGGCACGCGCTGCGCCTGATGGGCCGGGTGGAGGACGCGCTCGCGGCCTATGCCCTTTCCGTGGCGCTGGCGATCGGGGCCACCGGCACGCCGGAGGCCGAAGCCGCGATCCGCGCCCTCGAATCGGAAAGCCCGACCTTTCCCGAGCCGCCGCGCGCCGAGCCCCCGGTGCCCGCCGCCGACCCAGCGCCAGCCCCGGCCGCCCCGGCGGCACGCCCTGCTGGGCGGATGATCTCCCCGCCTCGCCCCCCCTCGCTTCCCGCCGCCCGGGCGCGCTCCACCGTCCTCGCGCCGCCGCCCCGGCCGCGCATGGCCATGCTGCGCAGCGGCGGCACCAGCTCGGGCATCGGAAACCAGGGCGTCGGGGGCAGCATCGCCTTCGATGTCAGCGACCTGCTGCTCCATTTCGGGGGCCGCCGCACCGTCACCGGCATCCAGCGCGTGCAAGCCAGCCTCGTCGGCGCCGCGCTGAATGCGGGGCAGGATGCGGCCTATCTCGCCTATGACCGCGACCGGGCCGGCTGGCGCGCCGTGCCGCCGGATGCGCTGTCCCGCCTGCTCGCCAGTGCCGCCGCCGGGGCCGACACCTCCGATCCCGACTGGATCCTCGCGCGGGACACGGTGCTGGACGCCGCGAAGAGCGGGCCGCTGCATGGCTTCGCCAACGGCGCCATGCTGGTGAACCTCGGCAATTCCTGGGGCATTCCGGACTATTTCCGCGGGCTGCGCGCGGCGCAGCGCGCCGCCGGAATCCGCTACGTCCCCTTCCTGCATGACTGCGTGCCGCTGGTGATGCCCGAACACTGCGTCCGCACGCTCGTGCAGGATTATGTGCGCTGGTTCTCGGCCATGGGCGTGCATGCCCATGGGGTGCTGTGCAATTCCGAATGCACCCGGGCGGATGGCCGCCGCTTCCTGGATGCGCTGCTCCCCGGCCTGGACCTGTCGACGGAGGTGGTGCCGCTCGACGCCGACCCGCGCGGCAATGCCGCCCCGGACCCGTCCGCGTTGGAGGGCACCCGCGCGCCGCGGTCGCCCGAGCCCTATGTGCTCTTCGTCGCGACGATCGAGAGCCGGAAGGACCACCTCACCGTCTTCCGCGCCTGGCTTGCCCTGCTGCGCCGCCACGGGCCCGGCCGCATCCCGCGCCTGGTCTGCGTCGGCGCGCCGGGCTGGCATGCCGAACCGGCGATGAACCTGCTGGAGGGCAGCCCGGAACTGGCCCGCCATGTTGTGCTGCTGCACGACATCTCCGACGGCGGGCTGGCGGCGCTCTACCGGGACTGCCTCTTCACGGTCTACAACTCCCACTACGAGGGCTGGGGCCTGCCGGTCACGGAAAGCCTTGCCTGGGGCAAGGTCCCGGTCATTCCACGACATTCCGCCCTGCTGGAATCGGGCGGCGACGCCGCTGTCTATGTCGATCCGCAGAGCGAGCTGGACATGGCCGCGACGGTGGAGCGCCTGCTTTTCGAGCCGGGCGCCCTGGAGCAGGCCGCGCAGGCCGTGGCCGCGCGGCGCCCCCGCCGCTGGGAGGCGGTGCTGGCCCAGGTGCAGGATGCGCTGGAACGCTTCGCGCGGCTGGAGACGCCGCCCGCACCCGAGCGCCTGGCCCTGCCCTTGGGCCACCATATCTCCCTGCGCCGGGCCGATGCGCTGAAGCCCGACCTCACCATCGCCCTCTCGGATACGGTGCGGGACGGGCCGGGATGGCGGCCGCCGGAGGATTGGGGAACGCCGCTGGCCGGCGGCCGCGCGCGGCTGCGCCTGCCTCTGCCCCCCGGCTCGGACGGCCTGCTGCGCCTGCATCTGGAGCTGCGCGGCGGGGCGGGCGCCCCGCTCTCCTTCACCCTCTTCGCGGATGCCGTGCCGGCGGGCACGGCCATGATCCCCGACCCGCCCGGCGGCGATTTCGCGACTGCCATGCCGGTGGAAGTGGCCGAGGGCACCCGGCTGCTGGAGCTGGAGCTGGACGCGCCGGAGGGCACCGGACTGCGCGGCCTGATGCTCTGCCGGGACGACGATCTGCTTGCGCGCCTCGATTTCCTGGAGGCGCAGCGCCTGCCTTCCGCCCAGGCCGTCTGATCCGGCCCGCATTGCAGCCATGGGTTGCTGGAAGGTTAACGGCCGGATCGGCGAGGCTGGGGCATGCGCACCGCCCGCCCCGCCGCCAGATTAACCCGCGATTCACGCCTTTCCGGCACCATCCTGCGCATGATCAGCACCAACTCCCTGGCTGCCTTCACGCAGGATGTCTCCCGCGCCGCGGGGATCGGGCAGGTCCAGCCGGTCCGGACCGGCGGAAGCAGCAATGGTCAGTCCGCGCCGCCGCAGCGGGCGCTGGAAGCGGTCCCGGCCGCCCCTGCGACTCCCCTGCCGCGCGGCTCGCTGCTCGACCTCCGGGTCTAGTTCCCGCCCCGGAAGGGGTTGTGAGGGCAGGTCCGGCGGCCCATTCTTTCCCGATGGCCGGGCAGTTCGAAAGAAGGCGGCAGGAGGGGGATGACCAGGACCGGCTGACCTGCCGGGACTGCGGCTTCATCGCCTATGAGAACCCCAAGGTCGTGGTGGGCTCCGTGGTGGCCGTGCCAGGAGCCGGGCCGGGGGCCGGGCCGGACGCGGTGCTGCTCTGCCGCCGCGCCATCGAGCCGCGACGCGGCTTCTGGACCCTGCCCGCCGGCTATCTCGAAATGCACGAGACGGTGGAGGAAGGGGCGCGGCGCGAGGCCTGGGAAGAGGCGCGCGCGCGGATCGAGACCGAAGGCGTCCTCGCCGTCTATTCCATCGCCCGGCTGGGCCAGGTGCAGGTGATGTTCCGTGCCCGCCTCGCCGAGCCCGGCTTCGAGGCAGGCCCCGAGAGCCTGGAGGTACGCGCCTTCGCCTGGGACGACATTCCCTGGGACGAGATCGCCTTCCCGACCGTGCACTGGGCCCTGAATGCCTGGCGCGAGGGGGCGGGTTTTCCCAGCCCCGCCGTGCTCAACCCGCCCGAGGACCTCAGGGGCATCCGCCCCCTCCCCGGGCACGTCCTGGCGGGAGATGCCGGATGATCACCACCTTCGCCCTGTCCACCCTGCTGCTCGGGGCCATGCCAGGCCCCGGTCCGGCAGCGGCTCCGGTTCAGCTCGTCCAGTCGGCCGAGGCGCCGCCGGCCGCCACGCGCAGCCGCCCTCGGCGCCCCGCCCGCCGCACGGCCCGGCGCGCCACCCCGCCCCCGGTCGAGGCACCGCCGCCGCCGGCCCCCGCACCGCCGCCGCAGGCAGAGGTCGCGCCGATGCCCAATCGCTCGATCGAGGCGCCCCGGGGCCCCTACGCACCGGAGACGGCCCAGATCCGCCCGGATCTCATCCGCCCGCGGAACCTGCCCGACGCCCGCGTGCAGTCGGACAACGACTACACGCGGGAGCGCGACAGCCTCTACCGGGAGCCTGCCGCCGGGGCGCGGATGAACATCCCCTTCTCCTACTAGCGTTCAGCGCTGCGCCCGGCCCGGGCTCCAGACATCGTCCGGCCGGGTCCAGAGCGCGCCGTCCCGCAATCCGCGCGCCAGGGCCTCCGCCATGGCGGCCAGGATGCGCTCGCCCTTCTCGGCCGTCGCGGCACGCGGGTCGCCCCGCACCCCCGTGCCCGGCGCCCGCTCGGCGAAGGACCAGAAGCGCTGGAAGGCGCTGCCCCCGACCGATGGCCCGCCATTGGATAGGGCGCCCGCCACCTTGTCCTGCCGCACCTGACCCGGGTCGAGGGCGAGCCAGAGGCTCGTCTCGGCCTCGCAGGCATGCTGCGTCCCGGACTGGGTCTCGAGGATGCCGGCGATGCCGGCGGCTGCCGCCTGATGCACCGTGGCCGTCACCACCGGGATGCCCATCTCGGCGCCGAGTTCCCGCGCGATGACCATCAGCGGCTCGACATTGCCGCCATGGGAGTTGACCAGGAACAGCTTGCGAAAGCCGCAGGCCATGATGGACTTCGCGACGCAGGCGATCACCGCCTGCATGGTGCGAAAATCGAGGCTGATCGTGCCGCCGAAGGGCAGGTGATGCTCGCTGATGCCCTGCCACATCGGCGGGAGCACGATGGCGGGCGCGTCCTCGGCCACCAGCTCCGCCGCGCGGATGCAGGAGGCATGGCCGATCAGGCTGTCGGTCCAGACCGGCAGGTGCGGGCCGTGCTGCTCCAGCGCCGCGACCGGCAGCATCACCACCGCGTCGCGCTTGGCCCATTCGCCGATCTCAGGGGCGGTCAGGCGTTCCCAGCGAACCTCGACCATCAGGAAAGCCCCACCAGCGAGCGGGCGTAGTCCCGCGCCTCGAAAGGGCGGAGATCGGCGGCGGTCTCACCCACGCCGACGGCATGGACGGGAAGCCCGAACTCCTCCGCCAGCGCCACGACCACGCCGCCTTTCGCGGAGCCGTCGAGTTTGGTCACCACCAGCCCGGTCACATCCACCATCTCGCGGAACACCTTGCACTGCTGCACGGCATTCTGGCCGGTGGTGGCATCCAGTACCAGCAGCACGGCATGGGGCACCTCGGGGTCGAGCTTGCGGAGCACGCGCATGACCTTACGCAGCTCCTCCATCAGCCCGGCCTTGTTATGCAGGCGGCCGGCGGTGTCGATGAGCAGGATGTCGGCCCCCTCGCTGCGGGCGCGCTGCAGCGCCTCATGCGCGAGGCCGGCGGCATCGGCGCCCTCCTTAAGCGGGGCGACGACGGTGCTACCGGTGCGCTCGCCCCAGATCTGCAGCTGCTCCACGGCGGCGGCGCGGAATGTGTCGCCGGCCGCCATCATCACGCGGCGCCCCTCGGCCCGGTAGTTCTGCGCGAGCTTGGCGATGGTGGTGGTCTTGCCCGTGCCGTTCACGCCGACGACGAGGACCACATAGGGCTTTCGGCTCCAATCCGGCCGAAGCGGCTGGGCGACGGGCCCGAGGATGGCCGCGATCTCCTCGGCCAACGCGGCCTTCACCTCGTCCTCGCCCACCTCCTTGCCGAAGCGGGTGCGGCGGAAGCCGGCGACGATGCGCTGGGCGGCGGGAAGGCCGAGATCGGCGGTGATCAGCGTCTCCTCCAGCTCCTCCAGCGCGGCATCGTCCAGGCGGCGCTTGCGGAACAGACCGGTGAGATTCTCGGTCAGCCGCGCGGTGGAGCGGGAGAGGCCGGCCTTGAGGCGGGCGAAGAACCCGCCCGGCGCCGCGACCGGCGCCCCGGGCACGGCCTCCGGCTCCGGCAGGTCAGACAGATCCGGGGCTGGGGGCGCGAGGCTTGCCGGCGGCTCGGGGAGCTCCGGTTCCTCCGGGATGCCCGGCATGGCGGGCCGGAGGGCCTCCGGAGGGGCCATTTGCTCCGGCAGGGGCGCAGGCCGCGGCAGGGAGAACCCCGGCACGCCCTGCACCGGCGGAAGGAGGTGATCGGGCTGGAGCGCCTGGACCGGCGGGGCCGAGGCCGGCGGGTCGCCGATGGTCGGCTCCGGCTCCGGAGTCTGGTCGGGCGGCTCGGGCTCCCGCACCGCCGGCGGGGTCTCCGCGGGGGGCGGCGCGATGGCGGGCGCATCGGGCTCCTGCGCCGGCGGCTTCGGCTCGGGCTCCGGCGTCGTCGCCCGGCCGGTCAGCCGTCCCCAGAGATCCTTCAGGGCCATCGGTTGTCCTCTGTGAAGCAGCGACTCACGCGGGGTAGGCGTCGAGGTCGATCATGCCGGTGAAGGCAGTGGCGGTGGGCCCGGCCATCAGCACATGACCGTCATCCCGCCACTCGATCCGCAGATCCCCGCCGGGCAGGGAAACGGTGGCGGCGCGCGCGGAGAGGCCGCGGCGGGCGGCGTTGACCAGGGTGGCGCAGGCGCCGGACCCGCAGGCGAGCGTCAGCCCCGCCCCCCTCTCCCACACGGCCAGCCGCAGGTGGTCAGGGGCCAGCACCTGCACGAAGCCAATATTCGCCCGCTGGGGGAAGATGGCCGCGTGCTCCAGCTCCGGGCCGATGCGGGGAAGGTCCAGCGCGGCCAGGTCGGGGACGAAGAAGGTCGCGTGCGGGTTGCCCATGGAGCAGGCGGCGGGGTCCGATACGCCATCGGCCGAGAGCGGCAGGTGCAGCGTGTCCGCCTCCTGCGCCAGCGGCACCTCCCCCCAGCCCAGCCGCGCCTCGCCCATATCGACGCGGATCGTGCCGTCGGGCAGTCGCTCGGAGGGGAGGAGGCCCGAGATGGTGCGGACCGCGGCGGCGCCGCTGCCGGAATCGGCCATCGCCAGCTCGGCCACGCAGCGCGTCGCGTTGCCGCAGGCGCCCGCCTCGGAGCCGTCGGGGTTGTAGATGCGCATGAACACATCCGCCCCCTCCGTGCCCGGCTCCATCACGATGAACTGGTCGCAGCCGATGCCGGTGTGCCGGTCGGCGATGGCGGCCGCCCGGCCGGGGGTGATGGGCAGCGGGGCCCGGCGCGCGTCCAGCACGACGAAGTCGTTGCCAAGGCCGTGCATCTTGCGGAAGGGGATGATCATCGCGCCGTCGATATAGGCGGCGGAGGCCCGCGCCGGAAGGCGCGGCCATCCGGGCCGCTATCCCGCGGGCGTCGGGGTCGGGTCGAGGGTGCTGGCGCCCCCAGCCTCCCCCGGCAGCAGGTCCCGCAAGACGTCATCGGGCACCGCGTCGAAGCGGAGCCCCGCCTCGGCGAAGAGCCGGGCCGAGATGTGCCCGCGCCGGTCCCATTCCGAACGCGTGCCGATGCGGGGCGGGGTCGCCACCACGCGGCGGATGCCGGACTGGATCGAGAGCACGGCGCAGTGGTTGCAGACCGGCTTTCCCACCACGTAGAGCGTGCAGCCCCGTGCCTCCCGCCCCGCGAAGAGAAGGGCTGACTGTTCGGCATGCACCATCATGTCGAGCTTGGTCGGCTTGTCGGAGAGGCGGTCCATGTCGTCCTCGATCCGCGTCGGGAAGCCATTGAAGCCCGTGGCGACGATGCGGTTCAGCTCGGGCGCGACGATGACCGCGCCCACGCGGCCCCGCGGGTCCTTGGACCATTCCCGGATATGGGCGGCGAGGCCGAGATAGCGCCGGTCCCAGCGGCTGAGTGGCGCGCCCCCCTCCTCGTTCACGCCGCGCCCTCCCGCGGGCGCACCACGGTGACGCTGCAGGGCGCGCGCGCCGCCACCTCGCCCGAGACGGAGCCCAGCATGCTCCGCAGCATTGAATTCGCACGCGCGCCCATCACGACATGGTCCACCCCGTTCGCCTCGGCATATTCCAGCAGGGGCTCGGCCGCGCTGGAACCCTCCAGCACGTGGAAGGTGATGCGGCCCTCCTCCAACCCCAGCGGCGCGGCCCAGTGGCGCAGCTCGGCCAAGCGCTGCACCCGGGCCGAGCGGCCGGCCTCGTCATGCGGCGCGTCGCCGGTCAGGTAGCCGTCCAGCAGCACGTTCAGGCAGGCCACCCGCGCCCCGGGCAGGGTGCGGAGCACGTTGCCCACGCTGGCCCGCAAGGCCTCAGCGAGGGGCGTGGTCTGCTCTCGCAGGTCCACCGCCACCACGACAATGGGAGCGGAATGGGCCGTGGGCGCCGGCTGGCGGCGCGGGCCGGTGGAACGGTCCCGGTTCACCCGGCGCTCCAGCACGGTGAGCCAGCCATCCCGCCGCATCCGGGCCGCGCGCGGGGTGAGGCGGATGGTTTCGGGGTTGCTCAGCTCAAAGGCCAGCTGGGCGGCCGAGAGATGGCGGCGCGCCGGCTCCACCTCCAGGCAGCGCAGGATGATCTCCTGCATCCAGGGCGGGATCTCCGGGCGCAGGCGGCGGGGCGGATGGGGGTCGCGCCAGAGGCGGCGGCGCACCGCGGCCAGGTGCAGCGGCTCGCCGAAGGGAAGATGCCCGGTCACGAGCTGGTACATCACCACGCCGAGGGAGAAGAGGTCGCTGCGCGGGTCGTCCCGCCGGCCCATGGCCTGGCCGGGCGACATGTAGGGGGCGGAGCCGTAGGGAATGCGGAACTCCTCCGCGATCAGGTCCGGCAGGCGGCCATGGTGGGAAAGGCCGAAATCGACCAGCACCGCATCGCCCCGCAGCCCGTCCGGCGTTTCCCGGAAGAGGATGTTGGCCGGCTTGAGGTCGAGATGGGAGACGCGCTGGCGGTGGATCGCGGCAAGGGCTAATGCCACCTTGGCGCCGATCGCCGCCACCTCCTCCACCGGCAATGGTAGCTCCCGCAGCCGGGCAAGGAGGGAGCGGCCGGGGATTCGCTCCATGACGAGATAGGGGTTCGGCGCCTCGAAGCCCTGGGCCGCGACGAAGCCGGGCACATGGGGCCCGGTGAGGCGCGGCAGGATCATCTGCTCCATCTCGAAGGAGACGATGTGGCCGGCATCGTTCCCGTCCAGATGCGGCAGCTTCATCAGGAGGGGAATGGCGTGGTCCGGATGCGAGACCTCGAAGATCGAGGCCATGCCGCCCTCGTGGAGCGGCGTGCCGAGGACGAAGCCGTCGATCACCTGGCCCTGGCGGGGGCGGCGATGGGGCATGGCCCTAGCTCCCGGTGAAGAGACGGTCGGCCAGGCTTCCCGGCAGCCCGGCACGGCGGATCTTCGCGGCGGCCGCCTCCACGTCATAGGGCACGCGCATCCAGCGCAGCTCCGCCGTGCCGGGGTTCAGCAGGCCGTAGCAGGCGGCGGGGTCGCCATCGCGCGGCTGGCCGACCGAGCCCATCACCGCCAGCCAGCGGCGCGGGCGCTGAAGCGGCACGGGCGTGTCATGCGCCGGGGCGAAGGCCGTGCACTTGTCCGTGGCCGTCAGACCGAAGAGCCGAGGCACGTGGACATGGCCGCAGATCGTCACCCGCGCGGGCGTCGCCTCCAGGCTGCGGCGGGCTTCCTCGGCGCCGAGGACGTAGCGCCAGTCCTCCGGGCTCGATGCATCGGCATGGACGTAGAGGCGGTCCTCCTCCGCATGTTCCAGTGGCAGGGTCTGGAGGAAGGCCGCGGCATCGGGGCTGAGCTGGGCACGGGTCCAGTCGATGGCAGCGGCGGCGCGGCCGGTCATCCGGTTGCCACGGGCGAAGACCGCCTGGTCGTGGTTGCCGAGGATGGCGACGGCGCCATCCGCCATCCGGGCCATGACGGTGCGGAGGCACCAGGCCGGGTCGGCGCCGTAGCCCACATAGTCGCCCAGGAAGACGAAGCGGGTGGCGCCGGCGCGGTCGGCATGGTCGAGGCAGGCTGAGAGGGCCTCGCGGTTGCCGTGGATGTCTGAAAGGAAGGCGATCATCGCCGGGGCATGTTGGCGCGTGGCGGCGCTAGGCGCCAGGACCGGCACAGGCCTTGCCGCCGCCTGCCCCATCCTCTATACGCCGCCCCTCCACGCGCCCCGGGCTTCTCTGGGCTGCCCGGCCGTGGTCCCGGCCCCCGCCGCATGGTGCGGCCCGTGCCCGAAAGGGTGCGGCGCAAGGTGGGGCCGTCCATCCCCCGCCTAAAGGAGGACCCAAATGCCCAAGATGAAGACGACGTCTTCGGCCAAGAAGCGCTTCAAGATCACGGCCACGGGCAAGGTGCTCGCCGGCCCCGGCAAGAAGCGCCACAACCTCTCCGCCCGTTCGCAGAAGGTGAAGCGCCAGAACCGCGGCAATCAGGTGCTGCGCGATCAGGACGCGAAGACCGTCATGCAGTGGCTGCCCTACGGCCTGCCCCGGTAAGCGAGAGGAGACAGTTCCATGGCTCGTGTTAAGCGCGGCGTTACCGCCCACGCCCGTCACAAGAAGGTCCTCAAGCTCGCCAAGGGCTATGTCGGCCGGTCCTCCACCGCCTACCGCCCCGCTCTCGAGCGGGTTGAGAAGGCGCTGCAGTACGCCTATCGCGACCGCCGCAACAAGAAGCGCGACTTCCGGGGCCTCTGGATCCAGCGCATCAACGCGGCCTGCCGCGAGAACGGGATCGTCTATTCCCGCTTCATTGCCGGGCTGAAGGCCGCCGGCATCGAGCTGGACCGCAAGGTCCTGGCCGCGATCGCCTATGACGACGCCACCGCCTTTACGGCCCTCGTCGAGAAGGCCAAGGCGTCCCTCCCGGCTCAGCAGTCCGCCTGAAGCCGGGCGCCCCGCCCGTTGCGGCGGGGCATCCACTCTGAATGAACGCCAAGGGCCGCATCCGCTGGGATTTCCCAGCGGCGCGGCCCTTGGCATATGAGGCCCCCGCCGGCCCTGCCCCGTGGCTCGATGCCGGCGCCCAAGGATCAGGTTCGGGAATGGCTGACGATCTCGACATGCTGCGCGCCTCGATCGAGGCCGCCATCGCGGAGGCGGCGGATCCCCGCGCGCTGGATGCCGTTCGCGTCGCGGCGCTGGGCAAGAGCGGCGAGGTGACCGCGCTCCTCAAGGGCCTGGGCGCCCTGCCGCCGGAGGAACGCAAGGCGCGCGGCGCGCAGGTGAACGTGCTGAAAGGCGAGATCGAGCGGGCGCTGGAGAACCGGCGCGTGACGCTGGAGGCCTTCGCCCTGGATGCGCGCCTCGCGGCGGAGCGGATGGACGTCTCCCTCCCGCCCCGGCCCTTCGCACCCACCGGGCCGGAGGCCGGCAGCATCCACCCGATTTCCCGCACCATGGAGGAGCTGATCGCCCTTTTCGGCGCGATGGGATTCGCCGTGGCCGAGGGGCCGGATATCGAGGGCGACTGGCACAACTTCTCCGCCCTCAACATCCCCGAGCACCACCCGGCCCGGCAGGACCACGACACCTTCTACCTGACCGCTCCGCCCTCTGCCGAAGGTGGGGCCGGCCGGCGCCCGGTGCTGCGCACCCACACCAGCCCCGTGCAGATCCGCACCATGCTGACCCAGGAGCCGCCGATCCGCGTGATCGTGCCCGGCCGCACCTGGCGCGCGGACCACGACGCCACGCATTCCCCCATGTTCCATCAGGTGGAGGGCCTGGTGATCGGGCGCGACATCCATATGGGGCACCTCAAGGGCACGCTGATCGATTTCCTCCGGGCCTTCTTCGGCATTGCCGACCTGCCCGTACGCTTCCGCAGCTCCTACTTCCCCTTCACCGAGCCCTCGATGGAGGTGGATATCGGCTGGAGCCGCAAGACGGGCGAGCTTGGCCAGGGCGGCGACTGGCTGGAGATCCTGGGCAGCGGCATGGTCCACCCGAAGGTGCTGGCCAATTGCGGGCTCGATCCCCGGGTCTGGCAGGGCTTCGCCTTCGGCATGGGGATCGAGCGCATCACCATGCTGAAGCACGGCATCCCCGATCTGCGGCCCTTCTACGAGGCCGATCTGCGCTGGCTGCGGCACTACGCCACCAGCCCGCTCTCCCCCTTCACCCTGCACGACGCCGCCTGAGGGTCGAAAGATGAAGTTCACCCTCTCCTGGCTGCGGGACCACCTCGAGACCGAGGCGACGCTCGAGCAGATCCTCGCCACCCTCAACACCATCGGCCTCGAGGTGGAGGGCGTGGAGGACCGCGCCGCCGCCCTCGCCCCGTTCCGCGTCGCCTATGTGGTGGAGGCCGAGCAGCATCCGAACGCCGACCGGCTGCGCGCGCTGAAGGTGGATGTAGGGGATGGCACCCTCCGCTCGGTCGTCTGCGGCGCGCCGAATGCGCGGGCCGGGATGAAGGGCGTGGCCGCCCTGCCCGGCGCGTTCGTCCCGGGCACGGGAATCACGCTCAAGGCGGGCGAGATCCGCGGCGTGAAGAGCGAGGCGATGATGCTCTCCTCGCGCGAGATGGGGCTGGGCGACGACCATAACGGCATCGTCGAGCTGCCGGAGGATGCGCCGGTCGGCACGCCCTATGCCGAGTATGCCGGCCTCGGCGACCCCGTGATCGAGATCAGCGTCACCCCCAATCGCGGCGATGCGCTGGCCGTGCGCGGCGTGGCGCGGGACCTTGCCGCCGCGGGGCTGGGGACGCTGAAGCCCTGGAGCCCCGAGCCGCTGGCCCCAGCCTACCCCACGCCGCTGGAATGGGTGATCGAGGACCCGCGCGCCTGTATCCAGGTGCTGGGCCGTGCGATCCGGGGCGTGACCAACGGCCCCTCGCCGCAATGGATGCAGGACCGCCTGACGGCCATCGGCCTGCGCCCGATCAATGCGCTGGTGGATATCACCAACTACTTCACCTTCGATCTCGGCCGGCCGCTGCACGTCTTCGACGTGGCGAAGGTGAAGGGCCGCACCCTGACCATGCGGCTGGGGCGCGAGGGTGACGAATACCTGGCGCTGAACGGGAAGACCTACCGCCCAACTCCGGAGGACATCGTCATCGCCGACGAGGCCGGGGTCGAGAGCCTCGCGGCCATTATCGGCGGCGAGTCGACGGGATGCGACGAGACGACGCGCGAGGTCTTCATCGAATGCGCCCTCTTCGACCCCGTGCGCATCGCGCTCACCGGCCGCCGGCACGGGGTGCACAGCGACGCGCGCGCGCGCAACGAGCGTGGGCTCGATCCCGCCGCGCAGCGCGCGATGCTGGAAGCCGCGACGCGGATGGTGATGCAGCTTTGCGGCGGCGAGCCGAGCACGGTGACCGAGGCCGGGGCCGAACCCGCCTGGCAGCGCGAGGCGACCCTGCGCTTCGAGCGGATCGCGGGGCTCGGCGGCTCCGGTGTCCCGCCCGAGGCGGCCGTGAACTCGCTGGAGCGGCTGGGCTTCTCCGTGCTGGCGCATGACGCGGCCGAGGTGACGGTCGCCGTCCCCTCATGGCGGAACGACATCGCCTCCTCCCGCTCCGCCTACCGCGCGGGCGGCACGGAGCTGACTCAGGAGCCGGGCATCGATCCCGCCCGCGCCAGGGCCGCCGCCGAGGGTGCGGATGCCGTGGAGGCCGAGTGCGACCTGCTCGAGGAGGTGCTGCGGCTGGAGGGGCTGAACGCCATTCCCGCGGTCTCGCTGCCGGCCGAGGGGCGGCTGCCCCTGCCCTCCCTCACCCCGCGCCAGTCTCGCGCGGCGCTGGCCCGGCGCGTGCTGGCCTCGCGAGGACTGCAGGAGGCCGTGACCTTCGGCTTCACGGCCCGCGCCACGGCCTCCTTCTTCGGTGAGACGCCGGAGTCGCTCCGGGTGGAGAACCCGATCGCGGCCGATCTGGACCAGATGCGCCCGACGCCGGTGGCCACCCTCCTCCAGGCGGCCGGGCGGAACGCCGCGCGGGGCTATCCCGACGTGTCGCTCTTCGAGGTCGGGGCCTCCTACGCCGCGCCGACGCCCGAGGGGCAGCTCGCCACGGCGGCGGGGCTGCGCCTGGGCCGCACGCCGCGGCACTGGTCCGAGGCCCAGCGCGCCTTCGACGCGCTGGACGCCAAGGGCGACGCGCTGGCGGTGCTGCTGTCCCTCGGCCTCTCCCCCGCCGCGCTGAGCGTGACGACCGACGCGCCCGGCTACTACCATCCCGGCCGCTCCGGCGTGCTGCGCAGCGGCCCGAAGCTGCCTCTCGCGCGCTTCGGCGAGCTGCATCCGCGCGTTCTCTCAGCGCTCGGGATCGACGGGCCCGCGGTGGCCTTCGAGGTGCTGCTGGATTCCGTCCCCGAGCCGAAGCGGAAGAATAAGGCCGCCCCGGATCTCGCGGCGTTCCAGCCCGTGCGGCGCGACCTGGCCTTCCTGGTGGATTCCACGGTGCAGGCCGATGCGCTGCTCCGCGCCGCGCGCAACGCCGAGCGGAACCTCCTGGCCGAGGTATCGCTGTTCGACCGCTATGCCGGCGACCGGCTGCCCGAGGGCAAGGTTTCGCTCGCGCTGGAGGTGGTGCTGCAGCCGCGGGAGCGGACGCTCACCGATGCGGAGATCGAGGCGGCCATCGCCAAGATCGTCGCCGCCGTGACCAAGGCCACCGGGGCGACCCTTCGGGGCTGACCGCGGTGCAGGAGGCGTCTAGCGTGGTGGCGCGCCCGCTCCGGCGGGTGCCCACCACAGGAAACGCCCATGGCCAACGAAGCTCCCCGCCCCTTCCGCTACCCCGTGCCCGAGCTGGGTGCGCTGCCGGAGGATATCCGGGCCCGCATTCTGGCCGTGCAGGAGAAGGCCGGCTTCGTCCCCAACGTCTTCCTCCTCCTCGCCCGCCGGCCGGAGGAGTTCCGCGCCTTCGTCGCCTATCACGACGCGCTGATGGAGAAGCGGGAGGGGCTGACGGCGGCCGAGCGGGAGATGATCGTCGTCGCCGTCTCGGCCGCGCATTCCTGCCAGTATTGCGTGGTGGCCCATGGCGCCATCCTGCGGGTGCGGGCGAAGGACCCGCAGGTCGCTGATCTCGTCGCCACCAACTACCGCAAGGCCGGGCTGCTCCCGCGCCAGCGGGCCATGCTGGACTATGCGCTGAAGGTGGCCACGCAGTCCCACCTCGTCGGCGATGAGGACCACCAGGCGCTGGCCCAGGCCGGCTTCACCGAGGACGAGGCGTGGGACATCGGCGCCATCGCCGCCTTCTTCTCCATGTCCAATCGCCTCGCCAACGCCACGGACCTGCGGCCGAACCCGGAATTCCACATGCTCGGCCGCCGCTAGGGCAGTCTCAGTCCTCCACCGCTTCATGGGCGGCGGCGGCGCCGCGCTTCCAGTAGGCGGCTGCCTTCACCCGCTCCTTCGGCAGCCCATGCCGCTCGAGCAGGACACGGCGCAGCTGGCGTGCCACCTCGGCCTCGCAGGCCACCCAGGCATGGCCACTGCCGCGGGGGAGGATCAGGGCCTCCAGCGCGGCGACCAGCCGTCCGGCCTGGCCGGGCGGCCTCGGGCCGCGTTCGACCCAGACCACCTCGATGCCGGGCCGTTCGGGCAGCGCCTGCCGCTCGGTACCGTCCGCAACCTCGATGACGGCGAGGACACGGGCGGTCGGCGGCCGTTCCTCAATCCGTCTCCCGATGGCGGGCAGCGCCGTCTCGTCGCCGGCGAGGAGATACCAGTCCAGATCGTCCGGCAGCACGAAGGAGCCACGCGGGCCGCCGACACCGATGCGCTGCCCCGGCGCGGCCGCGGCCGCCCATTCCGTCGCCGGTCCTGCCTCGTGCAGCGCGAAGTCGATGACCAGTTCCCCCAGTTCCGGGTCGAAGCGCCGCGGGGTGTAGTCGCGGGCGATGGGCCGCGGTGCCCCCTCCGGCAGCACGGGGCCGTTCGGCCCGAAATCCGGCATCATCGGCTCCCCCTGGCCCGGCGAGGGGAAGAAGAGCTTCACATGGTCGTCGAAGGAGGCGGTCACGAAGCCCTCCAGCTCCGGACCGGCCAGCGTCACGCGCGCCATGCGGGGCGTGACCCGCTCGACGTGCCGGACCGTCAGCACCCGGCGGCGCAGCTCGTGCCGCACGCGCCGGCCGAGGCGGCCCTCGGTCATCTCCGGCATCAGACCCGCTCCACCTGCACAGCCGCCTCGTCGATCAGTGCGACGATCCGCCGCATCTGTTCCTCCGACAGAGCTCCCCGGGACAGGCGGAGGCGCAGCGCCATCTTGAGGTTCTGCATCGCGCGCATGGCCTGCAGCCCGGCGCCGTCGGGCCGGTCGGCGGCCGTGGCATCCATTCTCGCGAAGAGAGCCTCGACCTCAGGCTGCGCGGCCTCGAGAACCCGTTCCCCCTCGGGGGTGACAGCATAGAGCTTGCGCCCGCCCTCGGTGCTGGCGACCGTGATCTGTCCCAGTTCCTCCAGCAGGGTGAGGTTCGGATAGATGACGCCAGGGCTCGGGGAATAGGTTCCGGCCAGCCGCTCCTCGATGGCCTTGATCAGCTCGTAGCCGTGGCGAGGGCGTTCCGCGATCAGCCGCAGGACGACGAGACGGAGGTCGCCGGTCTCGAAGAAGCGGCCGCCCGACCCGCCTCGCCCCCCGCGATGGTGGTGGTGATGTCCGGCCTGCGGGCCGCCGCGATGGAAGCGGCGCCGGTCGCACCTGCCGTGATGATGAAAGGGATGCATGGGTTCTCCCGTAAGGATTTCGATATAACGATTATTTAGATATATCGAGACCCTTCCGGATTCAACCCCCTTCGGCTTGGCTGCGCCGTTCTGCCGCGTTATCGCCTGTGGAAAGCCTGCGAAGCTCCGAGGCCCCCGGCATGAAAGCCCGCCCGACACCATGACGTCCGCCCAGCGCCTCATGCCGGCATGAAGATCCCGCCCCATTCGGCGGAGACGAGGGCCGTCGATGCCCTCCCCGCCGATCGCCGGCTGTTCCGGGAACTCTATTACCGCGACACCGCGCGGGCAGTCCGGTACCGCTACGGCCTGCTGCTGCTTGACGCCGTCACGCTGCTCTTCATCATCGGCACCTCCTTCATCGAGCGGAGTGCCACGGTGGAGGTGGCCGATACGGCGCTCGGCCTCGTCCTTCTGGCCGAGTTCGCCGCGAGGCTCCGCGCCAGCCCGAGGCCGTGGAAGGAACTGGCGCATCCCGCCACCCTGGCGGACGCCATCGCCATCGTCTGCTTCCTGATCCCGATGCTGGGCGCGGCCGCCGGCTTCCTGCGGGCCCTGCGCGTGCTGCGCCTGCTCCGCTCGCAGAGGCTGCTGAACCGGCTACGGAAGGACTTTCCCGGCTTTCAGCGGAACCAGGACACGATGGTGGCCGCAATGGACCTGCTGGTGTTCATCTTCATCATGACCGGGCTGGTGTACGAGACCCAGCACCGGAGCAATCCGCAGATCGGCGACTATGCGGATGCCCTCTATTTCACCATCACCGCCCTCACCACCACCGGCTTCGGCGACATCACCCTGCCCGGCCGGACGGGGCGGCTGCTCAGCGTGGTCATCATGTTCTGCGGAGTGACGCTGTTCCTCCGCCTTGCCCAATCCCTCTTCCGGCCCTCCAAGGTCCGCTTCCCCTGCCCGCAATGCGGGCTGCAGCGGCACGAGCCGGATGCGGTCCACTGCAAAGCCTGTGGCCACCTCATCAACATCCCGGATGAGGGGAGCTGACCGGCGGGATCAGTCGGTTCCGAGATAGGCGGTCGCGTCGATCTCGACGAGGCAATCCGGGGAGCCGAGACCGCTGACGATGCAGGAAACCCGGTGCGGCGGATCCTCGGCGAACATCTCGAAATAGACCTCGTTCATCGGTTCCCAGTTCGCGCGGTCGGTCACGTAGACCGTGCACTTCACCACGTCCTTCAGCGTGCCGCCGGCCTCCTCGATCAGGGCGCGGATGTTCTCGATGGTCTGCCGTGTCTGGGCGCGCACATCCCCGACGGCGAAGCGGCCCTCCCTGTCGCGCCCGGTGGAACAGGCGAAGACGAAGCCGCCAGCCAGGGTGGCCTGGGCAAAGGGCAGCTTGGGCTTGAACACCCGGTCGGTGGCGACGGCGCGCTTGGGCATGGATTCAGGATCCCGGTTCCACTCGGGCCCGCTACGGATGGCGCGCCCCTTGCTTCACCTTACCAAGAGGTAATCCTCTCGCCATCCCGCCGCCCGGAGCCCGATATGCCAGCCCGCCGCCCCCTCCTGCTTGGCTTCCTGGCCGCCCCAGCCCTGCTCCGGTCGGCGAGTGCGCAGGTTCTGCCCGGCGGCCGCCCGATGCGCTGGGTCGTGCCCTTCCCACCCGGCGGGGCCGGCGATGCGATCGGGCGGATCTGGGCCGACGCCTTCACGGCCCGGAACAACCAGCCCGTGGTGATCGAGAATCGGGGTGGAGCCAATGGCGTGCTGGGGATCGAGGCCGTGACCCGCGCCGCACCGGACGGGGCGACGCTGGGCGTGTTCAACATCGGCTTCTTCACTGCCCTGCCGCTGATGGCCAGGGTCTCCTACGACCCGGCCCGGGACCTCACGCCGGTGGCCAAGCTGGTGACGAGCACCGTCCTCTGCTGCGTGACGGCCGAGCGCGCGGCCCAGCGTGGCTGGACCGACTTCCGGGCGCTGATCAACTGGGCGAAGCAGCCCGGACGCCAGATCACCAAGGGTTCGGCCAGCAATGGGGGCCCGGCCCACCTGCTGATCGCCACTATCGCCAAGCGGAGCGGCGCCGACATCGTCCATGTGCCCTATCGTGGCGGGGCGCCGGCTTTGAACGACCTGCTGGCTGGGCAGATCGACATGGTGTTCGACTTCATGCCCGCGCTGCTGCCCCAGGTGGCGGCCGGAAAGCTGGTTCCACTCGCGGTCGGCAGCCGGGCCCGCTCCCCGCTCCTGCCAGAGGTGCCGGGCCTTGGCGAGTTCGCGGATCTCGGGCTCGGCGGCCTCGACCTGCAGTCCTGGAACATCCTGACGGGCCCGACCGGCATGTCCCCGGAGATGGTGGAGGGCATCGCGGCCGGGGTCCGGCGCGGTGCGGAGGCTCCGGGGCTGCGGGAGCGGCTGGCGACGGCCGGGCTGGTGCTGTCCATCTCCGACAGCTCGGCGGCGGTGCGGGAGGCGATCGCCCAGGACGCGCCGCGGTGGAAGGAAATGGTGGAGGCCTCGGGCGCGCGCATCGAGTAGCCTCCGCACCCCGCCGCTTGGTCCCGCGCGCGGCATGCCCTATCTGGGGGGCTGACACGCCCCAGATAGGCCGGGGCCCGCCCGCTCACGGCCCGGAACCAGATGACCGACACCCCTCTCGACCGCATCCGCAACTTCTCGATCATCGCCCATATCGACCACGGCAAGTCGACCCTGGCCGACCGGCTGATCCAGAACACCGGCACCCTCTCCGCCCGTGAGATGACGGAGCAGGTGCTGGACAACATGGATATCGAGAAGGAGCGCGGCATCACCATCAAGGCGCAGACCGTGCGCCTGAACTACCGCGCCCAGGACGGGCAGGACTATGTCCTGAACCTCATGGACACGCCGGGCCATGTGGACTTCGCCTACGAGGTTTCGCGATCCCTGGCGGCCTGCGAGGGCTCGCTGCTGGTGGTCGACGCCTCCCAGGGGGTTGAGGCGCAGACGCTCGCCAATGTCTACCAGGCGCTGGATGCCGGGCATGAAATCGTGCCCATCCTCAACAAGGTGGACCTTCCGGCCGCCGAGCCGGAGCGGGTGAAGCAGCAGATCGAGGATGTGGTGGGCTTGCCCGCCGACGACGCGGTGATGATCTCGGCCAAGACCGGGCTGAACATCGAGGGCGTGCTCGAGGCCATCGTCACCCGGCTTCCGGCACCGAAGGGCGATGCCGCCGCTCCCACCAAGGCGCTGCTGGTCGATAGCTGGTACGACCCCTATCTCGGCGTCGTCATCCTGGTGCGCGTCAAGGACGGGCATCTCCGCAAGGGCCAGAAGATCCGCATGATGGCGGAGGGCTCGACCCATGTCGTGGAGCAGGTCGGCGTGTTCCGCCCGAAGATGCAGGCCGTGGAGAGCCTCGGGCCGGGCGAGATGGGCTACATCACGGCAGCCATCAAGACGGTTGCCGACACCAATGTCGGCGACACCATCACGGACGACCGGAACCCGGCCGCCGAGCCACTGGCCGGCTTCAAGCCCTCCATCCCCGTGGTGTGGTGCGGGCTTTATCCCGTCGATGCCGACGACTTCGAGAAGCTGCGCGACAGCCTGGCCAAGCTGCGGCTGAACGACGCCTCCTTCCATTACGAGGCGGAAAGCTCGGCCGCCCTGGGCTTCGGCTACCGCTGCGGCTTCCTCGGCCTGCTGCATCTGGAGATCATCCAGGAGCGGCTGTCCCGCGAGTTCGACCTGGACCTGATCGCGACGGCGCCGAGCGTCGTCTACAAGCTGAAGATGACGAACGGGGAGGAGCGCGACCTCCACAACCCCGCGGACATGCCCGATGTCGTGTCCATCGACAGCATCCAGGAGCCCTGGATCAAGGCGACGATCTTCGTCCCCGACGAGTATCTGGGCAACATTCTCACCCTGTGCAGCGAGCGCCGCGGCCAGCAGGTGGAGTTGACCTATGTCGGCAGCCGGGCCATGGCCGTTTACCGCCTGCCCCTGAACGAGGTGGTGTTCGACTTTTATGACCGGCTGAAGTCGATCTCGCGCGGCTATGCGAGCTTCGACTATGCGATGGACGGCTACGAGGAGGGCGATCTCGTGAAGATCAGCATCCTCGTGAACAACGAGCCGGTGGATGCGCTCTCCTTCATGGCGCACCGCTCCCAGGCCGAGCGGCGCGGCCGCTCCATCTGCGAGAAGCTGAAGGACCTGATCCCCCGCCAGCTCTTCAAGATCCCCATCCAGGCGGCGATCGGCGGCCGGGTGATCGCGCGCGAGACCATCGGCGCCATGTCCAAGGACGTGACCGCCAAGTGCTACGGCGGCGACATCTCCCGCAAGCGCAAGCTCCTCGAGAAGCAGAAGGAGGGAAAGAAGCGCATGCGGCAGTTCGGCAAGGTGGAAATCCCGCAGAGCGCCTTCATCGCCGCCCTGAAGATGGACAGCTGACGCGGCCCGGGGGTGCGGCAGCACCCCCGGAACTTGCTTGACAGCGGAGGGGGTTTCTTGCGACCGCCGGACAATTAACGGGAGTTTACGTTCATGGTCCGAATGACCCGCCGTCGCACGCTTCTGCTCGCCACCGCCCTCGCCGCCCCGGCTGTCCTGCCCGGCCTTGCCAAGGCCCAGGGCGCCTTCCCCAACCGGCCCATCACCATCATCGTGCCCTTCGCCGCCGGCGGTCCGACCGATGTCGTGACCCGGCTGGTGGCCGAGGTGATGGCCCGCGACCTCGGCCAGCCCGTGGTGGTGGAGAATGTCGGCGGCGCCGGCGGCACGCTGGGCGCCCAGCGCGTCGCCCAGGCCCGGCCGGATGGCTACACCCTGCTGCTCCACCATATCGGCATGGGCACCACCCCCTCGCTCTACCGCCGCCTCGCCTATGACGCGGTGAACGGCTTCGAGACGATCGGCCTCGTCACCGAGGTGCCGATGACCATCATCACGAAGAAGGACTTCCCGGCCAACAACCTGGCCGAGCTGGTCGCCGTGCTGCGCGAGCGCAAGCAGAACGTGAACCTGGCCAATGCCGGCGTCGGCGCCGCCTCGCATATCTGCGGGCTGCTGCTGCAGTCGGCGATCCAGACGCAGCTGACCACCGTCCCCTATCGCGGCACCGGCCCGGCGATGACTGACCTGATCGGCGGCACCGTGGACGTGATGTGCGACCAGACCACCAACACCACGCAGCAGATCAATTCCGGCGCGGTGAAGGCCTTCGCGGTGACCACCAGCAGCCGGAACGCGGCCCTGCCGAACCTGCCGACCGCCGCCGAGGCCGGGCTACCGGGCTTCGAGGTCTCGGTCTGGCACGGGCTCTACGCGCCGAAGGGCACGGATGCCGCGATCCTGAACCGCCTCTCCCGCGCCCTCCAGGCCGCCCTGCGCGAGGATCGCCTGGTGGCGCGCTTCGCCGAGCTCGGCACGGCTCCCGTGAGCCAGGAGCAGGCGACTCCGGAGTTCCATCGCCGCTACTGGCAGGCCGACATCGCCAAGTGGCGGCCGATCATCCAGGCCGCTGGGCAGTACGCGGACTGACCCGGCGCGCCCTCCGGGGCGCAACGAAGCCCGGCCGCCCTTGACAGGGGAACGGCCGGGCGCCACCCCGTGTGATGAACGGACTCAGCTTCCCCAGGGAGTTCCCAGGGAGGCCGGGCGAATGGAGACGGTCTGAATGGCAAGCCTCGCCGGGCGACGTGTTCTGGTTGTCGAGGATGAGACCCTGGTCGCCATGCTCGTGGAGGACACGTTGGCCGATGCCGGCGTGGTGGTGCTGGGACCGGTGGCGACCGTCTCCGAAGCCCTCGCTATGCTCGACGCCCAGCGTCCGGATCTCGCCGTTCTGGACCTCAACCTCGCCGGCGAGACCTCCGAGCCCGTGGCGGACCGGCTGATCCAGCTTGAGGTCCCCTTCATCGTCGCCTCCGGCTATGGCGCGGCGGGGCTTCCGCAGCGGCTCGCCGGCGTTCCCGTGCTGGCCAAGCCCTATGCGCCCGAGGACCTGACCGCCGCCCTTTCGCGCCTGCCGGTCACCTGACCGCGGCTGCTGGCGTGCCGGGCTGATCGCCCGGCACGGAGCCTGCTAGGCTCCCGCCCATGATGCCCTCCGCCGGCCCCATCGCCTTCACCCTGAACGGCACGCCCCGCACCCTGCCGGCGGGCACCTCCCCCACCACCACCCTGCTCGACTGGCTTCGCGGCCCCGCTGCCCTCACCGGCACCAAGGAGGGCTGCGCCGAGGGCGATTGCGGCGCCTGCACTGTCGTCATCGAGGAGACCGATGGCGCCCGGGTTCCGCTGAATGCCTGCCTCGCCCTGCTCGGGCAGGTCCATGGCCGCAGCATCCGGACCGTGGAGGGGCTGCGTGGCCCCGACGGCACCCCGCATCCGGTGCAGCACCTGCTGGCCGAGGCGGACGCGACGCAATGCGGCTTCTGCACCCCCGGCATCGTCATGGCGGCCTGGGCCCATGCGCGAGAAGGCGGGGACGTGCATGACGCCCTGGCGGGCAATCTCTGCCGCTGCACCGGCTATCGCCCGATCGTGGAGGCCTTCGCCGGGTTGCGGGACGACGGCGCCCCGCCCCCGGCCGCGCCACCCTCCCCCGCCACGCGGCTCGAGGCACCGGGGCAGGTCTTCCACCGGCCCGCCAGCCTGGCCGGGCTTCTTGCCCTTCGCGCCGCGCATCCGGACGCCTGGCTCCTCGCGGGGGGGACCGATCTCGGCCTGCGCGTCTCCGAGCGGCGCGAGGCGCCGGCCCAGGTGATCTGCCTCTCCGACGTGCCGGAGTTGAACGGGCTAGAGGCAACCGCCACGGGCCTGCGGGTCGGGGCCGCCGCCAGCTACCGGCGGCTTCTCGCGGCTTGCGCGGCCGATCCCGCCTTCGCCCCGCTCGCGAAACTCCTCCGCAGCCTGGGCTCGCGCCAGATCCGGGGCATGGGGACGCTCGGCGGCAATCTCGGCACCGCCTCCCCGATCGGCGACGCGCTTCCGCCCCTGATCGCACTGAGGGCCAGTCTGCGCCTCGCCGGGCCGGGCGGGATGCGGGAGATGGCGGTGGAGGACTTCCTCACGGGCTATCGCCAGAATGCCCTGCGGGCGGAGGAGGTGATCCAGGACGTGCACATCCCCCGCCCGCCGGCCGGAAGCCTCTTCGCGGCCGAGAAGCTCTCCAAGCGGCCGGACCAGGACATCACCACTGTCGGCCTCTCCGCGCTGCTCGTGATGGAGGAAGGGCGTGTCGCCTGGGCGCGGGTCGCCCTCGGCGGCACCGGCCCCCGTGCGGAGCGCTGCCGGCCCGCCGAGGCGGCACTGACGGGACGGATGTGGAACCGGGAAACGGCCGAAGCGGCCGCCGCCGCCCTCGAGGCGGCCATCGCCCCGCTCTCCGACCTGCGGGGGAGCGCCAGCTATCGGCGCCGGGCCGCCGGCAACCTCCTGCGCCGCCTCTGGCATCGCCAGGCGGAGGCCGCGTGATGGACGGCATGGCACGCGGGACCGGGCCCGGCGCGGCCCTCAGGCAGGACAGCGCCCTGAAGCACGCGACCGGTGAGGCCCGCTTCGCCGACGACCTCCCCACCCCGCCGAACCTACTCCACGCCGCTCTCGTGCTCTCCCCCGTCGCGCATGGCCGCCTGGCGCCGCTCGACCTCGCCCCCGCTCTCGCCATCCCCGGGGTGGTCGCGGCGCTCGGCCCTGGGGACATCCCCGGCCGCAACGACATCGCCCAGGCGAAGCGCGCCCCGGAGCACATGCTGGCCGAGGGGCTGGTGGAGTATTGGGGCCAGCCCCTGGCCATCGTCGTCGCGGAGAGCCGGGACGCGGCCCTGGCCGGCGCGGCCGCGGTGCGGCCGGGGATCGAGGCCCTTCGCCCCGTTCTTTCCGTCGAGGAATCGCTGGAAGCCGGCAGCCTGCTGATGCCTCCGATGGTGATGGCGCGGGGTGACGCCCGCGCCGCCCTCGCCGCCGCGCCGCACCGCCTCTCCGGCGAGTTCAAGGCGGGCGGGCAGGAGCATTTCTATCTCGAAGGCCAGATCGCCCTCGCCCTTCCCGGGGAGGATGGGGACCTGACCATCCATTCCTCCACCCAGCACCCCACCGAGGTGCAGCATGTCGCGGCGCGCATCCTTGGCTGCGACCAGAACCTCATCTCCGTGCAGGTGCGGCGCCTCGGCGGCGGCTTCGGCGGCAAGGAGAGCAATGCCTCCTGGGTGGCGGCCTGCGCGGCCCTGGCGGCCCGGCGCACCGGGCGCCCGGTGAAGCTTCGCCTCGGCCGCAAGCAGGACATCGCCGCCACGGGCAAGCGCCACCCCATGCTGTTCCGCTGGGAGGCCGGCTTCGACGGGACCGGGCGCATCCTGGCGCTGGAGGCGACCCTCGCGGCCGATGGCGGGCACAGCGTCGATCTCTCGGGCGGCGTGGTCTTCCGTGCTGTGACCCACGCGCTCAACGCGTTGGACGTGCCCGACGTGACCATCACCGGGGTGGCCTGCAAGACGAACACGGTCAGCAACACCGCCTTCCGCGGCTTCGGCGGGCCGCAAGGCGTGCTGCTGATGGAAGACGTGACCAGCCATGTCGCCCGCGCCCTGGGCACGAGCCAGGAGGCGGTGCGCGAGCGCAACCTGGCGGGTGGCGAGAACGGTGCCCTCACCCCCTATGGCCAGGCGCTGGAGGGCGATCTGATCCGGCGCGTCTGGGCGGAATGCCGGGACGGCGCGGACTGGGAGCGCCGCCGGGCGGAGGTGGAGGCCTTCAACGCCCGCCACGAGGTTCTGCGGCGCGGGCTGGGCAGCTTCGTCCTCGCCTTCGGCATCTCCTTCGGCATCATGTCCATGAACCAGGCGGGCGCGCTGGTGCATGTCTATGAGGACGGCTCGATCCGCCTGAACCATGGCGGGACGGAAATGGGCCAGGGGCTGTTCATCAAGATCGCCCAGGTCGTCGCCGGCGTCTTCGGCGTGCCGGTGGAGCGCGTTCGCATCACCGCCACCAGCACGGCCGAGGTGCCCAACACCGCCCCCACAGCCGCGAGCACCGGCACGGACCTGAATGGCTGGGCGGCCCAGATCGCCGCGGCCACCATCCGCGGCCGCATGGCGGAGCTGGCCGCCGCCGAATGGGGCGTGCGGCCGGAGGAGGTGCGGTTCGAGGAGGAGGAGGTCTTCGCCGGCAACCACCGCATGCGCTTCGGCGAGCTGGCGCATCGCTGCGTGCAGGCGCGCGTGTCGCTGTCGTCCACCGGATTCTACAGGACCCCCGACATCCACTGGGACCCCGCCAGCCTTCGGGGGGAGCCGTATTTCTACTTCTCCTACGGCGCCGCCATCGCCGAGGTGGAGCTCGATCTCTTGACCGGCGAGCACCGGCTCCTGCGCGCCGACATGGTCCAGGATTGCGGCCGCTCACTGAACCCGGTTGTGGATCGCGGCCAGATCGAGGGCGCCTTCGTGCAGGGGCTGGGCTGGCTGACCTGCGAGGAGCTGTTCTGGGACGAGCAGGGCCGCCTGCGGACCCTCGGCCCCTCCACCTACAAGATCCCCGGCTCGCGCGACGTGCCGCCGGCCTTCAACGTGCGGCTGCTGGAGGGTGCGCCGGCCCGGGCGGACACGATCTTCCGCTCCAAGGCCGTGGGCGAGCCGCCGCTGATGCTCGCAACCGCCGTGTGGAACGCCTTGCGGGACGCCGCGGGCGCGGATCGCCTGGACCTGCCCGCCACGCCGGAACGGCTCCTCATGGCCGTGGAGGCGCGCCGGGCGGGATAGGGATTCCGCCCGGGGAGGAGGACGGGCCCCCTCCGCCGACGCTCACGGAAGCCCCTTCCGGCCGAGACGGCTTCTGGCGGCGTTCCTTCTTCCGAGGCCGGCGGGACGGGCGCGGTCCGGTGGTTTTGCCCTGCCGCTTGCGAAGCGCATCCCGCCCCCATACCGTTCGCCGAAAGCCTGCCGGTCGAGCAGGGCGAGGGAACGGCACCGCATGAGCAACAGCTTTCGTGGACTCGATTTCGACCTCGGCGAGACCGCCGATGCGCTGCGCGAGCAGGTGGCCGCCTTCGCCGCCGACGAGATCGCCCCGCGCGCGGCCGAGATCGACCGCAGCAACGAGTTCCCGACGGATCTGTGGCGGAAGTTCGGGGAACTCGGCCTGCTCGGCATCACCGCGCCCGAGGAATATGGCGGCGCCGCGATGGGCTATCTGGAGCATTGCGTGGCGATGGAGGAGCTGAGCCGCGCCTCGGCCAGCGTCGCCCTCTCCTATGGCGCGCATTCCAACCTCTGCGTGAACCAGATCTCCCGCAACGGCAATGAGGAGCAGAAGCGCCGCTACCTGCCCCGGCTGATCTCCGGCGAGCATGTGGGCGCGCTGGCGATGAGCGAGCCGGGCGCGGGGTCCGACGTGGTGGGGATGCGGACACGCGCGGAGCGGAAGGGCGACCGCTACGTCCTCAACGGCAACAAGATGTGGATCACCAACGGGCCGGATGCCGATGTGCTCGTGGTCTATGCGAAGACCGATCCGGAGGCTGGCCCGCGCGGCATCACCGCCTTCCTGGTCGAGAAGGGCTTCAAGGGCCTCTCCACCGCGCAGAAGCTGGACAAGCTGGGCATGCGCGGCTCGAACACCTGCGAGCTGATCTTCCAGGATTGCGAGGTGCCGGCGGAGAATGTGCTCGGCGCCGAGGGGCGCGGCGTGAACGTGCTGATGAGCGGGCTGGATTACGAGCGCGCCGTGCTGGCCGCCGGGCCCACGGGCATCATGCAGGCCTGCATGGATGTGGTGCTGCCCTATGTCCATGACCGCAAGCAGTTCGGAAAGTCGATCGGCGAGTTCCAGCTCATGCAGGGCAAGATCGCGGACATGTACACCGTGATGAACGCCGCGAAGGCCTATGTCTATGCGGTCGCCAAGGCCTGCGACCGCGGGCAGACCACGCGCAAGGACGCGGCGGGCGCCATTCTCTACGCGGCGGAGAAGGCCACCTGGATGGCGCTGGAAGCGATCCAATGCCTGGGCGGCAACGGCTATATCAACGACTACCCGACGGGCCGCCTCCTGCGCGATGCGAAGCTGTATGAGATCGGTGCCGGCACGAGCGAGATCCGCCGCATGCTGATCGGCCGCGAACTCTTCGCCGAGACCGCCTGATGCCGGTGCTGCAGACGGCGCTGGATGCGCGTTCGCCGGAATACGCGGAGAACGCGGCGCGGATGCGGGCGCTGGTGGAGGATCTCCGCGCCAGGGCCGAGCATGTGCGGCAGGGTGGCGGGGCGGCGGCGCGGGAGAAGCACCTGTCGCGTGGCAAGCTGCTGCCGCGGGACCGCGTGCGGGCGCTGATCGACCCGGCTTCCCCCTTCCTCGAGATCGGCCAGCTCGCCGCGAATGGCCTCTACAAGGACGAGGTGCCGAGTGCCGGGCTGATCACCGGCATCGGGCGCGTCTCGGGCCGAGAATGCATGATCGTGGCGAACGACGCCACGGTGAAGGGCGGCACCTACTTCCCGCTGACGGTCAAGAAGCACCTGCGCGCGCAGGAGATCGCGGAGCAGAACCGCCTTCCCTGCCTTTACCTCGTCGATTCCGGGGGCGCCAACCTGCCGAACCAGGATGAGGTCTTCCCCGACCGCGACCATTTCGGGCGCATCTTCTTCAACCAGGCGAACATGTCAGCCAAGGGCATCCCGCAGATCGCGGTGGTGATGGGAAGCTGCACCGCCGGCGGCGCCTATGTGCCGGCCATGTCGGACCAGAGCGTCATAGTCCGCAATCAGGGCACCATCTTCCTGGCCGGCCCACCCCTTGTGAAGGCCGCCACGGGCGAGGTGGTGAGCGCCGAGGACCTGGGCGGTGCGGAGGTGCATTCGCGTATCTCCGGCGTGACGGATCATATGGCGGAGAACGATGCGCATGCGCTGGGCATCGCGCGCCGCATCGTCGCCGGGCTGAACACGCGCAAGCCCGCTTCCCTCGACATCGTCCCGCCCCGCCCGCCTGCGCTCGACCCTCAGGGTCTTCATGGGCTGGTGCCGGCCGATCTGCGCCAGCCCTATGACGTGCGCGAGGTGATCGCCCGCATCGTCGATGCCTCCGAATTCGACGAGTTCAAGCCTCTCTACGGCCCCACCCTCGTCACCGGCTTCGCGCGGCTGCACGGCTATCCCGTGGGGATCGTCGCCAATAACGGCGTGCTCTTTTCCGAAAGTGCGCAGAAGGGCGCGCATTTCATCGAGCTGTGCTGCCAGCGCGGCATCCCGCTCGTCTTCCTGCAGAACATCACGGGCTTCATGGTGGGCCGCAAATACGAGAGCGGCGGCATCGCCAAGGACGGCGCCAAGATGGTGACCGCGGTGGCCACGGCCACGGTGCCGAAATTCACGGTGGTGATCGGCGGCAGCTTCGGGGCGGGGAATTACGGCATGTGTGGCCGCGCCTACTCGCCGCGCTTCCTCTTCATGTGGCCGAATGCGCGTATCGGGGTCATGGGCGGCGAGCAGGCGGCTTCGGTGTTGTCCACCATCCGGCGTGACGGGATCGAGGCCCGCGGCGGCGCGTGGAGCGCAGAGGAGGAGGAGCGGTTCAAAGCGCCGGTCCGCGAGCAATACGAAACCCAGGGCCACCCTTATTACGCGACGGCGCGGCTCTGGGATGACGGCATCATCGACCCGGCGGATACCCGAACCGTGCTCGCCCTCGCCATCTCCGCCTCGCTCAACGCGCCGATCGAGTCCTGGGCCTCCCGCGCCCCGGGCTTCGGCCTGTTCCGGATGTGACGGCTATGTTCGGGACCATTCTCATCGCCAATCGCGGCGAGATCGCCTGCCGTGTCATCCGCACCGCCCGCCGCCTCGGCATTCGCACGGTGGCCGTGTATTCGGATGCCGATGCCGGCGCCCTGCATGTGGCGATGGCCGATGAGGCGCGCCGCCTTGGCCCGGCGCCGGCGCGCGAGAGCTATCTGCGGATCGAGGCCATCATCGAGGCGGCGCGCGCCTCGGGCGCCGAGGCCATCCATCCCGGCTACGGCTTCCTCTCGGAGAATGCCGAATTCGCGGAGGCCTGCGCGGCCGCCGACCTCACCTTCATCGGGCCACCGCCCGCCGCCATCCGCGCCATGGGCTCCAAGTCCGCCGCCAAGGCGTTGATGGAGAGGGCGGGCGTGCCGCTGGTGCCCGGCTATCACGGCCAGGACCAGTCCGCCGCCACCCTGCGGAGGGAGGCGGACCGCATCGGCTACCCGCTGCTCATCAAGGCCAGCGCCGGTGGCGGCGGGAAGGGCATGAAGGTGGTGGAGAATGCCGCCGGGCTGGAGGAGGCGCTGGCGCTTGCCAAAGGCGAGGCGCGCTCTGCCTTCGGTGACGACGATGTTCTGCTGGAGCGCTATCTCACCCGCCCCCGCCATATTGAGATCCAGGTCTTCGCGGACACCCAGGGCAACACCGTCCACCTCTTCGAGCGCGACTGCTCCATCCAGCGCCGGCACCAGAAGGTGGTGGAGGAAGCGCCCGCCCCGGGCATGGACCCCGCCCGGCGGGAGGCCATGGGCCGCGCGGCCTGCGATGCGGCGCGCGCCATCGGCTATGTCGGCGCCGGCACGGTGGAGTTCATTGCCGAGGGCGACAGCTTCGCCTTCATGGAGATGAACACCCGGCTGCAGGTGGAGCATCCGGTGACGGAGGCCATCACCGGGCAGGACTTGGTGGAATGGCAGCTCCGGGTGGCCGCCGGCCAGAAGCTGCCGCTGCGCCAGGACCAGCTCGGCATCGGCGGCCACGCCATCGAGGTCCGCCTCTACGCCGAGGACCCCAGCCGCGATTTCGCCCCCTCCACCGGGCGCATTGAGCACTTGCGGTTTCCCGCTGGGGCGGACGGCATCCGAATCGACACGGGCATCCGCGAGGGCGACGCGGTCACCATCCATTACGATCCGATGATCGCCAAGATCATCGCCGAGGGGCCGGACCGGGGGGCGGCCCTGGCCCGCCTCGCCCGCGCCCTCGCCGCGACCGAGATCGCGGGGCCCGCCACCAACCTGCCCCTGCTCCGCGCCATCCTCGCCCAGCCGGATTTCCGTGCGGGGGCTCTGGATACGGGCTTCATCGGCCGGCATGCCGAAAGCCTGCTCGCCCCGCCCGCCCCGGCGCCCGGCGAGGCGCTGGCCGCCGCCATCGCCGCCCTGCTGGCCGAGGAGGCAGCCCGGCCCGCCGCCGACCCCTCCGACCCTCACTCCCCCTGGGGCACGGCACTGGCATGGCGCCTGAACGGGGGTGGCTACCAGGACTTCACCCTTCAGGACGGGGAGGCCACCCACCGCCTCCGCGCCCATCTCCGCCCCGATGGCTTCCGGCTGGACCTGCCGAACGGGCCCTCTGAGGTCTTCGCCCTGCCCCTGCCGGACGGCCGGTTCGCACTGGGGATCGACGGCCGCAGCCTCCCAGCCCGTGTGCTGCGGCGGGATGACCGGCTGACCGTCCTCCTCGACGGCGCCGCCCATGCTTTGCGCTTGGTCGATCCTCTGGCCCCCGCCGGCACGGAAGGTCCGGCCTCGGGCCGTATCCTCGCGCCCATGCCCGGCAAGGTGCTGGAGGTGCTGGTCGCCTCCGGCCAACTCGTCACGCGCGGCGCCGTCCTGCTCGTCATGGAGGCGATGAAGGTTCAGATGCGCATCACGGCTCCGGCGGAGGGCGTCGTCGGCGCCGTCCGCTGCTCCCCGGGCGACCTCGTCGAGGATGGGGCGGAGCTGGTCTCGATGGAGGGTTCCTAGCGCCGCGACTGGCCGCGGCGGACGAGGCCCTCGCAGCGGTTGTCCTCACCGGTGCCGAACTGGATGGTGGGCAGCAGGCCCGCGACAGGCGCCACCAGCGCGGCCAGCCCGCCGATGATCCCGCCGCGCGCCGCGAGCTCGCCCATCTCCGGCCCCACATCGGGGTTGCGGAAGCTCCCATCGATCAGGATGGAGGTCGGCAGCGCGCCGATGGTGAAGCTCTTGGATTCGCTGCGAAGGCGCACGTCCAGCTGCTCGCGCGCGATGTTCACGGCACCCGTGGCATTGATGATCACGTCCTCCGTGTCGAGGAGAACGGTGCGGAGCCCCGCGACGCCGCGTTGCAGCCCGACATTGGCGACGAAGCACTGCACCACCGTCCGCCCCGGCACGCCGAGGGCCGAGAGGATGGCATTGCCCAGCCGAAGCCCGGAGAGATCGACCAGCAGGGCGGAAAGGTTGCCGCCCGACATGCCGAGCGTCACCTCGCCATTGCCGCTGCCAAGGATGTCGGCGAAGGAGCGGCCGGTGCCCTCGATCCGCGCGCGCCCGTTGATCCGCCCCGCCCCCTCGAAGGTGTTGGTGGCCTGCATCAGCCGGGACAGATCGAGGCGCTGGAACTGCACGTCGGCGCGTGCATGCAGGCGCTCCCCGTCCCGCGGCGTCAGCGCGATGGTGCCCTCGATCCGGCCGGTGCCGACGCCCAGGGTCAGCGGGCGGAGGGTGACGGCCCCGTCCTTCACCTCCATCACGGCGCGCATGTTGTCGAAGGGAATGTTGCGCCCGACGATGCTGTCGGCCCGGTAGTTCAGGCTGACATTGGCGGCCTCCAGCTTGGGGAAGTTGATCGGGTCGTCCGGCAGGACGCGGCCGCGGGATTCGTTGCGCGCCTGCTCCCGCCGCTGCTGCGGGCTCTGCCCGGGGGTGGAGGTGCGGCCGGGCTCCTCGCCGATGAAGCCGCCGAGATCCGCCAGATCCACCCGGCGGGAGCGGAGCTCCGCCTCCACTTCCGGCTTCTGCCCGCCCGTGGTCACCGCGATGGTGCCGGACAGATCACTCCGCCCCAGGCGGCCGTTGAAGTCGCGGAACCGGACCCGGCCGTTCACATAGTCCAGCTGACCGGCGATCTCGTAGTTCGGGGTCTTGGGAATGGGGACGCCGGTGAGCGGCTGGAGCAGCCCCATATCCGGCCCGCGCAGTTCCAGCCGCACATCCGCGCCCTGCAGCTCCAGCGGGTTCTGCAGCGTGCCCCTGAGGCTGACCCGGGTGGGGCCGTTGGCGAGCTGGATCTCGATGGGCCAGGGCTTGCCCGTATCCTGCAAGGCCAGGATGGCGCCGCCCAGGGCCGTGCCCGTTATGGGCTGGCCGGCATAGGTGCCGCGCGCCTCGGCGGCGATGCGGGGCTCGGCGGTGTCCTCGTCACGCGTCGCGACGGCCAGGTTGAAATCGGCCCTGAGCCGGGGATCGACCACATGCGCTTGGCCCTCCACGATGCGCAGGAGGCCGATCTTCGGCGCCGCGCCGCGCGGGGCCGGTTCCGCCCCCTCGCCCGCAGGCTGGCCGAATTCGAAGGCATAGTTCGTGCGGCCGTCGGGCAGGGCCACGGCCTCGACCACCGGCCGCGTGACCTCGATGGCCGGGATCACCACCGCCCGGTCGTTCCAGTAGGCCATGACGTCGATCTGGGCGGAAAGGCGCTCGGCCCGCGCGAAGGGCGGGTGCTCCGCGAAACCTTCGGGGTTGGCGATCCGCACGCCATCGGCGGAAACCTCCGTCACCCGGCCCAGCCGGACATGGAGGTGCTCGATCGTCACCTTGCGCCCGAGGGCCGCGGAGGCCCGGCTTTCGGCCAGCGGGATGAACCAGTCCCAGGACCAGAAGGCGATCAGGAGGACGAGGGCCGCCAGGGGCAACCCGGTCCAGATCGCCCAACGCGGTATCCGACGGCCCGCCATGCGTCTCTCCGCTTCCATTCTGCTTGGCGGAGTAATGCGCGAGGGGGCCTGCGGTTGACCCCGGAGCGGCTTTCAGGCCAAGGCCGGCCCCCGGAGCAGCGCGGCGCCATGGGCGCCGAACCGGAGCCCGACCGTCTCCCCCGGCGCCCAGGGGCGGCCGGCGGCCGGCGAGACGACGAACACCTCCCCCACCGGGGTGGACACGGTGTATTCGACCACCCCACCCAGATAGGCCGCCTTGGCGACGGTTCCGCTTAGCATGGCGGAGGCATCCCCGGCCGGCAGGACGGCGATCGCCTCTGGTCGCAGGGCCAGCTCGGCCAGGCCGTCGGGTAGTCCCCGGTGGGGCAGCCGCAGCTGGGCCGCCCCGACCTGAACCTCGCCATCGGCCGCATCCAGCCGGCGGAGGGTCGCGGGCAGACGGTTCGCCTCGCCCACGAATCCGGCGACGAAGGCGCTGGCGGGGCTCTCATACAGCTCCCGCGGGCTCCCCTCCTGGGCGATCACGGCCTGGTTCATCACGATGATCTTGTCCGAGATCGCCAGGGCCTCGGCTTGGTCATGGGTGACATAGACCACGGTGACGCCCAGCCGCTGCTGCAGCTCGCGGATTTCCTCGCGCATCTTCCGCCGCAGCCGGGCGTCCAGATTCGAGAGCGGCTCGTCGAACAGCAGCACCGAGGGTTCGAGCACCAGGGCCCGCGCGACGGCCACGCGCTGCTGCTGCCCGCCGGAGAGCTCGGAGGGCAGGCGCGCCTCGAAGCCCGCGAGCCCCACGCTGTCCAGCGCCGCGCGTCCGGCCGCCTCGGCTTCGCGCTTCGGCCGGCGGGAGACCGTGAGCCCGTAGCAGACATTCTCGAGCACGGTCATGTGCGGAAAGAGCGCGTAGGACTGGAACACCATGGACACGTCGCGCTCGGCCGGGGGCAGGGTGGAAACATCCCGCCCGCCGATCAGCACGCGCCCCTCGCTCGGATAGTCCAGCCCCGCGATCATCCGCAGCGTCGTCGTCTTCCCGCAGCCCGAGGGGCCGAGCAGGGTGCAGAGCGTTCCCGCCGGCACGGTGAAGGAGACATCCCGCACGGCCACGGAGCCCGTGCCGAAGCGTTTCCACACGCGCTCGAAGCGCACCGCGGCCGCGCGACTCATGCCACCACTCCCCCATTCGCCACGCCCGGGCCCGGCGTGGCCAGACCCGGCGCGGCCAGACCCGGCGCGGCCAAACCCGGCACGGCCGCCCGCCGGCCGATCCGCCGCCGTCCGACAAGCAGCTGCGCCAGACCGAGCATCAGCACCATCAGCAGGATCAGCACCACTGCGACGGCGATCGCCAGCCCGTAATCCCCGTTGATCACCCGGTTCACGATGAAGACCGTGGCCAGCTCCGTATCGGCGGTGACGAGGAAGATCACGGCGGAAATCGTCGTCATCGCCCGCACGAAGGCATAGACGAGCCCCGCCACGATGGCGGGCCGCAGCAGGGGCAGCACGACCCGCCGGAAGGCATCGCCCCCGCCGCCGCCGAGGGTGTGGGACGCCTCGTCCAGCGAAGGATCAATCTGCGCCATGGCCGCCATGCCGGAGCGGAGCCCGACGGGAAGGTTCCGGAACACGAAGCACGCGACGATGATGGCCCCCGTTCCCGCGAGTTCCAGCGGCGGCAGGTTGAAGGCGCGGAGATAGGCCACGCCGATCACCGTGCCGGGCACGGCGAAGGACAGCATGGTCGCGAATTCCAGCACCCCCTTCCCGGCGAAGCGCGTGCGCGAGAAAAGCCAGGCCGCCGCGATCCCCAGCGCCGCCGTGATAGGGGCCGATATGGCGGCCAGCGTCACGGTGGTGATCACGCTGTTCCAGGCCAGGCCGGTGAGCTGTCCGCCGCTGATCTCGAAGGCCTTCACCATGTGGCGGAAGGTGGGCGTGTAGTCGCGGCCCCAGACCTCCACGAAACCGCCGGAAATCGCCAGCACGTAGAGAATGACGGTGAGCGCGGCCCAGGGCAGCGCCACGGCAAGGCAGAGCCGCCGCACGCCCGCGGGCAGTGGCGGCGCCAGCCCGCCATCGCCCTTGCCGCCGATGGAGACATAGGACTTCCGGGCCGTCAGCCAGCGCTGGAGGCCGAAGACGCCGAGCGCCATGACGAGCAGGACGAGGGAGAGGGTCGCAGCCCGGCCCGCATCGGCCTGGGCACCCACCACGGCGAAGAAGATCTCCGTCGCCAGCACGCCGAACTGGCCGCCGAGAACCACCGGATTGCCGAAATCGGCCATGCTCTCGATGAAGCCGAGAAGGAAGGCATTGGCGATGCCCGGGCGCAGCAGCGGCAGGGTGACGGTGGAAAAAGTGGCCCCCGGCGTGGCCCGCAGGGTGGAGGACGCCTCCTCCAGCGTGGGCGAAAGCCCCTCCACCACCCCGATCAGCACGAGGAAGGCGATGGGCGTGAAGGCGAAGAGCTGGGCGAGGAGCACGCCCGGCAGGCCGTAGATCCACCGGCCCAGCTCGATCCCGAACCAGGAGGAGGCGGCGATCGAGACGAGGCCCGAGCGGCCGAAGATGAGGATCAGGCCCAGGCCGAGGATGAAGGGCGGCGTGACGATGGGCAGCACGGTGAGCCAGCGCAGCGGGCGGGCGAGGCGCAGCCGCCCGCGCGTGACCAGCAGCGCGAAGGCAAGGCCGAGAGCCGTGGTCCCGGCCCCGACCAGGACACCCAGCAGCAGCGTGTTCCACACCACGCCGCAGCGCGGCGCGCCGGCGAGGCAGCCAAGGCTCCAGAGCCGGTCATCGGCCAGCCGGCCGAACACCGCCCCTGGCGCGATGGCTCCGGCCGCGTCGCGGAACGCGTCGGCGAGAAGCAGCAGCAGGGGGAATGCCGTGAAGACGGCGATGGAGATGGCCGTGATGACCGCCACGGCGGCGGTGAAGGCATCGCCGCGAAACGCTCCGCGGCCGGCCAGCCCGGCGGCGAACAGCACGGCGAGAGCCGAGGGAACCACCGCCCCGCCCCAGCCGATGCCGAACTGGCGGTCCTCCATCGGGCCGAACAGGCCTTCGAGCCATGGCGCCGTCCAGCCCTGCACCCCGATGGCATAGCCCTGCGCCAGGAGCAGGATCAGGCCGAGCCCGCCGGCCAGGAGAAAGGCGTCCGCGCGCGCGCGGCGCGGGAGCGGCAGCAGCGCGGCCAGCAGGCCGAGGCCAGGCGCCAGCACCGCCGGCCAGAGCCACCACCGCCCCTGGCTGGCCACCTGCCCGGCCGCCGGCGCGAAATCCGGGTCCGACAGCCAGGCGAAGCCGGCGAGCGGCAGGGCTGCGATCCCGTCCTGCAGGAGATACCAGGGCAGCAGCAGCGCCGCCATCAGGGCGATCAGGCTGCTCCAGAATCCGGCGGCGCGCATGGGCGGATCAGCGCGGCAGCGCGTTCACCTCGCGGTCCCAGCGCTCGATCAGCCGCCGGCGCTCCGCCGAGGCGCCGTAGCGGGCGAAGTCGTAGTCGATCAGGCGGATCTGCGACATCTGCGGCGCTTCGGGCGGCACCGGGGCGGCGCGGTTCGACGGTGTCTGGAACTGCTTCGTCTCGGCGCCCAGCGCCTGGGCGGCGGGGGTCAGCGCCCAGTCATAGAAGCGCTGGGCGTTCCGCAGGTTCCGCGCGCCGCGGATGATCGACATGGAGCCGACCTCGTAGCCCGTCCCCTCGCAGGGAAGCGCGCTGCTCACGGGGAAGCCGCCGAGGCGCTCCGTCACCGCATCATGCACGAAGGAGATGGACACCCCCGTCTCCCCCCGGGCCACGGACTTGATCGGGCCGGTGCCGGAGCGCGGATAGGCGTTGATGTTCCGGTGCAGGGCCTTGAGGTACTCGAAGGCCGGGTCCTCGCCCATGATCTGGACGATGGTCGCGATCATCACATAGGCCGTGCCGCTGGATTGCGGATTGGCCATCTGGATCTCGTTGCGGAAGCGGGCGTCCAGCAGGTCCTTCCAGCAGGCCGGCGGCGCGATGTTGCGGCGGGCCAGCAGTTCCGGGTTGAAGCCGAAGCCGAGCGCGCCGGCATAGATGCCCACCGTGCGATACCGGCTGTCCCGCGCCTGCTTCTGCGCCCAGTCATGCAGCTGGTCGAGCGCGGCGGAGCGGTACTCGGCCGAGAGGTTCTCCTCCGCGGCCTGCAGATGGGGGTCCCCCGTGCCGCCGAACCAGAGATCGCCGCGCGGGTTCTGCGCCTCCGCCCGGATCTGGGCCAGCACCTCGCCCGAGCCCTTCTGCGAGACCGAGACGCGGATGCCCGACTCCCGCTGGAAGGCGTTCGCCGCTGCCTGGCACCATTCGACCTGCACGGAGCAGTAGAGGTTCAGCGAGCCCTGCGCCCGGGCGGCCCCGGCCGAGGCCAGCAGGACGGCCGGCAGCAGGGCGGCCTGGAGGATCCGGTGCAGCATCGCGTCGCTCTCCCCGGCCGCTCGGGGCGGCGGCCTGTCATGATTCTGAAGTATTATTGTCATACGGCGCGGGGTGAGCCGTCCAGGGGCGGCGGGGGCCGCCCTTTCCCTCCCCCCACCCGCTGTGCAACATCGCCCCATGCAGGGCGCGGCGTCGGACATCGGTGGGAAGGGGACGCTCTTCGCGCATCTCGGGGCCCATAAGACCGGCTCCACCCTGTTGCAGTCCGTCTTCCTTGCGGAGCGGCCGCGGCTGCTCTCGGAGGGCGTGGCCTACATCCCCTTCCGCGACTTCCGCCGGGGCTTCACCCTGCGCACCCCGGCCTGGCGCAGCGCGCCCGCCCTGCCCTGGGCCGAGATGCGCGCGGCCCTGGATGCGCTGCTTCCGCCGGAGCCCTACCGCGCCCTCCTCGTCTCCGACGAAACCCTGCTCGGCCATCTCCGCACCGATCTCGGCAACTCGCCCCACCGGCTCTACGAGCATTGCGGAGAGGCCGTGTCCTTCCTCAAGAGGACGATCGGGGAGGAGCGGATGACGGTCTTCCTCTTCATCCGGCGCCTCGACGACTTCATCGAATCCGCCTTCCTCCAGCGTATCCGCGTCGGCGCCGATGTGGAGTTCCAGGACTATGTGGGCGGCTTCGATCTCGGCCGACTGTCCTGGGTACCCACCGTGCAGGAAATCGCGGGCGCGCTCACCGGGCCGGAGGATGCCGTGGTCGTCTATGACCATGCCTGGCTGCGCGCCGCGCCTGGCGCCGTGCTGGCGGATCTGTTCGGCCGCATGGGGGCGACGCCGCCACCGCCCGAGGCGCTCTCGCCCGGCATCAACCTCTCCTACACCGAGGGACAGTTCCGTCTCGTGCGCCGCCTCAATCGCGTCTGGCCGGCGCGCCTCCTCCGCCCCGGCCGCAACGCCGTGCTGCACCTGATCGAGCGCAGCCGCGGCGGGGGCGGCCGCGCCCGCTTCTTCGACGCAGCGACGCGCTGGCGGCTGGCGGAGCGCCACCGGACGGACCTCGCCGGCATCGCCGCGCTCGGCGGCAAGATCACCCTGGCCCAGGCCATCGCGGAACCCGCTGCTTGAATCATCTTCGCCAGCTGGAGGCGGAAGCCATCCACATCCTGCGGGAGACGGCGGCCGAGTGCCGCCGGCCCGTGCTGCTCTATTCCATCGGCAAGGACAGCGGGGCGCTGCTGCATCTCGCGCGCAAGGCCTTCCATCCCGGCCCCCTGCCCTTTCCCCTGCTGCATGTGGATACCGGCTGGAAGTTCCGGGACATGTACGCGATGCGGGACCAGGTGGCGGCCGATCCGGCGCTGCGCCTCATCGTCCACGTCAACCCCGACGGCCCGGCGCGGGGCATCAGCCCGGTCACGCATGGCGCGGCCCTGCACACGGAGGTGATGAAGACCGAGGGGCTGAAGCAGGCGCTGGCAGCGGGCGGCTTCGACGCGGCCATCGGCGGCGCGCGCCGCGACGAGGAACGCAGCCGCGCAAAGGAGCGCATCTTCTCCTTCCGCAACGCGCGCCACCAATGGGAGCCCCGCGCCCAGCGGCCTGAACTCTGGCGGCTCTACAACCCTCGCCTCGCGGCCGGGGAGTCGCTGCGGGTGTTCCCGCTCTCCAATTGGACCGAGCTGGATGTGTGGCGCTACATCGCGCAGGAGAGCATCCCGCTGGTCCCGCTCTACTTCTCCGCCCCACGTCCGGTGGTGGAGCGCGAGGGCCGCCTGATCGTCCGCGACGACGACAGGCTGCCGCTGGAGGATGGCGAAACCCCTGTCCTGCGACGGGTCCGCTTCCGCACCCTCGGCTGCTACCCGCTGACGGGCGCGGTGGAGAGCGAGGCGGCGGATGTGGCCGGAATCATCGCCGAGTTGGAGGCCAGCCGGCTGTCCGAGCGTGCCGGCCGCGCGATCGACGGCGAAGGCGGGGCCTCGATGGAAGCGAAGAAGCGCGAGGGCTATTTCTGATGGGCCGCCCGCTCCTGCGCGTGGTGACCTGCGGCTCGGTCGATGACGGCAAGTCCACCCTGATCGGCCGGCTGGCCGACGATCTCGGCCAGGTGCCCGAGGACGAACGCCGCGCGGTCGCCGCCCGCGCCGCCGATGGCCGGCTGGACCACGCGCTGCTGCTGGATGGGCTGGCGGCGGAGCGCGAGCAGGGCATCACCATCGATGTCGCCCATCGCGCGCTGAACGTGGCTGGCCGCCGCATCCTTCTCGCCGATGCGCCGGGCCATGAGGGCTATCTGCGCAACACCGTCACCGCCGCCTCCACGGCGGATCTCGCCATCCTGCTCGTGGACGCCGCCAGGGGTATCCGCCAGCAGACCCGCCGGCACGCGGTGATCGCGGCGCTCATGCGCGTACGCGGCATCGTTCTCGCCGTGAACAAGATGGACCTCATCGGCCATGACCAGGGGCGGTTCGAGGCGCTGGCGGAGGAGTTCCGCCGCTTCGCCGCGCCGCTCGGGCTGGAGGGGCTGGTCAGCATCCCCATAGTGGCGCTGACCGGCGGCAACCTCGCGGCGCGCGACCCGGCGATGCCCTGGTATTCCGGCCCGACGCTGACCGAGCATCTCGCCACGGCCGAGCCGGCCGATTCCGCCGCCGCCCCCTTCCGCATGCCCGTGCAGTGGATCAGCCGCCCGGGCCCTGAATTCCGGGGGGCGGCGGGCATGATCGCCTCCGGCCGCCTCCGGCCCGGTGACGCGGTGCGGGTCATGCCGTCCGGGAGCCCGGCCACCGTGGCCCGCATCGTCGCGCCGGAAGAGGATCGCCCGGAGGCCGTGGCGGGCGAATCGGTGATGCTCACCCTGGCGGAGGAGGTGGATTGCGCCCGGGGCGACATCCTCTGCGAGGCCGGGGCGCCACTGGAGGTCGCCGACCAGTTCGAGGCGACGGTGATCTGGATGGCGGACGCGCCGCTCCTCTCGGGCCGGCCCTATCTCCTGAAGCTCGGGACGCGGACCGTCGGCGCGAGCGTGACCGAGATCCGGGAGCGCCTGGATGTGGATACCGGCGGCCGCCTCGCCACGCGGGAGCTGGCGCTGAACGAGATCGGCCGCTGTAACCTTCTCACGGACCGGCCGATCGCCTTCGCGCCCTATGCCGAGAGCCGTGACCTCGGCGGCTTCATCCTCATCGACCGCCTGACGAACGAGACCGCGGGCGCCGGGATGATCCGCTTCGCGCTGCGCCGCGCCGCCAATCTCCGCTGGCAGCCGCTGCAGGTGGACCGCGCCGCCCGCGCCGCGCTGACGGGCCAGCGCCCGCGGGTCATCTGGTTCACGGGCCTGTCGGGCGCAGGGAAATCGACCATCGCCAACCTCGTGGAGGCGCGGCTGCATGCCATGGGCCGCCACACCTATCTGCTGGACGGCGACAACATCCGCCACGGGCTGAACCGGGACCTGGGCTTCACCGAGGCCGACCGGGCCGAGAACATCCGCCGCATCGCCGAGGTGGCGCGGCTGATGGCCGATGCCGGGCTGATCGTCCTCGTCGCTGCCATCTCCCCCTTCCGCGCGGACCGGCTGGCCGCGCGCGAGCGCATCGGCGAGGAGGACTTCGTCGAGGTCTTCGTGGACACGCCGCTTTCGGTCGCTGAGGGGCGCGACCCCAAGGGCCTCTACCGCAAGGCGCGGGCCGGGCAGCTCGCCAACCTCACCGGATTGGGCAGCCCCTATGAGGCGCCGGAAACCCCGGAGCTGCACCTCGACGGCACCGAGCCGGCCGAGGATTCCGCCCGGCGGGTGATGGCGTATATCGACGGCACGTGACGCCGATGCGCCCCCCTCACCTCAGAGGCGGAATGCCTCGGGGGAGGCCGGGTGGAAAAGATCCTCTCGCGCGAGGCGGGGCTGTCCGCGGCCTCAGCCCCGGCAGCGCGCCTCCCGACGCGCCGCCGCCGTCGCGCAGGCCTCGCGCGCCGTGCCCCTCACCCGCAGCGGCCGCCTCTCGGGGTGCAGCACCGGAACGGCCACCGGCCGGGCGGGGGACGCCGCCGCGGCCCGCAGCGCAGCCGGGCGAGGAGCGGGGAGAGGCGCCGCGACACGGGCCGGGGCCGGCGGGGCCAGACGGGGGCGCGGCGCGACGGACGGCCCGGCGGCGCGCGGGAAACGCGGCTCCAGCTCCTCGGCGACATAGCGCGCGACATTCGGCGTGCGGATCACCTCGCGGTAGGAGTCCAGCGGCACTCCGCGAAACTCCTCGCTTCCGCCGTCGCGGCGGGCCATGCGGAGCGTTCCCGCACCGGGAGGTACGCCGCACCAGCGCGCGACGGAAAAGGCCGGCGAAACCAGGGTCGAGCTGCTGCAGGTCTCGGCGGCACTGGCCGGCAGGGCCGCCGCTGCCGCGAGGAGGGTGAGCGAGACCCCGAAAACACCAGCCCGGCCCATGCGGCACCTCCATGCGGCGAAGAGGGGCGCAGGCATAGAGCCGAAGCCCGGCCGCCGGAAGCCGCGCGGGCGCAACAATCCAGCGGAAAGCTATCCGCCCTCTCCGATCAGGTGCAGGTCCAGCATCCGGCGATGCGGGCGCAGCCGGTGCTCATAGAGATAGACCGCCTGCCAGGTGCCCAGGGCAGGCCGGCCGGAGCGGATAGGAATGGACAGCTGCACGGAGGTGAGCACCGCGCGGATATGCGCCGGCATGTCGTCGGGCCCCTCCTCGTCGTGCCGGTAGCGGGCGCCGCCACCATCCGGCACCAGCCGCTGAAGGAAATCCTCCAGGTCGGTCCGGACCTCGGGGGAGGCATTCTCCTGCACGATCAGCGAGGCCGAGGTGTGCCGGCACCAGAGCGTCAGCAACCCGGTGCCGATGCGCTGCTCGGCCACCCAATCCTTCAGCCGGCGTGTGATGTCCACCAGTCCTCGCCCGGCGGTGTCCACCGCCAATTCGCCGACACGCTGTTCCATCCGTCCTCCCCGCCGCGGGCCGATGCAGCCTGTCCGCATCCCCGCGCGGCCTCCCGGCGGAGCGCGCCGCCACGCCGCTCGCGTTCTGCTGCGCCGCGCCGCGACGGCCACCTCACAAAGCTGTCACCTTGTGGAGTGCTTCGGCAAAGCGCGCCCTGTTGACGCAACGAAGCGCCGCATCCTAGACCGGTTGGGATTGGATCGATCCAAAAGAACGGGCAGGTCGGCTCGCCGAAGCCCTGGGGGAGCGAAGCGCGCCGATGACCAAGCTGCGGAGCCAAGCCTGGTTCGACGATCCGGCGGATCCGGACATGACGGCCCTCTATCTCGAGCGCTACCTGAACTTCGGCCTCACCCGCGCAGAGCTGCAGTCCGGCCGTCCGATCATCGGCATCGCCCAGACCGGTAGCGACCTCGCGCCCTGCAACCGCCACCATCTCGCCCTGGCCGAGCGCACCAGGGCCGGCATCCGCGACGCGGGCGGCATCCCGCTGGAATTCCCCTGCCACCCCATCCAGGAAACCGGCAAGCGCCCCACGGCCGCGCTGGACCGCAACCTCGCCTACCTCTCCCTCGTCGAGGTCCTCTACGGCTATCCGCTGGACGGCGTGGTGCTCACCACGGGCTGCGACAAGACGACCCCCGCGCTGCTGATGGGCGCGGCGACCGTGAACATCCCCGCCATCGTGCTCTCCGGCGGCCCGATGCTCGACGGGCACTACAAGGGGCGGCTCGCCGGCAGCGGCACGATCATTTGGGAATCCCGCCGCCGGCTCGCGGCCGGCGAGATCGGCTACGAGGAATTCATGCAGATCGCCGCCGCCTCCGCGCCAAGCGTCGGCCACTGCAACACCATGGGCACGGCCCTCTCCATGAACAGCCTCGCCGAGGCACTGGGGATGAGCCTGCCCGGCTGCGCCTCCATCCCCGCGCCCTACCGGGAACGCGGCCAGATGGCCTATGAGACGGGCCGCCGCATGGTCCAGATGGTCCATGAGGAGCTGACGCCGCGCCAGGTGATGACCAAGGCGGCTTTCGAGAACGCCATCATGGTGGCCTCCGCGCTGGGCGCCTCGACCAACTGCCCGCCGCATCTCATCGCCATCGCCCGGCATGCAGGGGTGGATCTCTCGCTCGACGACTGGCAGCGGGTCGGGCATGCGCTGCCGCTCCTGGTGAACTGCCAGCCCGCCGGCGCCTATCTCGGCGAGGCCTTCCACCGCGCCGGCGGCGTGCCGGCCGTCATGCGCGAGTTGCTCGATGCGGGCGTGCTGCATGGCGAGCCCGTGGGCGTCAGCGGCCGCTCGGTGGCGCAGACCCTGCAGGGCGTGGTGGCGGAGGACCGGGACGTGATCCGCCCCTTCCACGCGCCGCTCATGCCCGAGGCGGGGATGCTGGTGCTGCGCGGCAATCTCTTCGACACGGGCGTGATGAAGACGAGCGTGATCTCGAAGGAGTTCCACGCGCGCTATCTCTCCAACCCGGATGACCCGGATGCCTTCGAGGGCCGCGCCATCGTCTTCGAGGGGCCCGAGGACTACCACGCCAGGATCAACGACCCCGCCCTCGCCATCGACGAGAACTGCGTCCTCTTCATCCGCAACTGCGGGCCAGTGGGCTATCCTGGCTCGGCGGAGGTGGTGAACATGCAGCCGCCCGATGCGTTGATCCGGAAAGGCATCACCGCCCTGCCCTGCATCGGCGATGGGCGCCAGAGCGGCACCTCAGCCAGCCCCTCGATCCTGAACGTCTCGCCCGAGGCTGCGGTGGGCGGTGGGCTCGCCCTGCTCCGCACCGGCGACCGCGTGCGCTTCGACCTGCGCCAGCGCCGGGTGGACGTTCTCCTGCCGGATGAGGAGATGGCCGAACGCCGCAGCGCCCTGCGGCCCGTCGTGCACAGCAACCAGACGCCCTGGCAGCAACTCTATCGCGAGCGCGTGGGGCAGCTCTCGGATGGCGCCTGCCTGGACTTCGCGACCGCCTATCAGGATGTCGCGACCACCGCCGGCCTTCCCCGGCATTCGCACTGACCGCACGCGATGCCGCCCAGCCCGCCGGACCGCATGCGGCTGACGCTGAAGGACGTCGCGGCCCGCGCCGGCGTCTCCCGCGCGACCGTGTCCCTCGTGCTGCGCGATAGCCCGCTGGTCGCGGCGGAAACGCGCGACCGCGTGCGCGGGGCGGTCGATGCGCTGGGCTATGTGTACAACCGCGGCGCGGCGACGCTGCGCTCCAGCCGGACCAAGACGATCGGCCTCCTGGTCACCGATCTCAGCAACCCCTTCTTCGCGGAAATGGCGATCGGGGTGGACCGCGTGATGGAGGCCGAGGGCTATGTCAGCTTCCTCGTCAGCACAGGGGAATCCCTGGAGCGCCAGGAGCGCTTCCTGCGACGCATGCGTGAGCAGGGGGTGGACGGCGTCGTCCTGTGCCCCGCCACCGGCACCGCGCCCGGGCTGGTGCGGATGCTCCGCGAATGGTCCCTGCCCTGCGTGCAGGCGCTCCGCTGCGTCACCCTCCCGCCCGGCGAGGAGCCGGGGGACTATGCCGGCGCGGATTACCGGTCCGGTGTCGAGGAGACGGTCGAGCACCTCGTCCGGCTCGGCCATCGCCGCATCGCCTTCATTGGCGGCGAGCTGCTGCATTCCGCCACGCGGGAGCGCTGGGCCGGCTTCCGCGACGCCATGCGCCGCCATGGGCTGGATGACGGGCTGATCCTCCGCACGCCGCTCACCCGCCGGGCCGGCGCCGAGACCATCGGCTCCCTGCTCGACTCCTCGGATCCGCCGAGCGCCGCGATCTGCTTCAACGACATCGTGGCCTTCGGGGTCATGCTGGGCCTGGAACGCCGCGGCCTGCGCGCCGGGCGCGACCTGGCGGTGACGGGCGTCGACGACCTGCCGGATGCGGCGCTAACCGAGCCGCCGCTGACCACCGTCAGCACCCTGCCGCGGCTGGTGGGCGAGGAATCCGCCCGCCTGCTCCTCCGCCGCATCGCCGAGCCCGAGCGCCGGTCCGAGCGGATCGTCCTCCCGGCACGGCTGGTTCTCCGCGCCTCCTGCGGCGTGACGCGCCAGGCCGCCGCCCCCCTCCTCGCCCAGGCTGCGCTGCGATGACCCGAGACGCCCCACCCCGCCTCGCCTGCCTGGGCGAATGCATGATCGAGCTGCGCGAGCGGCCCGATGGCCTGCTCTCCCGCGGCTTCGGCGGCGACACGCTGAACACGGCCGTCTATCTCGCCCGCCTCGGTGTTTCCGTGGACTACGTCACCGCCCTCGGCAACGACCCGCATAGCGACGAGATGCTCCGCGACTGGGAGGCGGAAGGCGTCGGCACGTCCCGGGTGGAACGGGTGTCGGGTGCGCTGCCCGGCCTCTATCTCATCCAGACCGACGAGAAAGGCGAACGCCGCTTCTCCTACTGGCGGGATGCCGCGCCCGTCCGCCGCCTCTTCGACCTGCCGGGAACGCAACGGGTCGAGGCCGCCCTCGCCATGGCCGACCCGCTCTATCTCTCCGGCATCACGCTCTCCCTCTTCCGGGGGCTCGCGCGGGAGCGGCTGTTCGCGGTTCTGGAGCGGGTGCGCGCCGTCGGCGGGCGGGTCGTCTTCGACAGCAACTTCCGCCCGCGCGGCTGGCCCGATCGCGACGAGGCGCGCGCCGCCTTCGGCCGCGCCCTCTCCCTCAGCCACACGGTCCTTGCCGGGGTGGAGGATTTCACCCTGCTCGATGGAGAAACCTCGCCCCGGGCGCTGATCACGCGGCTGCGCCAGGCGGGGGTGGAAGAGGCGGTGGTGAAGCTCGCCGAACCCGGCGCCATCGCTGTTTCCGCCGGGGCGGAGCAATTCGTCCCCGTGCCGGAGGCGGTGGAGCCGGTCGACACCACAGCGGCCGGCGACAGCTTCGCCGCGGCCTATCTCGCCGCCCGCCTCAACGGCGCGGCGCCAGACGCCGCCATCCTCGCCGGCCACCGCCTCGCCGGCCGTGTGATCCAGCATCCCGGCGCGATCATCCCGCGCAGCGCCATGCCCGCCGGCATCCTCCCCGCCCCAGCCGCTCCGGAGACCGCATGACCCAAGCCGACAATGCGACCGATCTGCTGCGCGCGGCGCGGATCGTGCCGGTCCTGACCATCGACGATGCCGCCCAGGCCGTTCCTCTCGCCCGCGCGCTGGTCGCGGGGGGCGTCCGCATGCTGGAGGTCACGCTGCGGACCCCGGCAGGCGCCCGCGCGGCCGAGGCGATCATGGCCGAGGTGCCCGGAGCGATCGTCGGGCTGGGCACGGTGCTGACGCCGGGCGATCTCGACCTCGCCCTACGCCTCGGCGTGGCCTTCGCCTTCTCGCCGGGCGCGACGCCCGAATTGCTGGATGCCGCGGCACGGGCGCGCCTTCCCTTCGTCCCCGGCATCGCCACCGCCTCCGAGCTGATGGCGGCCATGGCCCGCGGCTTCTCCACGGTGAAGCTCTTCCCCGCCGCGCAGCTCGGCGGCATCGGCGCCGTGAAGGCCCTCGGCGCCCCCTTCCCCGAGGCGCGCTTCTGCCCCACCGGCGGCATCGGGGAGAAGGAGGCGCCGGATTACCTCGCCTTGCCGAATGTCGTGGCGGTCGGTGGGTCCTGGCTCGTGCCCGGGGCCGAGCTGAAGGCAGGCGACTGGGCCGCCATCGAGGCCCGGGCACGCCGCTCCACCGATGCGCTCGGCTGACCGATGCACCACTCCCGCCCCGGAAGGACCTCCTGATGCTCGAAAGCTGGCGCTGGTTCGGCCCTGAGGACCCCGTGACGCTGGCGCATGTGCGCCAGACCGGCGCCACCGGCGTCGTCTCGGCCCTGCACCACCTCAACCAGGGCGGCGCCTGGCCCGAGGAGGAGGTGCGGAAGCGCAGGGCAGAGATCGAGGCGGCGGGCCTCCGCTGGGCCGTGGTGGAGAGCATCGCGGTGGCCGAGGAGATCAAGACCCGCACCGGCGCCTTCCGGGACCGCATCGAGGACTACAAGCAATCCATCCGCGCCGTCGCGCGGGCGGGGGTGCGGACCATCTGCTACAACTTCATGGCGGTGACGGACTGGACGCGCACCGATCTTGCCTGGTGCGTGCCGAGCGGCGGCTACGCACTGCGCTTCGACTGGACCGAGCTGGCCGCCTATGACCTCTTCGTCCTCCGCCGCCCCGGCGCCGAGGCCGACCACCCGCCCGCCCGCCGGGCTGCCGCCGAGAAGCGCTTCCACGCCATGTCCGAAGGCGAGATCGGTGCCCTGGAGCGCGTGCTGATCGACTGGCTGCCCGCGCGCGAATTCGTCTACGATCGTGCCGGCTTCCAGCGGATGCTCGACATCTACCGCGATGTCGGCACCGACGGCATGCGCGAGAACCTCATCGCCTTCCTGAGCGAGATCACGCCCGTGGCGGCCGAGGAAGGCGCGCGACTCTGCATCCATCCCGACGACCCGGCCTTCCCGATCTTCGGCCTGCCCCGGGTGATGTCCACCGCCGCCGATACGCGCGCCCTGCTGGAGGCGGTGCCGGACCGGGCAAACGGGCTGACCCTTTGCACCGGCGCCTTCGGCAGCCATGCCGCGAACGACCTGCCCGCCATGGCGCGCGAATTCGGGCCGCGCATCCATTTCGCGCATCTGCGCAACGTGGCGATCGAGCCCGACGGCTCCTTCCATGAGGCGGACCACTTGGATGGCGCGACCGACATGGTCGCCGTGGTCGCCGCCCTGCTCTCCGAGGAGGCGCGGCGCCGCGCCGAAGGCCGCGAGGATGCGACCATCCCCATGCGCCCGGACCACGGCCACCTGCTGGTCGACGACATCGGGAAGCGCGTGAACCCCGGCTATTCCTGCATCGGTCGGCTGAAGGGCCTGGCGGAGCTGCGCGGCGTCATCCGCGCGGTCGAGGCCTTCCGCGAGGGCCGCATCCACTAACCCCGGGGCACCGCGCCGAACGGGGACAACGAGGTACCGGCCTTCCGTACCGGCACGGCGCAGCCTGAAAGGCCCGCCGCCCCGGGGGAGGCGCCGGGCGGAAGCGTTTCACCAGGGAGGACTAACCATGACGTTCCGAGAGACACTCACCCTCCCGCTCTCGCGCCGCGGCGCGCTGGCGGGCGCATTCGGCCTCGGCCTTGCGGCACCCGCCGTGGCGCGCGCCCAGGGCGCCTACCCCAACCGGCCCGTCACCCTCGTCGTCGGCTTCCCGCCGGGCGGGCAGACGGACTTCGCCGCGCGCATCCTGCAGCAGGGCCTCTCCTCGGCCCTCGCCCAGCCGGTGGTGATCGACAACCGCGGCGGCGCCGGCGGCAATCTCGGCACGGACGCGGTGCTGCGCGCGCGGCCGGATGGCTACACGCTGCTGGTGGGCAATGCGAACCCGCTGACCATCAACCCGCACACCTTCCAGGGCATGACCATCGACCCGCTGCGCCTCACCGCGGTGGGGATGATGCTCAAGTCGTCCCTGATCCTTTGCGTGCACCCCAGCGTGCCCGCCCGCAACCCCGCGGAATTCGCCACCTGGGCGCGCGAGGCGAATGGCGGCAAGGGCATCAACTACGGCTCCGGCAGCGCGGGCAGCCTGACCCATGTGGCCATGGAGCTGTTCAAGAACCGCATCGGCAACCCGCCGATGGAGCATGTGCCCTATCGCGGCAGCGGCCCGGCCCTGCAGGACTTCATCGTCAACCGCTTCAGCGCCATGTTCGACGCGGCATCGGTCATGGCGCCCTTCATCCGGTCGAACCAGCTGCGCCCGATGCTGGCCACCGGGGCCCAGCGCATCCCGGCGTTCCCCGATATCCCGACCGCCGCCGAGGCAGGCCTGCCGGACTTCGCCATCACGGCCTGGATCGGCCTGTTCGGCCCTCCGGGCATGCCGGCCGAGATCGTGCAGCGCCTCAACGCCGCCCTGAACCAGGCGGTGCAGGACCCCACCGTGCGCGAGCGCATCACCACCCAGGGCGACGAGCCCGGCGGCGGCACGGCCGAGGAGTTGGCCGGCCTGCTGAAGTCCGACCATGCCCGCTGGGGCGAGGTGGTGCGCGCCAACAACATCCGCGCGGACGGCTGACGGCACGCTGCGCCCTCATGCAGCGATGCGGAGGTCCCGACCGATCCGGGCCTCCTTTTGAGGGCTCCGCCCTCACCCCGCCAAGGGCCTGAGGCCCTTGGAACCCCATCGGACTGCCGTGGATGCCGTTGACCGGCGGAGTCTCTGATGGCCGGTGCTTGATCCTGCCTTTGCAGTCGCCTGAGGTCATCGACCTCAGGCGCACCGTCCGTCGAGTGATTCCAAACTGCGAAAAGAAGATGATGGGTCGAAGGCACTGCCTTCGACGGGTCCGGGGAGAGGAAGAATCCCTTCTTCCTCTCCCCGGGACAGATCCGCGGCGAGCAACACTGGCCCGGCCGTCATCAATCCTTCAAATCTCCGTCACGCAGCGGTCAGCAGGCCCCTCTAAGTCGCGCTCCCATGCTGATCATCGAAGGACTGACCCGGCGTTACGGCGATCGCATCGCCGTGGACGATGTCTGCCTCGAAGTGCCGCGTGGCAGCTTCGTCGGCGTCATCGGGCGCTCGGGCGCGGGCAAATCCACTCTCCTGCGCATGGTGAACCGGCTGGCCGACCCCAGCGCCGGCCGCATCCTGTGGGAAGGGCGCGACGTGACGGCGCTGCAGGGCCGCGCCCTGCGGGACTGGCGCGCCCGCTGCGCCATGGTGTTCCAGCAGTTCAACCTCTCCGGCCGTCTCGACGTGCTGACGAATGTACTGGTGGGCCGGCTGAACGCGGTCCCGGCGCATCGCTCGCTGCTCCGCCTCTGGTCCGCCGAGGATCGCGCCATCGCCCTCTCGGCCCTCGAGCGCTTCGACATCGGCGAACTCGCGGCCCAGCGCGCGGAGCATCTCTCCGGCGGGCAGCAGCAGCGGGTCGCCATCGCGCGCGCCCTGGTGCAGGAGCCCGACATCATCCTGGCGGACGAACCGATCGCCTCGCTGGACCCGCGCAACACGCGCGTGGTCATGGACGCCCTGGCCCGCATCAACCGCGAATTCGGCATCACCGTGCTGTGCAACCTGCACGCGCTGGACATCGCCCGCGCCTATTGCGACCGGCTGGTCGGCCTGTCGGCCGGGCGGCTCGTCTTCGACGGACCGCCGGAGGCCCTCGATGCCGCCGCGGCCCGCGAGCTCTACGGCCTGGAGGCGGATGAGGCGGTGGACCACGCCCCCGCCCTGCCCGGCCCCACGCCGCAGGTCGCTCCCTTCGCCCTTCACGCCTGACGGCCGGCACCACGCCGCGCCGCGGGACCACGACCAGAGAGGTCTTCCATGATCCTGCAACGCCGCGCCCTCCTCGGCGCCACCGCCGCGCTCGCCCTGCCCGCCGTGGCGCGGGCCCAGGCCAACTTCTCCCGCCAGTTCCCGGAGCTGGTCTTCGCCATCATCCCGTCCGAGAACGCCTCCGGCGTCACCGAGCGCTGGGCGCCCTTCACCAACCACCTCTCCCAACGCCTCGGCACGAAGGTCACGCTGCGCATCGCCAACGACTATGCGGCGGTGATCGAGGGCCAGCGCGCCGGTAACATCCACATCGCCTCCTACGGCCCCTCGTCCTTCGCGCGCGCGCTGATGACCGGCGCCCGCATCACTGCCTTCGCCATCGAGGTGAACCTCGATGGCACGAAGGGCTACCACTCCGTCCTCTACGTGAAGTCGGGCAGCCCCTATCAGAACGTGCAGGACCTGCGCGGCAAGAACCTCGGCCTCGTCGATCCGAACTCCACCTCCGGCAACAACGTCCCGCGCTTCGCGCTGAACAAGATGGGCATCACGCCGGAGGAGTTCTTCGGCCGCGTCGTCTACACCGGCAGCCATGAGAACGCGGTGATCGCGCTCAACCAGGGTACGGTCGATGTCTGCGCCAACTGGTGGAACGACGAGAGCGAGAGCAACCTGCTCCGCATGGCCCGGAAGAACATGGTGAAGGCGGAGGACTTCCGCATCATCTTCAAGTCCGACCAGATCGTGAACTCGCCCATGGCCTATCTGGACAGCCTGCCGCAGGACCTGCGTACGGCGATCCAGACCGCGGTGCTCGAGCTGCCGCAGCGCGAGCCGGAGACCTTCCGCCGCATCACGGATGGCCAGCAGGCGCCCTGGCAGGCCGTGACCAACGCCGACTACAACCCGATCATCGAGCTGAACCGCTTCGTGGACGGGCTGCGCCGCCGCTCCTAGCCAGCCCTCCCGCCTGAACGCCGCCCCGGTCCACGCGCCGGGGCGGCGTCTCCGCATCCAGGAGCCCCCACTTGGCCACCGCGCTCACCCATCTTCCGGACGACCGGCTTTCCGAGCTGCTGCACGGCTACCGTGCCGCCTCGCGCGGGCAGCGTCGCCGCGCGCTGATCCTTGCTCTCACCATCGCGGCGCTCGTCCTGCTGGCCGGCCATGTGGCGGAGGTGGACCTGGGCCGCCTGTGGCAGCATGGCGGCGCCTTCTTCGGCTATTTCGACCGCGTCACCATGCTTGAATCCGGCGCGGGTCGGGTCTGGACCGATCCGGCGGAATGGTTCTGGGGCTGGCGCAAATGGAGCCTGCTGCTCGCCGACACGCTCCTCATCGCCTATGTCGGCACCGCCCTCGGTGCGGCGGGCGGGTTCGTGCTCTCCTTCTGCGCCGCCTCGAACCTGGTGCGGAACCCCTGGGCGCGCGGCGCGGCGCGGCGCTTCCTGGAATTCTGCCGGACCGTGCCGGACATCGTCTTCGCGCTGATCTTCGTCATCGCCTTCGGCCTCGGGCCGCTCCCCGGCGTGCTGGCCATCGCGATCCACAGCATGGGCGCGCTCGGCAAGCTCTTCTCCGAGGTGGTCGAGAACATCGACATGAAGCCCATGGAGGGCGCCTCGGCCGCCGGTGCCTCCTGGGCGGCGGTGGTCCGCTACGCCGTGGTGCCGCAGGTGCTGCCGAATTTCGCGAGCTACGCGCTGCTCCGCTTCGAGGTGAACGTGCGGCAGGCCTCAGTCCTCGGCTTCGTCGGTGCCGGCGGCATCGGGCAGGATCTCATCGAGGCCATCCGCAAGTTCTACTACAACGACGTGGCCGCGCTCCTGCTGCTGATCATCCTGACTGTCATGCTGATCGACCTGGGAACTGAGCGCCTGCGCCACCGGCTGATCGGCGCGATGGAGGCCCGCGCATGAACCGCTCCCTCTCCCTGCGCGACGCCGCCCTGGCGGATATGGCGGGAATCAGGGCGCGGCATCCCACCGTCTTCCTGCCCCTGCCCGCCTCCCGCCTGGGCGCCTTGTTGCTCTGCGCCGCCGCGCTCGGCCTGTTGGTCTTCGGCCTCTGGCGGCTAGACTTCTCCCCGGCGCGGCTGGTGGACGGGTTTGCCCAGCTCTTCCATTTCCTCGGCCTCATGATCCCGCCGGACCCCGGCACCTGGTCCCGCACCGTGCTGATCCTGAAGGGGCTCGCTGAGACCCTGGCCATCGCCCTGCTCGGCACGCTCGGCGCCGCCATCCTCGCCTTCCCGCTCGGCTTCCTCGCCGCGCGCAACACCTCGATCAACCGCGCCGTCCAGTTCCTGTCCCGCCGGATGCTGGACGGGGTGCGCGGCATCGACGCGCTGATCTGGGCGCTCATCTGGGTCAGCGTCGTCGGCCTTGGCCCCTTCGCCGGCGTCCTCGCGATCCTCACCTCGGATATCGGCACCTTCGGCAAGCTCTTCTCCGAGGCCATCGAGGCGGCGGACCGCAAGCCGGTCGAGGGCGTCACGGCCTCCGGCGGCGGCAAGCTTCACGGAATCCGCTTCGGCGTGCTCCCGGCCGTGCTGCCGGTGATGGCGGGGCATGTCCTCTACATGTTCGAGTCGAACACGCGCTCCTCCACCATCATCGGCATCGTCGGGGCGGGCGGGATCGGCTTGATGCTCTCGGAGATGATCCGCACCCTGGAATGGAACGTCGTCTCCTTCATCGTGCTGCTCATCCTCGTGACCGTCGCGGTGATCGATGCGATGTCGGGGCGCCTGCGGGCGGCGCTCGCCGGCGCTCGCCCGGCCTAGCCGGGCGCGTCCGGGGCTGCCATCCAGGCCCCGGAACGATACGCCGCGCGGGGCCCTTGGCTTCGAGGGCCCCGCGCGGCGCAGGCGGTCTCCGATACGGGAAGGGAAGGCGCAACCTGCGCCGGCTCCCATGCGGCTGGCTTACGGGATCAACGCCGGGCGGGAGGCCGCCCCCCTCGTCCCGGTCAGGCGGCCCTCAACCCGGCCAGCACTTTGTCGACGCCCACCGCCACCGGCCCGTCATTCACCACCGTCTCGACGAAGAGCCCAGGCGGGAGGGGCGCCTGGCGCGCGAGGCGGCGAGCCACATCCTCCACCGTCTCCCGCCCCCGCGCGGCCAGTCTCGCGGCCCGCAGCTCCAGCGGCGCCGTGATCTCAAGCACGCGCAGGGGGTAGCGGCGCGCGGCTTCGGGCAGAACCTGGCGCGACAGGTTGGCGACGGCCACCCGCCCGGTCGCCAGCGCCTCCTCCAGCACGTCGCGCGGCAGGCCGTAGCGGAGCCCATGCGCGTCCCACCACAGCGCCAGGGCCCCCGCTGCCTGCAAGGCGTCGAAGCCTGGCCCCGTCGCGGCCTCGTGGTCCTCCCCGCCCGCATCCTCGGGGCGCGTGATGACGCGGCGCAGGAAGACGAAGCGGGGATCGTCCCGCAGCGCCTCCCGCGCGGCCGCCATCAGCGTGTCCTTGCCGGCACCGGAGGGACCGACGACGGCGACCAGCCGGCCCGTCACGCGGCCTCCCGCAGAGGCGCCACCTCCACCACCCGGTCGGCCACGCGCTCGCGCACCTCCAGGTCGTGGAAGATCCCGACCAGCGCGGCGCCCCGCGCCTTCGCCTCGGCGATCAGGGCGATGACGACCTCGCGGTTGGCGGCGTCCAGGCTGGCAGTGGGCTCGTCCAGCAGCATCAGGGGGAAATCCGCCACGAAGCCGCGCGCGAGGTTCACCCGCTGCTGCTCACCGCCCGAGAAGGTGGCGGGCGGCAATCCGTGCAGCCGGTCCGGCAGGTTCAGGCGCCGCAGCAGCGCCTGGGCCCGCGCCAGCGCCTCCTCCCGCGGCATGCCGCGCGCGATCAGCGGCGCGGCGACAACCTCCAGCGCCGGCACGCGCGGGATCACCCGCAGGAACTGGCTGACATGACCGATCGTCTCCCGCCGCAGCGCGTTGATCGCGCGCGGGGAGGCCGTGGCGAGGTCCGCCACCCCTCCATCCGCCTGGCGAACCAGGATGGCGCCGGAATCCGCGCCGTAATTGCCCTGGAGAAGCCGCATCAAGGTGGACTTGCCCGCCCCCGAGGGGCCGGAAAGCGCCACGCATTCGCCGGCCTTCACCACCAGCCCGGCATCCCGCAGGACCGGGATGCAGACCCCGCCCTGAAGATGCAGGGTGAAGCCCTTGCTCAGCCCTTCGGCCTTGAGAACCCATTCGGTCATGCGGCGAGCACCGAGGAGACGAGAAGCTGCGTATAGGGGTGGCGCGGGTCGTCCAGCACGCGGTCGGTCAGCCCCTCCTCCACCACCCGGCCATGGCGCATGACGACCAGCCGGTGGGCGAGCAGCCGCGCCGCCGCGATGTCATGGGTCACCAGCGCCACGGCGATGCCGAGGTCGCTGACCAGGCCGCGGATCAGGTCGAGCAGCCGGGCCTGCACGGACACGTCCAGGCCGCCCGTCGGCTCATCCATGAAGACGAGGCGCGGGCGCGTGACGAGGGTGCGCGCGATCTGCAGGCGCTGGCGCATGCCGCCGGAGAACTGCCCGGGCCGGTCGTCGATGCGATCGGGGTTGATCTCGACCCGCTCCAGCCAGCGCGCGGCCTCGGCACGGATATCGCCGTAATGGCGCGCGCCGACGGCCATCAGCCGCTCGCCGACATTGCCGCCGGCCGAAACCCCCATGCGGAGCCCGTCCCGCGCATCCTGGCGGACGAAGCCCCACTCGGTGCGGGCAAGGCGACGCAGGGCGGGCTCGCCCATGGAATGCACATCCAGATCCTGCCCCGACGCATCCCGGTAGGCCACGCGGCCGGCATCGGGCCGCATCTCCCCCGCCAGGGCCCGCAGCAGGGTGGACTTGCCCGAACCCGATTCCCCGACGATCGCCAGCACCTCGCCGGGCCAGAGATCGACGGAAACCTCGTCCAGCGCCCGGACGGCACCGAAGGAGAGCGACAACCCGCGCGCCGAAAGGATCGGCTCGTCATCCGGCATCATGCCGCCCTCTCCGCCTGGCGTTCGCCGCAGTAATCCGTGTCCGAGCAGACGAAGAGCCGTCCGCCCCGGTCGTCCGTCACCATTTCGTCGAGGTAGGTGTGGTCCGCCCCGCACAGGGCGCAGTGGCCCTTGGCGCGCAGCGGCTCGAAGGGGTGGTCGTCGAAGTCGAGGCTCCGCACCTCGGTATAGGGCGGCACGGCATAGAGCCGCCGCTCTCGCCCGGCGCCGAAGAGCTGGAGCGCGGGGGACATGTGCATCTTCGGGTTGTCGAAGGAGGGTATGGGCGACGGCGCCATGAGGTACCGGCCACCCACCATCACCGGATGGTCATAGGAGGAGCCGACGCGGCCATGCCGCGCGATGTCCTCATAGAGCTTCACCTGCATCAGCCCGTAATCGGCCAGCGCGTGCAGGCGCTTCGTCTCGGCGCGGCGCGGCTCCAGCCGGTAGAGTGGCTCGGGCTGCGGCACCTGATAGACCATCACCTGCCCTTCGCGCAGCGGCGTCTCCGGGATGCGGTGGCGGGTCTGGATGATCGTCGCCTCCGCCGTGCGCTCCGTCGTGCGCAGGCCCGGCGCCACGCGGGCGAAGAAGCGGCGGATGGAGACGGCGTTGGTCGTGTCGTCCGCCCCCTGGTCGATTACCTTCAGCACGTCCTCCGGCCCGACCACGCTGGCCGTGACCTGGATGCCGCCCGTGCCCCAGCCATAGGGCAAGGGCATCTCGCGCGAGCCGAAGGGCACCTGGTGGCCCGGCACCGCCACCGCCTTGAGCAGCGCGCGGCGGATCATCCGCTTCGTGCCCTCGTCCAGATAGGCGAAGTTGTAGCCTTCGGCGCTCATTCGGCGGCCTCCCGCAGGGTTTCCCGCGCGGCCTCGGGCGCGGCCGCTGCCCGCATGGCGCGCACTGCCTCCAGCTCGCTCTGGAAGTCGACGTAATGCGGCAGCTTCAGGTGCTCCAGAAAGCCCGTCGCCTCCACGTTGTCGGAGTGGGACAGGACGAATTCCTCGTCCTGCGCGGGCGCCGTGATCTCCTCGCCCAGCTCCTCCGCGCGGAGCGCGCGGTCCACCAGCGCCATGGACATGGCGCGCCGCTCCGTCCGGCCGAGCACCAGCCCGTAGCCGCGCGTGAACTGCGGCGGCTCGGTGCGCGAACCATGGAACTGGTTCACCATCTGGCATTCGGTGACGGTGATGTCGCCGATCTCGATCGCGAAGCCCAGCTCGGGCGGCAGGATCTCGACCGTCACCTCGCCCTGGCGGATCTCGCCGACGAAGGGGTGGTTGTTGCCGTAGCCGCGCTGGGTGGAATAGGCCATGGAAAGCAGGAAGCCCTCATCCGCGCGGGCCAGGTTCTGCAGACGCAGCGGCCGGCCGGCGGGGAAGGAAAGCGGCGTGCGGGTCAGGTCGCCCGGTTCGACGTCGGAGGCTTCCTCCGGCGCCATCAGCCCCTCATCCGCCAGCATCGCCGTCACGCGTGGGCAGGCCGCGTCCTCGCCGGGGTCGGCCTCCGGCGCCTCCGACGGCACGTGCCCCTCCGCGGCCAGGGCGAAGTCGAGCAGGCGATGGGTGTAGTCGAAGGTCGGGCCCAGCACCTGCCCGCCCGGAAGGTCCTTGTAGGTGGCCGAGACGCGGCGGCGCAGCCGCATGGCGCCCGTGTCCAGCGGCAGCGTCGCGCCGAAGCGCGGCAGGGTGGTGCGATAGGCGCGCAGCAGGAACACGGCCTCGATCAGGTCGCCGCGTGCCTGCTTGATGGCCAGGGCCGCCAGGCCCGGATCGTAGCACGAGCCCTCCGCCATCACGCGGTCGACGGCCAGGGTGAGCTGCCCGCCGATCTGGTCCGTCCCGATCTCCGGCACGGCGGCATCGCCGCGCCGCTCCTCGGCCAGCCAGGCATGGGCATGGGCGATGGCCGCCTCGCCGCCCTTCACTGCGACATACATCGGCTCAGCCCTCCTCGATCCGCAGGCTGCGCGGCAGGGCCGCCACCTGCTCCCCCGTGCAGAGGATGACATCCACGCCGCGCGGGAAGCGCGCCGCATTGGCCCGCCACTCCGCGACGAAATCCTCCGGCGGCCCGGTGACCCGCAGCCGGTGTTCCCGCTCGATCCCCGGCCCGGTCAGGCGCCAGCCCGCGCCCTCCTCCAGCCCCTGCACCTGCAGGATCAGCGTGGCGGAGCCCTGGGGCTCTTCGTCAGAGCCGGCCCGCAGCGAAAGCAGCCCCGGCGGTCGCCCTGCGGTCAGCACGAACTCGGCCCCGGCCGGATCGGCCACCACCGGGCATCCGGCGTGGAAGCGCACCCATTCCAGGGCATCGGGACCCGCATCGATGAAGAGCGGCGTGCCGGAATCCACCAGGGTCAGCAGCACCGCGCCCGCCGCGGGGCAAAGCGGCCGCGGCGGCGAAGGCGCGCGCGGGATGCGCTGGATGCGTCCCGGGCGGCTCATCGCCTCCAGCACGGCGCGAAAGGCGGACTGCGCGTCCAGCACAGGGTCGGCAAAGCCGGGAAGAAGGCCGCTCATCGCATATTCGCCATCGTCAGGAATCGCACCCGTGTCGCCGCGGCCTTGCGGGCCATGGACGCCTTTGCCTCGGCCTGCTCCGCGGCTAGCGGTGTCACCACGGCGTCCATCAGCCCGGGGCGCCGTGCCGGGTCCTGCAGCGCGGCGTCCAGTACGGCCGCCAGCTCGGCCCCCGGCAGGTCCCGGCCGGCGAGATAGGCATGGCCCACCGTCCCGTCCTCCAGCCGCACCGCGCAGCGCGTGACCGTCATCTCGCCCAGGTTGAAGGGCGCACCGTCGCCGCCCGCCCGGCCGCGCAGCATGCTCAGGCCGATCTCCGGCCCGCGCAGCCGCACATGCGCGGGCAGCGGCGGCACCGCTCCCAGCCTCTCCCGGATACGCCCGGCGCCGGCACGGGCGAGAACGCCCATCCAGTGCCGCCGCTCCTCAACCGACACCGCGCTCATGCCGCAGCCGCCGCCGCAGCCGCGGCCCGCCCGGACCAGCCGTCCGAATGGATCAGCCGCCCGCCCCGCCAGACGGCCCGCACGCGCGGCGCGGCGCCACTATCGTCCAGCAGCACCAAGTCGGCGCGCTGCCCCGGCGCGAGCGCGCCGCGGTCGCCCAGGCCCGCGGCACGCGCCGGATTGCACGTCACCAGCGCGATCGCCTGGTGCAGCGGAACCAGCCCCGCCCTTTCCCAGGCCAGCACGGCCGGAAGCATGGCACCCTGGTGGTAATCGGCCGCCAGCATGTCCAGCAGCCCGGCCTCCAGCACCGCGCGGGCCGTGGCGTTGCCAGTCATGGAGGCATCGCGCAGCGCATTGGGCGCGCCCATCAGCGTCGCCATGCCCAGGCGGCGCGCCTCGGCCGCGGCCTCCAGCGTCACCGGGAACTCGCTGATGGTGGCGCCGAGCTCACGCATCAGCCCCACCTTCTCCGCCGTGTCGTCGTCATGGGAGGCGATAGGCAGGCCCTGCGCCCGCGCCAGCGACGTCACGCCACGCGCCACCTCCCAGGCCCTCGGCGCCGCCATCCTCTCGCGGGCGCGGGTCTCGACGGTGGTCGCATCCTCGCCATGCGCCCGGGTCTGGTAGCGGATGTACTGCTCGATATCGCGGTACTGGCCCTGCCCCGGCGTGTGGTCGGTCAGCGAAACCATGCCGACGAGGCCACGCGCAAGCAGGTCCCGCAGCACGGGCTCGGCGCGGGGATTCGTCACCTCGAAGCGGGCATGCACGCGAAGGTCCACGCGCAGCTCCTCCCGCAGGCGCGCCACGGCCTCGATCACGCCGCGCGCGCGGTCCTCCGTGCGGAGCAGGCGCGCCTTGCCCTCCGCGAAGGAGAGGCCAGCATAGGCGGTGGTGACGCCCGAGGCGGCCAGCCGCGCATCCAGCTCCCCGATGGCCACATCCAGCGGGAAGGCGGCATCCGGACGCGGCTCCACCTCCTTCTCGATCATATCGCCATGCAGATCGACCAGGCCGGGGATGAGCAGCAGGCCGCCGCCGTCCAGCGCCGGCCCGCGCGGCGCGCCCTCGGCAATCTCGGCGATGCGCCCGCCCTCCATCCGCAGGGCGCCATGCGGCACCACGCGGTCCGGCAGCACCAGCCGGAGGTCAGCGATCCACATGACGGTTCTCCTCGCGTGCGGCATGATCGACCGAGAGCTGCACGCGCTCCCCGGCCCAGATGGTTTCGGAACAGGCGATGGGGATGCCGGACAAGTCCGCATCCACCTTGCGGATGATGAGCACGGGCTGCGCCTCCGCCTGGTCCAGCAGAAGCGCCTCCTCGGCGTTCGGCAGGCGCGTGAGCACGGTGCTCGCGATGCGCCGGTAGTCGGGGATGCCATAGGTGGCCAGCACGGCGCTGACTCCTCCCCCGCCTTCCCAGGCCGCCAGCATCCCGGGGAAGCGGCGCGCGGGGAAATGCGAGTCCGAGAGGTTCACCGGCACGCCGTCGGCAAGGCCGAGCCGCCGGACGCGGAACACCGGCTCTCCCGGCGGAAGGCGCAGGGCCTCGGCGACGGCGGGGGACGCGGGCTCCTCCCGCGCATCCAGAGCCTGGCCGGAGGGCTCGCGTCCCTGTTCCAGCAGGTTCTCGGAGAAGCGCGTGCGCTCGGACAGACGGTAGTCCAGCACGGGCGCCTCGCGCACATAGGTGCCGCTGCCCTGGCGCGTGCGCACCAGCCCTTCGGCGGCCAGCGCCGCGACGGCGCGCCGGACGCTGTGCCGCCCGGCGCCGAAGCGCGCCATCAGCACGGGCTCGGTCGGCAGGCGGCTGCCCGGCGGGATCTCGCCGAGGCGAATGGCCGCGCCAAGGGCGTCCTGCACGTCGCGCCAGGAGGAACTGGCCTGGGAAGGTTCGGTCGTCACGAGCGGGACCTTAGCCCCGCTGCGGATTCATTCGGATGACTTCAGCCTGACATTTTGGTGACAGTGGCCCGGATGCGCCGGCCGCGCCGCCGCTAGGAGGCCAGGGCAGCCCGGTCTCGCACCAGGCGCCCGGCCTCAGCCTCGGCCACGGCGGCCCCGAAGAACCAGCCCTGCCCGATGTCGCACCCCATCCGGGCAAGAACCGCGGCGGTGGCCGCGTCCTCCACCCCCTCGGCGACCGTCGGCAGGCCCAGGCTGTGGCCCAGCCCGACCACCGCCGCGACGATCTTCCCGCTCTCCGGGCTCGCCGCCATGCTGCGCACGAAACCGGCGTCGATTTTGATTTGGTCGAACGGCAAGGTCTGGAGGTGGCGCAGGCTGGAATAGCCCGTCCCGAAATCATCCAGCGTCAGCCGCACGCCAAGGGCCTTCAGCTCGGTCAGCAGGTCGCGCGCCATCTCGAAGTTCTCGACCAGCCCGGTCTCCGTCAGCTCGATCTCGAGCCGGCGGGCGGGCAGGCCGGAATCCGCGAGGACGGCGGCCACGAGCGAGGGCAGCGCCCGGTCCCGGAGCTGGATGGGCGACACGTTGACGGCCAGGCTGATCTCGTCGGGCCAGGAGAGGGCGGCGCGGCAGGCCTGGCGCAGCAGGCGCTCGGTCATCGGCACGATGAGGCCGGTATCCGCCGCGATGGGGATGAACTCGGCGGGCGGAATCATCCCGCGGACGGGATGCGGCCAGCGCACGAGCATCTCAAGGCCGACGATCCGCCGCCCGGCGCCAAGCGCCACCAGGGGCTGGAAATGTGGCACCAGCTCGTCTCCCGCGATCGCGCGCCGGAGCTCCGCCTCCATCTCGGCCCGATGGCGGATGCGGGTGTCCATCTCCGGCTCGAAGAAGCGGAAGCAGGCCCTCCCATCCGCCTTGGCGCGATACATGGCGAGATCGGCGCGCCGCAGAAGCTCCTCGGCACCTCCCTCCACCTCGGAAGCCAGCGCGACACCCACGCTCGCTCCCACCAGCACGGAGGCGGCCCCGTCCCTGAGGTCGAAGGGCTCCTCCAGCGCAGCGACGACGCGGCGGGCAAGGCGCGAGGCGGCTTCCGCCGCGTCCTCCGGGCCGCCCGCGCCCGCCGCTCCCTCTGCCGCCAGGGCATCCGGCGCCTGCTCGCTGCCGAAATACCCCGCGATCGCGAACTCGTCCCCGCCAAGGCGCGCCACCAGGTCCACCTCCCGGGTCGTGCCGAGGAGGCGTTCGGCCACCATCCGGAGCAGCCTGTCCCCGGCCGCGTGGCCGCGAAGGTCATTCACCGGCTTGAAACGGTCGAGATCCACCATCAGGGCGGCCACCGCGCCACCCTCCCGGCGCGCGCGGGCCAAGCTGCGCTGCAGCCCATCCGCCAGGCTGCGACGGTTGGGCAGGCCGGTCAGGGCATCATGGACGGCAAGCTGCCGTGCCTCCGCCTCGGCCTGGCGGCGCAGCGCCATCTCGCGGCGCACGTCCTGCAAGCGACGGATGGCGTAGGCCGCGAAGCCGAAGGGCATGATGAGGAGGGCGGCCAGAATCTCGTCCAGCTCCCAGTCCTCATGCCGGTGGGCGAAGTCGTACAGCTGATCGAAGGCATCGGTCGCCAGGGCGGCCAGGAAGGCGCCCGTGAAGCCGAGGCCTACCAGGCCCAGATCGCGCGATTCCGGCCGCAGGCCGCGCCACCAGCCCCCGAGCCGGCCCGTCCCGGCCTCGGCCGAGCGACTCGGGTCGGGCGGGTCCGGGGCAGAGCGTGGGTGCGGCTGGTCTGGCTGCAACATGCCGCTGGAATAGGCCCAGATCACTAACGAGGCGTTGCGACGCGCGGCCGGGGCGGGACATCTGGGCCCAGGTTCTATCAAGGGGGTGCGGGCCGAAGCGGCGGAGACCCGCATTCGGCAGGCCTGCCGTAGCGGCAGGCGGCCAGGGCCGGGCGCCGAGCAGCCCCAGGGCCGCGCCCGAGCCCGGTCAGCCGCCTGTCAGATGAACTGTCCCCGCAGGAAGCCAAGGGCCGGCAGGGGACGCCAGCTGCGGGGGAGATCGGCGCGGCGGATGGGGGAGACGATGTAGTTCGGCACGGGCATGCTGGAGCTTCGCAGGAAGCTCGCATAGGCCCGGACCTGCTGTTCCCGCCAGTTCCGGTCGGCATCGGCGGCGGCGCGGCTGGGATAGATCTCGGCCACCCGGGTCTTCCGCCCGATGGCCGCGATCACGGCCCAGAGCTTGTCGTCGCGGGCCCGGTTGAGGCTGACCACCCCGTCCGCGGGCGGTCCCTGCAAGGGCTGGTTCATGCGACCGGGCCCGTCAAATCGGCGCCGCCCAGACGGCGATCAGCTTCCGCATGCATGCCCCTCCATCTGTGACCTGGAAGCCTAGCCCACAAGGGCCGTGAAGGGAGAAGCTTCCTCTGCGGTCTCGTGCGGAGGGAGGGGGGCAGGCGGAGGGGAGCGGCCCGACGAGCCACCCCTCCCGCCCGACATCCAGCGGCGCCCGGCCGCGCCCCCGAGCCTCAGGCCAACTCCATGTTCCAGAAGACGAGGATCTGGTCGACGACCACGCCGCGAACGCCGGAGCGGTGCCCCGTGACCACCTTGTAGCCGCCGAGCGGGATGGAGAAGGCCTCCTCGTTCGACAGGCGCTGGAGATCCGCCGCGATCTCCTTCTGCTTCGCCGGGTCCGTCTCGAAGGCGAAGGCCTCGCGCAGCCGCTCCATCTCGGCGCTTTCGGCCCAGCCCACATAGCCGCGCCCGCCGCGGCCATCGAGGTTGAGGTTGATGATGGGGTTCATCAGGTCGAGATTGGTCCAGATGCCCCAGGCAATGCTCCACCCGCCCTGCTCCACCGGCACGTTCCGGTTGCGACGGGCGAGAAGGCTGTTCCAGTCCATGCTGTCCACCTGCACGTTCATGCCGATGGACCGCAGGAGCTGCTCCGTCACCGGCGCCAGGGCGCTGCCCGAGGGCAGGTCCGCCGGATGCAGGATCACCACCTTCTCGTTGGCATAGCCGCTCTCGCGCAGCAGCTGCCGCGCGCGCTCGATATTTCCGGTGGGGACGGGAAGGTCGGCGGCATAGGGCGATTCACAGGAGAGAACGGAGGCGCAGGGCTGGGCGAGGCTGTCATCGCCGATCTGCGCGTCCAGGTAATCTTTCTGGCTCACCGCCGCCATGACGGCCTGGCGCACCTTGCGGTTGTTGAACGGCGCCTGCGCGCTGTTGAAGCGCATGAGGATGGAGTTGCTGGCGCCGCGTGCCTTCAGCACCACGTCGCGGCTGCGCCGCATCAGCCCCATCAGGTCGGGCGGGATATTCTCCATCACATGCACTTCGCCCGCGAGCAGGGCGTTCGCCCCGGTCTGGGCGTCGCTGATCTCCATCCATTCGATCCGGTCGACCTTGGCGACCTTGCCGCCGGCCAGGCCTGAGGCGGGCTCGCTGCGCGGGGCATAGCCGTCGAAACGCTCATAGACCACGCGGTCGCCGGAGCGGTACTCGGCCGCGATGAAGCGGAAGGGGCCGGAGCCGACCACCTCGGTGATGCGCTGGTCCGCCGGAATCTCGACGATGCGGCGCGGCAGAATGAAGGGCACGGGCCCGCCGGGCTTGCCCAGGGTTTCCAGCACCAGCCCGTAGGGGCGCTTCAGCACCAGCCGGAAGCGCTCCGCATCCACCGCCTCCAGCCGCTCGGTCACGTTGCGCAGGCGCGTGCCCATCACGTCGCGCGGCATCCAGCGGTTCAGCGAGGCGATGACGTCGGCGGTGGTGACGGGCGTGTCGTCATGGAACTTCAGCCCGGGACGCAGGCGGAACTCATAGGTCAGCCTGTCTTCCGAGACGGACCACTCCCCGACCATCTGCGGCTGCGGCCGGCTCCGCCCGTCCAGCGCAAAGAGCGTGTCATAGACGAGGTAGCCGTGATTCCGCGTGATGTAGGCCGTGGTAGCATAGGGGTCGAGCACGCCGAGCGTCGCGTGCATCACCGCCTTCAGCACGCGCTTCTCACCCGGGCGCGGCTGGGCCATGGCGCCGGGCGCGGCCAGGGCGGCCGCAAGGCCTGCCCCGCCCTGCAGGATGGCGCGACGTGTGCTGTTGATCGGCATGGTCGTGATCTCCCGATGAAGGCGTGTCAGTGGCGGATGGAGGGATCGACAGGGCGGCGGCCGAGGGCGCCCAGCACCTCCTCGCACCAGGCCGCCATGCGCAGCAGCGCCGCCTCGCCGCGCGGACGGCCGAGGATCTGCAACCCCACCGGCATGCCGCCCGCCGTGAAGCCGCAGGGAATGGAGATCACGGGGCAGGAGGTGAGCGACAGGGTGAAGGTGATGGCGATCCAGTCGATGTAGGAGTCGAAGGCGTGGTCGCCCAGCCGCTCCACGCGGCGCCATTCAGCCGGGAAGGGCGTCATGATCGCGGTGGGGCAGAGCAGGAACTCATGCTCGCTCAGGAAGTCCATCAGGCGCTGGAACATGGCGGCGCGGGCATTCTCCGCGCGCGCATAATCCGCGATGGGCAGATCCGCCGCCCGTTCGGTGCTCGAGTGGATCTCGGGGATCACCCGCGAACCATGCTGCGCGATCATCGGCGCGAAGGCCGCGAGATGGTTCACGCCACGGATCGCGTGGAACACGTCGCGCCCCTGCGAAAGATCCGGCGCCGCCTCCTCGACATCCGCCCCGGCCGCCGCCAGGCGTGAGACGGCGCGCTGCACCACCGATGCGACCTCCGGGTCCACCGGCGTGACCCCCAGATCCATGGAGAAGCCGATGCGGCCTGGCCGGCGCGGCGTCGCGGCTGCTTCCCCGAAGGTGCCGGGGGCAGCGGAGGGCAGGCTGAGAGGATCGGTCCAGACCTCGCCGGCCATGGCATCCAGCATCAGCCCGCAATCCCCGACCGTGCGGGTGATCGGGCCGACGACCGGGAGCATGGAGAAGCTCATGCCCCGCCGCGCCCGGGGCACGCGCCCCGGCGAAGGCCGCAGCCCCACGACCGAGCAGAAGGCGGCCGGCAGCCGGATCGACGCCCCGAGATCCGACCCCAGCGCCATCCAGGCCTCGCCGGTCGCGACCGAGGCGGCCGCACCGCCGGACGAGCCGCCCACGGTGAGCCGCGTGTCGAACGGGTTCCGCGTGGGTCCGAACAGCGCGTTCGTCGTGCTGGCGTTGAAGCCGAATTCCGGGGAGTTCGACTTGCCGAGCGTGACGCCCCCATTGCCCTCCAGCAGCTCCACCGAGGGGCTGGAGCGCGCGGAGACATGGTTCTCGAACAGGACGGAGCCGCCGAAGGAGTGGCGCACCCCGGCCACCTCATCCAGGTCCTTCACCGTCACGGGCAGGCCGCCGAGCCAGTTCGGATCATGCGGCCGGGCCGGCGCGGCCGCGATGGCGCGGGCCTGCTCCCGCGCGCGGTCCAGGCACAGGATGGGCAGGGCGTTCACCGCTGGCTCCACCTCTGCGATGCGACCCGCGGCGGCCTCCACCAGCTCGGCCGGCGAGACGGCCCGCCGGCGCAGCAGGCCCACGGCCTCCGTCGCGGTCAGATCGGTCAGCGAGCGGTCATACGGCATTCACATTCCCTTCGTGGCTTGGCCCCTGCGCGGGTCCGGCCAGAATGATGTTCCCCGGCGCGCCAGCCCGCCACCCAGCCCCATCGGCACGCCATCCGCGCGCCAGCAGGAGGCGCCGGTCATGCGCCTTCCCTCGAACAGAATGGCGCCCATGCCGCCCGCGACATGGTCCACGGGCGTGACCGGATGCCCCCTGGCCGCCAGCGCGTCATGCACCGCCTGCGGCACGCCCCGCTCCACCTCCGCATCCGGCCCATGGGTGAAGACACGGGGTGCCTCGACCGCCTCCTGCACGCTCATGCCGTGGTCGACCAAGTTCATCACGAACTGGAAGACGGCAGCGGGGATGCGATGTGCCCCCGGCAAGCCGACCGCGAACCAGGGCGCGCCTTCGCGATAACCGATCATGGCGGAAATGCCGCTCGTGATCCGCTTGCCCGGCTGCAGCGAGAGCGCGTGGCCGGGATGCGGGTCGAAGAGATACATGTAGTTGTTCGGGATGATCCCCGTGCCCGGAACCATGATCCGCGCGCCGAACAGGCTGTTGATGGTCTGGGTGGAGGTGACGATGTTGCCGTGCCGGTCCGCGATCGTCACATGGGTGGTGTTCGCGGATTCGTTCGTCAGCACGCGGGAGACGAAGTCGCCGCTGCGCGCCGGGTCGATCTCCGGCCGCCGCAGCGCGGCATACCCCTTCGAGACGAGGCGCTCCACCAGCACGTCGACGAAGGCCGGGTCGGCGGTCGCGGCGCGACGGTCGGCGGCCGCGATCTTCAGCGCCTCGAGCACGAGATGCAGCGTCTCCGCCCTGCCGAAGCCGGAGGCGCGCAGATCGAAGCCTTCCATCAGGTTCAGCATCTGGATCACATGCACGCCGCCGGAACAGGGCGGCGGCGGCCCGATCAGCTCCACCCCGCGATAGGTGCCCCGCACGGGCCGGCGCGTCTCGGTGCGATAGGCGGCGAGATCCGCCAGCGCGATGCAAGAGCCCTGCGCGCGCAGATGCTCCACGATCCGGGCCCCGAGCGCGCCGCCATAGACGGCATCCGGCCCCTCATCGGCGATGCGGCGCAGCGTCTCGGCATAGTCCGGCATGGTGAGCCAGCTGCCCTCGGGCAGCGGCGCCCCGCCGGGCAGGAACATGGCGGCCATCCCCGGATCCAGCGCCAGGTCCGGCGCGGTCTCGGCAATGCAGGCGGCGAGGTAGGCGGTCACCCGGAACCCGCGCGAGGCATGGCGGATGGCCGGTTCCAGCACCGCCTCCAGCGGCAGCGTGCCATGACGCGCCAGCGCCTCGCACCAGGCCTTGAGCGTGCCGGGCACCGCAACGGAGGTAGCGCCGCGCTTGTTCGCCCTTCCCTCGGTTTCCATGTAGTCCGGCCAGGTGTCGGCCACCGGCCGATACATGTCGGGCCGGGCGGCCGCGGGGGCGGTGGAGAGCCCGTCCAGCACGACCTGCCGCCCATCCGCGAGGCGGATCAGCGCCACGCCCCCACCGAAGAAGCCGACCATCATCGGCTCCACCACCGTGAGGGTGAACAGCGCGGCGACGGTGGCGTCTATGGCGTTGCCGCCCGCCGCCAGCATCTCCGCCGCGGCGGCCGAGGCGAGCGGGTGGTTGGTGACGGCCATGCCGCCTTCTGCCGTAACCGGCGCCTTCTCGATGCTGAACGGAGCCCCCGCGCGCTGCCGCCAATCCCCCATCGCGCCCGCCCCTCTCTCGCCAAGGCCTCGCAGCCTGTTCCGGTCAGCGAAGTATCGAGGGGCGTTCGGCGGGCGGTCCAATACGCATCAGCGCCGTTTTCCATAAGCGGGACGTCTAGGTCCCGCGGAGCCGGTACCCCCGGGCGTGGCGGATGAAGCGGCGGGCCGCCGGGGATGGCTCGCTGCGCCGGTGCGCCACCGCCAGCTCCGCCATGATGCCCGGGCCGGCCAGCGGCCTGTAGGCCACCCCGGGAAGCTGGATGCAGCCCACGGATCGCGGCACGAGCGCCACGCCCAGCCCGACGGCGGCCATGCTGGCGATGGTCATGAAGTCCCGCCCCTGCGGCCCCAGCCGGGGCTGGAAGCCGGCGAGCTGGCAGGCCGCCATGGTGTGCCGGTGAAAGCTGACCCCCGCACCGTGATGCGGGGTGATGAAGGTCTCCGCCGAAAGCTCCTCCAGCGGCACGGCCTCGCGCGCGGCCAGGGGATGGCTGGCCGGCAGGGCGATGGCCACCGGCTCCTGCAGCACGGGAAAGCTGGTGACGCCCGGGGGCAGGGAGACTGGCGGCCGGATGAAGGCGACATCCAGCCGATCCGCCGCCATGGCCGCCAGCTGCTCCTGCATGGCCATCTCGGTGATGCCGAGTTCCACCTCGGGGGAGGCCTCCCGAAAGGCGCCGAGCATGGAGGTGAGCACGCCCGTATAGGCCGCCGAGGCGACATAGCCGATCGCGAGGCGCCCCACCTCCCCCCGCCCGGCCCGGCGGGCCGCGAGCATGGCGGCCTCGGCCCGCGCCAGCGTCGCACGGGCTTCCCCGGCCAGGAGCTCGCCGGCCAGGGTAAGGCGGACGGCGCGGCGCGTGCGGTCCAGCAGCGGCGTGCCGATGATGTCCTCCAGGGCACGGACCTGCTGGCTCAGCCCGGGCTGGGCGATGCCCAGCCGCTCCGCCGCGCGCCCGAAATTCAGCTCCTCCGCCACGGCGAGGAAGTAGCGGAGGTGGCGGAGCTCCAGCCTCGGCCGCCCGTGGTCCGGCTTCGGGTCCAATCAGAACTCCCGCTTATGAAGATGCACGCTGCCGCATAATGGATAGCGGGGCGGCCCGGCGTCCATCATGCCGGGGTTGAGGAAGGGGCCGCCATGGACGACCGCACCGCCGACCGCCCGCTCCGGCCCCATAGTGCCCATCGGGGCGCCTTCTCCGCGGGCTGGGACGGTTCCCGCGTGACGGTGGTGCCGCATCCGGCCGACCCAGCCCCCTCCCCCATCCTCGGCACCTTCACGGACAGCCTGCGCCACCGGGCGCGGGTCGCGCGGCCAATGGTGCGCCGCGGATGGCTGGAGCAGGGTCCCGGCCCCAGCGGCCGGCGCGGGCTGGATGCGTTCGTCGCCCTTCCCTGGGACGAGGTGCTGGACCGCCTGGCCGGGGAGCTGCGCCGCGTGAAGGCGGCACACGGGGCGGAGGCGGTCTATGGCGGCTCCTATGGCTGGTCCTCGGCCGGCCGCTTCCATCATGCGCAGAGGCAGATCCACCGCTTCCTGAACGTGGCGCTCGGCGGCTATGTCCGCTCGGTCAACACCTACAGCGCCGGCGCCTCGCGGGTGATCCTGCCGCATGTGATGGGCTCGCTGGAGGGGCTCTTCCGGCGGAACGTCACCTGGGAGCAGGTGGAGCGGGACACGGAGCTGCTGCTCTGCTTCGGCGGCATGGCGCTGAAGAACTCCATGATCGCGAGCGGCGGCGTCAGCCGGCATGTCGAGCCCGGCGCCATCGCCCGTGCCCGCGCCCGCGGCGCCCGCTTCGTGCTGGTCGGCCCGCTGCGGGACGACCTGCCACCGCAGGCCGAGGCCGATTGGTGGCCCATCGCCATCGGCACGGATGTCGCGCTGATCCTGGCGCTCTGCCACACGCTGGCCTCGGAGAAGCTGCACGACCGCGCCTTCCTGCAAAGTCACACGACCGGCTACCCGCGCTTCGAGGCGTATCTGCTCGGCAAGGACGACGGCCAGCCCAAGGATGCGCGCTGGGCCGCCACGATCTGCGGCATCGAGGCGCCGCGCATCACCGCCCTGGCGCGGGAGCTCGCGACGAGGCGCAACCTCATCACCGTCGCCCACGGCCTCCAGCGCGCCGAGTACGGTGAGCAGCCCGTCTGGGCCGCCGCCGTCCTGGCCGCCATGCTCGGCCAGATCGGGCAGCCCGGCGCGGGATACAGCTACGCCATGGGGGCGATGGGCCATTACGGCCGCCGCCCCAATGCCGTGCCCATCCCCACCATGCCGCAGGGCCGGAACGGCGTCCGTGCCTTCATCCCCGTCGCGCGCATCGCCGACATGCTGCTCCATCCCGGCGCGCCCTTCGACTACAATGGCGAGCGGCTCCGCTATCCGGAAATCCGCCTGGTCTATTGGGCCGGCGGCAATCCCTTCCACCACCACCAGGACCTGAATCGCCTGCGCGAGACCTTCGCCCAGATCGACACGCTGGTGGCGCATGAGACCGCCTGGACCGCGACGGCCAGGCATGCCGACATCGTCCTGCCCTGCACGATGACGCTGGAACGCGACGACATCGGCGCGGCCGGCACCGACCCGCTGATGCATGCGATGCGCGCGGTCGCGCCCCCCTTCGCGGAGGCAAGGGACGACTACGCCATCTTCGCCGCCCTGGCCGCCCGAATGGGGGTGGAGGAGGCCTTCACGGAAGGCCGCGACGCCGAAGCCTGGCTCCGGCGCCTGTGTGAGACAACGCGTGAGGCCCTACAGGCGAAGGGCTTCGAGGCTCCCGGCTTCGACGCATTCTGGGAACGCGGCGAGCTGGCCCTCCCCTCGGTGCCGGATGATGGCGGCCCGCTGCGCGCCTTCCGGACGGATCCCCTGGCCAACCCGCTGCAGACGCCCAGCGGCCGGATCGAAATCTTCTCCGAGCGGATCGCCGGATTCGGCTATGCGGATTGCCCGGGCCACCCGGTCTGGCTTCCCTCCACCGAGCAGCCCGGCGCGCAGTGCCCGCTGCGCGTCATCGCGAACCAGCCCGCGACACGCCTGCACAGCCAGCTGGACTTCGCGGCCTACAGCCAGTCCCGCAAAGTCTCGGGGCGCGAGGTGGCGCGGATGAACCCGGCCGATGCCGCGGCCCGCGGCATCGGCGAGGACGACGTCATCCGGCTCTTCAACGCGCGTGGCGCGCTCCTCGCGGCCACCTCCCTCTCCAACGATGTCGCGCCCGGAGTGGTGCAGATCGCCACGGGCGCCTGGTACGACCCGCTGCCGGACGACGGGCGGCGGCCGCTCTGTGTGCACGGAAATCCGAATGTGCTCACGCGGGATCTCGGCACGCCCCGCCTTGCCCAGGGCAGTTGCGGCCAGACCACCATCGCCCAGGCCGAGCGCTTCGACGGCCTCCGCCCGCCGATCCGCGCCTATGACCCGCCCGAGGAGCTCTGAGCATGGGACCACTGGCGGGCCTCCGAATCCTCGACCTCACCACCGTCGTCATGGGCCCCTACGCCACCTCGGTGCTCGGCGACCTTGGGGCGGATGTGATCAAGGTGGAGGCGCCGGGCGGCGATCCGATCCGCAGGGTCGGACCGAGCCGCAGCGGCGCCATGGGGCCGATGTTCCTGCATGCAAACCGCAGCAAGCGCGGGATCGTGCTGGACCTGAAGACCGCCGCCGGGCGGGACGCGCTGCTGCGGCTCGCCGCCACGGCCGATGCGCTGGTGCACAACCTGCGCCCGCGCGCCATGGAGCGTCTCGGCCTCGGCTATGCGGCGCTTGCCGAGGCCAATCCGCGCATCGTCTATGCGAACGCCTGCGGATACGGGCAGGACGGCCCCTATGCCGACCGTCCCGCCTATGACGACTTGGTGCAGGGCGCCTGCGGCATTCCCGCCCTGATGGCCAGGAGCGGCGACGACGGGCCGCGCTATGCGCCGGTCAACATCGCCGACCGCGCCGTGGGGCTGCACCTCGCCATCGCCCTCCTGGCCGCCCTGCGCCACCGGGACCGGACGGGACAGGGACAAAGCGTGGAGGTGCCCATGTTCGAAACGATGGCGAGCCTCGTCCTGGGCGATCATCTCGGCGGGCTGAGCCATCTCCCGCCGAGCGACGAAGGCGGCTATGCGCGGCTGCTCGCCCCCATGCGGCGGCCCTATGCGACCGCCGACGGCCATCTCTGCGTGCTGATCTATGACGACCGGCACTGGCGGGCCTTCCTGCCCCTCGCGCGCGGCGCCGCCCTGGAGGGGGACGAACGCTTCGCCACGCAGCGGGGGCGGACGGCGCATTCCACAGCGTTCCACCAGGCGGTGGGCGAGGTGCTGGCCACCCGGCGGACCGCCGAATGGACCGATCTGCTCGGAGCGGCCGATATCCCCTTCGCGCCGATGCACGACCTCAACACGATCCTGGACGACCCGCATCTGACGGCCGTCGGCTTCTTCGAGACCTCGCAGCATCCCAGCGAAGGCGCGGTGCGGAGCATGCGCCTGCCGACGCGCTGGAGCGGATCCCCGCCATCGCCCGCCCTCCCCGCCCCGGGCCTCGGTGAGCATACGGAGGAGGTGCTCTCCGAGATCGGGCTGGGCGGAAGAGAGGGTACCGCCTGACACCGGGCATGACGGCGCGCGATCCCCCTCCTTAATTGCCTTTGCCTCGCATTTGCATAGTTGCTAACGACCTCTCCTCCCTGCCTGGACAGATCACTGATGACTTCCCTCCGCCGAACTGCCCGAAGCCTTGCCTGCGCGGTCACGCTCGCGCCCGCCATCGCTGCCGGGCAGACGGCTGACTCCCCGGAGGCGGGACCCGTTCTCGTCCCGGAGGTGCGGGTGGAATCGAGCGGCCAGACCGCCACCGGCCCCGTCCAGGGCTTCGTGGCCACGGAGCAGCGCGGCGCGACCAAGACAGACACGCCGCTCATCGAAACTCCCCAATCCGTTACCGTTATCACGCGCGACCGGATCGAGGCCCAGGCGGTGCGAAGCGTCTCGGAAGCCCTGCGCTACAGCGCGGGCGTCACCTCGGAGCTGAGCGGCTTCGACCCGCGCTTCGACGACCTCCGCATCCGCGGCTTCGACGCCCGGGCCAGCCAATATCTCGACGGGCTGCGGCTGCTGCGACAATTCGGCCCTTCCTCCGTCGAGCAGTACGGGCTGGAGCGGATCGAGGTGGTGCGCGGCCCCTCCTCGGTGCTCTACGGCCAGACCGCGCCGGGCGGGTTGATCAACCTCGTCACCAAGCGCCCGACGCAGACCGCCTTCGGCGAGGTGAATCTCTCCGCCGGCTCGCATGACCGCTTTCAGGGAAGCTTCGATCTCGGCGGTCCGCTCACGGCGGATGGCCAATTCCTGTACCGCCTGACCGGGCTCGTGCGGAACAGCGACACTCAGGTCAGCCATGTGGCGGATGACCGCTACTATATCGCCCCGGCCCTCAGCTGGAGGCTTGATCCGAACACCACCCTCACGCTGCTCGGGCGCTTCCAGTACGACCAGGGCGGCTCGCCCATCGGGCTGCCCGCGCAGGGCACGCTTCTGCCTAACCGGAACGGCCGCATCGCGCGCGACCGCTATGCCGGCAGCCCCCGCTACAACCGGTCCGATGTGAGCGTGGCGAGCATCGGCTACGAGTTCCAGCACCGCATCGACGACCGTTGGAGCATTCAGCAGAACGGACGCTTCCTGCACAGCAATGTCGACTACTACAGCATGTATGGCTCGGCGCTTTCCGCCGACCAGCGCGTGCTGACCCGCGGCACTTTGACTCAGAGGGAGAGTTCCGACACCTGGAACTTCGACACCACCGTGACCGGCCGCTTCCGGACGGGGCCGGTGCAGCACACGCTGCTCTTCGGCTTCGACGAGCGGCTCTTCTCCGGAAACTACCAGGCGCATTTCGGCCGCGGGCCGTCGCTGGACCTGTTCAACCCGGACTATGGCGTCTCAGTTCCCGACGCCCGCATCGCATCCACCTCGGTCACCAACCGCGACGACCGGCTGCAGCAAAGCGGCCTCTATCTGCAGGACCAGATCCGCATCGGAAATCTCATCCTCGTCGCGGGCGGGCGGCTGGACTGGGCGAGGACACGCCAGACGCCACGCGCCACGGGCCTGCAGACCCGGCAGGATGACGACGCCTTCACGGGCCGGCTGGCGGCGACGTACCTCTTCGACAGCGGCTTCGCGCCCTATCTCTCCTACTCCACCTCCTTCGACCCGGTGGTCGGGGCGGGTGCGCCGCAACGGGGCGGCAGCCCGTTCCAGCCGACCGAAGGCGAGCAGTATGAGCTGGGCCTGAAGTACCAGCCGCCAGGGATGAACAGCTTCGTCACGGCCTCGCTGTTCCAGCTGACGCAGACCAATGTCTCCACGCGCGACCCGGCCTACACGCAGTACAGCATCCAGACGGGGGAGGTCCGCGTGCGCGGGCTGGAGCTGGAGGCGACGGCGAGCCTGGCGGAGGGGCTGAACCTCGTGGGCTCCTACACCTATCTGGATGCGGAGATCACGAGCGCGAACGATGCCACGCGGGGCAACAGGCCGGCCCTGGTCCCCACGCACCAGGCGAGCCTCTGGGCGGATTACCGCTTCGGGGAGGGCAGCTTCCTGCCGGGGTTCGGGATCGGGGCGGGCGTGCGGCATGTCGGCAACCGTTTCGGCGAGAACGCCAACACGCTGCAATCGCCCGGCGTGACGCTCGCCGACGCCTCGGTCAGCTACCAGACGGGGCCATACAAGTTCACCGTCAGCGGCAGCAACATCTTCGACAAGATCTACGTGGCCTCCTGCCAGGGCGCCTTCTACTGCTACTACGGCACAGGCCGGACGGTGATCGGGACGTTGACCTATCGCTGGTAAGCCGAGCGGCACACCCCTGCCCGGCGCCCGCTTCGCCCGCCGGGGGGAAAAGCGGGCTGAGCGGCCCGAAGGGGTCACCCCACCTCCGGCAGCCGCTCGATCAGCTTGTCGAGGGTGATGGGATAGTCGCGGACGCGGATGCCGGTGGCGTTGTAGATGGCATTGGCCACCGCGCCGCCCACGCCGCACAGGCCAAGCTCACCGACGCCCTTCGCCTTCATCGGCGACGAGATCGGGTCCACCTCGTCGAGGAAGATGACCTCCTGGTGCGGGATGTCGGCATGCACCGGCACCTCGTAACCCGCGAGGTCATGGTTGACGAAGAAGCCCAGCCGCTTGTCCACCGCCAGCTCCTCCATCAGCGCCGCGCCGACGCCCATGGTCATCGCGCCGATCACCTGGCTGCGGGCGGATTTCGGGTTCAGGATCCGCCCCGCCGCGCAAACGGCCAGCATCCGCCGGATGCGCGTCTCGCCGGTCGCCGCATCCACGCCCACCTCCACGAAATGCCCGGCGAAGGTCGATTGCTGGTACCGCTTCGCCAGCTCGCCATATTCGATCTGGTCCTCCGCCACGATGCCCTCCTGGCCGGCGGCCTCGCCCAGCGGCACGGCACGGTTGCCGGCGCGGACATGCCCGTCCACGAACTCCGCCTCCGCCGAGTTGAAGCCGAGCTTCCGCGCCACCTCGTCGCGTAGCTTCACGCAGGCGGCATAGACGCCGGCGGTGGAGTTGTTGGCGCCCCACTGCCCGCCCGAGCCGGCCGAGGCGGGGAAATCGGAATCGCCGAGGCGCACCGCCACCTTCTCCAGCGGCACGCCCATCATCTCCGCCGCCGTCTGGGCGATGATGGTGTAGCTGCCCGTGCCGATATCGGTCATGTCCGTCTCGACCGTCACCGCCCCCTGCGCGTCCAGGCGCACCCGCGCGCCCGACTTCATCAGCAGGTTGTTGCGGAACCCCGCCGCGACGCCCATGCCGACCAGCCAGCGGCCCTCCCGCCGCTGGCCCGGCCTGGCGTTGCGCCCGGCCCAGCCGAAGCGCTCCGCGCCGAGGCGCAGGCACTGCACCAGCTGCCGCTGCGAGAAGGGCCGCTCCGGATGCTCGGGATCCATCTGGGTATCGTTGAGGATGCGGAACTCGACGGGGTCGAGGCCCAGCCGCTCCGCCATCTCATCCATCGCAACCTCGAGCGCCATCATGCCCGGCGCCTCGCCTGGCGCGCGCATGGCATTGCCCTCCGGCAGGTCGAGCTCGGCTAGCCGCAGCGCGGTCAGCCGGTTCGCACCGGCATAGAGCAGCTTGGTCTGCGCCACCGCCGTCTCCGGGCCGCCCCCGGGCAGGTCGCCCGAGATGCTCTCATGCGCGATCGCGGTGAGCCGGCCATCCCGCCCCGCGGCGAGGCGGATCCGCTGGATCGTCGCGGGGCGGTGGGTCGTGTTGTTCGCCACCTGCGGGCGGGTGAGCGCCAGCTTCACCGGCCGCCCCGCGGCCCGCGCGCCCAGCGCCGCCAGCACGGCATCGGCCCGCAGGAACAGCTTCCCTCCGAAGCCGCCGCCCACATAGGGGCTGTCCAGACGGACATTCTCCGGCGGGATGCCGAGCGTCTTGGCGACGTCCCGCTTGCCCCAGGCGATCATCTGGTTCGAGGTCCAGAGGGTGAGCCGCTCGCCCTCCCATGCGGCGATGGTCGCATGCGGTTCCATCATGGCATGGCTCTCGTCGGGGGTGGTGTAGGTCTCGTCCAGCTTCACCGGCGCCGCCGCGAAGGCGCCCTCGAAGTCGCCGAAGCGATCCTCGGGCGGCGCACCGCTGCCCTCGCCGCTGTCGCCGGGCACCAGCTTCGCGTTGCGGGCTTCGGCGGCGAGGTCGAAGCGGCCGGGCTGGCGGGCATAGTCCACCCGGATCATCGCCGCGGCATCGCGCGCCTGCTCGAAGCTTTCGGCCACCACCACCGCGATCGCCTGATGGTAGTGCTGCACCTCGGGCCCGCCGAAGAGAGAGGCGGTGTTCATCCGCCCCTTCTCCAGCCGCGGCACGTCCAGCGTGGTGACGATGGCCAGCACGCCCCGGGCGCGGCGCGCGGCGGCCGTGTCCATGGCCGTCACCCGCCCCCTGGCAATGCCCGCGGCGAGCACATAGCCATAGGCCTGGTTCGGTGCCGCATCGTGCCGCTCATAGGCATAAGGGGCGGTGCCCGTGGTCTTGCGCGGACCATCGATACGGTCGAGCGGCTGGCCGATGACCTTGAGCTGGTCGATCGGGTTCCGGGTCGCGGGGGTGTCGAACTTCATGGCTCAGCCCCTCGCCTCGGACAGGACAGCGGCGAGCGTCCGCTCGGCCAGCGTCACCTTGAACGCGTTCTCATGGGTCGGGCGCGCGCCATCCAGGATCGCCGCCATGGCGGGCCTGGCACCCCGCTGCAGCTCGGCCTCGGCACCCTCCACGCGCCAGGGCTTGTGGGCCACGCCGCCCAGCGCCACCCGCCCCGTGCCGTCCCGCTGCACCACGGCCGCGACCGAGACGAGCGCGAAGGCATAGGAGGCGCGGTCCCGCACCTTACGGTAGAACTGCCGCCCGCCGACCGGCGCCGGCAGGGTCACAGCGGTGATGAACTCGCCGGCCTCGAGTGCCGTCTCGATATGCGGCGTGTCGCCGGGCAGGCGGTGGAACTGCGCCATGGGGATGCTCCGGCTCCCGCCATCCGCCTTCACCGTCTCCACCGTCGCGTCCAGCGCCCGCATGGCCACCGCCATGTCACTGGGGTGGGTGGCGATGCAGGCCTCGCTCATCCCGATGACGGCATGATGCCGGGTGACGCCGCCGATCGCGGAGCACCCGCTGCCGGGCTGGCGTTTGTTGCAGGCCATGTTGGTGTCGTAGAAATAGGGGCAGCGCGTGCGCTGGAGCAGGTTGCCCGCCGTCGTCGCCTTGTTGCGAAGCTGGCCCGAGGCACCCGCCAGCAGGGCGCGGGACAGCACGCCGTAATCCCGCCGCACCCGTTCATCCGCCGCCAGGTCGGTGTTGCGAACCAGGGCGCCGATCCGCAGCCCCCCTTCCGGCGTCGCCTCGATCCGGTCCAGCCCGAGGCCGTTCACGTCCACCAGATGCGTCGGCACCTCGATCTGCAGCTTCATCAGGTCGAGCAGGTTGGTCCCGCCCGCGATGAACTTGGCGCCCGGGTTGCGGGTGACCGCCGCGGCCGCCTCGGCGGGCGTGCGGGCCCGCTCGTAGGTAAAGGGCCTCATGCCTGCCTCCCGGCGACTTCGGCAATCGCCTCGACGATGTTGGAATAGGCGCCGCAGCGGCAGATGTTGCCGCTCATGCGCTCGCGGATCTCCTCGGCGCTGATCTCCGGCGCCGTGTTCAGGTCGGCCGTCACATGGCTCGGCACGCCCGCCTTGATCTCCTCCAGCATGGCCACGGAGGCGCAGATCTGGCCCGGCGTGCAGTAGCCGCACTGGTAGCCGTCATGCTTCACGAAGGCGGCCTGCATGGGATGCAGGTTCTCCGGCTGGCCCAGCCCCTCGATGGTGGTGACCTCGTCGGCCTCATGCATCACCGCCAGCGTCAGGCAGGAATACACGCGCCGTCCGTCCACCATCACCGTGCAGGCCCCGCACTGGCCGTGGTCGCAGCCCTTCTTGCTGCCGGTCAGCTGCAAGTGCTCCCGCAGCGCGTCCAGCAGCGTCGTCCGCGTGTCCAGCTCCAGCCTGCGTGCTTGCCCGTTCACCGTCAGCGAAACCTGGGACAGGACAGGCGCAGACGCTGCGGCCGGGGCTTGCCCCCCCTGCGCATGCACCTGCGGCGATGCGACCGCCGTCGCCGAAGCCGCCGCCCCGATCATCAGGCCACGCCGGGTCGCTTCAAGGCTTTGGCTGCCCATTTCATTCTCCATGACCGATCCTGCATCCCCGAAGTCGCCGGGGGCCCGGTGCGGGCCGACGCCGCGCGCTGCCCTTTCGGGAGGCGCCGCGCGACCTCTCGGCCGTGCTCACCCTCCCGCTCTGACAGGGAGAACGGCCGGCGCGGCCAAAGGTGGCAGGAGCTTCGGGCCCAGATTCGCCAGATCGGGGCGCGGGGGCGCCGGGCAGGCCATGGAAGATGGCCCGCGGCTGGGCGCCGCGGGGTCTGGCCGGCGGACCGCGCTCGGGGCCGGAAGGGTTCCGTCAACCTTGGGCGGGGGCGTCCGGAACGGCCCCGGCCGCCGCAGTGCTCGTGAGGTTCATGAGCAGCATGCCCGCGGCCAGTCTGGTGAGGAGGCGGGCCGCGCGGAGCCGCACGGCGGCCTGACCGTCCACGCCCTCGGGCAGGGTACAACCGGCGAGGGTGAGCGCCGTGCCAAGAATCCGCGCCTCCAACGCCCCCGTCACGGCCTCGCCGCTGGCCTCCCGCCCGAATTCCTGATCGACAGCCTCCCCGGCCCTGTCGATCTCGGCCTCGACCCTCCCGTCATCGGCGGCAATCGCCTGGATTTCCGCAGGCGGGTCGGGTTCCTCATCGGCCAGGATCGCCATCAGTCCCATGGCCGCGGTCAGGGTATGGATCGGCCCGCCATCGCCACCGCGTGACGCGAAGGCTCCGAACGCCACGGCCAACGCCGCCTCGCCCAGGACCTCACGCGTTTCGTCATTAAGCGCGTCAATGGCCGGGGACGGGTCGCCAGCGCCCGTCTCGGACTCGGCGCCGTCGAGCGCGGGCACGCCGCCATCGGCGAAGGCGCGGGTGATCACCGCGAGTGCGTCGAAAAGACGTTGCTCGGATACGGAAGCCACAGGCTCATTCTCCCCTTTCCCGGGGTAACGAGTCTGGGCCGAGGTCGTTGATGCCGCCCGGCTGCAGGCCGCAGCGGAAGTCGAGAATGAACCGGCCCCGGCGGATCTGTACCGGCTTCGAAACCGGAAAGCGGCTCACCCGGCGTTTCGATCCCTACCCATGCGGCCCGGCGGGGCTTCCCCCGCCGGGCCTGCCGGTCTTACGCCACCCAGACGTCGGCGGCGCTGAGGCTCGTACCCTGGGCAACAGAGCCGATGCGGATGGCATTCGCCCCGCCCGCCCCGTCCGCGTCGTAGAACAGCGCGCCGCTGCCCTGGTCGTACAGGACGTGCTGCCCGGCCGTGCCCGCGCTCGTACCAAGGCCGAAGGCCTCCGCCGCCAGCGGCCCCGCCGAACCCAGCGCCGCGAACACCGCACCGTCCAGCTCGATCCGGTCCTCCCCCTCGGCGAAGTCCAGGATCCGGCTCTCATTCCCGGCCCCCAGCGCATCGAAGCGGAAACGGTCCGCCCCCTCCCCGCCGCTCAGCCGGTTCAGCCCGGCCCCGCCGATCAGCAGGTCGTCCCCGCCACGCCCGACCAGCGCGTCGTTGCCGCCCAGCCCCGAAAGGGTGCTGCCCAGCTCATTGGCCAGCATCCGGTTGTCGAGTTCGTTGCCCGTCCCGACCCGTGCCTCGCCTTCCAGCATCAGCTTCTCGACATTCGCGCCGAGCGTGTAGTCGATCAGCGCCGTCACCCGGTCGTAGCCCTCGCCGGCCAGCTCGGTCACCGCATCGCCGGCCTCGTCCACCACATAGCCGTCATCACCGAGCCCGCCGGCCATGCTGTCCGCGCCCGCGCCGCCGACCAGCCGGTCGTCGCCGGCACCGCCCAGCAGCTGGTCGTTCCCGCCATTCCCGACCAGCGCGTCCTCGCCATCCAGCCCGGAGAGGATGTTCGCCCCGTCGGTGCCGAGGATGCGGTTGTCGAGCGCATTGCCCGTGCCCGAAACCGCCGCGCCCTCCAGCATCAGCTTCTCGACATTCGCGCCCAGCACGTAGTCGATCCGCGCCGTCACCCGGTCGTAGCCCTCGCCGGCCAGCTCCACCACCACGTCCCCGGCATCGTCCACCATGTAGCCGTCATCGCCCAGGCCGCCGAACATCTGGTCGCTGCCGGCACCCCCGAGGAGACGGTCGTCGCCGCCGAG
>NZ_FQZF01000017.1 GCF_900141905.1 Muricoccus roseus | reverse complement strand
CCGGCGAGGTCGTACTGCTTTTTGGGCGTCTCGTGGTCGATATAGATATCCGGCAGGACCAGCGGCCGGAAGCGCAATCCGCCATCGAGCAGCCCGGCATGGGCGAGGTGCTGGGCGACGAGGGACCCGAAGCCGCCGACCGAGCCCTCCTCGACGGTGAGCAGGACGCTGTGGTTGCGGGCCAGTCGCTCGAGCAGATCGGTATCCAGCGGCTTGGCGAAGCGCGCATCGGCCACCGTGCAGGAGAGGCCCTGGGCGGCGAGCTCGTCGGCGGCCCGCAGCGCCTCGGCCAGCCGGGTGCCGTAGGAGAGGATGGCGATGCTGTTCCCCTCGCGCAGCACGCGGCCCTTGCCGATGGGCAGGGGCGTGCCGCGGGCCGGCAGCTCGAGGCCGGTGCCCTCGCCGCGGGGGTAGCGGAAGGCGATCGGGCCGCTGTCATGGGCGGCGGCGGTCGCCACCATATGCACCAGCTCCACCTCGTCGGCGGCCGCCATGAGGGTCATGTTCGGAATGCAGCCGAGATAGGCGATGTCATAGGCCCCGGCATGGGTCGCGCCATCGGCGCCCACCAGCCCGGCCCGGTCCATCGCAAAGCGCACGGGCAGGTTCTGCAGCGCCACGTCATGCACCAGCTGGTCATAGGCGCGCTGGAGGAAGGTCGAGTAGATGGCGACGAAGGGCCGGAGCCCCTCGGTGGCCATGCCGGCCGCAAACGTCACCGCGTGCTGCTCGGCGATGCCCACGTCGAAGCTCCGGCGGGGGAACTTGCGCTCGAAGGCGTCCAGCCCCGTGCCGCCGGGCATGGCGGCGGTGATGGCCACGATGCGCGGGTCCGCCTCGGCCTCGGCCATCAGGGCCTGGGCGAAGACCTTGGTGTAGGAGGGCGGGCCGGGCGGGGCCTTGGCCTGCTCGCCGGTGACGACGTTGAACTTGACCACGCCGTGGTACTTGTCGTCGCTCGCCTCGGCCGGCGCGTAGCCCTTGCCCTTTTGCGTGACCACATGGAGCAGGATGGGCCCGCTCTCCTCGGCATCGCGCAGGTTGCGCAGCACGGGCAGCAGGTGGTCCAGGTCGTGCCCGTCGATCGGCCCGACATAGTAGAAGCCCATCTCCTCGAAGAGGGTGCCGCCCGTGAGCATGCCGCGGGCATATTCGTCCGCCCGCTTGGCGGCCTGGGCCAGCGGGCGGGGGAAGCGCCGGGCCATGCGGCCCATCACCTCTCGGATGGACAGGAAGGGGCGGGACGAGATCAGCCGCGACAGATAGGCCGACATGGCGCCCACGGGGCGGGCGATGGACATGTCGTTGTCGTTGAGGATGACGATGAGGCGGGACTTGATCGCGCCCGCGTTGTTCATCGCCTCATAGGCCATGCCGGCCGACATGGCGCCGTCGCCGATGACCGCGATCACCGCCTGCTCGGGCCCCTGGCCCAGCCCCTGCGCGCCCAGCAGGTCGCGCGCGACCGCCATGCCGAGCCCGGCCGAGATGGAGGTGGAGGAATGCGCCGCCCCGAACGGGTCGTACTCGCTCTCGCTGCGGCGGGTGAAGCCGGACAGCCCGCCCCCCTGGCGCAGCGTGCGGATCCGGTCCCGCCGCCCGGTCAGGATCTTGTGCGGATAGGCCTGGTGCCCGACATCCCAGATCAGCCGGTCCCGCGGCGTCTCGAAGATGGCGTGCAACGCCACCGTCAGCTCCACCACCCCAAGGCTCGCACCCAGATGCCCGCCCGTGGTCGAGACCGCGTGAACCGTCTCGGCACGAACCTCCTCCGCCAACTGCTTCAACTGCTCGGGCGAGAAGTTCCGGAGATCGGACGGCACACGTACCCGGTCGAGGAGCGGCGTCACAGGCGGGGGGGACATGGGCTCTTCCTCGAACCGTATCTTCGTTGAACGCTAGTTCCGGCGGCGGATCACATGGTCCGCCAGGGTCCGCAAGAGATCGGCCCGATCGTCGAAGCTGTCGAGATGGTGCTTCGCCTGTTCGACCAAACGTTCCGCCTGAGCACGGGCCCGCTCGGGGCCGAGCAGGCCCAGCAGGGTCGCCTTGCCGGCGCCCGCATCCTTGCCGGTCGCCTTCCCCGCCTCCTCAGGCGTCGCGGTCAGGTCCAGCAGGTCGTCCGCGATCTGGAAGGCGGCGCCGATCTCACGGCCATAGGAGGTGAGGCACTGGCGCGGCTGGGCCGCGGCCTTGCCGAGGATGGCGCCGGCCTCGGCCGAGAACTCGATCAGCTTGCCGGTCTTGAGCAGCTGCAGCCGGCCGATCGCCGCCTCGTCCAGCGGCGCGGTCGCCTTCTCCGCCATCATGTCCAGCATCTGGCCGCCGACCATGCCGCGGGCGCCGGAGGCCAGGGCGAGGTGCAGGCACAGATCGGCGCGCACGGCCGGGTCCGCATGGGTCTCCGGGGCCGCCAGCACCGCGAACGCCTGGGTCTGCAACGCATCGCCCACCAGGATCGCCGTCGCCTCGTCCCAAGCCTTGTGGACGGTCGGCTTGCCCCGGCGCAGGTCGTCATTGTCCATCGCGGGCAGGTCGTCATGCACCAGCGAGTAGCCGTGCAGCATCTCCACCGCCGCCGCGGCGCGCAGCGCGGACTGGCGGGCCACGCCGAACTGCCGCGCGCTCTCCAGCACGAGGAAGGCGCGCAGCTTCTTGCCGCCCCCCATCGTCGCGTAGCGCATGGCGGCGAAGAGGGAGCGCTCCTCGCCCTCCTCCTTCGGCAGCAGCGCGTCCAGCGCCTCGTCCACCTCCGAGGCGGCCTCGGCCATCGCCCGCTTCAGCGCCTCCATCGAGAGGTCGTCCATCGCCGCCACTTCGCTCATCATTCCACATCCCGCAGCGTCGGCCCGGCGCTGCCGGGAACCAGGGCCTGCACCCGCGCCTCGGCCTCGGACAGCTTGCGCTCGCAATGGGCGCGGAGCGCCGTGCCGCGAGCGTAGGAGTCCATCGCCTCCTCGAGCCGGGCCTCCCCACCCTCGAGGCGGCGGACGATGGCTTCCAGCTCCTTCATCGCCTCCTCGAAGGAGAGGCTTTCGACATCGGGGAGAGGGGCGGATTCGGGCATGCGGGCTCCGGAACGGGTCAGGCGCGGATCAGGGCGCGCAGATGCGCAGCTGCCGATCGGGCAAGGGCGCCGAGGTCGTAGCCGCCTTCCAGCATCGAGACCACCCGGCCGCCGCAACTCGCATTCGCGACCTCGCAGATGGCCTCGGTCACCCAGGCGAAATCATCCTCCACCAGGCGCAGCCCGGCCAGGGGATCGGCCCGGTGGGCGTCGAAGCCGGCCGAGATGATGATCAGCCCGGGCGCGAAGCGCGCCACCTCCGGCAGGATGCTCCGCTCCCAGGCGCGGCGGAAGGCCGGCCCCTCCGTCCCGGCAGCGAGCGGGACGTTGAGGATGTTTCCCGCCCCCGTCTCCGAGGCATCGCCCGTGCCTGGGTAGAGCGCGGCCTGATGAGAGGAGGCGAGCATCAGAGTCGGCTCGTTCCAGAAAGCGGCCTGGGTGCCGTTGCCGTGATGCACGTCGAAATCGAGCACGGCGACCCGCTGCACCCCATGCGCCGCCTGGGCGTGCCGGGCCGCGACCGCGACGTTGGAGAAGAGGCAGAAGCCCATCGGTGCCTCGGGCTCAGCATGATGGCCGGGAGGGCGGATGGCGCAGAAGGCGCGCGGGAATTCGCCCCGCACCACACAATCCACCGCCTCCACCCCCGCCCCGGCGGCGCGCAGCGCGGCCTCGGCGGAATACTCGTTCATGGCGGTGTCGGGATCGAGATGCACCCGCTGCCCCGGTGCGGGGCGGATCGAGAGGATGCGATCCACATGCGCCGCCGTATGCACCCGCAGCAGCGCCTCCCGGCTCGCCTCCGGCGCCTCGGCCCGGACGAGGCCGGAGAATTCCTGTGCCTCCAGCGCCTGGATCACGGCACGCAGCCGATCCGGGCATTCCGGGTGATGCGGGCCGTTGTCGTGGCGCAGGCAGGCGGGATGGGTCAGGAGCAGCATCAGCCGCCCTTGCCCGCCTGATCGTCCCGCTTGCGCAGGGTATACCGGTAGACCCCGGCATTCTCGCTGAAGGAAACCAGGGCATGCCCCGTCTCCCGGCAGAAGGCCTGGAAGTCGATCACGCTGGCGGCATCGGTCGCCAGCACGGTCAGCCTGGCCCCGGGGGGCAGGCTGCGAAGGGCCTTGTTGGCCTTCAGCACCGGCATCGGACAGGTGAGGCCCTGGACGTCGAGCACGGTTTCGTTCTTGGGGGCTTGGGAGGAGGCGGCCATCGGGCCGGGCAATCCACCACCTGCCACGCCGCAAGTCCAGCACTGCCGACGCGGCTGTGACCGGCGGGGCGCTGGACGCGAGCCCGATGCCCCGGCATTGATCCGCCATGGCGATCAAGCTCGGCGTGGACCTCGGCGGAACCAAGACGGAGATCGTGGCGCTGGACGAGGCGGGACAGGTGCTGCTGCGCCGCCGCAAGCCGACCGGCGACGGCTATCCCGCCATCCTCGACACCATCGCGAGCCTCGTGCGCGAGGCCGAGGCGGAGCTGGGGGCCAGGGGAACGGTCGGGGTGGGCATCCCGGGCAGCATCAACCCGCATACCGGCCTCGTCCGGAACGGCAACACCCAGGCGCTGAACGGCAACCCGCTGGACAAGGACCTGGCCGCCGCGCTCGGGCGCGAGGTGCGTGTGATGAACGACGCCAATTGCCTGGCGATGAGCGAGGCGGCCGACGGCGCCGGCGCCGGCTACCCCGTGGTCTTCGCCGCCATCCTGGGCACGGGAGTCGGCGGCGGCTGGGTGGTCCATGGCCGCCCGCTGGACGGGCTGAATCGCGTGGCCGGCGAATGGGGCCACACCCCCCTGCCCTGGATGAAGCCGGACGAATTTCCCGGCCCCCGCTGCTGGTGCGGCCGCCATGGCTGCCTGGAGACCTTCCTGGCCGGCCCCTCCCTGGCCGTCGACACCTTCGGCCCGGGCCACCGGGACGCCAGCCAAGTGGACGACCGGGCACGGGCTGGCGACCCGCTCTGCCAGGCCGGACTCGCCCGCCATGCCGACCGCCTAGCCCGGGCGCTGGCCATGATCGTGAACATCATGGACCCCGACGTCATTGTGCTCGGCGGCGGCGTGTCCAACTTCGAACACCTCTATCGCGAGGTGCCGGACCTCATGGCGCCCTGGATCTTCGGGGACGCGAAGAAGGTGAACCTCGTCCAGGCCCGGCACGGAGACAGTTCCGGCGTCTTCGGCGCTGCGCGGCTCTGGGACGCGAACTGATCTCGCTCGGGGTCTCGCTGAGGAGGGCTCCGCCCTGCCCCCGCCAAGGGCCTGAGGCCCTTGGAACCCCGTCTGACTTCCGTGGATGCCCCGGATTGAAGGGGTTTCTGGCTGCTGGGCTCTTTCCTGCCCTTGCGGTCGCGTGAGGTCTTATACCTCAGGCGCACCATCAGCCCGGTGATTCCAAACTCGAAGAAAAAGATGATGGGTCGAAGGCACTGCCTTCGACGGGTCCGGGGAGAGGAAGATTCCTTCTTCCTCTCCCGGGACAGACCGCCACCCCAGAACCCAGGGACGACTCGGGCAGCGTTCCCGTTCCGTGCTAGAAGGGTGCCATGCCCTCCCTGTGCCGGGACTGCTTCACGCAAGCCGAGGATCACCGCCGCCGTTGCGCCGCCTGCGGCTCGGGGCGCGTGGCCTCGCATCCCGAGTTGTTCACCCTCGCCATCGCCCATGTCGATTGCGACGCCTTTTTCGCGAGCGTCGAGAAGCGGGACCGACCGGAGCTGGCGAGCCGACCGGTGATCGTGGGTGGCGGGCAACGCGGCGTGGTTTCGGCCGCCTGCTATGTTGCGCGCACCCGGGGCGTGAAATCGGCCATGCCGATGTTCAAGGCGCTGAAGGCCTGCCCGGATGCGGTGGTCATCAAGCCGGATTTCACGAAATACGTCGCCGCCTCCCGCCATGTGCGGGCGCTGATGGAGGCGCTGACTCCGCTGGTGCAGGCGATGTCGATCGACGAGGCGGTCCTGGACCTCTCGGGCACCGAGGCGCTGCACGGCGCCCCGCCCGCGGTCGCCCTGGCCCGCTTCGCGCGGCGGGTGGAGCAGGAGGTGGGGGTGACGATTTCCGTCGGGCTGGCTCCGAACCGCCTGCTCGCGAAAATTGCGGTGGAGCGGGACAAGCCACGGGGCCTTGCCTGCATCGGCGCGGCCGAGGCCGCCGGCCTGCTCGCGCCTGAACCCGTCACCATCCTTCCCGGCGTCGGACCAGCCTTCGCGGCGAAGCTGGCCGGCATGGGCTTTTCCACCCTGGGCCAGTTGCAGTCGCTGGAGCCGCGCGAAGCGCTGCGGCGCTTCGGTGAGGAAGGGCCCCTGCTCGTCGCCCGGGCGCGCGGCGAGGACTCGCGCCCGGTGAGGCCGGAACGGGACACGAAGTCCATCTCGGCCGAGACCACCTTCGACCGCGACCTGAGCCGCCCGGCCGAGATGGAACCCATCCTCTGGCGCCTGTGCGAAAAGCTCGCCCGGCGGCTGGCAGAGAAGGGCTATGCCGCCGGCGGCGTGGTGCTGAAGCTGAAGACCAGCCGCTTCGCCCTTCGCACCCGCCATGCGCGGCTGGCCGGGCCGAGCATCGTGCCCGAAACCCTTTACGCCGCCGTGCTGCCCTTGCTGGCCCGTGAAGCGGACGGGACCGCCTTTCGCCTCATCGGCATCGGGGCCCAGCCACTGGTCGAGGGCAAGGGCGCCGACCAGGGTGACCTGGCGGACCCCGAGGCACCGCGGCGGGCGGCGCGCTGGGCCGCGATGGAGGCGCTGCGGACCCGGTTCGGCGACGGGGCGGTGCGTGCCGGGCGAAGCCTGGCAGGGCGGCGCGAGGGGTACTGACGCCGCCCCAGCGGCCCGACCTTTCCAGCTCCGGGCCAGGGGCTAGTCTGTGGGGCCGGAGCAGCCGGGGAGTCGCCGCGTGTCCGTCCTGATCGTGGGTGCGGGGCCGGTCGGGCTGGTCCTGGCCCTTTCGCTGCGCCAGCGCGGCATTCCGTACCGCTTGACCGACAAGGCGGCCGAGCGGCTGCCCTGGTCCCGCGCCCTGGGCATCCAGGCACGGTCGCTGGAGATGCTGGACCGCCTGGGTCTCGCGCAGCGCATCCTGGAAGAGGCCCTGCCGATCCATGGCGCCTGCCTGCATCTCGGCCGCCGCGTGGTGCGGGCGCGCTTCCGCGGCATGCATCCGCGCTTTCCCAGCATGGTCATCCTGCCCCAGGCCCGCACCGAGGCCATCCTGGAGGCGGCCGGGCCTCCGCCCGAACGCGGCGTGGCCTTCGAAGGTCTTCGGGAAGGCCGGGCCGTGCTCCGCCATGCGGACGGGCGGGAGGAGCTGGCGGAGGCCGAGTGGATCGTCGGATGCGACGGGGCGCACAGTGCCGTGCGGCACGCCCTTGGCGATCCGTTCCGGGGCAAACGCTACGACGCCCGGCTGGTGCTCACCGACGCGCATGTGGAGGGGCTGGAACCGGGTTTCCTGCATGTCGCCGTCTCCCCGCCCCTGCTCGGCTTCGGCCTGCCGGGCGGGCTGTGGCGGCTCGTCACCACCGTGCCGGAGGGGGCGCCGCCGCCGCCGGAGAACGACATGGCGCCCTTCCGGCGCAGGGGCATCGCGCCGCATGATCCGGTCTGGTGGAGCGCCTTCGGCATCAGCCAGCGCCAGGTGGCCTCCATGCGGAAGGGCCGCGTGGTGCTGGCGGGCGATGCCGCGCATGTCCATTCGCCCGCGGGCGGCCAGGGCATGAATATCGGCATGCAGGATGCCTGGTCCCTCGCCAGCGCCCTGGCCGCTGGGCCGGATGCCGTGGAGGCCGCGGTGGAGGCCTGGGCCCTGCAACGCCATGCCGTCGCGCGGCGCGTGCTCCGCGCCACGGATCGGACCACGCGGGCCATGCTGACCGCGCCGGGGTTCCTGGCGCCGCTGCGCGGGGCATTGCTCGCCCTGGCCTTCCGGACCCCGCCCCTCGTCCGGCGCTTCGAGGCGGAGACGGCCGGGCTGCGCTACCCGCCGATCCCGGACTGAGCGGATCAGCCGGCCGAGAGACGCGTGACCACCGAGGCGATGAAAAGGCCGATCGCCATGTCGAGAAGCACGAACAGGGCCGCGCGGATCCCGCTGATCCGCAGCGCCGATTTCGCCACGAACCATTCCATCCAGAGCGCGTAGCCGAATGCGGCGAGAATGAGGGAGCCGCCGAAGCCCGGAGGAAGCAGCCCCCCGAGCAGGGTGGCGGCCAGCAGCGCCCCGTACTGCACGAGGTTCGTCCAGTTCCAGGCCGCGACGAAGAGCGGCCAGAGCGGCCCCCGTCCCGACGCCTCGGCAAGGCTAAGCGAGGCGAGCGGGAAGACGACCCAACCCAGGACATAACCGATCAGTTCGATCGGCAGCGTGCCGGAGAGGAAGGCCCCCGTGCCCAGGGCGCGGACAAGGAGGAAAGGCAGGAGGCAGAAGACGCCGGCCCAGAAGGAGCGCGCGGCGCCTTCCATCGAGAGGAGGGCGAAGCGGAGCCCTTCCTCCCGCCCGCGCGCCAGCAGGGAGGCCGCCCGCAGCCCCGCAACGATCTGGGTCTCGAGGCTGACCCCCGGCGCGCTCAGCCCAGGCACTCCCGGATGACCGCGCCGTAGAGCGAGGACAGGCGCCGCAGCTCCTCGACGGGGGTTCGCTCGTCCACCTTGTGCATGGTCGTGCCGACCGCGCCCAGCTCCGCCACGGGGCAGAGGCGCGTGATGAAGCGCGCATCGGAGGTGCCGCCGCCGGTGTCCAGCTTCCCCTCCTCGCCCGTGCTCGCCTGAACGGCGCGGCGCAGCGCGTCCACGAAGGGGCCGGGCTCGGTCAGGAAGGCCTCGCCGGAGCAGGAGAAGGACGCGTCGTGGCGCGGCGCCTCCTCCGCCAGGATGCCCCGGATCCATGCCTCCAGGCTCACGGCCGTATGGGTGGGGTTGAAGCGGATGTTGAGCCGGGCAAAGGCCTTGGCGGGCACGATGTTGTTCGTGGGGTTGCCGACATCGACCGTGGTGACCTGCAGCGTGCTGGCCTGGAACCACTCGGTGCCGCTGTCCAGCGGCTTCTCGGTCAGGCGGTAGAGCACGCGGGCCAGCCGGTGCACCGGGTTATCCGCCCGCTCGGGATAGGCGACATGGCCCTGGATGCCATGGATGGTGAACTCGGCGGAAAAGCTGCCGCGCCGGCCGATCTTGATCGTGTCGCCCAGCCGTTCCTTGCTCGTCGGCTCCCCCACCAGGCACATGTCGGGGACGAGGTGGTTCTCCGCCATCCAGTCCAGCACGCGGGTGGTGCCGTCCACCGCCACCCCCTCCTCGTCGCCGGTGATGAGGAAGGAGAGCGTGCCCTTCTCCGCCGTCCCATCGGCCACCACATCGGCCGCGGCGGCGACGAAAGCGGCGACGCCGCCCTTCATGTCCACCGCGCCGCGCCCGTAGAGCGTGCCGTCCTCGACCTCGGCCGCGAAGGGCGGATGCGTCCAGCCCTCGCCGGGCGGCACCACATCCGTATGGCCGGCGAAGCAGAGATGCGGTCCGTTGCCGCCGGAGCGGCGGATGGCGAAGAGGTTCTCCACCTCGCCGAAGCGCAGGCGCGTGCATTGGAAGCCGAGCGGCTCCAGCGCCCGCTCCAGCACCGCGATCGCTCCCTCATCGGCCGGGGTCACGGAGGCGCAGCGGATGAGGTCCTGCGCGATGGGAAGCGGGTCGGTGGCCATGGGTTCCGCCTCAGTCGCGAAGCAGCTCGTTGATCGAGGTCTTCTCCCGCGTGCGGGCATCCACGCGCTTCACGATCACCGCGCAGTAGAGCGAGGGGCCCGGCGTGCCGTCCGGCAGCGGCTTGCCGGGCAGGCTGCCCGGGACCACCACGGAATAGGCCGGCACGCGGCCGACGAAGATCTCGCCGGTCGCGCGGTCCATGATCTTCGTCGAGGCGCCGAGGAAGACGCCCATGGAGAGGACCGAGCCGCGCTCGACGATCACGCCCTCGGCCACCTCGGAACGGGCGCCGATGAAGCAGTCGTCCTCGATCACCACCGGGTTCGCCTGCAGCGGCTCGAGCACGCCGCCGATGCCGGCGCCGCCGGAGAGATGCACGTTCCGGCCGATCTGGGCGCAGGAGCCGACGGTGGCCCAGGTGTCCACCATCGTGTTCCGGTCCACATAGGCTCCGAGATTGACGAAGCTCGGCATCAGCACCACGCCCGGGGCAATGAAGGCGGAGCGGCGCACCACCGCGCCCGGAACGGCGCGGAAGCCGGCCTCCTTGAAGCGGTTTTCCCCCCAGTCGCTGAACTTGAGCGGAACCTTGTCATAGGCGCCAGCGGCCGTGTCCATCGGCACGCTGTCCTCCAGCCGGAAGGAAAGCAGCACGGCCTGCTTCAGCCACTGGTTCACCCGCCAGCCGCCATTCCCGTCGGGCTCGGCCACGCGCGCCTTGCCCGAATCCAGGGCTTCCAGCGCGGCCTCCACGGCGTCGCGCTCCTCGCCCCGGGTGGCGGGGGTCAGCTCGGCGCGGCGCTCCCAGAGCGCCTCGATGCGGGGCTGGAGGGCGGCGAGGTCCATGGGGCGTCCTGCGTCTCGGGGCTGCGTCTCGGGGACGGACCCCATCGCGCGGGCGGCGCATGCTGTCAACGCGGCGTGGGATACGCGCGGATTCAGCCTTCCTTCATCTCGGCGGGGCAGCTTGCACGCCGGCGAGGTCCCGCGCCCAAAGGGCGGGCCCTCCTTGAGGACCCTGGAGGCGACGATGGAAGCCATGATGGCCGCCTCACCCCGCCGCATGGACGATGCCGCGCGGGCGAGACTGGCGGAACGAGCGGATACGCCGCCCGAAATGCTGTTCTTCCTGGCGAACGATCCCGCCACCGCCGTGCGCGCCGCCATCGCGGCCAATGCCGCCACCCCGCCCCTGGCCGACCAGGTGCTGGCGCGCGACTCGGAGCCGGGCGTGCGGCGGGTGCTGGCCCGTAAGCTCGCCTCCCTCGCCCCCCTGCTCGATCCCGACAGCGCGGACCGCCACCGCCGCGCGACCTGGGAGGCGTTGCGGCTTCTGGTTGAGGACGAGGTGGTCGCGGTGCGCTCGGCGGTGACGGAACTGGTGGCAGAGCATGCCGATGTTCCCCGCCCCTTGATCCTGCGCCTGGCCCGGGATGTGGCGATGGCCGTCGCCGAGCCCGTCCTCCGGGGGTCTCCCCTGCTCGACGAGGAAGACCTCCTGGCGCTGATCGCCGACCCGCCGGTGTCGGAAACCCTTTGCGCCATCGCGCGCCGGCCCCACCTGCCCGAGCGCCCCTCCGATGCCATCGCGGCCCGGGCGGAGGAGCAGCCGGTGGCGGCGCTGCTGGCCAATGCCACCGCCCGCCTGCGGGACGCGACCCTGCTCGCCATCGCCGCGGGTGCCGCCGATTATCCGGGGTGGCAGTCCGCCCTCGCCCGCCGGCCGGCGCTCAGCAAGGTGGTCGTGGGCGCCCTTCGCGACCTGCTGGCCGATGAGGCGCTTCGCCTGCTGCTCGCCCGGCGGGATCTGGACCCGGCTGCATGGGAGGCGCTGCACCAGGGGGGAGTCACCCCGAGCGGCTTGGCGCCGGAACAGGGCGGGCTGGACGAGGAGAGCTTCGTCGCGGCCGCCCGGAAGGGCTACCGGGCCGAGTGCGCCCGGGTTCTCGCCGCGCTCAGCGGGCTGCCGGCGGGGGTGGTGACCCGCGCGGTGGAGGCACGGGAGGCACCCGTGCTGGTGGCGCTATGCTGGAAGGCGGGGCTGACCGCCCGGGCCGCCACCTTGGCCCAGATGCGCCTGGCCGGCAGCAAGCCGGAGGAGTTGCTCACACTGCCGGGCGGCGAATGGACGATGCAGCCGGAGGCGATGCAGGCCCTGGTGGACGGGCTGCTCGTTCCGGGTTGAGGGATCTGCCTCAGGGCTTGATGAGGGTTCCCGGCCCGCCGGCGGTGAACAGCTCGGCCAGCACCGCATGGGGCACGCGGCCGTCGAGGATGACGGCGCCCTGCACGCCCTTCTCGATGGCGTAGATGCAGGTTTCGACCTTCGGGATCATGCCGCCCGAAATCCAGCCGGCCTCGATGCCGGCACGCACCTCGGCCACCGTCATCTCGGGGATATGCTGGCCGTCCGGGCCACGCACGCCGGCCACGTCGGTCAGCATCAGAAGGCGGGCCGCGCCCAGGGCCCCGGCGATGGCACCCGCCACCGTGTCGGCATTGATGTTGTAGGTCTGGCCATCCTCGCCCACGCCGACGGGCGCGACGACGGGCACGATGTCGGCGCCGATCAGCAGGCGCAGCACCTTCGTGTCCACATGTTCCGGCTCGCCCACGAAGCCGAGGTCGATCTCCCGCTCCTCATTCGTCTCGGGGTCGCGCATCGTCCGCTCGGCCTTGCGGGCGCGGATGAGGTTGCCGTCCTTGCCGGAGATGCCGACGGCGATGACGCCCGCGCGGGTGATCGCCTCGGCCACCTGCTTGTTGACCGTGCCGGCGAGGACCATCTCGACCACGTCCACCATCTGCGCATCGGTCACGCGCAGGCCGTTGACGAAGGTGGACTGGACGTTCAGCCGCTTCAGCATGGCGTTGATCTGCGGCCCGCCGCCGTGGACGACCACGGGATTCACGCCCACCTGCTCCAGCAGCGCGATGTCGCGCCCGAAGCGCAGCGCGCTCTCCTCCTCGCCCATCGCATGGCCGCCATACTTCACGACGACGAGCTGGTCGTCATAGCGCTTCAGATAGGGCAGCGCGCCGGCAAGAATGGCCATCTGGTCTTGCGCTTCGGTGGGCATGGCTCTTTCCGCGATGGCCGGTGGGCGGCGGTGGTAAGGGGCGGCGCCCCGGAAGGTCAACCCGGGCTCAGCCGGAAGCCGCGATGTCGGCGAGCGCCGCACGCAGCTCGGGCATCCCCGTGCCCTTGGCGGCGGAGGTGGTAAGCACCACCGGATGGGCCGCAACCCGCTTGCGGACGATTTCCGCCATCTCCTGCTGCCGCTTGAGCAGGCGGGAAGCCGGCTTGGCGTCGTCCGACTTGGTCAGGACGATCTGGAAGGGCACGGCGGCCTCCCCCAGCAGGTCCATGGCCGCGCGGTCGCCATCCTTGGTTTCGATCCGCGCATCCATCAGCAGGAAGACGCGCCGAAGGGTGGGGCGGCCGCGGAGATAGTCGAACATCAGCCCCTGCCAGTCGGCCTTCACCGCCTTGCTGGCCTGGGCGAAGCCGTAGCCGGGCATGTCCACGATAGTGAGCGGGTGCTCCGTCCCCTCCCCGGCCGCGAAGAAGTTGAGCTGCCGCGTCCGGCCCGGCGTGTGGGAGACGCGGGCCAGCGCATTCTGCCCGGCGATGGCGTTGATGAGGGAGGACTTGCCGACATTGGAGCGGCCGCAGAAGGCCACCTCTGGCGCGGAGGCCGGGGGAAGGCCCTCCAGCTTCTGGGCCGCGAAGAAGAAGTTGACGGGGCGCGCGAAGAGAAGGCGCCCGGCCTCAAGCCGCCGGGCCTCCTCCTCCTGCTCGGGCGTCATCCCCGGTGCCCCGTCCTTCATGGCCGTCACGTCTTGGCCGCGGCCTTGCCGACGCGCTGCTCCGCCCGCTCATGCCGCGTGATGTAGTACTGCTGGGCCACAGAGAGCAGGTTGTTCCAGGACCAGTAGATCACCAGCCCGGCCGGGAAGCTGGCCAGCATGAAGGTGAAGATGATCGGCATGAAGCCGAACAGCTTCGCCTGGATCGGGTCCGGCGGCGTGGGGTTCAGCTTGAACTGAACATACATTGTGATGCCCATGATGATCGCCCAGGCCGGCATGTGCAGGAACAGGGGCGGATCCCAAGGGATCAGGCCGAAGAGGTTGAACAGGTTCGTCGGGTCGGGCGCCGAGAGGTCGCGGATCCAGCCGTAGAAGGGCGCGTGCCGCATCTCGATGGTGACGAAGAGTACCTTGTAGAGCGCGAAGAAGACCGGGATCTGCAGCAGGATGGGCAGGCAGCCCGAGGCGGGGTTGATCTTCTCCGCCTTGTACAGCGCCATCATCTCCTGCTGCATCTTGGCAGGGTCGTCCTTGTTGCGCTCCTTCAGCTCCTGCATCTTCGGGCCCAGCACCTTCATGCGGGCCATGGACTTGTAGGACTTGCTGGCCAGCGGGAAGAACAGGACCTTCAGCGCCACGGTGAAGATCAGGATCGCCACGCCGAAGTTGCCGACGAGCTTGAACAGCCAGTCGAGCGCGTAGAAGAACGGCTTGGTCAGGAAGTAGAACCAGCCGAAGTCGATGGCCTTGTCGAAATCGGTGATGCCGAGGTTCGAGGCATAGGCATCCAGCAGATGCACCTCCTTCGCGCCGGCGAAGAGCCGGGTGGCGAAGCCCGCAGTGGCGCCGGGGGCGGCGGAGACCGGGGCGGCGGGCGCGAAGTCCACCTGCCAGCGATCCTGGCCGTTCTCGCTCACGTGGCGGAAGGCCGCGCGGTCACGGGCGGACTGGTCGACGGGCGCGATGGCCGCCAGCCAGTACTTGTCGGTGAAGCCGGCCCAGCCGCCGGTCCCTTCCTGCTCCAGCGCCGGGCCGCCGTTGCGCCGGCCGGCCTCGGTCTTGGCGTCGGCATACTTCGTCTCACGCAGGCGGCCGTCGAGCACGCCGACGAAGCCCTCATGCAGGATGTAGTAGCCGGCCACCTGCGGCGTGTGCTCGCGGCGCACCCGGGCCCAAGGCAGCACCTGCACCGCCTCGCTGCCCGTGTTCACCACGCGCTGGTCGGCGGTGACCATGAAGTTCGGGTCCAGCGAAAGCGCGATCTCGAAGCGCTGCCCCGTCCCGTTCTCCCAGCGCAGCGTGACGGGGTTGTTCGGCGTGAGCCGGCCGCCTTCGGCGGTCCACTCGGTGTTCGCATCCGGCACGCGGGTGCGGCCATCGGCGGCGGTCCAGCCCCATTGCGCGAAATAGGGAGCGTTGTCCTCGCGCGGGGCGAGGATGCGGACATTCGGGCTGCCGGGCTGGATGGTCTCCCGATAGTCCCGCAGCACCAGGTCGTCGATCCGGGCGCCGCGGAGGTTCACGCTGCCCTGCACGCGCGCGCTCTCGATGGGAAGGCGCGGGGCGGGGGTGGTGGGCGCGCCTTCATTCGGGCCGGTGCTGGCGACGCCGGCTGGGTTCAGCGCCGTGTTGGCCTGCGGCAGCGGGACCGAGCTGGTCTGGGACTGCTGGACGTTCTGCGCCGCCTGGCGCTGCGCCTCCCGGGACGGGCGGTTCCACACGTCGAAGAGCAGCAGGATGCCGATCGAGATCGCGATCGCGGCAAGGAGTCGCTTGTTGTCCATCAGGTCCGGCGCTCAGCGCTGTGTCGGGGCGGGTACGGGGTCGTAGCCGCCCGGGTTCCAGGGATGGCAGCGGAGGATGCGGCGGGCGGCGAGCGCGCTGCCGCGCAGCGCCCCGTGCTCGCTCAGGGCCTCGATCGCATAGGCGCTGCAATGGGGATGGAAACGGCAATGCGCCCCGATGAAGGGGCGCAGGGTGAACTGGTAGGCGCGTATGCCCAGCTTCAGGGCTTCGGCGGTGGCGCTCACGGGCCCACGCCCGCCTGCTTCAGTGCCCCCCGCAGGTCACCCTGCAGCTGCGTGAAGGGGCGGCTGCGGGTCTCGTCCCGGCCGATCAGCACGATGTCCCAGCCTTCCGGCGGGGCGTTGCCCAGCACCAGGCGCGCGGCCTCACGCAGCCGCCGCTTGGTGCGGTTGCGCACCACCGCGTTGCCCACCTTCTTTGTCACGGTGAAGCCCAGGCGCATCGGCCCGCCCGTCTCCGACAGGGCCTGGATCACCAGCCCCGGCCGGGCGGCGCGCTTGCCGCGCTGCGCGGCGCGCAGGAAGTCGCGCCGCTTCTTCATCCGGGGCAGTTTCATGCTGCGGACCAGAGGTGGGGGCGCGGTAGAAGGTCGCGCCCCACTGGGTGACCTAGGCCGAGAGCTTCTTACGGCCCTTGGCGCGGCGGTTGGCGATCACCTTGCGGCCGCCGACGGTTTCCATGCGGGTACGGAAGCCGTGCCGGCGCTTCCGGACGAGCTTGGAGGGCTGATAAGTACGCTTCACGGCAAGGCGCTCCGTTCAGGTGCAGGCCGCCCGGCAGGGACGGGTCGGCGTTGAGTGGTCTGGCCCGGACAGCCCGGCCGCCCGGACCTGGCCCAAAGTTCGGGCGCAGACGCAGGCAGCCGCGGCGGGACGCCCGGCGCGGGTGGCGCTGTATAGAAAGGCGGTCCCATCCGCGTCAACCGAAGCCTCGATGGAGCCCTGCCCCCTACCCTTCCCGCGGAACCGCGTTATGCGTGGCGCGGGTCAACCGGCCGGAAGGGAGAGCATGCCTGAAACCGACATCGCCGTGATTGGCGCCGGCGCCGCCGGGCGGGGCCTGGCCTCGCTGGCCGTGGCGCTCGGCCTGCGCGTCACCCTGTTCGAGCGGGGTCCCATGGGGGGCGAGGCGCCGGATCCCGAGCTGATCCAGGCTGCCCTGCGGGCAGCCGGCGCCAGGGCCGCCCTGGCCCGGAGCGCAGCCCGCATGGGAATTGGCAGCGGCGATGTGCCGGTGGACTGGCTCGCCCTCCGCACCCATCTGGCGGCGGCCGACGCCGATGCCGCCCCGGATTCGACGGCGGCCCGCTTCGAGGCCATGGGCGTGGAGCTGGTACGGGCCACGGGCCGTTTCTCCGCTCCGGACGCCGTGGCTGCGGCCGGCCAGGAATGGCGCTTCCGCCGCGCCCTGGTCGCGACCGGCGCCGCCCCCGTCATCCCGTCGCTGGAGGGGCTGGAGACCGTTCCCTACCTGACTGAGGAGACGATCCATGCGCTGGAGGAGCGCCCAGACCACCTCCTGATCCTGGGCGGCGGCGGCTTCGGGCTGGAAATGGCCCAAGCCTTTGCCCGGCTCGGGACCCGGGCGACCGTCATCGAGGCCACCCGCATCGCGCCCGGCGCGGATCCCGTGCTGGCGGAGGGGCTCGCACGCGCCTTGCGGCGGGATGGCGTGGTTCTGATGGAGGGGCGGGAACCGGCCCGGGCCGAGCGGCGGGAGGGAGGCGTCTCGCTTCTCCTGGCCGATGGCACGCGGGTGGAAGGGTCGCATCTCCTCCTTGCTCTCGGGCGTGCCCCGCGCCTGGCAGGGTTGGACCTCGTCACCGCCGGCCTGCCCGGGCCGGGCCTGGTCGTGGACGAATCGCTCCGCGTGGAGGGCAGCCGGCGGATCTGGGCGGCCGGCGGGGTGATCGGGCATGCAGGCGCCTCCGATCTCGGCGCCCTCGCCCGCAGCATGCTTTTCCGCGTTCCCGGCATGCCCGCGACTCCGGCGCCGCTGCGCGCCATCCGGACGGAACCCGCCCTGGTGGAGCTGGGTGCGCCTGACCAGGTGGAGGCGGCGGAGACCCTTCGCTGGCCCCTGGCTGACACCACCCGCGCCTCCGCCGAGGGGATCGAGGAAGGGCTTGTTACCCTCTCCGTGGATCGGCGTGGGCGCCTGGTCGGCGCCGGGCTCCTCGCGCCCGGCGGATTGGAAATGGCGGGCATGCTCTCCCTGGCACTGGGGCGCCCGGTCGCCGAGTTGGCGGCAGCGAGCCTGCCCCAGCCCACCCTGTCAGCCGCCATCGCCCGGGCCGCGCTGGAGCACCGGGCGCCAAGCCTGACCAACCCCGGGATCCGCTGGCTGGCGGGGATTGCGAAGCGCCTGCCCTGAGCGTCTCCTCCCCCAGCCAGAACCGGAAGCTTGCGCATGACCCAGTCCCTGAAGGGCCGCACCGCCCTCGTCACCGGCTCCACCAGCGGGATCGGCCTCGCCATCGCCCTCGCCTTCGCACGCGAGGGCGCGCGGGTGATGCTGAACGGCTTCGGAACCCCGGAGGCCATCGCTGCCGCCCGCTCGGAGGTCGCATCCATCCAGGGCGGCGAGGCGCCCTATTCCGACGCTGACCTTTCCAATCCCGCGGCCGTGCGCCAGATGTGCGCCGATGCCGCGGCGGCCATGGGCCAGGTGGACATTCTGGTGAACAACGCCGGGATCCAGTTCGTCAGCCCGGTGGAGGAGTTCCCGGAGGAGAAGTGGGACGCGATCCTCGCGATCAATCTCTCCTCGAACTTCCACGCCATCAAGGCCGTGCTGCCCACGATGCGGGAGCGGGGCTGGGGGCGGATCATCAATGTCGCCTCAGCTCACGGGCTCGTCGCCTCGCCCTTCAAGTCGGCCTATGTCACGGCCAAGCACGGCGTGGTCGGTCTGACCAAGACCGTCGCCATCGAGGTCGCCCGCACGCCCATCACCTGCAACGCCATCTGCCCCGGCTTCGTCCGCACGCCGCTGGCCGAGGCCCAGGTGGCGCCGCTTGCGCAGAAGCACGGCGTCTCCGAGGAGGTGGCCCTGACCGACCTCCTGCTGGAGAAGCAGCCGAGCAAGCGTTGGGTGGAGGTCGAGGAGGTGGCCGGCATGGCCGTCTATCTCTGCGGGCCGAACAGCGGGGCCGTGAACGGCGCGGCCCTTTCGGTCGACGGCGGCTGGACTGCCTCCTGAGGCCCCTGGCATGACCGGCGAGGAGGAGGCGGGCTCGGAGGGCGTGCCGCCGATCGAGGGCATGCCCGCCGCCCCGGCGGTCGCCGGGCGTGCCGCGCCCTGCCGGATCAACCTGGCCCTGCAAGGCGGCGGCACGCATGGCGCCTTCACCTGGGGCGTGCTCCTGCGGCTGCTGGAGGAGGAGTCCATCGAGGTCGCCGCCATCTCCGGCACCTCGGCGGGTGCCATCAACGGCGCGGCCTTCGTCCAGGGCATGGCCGAGGGCGGGCGGGCCGGGGCGGCGGCGCTGCTGGACCGGCTGTGGACCGCCATCGGCACGCGCTACGCCTTCAGCCCCTTGCGGAACAGCCCGCTGAAGGAGCTGCTCTGGGGCCCCGACCTCAGCCGCGGCTTCGCCTGGCAGGCCTTCGACGCGATGACCCGGCTCTTCTCGCCCTATCAGCTCAATCCCTTTCCGCTGGACATGAACCCGCTGCGCCGGGTGCTGGAGGAGGTGCTGGACCTCGGCACCCTCTGCGGCGGCGGGCCCGCGCCGCAGCTCTTCGTCACCGCCACCAATGTCCGCACGGGCAAGCCGCGCGTCTTCACCCGACACGAGCTGACGCGCGAGACCCTGCTCGCCTCCGCCTGCCTGCCCAATGTCTTCCGCGCCATCGAGATCGACGGGGAGGCCTATTGGGATGGTGGGTTCCTGGGGAATCCGGCGCTCTGGCCGCTCTACGAGCATCCCGGCAACCCGCCGGACATCGTGCTGGTCGGGATCAACCCGATCTCCCGCCCGGACATTCCGCAGACCGTGCAGGACATCAACACGCGGGTGAATGAGATCGGCTTCAACGCCTCGCTCATGTACGAGATGAGGGCCATCGAGTTCGTGCAGCGCCTCGTGGACCAGGGCGTGCTGCAACCGCCCCGGTACCAGCGGCTTTTCGTCCATCTCGTCGAGGATGAGGAACGGATGCGGCGCCTCGGAATATCCACCAAATACAACGGGGACCGTGACTTTCTTCGCGGCTTGCGCGAGGACGGCTACGCCGCCGCGGAAGCCTGGCTGGGCGAGAACCGCGAGGCGCTCGGCCGCCGGGACAGCGTGGACCTGCGCGCTCGTTTTCTTTGATGCCGTCCAGAAGTTGGAATAGGGGACAGCCGATGCGCCTCTACGTGTTTCTCGACCGGCTCCGCGCGCCCTTTGGCTATGCGGGCAAGTTCTTTATCGTTGCCTTCGTTGCGACCCATATCCCCCTGATTTCGGTACTCCTTCTGCTGCTGAGGGACCGCCCGGCCGATTGGCAGCTCCTGGCCGTGTTGCTGGGGGCGACGCTTCTCGGCACGGGCCTGGCCCTGATGGGCATCCGGGCCCTGCTGCAGCCCGTCCGGCAGACCACCGAGGCACTGCAGACCTATGCGCGGGAGGAGGCGCTGCCCGCCCTGCCGGTGCACCACCGGGACTTGGCCGGCCGGATGATGGCCGCCACGCAGGAAACCCTGGCCGCGCTCGACACGGCCCTCCTGGCCGCGCGGGGCGCGCGGCAGGAGGCGCTGGACAGCGCGCGGCGGCGCGAACGTGCCCTGGCGGAGGTGACGCATGAGCTGCGCACGCCGCTGAACGCCGTGCTGGGCTTCGCGGAGCTGCTGCAGATGCAGCCCCACGGACCGCTCGGCCACGAGAGCTACAACGCCTTCGCCAACGACATCGCGGAGGGCGGTCAGCACATGCTCTCCCTCATCGAGGACGTGCAGCATTTCGCCGCTCTGCGAGAGGGCAAGCAGCAGCTGGAGCGGCAGCGGGTGGAACTGGCGCCCCTGGCCCAGCGCGCCGCAAGGCTGCTGCGCGCGGAGGCGGCCAGCCGGGAGATGACGCTGGACCAGCGGGTTCCGCCGGGGCTGGTGGCCATGGGCGACCCGCGGGCCCTGCTGCAGATCCTGCTCAATCTCCTCAGCAATGCGGTGAAGTATGCCGGTCCGGGCCAGCTCGCCGAGGTGACGGCCTTTCCGGAGGGCGGGATGATCGTGGTCCGCGTTTCCGACACCGGGCGCGGCATGACCGAGGCGGAGCTGACCGTGGCGCTCGAGCCCTTCGGCCGGGTGGGCGGCAGCGCCGAACGGGGTACCGGCCTGGGCCTGCCCCTGGTCCGCGCGCTGGTGGAGCTGCACGGCGGCACCTTCGTGATGGAGAGCGCGCCGGGTCGCGGCACCACCTCCCGCTTCACCCTGCCCCTCGCCCCGAAGGGCTGAGCTCAGGCGGGGGGCCGGGCCTGGCCGTGGGCCGGGGCGGCCGTGTCCACCCGCACCACGACGGACATGCCGGGGGCCAGGGCATCGGCCAGGGGTTGGCCAGGGTCGATCGCGATGCGGACCGGTAGGCGCTGGGCGACCTTGGTGAAGTTGCCGGTCGCGTTGTCTGCCCGGATGACGCTGAACTCGGAGCCGGTGGCTGGAGAGAAACGCTCGATCCGGCCGGTCAGCTCCGCGCCGCGCAGGGCGTCCACCCGGAACTGCACGGGCTGGCCCACCGCCATTCCGGGGATCTGCGTCTCCTTGTAGTTGGCCACCACCCAGCGGAGCGGCGGCACCACCGAGGTGATCTGCGTGCCCGCCGTCACATACTGGCCGAGCCGCGCCCCCACTTCGCCCAGCCGGCCGTCGCGGGGCGCCAGGATCCGGGTGTTCTGCACGTCGATCTCGGCCAGATGAACGGCCGCCTCCGCCCCCTGCACCGCGGCCTCCAGCCCGGCGCGGGTGGCCAGCGTCTCGGCGAGGGACTGCTCCGCGACGCTCTCGGAGGCGCGGGTCTGCGCGAGGCCAGCCTCGGCCTGGCGCAGGGTGGCGTGCACCGCATCGCTCTGGGCGCGGGACTGGATATTGGCGGCCACCAGCGGCTCGATGCGCCGGACATCGGCCCGCGCCTTGGTCAGCACGGCCTCGGCATTCTCCACCTGGGCCTGGGCGACCTCGACCTGGGCTTCCTTGGTCCGGCGCTGGACCTCGAGATTGGACAGCGATGCCCGGCTGGCGGCCAGCTGCGCCCGCGCCTGCGCCAGCCGCTGCTGGTAGATCCGGTCGTCGATCCGGGCGAGCAGGTCACCCTGCTTCACCTCGGCATAGTCCTGCACGCGGATGTCGACGATGTAGCCGGCCACCTGCGGGCTGACGACGGTGACGAGGCCGCGGACATAGGCGTCGTCCGTGGTCTGCACCGTGGAGGTGAAGGGCGGCAGCCGCCAGGAGAAAAGGACGAGGAGGACGCCCGCGACCCCGAGGAGGAGGGCGGGAATGGTGGCCCGCGAACGGGCGAGCTTGAAGAGAGGCATGGGGTCCTGCGTGCGGGGTCAGGCCGCGGCGCCGGGCGCCTGGGCGGCGCGCCGGCCCAGCCAGGCGGCGAATTGGTGGAGGAGGAGGCCGAGAAGGCAGAGGGCCGCGACGACGGCCACCACGAGGAAAAGGTCGTTATAGGCGAGCACCGTGGCCTCGCGGGTCGCCACCTGCCCGAGCAGCACAGAGCCCTCGGCGTTCCGGAGCGCGGGGTCGCCGAGCACCCGGGCATAGGAGGCGCCGTACTGGGCGATGCGCTGCGCCACCAGCGGATCGCCGAGGGTGAGGTTCTCGACGATCTGGTTGGAGTGGAACTTCTCCCGGACGGTCACCAGCGTGCCGAGCATCGCCGCGCCGAGCAGTCCGCCGAGATTCTGCGAAGCCAGGAAGACGGCGAAGAAGCTTGTCAGGTATTGCACGCCGGAGCGGAGCGTGTGGGCGAAGCTCCAGCCCGTGGCCGCGGGCAGGAAGATGGCGCCGCCGAAGGCGACCAGCGCCTGCGGCAGCAGGACATCCTGCGGCCGGGTCAGGCTGGTGCCGCGGCTCTCCAGCCAGGCGCCGACCGCGATGAGGGCGAGCGCCACCGCATGGATCGCCGGCCGGTTCTCCGGGCGGTTGACGAAGGCCACGCCGATGAAGCCGGCCAGCGTCGCCGCCAGGATCACCAGGAACATGCCGGTCATGTTCTCGTTCAGCAGGCCCAGATTCTGGAAGAAGCCGATCGTCCCCGTCGTCTGCTCCGAGAGGACGAAGCGGGCGACGAACATGGATCCCCCGAAGAGGATCATGTCCGTGGAGGAGAGCCAGTGCAGGTTGATGATCGGCCGCTCCCGGTTCAGCTCGATCGCGACGAGCAGCGCCAGGGCACCGAGGCCCCCGGCCAGGCAGGTGCCGAGCCAAGGGGCCTCGAACCACCAGTACCAGCGGCCCAGGCTGAGAACGATCGCGATCAGTCCCAGCCCGACCACCAGCAGCGGAAGGCTGACCGCATCCACGAGGTCGAAGGCCTGGGCGCGGGGCGGCGGCGTGATCGGGAGGAGATAGACCCAGGCCAGCGAGAGCACCGCCATGGCCAGCTCCAGCGTGTTGAGCTGGCCCCAAAGCCCGATCTCCAGCAGGCCGGGCGAGACCAGCCGAGCGATCGGCACCGCGATCTGCGCCCCGATCAGCCCGAGCGCGATCCCGACCGTCAGCTTCATCCGCTGCGGCAGCAGCTCGATCATGTAGAGGATCGCCAGTGTGTTCAGCGGCGCCCCGGCGAAGCCCGCGACCGCCCGCAGGACCACCGCCGAGCGCAGGTCGCTGACCAGGAGATGCGCGAGCGAGACGGCCAGGAAGAGCATCAGCCCCAGCTTCGCGAAGAGCCGCAGCCCGAACTGGGTGCGCAGCTTGAAAAGCAGGAGCGAGGCCGTGATGCTCGTGGAGGCATAGGCCGCCGTGAGCCAAGCCGCCTCGTTGGTGGTTGCGCCGAAGGCGGACTGGACGGCCTGGATGTTGGCGGCGAAGAGGTTGTTCCCGAGCCCCTGGGTGAGGCCGAAGGTCAGCGAGGCCAGGCCGTAGACCAGGAGACGGCCAGGACCGGCTTGCGGCGCCGGCTCGGCCGGCGGCGCTTCCGGGCTGGGGGCCGTGTTGTCGCTCACGCACTGGCCTCCTCACCGCGGCGCCCGCCCGGGGACGGCAGCGAAGGAACGGCTTCGAGCCCCTCCAGCTTCGCCGCCACCGCATGAAGGACGCGCAGCGCCGTCTCGAGGTCCTGACGCGGGATGTCGCCCAGCACCCGCTGGCGAAGGGCCTCGGAAACGGCCTCGACCGACGCCACGACGGGCTGCGCCGCCTCGGTGAGGGCGATCCGGTTCGCGCGCGCATTGCCCTGCACCGGCCCGCGGCGGATCAGCCCCTGGGCCTCCAGCGAGTCCAGGAGGCGCACCAGCGTCGGATGCTCCACCGAGAGATGGGCGGCCAGGTCCCGCTGCATGGCGCTGCCGCCTTCCTGCGAGAGGATCATCAGGGCCCGCGCGCGGCCGAGGGTCTGGCCGCTGTCGCGCAGCTCCGCATCCCAACGCGTGCGCCAGCGCTGCGTCACCCGGCGGAGGGCCGTGACAAACTGGGCGTTGAGGGTCATCACCGAGGCTTTCTCGTAGCAAGCTAACATTAGCAAGCTACATAAGGCGTCGGTGGCGGAGTTCAAGAGATGCTGGACCGCCCTTCGGCGGCCCAGCCTGGCGGATCAGGAAAGCTGCAAAGTCAGTGCCTTGAGGTACACGCTTTCAGGTAGCATCGGATGAATGGGATGGTCCGGACCAGCTCCCGTGATGGCCAGGATCCGCGCATCCCGCCGTGCTCGCTGCAGCCCCGCAAGCACCGTGTCGGTGAACTCGCCGGAGGGCACATGGTGGCTGCAGGAGGCGATGAAGAGAATGCCGCCGGGCACCACCAGTCCCGCCGCCAGCCGTGCGAGGCGCGAATAGGCGCGGATGGCCTGGGGAATGTCCTTGCGGGACTTGGCGAAGGCCGGCGGGTCCACCACCACCACACCGAAGCGTGCCCCTTCCCTCCCCATGCGCTCCAGCGCCTCCATCGCCTCGCCGCGCACGGCCTCCACCCGGTCCTCCAGCCCGTTGCGGCGGGCGGTCTCCATCGCGGTTGCCAGGGCGTGCTCGGAGCGGTCGAGCAAGGTCACGCGCGCGGCCCCGGCGGCCGCGGCCTGCAGGCCGAAGCCGCCGGTGTGGCAGAAGGCGTCCAGCACCGTCTCCCCGCGCGCGAGATTGGCTACCCGCGCCCGGTTCTCGCGCTGGTCGAAGAACCAGCCCGTCTTCTGTCCTCCGAGCGGATCGACGGAGAAGGAAACCCCTCCCTCCTCCACCGTGCCGGTTGGGTCCGAGCCATGCAGGAGCAGCGTGGCTTCGGGCAGCCCCTCCAGGCCACGGACCGAAGCCTCGTTCCGCGCCACCACGGCGCGCGGCGCGATGAGGGCGTTCAGCGCGCGAAGGATGGCCGGCGTCGCGGCCTCCATCCCGGCCGTATTCGCCTGGAGCGCGATCAGGTCTCCGTACCGGTCGAGGATGAGGCCCGGCAGGCCGTCGGCCTCCGCATGGGCCAGGCGATAATGCGGCGTGGGGAAGAGACGGCGGCGGAGCGCCAGCGCCTCCGCGAGGCGCGCCTGCCAAAAGGCATCGTCGATCACCGCTTCCGGATCGCGGGAGAGGCGCCGGGCCGCGATGAGCGAATGCGGGTTGAAATGATGAACCCCATGGCGGACGCCGTCATCCCCCTCTACCCGCACGGCGCAACCGGGCGGCAGGGCACGCGCGGCAGGGGTCATCGCCACCTCGTTGGAGAAGATCCAGGGATGGCCCGCCTTGGCCCGCCGGTCGCGGCCGGGAAGGAGACGGAGAAGGGGCAGATCAGACATGACGTGCGGCATAGGCCGGAATGCGGCCGCGCGCACGGGGTGGGCCTGTTCTGGGGTGTCGGTCTGTCCCCGGGAAGAGGAAGAAGGAATTCTTCCTCTTCCCGGACCCGTCGAAGGCAGTGCCTTCGACCCATCATCTTTTTCTTCGAGTTTGGAATCGCTCGGCTGACGGTGCGCCTGAGGTCTAGGACCTCAGGCGACTGCAAACGCAGGAAAGCCGCCCTTCAACCAGGGACCCCTTCGATCCGGGGTATCCACGGCAGTCAGATGGGGTTCCAAGGGCCTCAGGCCCTTGGCGGGTGGAGGGCGGAGCCCTCCGAGCAAATCCCAGCAGTGTCCAGGGAGTATCAGCCCCTGCCCCGGGCGGGCTCCCGGATGGCGAGCAGGATGCCGGCCAGCGTGAGCACCAGCGCCGCCCCCTGGCGTATCCCGAGCGGCTCCCCGAGCAGCAGCGCGCCGGAGATGACGCCGATCACGGGCGTCACCAGCGTGCCGATCGCGGCCACCCCGGCGGGCAGGGCGGCCAGCGCCGCGAACCAGGCGAGGTAGCAGAGGCAGAGCGGGATGGCCGCCATGTAGAGGAAGGCGGCCCAGCCGCGCATGGAGACGGCGCCGGCGTCGAAATGTTCCAGGAAGGGAGAGGCGATGGCGAGGGGCAGACAGCCCAGCCCCACCTGCCAGGCCACCGAGGCCAGTGGGTTCAGCCCCACGGGGTTCCGCTTGAACCAGACCGTGCCCAGGGCGAAGAGGATGGCGCCGGAGAGGATCATCGCCACCCCCGGCATCTTGCCCCAGTCCAGCGACGTGCCACCGGAGGTGACGAGGATGGCGACGCCGCCCATGCCGAGCAGGAGCGCCAGCAAGCGGCGGGCCGAGGGCTTCTCTCCCAGCACGGGCCAGGCCGCCAGCGCGGTCCAGGCGGGCATGGTGTAGCAGATCATCGCCCCCTCCCCTGCGCCCAGATAGAGAAGCCCCATGGTCGCGAGCCCCATCCAGGCCGTGACGTTGAGGAGCGAGGCGGCGACCAGCGGGCCCCATCGGCCCGGGGGAACGGCGAGCGGCACGCCACGGAGGGCGGCGAAGCCCGCCAGGGCCAGGGCCGCCAGCAGCCCGGCCAGGCCGCGGGCGGCCATCGGCGGCATCTCGGCGAGCAGCGCCTTGAGCACGGGCCAGTTGAGCCCCCAGCCCATGGCCGTGACCGCGAGGCAGAGCAGGCCGAAGCCCTGGCTCGGTGCCTCCCGGGCCGCGCCGGCCTGGGAAGCCTCAGTCGAGATAGTCCGGCTCCTCGCGCGACAGGATCCGCTTCACGCTCTCCAGATGCAGCCGCGCGCTCTCGGAATCCCCGGCGCGCATCTGGGCATAGGTGCGCTCCGCCACGTCCTTCGGCACCGGCTTCAACGGGCGCCCGGTGGAGAAGGCCAGGCGCTGCACCTCGGCCGCGCGCTCGAGGTAGTAGAGGTCGTCCCAGGCCTCGGCGATGGAAGGACCGACCACCATCACTCCGTGGTTCTTGAGGAAACCGATATCGGCGCCCTCCATCACCGCGGCGATGCGGTCGCCTTCGGCGGTGTCCAGCGCCAAGCCGTTATAGGCCTCGTCCACCGCGGTGCGGCCGTAGAACTTCAGGGCGGTCTGCCCGGCCCATACCAGCGGCGGGCCCTCCAACATCGAGAGTGCCGTCGCGTTCGGCATGTGCGTGTGGAAGGCGGCGGTGGCGCGGGGGTGGCGCAGGTGCAGGCGCGCATGGATGTAGAAGGCGGTGGCCTCCGGCGTGCCCTCCCCCGCCAGGACATGGCCCTCGAAGTCACAGATCAGCAGGCGCGAGGCGGTGATCTCCCCGAAGGCCCAGCCATAGGGATTCACGAGCATCAGGTCCGGCCGGCCCGGCACCAGGGCGGAGAGGTGGTTGCAGATGCCCTCCTGCAGGCCCAGCCGCGCGGCCATGCGGAAGCAGGCGGCGAGGTCCACGCGCGTCTGCCGGATCTCCGGCGTGTCGAGGTAGCTGTTGCGAAGCAGCTTGGGGGCGGAGGGGAGCGCATGCGCCATGGCGGGTTCCGGTCAGCGGGGGCTGCGCAAACTCGCGCCGACGACGGCCGACTGCAAGGCGTCCCGCGCGTGTCATCGCTCCGGCGGCCCTTGCTCCGCGCGGGCGGGCGCCGCATTCATCCGAACCGAATCACGTCGGAGCGAGCCGCCATGACCGGAACCAATCAGCGCATCGATTCCCGCCGGCTCTGGGACACGCTGATGGCGATGGCCGAGATAGGCGCCACGCCCAAAGGCGGGGTCAAGCGGCTGACGCTGACCGAGGTGGACCGGGCCGGCCGTGACCAGTTCAGCCAGTGGTGCCAGGCCGTGGGGCTGACCGTCCGGGTGGATTCCATGGGCAACATGTTCGCCCGCCGCCCCGGCCGGGACCCGAGCCGCAAGCCCGTCCTCTTCGGCAGCCATCTCGACAGCCAGCCGACCGGCGGCAAGTTCGACGGCGCGCTGGGCGTGATCGCGGGGCTGGAGGTCATGCGCACCCTGCACGACCTGAACATCGAGACCGAGGCGCCACTCGAGCTCATCAACTGGACCGATGAGGAGGGCAGCCGCTTCGGCCATTCCCTCATGGGCAGCGGCGTGTGGTCCGGTGTCTATGAGCAGGAGGCGACCTACGACTTGCGTGACCTGGAGGGGGTCTCGGTGCTCGAGGCGCTGGAGGGCATCGGCTATCGCGGCGAGCATCCCGCCCGCCCCTTCGAGGCGGATTCCTATTTCGAGCTGCATATCGAGCAGGGCCCGATCCTGGAGCGGGAGGGCAAGCGCATCGGCATCGTCACCGGCGGCCAGGCCCAGGTCTGGTACGATGCGGTGCTGACGGGGCAGGACGCGCATGCCGGCACCACTCCGCCCTCCACACGGCGCGACGCGCTGGTAGGCGCCGCGCGAATCGTCACCCTCGTGGACGAGATGATGCGCGCCCGGGGCGAGGATGGGCGGGGGACCGTGGGGCGGCTTCAGGTCTTCCCCAATTCCTGCAATGTGGTGCCGGGCGAGGTGCGCTTCTCCGTCGAGTTCCGGCATCCCTCAGGGGAAGAGATCGAGGCCCTCGCCGCCGGTTTCCCGGCGCGCGCGCAGGAGATGGCGCGGGAGGTCGGGCTTTCGCTGGAGCTGCGCGAGTTGTTCCGCATCCCCGCCCAGCCCTTCGACCCGGAATGCGTCGCCCTGGTGCGAGACGCCGCCGCCCGGCTCGGCCTCCCGGCGCGCGAGATCATCTCGGGCGCGGGGCATGACGCCGTCTATGTGGCGCGCCGGATCCCGACCGCGATGATCTTCACGCCCTGCAAGGACGGTCTCTCGCACAACGAGGCGGAGAGCATCCTCCCGGAGGAGGCCGCCGACGGGTGCCAGGTGCTGTTCGAGGCCGTTCTCGCCCGGGCCAACCGGCCCGGCTGACCGGCCCGGCTGGCCGACGCCGGAGGGGCCCCCGGTACCCTCAGCGCGCGACGAGTTCCCCCGCCGGCACCGCACGGCCGAAGAGCCAGCCCTGCATCACCGTGCAGCCCTCGGCGACGAGGGCCTCGCGCTGCGCCTCGGTCTCCACCCCCTCGGCCAGGAGGGGGATCTCCATGCCGCGTGCCAGGGTGGCCACGGCGCGGAGGATGGCACGCTCCCGCGCCCCGCCCGGCAGGCCAGCGACGATGGAACGGTCGAGCTTCACCTGGTCCACCGGCAGGCGCAGCAGATGCGCCAGGGCCGAGCTGCCGCCGCCGAAATCATCGAGCGAGAGCCGCACGCCATCGGCGATCAGCTCGTGCAGCACGGGGGCGATGGCGTCGATATCCCGCGCGGCCACGTCCTCGGGGATCTCGACCTCCAGCGCCTCGGGCGCGACGCCGTGGCGGGCGAGGCTGGCCTGGACACGGGCCGGGAACTCGATGTCGCGCAGCGTGGCCGGGGAGATGTTCACGCCGACGACCTCCGGCCCGGTCCCGGCCTTCATCCAGGCGGCCTTCTGGCGCAGCGCCTCCTCCAGCACCCAGGCATCGATGGCGGGCATCAGCCCAACCATCTCGGCCTCCGGCAGGAACTCGGCCGGGGAGATCGGGCCACCGGGGCCGCCGGGCCAGCGGAGCAGGGCCTCAGCGCCGCGCAAACTCCCGGTCCGGGCATCCACCTGTGGCTGCCAGGCAAGTTCGAAGCTGCCGGCCGCCACGGCCGCCATCAGCTTCTCGCGCAGCGCCAGCCGGCGCGCCACCCGCTCCCCCAGCACCGGGTCATAGGCGGTGACGGTGCCGTTGCCCTGCCGCTTGGCCTGGGCCAAGGCCAGGGCCGCGGCGCGATGCAGAGCATCCGCGTCCCGCGCGTCATCGGGAAGATGCGCATGGCCGATGGCGGCCCGCAGCGGCGCCGGGCCGCCGCCCAGGTCGAAGGGCGCGGCCAAGGCGCGCTGCATGCGCCCCGCCATCGCGCCCGCCGCCTGGGGGGTCCGCAGCCCGCCCGCGATCACCGCGAATTCGTCGCCCCCGAGGCGGAAGGCGGCGTCACCGGGGCGGAGTTGCTCGCACAGGCGCCGTGCCGCCTCGCGCAGCATCGAATCACCCGCCTGCTGGCCGAGCGAATCATTCACCGCGCGCACCCCGGCCAGGTCGACGAGCAGGACCGAGCCGCCATCGGGATGGGCGGCCAGCTCGGCCAGGGCCTGCTGGAAGCGAAAGCGGTTGGGCAGACCGGTGAGCGGGTCGTGCCACGCGAAATGCACGGCCTGGGCCTGCGCCGCGTGCAGCCGCGTGACGTCGAGCAGCATCAGGATGGCCTGGTTGCCGCCGCGCTCCCCGGGCAGCCAGGGCGAGGCGGTGACGATCAAGCGCCGTTCGGCGGCGCCGTCCCGCGACGGCAGGACGCCTTCCACCTCGCGCCCGGTCGGCAGGCCGAAGGGACCCTCGCCGGGCTGGCCGAGTTGCTGAAGGCCGCTTTCCATCAGGGTCGCCGGGAGCCGGCCGCCGAAGAAATCCAGGAGCCGCTGATTGGCCGCCAGGCTGCGCCCCTCGTGATCCAGGTGCCAGATGGCGGCGGGCACGCTGTCATGAATGGCGCGGGCGCGCATGTCCCTGGCCCGCGTCCCCGTGACATCCAGGGCGAAGCGCGCGACCTCCCCGCCGGAGAGGCGGCGCTTGCTCACCTGCAGCACGCGGCCATCCGGCAGGGCACGGTCATATTCGGTGCGGGAATCGTCCTCGTGCTCGGCGATCTGCTGGGCGATGGCAGCGGGATCCCGGCCATGGGCGGCCAGCAGGTCATCGAGCTTCGCCCCGGGGGGCACCGGCCGGGGGTCGATGCCCGGCAGGTCAAAGGCCGGGCTGCGGTCCAGCAGGGTGCGGTCCCGCGCGAAGGCGGCGTAGCGGACGGCGGTCCGGTCGACCGCCTCGCGCAGCAGGGCGGCGCGGCGAAGGCGTGGCCAGGAGCGATAGAGGACGCTCAGCAGTCCGGCGACGAGCAGCAGCAGCAGCCCGGCCGTGGCGGGGGCGGCCATGGCCGGCGGTGCCAGGAGGGCCAGTGCCGCCGCGGCCAGCGCCACGGCGAGAAGGCTGGATACGCCCAATGCGACCCCCCGACGGAGGCGGCGCATCGGAGCCTCTTCCGGAGGCATGAAGGATCGATTCCTGTCCGCTATCAGGATGCAATTTGCCAATTTGGTGACACCAAAGAGACAGCTGCATCCGCCGTCTCAGTTTATGGCAGGTTTCTCGTGTGCCGGCACGCGGAATTATGCACGCCCGCCGGCCGGAAGGCCCCGCCCCGCCCGCGCCGCAGGGTTGGCATCTTGCCGGGCCGCCTCTATAGCGGCGCGCAACGCGACTGGGACGCCCCGCCTCGCCGCTGCGCAGCCGGCGGGCGACGCCATGCCCGGCACTGCCGCGGGAGACACCCTTCACTTGGCCACCCTGGAACCCGACCGGCAACCCGCCACTCCGGAGCGCAGCCCCGCTCTGGTGGCGCAGGATGCGATCCTTGCCCGCCCCGCCACGCCCATCCGCCGTATGGCGGATGCAATCCGCGCCCTGGCGATCGATGGCGTCGAAGCGGCGAAATCCGGCCATCCCGGCATGCCCATGGGCATGGCCGACGCGGCGGCCGTCCTCTTCACCCGCTTCCTGAAGCATGACGCGGCCGACCCCCGCTGGCCGGACCGTGACCGCTTCGTGCTCAGCGCGGGCCATGGCTCCATGCTGCTCTATGCGTGGCTGCACCTGTCCGGCCATGCGGGAATGGGCGTGGAGGAGCTGAAGCGCTTCCGCCAGCTCCACTCCCCGGCCGCCGGCCACCCGGAGGTGGGCGAGCATCCCGGCATCGAGACGACCACGGGCCCGCTGGGCCAGGGCATCTCCACCGCGGTCGGCATGGCCATGGCCGAGCGGCACCTGGCGGCGCGCTTCGGCAAGAGCCTGGTGGACCACCGCACCTGGGTGATCGCCTCCGACGGCGACCTGCAGGAGGGGATCTCCCACGAGGCGGCCTCGCTGGCCGGGCATTTCGGCCTGGGCAAACTGACGGTCCTCTGGGACGACAACCACATCTCCATTGACGGCGACACGTCCCTTTCCGTCTCCGAGGACACGCTGGCGCGCTTCAAGGCCTATGGCTGGGCCGTGCGGCGCGTGGACGGGCACGACCACGAGGCGCTCGCGGCCGCTCTGAACGCCGCCACCAAGTCCCGCCGGCCGACGCTGATCGCCTGCCGCACCATCATCGGCTTCTCCGCGCCGAAGAAGGCGGGCACCGCCGGCAGCCATGGCGCCCCGCTGGGCCCCGAGGAGGCCGCAGCGGCGAAGGCGGCACTGGGCTGGGAGGCCGGCCCCTTCGAGGTGCCGGACGACATCCGCGAAGCCTGGGAGACCGCGGGCAAGCGTGGCGGGGGCACGCGCCGCTCCTGGCTGAAGCGGCTGGCCAAGCACCCGCAGCGCGCCGATTTCGAGCGCGCCATGGCCGGCAAGCTGCCCGAGCGCTGGGACGCCGCCATCGGCGAGTGGAAGGCCAAGGCCGTGGCCGAGAAGCCCAAGCTCGCCACCCGGGTGGCCTCGCAGAAGGCGCTGGAGGCGTTGGTGCCGGCCGTGCCCGAGATGATCGGCGGCTCCGCCGACCTCACCGGCTCGAACAACACCAACGTGAAGGGCATCCCGGCCCTTTCCGCCGAGAACTGGGGCGGGCGCTTCGTCCATTGGGGCATCCGCGAGCACGGCATGGCCGCGGCCATGAACGGCATGGCGCTGCATGGGGGCATCATCCCCTATTCCGGCACCTTCCTCGTCTTCAGCGACTACATGCGCCCGGCCATCCGCCTCGCGGCCCTGATGCGGCAGCGGGTGGTGCATGTGCTGACCCATGACAGCATCGGCCTGGGCGAGGACGGCCCGACCCACCAGCCCGTCGAGACGCTGGCGGCGCTGCGCGTCATCCCCAATCTGCATGTCTTCCGCCCGGCCGACGTGATCGAGACGGCGGAGGCCTGGGAGCTGGCGGTCAAGCGGGCGGACGGGCCGACCGTGCTCGCCCTCTCGCGCCAGAACCTGCCGACGGTGCGGAGCGATGCGGGCGAGAACCGCACGGCGCGCGGCGGCTACGTGCTGGCCGAGGCCTCGGGCGACCGCAAGGCGACGCTGATCGCCACCGGCTCCGAGGTGGAGATCGCGCTCGCGGCCCGCGACGCGCTGGAGCAGGCGGGCATCCCGACGGCGGTGGTCTCCCTGCCCTGCTGGGAGCTCTTCGCGCTGCAGGACCCGTCCTATCACGATGCGGTGCTCGGCTCCGCCCTGCGAGTGGGAATCGAGGCGGCGCTGGAGTTCGGGTGGTCGCGCTGGCTCGGTCCCGATGGCATCTTCATCGGCATGCAGGGATTCGGCGCCAGCGCGCCGGCCGGCGATCTTTACAGGCATTTCGGCATCACCGCGGATGCGGTGGTGGCGGCGGTAAAGCGCCGCGTGAACTGATCCAAGGAGAGGGATGGATATGGCGGTCAAGGTTGCGATCAACGGCTTCGGGCGCATCGGCCGCCTGGTGCTTCGGGCGGCCCTCGAGAGCGGGCGCGACGATGTCGAGTTCACGCATATCAACGACCTCGGCTCGGTCGAGGCGAATGCGCATCTGTTCCGCTATGACAGCGTCCATGGCCGCTTCCCCGGCGAGGTCCGCGTCGAGGGCGACACGATGGTCATCTCGGCCAACGGGCGCACCTACAAGCCGATCAAGGTGACGGCCGAGCGCGACCCGACCAAGCTCCAGTGGGCCGGCGTGGACGTCGCCGCCGAGTGCACCGGCATCTTCACCAGCACCGAGAAGGCCTCGCTGCTGCTGCAGTCCGGCGCGCGCAAGGTGCTGGTCTCCGCCCCCGTGACCTGGGGCGAGGCTTATGCGGACGCTTCCGCCCAGGCCACCATCGTCTATGGCGTGAACCACAAGACGCTGAAGCCCGAGCACAAGATCGTCTCCAACGCCTCCTGCACCACCAACTGCCTGGCGCCCATCGCCAAGGTGCTGCACGAGAAGTTCGGCATCCTGCGCGGCTACATGGTCACCATCCACGCCTATACCGGTGACCAGAACACGGTGGACACGCTGCACAAGGACCTGCACCGCGCCCGCGCCGCCGCGGTTTCCGCCATCCCGACCTCGACGGGCGCGGCCAAGGCCGTCGGCCTCGTGCTGCCGGAGCTGAAGGGCAAGCTGGACGGCACCGCCATCCGCATCCCCACCCCGAACGTCTCCCTCGTCAGCCTGGACTTCGTGCCCGCGAAGACCGAGGGCCTGACCAAGGAGGCGATTAACGCGGCGATGAAGGAAGCCTCCGAGAGCCCCGACCTGAAGGGCATCCTCGGCTACAACACCGAGCCGCTCGTCTCCATCGACTTCAACCACGACTCCCACTCCTCCACCTTCGACGCGACGCAGACGCAGGTGGTCGATGGCGGGCTGGTCCGCGTGATGTCCTGGTACGACAACGAGTGGGGCTTCTCGAACCGCATGAGCGACACCGCCGCCCTGCTCGGCTCGCTCTGAGACACTGATCGGGGGCGCTTCGGCGCCCCCTTTCCCTTTCAGCACTTCCTGAGCACCCCGGGGAACACGACCGATGGCCTCCTTCCGCACCCTCGACGACCTCGACGCCAAGGGGAAGCGCGTGCTGCTGCGCGCCGACCTGAACGTGCCGGTGCGTGACGGCGCCATCACCGACCGCACCCGGATCGAGCGCCTGGTGCCCACGATCAAGGAACTGTCGGAAAAGGGCGCGAAGGTGGTCGTGCTCTCCCATTTCGACCGTCCGAAGGGCAAGCGCGTGTCCGAGATGTCGCTGCGCCCGCTGGCCGAGGCGCTTTCCTCCATCCTCGGCAAGCCCGTGGCCTTCGCCGATGACTGCATCGGGCCGGAGGCCGAGGCCGCGGTCGCGAAGCTGCAGGACGGCGACGTGCTGCTGCTGGAGAACACGCGCTACCATGCCGGCGAGGAGAAGAACGACCCGGCGCTCTCCGCCGCGATGGCCAAGCTCGGCGACGCCTATGTGAACGATGCCTTCTCCGCCGCTCACCGCGCCCATTCCTCCACCGAGGGCGTGGCCCGCCTTCTTCCCGCCTATGCCGGCCGGCTGATGCAGGCCGAGCTGGAGGCGCTGGAGGCCGCGCTCGGCACCCCTTCCCGCCCCGTGGTCGCGATCGTCGGCGGCGCCAAGGTCTCCACCAAGCTCGACCTGCTCGGCAACCTGTCGCGGAAGGTGGACGTGCTGGTGATCGGCGGCGCCATGGCCAACACCTTCCTCGCCGCCCAGGGGCATGACATGGGCCGGTCGCTCCAGGAGGCGGAGATGCACCCGACCGCCCTGCGGATCCTCGACGAGGCCAAGGCGGCAAATTGCGAGATCGTCCTGCCGCGGGACCTCGTGGTGGCGGCCGAGTTCAAGGCGCATCCGGCGACCCGCACGGTGACGGTGGATGCGGTGCCCTCCGACATGATGGCGCTGGATGTGGGCCCGGAAACGGTGGGCCTGATCGAGAACCGGCTGCGCCAGGCCTCCACCCTCGTGTGGAACGGCCCGCTCGGCGCCTTCGAGACGCCGCCCTTCGATGCCGCGACCGTGGCGGTGGCGCAGAGCGTCGCGGGCCTCACCCAGTCCGCCGGGCTGAAGTCCATCGGCGGCGGCGGCGACACGGTGGCGGCCCTGCGCCATGCAGGCGTGGCCGAGCGCATGACCTATGTCTCCTCGGCCGGTGGCGCCTTCCTGGAGTGGCTGGAGGGCAAGACCCTGCCAGGCGTCGCGGCGCTCCAGCAGGGCTGAGGCGCCCGACCATCTCTCTTGCATGACCGACTCCCTGGGCAGCCGGAACACCGCCCGGGGCGTCATTCTGATGCTGCTGGGCGTGCTGCTCTTCGCGGCGAACGACACGCTCGGCAAATGGCTGGTCGGCGCCTATGCGGTCGGCCAGCTTCTTCTCTTCCGCAGCGCGGTCGGGCTGCTCGTCCTCCTTCCCTCGCTATGGCGCTCCCGCGCGGCCGTGCTGAGGGTGAGGCAGCCCGGGCTCCAGGCGCTGCGCGCCGGCCTCTCGGCGGTGGAGGCGACGCTCTTCTTCGTCTCGCTGTCCCTCCTGCCCCTGGCGGAGGTGATCACCTTCTACATGGCCTCGCCGATCTTCGTGACAGCCCTGTCCCCCCTCCTCCTCCGCGAGCGTGTGGGGTGGCGGCGCTGGACGGCGGTCGGGGTCGGCTTCCTCGGCGTGGTGCTGGCGGTGAACCCGCAGGGCAGCCTTTCGCTCGCGGCGCTGGTGCCCGTGGCGGGCAGCCTGGGCTACGCGCTCTTCGTGATCGCCACGCGACGCCTGGCGGGCACGCCGGCGCCGGTCCTGCTGGGCTGGCAGTTCCTGGTCGCCATGCTGCTGGGGCTGGTGCTGGTGTCGCAGCAGTCCTGGGTCGCGCCCGGTCCGCTCGAAACCGTGCTGCTGATCGTGCTCGGCCTCGGGTCGCTCGCCGGCAATGTGTGCGTGACGCACTCGCTCCGCCTCGCCCCGGCCTCCACCGTCATGCCGCTGCACTACACGCTGATCCCCTGGGGGATCCTCTTCGGCTACCTCTTCTTCGGCGAGATGCTGACGCTGCGGAGCCTGGTCGGCGCGGCGATCATCGTTGGCGCCGGCCTCTTCATCCTCTGGCGGGAGCAGGCGCTGGCGCGGCTCGTGCCGGGGTAGAGGAAGGGCGTCAGGCGGAAGGCGGCGCAGGCTCGGGCGCGCGAACGCCGGCGCCGGCCTGCGTGACCAGCCGTGCCGCCGCGCCGGAAGGCAGCACGGGGTCATGGGTGCAGAGGATGGTCACCTCGTCGCCATGCTCCCGCGCCAGGGCGCGCAGCATCCGCCGGCTCTGCAGCCGGGCCTCCCGGTTCACCTGCATGACATTGGCATAGGCCGCAGCCAGCGGGGGCATCCGCATCGGCGGTTCCAGCTCCGAATGCATGAACACAGTGTCGCCCGCATGGAGGACCCAGCCCTGCGGCGTTTCGAGCGCGACCCCGCAATGCCCGGCCGTGTGGCCCGGCAAGGGGACGAGGAAGATGGAGGGTGGCAGCCCCTCCAGCCCACGGATGGTGGGCAGGCCGAACCACATCGGGCCGGGCAGGCTGTATTCCTCCATCGGATGCGCCAGCTGGGCCGGGCGGTAGCGGCCGCGCGCGATCGCCCCCGCCCGCCGGCGGGAGGCGGCCAGTTCCACGGCATGCACATGCACCGTGGCCCAGGGGAAGTCGGTCAACCCGCCCGCATGGTCGAAGTCGAGATGGGTCATGACGATGTGGCGCACGTCCCGCGGGTCCAGGCCGAGCTGGCGGATGCGAGAGATGGCGGTTTCATCCGCCTCCAGATGCACCCGGTCCGCGAGGTAGAAGGCCGTGTTCAGGCGGGGCACGGGCTGGTTCACATCCTCCAGCCCGAAGCCCGTGTCGATGAGCACCAGCCCGGCCTCGGTTTCCGCCAGCAGGCAGCGGCAGGCGAGATGGGCCGGGCCGAAGCCCCGGGTCTCCCCGTCCCAGAGCCGGCCCCCGAAGGGCCGCATGGAGCCGCACTCGATCGAATGGATACGCATCCCGGCTCAACGCGGGGCCGGCGCGCCGGTTTGTCGTTCCGGAACAAGGAACCGGGTGGCGGGGCGGTTATTTGCGAACAATTTGCATTCTTGAATCGGCGGAGCCGCGGTAAAGGGAGCTCCCCTTACCGGAGATCGTTATGGGCCTGTTCACACGCCGTTTCCTCGCCGCCGGCTTCCTCGCCTTGCCCTTCTCCGCCCCCGCTCTCGCCCAGGGGGAGCTGGCCATCATCGCGCAGCGCCCCGGCTCGGCGGAGCAGGAGCCCTTCGCCCGCTTCACGCGGGAGACGGGCATCCGGCTGCATTTCGTCCCCAATGCCGGCAATGCCGCCGTCACGGCGCTGGGCGCCAGCCCGCGTGGGGCGGGGGACGTGATGCTGGGCACGGATGCCAGCGCGCTCGCGCAGCTGGAGGCCGCCGGCGTGTTCGAGCCCTATGCTTCCGCCGCCACGGCGCGGGTGCCCGCGCATCTGCGCCATCCTGCGAATCTCTGGACGGGCGTCTCGGCTCGCGCCCGCATCCTCGTGGTGCGCAAGGACGACGGGGCCGCGCCCGCCACCCTCGCCGAACTGGCCGAGCCGCGCTTCCGCGGGCGGGTCTGCCCCACCGCCCCCACCGCCTACAACCTTTCCGTCACGGCCCGCATGGTCGGGCAGCTCGGCGAGGAGGGCGCGCTGCGCTGGGCGAAGGGGGTGGCCGCCAACTTCGCCCCGGATGTCCCGCTGGCTTCCGATTTCACCCAGATCCAGCAAGTGGCTGCCGGGCGCTGCGCGGTGGCGATCAGCAACCACTACTATCTCCTCCGCCTCGGCGCTCCTTCGGCCAAGCCGGAGGAGCGTGAAGCGGCGGCGCGCCTTCGGGTGGCTTGGCCGGACCAGGCCGCCGGACAGCCCGGCGCCATGCTGAACGTCACCGCCATCGGTCTGCTCAAGGGGGCCCCGAATCGCGAGAACGCGATCCGCTTCATCGACTTCATGATGACCGAACAGGCCCAGGCGGAGTTCGGCGGCGGCATCTTCTACGCGACGCTGCCGGGCGCCCCGGTGCCGCCGGCCGTGCGGGCCCTGGGCGAGCCGCGCTTCGACACGGCGCCGGTGGCGGGCTACGGCGCGCATCGCGAGGCCGCCATGCGGATCCTCCGCGAGGCCGCCTGGCCCATGCCCGCAAGGCGCTGAGCCGCGTAGGGGCCGGGCTTCGGCCCGGCCCGGGGCTCAGTAGCCCTTGCTGGGGTCCACCCGGTTCGGCATGGGGCGGCCGTCCCGCAGGGCGCGGAGGTTGTCGAACAGGATGTCGAGCGTGCGGTCGTTGTACCGCTCGCGATCATCGGCCGAGACATGCGGCGTGACGATCATCCCGGGCGTGCGCCACAGGCGGTGATCGGCGGGGAGCGGCTCCGGCACAGCCACATCGGTAACACATCCGCCGAGATGACCGGAATCGAGTGCGTCGCAGACCGCGTCCTGATCCCAGACGGCGCCGCGGGCGATGTTCACGAGCCGCGCGCCCCGGGGCAGAAGCCCGATCCGCTCGCGCGAGAGCAGGTTGCGGGTCCGATCCGTCAGCGGGCAGGCGAGGACGAGGAAATCGGCCGTCGGTAGCAGCGCGTCCAGCGCCTCGTTGGGATGGGTCTCGTCGCAATCGGGATGCGGCTCGCTCCCGTGGCGCACGCCGACCACGGTCATGCCGAACTGCTTCGCCCGCCGGGCGACGCCGCCGCCGAGCGAGCCCAGCCCGACGATCACCACACGCCGCCCGGCCAGGGTGGAGGCGAAGAGCGGCTTCCATTCCCCGCGCCGCTGCTGGTCGGCGAAGGCGGGCATATGCGTCTGCAGCATCAGAAGCGCCATGATGGCGAACTCGCCGGCCTTTTCGGCATGGGTTCCGCGGTTGTTCAGCAGAGCGACGGAATCGGGCAGCCAATCGAAGGGCGCGGCGCTGTCCACGCCCGCGGAGGTGCAGGCGATGACCTTCAGCTTTGGCGCGACGCCGGGGAGCGCACCCACCGGGAAGCGCTGGCGCAGCGGCCGTACCCAGGTCAGCAGCACCTCGGCTTCCGGCAGGGCGGCGGCGAAACCCGGATCGTCGCTGGCGAAGGAGACCTGAAGCCCCGCCATGTCCGGGCTGCGTGCGATGGCGGCGCGCCACTGGGCCTCCGTGATGGAGAATTCCGGGTCGTTAGCGGGATTCTGGACATGGATGCGCATATCCCGGCTTTCGCATGCGCCGCCCGGGGCGTGAAGGCCCCGGGGCAACGCCACTGCCCAGCCCGCGTTGCCCCGCCATGGCCCCAACCCAGCTTCAGGAGGCCTCCCGGCTCGTCGGGGAGGATCTCGCCTTCCAGCGGCGCGTCTGGCGCTTCCAGCGGATCGGCTGGGGCGCCATGGCGCTGGTCGTCCTGCTCGGCATGGCCGGGGTGTTCGGCGGCGGGCCGCTGGCCCAGGCCAGCGCACGCAGCGCGGATGGCGCCATCGAGGCCGAATGGGAATGGATCGAACGCATCGGGCGGGACAGCCAGCTCCGCATCCGCGGCCTCGCCCCGCATCGCGGCCCGTTGGAGCTGCGCCTGGAAGGCGGGCTGGCCGGGCCGGTGGAGATCTCCGGTATCGAGCCGCAACCGGCGGGCGAGTCACGCGCGCCCGGCCGCATCTGGCTGCGTTTCGATCCGCCGCCCGAGGGCGAGCGGGCGGAGATCCTGCTGAAGCTCCGCTCCAGCCGGCCGGGGATCGTCAGCGGGCAGCTCGCCATCGGCGAGGCCGCCATTCCCCTGCGCCTGGTCGTGCTGCCGTAATGGAAAGCGTCCTCCGCGCCGTCGCGATCTATGTCGCCCTCACGCTGCTCTTCCGGATCACCGGCCGGCGCAGCATGAGCCACATCACGACCTTCGACTTCGTCCTGCTGCTCGTGGTCGGCGAGGCCACCCAGCAATCCCTTCTCGGCGAGGACTTCTCCCTCACCAACGGCCTGCTCGTCATCGCGACGCTGCTCGGCCTGGACGTGGCCATGCGCTGGCTGAAGGCGCGCCATCGCCCGGCCGACCGAATCCTTGAGGGGCTGCCCACCATCCTCGTGGTGGATGGCCAACCCCTGCAGGACCGCATGCGGGAGGCGAGGATCTGCGAGGACGAGATCCTGCAGAGCGCGCGCGAGAACCAGGGCCTGACCCGGATGGAGGAGATCCGACTGGCCGTGTTGGAGGTGAGCGGGACCATCGCCATCATCCCGCGCCGCCCGGAATAGCGCGGCGCCCGGCCTCAGTGCCTGCGCTGGTAGAAGGGCTGGGTTCCTGCCAGCAGCAGGGCGCGGTCGGTCGCGAAGAAATCCGCGTAATGGAGGATCCAGGCTTCCGGGTTGGTGCCGTGGAAGGGCTGGTTATGCGCGTGGGTCGCGACCGTGTGGACCACCCGGTGCGGAAAGCCCATCTCCCGCAGCAGCATCGCGCCCGGCACGCCATGCGGCAGTTCGCGCGAGAGTGGCGAGCCGCGCACCGTCCCGTCCTGGCGCACATACATCAGCGGCTTGTCCACGTCGTGGAGCATGAGGATGGCGCCGAGGATGTCGGGCTCCACCGCGACGCCCCAATCCGCCCCCGCACGCGCCGCGAGGTCCAGCCCGGCGCGGGTGACATGGTTCACATGGTCCATCAGCCGGTGGTCCGGCGCGAGGGTGGAATAGGGCATCTCCTCCAGCGTCGCGAAGGGGCTGGAGGTCCAGGCGCTCACCCAGGCGGTGACCACCATCTCCGCCATGGACGGGGAGAGCCGCTCCAGCCCGGCGAGCCAGTCGCGCACGGCGCGGCGCTGGGCCGAACTGCCCTCGTTGCGGGTGATGCCGGTGACCATGGCGACCTCTTTCTTCTCAGGGACCGAGGGGGTTCCACGGCCGGCGCAGCGCGTCCAGCCCCCCTACACCCTTGCGGCAGCCCCGCCGAGCAGGGCCTGCACCAGCCGAAGGCGGGGCGAGGCCCGGCCCCAGACCAGCCCCATGCGGCGCGCCGGCGCGTCGGGCAGCGGCAGCCTGGCCAACGAGAGCCCCTCCGGCCAGGGCGGCGCCCAGTCCGGCACGAGCGACACGCCGAGGCCGCGGTCCACCAGGACTGCAATGGCGTCCAGCGTGACCAGTTCCACGCCCTCGCGCGGGCGGATGCGGCGTTGGCGGAGATAGGCGCCGGCCAGCTTGCCGCCCCAGGAGGCGGAATCGTAGCGGATGAAGGGCTCGGCCGAGAGCACCGCCAGGGGATCGGCGCCGGCGAGCCGCCGTGGGACGAGGACGATCAGCGGCTCCTCCCGCAGGGCCGTCCACCCGCAGGTCTTCGGGATCTCAAAGGGGGGCTGCACGATCAGCGCGGCATCGAGCGCACCGTCCGCCACCCGCCCGTACAACTCCTCCGACCGGCCGGGCACGATGCGGGTCTCGATGCGGGGGTGACGGTCGCGCAGCGACATCATCAGGTCGGGCAGCAGGCCGGTGATGGCGGTCGGCACGGCGCCCAGGCGCAGCTCGCCCGCCAATGCATCCTCGGTCGCGAGGGCGGCGAGGTCCCGCAGGCCGTCCAGGAGAGCCGGCGCACGCTGAGCGATCCGCGCCCCGGCCCCGGTCGGCACCAGGCTCCGCCCGGCCCGCGCGAGGAGTGGCGCGCCGATCTCCGCCTCCAGCGCGCGCAGGCGCTGCGCCACGCCGGCCGGGGTCAGGTTCAGCCGCCTGGCGGCCCCCGCCACCGACCCATTCTCGACGACGGCGAGGAAGGTCTCGAGGAAGCGCGTGTCCATTCGATACAAAACCTATCGTCTGAACGTTCAATTCTCAAGATTATGTTTCCCTGCGCCGGGCGTATTCTCCTGGCCCAACGGCCGGCGCCCAAATGCCCGGCCTGCCATTCGGGAGTGACGCGGGTGCGACCAGTGCTGATGCGGAGCAAGCTGTTCGTGCCCGGCTCACGGCCGGAACTCTTCGCCAAGGCCGCGGCCTCCGCCGCGGATGCGCTGTCCTTCGACCTGGAGGACGCGGTGGCGCCGAACCGCAAGGACGAGGCGCGGGACATGCTCGCAGCCTTCCTGCGCGGCGGGGATCACGGCGGCAAGGTCATCGTCATCCGCGTGAACGGCATCGACACGCCGCATTTCGAGCGGGACATCGCGGCGGTCGCCCTGCCGGGCACACATATGATCAACCTGCCGATGATCCGCGACGCGGCAGAGGTGGCGGCCGCCGCTGACGTGCTGGAGCGCGCGGAGCGCGCGAATGGCGTCGCCGAGCCTATCGGCATCCTCTGCAACATCGAGACGCCGCGCGCCCTGCGGCTGGCCCATGAGATCGCGGGGGCGCATCCGCGCGCCTGCGGTTTGCAGATCGGCTATGCCGACCTTCTCGAACCCTATGGCTTCGACCGCATGGACCCCGCGATGCTGGCCCATCTGCGGATGGAGATCCGCCTCGCGGCCGCCGAGCACAACCAGCCCGCCTATGACGGCGCCTTCGCCAAGGTGGACCAGCCCGACGCCTACCGGGCCGAGGCCGAGGCCGCGCGCCGCATGGGCTTCGCGGGCAAGAGCTGCATCCACCCCAGCCAGATCGCCATGGCGAACCAGGCCTTCCAGCCGAGCCCGGCCGAGATCGCCCGCGCGAAGCGGGTGGTCGAGGTCGCGCGCGAGCGGATCGCCTCGGGCACCGGCGCCTTCCTTGTCGATGGCAGCATGGTGGATGCGCCCTTCGTCGCGGGCGCCGAGGCGGTGCTGGCGCTGGCGCGCAAGCTCGGCCTGCCCGGCGCTGAATGACGGACGCGGAATGAACACGGCAAAAGCGGAGGAACGCATGAACGGGATCACGAGACGCGCGCTGGGGGCAGCGGCCCTCGCCGTGCCGACGGTGGCGCGCGCGCAGGGCGGTGCGGCCGGCGGGTTGGGCGGATGGCCCTCCCGCCCCGTGCGCGTCATCGTCCCCTTCCCGCCCGGCGGCAGCAACGACGCGGTCGCGCGGCCGCTCGCCGAGCACCTGCAGGCCAAGTTCGGCCAGCCCTTCGTGGTGGAGAACCGCCCTGGCGCCGGCAGCACGATCGGCTCGGCGGAGGTGGTGCGCAGCCCTGCCGATGGGCTGACGCTGATGGTCACCTCCTCCACCTTCGCGACCAGCGCGGCGACCCAGCGGACGCCCTATGACGCGAGCGGGGATTTTGAGGCGGTGGCGATGCTCGCCGCCGCGCCGCTGGTGGTTCTCGCCGCGCCGGGCTTCGCGCCCAACACGCTCGCTGAGCTCGTGGCCTATCTCCGGGCCAATCCGGGCAAGGTGGATTACGGCTCGGCCGGGCCGGGCAGCATCAACCATCTCTCGGCCGAACTCTTCGCGCAGAAGGCGGGCGGGCTGCAGATGCAGCACGTGCCCTATCGCGGCATGGGACCGGCCACGACGGATCTCGCGGCGGGTACCATCCAGCTCATCTTCACCACCCTGCCCTCGGCGGGCGGCATCATCAGCGGCAACCGCGTGAAGGTGATCGGCTGGACCGGCGAGAACCCGCCGGCCAAGGGCCCGAAGGCCCCGACCCCGAAGGAGAGCGGCCTGCCCGATTACGCCGCGAGCATCTGGTGGGGCCTGCTCGCCCGGCGCGGGACGCCGCCGGCGATCCGCGAGGCGCTGAACGCTGCCGCGAACGAGGCCCTCTCGGGCGGCCGGCTCGCGACCTATCTGGAGGGCGAGGGCGCCACACCCACTCCCCTTTCCGCCGCCGAGGGCGACGCCTTCCTGCAACGTGACCTCAGCCAGTGGAAGCAGGTCGCCTCCACCGCGAACATCCGGATCGAATGAGCAACGCCGACAACACGCCCCGCCTTCGCCGCCGTGAATTCGACCCGGCGGCGAAGGGTGCATTGGACGGGGTACGGGTCATCGACCTCTCGCGCCTCGTCGCCGGCAACCTGCTGACCAAGGTTCTGGCCGACCACGGCGCCGAGGTGGTGAAGGTGGAGCCACCGGAAGGCGACACCCTGCGCGCCTGGAAGGTGGAGGGCATCTCCACCGCCTGGAAGACCTGGTGCCGCAACAAGAAGAGCGTGTGCCTGAACCTGAAGTCGCCCGAGGGCCAGGAGGCGGTGCGCCGCCTGGCACGGGACGCGGCGATGCTGGTGGAGAGCTTCCGCCCCGGCGTGCTGGAGGCGATGGGGCTGAGCCCCGAGGCGCTGCTGGCCATCAACCCGAAGCTGGTCATCATCCGCGTCTCGGGCTGGGGCCAGACAGGCCCCTACCGGCACAAGCCCGGCTTCGGCACGCTGGTGGAGGGGTATTCCGGCTTCGCCGCCGTCAATGGCTTCGCGGACCGCGAGCCGGTGCTGCCGCCGATGTTCATGGGCGACGCCTATGCCGGCCTCTACGGCGCCTCCGCCGCCATGATCGCGCTGCGGGCCGCAGAGGGCACGTATGGGCGCGGGCAGGTGGTGGACCTCTCCCTGTTCGACCCGATCTTCTCCGTGATGGAGCCGCAGATCGCCAACTGGCGCCTCACCGGCCGGCGCAAGCCGCGCACGGGCAGCCGCAGCACCAACACCGCCCCCAGGAATGCCTACCGCACCCGGGATGACGGCTGGGTCTGCCTTTCCTCCTCCACCCAGGGGATGACGGCGAAGCTCCTGGCCTCGATCGGCCGGCCGGAGCTGCTGCAGGACGAGCGCTATGCCACCAATGCCGCGCGGCTGCAGAACTGGGAGTCGCTCGACGCGATCATCGGCGGCTTCGTGGCCGAGCGGAGCATGGCCGAGAACCTGGCCCATTTCGACGCGGCGGGCGTCACCATCGGCCCGATCATGGACGCCCCCGCCCTGGAGAGGGACGCCTATGTGGCCGAGCATGAGAGCCTGATCGAGGTTCCGGATGCCGAAATGGGCTGGCTGCCGATGCACGGGGAGGTGCCGCGTCTTTCCGGCACCCCCGGCATCCTCGCCCGCCCCGCCCCTGGTCTTGGCGAGCATAATGACGACATCCTCGGTCCGGTCCTGGGCGCGGAGGAGCTGTCGCGGCTTCGCGCGGCGGGTGTCGTGCACGGATAGCCCCGCGTTGTCGCCGGGCTGGATGGAGGCAGGCGATGACGCGACGGATAGTTCTGCTGGGTTTGGGGGCCCTCCTCCTGGCGGGCCGCGCGCCGGCCCGGGCGCAGGGCGGCCCCCGTCGGATCCGCGGCCGGATCGAAGGCCTGGCGGACCGCCTGCTGACGGTGACGACCCGCGAGGGGCAGACCGTGGCGATCCGCCTTTCGGAAGGCGTCGGGGTTTCGGCCTTGCGCCGGTTGGAGCTGTCGGCCATTGCCCCCGGAACCTTCATCGGCACCGCCGCCGAGCCTGGGCCGGATGGCGTGTGGCGCGCGATGGAGGTGCTGGTTTTCCCCGAGGCGATGCGCGGCACGGGCGAAGGGCATTACGCCTGGGACCTGACGCCCAGCTCCTCCATGACGAATGCCACGGTGGATTCGGCGGTGCAGGGCAATGACGGGCGCAGCCTCACCCTCACCGCGCGCGGCCAGACGGTGAAGGTGCTCGTCCCGCCCGAGGTGCCGGTGGTGACGCCCATCCCGGCCGCGATGGAGGATCTGAGGCCCGGCGCGCAGGTCTTCCTCTCCGCGAGGCCCGGCCCGGACGGGGTCCTCACCGCCACCCGCGTGACGGTCGCGCGGGACGGCGTGGTGCCCCCGATGTGAGCGAGGCCGCCATCACCTCCCCCGCCCGCCCGCGCCGGCCGCGCCGGGAGGGGCCGCCGCCGCCGAAGCCCGGGCCTTGGCCCTGGCTCGACCGTGGCGGTCGCTTCTCCCCGTTCAAGGCGGCGGTGCTGCTGGGCTGCTTCCTGCCCCTGCTCCGCCTGGCTTGGCTCTGGGCGGCGGACGGGCTCGGGCCGGAGCCGCTGACCTTGGCCACCCATGAGACCGGCGACTGGTGCGTCCGGTTCCTGCTGATCAGCCTCGCCGTCACGCCGGCGCGCTGGGCGCTGGACTGGCCGAAGGCGATGCAGCTGCGCCGGATGCTGGGGCTGGCGGCGCTGGGTTACGGCCTCGTGCACCTCGCGCTCTATGTGGGGAACGAGCACCTCCGGCTCTGGCACGTGCTGCTGGAGATCGTGAAGCGGCCCTATCTCTCCACCGGCTTCACGGCGCTGATTGGGCTGGCGGTGCTGGGCTGGACCTCCACCGATGGGGCCCTGCGGCGGCTGGGGCGCGAGTGGAAGTCGCTCCACCGGCTGGTCTATCCCCTGACGGCGCTCGGCATCCTGCATTTCTACATGCAATCGAAGATCAACGTCTCCGAGCCGGTGCTGATGAGCGGCCTCTTCCTCTGGCTGATGCTCTGGCGGCTGGTGCCTGCGCGGTGGCGGAGCGTGCCCTGGGCCCTGGTGCCGGTCGCGCTGCTCGCGGCCGCCGGCGCGGCGGGGCTCGAATATCTCTGGTACGCCCTGGCCACGAACCTGCCCGCGACCGCGATCTTCCAGGCGAATTTCGACCTGGAGTTCGAGATCCGCCCGGCTGTCTGGGTCCTTCTCGCCGGGCTCGCCTTCGCCACCCTTGCGGGGCTGTGCTGGGGCATCCGGGAGGTGTTCGCGGGACGATCCGCGCTGCCCCCGCCGCCCGCCCTTCACGAATAGCTCCGGTGCGGGGGCGGGCTCAGTCCCTGAAACGGGCGGTCAGGAGCCGGCGGCGGGCGCAGCCGCCGTTGGCGGCGTGGCCTCGGCGCGGGTCTCGGGCAGGCGGCCCTCCGCGTTCCGCGCCCCCTCGGGACGGGCGGGGGCGCTGGGCGCCGCGGCAGCCGCCGGGCGGACCGGCGCCTCGCGCGCCTCGGCGGTTTCGGTGGGCGGCGCGGCCTGGGCGCTGGCCTGCCGCACCTCATCCACCTTCGGAAGGCAGCGGACGGTCCCGGGATTGGCGCGGGCCTGGGTGGCCACCGTGCCGATGGGACAGGCGATCTGCCGATGGGTGGGAGGCGGAAGATCCGCATGCCAGCCCGCGACATCCGGCGCCGCGCCGCCTCCGCCGCCACGCGCCATGCCGGCGCCGTCGCAACGGCCGGGACGGCCACGCACCGGCCTGCCCCCGTTGGGGCAAAGCCAGCGGTTGATGGCCGCGCGGTCCATCACCGTGATGCTCTGGCCGCTGGTCATGACCGGCCTGGTGTCCAGAAGGGGGGCCACCGACCGGGGCCCCGGCGTGACCTGGAAGAAGCGGCGCTCCTGCGCCTGGGCCTCCCCCGGATGGGCGGACAATCCCGCCAACAGCGCGCCAGCGCCCAACCCGATGAATCGACCGGTACGGATCATGCCCGGCAGATGGTGCCGCGCCGCGCCGTCTCCAACCCTTGAAGAAACCTTTCCCGCCCACCCCGCCTGCGCTTGACGTGCATGGCTCGCCGCGCGAAGCCCGGCATCCCCGCGCATCCCGGAGGAGACGGAATGAACCTCGATCCGAAGATCAAGACGGCGCTCGAAGGCGTCTCCACCGCGACCCTGACGACGGTCCTGCTCAAGAAGGGCCTGCGGAACGTCTGGATGCGCGGCACCAAGCCGATCCGCGAGGGCCAGCCCCGCATCGTCGGCCGGGCCTTCACTCTCCGCTTCGTTCCCGCCCGCGAGGACCTGGCGACCCCGGAAAGCTGGTCCTCGCCCATCTCCACCCGCGCCGCCATCGAGGCGATGCCGGAGGGCTGCATCGCCGTGGTCGATTCCATGGGGGTGCAGGACGCCGGCATCTTCGGGGACATCCTCTGCCAGCGCATGCAGAAGAAGGGCGTGGCCGCGCTGATCACCGATGGGGTGGTGCGGGACATCGCGGGCGTGCTGGGCACGAACCTGCCGGTCTGGTGCAACGGCGCGGCGGCCCCGCCCTCGGTCGCCGGCCTCACCTTCGTGGCCTGGGACCAGCCGATCGGCTGCGGCGGCGTGGCCGTGTTCCCGGGCGATGTGGTGGTGGTGGACCAGGATGGCGCGGTGCTGATCCCGCAGGCCCTGCTGGAGGCCGTGGTCGAGGCCGCGGTGGAGCAGGAGCGCCAGGAAACCTGGATCATGGGCGAGGTGGAGCGCGGTGCGTCCCTGCCCGGCCTCTATCCCCCCAATGCCGAGAACAAGGCCCGCTACGAGGCCTGGAAGAAGGAGCAGCAGTCGTGACCGACCTGACGCAGGCCAAGGGCGTCTATGTCATCGCCCCCACGGCCTTCCATGACGATGGCCGGGTAGACGAAGCCTCCAACGACCGGCTGACCGACTTCTTCGTCGAGAGCGGCGCGACCGGCATCACCGTGCTCGGCCAGATGGGCGAGGCCCCGAAGCTGGATCAGGAGGAGGGGATCGCCATCGCCTCCCGCATGATCAAGCGGGCGGGCATCCCCATCATCGTCGGCGTCTCCGCCCCGGGCTTCGCGGCCATGAAGTCCCTCACGGCCGCCGTGATGGATGCGGGCGCGGCGGGCGTGATGATCGCGCCGCCGAACACGCTGCGCACCGACGACCAGATCGTGAACTACTACGCCCAGGCGGTGGAGGCGATCGGGCCGGACGTGCCCTTCGTGATCCAGGACTATCCGCTGACCTTCACCGTCGTGATGACGCCCGCCGTGATCCGGCGGATCGTCCAGGCGCATGCCTCCTGCGTGATGCTGAAGCATGAGGACTGGCCCGGCCTTGAGAAGATCAGCGCGCTGCGCGGCTTCGAGAAGGACGGCTCGATGAAGCGCATCTCCATCCTCTGCGGGAATGGCGGCCTCTTCCTCGACTTCGAGTGCGAGCGCGGGGCCGATGGCGCCATGACGGGCTATGCCTTCCCCGACATGCTGGCGGACGTCGTCCGGCTGCAGGCCGAGGGCAAGCGGGACGAGGCGCATGACCTGTTCGACGCGCATCTGCCGCTGGTCCGCTACGAGCAGCAGCAGGGCGTCGGCCTGGCCGTGCGGAAGTATGTGCTGAAGCGCCGCGGCGTGCTGGCCAGCGACGCGCAGCGCCGGCCGGGCGCGGGGCTGACCGCCACGGCGAAGGCCGAGGTGGACTACCTGCTCTCCCGCGTGGCGCGTTTCGACAAGCGCGCGGATCTCGCGACGGCCAGCCGGGCCGCCTGAAAGATTCATGGCCAAGGGAAGAGGCCCCGCCTCTCCCGGCCTGCTTCCGCTGGGGAGCCTCCGGGCTCTCCAGCCCCGGCCTCGGGTGGCCAAGGCCAACGCACTCGCATTGCGGGTTCCGATGAAAACCCGTCCGGCCCCCGGCGTTTCAGTTCCTGCTGCAACGGCCAAGCGCAGGAGGCTGGCGATGGCTGACAAAGGGAAGAGCGCCTACCAGGAGCATGCCGGCAACATGCCGGATGCCGGCAACAGCAAGGGTGGCGGCAACAGCAAGCCGGGCGGCGACCCGGCTGACATCGTCGGGAATGCGCGGCTGAGAGGGGAGGACCCCTCCCCCGACAACCGGAAGCGCGGTCAGACCAGCCAGGCGGATGGGTCCTCGCCCGGGCGCCACTAAGCCGCCCCACGCCTTCCAGCGCCCTCCCCCGCTTCAGCCGAGGATTCCAGAATGGCCAATGCAGCGAAGCTCGCCGCGGGCGAGATCCAGGACCACATGCCCGTCACCGGCAGCGACGGCCAGCCCTTCGGGACCGTCGACAGTGTCCAGGGCGAATTCATCAAGCTCACGAAGAGCGATCCGGCCTCAGGCGGCAGGCATCGCTACCTTCCCCTGACCACCGTGGCGGGGCTCGATGGCGGCGTGGTGCGGCTTTCCATGCCGGCGGAGCAGGCGAAAGAGGCCTGCATCGACGAAGCGGAAATGCAGCAGCGCCTCTCCCTGGATCCTGACGCGAAGACGGCGCTCGGCCAGCCCCAGGATGGGCCGCATGGCAGCCGCGCAAAGGCCCATGGAGGCCCGAAAGGGGAGCGGGAACACGGGACCAGCGGTCAGGCCTCGGGTCCGCCGGGCCAAACCTCCTACGGCATCGACCGGCCGGCCTGAGGGCCATCGACCGGGCCGTCCGGTGGCGGAAACTCCCTCGGGCGGTGCCGGTGAACCCGCCTCGGCGTCCTGATCCCACGACGCCGGAGCAGGGGCGCGACGAGCAAAACAGGGGCGGTCAGGAGAGGCAGAATGCCGAGCCAGGCCGCCACGCCCCGGGGGGTGAGCCAGGCACTGCCTGCGGCAAGGCCCATCGCAGCCGCGTTCAGCAGGACGGCTCCGATCCACCAGCGGCGGACGAGTGCCTCCCGCGCCTCCGCGGCGCCGGGTGGATCGGGATGGATCGTGTAGGGGCGGCCGTCCCGCCCTACCTCATAGAGGCGGCCCGGATCGGGCGAGAACCCGGCGGCAGCCAAGGCAAGGCTCAGCGCCGGATGATGACGAAGCCCGGCATGCCGGCGCGACCGGCGCGCCGCATGCGCCACCAGAGCGACACGAAGCCGACCAGCCCGGCCAGGATGGCCACCGGGATGAGGAGCCCCAGGAGCAGCGCGGCCGAGGCCGCGAGCACGAGGCCGCCGGCAACCGCCGTGGCGAGGACCGCGACGCCCCCGAGGCGCAGGAGCGCACGGTCCAGCCAGGAGCCACCGCGCAGCGGGCGCGGCGGTTCGCGGAACTCCCCCTCCGGGGTCATGTCGAGAACCGGGGGCCGGTGCGGATCCTGGATCATGGGGTGGCATGTCGCCCCGCCCGGCCCCGGCTTCAAGGGGGAGGGCCGCGGCGCTATTGGGGGGCCATGACGCTGCCCCGCCTCACCTCCCTCGACGAGCTGCATCCCGGCGACCGCTACGAGCTGGGCCGGCTGACCCTGTCCCTGGACGAGATCCGCGATTTCGCGAGCCGCTACGACCCGCAGCCCTTCCACCTGGATGAGGACGCCGCCCAGGATTCGATCTTCGGGACGGTGGTGGCGGCGGGGCTGCATACCCTTTCCGCCTGCTTCGGCATGCTGATGGCCAGCCCGCTTCTGAAGGACATCAGCCTAGCCGGTTCCGCCATGGATGTGCGCTGGCCCGCCGCCTTGCGGCCCGGCGAGGAGGTGGCCGTCGCGGTGGAGGTGGTCGAGGTGAGGCCCTCCCGCGCCAGGCGGGACCGCGGCTCCGCCCGGCTGCGCTATGTGGCGACCCGGGTAGCGGATGGGGTGATCGTGCTGGATGCGACGGGGCTGCACCATCTGAGGCGTTAAGGCCGCCCCGGGTACCGCCGCCTACCCCGCCAGAAGTCGGAAGCCGGAAACGCAAACGGCGCGGGCGATCACCTCGCCCGCGCCGTCGCACATCGTCCCTCGGCCGGGGGCGAACTGGATGGTCCGCCCCCGGCCCGCAGGATCAGGCCGAAGCCTTCATGATCTCGTCCGCCACGTTGCGCGGCACCGGATCGTAGTGATGGAACTGCATGGAGAAGGAGGCGCGCCCCTTCGTCATGCCGCGCAGGTTGGAGATGTAGCCGAACATCTCCTTCAGGGGCACGTGGGCCCGGATGATGACCGAGGTCGAGGCCATGTCCTGGCTCTGGATCACGCCGCGGCGGCGGTTCAGGTCGCCCACGACGTCGCCCACATGGTCGGCGGGGGTGGTGACCTCCACGTCCATGATCGGCTCCAGGATGACCGGGCCGGCCTTCTTCATGCCCTCACGGAAGCAGGCCTTGGCGGCGATTTCGAACGCCAGGGCGCTCGAGTCGACGTCATGGTACTTGCCGTCCACCAGGCTGTACTTGAAGTCCACCGTCGGGAAGCCGGCGAGCACGCCCGTGTCGGCCTGCACCTTGATGCCCTTCTCGACGGCCGGGATGTACTCCTTCGGCACCGAGCCGCCGGCGGTGGCGTTCACGAACTCGATGCCCGTGTTCCGCTCCTTCGGCTCGAAGACGACCTTCACCTCGGCGTACTGGCCCGAGCCACCCGACTGCTTCTTGTGGGTGTAGGTCTCGGTGTGCGGCTTGGTGATCGTCTCGCGATAGGCCACCTGCGGCGCGCCGATATTGGCGTCCACGCCGTATTCGCGCTTCAGGCGGTCGATGATGATCTCGAGATGCAGCTCGCCCATGCCGGACAGGATGGTCTGGCCGGTTTCCTGGTCGGTCTTCAGGCGCAGCGAGGGGTCCTCGCCGGCCAGCTTCTGCAGGCCGAGCGTCATCTTCTCGACGCCCTCCTTGGTCTTCGGCTCCACCGAGATGTCGATCACGGGCACCGGGAAGGCCATCCGCTCGAGCACCACCGCGTCGGAGGCATCGGCCAGGGTGTCACCCGTGCCGGTGTCCTTCAGGCCCACGAAGGCGGCGATGTCGCCGGCCGTCACCTCCTTGATCTCCTCGCGCTTGTCGGCATGCATCTGGAACATGCGGCCGACGCGCTCCTTGTGGCCCTTGGTCGTGTTCAGGACCTGGTCGCCGGTCTTGAGCACGCCGCGGTACACGCGGACGAAGGTGAGGTTGCCGTACTTGTCGTTGATGATCTTGAAGGCGAGGCCGGCGAAGGGCGCGTTCTCGTCGGCGGGGATGACGCGGCGCTCGGCCGTCTCGTCCTCGCCCTCCTCCGGGGCCACCTTGATGCCCTCGATGTCCACCGGGGACGGCAGGTAGTCGATCACGCCGTCGAGCAGGGGCTGCACGCCCTTGTTCTTGAAGGCGGAGCCGCAGAAGACCGGGCGGAAGGTGCCGTCGATCGTGCCGCGCTTGATGCAGCGCTTCAGGGTCGCGACGTCCACGTCACCCTTGTCGAAATACTCCTCCATCGCCGCGTCATCGACCGAGAGCGCGGTGTCGAGGAGGATCTGGCGGTACTCGGCGGCCTTGTCCTTCAGGTCGTCCGGGATCGGGGCCTCGTGGTACTTGGCGCCGAGCTCGTCGCCTTCCCAGATCAGGGCCTTCATCTCGACCAGATCGACGATGCCCTTGAGGGTATCCTCGATCCCGATCGGCAGCTGGAGGGTGACCCAGTTGATGCCGAGCTTCTCGGTCAGGGTCGCGGCGGCGCGGTAGAAGTCGGCGCCCGTGCGGTCCAGCTTGTTGATGAAGATGATGCGCGGGACGTTGTAGCGGTCCGCGAGGCGCCAGTTCGTCTCGGACTGCGGCTGCACGCCGGCCACGCCCTCGATGATGAACACCGCGCCGTCGAGCACGCGCAGCGAGCGGTTCACCTCGATGTTGAAGTCGATGTGGCCCGGGGTGTCGATGACGTTGATGCGGTGGTCCTTCCACTCGGCCGTCACGGCCGCGGAAGTGATCGTGATGCCGCGCTCACGCTCCTGGTCCATGTAGTCGGTGGTGGTGTTGCCCTCATGGACCTCACCGATCTTATGGGACTTGCCGGTATAGTAGAGGATGCGCTCGGTCGTCGTCGTCTTGCCCGCGTCGATATGGGCGGTGATGCCGATGTTCCGGATACGCTCGAGAGGGGTGCGCGCCACTTGGGCCTCCGTCGGACGCGGCCCCCTGTCGGAAGTCCGCGCGTTTATTTCTGCGGCTAGGCCGCGAAAGGGTCTGCGGCAGCGCCACAGGTGGGTTTGCGGCAACGCCGCGGGTTCCGGCGGCCTGGCCGGGGAGCTTCCCCGGCCGCACCGCCCTGTTGCCGCACGGCGAGGCAAACCGGATGCGGGTTCGCGGGCCACCGGCGATCCTGTCGCCCCGCCCGCTTCCGTACCGGCCTGCCTGGTGCCGCCGGGCGCCGCTGCCGCGCCCCTGCTGCGGGCGCACACATGCTCTGCCGGACGGCATTTTGCAAGCATTCCCCGCGCAGGGGCCCCTGCGCGGGGCGCGGGTGTGACGCTTCGTTTCCAATCCGTGCTTGGAATCCGGCGTCGCCGGGGTGCTAGCCTGGCCCCATGATTTCGGCCGGCCACATCGCCGCGGTGCGCTTCGGCCTGGGGCCGCGCCCCGACCAGCCCCCTGTCGCCGGCGGGCCCGAGGAGGCGCGGGCCGCTCTCCTGGCGCAGCTCGCCGCCCCGCCGGACCAGGCCATGCCGCCTCGCGACTGGGAGCAGGAGCCGAGCGTGGCGGATGGTCTGGCCATCCAGCAGCTGGACACGCGGAACCCGCTGCCGCCCGGCACGCCGAATCGCCGCGTCGCCTTCTATACTGCGGAGGCGGAGGCCTACTTCGCCCGGCTGATCGGCACGCCCACCCCTTTCCGCGAGCGGCTGGTGGCCTTCTGGGCGAACCATTTCACGGTTAGCCGCCGGGAAGGCGCGGTCTTCGTCCTGGCCGGCGACTATCTCCGCAGCGCGATCCGCCCGCATGTGACCGGCCCTTTCGCGGGGCTGCTGAAGGCCGCCATCCGGCACCCGGCCATGCTGCTCTACCTCAACCAGAACTCCTCCGTCGGGCCCGACAGCGCCTTCGGCCGCAGGAGCCGGCGGGGGCTGAACGAGAATCTCGGGCGGGAGATCCTAGAGCTGCACACCCTTTCCCCCGAGGCCGGCTACAGCCAAGAGGACGTGACCGAGTTTTCCCGCCTCCTCACCGGGCTGGGCGTGGAGCAGGCGCGCGACCCGCGCGGCACCGTCTTCCGTGCCGCCAACCACCAGCCCGGGGAGAAGACGGTCCTCGGCAAGACCTTCCCGCCCGGGGAGGACTCGATCGACGCGGCGCTGGAATGGCTGGCATCCCACCCCGCCACCCACCGGCACCTCGCCCGCAAGCTCGCGCGCCATTTCGTCGCCGACGATCCGCCGCCCGAGGCAGTCGAGCGGCTCCATGGCGTGCTGCGGGATACCGGGGGCGACCTCGGCGCGGTGTCACGGGAGCTGGTCTCCATCCCCGAGGCATGGGACCCGCCGCTGGGCAAGCTGCGCGCCCCCTTCGACCTCGTCCTCGCCGCGTTCCGGGCGATGGGCGCCGGGCCGGAGCGGGCCGAGATGGCCGTGAACAGCCTGAACCCGCTCGGCCAGCCGCTCTGGTCGCCCATCGGGCCCAATGGCTGGCCGGACAGGGCGGCGGACTGGATCCATGCGGAAGGGATGATGCTGCGGATCGACCGCATGCACATGATCAGCGGCGTCTTCTCCCGGCGCGACGCGCGGGAGGCGCTCGACCTCACTCTCGGCCCCCTCGCCTCTGAGCCGACGCGGCTCGCGGTGATGCGCGCCGCCTCGAACCGCGAAGCCCTGACCCTTCTCCTCGGCAGCCCCGAGTTCCAGCGGCGATGAGCGGACATCTCCCCCGCATCGGCCGGCGCGGCCTGCTCCTCGGCCTCTCCGCCCTGGCGACGCTCGGCCGCTCGCGGCTCGCCCTCGGCGCCGGACCAGAGGGTGATTCGCGGCTTGTCGTCGTGCTGCTGCGCGGCGCGATGGACGGGATGGCGGCGGTGCAGCCCTACGGCGACCCGGAGCTGGTGGGGCTGCGCGGCCCCCTCGCCCTGCCGGAACCGGGCCAGGAAGGCGGCGTCCTCGACCTCGGCGGCTTCTTCGGCCTGCATCCCCGCCTGCCGAAGCTGCATGCGATGTTCGGCGGGGGCGAGCTGATGCCGATCCATGCCGCCTGCGGGCCCACCCGCTCCCGCAGCCATTTCGAGGCGCAGGACCTGATGGAGAGCGGCGCCGAGCAGCGCCTGGCCTCGGGCTGGCTGAACCGCGCCCTGGCCGGCCTGCCCGGCCATGAGGAAGGGGCAAATCGCCCGGGCTTCGCCATCGGCGCGGACCTTCCGCTGATCCTGCGCGGGGCGGAGCCGGTCGGCATGTATGCGCCCGCCCGGCCGGACCGCCCCTCACCTGATCTCTATGCGCGTCTCCTGGAGCTCAACCATGCCGATCCGCTGACCGGCCCGGCCGTGGCGGAGGGGCTGCGCGCCCGCGGCTTTACGGCGGGCGTGGTTCCCCCGCCGGAGCAGCGCGGCGGCTTCGTGGAGCTGGCCGCCGCCGCCGGGCGCCTGATGGCGGCGCCGGGCGGCCCCAGGGTGGCGGCGCTGGAGATCGGCGGCTGGGACACGCACAACGCGCAGCAGAATCGCCTGCGCTCGGTCCTCGCCCAGCTGGATGACGGGCTAGATGCCCTCCGCCTGCGGCTGGGCCCGGCCTGGGGGCGCACGGCAGTGCTGGTGATGACGGAGTTCGGCCGCACCGCGCGGGTGAACGGGAATGACGGCACGGACCATGGAACGGCCGGCGCGGCCTTCCTGCTGGGCGGTGCGGTGGCTGGCGGGCGCGTGCTGGCCGATTGGCCCGGCCTGGCCGAGGGGCGCCTGCATGAGAAGCGGGACCTGGCCCCGACCCTGGATCTGCGCGCCGTGGCCAAGGGGCTGCTGCGCGATCATCTGGGACTGCCCGAGGCCGCCGTGGCGGCCGCCTTTCCCGGCAGCGGGTCCATCGAGGCAAAGACGGGGCTGCTCCGCGCCTGAGGGCCACGGCCGCCCTCCCCGGCGGGGTGCCGGGGGTATCAGGACTCAGTCGTCGCGGTGCACCCGCTCCATGCGCTCATGGCGCTCCTGGGCCTCGATGGAGAGGGTGGCGATGGGCCGGGCCTCAAGCCGGCGCAGGCCGATCGGCTCGCCGGTTTCCTCGCAATAGCCGTAAGTACCGTTGTCCACCCGCTCCAGCGCCTGGTCGATCTTGCTGATCAGCTTGCGGGCCCGGTCGCGGGTCCGGAGCTCCAGGGCGCGATCGGTCTCGACGCTGGCCCGGTCGGTCAGGTCGGCCTCCACGATGCCGCCCTGGCCCATGGAGGACAGGGTCTCGCCCGCCTCCCGCAGCAGGTCCTGGCGCCACCGCAGCAGCTTCTGCCGGAAATAGGCGAGCTGCCGGGGGTTCATGAAGGCTTCGTCGTCCGAAGGCTTGTAGTCCGGCGGCAAGGTGATGAGCATGGCTTACATCCCGATGGCCTGGCCCGACCCCCCGGTCCCCCCGGCCGGTCAGGCAGCCGCGTATAGCGACGCCGCCGGGCGCAAAACAAGGGGAACTCCCTCGGCAAGCGTCTCCGAAAGGCGGCTCTTCATCTTGGTGCAACCATTATGCCACGCCGGGCTAGCTCGACTCGCGCCCGGAGGGCGATGCCGGCCAGCGCATCGGCCAGCACCGGATCAGCGGGCGACTCGCCCTCGGCCAGATCCGCGAGGCGGGCCAGGGCCTCCGGATCGGCGCGGCCGCGCAGCATCCCGGCCTGGAGGGCGGCGAGTTCCTTGAGCAGCTCCCGCGCGCGGGCGGCCCCGCGCCGGTCCCGCCCGGCGGCATCCTCGGCCTCCTGCAGAGCCATCAGCCCGACCGGGGCGGCGGCCGCCAGCCCGGCCGCCTCCGCGGCTTCGGGGGTCATCCCGGCGGGCAGGCGGAAGCCGCCCCCTGCCCGCCCGGCCGCCCGTGCCGCCGGCGCCGCCGGCGCGCGGGTGATGCCGCCCACGCCACTCATGCCTGCCATTGCCGCCTCCTTCCTCCACCACCTGTCCTGGTGCCCGATCCTGCCGCGGCATGGGCCGGAAACGCCCCCTGCCCGGCAGGCCTTGCCGCCCCCTCCCCCTCCCGCCCTGGCATGGCCGTTGCGCTGGGGAAGGCCGTTGGTGGAGGTCACATTGCCCCAGACCGGTTTCCGAAGCGCGAAGGCTGCGGCGTTCCTGGGCGCCACCCTGCTCTGCCTCCTCCTCTGGACGGGGGCGGCGGCGGCGCAGGTGCGGATCAAGGACATCGCCGATATCGAGGGCGTGCGGGACAACCAGCTCGTCGGCTACGGGCTGGTGGTGGGCCTGCCCGGCACGGGCGACCGGCTGCGCTCGGCCATCTTCACCCGCCAGTCCCTGGTCGGGATGCTGGAGCGGCTGGGCGTGAACACGCGCGACCAGGAGCGCCAGCTCGACACGCGCAACGTCGCGGCGGTCATGGTCACGGCTAACCTTCCCGCCTTCGCCCGGCCAGGCAGCCGGGTGGACATCGCGGTCTCCTCGCTCGGCGACGCCTCGAACCTCACCGGCGGCACCCTGCTCGTCACGCCGCTGCTCGGGGCGGATGGCGAGGTCTATGCGGTGGCGCAGGGCGCGGTCGCCACGGGCGCGATCGGCGCGCGCGGCCAGGCCGCCTCCATCCAGCGCGGCGTGCCCACCTCGGCGCGGATCGCCTCCGGCGCCGTGGTGGAGCGCGAGCTGCCCTTCGAGCTGGGCGGGCGCGACCGGGTTCGCCTCTCTCTCCGCAACCCCGACCTGACCACGGCGCAGCGCATGGCCACCGTCATCAACCGCGCCATCGGCGCGGGCAGCGCGACGGCGACCGACCCGCGCACCGTCGTGCTGATGACCGCCGGCCGCGACATCGCGCGCCTCCTGACCGATATCGAGCAGCTCCGCGTGGAGCCGGACCAAGCCGCCCGCGTCATCATCGAGGAAGCCTCGGGCACCATCGTGATGGGCGCGAATGTGCGCGTCTCCACCGTCGCCATCGCCCAGGGCAACCTGACCATCCGCGTCACCGAGGCGCCGCAGGTCAGCCAGCCCGGGCCGCTCTCCGGCGGGCAGACCGTGGTCGTGCCGCGCACCGGCATCGATGTGGATGACGGGCGCGAGCGGCGCCTCGGCATCCTGCCGCGTTCCGTCACGCTGGAGGAGCTGGTCCGCGGGCTCAACTCCCTCGGCGTCGGGCCGCGGGATCTGATCACCATCCTGCAATCCATCAAGGCCGCCGGCGCGCTGCAGGCCGAGCTGGAGGTGCGGTGATGGACCGCCTTTCCGCCCCCGGCGGCGCCCCGAACCAGACCGCCAGCCACGCCGCGAACCATGCCGCCAACCATGCCGCGCTGGCCCGCGTCGCGCGCCGCTTCGAGGCCCAGGCCCTCGGCGCGCTGCTGAAGCCCGTCTTCGGAGAGGCGCCAAAAGGGCTCCTCTCCGGAGGCGCGGCCGAGGCGCAGTGGCGGCCGATGCTGGTGGAGAACTATGCCCGCTCCTGGTCCGACCGGGGCGGTGTGGGCATCGCCGATGCGGTGTTCCGCGAAATGCTGCGCATGCAATCCGCCGCGCAGGGACAGGCCAATCCGGAAGGAACGACGCCATGAGCCAGGTTCCGATGATCCATGCCCTCCTCAATGCCGGGCAGCGGCTTGCGGAGGCGCTGCGGGAGGAGAACGAGGCGCTCGCGCGGCTCGACCTCTCCCGCGCCGCGACCCTCGCCACCGTCAAGGTGCAGGCCTCCGATGCCTTCGCCGCCGCCTATGGCGCCGCCACCCGCACCGGAAGCAGCGCCCAGGGTGAGCTTCGCAGCGCGGCGGAGAAGCTGGCCCTGCGGCTGAGCGACCTGTCCGACGAGAACCGGCGCCTGCTCGAGCGTGCCATCAGCCTGCAATCCCGCGTGATCGAGACCATCGCCGGGGCCGCGCTGCCGGCGAGCCGCCCGGCCACCTATGGCGGGATGGGCCAGCGCGCCATGCCGCGCCAGACGCCGGCCCTGGCGCTCGCCGCGCGGGCCTGACACGGCGCGGTGCCGTCGCCCCCCAATCCTGCTGGCGCGCATCGGCCTGCCGGCGCGCCCCGGCCTTCTGGCGCGCCCCGGCCTTCTGGCGCGCCCCGGCCTTCTGGCGCGCATCGCGCCGCTGGGGCATAGCTCGTGCCGGATGGAATGCGCCACCGACACCGCGGAAGACGCGACGAAGGCCTGGGCCGCGCTGCTGGCGCGGCGCGCCGGGCATGGCGGCTCGCTGCCCGGCCATCCGCTCGGCGCGCTGTTCGGCCCGGTGCTCGCGGGCGGTGCGGGCGAGGATGGCTGCATGGTGATCGGCCGCCTGGCACAGACGCTCGACGGGCGCATCGCGACCTCCGGGGGTTCGAGCCAGTGGATCGGCGGGCGGGGCGATATCCTGCACACCCATCGCCTGCGCGCGCTCTGCGATGCCGTCCTGGTCGGCGCCGGCACGGTGGAACAGGACGATCCGCGCCTGACCACGCGGGAGGTGGAGGGCGCGAGCCCCGTGCGCGTGGTGCTCGACCCGCGGCGCCGGCTTCCCGTCTCCCACCGCGTCTTCTCCGATGGCGGGCCGCCCACCTTGCTCGCCTGCCTGGAGGAGCATGCCGACGGCACGCATCACGGCGCGGCCGAGCTGCTGCCCCTGCCACGGGAGGGCTCGGGCGCCGATCTCACCGCCTTGCTGCGCGCGCTGCATGGGCGGGGCCTGTCCCGCCTCTTCGTCGAAGGGGGTGGGGTGACGGTGTCCGCCTTCCTGGCGGCCGGGCTGCTGGACCGGCTGCATGTCACCATCGCGCCCGTGATCCTCGGCTCGGGCCGCGCCGCCTTCACCCTGCCGGAAGCCACGCGCATCGCGGATGGGCTTCGCTTCGAATGGACATCCTATCCGCTCGAGGGCGGCGACATCCTGCTCGACATCCCGCTGCGCCGCACGCGGCCGCGCGTCTGCGAGGGCGCATGACCCCTTCCCTCACCGCCACCGCCTTCTGGACGACCGGGCCGGGCCAGGGCGCCATCCATGGCGAGACGCTGCGCGCGCCGGGGTCGGGCGAGGTGCTGGTGCGCAGCCTGGCCAGCGGCGTCAGCCGGGGGACCGAACGGCTGGTCTTCCATGGCGGCGTGCCGGAGGGGGAATGGGCGCGCATGCGCGCGCCGCTGCAAGCCGGCGACTTCCCGTTTCCCGTCAAATACGGTTACGCGGCGGTCGGCATCGTGGAGGACGGGCCGGAGGAATGGATCGGCCGCCGCGTCTTTTGCCTGCACCCGCATCAGGACCTTTTCGTCGCGCCGCTCTCGCTCTGCACCCCCGTGCCGGACCGGGTGCCGGAATGGCGTGCCGTGCTGGCCGCGAATATGGAAACCGCGCTGAACGTGATCTGGGACGCGCAGCCCCTGGCCGGCGAGCGCGGGCTGGTGATCGGCGCGGGCGTCGTCGGGCTTCTCTGCGCCTGGCTCCTCTCCCGCTTCCCCGCCGTGGAGATGGTGCTGGCCGACCCCGATCCGCAGCGCGCCGCGGTGGCGCAGCGGCTCGGGCTGCGGCTGGTCCCGCCGGAGGAGGCGCCGGCGAACCGCGACCTGATCATCCACGCCTCCGGCAATCCGGAAGGGCTCCGCACCGCGCTGCGCTGCGCCGGCTTCGAGGCGCGCATCCTCGAGGCCTCCTGGTTCGGCGCGGCCGAATGTTCCCTGCCGCTCGGAGAGGCCTTTCACGCCAACCGCGTGACCTTGCGCTCCACCCAGGTCGGTCAGATCGCCGGGCCGATGCGCGGGCGGCGGACGCATGGGGAGCGGATGGCGCTCGCCCTTTCCCTGCTCGCCGACCCGGCGCTCGATGCGCTCTGTGGGCCGATGGTGCCCTTCCGCGACCTGCCGCGCGCCATGCCCGACCTTCTCGGCCCGCCGGCCGAGGGCCGCTCCGCGCCGCTCTGCCCCGTCGTCACCTATGACAGCGAAGAATGAGACCGCCATGTACAGCCTGACCGTCGCCGATCACGTCATGATCGCGCATTCCTTCCGCGGCGAGGCCTTCGGCCCCGCCCAGCGCGTGCATGGCGCCACCTTCGTGGTGGAGGCCGAGTTCCGCGCGCCGCGGCTGGACGACGCCAACCTGCTGGTGGACATCGCCGCCGCCCGGGTGGAGCTGCGCCGCATCCTGGACAGCTTCGACTACAGCAACCTGGACACGCTGCCCGCCTTCACCGGCCAAAATACCACGACGGAGTTCCTCTGCTTCCATGTCCATGGCCTGCTCTGCGGCGCACTGGCCGAGGGCAAGCTGGGGGCCGGAGGGAAGGATGTGGTGAGCGTGAAGGTGCTGCTGCGGGAAAGCCCGCTCGCCTGGGCCGCCTATGAGGCCGAGGTGCCGAAGCGGACCGCCGCCGCGTGAGGATCGCCTTCGCCCTGCCCGCGCCGCTGGATGCGATCAGCGGCGGCTACAATTACGACCGCCGTATCCTGCACGGTCTGCGCGAACTGGGGCATGTGGTGCGCGTGGAGGAGATGGCCGGCCGCCATCCCCTGCCGGACGAGGCCGCCGAGGCCGCCGCGCGTTCGGTGGTGGGGCGCCTGGCCGAAGGCGAGGTTCTTGTGGTGGACGGACTGGGCTTGCCCGCCTTCGCCGGGTTGCCCGCCACCGCCCGTGCGGTTGGCCTAATTCATCACCCCACCGCGCTGGAGACAGGCTTCCCCGCAGCGGATCGCGAGGCGCTGCTCCAGCGGGAGCGGGCGCTTTTCCCGGCCATGGCGCGCCTCATCACCACCTCCCGCCTCACGGCGGAGCGGTTGTCAGCCGAGTTCGCGGTCGCCCCCTCGCGCATCGGAACGGTGGAGCCGGGCACGGAGGAGGCGGCGCGCGCTGCCGGTTCGGGCGGGCCGGGCTGCTCTATCCTGGCCGTCGGCACCCTCGTGCCGCGCAAGGGATACGACGTGCTGCTCCGGGCTCTGGCGCGGCTGACCGATATCGAATGGACCCTCACCATCGTCGGCGCGCCGCGCGACCCCGTGCACGCAGCCGGCCTTAAGGCGCTCGCCGAGGAGCTGGGCATCGCACAGCGCGTGACCTTCGCCGGCGAGGTGGAGGGCGAGGCGCTGGAGGCGCTCTACGCGCGCGCCGACCTCTTTGCCTCCGCCTCCCACTGGGAGGGGTATGGCATGGCCGTCGCGGAGGCCCTCGCTCGCGGATTGCCGCTCGCGGTCACCTCGGGCGGCGCTCTGGCCGATCTCGCGCCGCGCGACGCGGCCGTGATCTGCGCGCCGGGTGACGCCAACAGCCTCTCCCGCGCCATGCGCCGGCCGATCTATGATCCTGGGCTGCGGCAGGCCATGGCGGATGCCGCCTGGCGCGCCGGGCAGGCCCTGCCCCGCTGGACGGACCGCGCCGCCGCCTTCGCGCGCGAGATCGAGGCGGCCTTCGCATGACCGAGACCTTCGATGCCGACTGGCTGGAACTGCGCGAACCGCCGGATGCTCGCGCGCGCAACTTCGTCCTGGCCCAGGCGCTCGCCGCCGCGCTCCCGGCGCGCCCGCGCCTCCTGGATCTCGGCGCCGGCACCGGCAGCCTGTTCCGCTGGCTCGCGCCCATCCTGAACCGGCCCCAGGCCTGGACGCTGGTGGATGCGGACGTCACGCTGATCGAATTCGCTTTCGACACCATCGCGATGCGCGCGACCGCCGTGGGCTTCGAGGTTTCCGCGCCCAACAAGCGGACGCTGCTGGTGCACACCCCGTCCGGCGCCTGGCGCGTGGAAGGGCTGGTGCTGGACCTCGCCGATGCGCCCGACGGCCTTCCGCTCTCCCGCGCCGATGGCGTGGTGTGCACGGCGCTGTGCGATCTCGTCTCGCGCGGCTGGGTGGCGCGCATGGCGGCGGAGCTGCGCCTGCCCTTCTACTCCGCCCTGAATGTGGAGGGCGACGCGCGCTTCCTGCCGCCGCATCCCGCGGACGGGTTGGTGGCGCGCGGCTTCCGGCGCGACCAGATCCGGGACAAGGGCTTCGGCGGGCCTGCCCTCGGCGGCGGCGCCACGCGCGCGATGGCTTCCGCCTTCCGTACGCATGGTTTCCGCGTGACGACGGCTCCCTCGCCATGGCGGATCGGCGCGGCGGAGACGCGCATGTTGTCCGACCTCGCGCGGGGCCATACGGAGGCGGCGATGCGCCAGGCGCCGCGCGCGGGGGGCACGATCTCCTCCTGGTCCGCCACCCGCGCCGCGCAGGCACGGCGCGGGCGGCTGCGGGCGGTGGTCGGGCATTCCGACCTCCTGGCCCTCCCGCCCCGCCGGAGCCGCTAGGCGCATGCTGCGCCTCGGCTGCATCGCCATCGACGCGGCAGCGGCGCTGGAGTTCGGCGCGCTGCTCGCGAATGAAGGAGTCGCCACGGCTCTGGTCAGCGACCTCCAGCCCGGCACCATACCGCGGGCCGAGGCGGTGCTGGCCTTGCTGCCGGAGGAGGCAGGCGTGGCGGAGGCCCTGGCGGCCTGCGAGGCGCTGCTCGCCGCTGGCGCCGCACGCATCCTTCTCCTGACGGGCGCCCGGTTCGACGACCCTCTGACCGGCCCCATGGGGGATGCGTTGCTGCGGCGGCTGCAGGCGGGGTTCGCCCTGGCCGTGCCGGGCTTTCCCTCTCGCGGGCGCAGCACCTATCTCGGCCATCTCTTCCTCGGCACCGCCCTGGCGGGTGGCGAGCCGAGCCTGCCGCGCCGGCTCGCCGCGTGGGCCGATGCGCCTGTCGGGCTGATTCCATTCGCCATGGTCGAAAAGGGCACGGGGAGGATCCGCCGCGAGATGTCGCGCCTCGCCGAAGCAGGGCGACGCTATGGGCTGGCCGATGCGGTGACCGATGCGCATCTCGGCGCCCTGGCGGAAGCCGCCGCGTCCCAGGCCTTCGTCATCGGCGGCGCGGGTCTTGGGCTCTCCTTTCCCACGGCCCTGCGGAGCGCGGGCATCCTGGCGGCGGCGGAGCCGGAGAGTTGGCCGGAGCCCCGGGGAAGCTGGGCGGTGATCGCGGCGAGCGATGCGCGGGCGACGCTGGCTCAGATCGGCTTTGCGCGCCTGCATGGGCCCGTGCTGGACCTCAGCTCCGCTGCCGAGGTGACCGAGGCCCTGGACCATGCGACCGCTCTTCTGTCGGAAGAGCATCCGCTGATCATCAGTGCCACGCCGGAATTTGCCCGGGACGCGGCCGCGGGACCGGCGCTCGCGGACCTCGCTTCGGAACTGGCCCGGCGCGGCGTGGGGCGGCTGCTGGTGGCGGGGGAGGCCCTGTTCGGCCCCGTGCTGCGCCAGCTCGGCACCACGGCCCTGCGGATCGGGCCGGAGGCGGCGCAGGCGACGCCCTGGTGCGTGGCCGGGGAGACGGGGCTGCAGATCGCCTTCAAGCCAGATGACGTCGGGGGGCGCGACATCCTGCTCCGGGCCTTCCTGCCCATCTGAACAAAAAAAGGGGGCGCCAAGGCGCCCCCTTCTTCGTCACGCAGCGGCGTTCAGGTCGCGTCGCTGTTGTTCGTCGTCACGTTGTCCATCTCCGTCGCGGCCTCGTTGGCGGCAACGGCGGCGGCCTCGGCCTTCTTGCGGGCGCGAGTGATGGCACCCTTCTTGGCGGCCTCGCTGCGGCCCGACGTCGCGGCGCTCTTGCGGGCGCCGGTGGTGCGGGTCGCGGCAGCGCGCGTGGCGGCCGGCGCCTTGCGGGCGACGGTCGTCTTCGCGGCCCCGCGGGTCGTGGTCTTCGCCGCGCCGCGCGTGCTGGTCTTGGCGGCGGTGGCGCGCTTCGGAGCGGCCGCCTTGCGGGCCGTCGTCGCGGTGGTGCGCTTCGCGGCGGCGGTGGTGCGCTTCGCGGCCGGGCGGCGGGCCGTCGCGGTCTTCGCGGCGGTCTTGGCCGTGGTGGCGCGCTTGGCGGTCGCCGTGCTGCGGCGGGCCGGGGCGGCCTTCTTGGCGGCGGCGGGCTTGCGGGCCGTCGTCGTCCGGGTCGTCGCGGTCTTGCGGGCGGTCGCCGTCTTGCTCGCGGCGGTCTTGCGGGCAGGAGCCTTCTTCGCCGCGGTCGTCTTGCGGGCGGTGGTCGCCTTGCTCGCGGCAGTCTTGCGGGCCGGAGCCTTCTTCGCCGCAGCGGCGGTGGTCTTCTTCGCGGCAGGCTTCTTGGCCGCGGTCGCCTTCGTGGCCTTGGCGGCCGGCTTGGCGCGGCCGGCGGTGCTCGCCTTACGCGTGCCGGTGCTGCGGCGCGAGGTGCTCATGGCCATCGCGGCCGCGCGGGGGGTCGTCTCTTCGCTCACGTGCTGGGATCTCCTGATGGTTGATGCCGAGTGGGTCACGTCTTGGTCCATTGGGACCCGCCGACGCGCCCACCGGGGAGGGAGGCGTCACAGGGTCTGCATCCGCTGCACGGGGAGAAGGGCCGGCCGCGCCGAGCCGTGACGGGCCTCGCGCTCCCGAAGGGGTTCGTCTCCGAAGCCCGCCTCGTCCTCTCTCGTCCGGTTCGCGAAACCCATGATCTGGATTCCAGGAACCTTCCATCCGCACTGCGTTGCGCCGATCACCCTCCGTCCGCTCGCTGCGTCGCCATCATGCCGGGTGCATCGGACTGCACAGGTGCTTGACAGCATCGCGCGCGAATCGCGTGGGACGGTTCATGCGCGTCTCACGCTATCTGCACGCGCATCCGGCTTGTCAACGAAAAGACTTCATGCACGCGCAGATTTTCGCGTGCATCCGAATCGACGCACTGCGCGTTGCGCGCCGTCACCTTCCGTGACGCATCGCGCGAGGTGTCGCCGCGGTGGAAGCGCGCGCTGCGCGCTCCACCGCAGCTCGCTTCGTCAGGTGCGCTTGCTCATCGGCGGCACCGCGCGCTGCACGGCCCCGGTGTAGTGCGAGAGCGGGCGGATCAGGCGGTTGTCCGCCGCCTGCTCGATGACATGCGCGGCCCAGCCGGTGATGCGGGCGGCGACGAAGATGGGCGTGAAGAGCGGGATGTCAAAGCCCATCAGGTGGTAGGCGGGCCCTGCCGGGAAATCGAGGTTCGGGTGAATGTTCTTCTTCGCCAGCATCTCGGCGGCGAGCAGGCGGGACATCTCCATCCAGCGCCGGTCGCCCACCACCTCCGCCATCTTCTCGGCATATTTGGTCATCGTCGGGACGCGGCTGTCGCCGTTCTTGTAGACCCGGTGACCGAAGCCCATGACCAGCGCGCGGTGGTCGAAGCGGGACTGGAGCCACTCCACCGCCCGGCCCGGCTCACCGATCTCGGAGAGCATGTGCATCACGGCCTCGTTGGCGCCGCCATGCAGCGGCCCCTTCAGGGCCGCGATGCCGCCCACCACCGCCCCGTGCAGGTCGGCGCCCGTGGAGGTGATGGTGCGCGCGGTGAAGGTCGAGGCGTTGAAGCCATGCTCGGCGTAAAGGGTAAGGGAAACGTCAAAGGCCTTGACCACTTCCGGCTGAGGAACGCGGCCGAAGACCAGGTGGAAGAAGTTGTCGGCGAAAGGCAGGGAGGGGTCCGGGGAGATCGGTTCCAGCCCCTTCGAGGCGCGGTGGGCGGCCGCGATGGCGGTCGGGATCTTGGCGAGAAGACGCATCGCCTTCCGCCGCGTCGCGGGCTCGGAGGTGTCGGCCGTCTCGGGGTCCTCCATGCCCATGAAGGAGACGGCGGTGCGGATCGCGTCCATCGGATGCGCGTCGCGCGGGAAGGACCTGATCACGTCCAGCAGGGCCGGGGTGAGCGCCCGCTGGCCGGATTCCTCGCGCTGGAAGTCCGCGAGCTGCGTCGCATTGGGCAGCTCCCCGTTCCAGAGGAGATAGGCGACCTCCTCGAACGAGCAGTTCTCGGCCAGGTCCTGCACGGGGTAGCCGCGATAGGTCAGGCTGTTCGTCTCCGGCATCACCTTGGAGACGGCGGACACGTCGGCGATGACGCCGACAAGGCCCTTGCGGATATCGGGCTGGGTTTCGCTCATGGGGTGTTCCTCCGTTGCATGTCGCGGGGCGGGCCGGCGGGCCCCTGCCCTGTCGCGCGCCTCGGCGCGTGTGCGCCGCCGGCCCCTGGACCGGCGGCGCGGGATGCGATCAGAAGATGCCGGGCTTGCCCTGGGCCAGCCGGCCATCCGGCAGCCGCACCGTGAGCTGGTCGAGCTCGCCCGCCCCGAGCGAGGCCAGGTTCTCGGCGGCCGCGATGAAGCGGTCCGCCTCGGCCGCGTCGATGATCCCCTCGGTCAGGATGCGGAACTTGCGGATGTAGTCCGCGCGCCCGAAGGGCTTCGCCCCGAGCGGGTGGGCATTGGCCACCGCGAGCTCGTCGGTCAGCACCGTGCCGTCCTTCAGCGTGATCTCGACCCGGCCGCCGAAGGCCAGCTCGTTCGGGTCGCGGGAGTGGTAGCGGCGCGTCCACTCCGGGTCCTCCCGCGTCTCCATCTTGTGCCAGAGGCGGACGGTGTCCGGGCGGGTGGCGCGCTCGGGGGCGTAGCTGTCCACATGGTGCCAGCGCCCGTCCTGCAGGGCGACGGTGAAGATGTACATGATGGAGTGGTCCAGCGTCTCGCGGCTGGCCTTCGGGTCCATCTTCTGCGGGTCGTTCGCGCCCGTGCCGATGACGTAGTGGGTGTGGTGCGAGGTATGAAGAAGGATCTTCTCGACCTGCTCGAGGTCCTTGATCCTCTCCCGCATCCGGAAGGCCAGATCGATCAGCGCCTGGGACTGGTACTCGGCCGAGTGCTCCTTCGTGTAGCTGTCGAGGATGGCCCGCTTGCCCTCCCCCGGCCCGGGCAGCGGCACCTGGTAGTAGACGGGCTCGTAGACGTCGCCCTGGTAGCGATGGGTGCGCCCGGCCAGCACCCAGGCGATGACGGAATCCTCGCCCTCATAGATCGGGCTCGGCGCGCCCTCGCCGCGCATCGCGCGGTCCACCGCCTCGACCGCGAGCTTGCCGGCATGGGCGGGGGCGAAGGCCTTCCAGGAGGAGATCTCGCCCTTGCGGCTCTGGCGGAAGGTGATGCTCACATGCAGCGCCTGCTGCACCGCCTGGAAGATGGTCGCCTGGTCCAGCCCGAGCAGCGTGCCAATGCCGGCCGCGGCGGCGGGGCAGAGATGGGCGATGTGGTCCACCTTGTGCTCATGCAGGCAAATCGCGCGGACGAGGTCGATATGAATCTCGTAGCCCGTGGCGAGGCCGCGCAGCAGCTCGGCGCCGCTCTTCCCCATGGTCTGCGCCACCGCGAGGACGGGCGGGATGTTGTCGCCGGGATGGGAGTAGTCGGCGGCGAGGAAGGTGTCGTGCATGTCCAGCTCGCGCACCGCCGTGCCATTCGCCCAAGCCGCCCATTCCGGCGAGAAGCGCTTCGAGGGGTCGAGGCCGAAGACGGTGGCGCCCCCCTGGCGCGCATGGCCGAGGGCCATCTGGCGCGCGGAGGTGGGGGCGGAGCGGTTGATGGCGGCGATGGCCACGGCGGCGTTGTCGATCACGCGGTTGATGATCATCGCCTGGGTGTCCTCCGGCACCGCCACGGCATCGGCGGCGACGCCGGCGATCTTCCAGGCAAGCTGGTCCTCGCGCTTCAGCAGGGCCTTGGACGGATAGACCTTCACATCGTGCAGTTGCACTGGCGTTGCTCCCCTTGGGCTCTTGGCACCGCGGTTCTGCACCCGGATCGGGTGATCGTCCAATCCGATTGACGTGGCCGCGCGATAGCGTTTCCGTATCTCCCCATGGATTTCCGCCTCGTGCGACGGCTCGGCCATTTCCTCGCTGTCGCGGAGGAAGGGCATTTCGGCCGCGCGGCCGCCCGGCTCGGCCTCTCGCAGCCACCGCTGACCGCGCAGATCCAGGCGCTGGAGCGGGAGCTGGGCGTGCGCCTGCTCGAACGCGGCGGGCGCGGCACCCGGCCGACGCGGGCGGGCGAGGCCCTGCTGCCGCTCGCGCGGCGCCTGGCCGAGGATGCGGGCGCGCTGGAGGCGCTGGCGCGCGAGCTGCGCGCCGGGCGCCATGCGCCGGTCGCCATCGCCTGCGTCACCTCCGCTCTCTTCGATGAACTGCCGCCGCTCGTTCGCGCCATCTCCGCCGCGCGGCCGGAGGCAGCGGTCTCGGTGCGCGAGATGGACACGGCGGATGCGCTGGAGGCGCTGCGGCGCGGTGAGGTGGACATCGCCCTGCTGCGCGACGACCGCGCGCGTCCGCCCATCCGCATCCGCCCCCTGGGCGACGACCACCTGATGGTCGCGCTGCCGGAAGGCCATCCGCTGCTGCGCGCGCCCGATCCCCTCCCCCTCGCCCTGCTGGCGGACGAGCCGATGCTGCTCCTGCCGCGCGCCATCTCGCCGACCTATGCCGATGCGATGGTGGCCGCCTGCCGCGAGGCCGGCTTCGCGCCGCGCGCGGTGCGGGAGGTCGGCTCGGCCATGGCGCAGCTCGGCTTCGTCGCGGCCGGTCTGGGTGTCGCGCTCGTCTCCTCCGGCATGTCGCGGCTGCACCCGCCGGGCGTCGCCTTCCGCGCGCTCGCCGGGCCGATCCGCGCCGTGGGCGTCGCGCTCGCCTGGAACGCGGAGCGGGAAGGTGAGGCCGCCGCCCTCGCGCTTTCTCTCGTCGAACAGCTCTTCCCCCGGCGTGGCGGGATACCCGCGCCGGACGATCTGCCCTAACCTCCGCCAACCCGCAGCACAGCCCGGAACACCGCATGAGCCAGCCCTTCGATCGCGTCATCCTTGGCGACCTCGTCCTGCAGGACCGCGTGCTGGAGGGCGGCTATGTCGCCGTGCGCGGCGAGACCATCGCCGCGATCGGCCAGGGCGCGCCGCCGCCGGCCGCCGCCACCGAGGATCATTCGGGCCGGCTGATCTTCCCCGGCCTGGTGGATGGCCACATGCACACCGCCAGCTCCATCGGCTGGCCGGGGATCGAGGGCGCGACCACCTCGGCCGCCGCCGGCGGCGTGACCACCTGCGTGGACATGCCCTATGACATTCCCCTGCCCGTCACGGATGCGGCCATCCTGAAGGACAAGGTGGAGTGGCTCCACCGGCTGGCCCATGTGGATGTCGCGCTCTACGGCACCATCAAGAAGGATGGGGGCGTGGATGCCATCGCCGGGCTGGCCGAGGCCGGCGCCTGCTCCTTCAAATTCTCCACCTATGAGTACGACGCGGTGCGCTTCCCCCGGATCGACCCGGGGCTGATGCGCGAGGCTTTCGCCGAGATCGCCAAGACCAACCTCATGGTCGCGGTCCATAACGAGGACCAGGAGCTGGTGATGAAGCTGACGGCCGAGGCGAAGGCCGCCGGGCACACCGACCCCATCTGGCACTGCCGCACCCGCCCGCCGCTCGCCGAGAACCTGGCGAACCTCGCCATCTTCGAGATCGGGCTGGAGACCGGGGCACATGTGCACATCGCCCATTCCTCCCTGGCCCGCGGCTTCGACATCGCGGAGGATTTCCGGGCGGCCGGCGCCCGCTCCTCCGGCGAGGCCTGCCTTCACTACTTCTGCATGACCGAGGAGGACATCGTCCGCCTGGAGGGCTTCGGCAAGTGCAACCCGCCCTTCCGCACCAAGGAGGAGGTGGAGCGCATGTGGGCCTCCCTGCTGCTCGGCAAGGTCGCCTACATCTCCACCGACCATGCCCCCTGGCAGCGCGAGCGGAAGATCTACAAGGGCGACATCTTCGCCCTCGGCGCCGGGCTGACGGGCATGCAGAGCTTCGCGCCGGTGATGTTCACGCTGCTGGAGGAGCGCGGCCTGCCCCTCACCCTCATGGCGAAGTACTGCGCGGCCGAGCCCGCCCGCTATCACGGGCTTGATCCGAAGAAGGGCAGCATCGCCGTCGGCTCGGATGCCGACCTGCTGGTGATGGAGCGCGGCGACTACACCTTCGACGAGGCGAAGATCATCGACCGGCCGGAGTTCCAGCACTCCGCCTATCATGGCCGCGCCCTCCGCGGGCGCGTCGCCGCCACCTATCTGCGTGGCGAGATGATCTGGGACGGCGAGACGGTGCTGGCCCGCCCCGGCCAGGGCCGCTTCGTGCCGCGCCAGCACAACCGCGCGGTGGGTCTGGGATGAGGCAGCGCCCGCCGCTCTCGCCGGTCGTCCTTGCGGGCTTCATCATCCTGCTCGGTGTGGCGCTGTTCATCGCCTTCGTCCTCAACCAGGGCGGGCTGGGCCTCGCCCATGTTCTGGCGGGGCTGATCGTCGCGGTGGTGGGCGGGCTCTTCGCCATGATGAAGGGGCGGCGGTGAACCGGCCGCTGCTGGTCGCGGTGCCCGCCGCGCTGCTGGGCTTTGGCGGATGGGTGTGGCTCACGGGGCCGGGCACCTCCGTGCCGAATGCGCTGCTGGCACTCGCCTGCGCCATTCTTCTGGGCCGCGCGGGCTGGTGGCTCGCGGCACGGCGGGATGCGCCGGAGGAAGCACGGACTCCCGAGGCATCGCCATTTCCGGCTCCGGGTCCCGGCGCCCGGCACCCGCCGGAGAGATCCAAGTGAAGGGCGGCCTTCCCGGAATCGTACCCTTGCTCGGCGGCGTGCTGCTCGGGGCGCTGCTCGCCTGGGGATGGTTCACGACGGAGGGGATGCCGGGGCCAGCCTCCTCCCCGGCGGGCGGCATTCCGCGCCCGACTGTCTGCTTCACGCCTGGCGGCGCGTGCACGGACCGCATCGTGGATGCCATCGGCGCGGCACGGCGCGAGGTGCTGGTGCAGGCCTATTCCTTCACCTCTCCCCCGATTGCCGAAGCACTGGAGGCCGCGGGCCGGCGCGGCGTTCGCGTGCGGATCGTGGTGGACGACAGCCAGCTCACCGAGCGCTACTCGATGGCCGATGAGGCCGCCCGTGCCGGGCTCGAGGTCTGGGTGGATGATCCCTCGGGCATCGCGCACAACAAGGTCATGGTGATCGACGGCAGCGTGGTGATCACCGGCTCCTTCAACTTCAGCCGCTCCGCGCAGGAGCGGAACGTGGAGAACCTGCTGCTGCTCCGCGACCAGGATCTGGCCGCGCAATATGCGGCGAACTGGGAGAGGCGGCGCGCGGTGAGCGAGCCCTATGCCCAGGCGGCCCACCCGCCCGCCGCCAATGACAACGAGCGTGACCAGCGCAAGCGCTCCAATGCCCGCTACGGGCTGTTCTGAGCCGCACACATATATAGTGTGCGCGACACATCCCCTCCGGCCTCAACCAGGACTCATCGCATGGCCCGCCGCCTGACCGTCGCCGCCGCCCAGCTCGGCCCCATCCAGAAGGCGGAGGGCCGCGACGTCGCGGTGGGCCGCATGGTCCGGCTGATGGAGCGGGCCCACCAGCGCGGCGTTGAGGTGGTCGTCTTCCCGGAACTGGCCCTCACCACCTTCTTCCCCCGCTGGTACGAGGAAGACCGCGCCGCGGCCGACAACTGGTTCGAGGCGGCGCTCCCCTCCAACGAGACGGCCCCGCTCTTCGAGGCCGCGCGCAAGTACGGCATCGCCTTCCACCTGGGCTATGCGGAGAAGACGCCGGAGGGCCGGCACTTCAACACCGCCGTCTTCGTGCATCCCTCGGGCGAGATCGTGCTCAAGTACCGCAAGGTGCATCTCCCCGGGCATGCCGAATACGACCCGGTGCGGAAGGTGCAGCACCTGGAGAAGCGGTATTTCGAGGTGGGCGACCTCGGCTTCCCCGTCGTGCGTGCCCCCGTGGGCGGCGCGGGCCCGGTGAATGTCGGCATGCTCATCTGCAACGACCGCCGCTGGCCCGAGGCCTGGCGCGTGCTCGGCCTGCAGAGCGTGGAGCTGGTCATGCTCGGCTACAACACGCCCAGCCTGAACATGGATAACCGCGGCTTCGAGGCGCACCACCTCCGCGTGCTTCACTCGCATCTCTCGATCCAGGCGGGCTGCTACCAGAACGCCACCTTCGGCGTCGCCGCCGCCAAGGCGGGGGTGGAGGACGGGCATGAGCTGTTCGGCCACTCGATCATCGTGAACCCGCAGGGCGAGATCATGGCCCAGGCCACCTCCTGGGACGACGAGCTGATCACCGCCGATTGCGACCTGGAGATGTGCCGCCTGGGGCGGGAGACCATCTTCAACTTCGCCGCCCACCGGCGCGTGGAAGCCTATGCCCGGATCACCGCCCAGACCGGGGCGCAGCCCCCCGCCGAGTGGCAGCCCAGGGGCGCCTGACAACCGCGGGCGGGCGCGGGGCGTTGCAGGGGTGGAGGTATCCCATGCACCGCATCGCGCTCGCCCTTGCCATTCTCGCCACCCCCGCCGCCCTGGCGCCCGCCATGGCCGCCAGCCCCGCCCAGCGTGAGGCCGCGCGGCAGGTGGAGCAGGACCAGAACCAGGACCGGGTCGCCGACGTGGCGCGCGACCTGCGCACCGGCGGCGCGGGTGCCCCCGCGCTGGTGGACGACATGAACCGTCAGCGCCCGACCATGACGCCGGACCGCGCCGACACGCGCACGGTCAGCCCCTCCGCCACCGGTGCCACCGGGATCCCGCTGCTCAGCGACAACCCGCAGCGCTGACGTGCCACGGCGGGGCCATCGCCCCGCCGCAACAGCGACGCGGCCGGCGCGTTCTTTCCTCCATGGAACGGCTCCCCCTGAGCCGGCGCGCCGGAGGAACCCATGCGACGCCAAGCCCTGCTCTCCGCCACCCTGGCCCTGCTTGCCCTCGGCACGGCTCCGTCCCCCGCGCCCGCGCAGGAGATCAACCAGCTCCTGGACCAGGCCCTGCGGCAGTTCGGCGGCAATAACGACGAGGCCCGCCGCCGCGCGGAGGAGGACGACCGGCGCCGGCGCGAGGAAGTCCGCCGCGATCGCGAGGATGAGGGGCGTTGGAGCGATGACCGCGGACGCCGCCGCTCCGAGAGCGAGCGGCAGGAGTTCGAGCGGCGCCGCGAGGCCTGGGAGCGCGACCGCGAGCGCCGGGGCGAACGCATCTCGCCCGAGGAACGTGCCCGCTTCGGTCGCGACCGGGAGGAGTTCCACCGCGACCGGCAGCTCACCGAGCGCCAGCGCCAGCTGGAGGATCAGCAGCGCCGGATCGTGGAGGAGCGCCGCCGCATCGAGGACGAGCGTCGGCGCTGAGGGGCAACCATGGCGCGCGGCACACGTTCTCGCGGCAGGAGATCATCAACATGCCTCGCGCCTTTGCCGCCCTCGCCTTTGCAGGCCTCGCCCTGGCCGCCGTGCCGCAGGCCCATGCGGCGGACGGGATCTTCGGAGACCTGTTCTCGCGCTTCAGCCGCACCGAGGCGCCGACGCCCGCCGCGGCGCCGGAGGCGCGCGACCGCGACCGTGAGGCCCGCAACCTCCGGCGTGAGTACTGGGAGCGCGAGCGGGCCCGCCTGTCGTCCCAGGCCAGCCTGTCCCGCGACGTGTCGAACCGGACCGTGGCCGCGCGCTGAGAGAGGCGCGCGAGCGATGGCGGGCCCGGCCGGGAACGGCCGGGCCCGCTTTCGTTCAGGAGACAGCCAGGAGCGCCTGGGCCGCCACTGCCGCGCAGGGCTCGATGACGGGAACGCCGAGCGCCTCCTCGAGTAAGGCGCGGTGCCCGGCCATGCCCGCGCAGCCGAGAACCACCGCCCCGCTCCCCGCCTCCACCAGGCGCCGCCCAGCGGCAAGAAGCGCCGCGCGCGGCGCCTCGGAATCCGTGAGTGCGGACATGGGCAGGTTCAGGGCTTCCGTCGCAGCCATGCGGGATTCGGCGCCCAGGGCGAGAAGCACCCGGCGCTGGCGCGCCTTGCTGGCCTCCACGAAGGCGATCACGCCGAACCGGTCCGCCCGGCCCAGCGCGGCCAGAACGGCGGCCCGGAAGGGGCCGAGCACCGGCCGGTCGGTCACCTCCCGCACCGCGTCCACCCCCGGATCGGAGACGCAGGCGATCACATAGGCGTCGGCGGGCTCGGCCTGCACCAGCTCGCAGAGCGGGAGAGCCACGGAGTACCAGTCCCGCCAGCTCGCGATGGCCGGCGGCCCGTCCGCCAGGGCAAGGGTATCGAACCGCGCCAGGCCCGGCCGCGCATAGGGAGCAACGGCGGCGGCGATGCCGGCCGTGCAGGCGGCATCGCGGTTCGGGTTGATCACGAGGATGCGGCGTTCCATTTGCCGATGGTGGCCACCGCCCCTGGCCGGGGCAAGCCCGCCGGCGCTTGCCGCCGCCCGTTCCAGGGCTCATATTGCAACGCAACAAAGTCTGGCGGGGCACGTTCGGAACCCGTCCCGGGAGGACTGATTCGATGCCCACCCAGCAAGGCTCTCCAGAAGCCGGCACCATTTGGCGCCCCGATGCATCGAAGGCCACCGAGGCCCCAGAGCAGCCCTCCATGATGACCGCCATCCGGCGGGGAATCGCGAATCGCTGCCCGGTATGCGGCCAGGGTCGGGTCTTTCAGGGGTTTCTGCGGGTGGTGCCGGAATGCGAGGTCTGCCACGCGCCGCTCGGGGTGCTGCGGGCCGACGATGCGCCCCCCTACATCGTCATCTTCCTGGTCGGCCACCTGTTGATCCCGCCGATCTTCTGGATCGAGAGGGCCTATGAGCCGCCCATGTGGCTGCACATGACCGTATGGCTCCCGCTTTTCGCCATCTTGTGCACGCTCATGCTCCGCCCCGTGAAGGGCGGGGTGGTCGGCTGGATGATGCGGCTCGGCTTCGCTGACCAGGACCATCCGAATCACGGCCCCTTGCCACCCGGCCCCTCCCGCGATGCGTGATGCCGCCCTGGCCGATTCCGCGGTGACGACGCGCGATATCGTGCGGATCGAGCTGCCCGACCACGCTCCCCTGCCCTCCCGCTTCGCGGAGGCGGACCGGCAGCAGGCCGTCGCGGACCTCCTCGCGGGCAACTGCTTCACTCCGCAAGACCTGCCGCCAGGCCCCTATGTGCTGCATCTGGAGCTGCGCGACGGCCGGTTGCTGCTCGATGTCCGCGACGCCGGAAACACGCCGCTCCATGCCTATCTGCTCGCGCTCGGCCCCTTCCGGAGGTTGATCAAGGACTACCAGATGGTCATCGAGGGGCATGAGCAGGCGGTGACCGAAGGGGCCGCCGATGCCCGGATCCAGGCCATCGACATGGGCCGCCGCGGCTTGCACAACGAGGCCGCCGAGCTGCTGCGCGAACGCATGAAAGGCCGCGTCGCCCTCGATTTCGAGACGGCGCGGCGGCTCTTCACCCTCGTCTGCGCCCTGCACCAACGGATCTGAGCCCCAAGGCGGACTGATGAAGATCGACGGCAAGCCCTTCCGCAGCGTCTGGCTGGATGCTGACGGCTACTCCATCCGCATCTTCGACCAGACGAAGCTGCCCTGGGCGGTGGAGGAGCTGGTCCTCTCCGACGAGGAGCAGGTCGCCCATGCCATCCGCTCCATGCAGGTGCGCGGCGCGCCGCTGATCGGGGCGGTCGGGGCCTATGGGCTCGCCATGGCGCTGCGCCGCGACCCCTCCATCGAGAATCTCGAGCGGATGGCGGCCATGCTGAACGAGACCCGCCCCACGGCGGTGAACCTGAAATGGGCGCTGGACCGCATCTGTGCCGCCGTCCGCAACCACCCCCCGGAGCGCCGGGCCGACGCCGCCTATGCCGAGGCGGCCGCCATCTGCGACGACGATGTCGAGACCAACCGCCGCATCGGCCAGCACGGGCTGGAGCTGCTGCAGGAGATCGCCGCGCGCAAGCCGGCCGGCGAGCCGGTCCGCGTCCTCACCCACTGCAATGCGGGCTGGATCGCGACCGTTGATTTCGGCACCGCCCTCTCGCCCATCTACCAGGCCCATGACCTCGGGCTGGATGTGCATGTCTGGGTGGACGAGACCCGCCCGCGCAACCAGGGCGCGGCGCTCACCGCCTGGGAGCTGGGCGCGCATGGCGTGCCGCACACCCTCGTCGCCGACAATGCCGGCGGGCATCTGATGCAGCGCGGCCTTGTGGACATCGTGCTCGTCGGCACGGACCGCGTGACGCGCCAGGGCGACGTCGCCAACAAGATCGGCACCTATCTCAAGGCGCTTGCGGCGCGGGACAACAATGTTCCCTTCTGGGTCGCGCTCCCGCACTCCACGCTGGATATGAAGGTGCGCGACGGGCTTTCCGAAATCCCGATCGAGGAGCGCTCCGGCACCGAAGTGACCGATGCCACCGGCCGCCTGCCGGATGGCAGCGTGGTCACCGTCCGCGTTGCCGCGGAGGGCACTCCGGCCGCCAACCCCGCCTTCGACGTGACGCCGGCGCGGCTGGTGACGGGGCTAATCACGGAGCGCGGCCGCTGCGAGGCCAGCGAAGCCGGGCTGGCGGGGCTCTATCCCGAGAAGGCGTGACACCCTTTGCGGGGGAGCTGGCCTAGTCAGTCAGGCTTCGCAGGTTGAGGGCTCCGCCCTGGCCCGCCAAGGGCTGAGGCCCTTGGAACCCCGTCTGACTGCCGTGGATACTCTCGATCAGTGGGGTCCCTGGTTGGCGGGGGCCTGTTCCTGCCTTTGCAGTCGCCTCGGGCCATCGACCCGAGGCGCACCGTCAGCCCCGTAATTCCAAACATCTAAAAGAAGATGATGGTGAGGGGGCCGGGGAGAGGAAGAATTCCTTCTTCCTCTCCCCGGGACAATCCTGCGGGGTGAGTCTCTTCAGCGCGTCAGATCGAGCGCGCGGGCGAGAAGGCGCGGCGCTCCAGCATGGCGAGGCCGGTGACGATCACAGTGCCCGACAGGGCGGCCCCGAGGGCGGCATAGGTCGGGAGGGCGTCGGAGGACATGCCCCCGAGCACGGTGCCGACGATCGCGAGGATGAGGACGAGGCCCGAGGCGATGAGGGCGAGGGCGATACGGTCCATGGCGGATGCTCCGGCCCGCGCGTGAGGACACGTTGTGGCGGGCGACTTGGCTAGGGAACGCCCTCTCCTTGGCAGAGCCGCGACGAGATCGTGGCGGGATCTGGGCAAGTCCCCCTCGCCGCGCCATGGCTCACATGCAATCGTCGCGGCCCTGCCGAATCCGCCCAGAGGATCCCCGCATGCGCCGCCTCCTTCTTGCCGCCGCCCTGGCCGCCTTCCCGGCTGCTTCCATCCCCGCCCTGGCCCAGGGCGGCCCGCCGCTGCGGACCGCCGTGGACGGAACCTTTGCCCCGCATGCCTTTCCGCGGCTCGAAGGTGGCGTCCAGGGCTTCAACGTGGATCTGTTCCGCGAGGTCGCGCGCCGCATGGGCCGGGAGATCACCATCGACAGCGCCTCCTTCTCGGGCCTCGTTCCCGCCCTGAACGCGGGGCGGTACGATTTCCTCGCCGCCCCCGTCACCGTGACGCGGGAGCGGGCGGAATCCATGCTCTTCGCCGAGGGCTATCTCTATACCGAGTTCCAGTTCGGCATCCGCCGCGGCAATGCTCCGATCCGCAGCCTGGACGACCTCCGGGGCAAGGTCATCGCGGTGAACAAGGGCAGCGCCTACGATGCCTGGGCCCAGGCGAATGCGGAGCGGCTGGGCTTCACCTTCCAGACCTATGACACCAACCCCGACGCCGTGCAGGCCGTGGTCTCCAACCGGGCCTATGCCGTGCTGGCCGGGAACACGGTGGTGAAATATGCCGCCAGCCAGCAGCGCAACCTGGTGCCGGACTTCGCCATCCGCGAGACGCGCGCGCATTGGGCCGCTCCCTTCCGCCGGGACAACGAGGCCCTGCGGAACGAGGTAGAGAACGTGCTGGAATGCATGAAGAAGGACGGCTTCGTCGCCCGGCTTTCGGAGAAGTGGTTCGGCGCCGTTCCGGCCGCGGATGATGCCGAGAACACCGTCTTCCCCGGCTACGGGGTGCCCGGCCTGCCCGGCCACGATTCGACGCCGCATGAGCCGCGCTGCAGCTGACGGCGCCTAGCCTGAAATGGGGGGCCTGGACGGATTCGCCATCACCTTCCTGAATGGGAAGGTGATGGCGGAGTGGCTGCCGAAGATCGTGGAGGGTTTCGCCCTCACGGTCGCGCTGGCGGCGCTCATCGTGGTGGCGGGGCTCGCGCTCGGCCTGGGGCTGGCCGTGCTGCGGGCTTTCGGGCTGCGCGTGCTGAACTGGGCCATCATCTTCTTCGTGGACCTGTTCCGCGCCCTCCCTCCGCTGGTAATCATCGTCCTCCTCTATTTCGGGCTGCCGGGGATGGGCATCTCCCTCTCCGGCTTCTGGGCAACCTGGCTTTCGCTCACCCTCGTGCTGGCGGCCTTCTCGGAGGAGATCTTCTGGGCCGGCATCACCGCGACGCCGCGGGGGCAGTGGGATGCCGGAAAGGCGCTCGGCCTGCGTTTCCTGCCCATCCTGTTCCGGATCGTCCTGCCCCAGGCGGTCCGCATGGTGGTGCCGCCGCTCACCAACCGAACCATCGCCATCACCAAGGGCACGGCCCTCGCCTCGGTGGTGGGCGTGGCGGAAATCCTGGGCGCGGCCCAGTCGGCGATGGCCTTCTCCGGCAATCCCTCGCCGCTGACGCTCGGCGCCATCGCCTATGCCCTTCTCTTCCTGCCCGTGGTCGGGGCGGGGCGCTGGATCGAGCGCCGCGTCGCGATCCCGGGGCGCTGAGGAGCGGACCGTGCTCGAGGACTTCGTCGACTCCTTCCTGAACCTGGACATCGTGCTGCGCGCGATGCCGATCCTCTGGCGCGGGCTGGTGCAGACACTTCTGCTCGCGGCCATCGTCGTGCCGCTGGGCCTTGCCCATGGCATGGCCATCGCCCTCCTCTCCCGCGCCCGCAGCCGCTGGGTCCGCTGGCCGCTCGCCGTCTGGACGGACACCTTCCGGGCCCTGCCCCCGCTGGTGCTGCTGATCTTCCTCTATGCGGGCCTGCCCTTCCTCGGCGTGGATCTCGGCCCCTGGGGCGCGGTGGCACTCGCCTTCTTCCTGAACACCGGCTCCTATTACGGCGAGGTGCTGCGCGCCGGGCTCGACAGCGTGCCGCCCGGACAGATGGAGGCCGCGCGCGCGCTCGGCCTTCGTCCCTCGCTCGCGCTCTGGCTCGTCGTCATCCCGCAGGCCGTGCGGAACGTGCTGCCCGATCTCGTCTCCAACACGCTGGAGGTGGTGAAGCTCACCTCCATCGCCTCGGTCGTCGCCCTGCCGGAACTGCTGTTCCAGGCGCGGCAGGCGCAGAGCGTGACCTACAATGCCTCCCCGATCGTCGCGGCCGCGCTGGCCTATTTCATCATTCTCTGGCCGGTGGTGCGGCTGCTGTCGCGCCTGGAGAACCGGGCGGTGGCTTCGGGGCGGGGCTGAGCGGCAGCAGGGCCCCGGCCACCTCCTCCATCCGGTCAAAGAGGAAATCCGGGCGGCGCGAGGCCAACAGGTCGCGCGTCGCATAGCCCCAGGCCACGGCTCCCGCGGCGATACCAGCCTCGCGCGCCGCCTCGATGTCCCGCACCTCGTCGCCAAGGGCGATCGCCGCCTCCGCCGGTGCGCCGGCCCGCCGAAGCACCCGCCGCAGCCGCCGCGCCTTGTCGAAGAGCGAGGCGCCGCATTCCATCAGGGCGATCCGTCGGCAAAGAGCCGGGCCGAGGATCCGCCGCACGTTCTCCTCGGCATTGGAGGTGACGATGGAGAGGGTAGCGCCGCGATCCGCCAGCGCCTCCAGCATCCCGGCGCTGCCGGGGAAGAGCGGGATCGACCCGGCTTCCGCCGCCATGCGTCGCCGCATGTCGCGCGCGATCCCGGGCAGCTTCCAAAAGGGCAGGCCGAGGCTGCGGATGATGGCGCGGTTGTCCAGCCCGCGCAGGGCCTCCACCCCCGCCTCGTCCAGGCGGCGGTAGCCATGCCGTTCCGCGCCTTCGATCAGGGCGCGCGTGGTCCAGGCAGCGCTGTCGGCCAACGTGCCGTCGAAATCCAGGATGATGAAGCGGTAGATCACGCTGTGGTCCCGTTCCGGAGCCCTTCCTGCCGGGTCCAAGCCTTGGCGATCACCCATCGGCCGGGACGAAGGCGAAGACCCCCGCCGGCTTCGCCGCGCCGCCGGTCGCGTCGCCGAAGTCCGGCACGGGGTACTCCGCCAGCAGCCGAAGCCGCGAGCGTGGCAGGGCGCGCCGCCCGGGGTCCCCGACCAGCACCGCGATGCCCGCGCCGAGGCAGCGGTCGAGGAAGGTCGTAACCGCGGCGGCCAGGCCGGCCTCGTAGAAAAGGTCGCCCACCGCGACAAGATCCACAGGCGGTGCGTCGCCCGCCGTCAGGTCCTCCGCGACCGGCGTGATGCGGACGCGGTTCAGCGCCGCGTTCAGTTGGAGGGCCGCGATGGCATAGGGATCCACATCGGCCGCCAGGACATCACGCGCGCCGGCCCTGGCGGCGGCGATGCCGACGATGCCCGAACCCGCGCCGAGATCGAGCACCCTTCGGCCGGCGACCACCGCAGGATGGTCGAGCAGGAAACACGCGAGGGCGAGGCCCCCGGCCCAATGATGCGCCCAGTATGGCGCTCCGAAAGCCTCATCCATCCTGTCGAGCCGCCCGAGCCCGCTCCTCGGCCCGGCTTTGTGCAGGCGGATCTCGGGGATGGAGGGAACCGGCAGCACGGGAAGGTTCGCCCTGATGAAGGCCTCCGCCTCCGGATGCATGCTTCCGCCTCCTCCTTCCGCCCGGCCATGCGCGGCGGCGGCCCTGTCCTGGCCGAATCAGTGCGATGCCGCTGCCCGCGGCGCAACCGGGCGATCTCCTCCCGCTGCACCACGGCTTGACGGCTGCCGGGCCGGATGCTGTCCCTTCCGCCAGGAAACGGTGCGCCTTTCCCGGCGCGCCAGGAAAGGAACACCGATGCTCCGACGCGCCCTCATGGGAGCGGCCTGCGCCCTGGCCCTCTCTCCCCTGCCCCTCCAGGCCCAGGAGGCCTGGCCCAGCCGCTCCATCCGCATGATCGTGCCCTTTGCCGCGGGTGGCACCACGGACCTGATCGGGCGTCTGGTCGGCGCCGAGATGTCCAAGCGCCTGGGCCAGCCGATCGTGGTGGATAACCGCGCGGGCGCGGGCGGCAATATCGGCGCGGAGGCCTGCGCCAAGGCCGCGCCGGACGGCTACACGATCTGCATGGGCACGATCAGCAGCCATGCGATCAACCCGTCGATCTACCCGCGCATCCCCTTCGACAACCTGCGTGACTTCGCGCCCATCGCTCTGCTGGGCAGCCAGCCGAACATGCTGGTCGTCGCGAACAACATCCCGGCCCGCACGGTGCCGGAGCTGGTGGCGCTTATGAAGGCGCGCCCGGGCCAGATTAACTACGGCTCCTCCGGCGTCGGCACCTCCATCCACCTGGCGGGCGAGCTGTTCACGCAGCTGACCGGCACCGAGGCGGTGCATGTGCCCTATCGCGGCAGCGGGCAGATCATGACCGACATGCTGGCCGGCACCCTGCCCATGGCCTTCGACAACTTCTCCTCCGGCTGGCCGCATGCGCGGGAGGGGCGCATCCGCGCCATCGGCGTGGGCAGCCTCCAGCGCGTGCCCCAGGCGCCGGACGTGCCGACGATCGCCGAGAGCCTGCCGGGCTTCGAAAGCGTCTCCTGGCACGGCATCTTCGCCCCCGCCGCCACGCCCGCCCCGATCGTGGAGCGGCTGAACCGCGAGGCGCTCGCCGCGCTGGCGAGCCCGGATGTGAAGGCGCGCTATGAGGAGCTGGGCATCACGGCCGGCGCCTTCTCGCCCGCTCAGTTCCGCGACTTCGTCGCCGAGCAGACCAAGCGCTGGGGCGAGGTGGCCCGCCGCGCGAATATCCGGGTCGAGTAGGCCCGGAGGTGAAAGGGGGCCGCGCTCGCGGCCCCCCGGCCCGCCCCGCGATGCAGGGGCGGGCCGCTCTCCCTTCGGGGATCAGCGCTGGCGCCAGGGCAGCCCGCTCGCTTTCCAGCCGGCCATGCGGCCCCGATGCCCCTCAGCGTCCACCGGGCCCTCGAAACCGTCCGCGACGTTGAAGGCATGCGGGAAGCCCGCGGCCTGCGCCGCCTGGGCCGCCGCGAGGGAGCGCGCCCCGGAGCGGCAGAGGAAGTAGATCTTGCTCAGCGGCGTGGCGCCCGCCCGCCGGAGCCCCTCCACGAAGGCGCCGTTCACCTGCATGGACGGATAGAGCTGCCACGGGATCAGCACGGGCTGCTTGCCCGCCTCCGACAGGTCGGGGATTCCGACGAAGTTCCATTCCGCATCCGTCCGCACGTCCACGAGGAGGGAATCGGGATCGGCCTGGAGGGCCGCGTAGCTGTCCTGGGGAGAGATGTCCTCGACGGGCATCGGCGGGTCCTCGGCTTATGGTTCCGGCAGATTGGGTCCGCCGGGCAGGGGTGCCAAGGGCAGGGCGACGAAATCCCCGGCGCGGCCGGTACCCCGGCCCTGGCGCGCGGCTTGCTAGACCTCCCGCGGTAACGCGGCGCGGGGGGCGCCGGGCGGGCCGGCCCCGGCGGGGCTTGGCCGACGGAAAGGCAAGGCCGGTATGGGCGGGTTCGAGAGACCCTTCGTGGAGATCGACGACGTCTCCATGCGCTATGGCGGCGCGGAGGGCACGCTGGCGCTCCGCCACACCTCCATGCGGATCGCCAAGGGGGAGTTCGTCGCCGTGGTCGGGCCCTCGGGCTGCGGCAAGTCCACGCTGATGCGCCTGGTCACGGGCCTCTGGCCCTGCTCGGCCGGCAGCGTGATCGTCGCGGGGAAGGAGGTGGATGGCCCCCTCTCCATCGCCGGCATGGCCTTCCAGGCGCCCACCATGCTGCCCTGGCGCACCATCCTCGAGAACGTGATGCTGCCGCTGGAGGTGGTGGAGCCCCACCGGCGCCGCCTGCGGGCGGAGCGCGCGATGTATGAGGAGAAGGCGCGCAAGCTCCTCGCGCTGGTCGGGCTGAAGGGCTTCGAGCACAAGACGCCGCACCAGCTTTCCGGCGGCATGCAGCAGCGCGCCAGCCTCTGCCGGGCCCTGATCCACGATCCGCAGCTGCTGATGCTGGACGAGCCCTTCGGCGCGCTCGACGTCTTCACGCGCGAGGATCTGTGGGTGGAGCTGCAGGGGGTGTGCAACATTCTCAAGCCGACGGTCATCCTCGTCACCCACGACTTGAAGGAGGCGGTGTTCCTCGCGGACCGCGTGCTGATCATGTCCGCCCGCCCCGGCCGGATCATCGCGGAGCGCAGCGTCCCCTTCGAGCGGCCGCGCAGCCTCGACCTCACCTACACCCAGCCGTTCCAGGAGCTGGTCCATGACCTGCGCGAGCATATCAGCGCGGCGCGCCGGGGCGAGGAGGTGACGCTCCCCGCCAGCGCCGAGGAGGCCACCCATGCCGTTTGACGACCGCGCCCCCTCGGCGCCCGCCGCGCCCACGGCCGCGCAGCGCCGCATCGATGCCCTGGCGGCCGCCGCGCGTCGCCGCCGCCGCCTTCAGGCCGCGCTGCCCTGGCTCATCATCATCGGCACCTTCCTGCTCTGGGAGGTAATCTGCCGGGCCTTCGCCATCCCCCAGTTCATCCTGCCCGCGCCCTCCGCCATCGCGCAGAGTATGGTGAAGTGGTGGCTGCCGCTGCTGGACAATTCCTGGCAGACGCTGATGACCACGCTGATCGGCTTCGCCCTGGCCATCGTCTTCGGGCTGCTGCTGGGGGTGGCCATCGGCTCCTCCACCCTGCTCTATCACGGGCTCTACCCGCTGCTGATCGCCTTTAACTCGGTGCCGAAGGTGGCGGTGGTGCCCATCCTGGTGATCTGGTTCGGCATCGGCACGGTGCCCGCCGTCATCACCGCCTTCCTCATCAGCTTCTTCCCCATCGTGGTGAACGTGGCCACCGGCATCGCCACGGTGGAGCCGGAGCTGCGGGACGTGCTGCGCGCCCTCGGCGCTCGGCCGACCGACATCATCCGCAAGGTCGGCCTGCCCAGGGCCATGCCTTACTTCTTCGCCTCGCTGAAAATCGCGATCACCGTCGCCTTCGTCGGCTCCATCATCGCGGAGACGGTGGCGGCGAATAAGGGCATCGGCCACCTGATGATGCTCGCCTCGTCGCGCTTCGACGTGCCGCTCGTCTTCGCCGGGCTCATCATCACGGGCGTGATGGGCGTGGTGATGTATGTGGTGGCCGTCGCCATCGAGAACCGGACCACCGGCTGGGCGATGCGGGGGCAGGATTCCGGCCAGGTCTCGGTCGCGGGGGTCTGAACGGGCGGCGGGTTTTCGGCCCGGGGGTGCCGTGATACGGCTTCGGCACGGCATCCCCACCCGCAGCGGCCCCCGGCCGCCCCGGCAAATCTGGGGAGGGCCAGGGGAGTAGAACGGCCGGATGTTCATCGCGATCCGCGACATGTCGGTGCATGTGCAGGTGCAAGGGCCGCCCGGCGCCCCCCCCGTGCTGATGATGCACAGCCTCGGGACCGGGCTGCATGTCTGGGATCCGCAGGCCGATATCCTCTCCCGCACCCACCGGGTGATCCGTTTCGACCTGCGCGGGCACGGGCTGACGGGTGTGGTCCCGGGGGAAGCCACCATGGCGGACCTTGCCGAGGACGCCTTCGCGGTGATGGACGCGCTGGGCATTCCCGCGGCGCATCTCGCCGGCATCTCGATCGGCGGGCGCATTGCCATGGAGATGGCCGCCGCCCAGCCGGGCCGGGTGCTCTCCCTCTTCCTGCTCGACACCGCCCTGGAATTCCCGCCGCCCTCCAACTGGCAGGCGCGGATCGAGGCCGTGGGCGCGGGCGGCATGGCGGCCGTGGTGGATGGGGTGATGGCGCGCTGGGTGGTGGACCAGTCCTCCCCCTCCTCCCGCGCCCTCCGGTCGATGCTGCTGACGACGCCAGCCCAGGGCTATGCCGCCGCCTGCGCCGCGCTGCGCGACGCGCGGGCCGCCCCGCTGCAGGGCAGGCTCCAGTGCCGCGCCCGGGTGGTGGTGGGCGAGTTGGACCAGGCCTCGCCGGTTTCCGCCGCCGCGGCCATCCAGGAGGCCATCCCGGGCAGCACGCTCACGGTGCTCCCCGGCGTCTCCCATATCCCGACCTTTGAGGCCGCCGAGGCGATCACGGAGGCGCTGCAAGAGCATCTCGCCTCGCCGCCCGTCGGCGATGCCCATGCCGCCGGGATGGCGGTCCGCAAGGCCGTGCTGGGGGAGGCGCATGTCGCCCGCGCCCAGGCGAATGTCACCGCGCTCGATGCGCCCTTCCAGGACTACATCACCCGCAATGTCTGGGGGCAGATCTGGACCCGCCCGGGCCTGCCGCGCCACACGCGCTCCCTCCTCACCCTCGCCGTCACCGCGGCCCTGGCGCGGGAGGGGGAGTTCGGCCTGCATGTGCGCGCCACGCGCAACACGGGCGTGACGCCGGAGGAGATCGCGGAGGTGCTGCTGCAGGTCGGCGCCTATGCCGGCGTGCCCGTGGCTAACCATGCGCTGAAGATCGCCAAGGACATCCTGGCGCAGATGGAGGACGCCCGATGAGCGAGCCGATGAGCGAGGCCGTGCACGGCTATCGCCGCCCGGACCCGGCGACCCAGCCGCCGCTGAATTCCCCCAGCTATGGCAGCACCCGGGCGCGCCACCCGCAGCAGCCGCTGCTGGAGCTGCCGCACACGCTGACGGAGACGAGCAGCCCGGTTTTCACCCGCGCGCGCTATCCCGAGATTACGGATCTCAGCGTGCTGGAGAACGGCCGCGGCCATGCCATGGGCGAGCGCATCATCGTGGCCGGCCGCGTGATGGACGAGGATGGCCGCCCCATCCGCCAAGCCATGGTCGAGGTCTGGCAGGCCAATGCCGCCGGCCGCTACAACCATGAGGGCGATACGCATGATGCCCCGCTGGACCCGAACTTCCGGGGCATGGGCCGCGTCTTCACGGATGACGAGGGCTGGTACCGCTACGTCACCATCCGCCCCGGCGCCTATCCCTGGCGCAACCACCAGAATGCCTGGCGGCCGAACCACATCCACTACAGCCTGTTCGGCGCGGGCTTCGCGCAGCGCATGATCACCCAGATGTACTTCCCCGGCGACCCGCTGCTGCCGCTGGACCCCATCTTCAACACGGTGGCGGACGAGGCGGCGCGCAACCGCCTGGTCTCCCGCTTCGACCTCGACATCACCCAGCCCGAATGGGCGCTGGGCTACCGCTTCGACATCGTGCTGCGCGGGCGCGAGGCCACGCCGATGGAGGATGGCCACCATGGCTGAAGCCACGCCGGAACTCGCCCCCTCCGCCGCCCTCGCCGCCTCCGCCCACCAGACCGCAGGCCCCTACTGGCACCTGGTGGACTTTCCGGAATGGGCGGACACGACCCGCCACTTCGCCGATGCCCTGCCCGAGGGCGCGGAGCGGATCACGCTCACCGGCACCATTACGGATGGCACCGGCGCGCGCGTGACGGATGCGATGGTGGAGATCTGGCACGCCGACCCCGCGGGCCGCTACCCGGACCAGCATGGCGACCCGACCGCCTTCCAGGGCTATGGCCGCTGCGCCACCGACAAGGAGGGGCGCTTCCGCTTCGTCACCCTCAAGCCCGGCCCGGTTCCGGTCGGCCCCCATGCCGGCGGCAACGCGATGCAGGCGCCCCATGTGGCGCTGGCCGTCTTCGCGCGCGGCCTGCTGCAGCATCTCTGCACGCGCCTGTATTTCGAGGGCGAGGCGCTGAACGCCACGGACCCCGTGCTGAAGGCGGTGCCCGAGGCGCGGCGGGGAACCATGATCGCGAAGCCCGCCGGCAACGGCACCTGGACCCTCGACCTCCGCCTTCAGGGCGAGGGCGAGACCGTCTGGATGGCGGTCTAGCATGGCGGTCAATCCGGCGGACGGCGCCGTCTGGGGCGTCCTCTACGGCACGGATTCCATGCGCGGCGCCGTCGGGGAGATGGCCCTTCTCCAGCGCATGCTCGACGTGGAGGCGGCCCTCGCCCGCGCGCAGGCGCGGCTCGGCATCGTGCCGGAGGCCGCGGCGCGCGCCATCACGGAGGCAGCAAGGGCTGATCGGCTCGACCTGCCGAAGCTCGCCGCCGCCACGCGCAACACGGGCTATCCTGTGGTGGGGCTGGTGAAGCAGCTCGGCGCGCTGGCGGGTGAGGAGGCGGCGCGCTGGACCCATTGGGGCGCGACGACCCAGGACGTCCTCGACACGGCGCTAGTCCTCGCGCTGCGCGACGCCTTCGCGCTGATCCGCACCGATCTCGACGCGACCATCGCCGCGCTCGCCGCGCGCGCACGAGAGCACCGGGGCACGGTGATGGCCGGGCGCACCCACCTCCAGCACGCCCTGCCCGTCACCTTCGGGTACAAATGCGCCGTCTGGCTCGCCCCCCTCCTCCATGCGCGGGAGACACTGGAGGCCTTGCTGCCGCGCCTGCTGCGCGTGCAGTTCGGCGGCGCGGTGGGCACCCTCGCCTCCCTGGGCGAGCAGGGACCGGCGGTTGCCGATGGCCTGGCGCGGGAGCTGGACCTGGCCGTGCCCGAGATCCCCTGGCATGTCGCGCGCGACACCGTGACCGAGGCGGTCTGCTGGTGCGGCATCCTCTGCGGCACGCTCTCGAAGATGGCGACGGATGTGATGCTGCTGATGCAGACTGAGGTGGCCGAGGTGTTCGAGCCGCATGAGGCCGGGCGCGGCGGCTCCTCCACCATGCCGCAGAAGCGCAACCCCATCGCCTGCGAATACGTCCTCGCCCAGAGCCGCGGCGTCCACGCGCTGGTGCCTCAGGTGATGTCCGCCATGGCGCTGGACCACGAGCGCGGCACGGGGCCGTGGCAGGCCGAGCCGCTGGCCATCCCCCAGGCCCTGCTGCTGACCCATGGCGCGCTCGACCAGGCGCGGCAGATCGCCCAGGGCATGACCGTGGACTCGGCCCGGATGGGCCGGAACCTGGAGGCGACGGGCGGCGCCATCATGGCCGAGGCGGTGATGATGAGCCTGGCCCCGAGGCTCGGGCGCGGCGCGGCGCATGACGCCGTGCACCACGCCTGCGACCTGGCACTGGAGGAGCGGATCCCCCTCGCGGAGGCGCTCGCGCGCGACGAGGGGGTGGCGAAGGAGATGTCGCCCGAGGAGATCGCGCGGATCACCGATCCGTCGAGCTATCTCGGCAGCGCCGGTCTCTTCGTGGACCGGGTCGTGGCGGCGGCGGAGGGCTAGTCCCGCTCGCTGCGGGGCTTCGTTGCGTATCCGTCGGCTACCCGGCCCGGCGCCCCTGGTCGATACTGCCCGCCAAGCAGGCAAGCGATGATTCCCGGAGGATAACGGCATGGCCGACGGCACCAGCACCCCATCCCAGGCCCCCGTTCCGCCCCCGGCCCGGGGCGTCTACCGCAGCGTCAACAAGTCCCTCCCCCGCGCCCTCCGCCCGATCCTGGCGCTGGACGACTTCGAGCCCGCCGCCCGCCGCAAGCTCCCCCGGCCGCTCTTCGGCTATGTCGCCGGCGCGGCCGAGACCAACGCCTCGCTGAAGGACAACCGGGCGGTTTTCCAGGACTGGGCCTTCCGCCCGCGCTACCTGATCGACGTCTCCCGCCGGACCATCGGCACCACCCTGTTCGGGCGCGAGGTGCGCGCGCCCTTCGGCATCGCGCCCATGGGCATCAGCGCCATGATGGCCTATCGCGGCGACCTCGTCCTCGCCCGCGCGGCCCGTGACGCCGGAATCCCCATGATCATGTCCGGCTCCTCCCTCATTCCGCTGGAGGAGGTGGTCCGCGAGGCGCCGGAGAGCTGGTTCCAGGCCTATCTCCCCGGCGAACCGGCCCGCATCGCGGGGCTGGTGGAGCGCGTGGCCAAGGCGGGCTTCAAGACCCTCGTCCTCACGGTGGACACCACCACCATGGGCAACCGCGAGAACAACGTCCGCTCCGGCTTCTCCACGCCCCTGAAGCCGACGCTGCGCCTGGCCTGGGACGGCGCGATCCGCCCGCGCTGGCTGCTGGACACGATGTTCCGCACGCTTCGCCGCCATGGCATGCCGCATTTCGAGAATTCCTACGCGACGCGTGGCGCCCCGATCATCGCCCGCAACGTGGAGCGCGACTTCGGCGCGCGGGACCACCTGAACTGGTCGCATCTCGCCCAGATCCGCCGCCAATGGTCGGGCAAGCTCGTCGTGAAGGGCATCCTGCATGGGGAGGATGCCCGCCGCGCCCATGAGGAAGGCGCGGATGGCGTCATCGTCTCCAACCATGGCGGCCGCCAGCTCGACGGCGCCATCTCCGCCTTCCGCGCCCTGCCCGAGGTGAAGTCCGCCGCCGGGGACATGGTGGTGATGATGGATGGCGGCATCCGCCGCGGCTCGGACGTGCTCAAGGCCCTGGCGATGGGCGCCGATTTCGTCTTCGTGGGCCGCCCCTTCCTCTATGCGGCGGCCGTGGGCGGCGAGGCCGGCGTGCGGCACGGGATCGACATCCTCTCCACGGAGGTGGACCGCAACCTCGCGCTCCTCGGCTGCCTCGCGCCGGAGGAGGTGGGCATGCACCACCTGATGCGGGTGGGCGGCACCCCGCCGCTCTGAGGTCCCAACCACCCTTTTTGTTGCGGTCGCGTCCGGGCCGGTGACAGGCTCCCTCCCACAAGGTGCGGCAAAGCACCGGAAAGGGAGGAGTGCTCATGCGCATCCAGCGCCGCGGAATCCTGCATCTGGGCATGGCGGCCCTCGCCGCGCCGGCCATCATCCCGGCCGCTGCCCGCGCCCAGGGCGACTGGCCGCGCCAGCCCATCCGCCTGATCTGCCCCTTCGCGGCGGGCGGCCCCACCGATGTGGCCGCGCGGTTGGTGGCCGAGGGCCTTTCGGGCATGCTGCCCGAGAGGGTGGTGGTGGAGAACCGGACGGGGTCCGGCGTCGTCGTCGGGACGGAGGTCGTCGCCAAGGGGCCGAAGGACGGCTCCACCTTCCTCTACAGCACGGTCGCCCATTCCGTGCTGCGCGCGCTGTTCTCAAACCTGTCCTTCGACCCCGTGCGGGACTTCCAGCCCGTCGCCCTGCTCGGCGTCATCCCCATGCTGCTGCAGGTCAACAACGCCGTTCCGGCGCGCAGTCTCCAGGAGCTGATCGCGATGTTCCGGGAACGGCCGGGACGGTACGACTATGGCAGCTCCGGCGCGGGCGGGGCCGTGCATCTGGCAACGGAACTCTTCCTGCACCAGGCGGGGAACCTGAAGGTCAACCACGTGCCGTACCGGGGTTCCGCCCCCGCCATGCCGGACCTGCTGAACGGGAACCTGACCATGTTCCTCAACGTGGCCTCGGATGGGGTGGAGAGCGTGCGACGGGGCGCCACGCGGGGCCTGGCCATCAGCTCAGCCCGCCGCATGCCGCAGCTGCCCGACATCCCCACCTTCAGCGAGGCCGGGCTGCCAGGCTACGAGGCCTATACCTGGCACATGCTCCTCGCCCCCGCCGGCGTGCCGGAGGAGATCGTGCGCAAGCTCAACGCCGCCGCCAACGCCGTGATCCGCGACCCCAGAACCCAGCAGCGCTTCAGCGAAATGACCATCGAGCCCCGTGCTGACAGCACGCCCGAGACAGCCGCTGGGTGGCTGAAGGCGGAGATGGACAAGTGGGAGCCGTTGGTCCGGGCCATCGGGATGACGCCGGCCTGATACGGCGGGGGCGCATCTATTCTGCGCTGACGGTCTGTCCCGGGGAGAGGAAGAAGGAATTCTTCCTCTCCCCGGACCCCTCACCATCATCTTTTTCTAGAAGTTTGGAATCACGGGGCTGACGGTGCGCCTCGGGTCATCGACCCGAGGCGACTGCAAGCGCAGGGTCAATTCCATCTAACCCGAGACCCCTTTGATCGGGGTATCCACGGCAGTCAGACGGGGTTCCAAGGGCCTCAGGCCCTTGGCGGGTGGAGGGCGGAGCCCTCCCCGGGACGGCTCAATCCGCCGCCGAGGGCAGAACCGCGCCCGGCGCCGGCAGGGCCGGCGTATCGGTCAGTTCCACGGCCTCGATCGCCACGCCCCGGCGGGTGATCTTGCTGGTGGTGATCTCGATCTGCTGCACGTCGGTCTGGATGTCCACGAAGTGCTTTCGCAGCTTCCCCACGCGGTCTTCCAGCCGGACGATGTCCTTCATCAGCTCGGCCACCTGGTTCTTGATCTGCCCGGCCTCGGCGCGCATCCGCACGTCCTGCATGAGTGCCCGCATGGTGCCGAGCACCGCCCACATGGTGCTGGGCGAGACGATGTAGACGCCCATCCGCGCCGCCCGGTCCACCACCGGCGCATGGGCCGCGTGGAGGTCGGCATAGATTGCCTCGGAGGGCACGAAGATCAGCGCGCCCTCGGCCGTCTCGCCGGGGCAGATGTACTTGCCGGCGACGTCGTCCACATGGCGGGTCACGTCCGCCGCAAACCGCTTCGTGGCCGCGATCCGCGCGGTGTCGTCCGCCGCATCCCGTGCCGCCAGCCAGGATTCCAGCGGGAACTTGCTGTCCACCGCGATGGGCCCGGGTGGGTTCGGAAGCCGGATGAGCACGTCGCAGCGCGTGCGGTTCGCGAGCGTGTGCTGCCAGGAGAAGCCGTCCGGCGGCAGCCGGTCCTCCACGATCTGGCGAAGCTGCACCTCGCCGAAGGCGCCGCGGGACTGCTTGTTGCCGAGGATCTGCGCGAGGCTGCCCACCTGCGCACCCAGCGCCTCCATATTGGCCCGCGCCGCGTCAATGACGGCCAGGCGCTCATGGATCTTGCCGGCGGTCTCCTCCGCCTTCAGCGCATTCTCGTTCAGGATGCGCCCGATCCGCTCGTTCTGCGCCGCCACTGCCGCGCCGAGGGATTCCTGGGTCGCGGCCAGCCGGTCCGCCAGCGCCTTCTCCTGCGCCGCCAGCCGCTCGTTCTGGGCGGAGAGCGCGGTCGCCAGCGTCTCGGTCAGGGCGAGGCTGGAAGCGGCGAGGCGCTCGGCCAGCACCTTTTCCTGGGCAGCCAAGCGCTCGTTCTGCGCGGCGGTGCTGTTCGCCATGGCCAGGCCTTGCGCGGCCAGCGCGTCCGCCATGGCCCGGGTGGCCTCCCCCAGCCGGTCCGCCAGGGCCTGCTCGGTCGCGCCCAGCCTCTCGCGCTGCGCCGCCAGCGCCGCGTCGGTCGCTACCCGTGCCTCGGCCAGCCGGTCCGCCATGGCCCGCTCGGTCGCGGCGGCCCGGTCGGCCGCGGCGGCGGCCTGCCGGTCCTGCGCGGCGCCCATCGCGTCCAGCTTGCCGGAAAGGGCCCCGAGCGCGTCCGCCGCGCCCGCCGCGGGGCGCCGCAGCAGCAGCGCCACCATCCCCAGCAGCGCGAGGCCGGCCAGGATCAGCGGCAGATAGGCGTTCAACTCGGCCATCGCGGATGCTTTCAACTCAGGCTCTTGCGGGGCGACCCTCGCACCACGGCCAATCCATGCCATATACCCCCTGCCCATGGGAACATTGCCGGAACCCTTCGCAGGTTGGTTCGCCGCGCGCGGCTGGACCCCGCGCCCTCATCAGCTGGCCCTGTGGAAGGCCGCGCAGTCCGGGGAGAGTGCCCTCCTCATCGCCCCGACGGGTGGCGGCAAGACCCTGGCGGGCTTCCTGCCCAGCCTCATGGACCTGCATGCGAATCCGCGGGAGGGGCTGCACACCCTCTATGTCTCCCCGCTGAAGGCGCTGGCGGTGGACATCGCCCGCAACCTCACCACCCCGGTGGAGGAGATGGGCCTGCCCATCCGCATCGAGACCCGCACCGGGGACACCCCCCAGAACCGCCGCGCGCGCCAGCGGGAGACGCCGCCGCAGATCCTTCTCACCACGCCGGAAAGCCTCGCCGTGCTCCTCGCCAACCCCGAGGCGCCCGAGTTCTTCGCCGGCCTCAAGGCGGTGGTGGTGGACGAGGCCCATGCCATGGCCGGCACCAAGCGCGGGGACCAGCTCTCCCTCTGCATGGCCCGGCTCGACCTCCTCGCCCCCGGGCTCCGCCATGTGGGCCTTTCGGCCACCGTGGCGCATCCCGAGGCCCTGCGCGCCTGGCTCTCCCCCAGTGCCCGGGCGGAGGATGTGCGCCTGGTCCTCGGCAAGGGCGGCGCGGAGCCGGTGATGGACCTGATGCTCCCCGAAGGCCACCTGCCCTGGGGCGGCCATATGGGCATCGCCTCCGCGCCCGGGATACTCGCCCGGATCGAGGAGGCGGGCGTCACCATCGTCTTCGTCAACACCCGCGCCCAGGCGGAGCTGATCTTCGCCGCGCTCTGGAAGATCAACGAGCGCAATCTGCCCATCGCGCTCCATCACGGCTCCCTCCAGATCGAGCAGCGGCGGAAGGTGGAGGCCGCCATGGCCGCGGGAAAGCTTCGCGCCGTGGTCGCCACCGCCTCCCTCGATCTCGGCATCGACTGGGGCGCGGTGGACCAGATGATCCATGTCGGCGCCCCCAAGGGCGTCTCCCGCCTCCTCCAGCGGATCGGCCGCGCCAACCACCGCATGGACGAGCCCTCCCGGGCCGTGCTGGTGCCCGCCAACCGCTTCGAGGTGCTGGAATGCGTCGCCGCCACGGAAGCGGTGCGCGCGCATGAGCTGGACGGCGACGCCCCCCGCCCGGGCGGCCTGGACGTGCTCGCCCAGCACATCCTGGCCATGGCCTGCCAGGCCCCCTTCCACCCCGATGCCCTCTACGCCGAGGTCACGCGCTGCGGCGCCTATTCCACCCTCGCCCGCCGCGACTTCGACGACGTGCTGCGCTTCGTGGAGGATGGCGGCTACGCACTCCGCGCCTATGACCGCTTCCGCCGGTTGTTCCGCGACAGCGAGGACATGGTCCATATCCGCGACCTGCGCGTGGCCCGCCAGGCCCGGATGAATCTCGGCACCATCGTCGATACGCCCATGCTCAAGGTCCGCATCCGGGGCGGCCCCGTGCTGGGCGAGGTGGAGGAATGGTTCGCCTCGACGCTGGAGCCCGGGAACTCCTTCATCTTCGCGGGCCAGGTGCTGCGCTACGAGGGGATCGACGCCCTGACCATGGTCGTCACCCGCGGCGGCGACGGGGATCCGCGCGTGCCGGCCTATGCCGGCGCGCGGATGCCCCTTTCCACCAATCTCTCCTTCCGCGTGCGCTCCATCCTCGCCGACCCGCGCCGCTGGCGCGGCCTGCCGGAGCCGGTGCGGGACTGGCTGCGCCTGCAGCGCCACCGCTCCGAGCTGCCGCAGCGCGACGGGCTCCTGGTCGAGGTGTTCCCCAAGGGCGGTCGCTGGTTCATGGTCGCCTATTGCTTCGAGGGGCGCCTGGCGCACCAGACCCTCGGGATGCTGATCACCAAGCGCATGGAGCGGATGGGCTATGGCCCCATGGGCTATCTCGGCACCGATTATGTCCTCGCCACCTGGTCCGCCTTCGAGCCGACCGACCCGGAGCACCTTTTCGAGGAGGACATCCTCGGCGAGGAGCTGGAGGAGTGGATCGCGGAATCCTCCATGCTCCGCCGCACCTTCCGCAGCATTGCGACGATCGCCGGGCTGATCGAGAAGAACCACCCGGGCCAGGAAAAATCCGGCCGACAGATGACGATGAATTCCGACCTGATCTACGACGTGCTGCGCAAGCATGAGCCCGACCACATCCTCCTCCGCGCCACCCGCGCCGAGGCCGCCCGTGGGCTGACCGATGTGTCCCGCATCGCCACCCTCCTCGCTCGCGTGCAGGGCGCCATCCGCGTCCGCCGGCTGGACCGCGTCTCGCCCCTCGCCGTCCCGGCGCTGATCGAGGAGGGGCGGGAATGGGTGGCCGGAGGCGCCGAGGACGCGCTGCTGGCCGAGGCCGCCGCCCTGGTGGACGAGGCGACGGATGGCGCCGAGCATTTTGCCGATGTGCTGGCCGAGGTGACGGAGGGCGTCCGCGTGCGTTCGGGGGTGGTGGACCGACCGAGACGACAGGACCGGAAGCGCCGACCGCCGCCCCGCCGGTTCATCCGCAGCGCGAAGGGCCTGGGCGGTTGACCCCCGCCCCCCTGCACCTGGCGGGCGAGCGGCTGATGCTCGACCCGATGGGGGTCGTCTCCTGGCCCGCGCGCCGGACGCTCGCGGTGTCCGACCTCCATCTCGAGAAGGGCAGCCACTTCGCGGCGCGCGGGCATTTCGTGCCGCCCTATGACACGCGGGAGACGCTGACCAAGCTGGCCCTTGCCACGCGCCGCTACCGCCCGGCCCGGCTGGTGCTACTGGGCGACAGCTTCCATGACGCGCGCGGCTGCGAGCGCATGGCGCCCGCCGATTGCGCCGCGCTCGGCCGCATCCTCGCCTCGGTGGAGGAGGTGGTCTGGGTGCTGGGCAACCACGATCCCGTCGCGCCGGTGGGGCTGCCGGGGATCGCGGTCAGCAGCTTCGCCGATGGCCCCCTCACCTTCCGGCACGAGGCCGATCCGCGCGCGAGCGGGGAGCTGAGCGGGCATTTCCATCCGAAGGCCACGCTGGCGACGCGCGCCGGCGGGGTATGCCGCCCCTGCTTCGCCACCGATGCCCGCCGCGTGATCCTGCCCGCCTTCGGCGCCTATACCGGCGGGCTGGACGTGCGCGACCCGGCCCTGGGCTGCCTCTTCCCGCGGGGCGGCCGGGTGTTCCTGCTCGGCGCGGACCGCCTGTTCAGCGTGCCGATGGCGCCCATGCGCCGCCGGGCCGAGGCGGCGCTGTGACCGCGCCGGCCATCCTCTGGTTCCGCCAGGACCTGCGGCTGGGGGACAACCCCGCGCTGGAGGCGGCGCGGCAGCGGCCGGTGCTGCCGGTCTTCGTGCTGGATGACGCGGCGGCGGGCGATCTGGCCCCTGGCGGCGCCGCGCGGTGGTGGCTGCACCATAGCCTCGCGGCGCTCGGCCGCGACCTCGCCGCGCGCGGGGCGCCCCTGCTGCTCCTGCGGGGCGATGCCGTCTCCCTGCTGGCCGGGCTGGCGCGGGCCACGGGCGCGGCGGAGATCCATGCCGGATGGCTGGTCGAGCCCTGGGCGCGGGCGCAGGAGGCGGTGCTGTCGGAACGGCTGGCGGGCGAAGGGCGGCGGCTGGTGCTGCACCGCTCCACCCATCTCCTCCGGCCCGATGCCGTGCTGACCGGCTCCGGAAAGCCCTACACCGTCTATGCTCCCTTCGCGCGCAAGCTGCTCACGCTCGGCGACCCGCCGCCGCCGCTGGAGGCACCCAAGGCGCTGCAACCCGTTCCCGCGCCCGAGCCGGGGCTGACCCTGGCCGATCTCGCCCTGCTGCCCCGGCCGCCGGAGCCGGATTGGGCGGCGGGCTTTGGCGCGGCGTGGAAGCCGGGCGAAGCCGGGGCGAAGGAGCGCCTGGCCCGCTTCGCGGCGACGGGCCTCGCGGATTACGCGACGCGCCGCGACGAGCCCGGCATCGAGGGCTCGTCCGGCCTGTCCCCCCATCTGCGCTGGGGCGAGGTCTCGCCCCGCCAGGTCTGGCACGCGGCGCGGGAGGCGGGTGGAGCGGAGGCCCTGCCCTTCCTGAAGGAGATCCTCTGGCGGGAGTTCTCGCACCACCTTCTCTGGCACCGGCCGGAAATGCCCCATGCGGCGCTGCGTCCCGCCTTCGCCGCCTTTCCCTATGCCCCGGACCGGGACTTGCTTCGGGCCTGGCAGCGCGGGGGCAGCGGCTACCCCATCGTGGATGCCGGGATGCGCCAGCTCTGGCAGATCGGGTGGATGCACAACCGCGTGCGGATGATTGCGGCCTCGCTCCTGGTGAAGCACCTCCTCCAGCCCTGGAGGGACGGCTTTGCCTGGTTCATGGACACGCTGGTGGATGCAGACCCCGCGAACAACGCGGCCTCCTGGCAGTGGATCGCCGGCAGCGGCACCGATGCCTCGCCCTATTTCCGCGTGTTCAACCCGGTGACCCAGGGCGAGAAGTTCGACCCGGAGGGCGCCTATGTCCGCCGCTGGGTGCCGGAGCTGGCGCGCATGCCCTCCCGCTTCATCCACCGCCCCTGGGAGGCGCCGGAGGAGATCCGCCGCGCCGCCGGGCTGACGGGGGCGGCCTATCCCCGCCCGGTGGTGGAGCATGCCGCCGGCCGCGCCCGCGCCCTGGCCGCCCTGCGCGCCGCCGTGCGCGGCACGGCCGAGGAGGAGGCGGAGGCGTGAAGGACCCGCGCGGCCGCTTCGAGGGGATCCGCGTCGTGGGCGATGTCCATGGCGATGCGGAGGCCTTCCATATGGCCGTCGATGGCGCGACGGCCGAGCGGCTCTTCGTCATCCAGCTCGGCGACCTCACGGATGGCGGTTCGGACGCGCCGGGCGTGCTGCGACGGGCCTTCGCCATGCGGGCGGAGGGGCGCGGCCTTTTCATGCTGGGGAACCACGACCACAAGCTGCGCCGCGCGCTCGAGGGCGCGCCGCTGCGGATCGAGCCCAGCGGGCTGGGCCGCACGCTGGAGCAGATCGAGGCCGCGCGGGATGCCGAGGCGCTGCGCCGGCGGGCGGTGGAGGAGATCGGCCGCGCCCCGGCCTGGCTGCGGATCGACCAGCGCCTTTTCGTGCATGGCGGCTTCCATCCGCGCATGCTGCACGCCGCCCCGCCGCCCGATGCGGGCGCGCGCAAGCCCGAGGGGCTGGTGCCGCGTGCCCTGTTCGGCCAGGTGACCAGCCGCATGCGCGATGACGGCTTCCCCGAGCGGCTGCATGACTGGGTGGACCGCATCCCCCAGGGCTTCACCATCTATTGCGGGCACGAGGTCCGCAGCGGGAACGGGCGCCCCTTCATGCAGGTGGGGGCCGGCGGCGGCGCCGCCGTCTTCATGGACACCGGCGCCGGGAAGGGCGGCCACCTCTCCTGGGTGGACCTGCCCTGGTAGCCCCGGCCGCGCTGGGCGGTCAGCCCAGCCCGGCCTTGCGGTTCACGAAGTCCAGCGAGTAGCCCCGGCGGATGTCGAGCCCGGCCGGATAGACGCCGGTCTCGCGCATGATGGCGTAGAAGCGGTCCCAGCGCTCGTCGGTCATGGCGCCCACGCCCAGCGTCAGCGCCTCGTTCGACTGCACGATGCCGCGCTCCCGCATCGCGCGCAGCCCATAGGCCATCAGCTCTTCGGGCATCTCCGGGTTGTGCTGGCGGATGAGGGCGTTTGCCGCGGCCACGTCCTCGCCCTTCATGTAGTCGGCCCAGCCCTCCACCGTCGCGTCGATGAAGCGCTGCACCACGTCGCGGCGCTCCGCGATCATCTTGCGGGAGATGTCGATGGTGGTGTTGTAGGCCTCGTAGCCCGCATCCGCGAGAAGATGGACCCGCGGCTTCGCCCCGGCCTGGATGGCCGAGAAGGGCTCGGAGGAGACGAAGCCCTGGTAGATGGCGTTCCTGTCCACCATGAAGGGCTGGAGGCTGACCGCCTTGGGGCGGATCTGGCTGTCGTCGAAGCCGAAGCGGCTGCGCAGGAAGGGCCAGTGCGTCACGCGGCCGGCGGCGCTGATGGAGATGGGCCGGCCGCGCATCTTCTCGAAGCTGTCGATTCCCGCCTCCTCATGGGTCATGAGGATCACCGGGTCCTTCTGGAAGATGGCCGCGATGCAGAGGAAGGGCATGTTGTCGCGCGCGTAGTTCAGCGCCTGGAAGGGGTTGGACATGATCATGTCCGCGCGCCCGCCGACGAGCATCTGGGCCGGGTTCTGCTGCGGCCCGCCCTGGCGCAGGTCGCACTCGATGCCGTGCTTGCGGTAGATGCCCTTGGCGACGGCCTGGTAGTAGCCGCCATGCTCAGCCTGGGCGCGCCAGTCCGTCTGGAAGACCACCCTGTCCAGGCTCTGCGCCGAGACCCTTGCCCCGGCCACGGGCACGAGGGCGAAGGCGGAGCCTCCCGCCAGGAGGCTGCGCCGCTGGATGCGGTATCTGGTGCCCATGAAAACCCTCTATCGTCCTGCCGGTTCCGCACGCGGGCCCCATGCCCGCGCCGATGCGCGATCCGCGGCCTTGATGCCACGGCCGTGGCCCGGGACACCAGCCGCTCGCCGAAGGGGTATCCCCGCTCGCCCCGGCCGTTATGCTGCGCGCCCTCTCGCACCCAGCCGTTCAGGCCGCCCCGAACCCGCCCCGATGCACCGCGCCGCCCCTTCCTCCCCCGCCCCCCTGCCGAGAGCCGCGTGAGCGTCGCCCTCGATGAGATGGTGGACGGGCGCGGCCGCATCCGCCCGCATTGGAGCGGGTTGCTGGGCGCCTTCTCCAGCCTGCCGGATGGCGGCCTGGCCGAGCGCGCGCGCCTGCTGGACCGCGCCTTCGAGGAGGAGGGGTCCGCCGGGCTGCTTCCCTCGCCCGCGCGCGGCGCCGGGGCGCGCCGGCTCGACCCCGTGCCGCTGGTGCTGGAAGCCGCCGAGTTCGCCGTGCTGGCCGAAGGCCTCGCCCAGCGGGCGCGGCTGCTCGAGGCGATGCTCGCCGACCTCTACGGCCCGCAGCAGCTTCTCCGGGACGGGCTGCTCCCACCGGAGCTGGTCTTCCCCAACCCGGCCTTCCTGCGCCCCTGCCGGAACATGCCGACGGAACGCCACCTGCACGCCTATGCGGCGGAGCTGATCCGCCGGCCCGACGGGCGCTGGGCTGTCACGGGCGACAGCGTGGTGGCCATGGAGGGGCTGGCGCAGGTCTTCGTCAACCGCACCCATATGGCGCGCACCCTGCCGGAATGCGTGCGCACCGTGCCGATGCGCCCGCTGCGCCCCTTCATGGATGCGTGGCGCGAGGTGCTGCAGCGGGCCGCCGGGGCCGAGCTGGCCGGGGCGGCTACGGTGGCGCTGCTCACGCCCGGCGTCGGCCACCCGGCCTGGGCGGAACACGTAACCCTCGCGCGCGAGCTCTCCTGCGCCCTGGCCGAGGTGGGGGATCTCTCCGCCCGCGGCGGGGCGCTGTTCCTGAAGACCCTGCGCGGGCTTCAGCCCGTGCGCGTGCTGCTCTCGCGCCTGCCCGGCGCTCAGCTGGACCCGTTGGAGCTGGGCGGCCGCACCGCCGCCGGCATTTCCGGCCTCCTGGATGTCATCCGCGCGGGTTCCGTGACCCTGCACAACCATCCCGGCGCCGGGCTCGCCGAGGCGCCTGGGCTGCCCGCCTTCCTTCCGGCGCTCTGTTCCAGCCTGCTCGGCGAGGCGCTCGACTTGCCCTCCGCCGAGACGCTCTGGCTCGGCGACCCGGCCGCGCTCGCCCGCTTCCGGGCCGAGCCGGAGGCCTTCCGGGCCTTCCCCGCCGCGCGGGCGGGCGCGGCGCCCGGAGAGCCGGAGGGCGATCCGCGGCTTTGGGCCGCCGTCGCGCGCCCCACCCCTTCCCTTGCCCCGAGCCTCGCCGGCGGCGGGCTGGAGCCACGGCCCGTCACGCTCCGCCTCTTCCTCCTGCATGACGATGCGGGCTGGCGCTGCCTTCCGGGCGGGCTGGCGCGCGTGGCGGATAAGGAAGGGCAGCCGACGGAGCTCTGCAAGGACGTCTGGGTCATCTCGGAGGAGCGCGCCGAGATCCGCGGGCCGGGTGCCCTGCGCGTCCCCCCGCTCGCGATCCGCCGCACGGCGGGCGACCTGCCCTCACGCGTGGCGGACAACCTTTTCTGGCTCGGGCGCTATGTGGAGCGGCTGGACGATTCCGCCCGGCTGATGCGCGCCACCCTGGCCCGCCTGAGCCGCGCCTCCATGCTGCCGCGGGACCTCGCGGAGGTGGCCGCCCTGTCGCGCTGCCTGCTGGACGCGCGGCTGATCCAGCCTGAGGAGGTGCCGACCTCGGGCGATGACAGCGCGCTGCGCCGCGCCCTCGTCCGCGCGGGGCAGGAAGGCGGGCGGCTCCACCGCCTTTCCGGCGAGGTGGCGCGGCTTGTCGAGGCGACTCGCGACCGGCTGACCGGCGACATGCATGCCGCCTTCACCCTGCCGTTACGCGACACCCGCGCCGCGCTGCTGGAGGCGGCGAGCCCGGCGGCGCTGGGCGCCGCGCTCGGCGGTCTGGTGCGCTATGCCTCGGGCGTCGCCGGCGTCGCGGCCGAGAACATGGTGCGCGGGGGCGCCCACAGCTTTCTTGATCTCGGGCGGCGGCTGGAGCGCGGCGCGAGCGTCGCCGCCCTGCTCGGCCACCTGCTGCAGGAGCCGGCTGCGCGGGTGGAAAGCGCGCTCGTCCTCGCGCTCGAGCTGTGCGATTCCGTCATCACCTACCGCACGCGCTACCTGCATGTGCTGCAGCCCGCTCCGGCGCTGGACCTGGTGATGGCGGACCCCGCCAATCCGCGCGGGCTGGCCTTTCAGCTCGGCGCGGCCGAGGCCCTTCTGGCCGGCGTGGAGGGCGCGGGGGACCCGACCCTCTCCGCCTCCGCGAGGCGCCTCCGGCAGGATGTCGAGGCCATGGCGGCGGAGGTGGCCGGGGCGCTGGATGGCGCGGTAGCCGCGCACGGCATTTCCCCTCGGCTGCTCGCGCTGGAGGCGTCGATCGGCGCGCTCTCGGATGCGATCGGGCGGCGCTATTTCACCCTGCTCGCGGGGCCGCGCCTGCTGGGCGTGGATACGGCGGAACGGGGGGCGGCGTGATCTACCGGGTGCGGCATGTCACGGCCTATGCCTATGAGAGGCCGGTGGAGATGGCGACCCACCTCCTGCATCTCCTGCCCCGGCCGCTCACGCGCCAGCGCGTGCTGCAGGCCAGCCTCACCAGCGACCCGCTGCCCACGCGGCGCGAGGAAGGGCTGGACCATTTCGGCAACCCGACCGCCTGGTTCTACCTCGACCGCCCGCATACCCGCTTCAGCGTGACAGCCGATTCGCTGGTGGAGGTGACTGCCCCGGCCGCGATGCCGGAGAGCACCCCGCCCTGGGAGGCGATCCGCGAAGCGGCGCTTCGCGACCCGGATGTGGCGGAATTCCTCTTCCCCAGCCCCGCCCTGCCGCCCGTGCCGGCCGCGCGTGACTTCTTTGCTCCGCATTTTCCCCCCAGGCGGGCTGCCGGGGCGGCCATGGTCGAGATGATCGCGCACTTCCGAGACAACATGGCCTTTCGCGCGGGCGTCACCACCGTCTCCACCCCGGTCGAGGAGGTGCTGCGGCGCCGCGCCGGCGTGTGCCAGGATTTCGCGCATCTGATGATCACCGGGCTGCGGATGCTCGGAATCCCGGCCCGCTACGTCTCCGGCTATATCCGCACCCGGCCGCCACCGGGCGGCGTGCGGCGCGTGGGCGCCGACCAGTCCCATGCCTGGGTGGCCGCCTGGCTGGGCGCGGAGACGGGGTGGGTGGAGATGGACCCGACGAACAGCCTTTTCGTCCGGGACGAGCATGTGGTGCTGGGCTGGGGCCGCGACTTCGGGGATGTCTCGCCGCTGCTGGGCGTCATCCTCGGCGGCGGGCGGCATTCCGTCTCGGTCGGGGTGGATATGGACGAGCCGGCGGCGGTTCCGGGTTGAGTGCGCCAGGGGAGGTGACGCCTTCGGGTTGAGGCGGGCTAGGATGGCGCATGCGCCTGCTCGCGAAAGCCACGATCGTCGCCATCCCCGTCCTTGGCCTCCTGGCCGCCGCACCCGTCGCGACCATGTATCTGCGGCAGGACGAGTACCTCTTCCCCGTCCGCCACAGTGGTGAGCCGGTGCTGCCGGGCGGCATCTGGCAGCGGGAATACCTGGATCTGCCCGGTGCGGGACGGATCGCGTTCCGCTTCGCGGATGTCCGCCGGGACTCGACAGCGCCCGTGCTTCTCTTCCTCCACGGCAACGGCTCTTCGGCCCGCCTCGCCTCGGGCGACGTGCAGGCTCTGGCCGACGCCGGCATCCCCATCGTGGCGGCCGAGTATCCCGGTTATTCCGACAACCCCGGCTCGCCTTCCGAAGCCAGCCTGAACGCGACGGCCGAGGCCAGCGCGGCCTGGGCACGGGCCCGCTGGCCCGGTCGGCGCCTCGCAGTGCTGGGCGAGAGCATCGGCTCCGCCCCCGCCGTGCATCTGACGACGACCAGCCGTGCCGACCTGCTCATCCTCGACAGCGGCTTCACCTCGATGACGGACACGATCCGCCTGCACGTGCCCTGGCTGCCCGCCGTGCAGTGGCTGAACCGCCACCCGATGGACAATCTCGGCCGCCTCCGCGCCGCCCCGAAGCCGCTGCCGCCGACCCTGGTGCTGCTGTTCGCGAGCGATCCGGTGGTGCCGGTGGCGATGGGCGAGGCGCTCGCCGCCGCGATTCCGTGCAGCACGGTCTACCGCTCGGCGCTCACAGGCCATGCGGTGCTGCGCGGCGACCCGGCCTCGCGCGAGGTCCTGCGCCGGTGGCTGCTCGAGCCGCATGACCGTGCCTGCGCGGCGACTGCCTCGGCGGGGTGAGCCCGGCATCCTTCCTGCATGCCGCACCGGCCGCGCCCGATCACCGGCGCCAGGTGACCACCGGAGAACGCCGTTCATGACCCTTCCCCGCCGCTCGCTGCTGGCCGCGGGCGCGAGCCTGCCGCTCGCCCTCCCCTTCATCCGCACCGCCGCCGCACAATCGCCGGTCCGCTTCTGCCTGGACTGGGCGCTGCAGGGGAACCACGGCATGTTCGCCCTGGCCGAGGACCGGGGGGCGTTCCGCCGTGAAGGGCTGGCCGTGCGGATGGATCGCGGCTTTGGCTCCGGCGACACCGCCGTGAAGGTCGCCTCCGGCGCCTATGACATCGGCTACACCGACGTCTCCACCATGGTGAAGTTCAACGCCGAGAACCCGGACAAGAGGATCGTCTCGATCTACCAGGTGCTGGACCGGACCGCGGCGGCGCTGATCACCCTGAAGCGGACCGGCATCACCGACCCCAAGGGCGTGGCGGGCAAGCGCCTGGGCGCGCCCGAGGGCGAGGGCAGCCGGATGCTCTTCCCGGCCTTCGCGCGCGTCGCGGGCATCGAAGCCTCGGGCATCCGCTGGACGAGCATGGCCGCGAACCTGCGCGACACGATGCTGGCCCAGGGGCAGGTGGACGCCGTCACCGGCTTTCTCTTCACCACCTATTTCAACCTCGTCGGCCTCGGCACGAAGGAGGAGGACATCGTGGCCTGGCCCTATGCCGAGAACGGCCTCGACATCTATGGCAGTGCCGTGGTGGCCCGGGCCGACTGGCTGGAAAAGAACCCGCAACAGGCCGCCGGCTTCGTGAAGGCCTCCATCGAAGGGCTGAAGATGCTGATCGCGGAGCCCGATGCCGGCATGGCCGCGCTGAAGCGGCGCGAGCCGCTCTTCGACGAGGCGCTGGAGAAGCGCCGCTGGGCGATGACGCGCGACCGCTCCATTCTCACCCCCGCGGTGAAGGCGAACGGCACGGGCGCGATCGACCTGGCACGCGCCGAGACGCTGATCCGGGTGAACGCCGAAGCCTATGGCGTGAGCAACCCGCCCAAGGCCGCGGACATGTTCACGGAGCGCTTCCTGCCGCCGGCGAGCGAACGCCGGATTGGGTGAGGCTGGTTCCTGGGCTGGTGGTCTGTCCCGGGGAGAGGAAGAAGGAATTCTTCCTCTCCCCGGACCCCTCACCATCATCTTTTTCTAGAAGTTTGGAATCACGGGGCTGACGGTGCGCCTGAGGTCGATGACCTCAGGCGACTGCATCGGCAGGGTCAGCACCCCGCCCAGAGATCCCTTCGATCAGGGTATCCACGGCAGTCAGACGGGGTTCCAAGGGCCTCAGGCCCTTGGCGAGTGAGGTTCGGAGAGGGCAGCGCCCTCTCCGCCGCCGGCCATCCCCCTTCCCAGCAAGCCGGTGTCGATCTCCGCCACCAGGGGCAGGTGGTCGGAGGCCCGGCGGGACGCCGGAGTGTCGTGCACCCACACCGACCGCACCAGCCCGTGCGGGAGGCCCAGGATGCGGTCGAGGGCCAGGAGGGGGCGAAAGGACGGGAAGGTCGGAGGGTGGGCCGGCGCACCGAAGACGGGTTCGAGCAGGCCCAGCACCGAGGCGCCGGGCCGCCATTCGTTGAGGTCGCCCATCAGGAGCGTGGGCAGGGGCGGGCCGGTCCCCAGGGCTCGCAGCAGCGCCTGCCCCTGGCGCCGCCGGGTTGCGGCCCCGAGGCTGAGATGGGCCGCGGCCAGCCGGAACGGGCCCCCGCCCAGGTCCAGCTCCGCCAGGATGGCCCCGCGCGGCTCCCAGCCGCCGAGCCGCAGCCCCCGTGGTGGCGAGAGCAGCGTCGCGTGCGGGCGCAGGAGCAGGACATTGCTGCGCCAGCCCTGCTCGTCCGGCCGGCCCGTGACCGACAGCGGGCGAAGATCGGCCGACTTCTCCAACCAAGGGGCGTCGAACATCGGCTTGCCCGGGCGGAGGTAGTGCTGCGCCTCCTGCAGGGTGATCAGGTCCGGGCGGATCTCGGCGATGACCTGGGCGATCCGCTCGGGGCGGAAGCGGCCGGCGGGGCCGCGCCCGCGATGGACGTTGTAGGTGGCGACCCGCACTGCCTCACCCATCCCTGCCCTGCTGCCAGGCCGCCAGCGCGGCGGCGATGGCGGCGCCGGAGGCGGTGAGCAGCACGTCGGTCCAGGTATCGGTCCAGTCGCCGATCAGCCCCGCGGCCCATTCGAACATCTCCCAGCCGATGCCGAGGGCGAGGCCGAAGCCTGTGGCCGCCAGGACGAGGTGCGCGGTGCGCCGGGGCTTCCCGTCCGCCATGAGTAGCCCGAGGAAGAAGGCGCCGGCGAGCGCCCCGCTCAGCAGATGCACAACCTCGTCGTAAGGATTCACGCCGTAGAACCAGTTGAGCCCGTAGCCTGGGCTGGAGATGAGGGTGGCCAGCACCGGGGCGGCGTCCAGCCAGCGCGGCAGGGCGCGCAGGCGCGCGGGCAGCACCTCCATCCGTTCGCGGGGGGGCAAGATGAGGCCGAGGCATCCGAGAGTGGCGACCAGCGTGCCCATGGCGGCATTGCCCTTGCCCAGGCTCCAGAACCAGGCCGCCATGGCGAGGAGGGCGGCGAGGCACGCCCAGGCGAAGGGCGAATGGCGCCGCAGATCCTCCCGCGTCAGCAATGCCAACCGCTCTCCTCCCCGTATCCTGACCGCAGGTGGCAACGCGCGGCGCGGGCCGGGGATCGCACGGGCTGGAGGAGGCGTGATAGGCCAGCCTCTCGCCAACATTCCCATGGGAGCTGCCCGATGAAGGTCGCCGTCTTCAGCGCCAAGCGATACGACCGGGCCATGCTGGCGGAGCTGAATGCCGCGCACCGCCATGCGCTGACCTTCCAGGAGGCGCGGCTGGAGCCGGAGACGGTGGCGCTGGCGGCCGGCTTTCCCGCCGTTTCGATCTTCGTGAACGACCAGCTGGACGCGGCGGTGCTGGAGACCCTGGCGGCGGGCGGCACGCGGCTGGTGACCACGCGCTCCACGGGCTTCAACCAGATCGACCTGCGCGCCGCCGCGCGACTCGGCATCCGGGTGACACGGGTGGCGGACTATTCGCCGCATTCGGTGGCGGAGTTCGCGGTGGGCCTGCTGCTGGCGCTCAACCGGCGCATCCACAAGGCCTATGAGCGGACGCGGAACGGCAATTTCGAACTCGACGGGCTGATGGGCTTCGACCTGCACGGCCGCACCGTCGGGGTGATCGGGACCGGGAAGATCGGGCGGGTTTTCGCGCGCATCATGGCCGGCTTCGGCTGCACGGTGCTGGGCCACGACCCCTTCCCGCATCCGGATTTCGAGGCGCTCGGAGGCCGCTATGTCGGGCTGGACGTCCTGGCGCGGGACAGCGACGTGATCTCGCTGCACTGCCCGCTGATGGAGTCCACGCGCCACGTGGTGAATGACGCGTTCCTGGCGCTCACCAGGCCTGGCCTGCTGCTGGTGAACACGAGCCGTGGCGGGCTGGTGGACACCCAGGCGGTGATCGCCGCGCTCAAGAGCCGCCATCTCGGCGGGCTCGCCATCGACGTGTACGAGCAGGAAGCGAGCCTGTTCTTCGAGGACCGCTCAAGCGACATCATCGACGACGACCTGATCCAGCGCCTCGTCTCCTTTCCCAACGTCCTGCTGACCGGCCACCAGGCCTTCTTCACGCGGGAGGCCTTCGGGACGATCTGCGCGACCACGCTCGAGAGCATCACGGCCTTCGAGCGGGGCCAGGCGCTGGTGAACGAAGTGCGGGCGCCGGGCTGAGGGGCTACTGCACGCTGATCTTCTGCTCCCGGATGATGCGGGCCCAACGGTCGGATTCCGTGGCGATGCGGCTGGCGAACTGGCCCTGGGTGTTGGGCAGGTAGATCAGCCCCTGGTCGTCCAGAAGCTTCTTCACTTCCGGCGTCGCCGCCGCCTCCGTATAGGCTTCGTAGAGCCGGTCGATCACCGGGCGGGGCGTTCCGGCCGGGGTGATGACGGCGTACCAGGTGACGACATCGGCATCGGGGTAGCCGGATTCCACCATGGTCGGCACATCCGGCAGCTGCGCGATGCGCTGCGGCGTCGTGACGGCGAGAGCCTTGATGGCGCCGGCCCTCAGCTGCGGCAGCATCAGCGGCAAGGTGTCGAACATGGCATGCACGTCCCCTTGCAGCATGGCGGGCAGGGACTCGTTCGTGCCCTTGTAGGGGACGTGCTCCATCTGGATGCCGTCGCGTTCCTTGAACATCTCGAAGATGAGGTGCTGGGCGGTGCCGACGCCCACCGAGGCGGCGTTCATCCGCCCGGGGCGCGACTTCACCAGCGCGATCAGCTCCGCCACGCTGTTCACCGGCAGGTCCTTGTTCACCACCAGGACGAGCGGCGAGGCGGCGAACATGGTCACCGGCACTAGGTCGCGCCGGGGATCGTAGGGCATGTCCCGGTAGAGATGCGGGAAGATGGTCAGCGGGCCGAGATTGCCCATCCCGATCGTGTAGCCATCCGGCGCCGCGCGCGCGATCTCGGCCACGCCGATCCGCCCGCCCGCCCCCGCCTTGAAGTCGTTGACGATGGTCGCGCCCAGGCGTCTGGAGACCTGGTCGTTGTAGCCACGCGCGATCAGGTCGTTCAGCCCGCCTGGCGGCCAGGGCACGATGAAGCGGATGGGCTTGGAGGGCCAGGGCGCCTGTGCGAGGGCGGGTCTCGCCAGCGCCGAGGCGGCGAGGAGCCCAGCGAGGTTGCGGCGGCGCAGATCGGTCATGGATTCCCCTGGTCAGGCGCGAGTTCCGGCATCCTGCCGCATCCGCCCGGCGGCGCCCAAATCCGGGATGCAGGATGCCGGGCGCGGATGCAGCCGCCATGCCAGAAGCGTATTGACCGGGCCCGGCGGAGCGCGCGACGGTCGGCGCATGCAGACCGACCTCCTTCAGCCCATCGGCGGCCGCGCCGCCTGGACCGGCGCCGAGATGGCGCGTGACCCGAGCTGGGTGTTCCGCTTCGAGCCGGCGGCCATCGCCGAGATCGACGCGGCCCTCGCCGGCATCCACCAGCGGGGCCTGCCCCTGCCCCGCATCCGCGCGGCGGATTTTCCGCTGCCCTCCGCACGGCCCCTGCTGGAGGCGGTCTCGGCAGAGCTGGAGGAGGGGCGTGGCCTCGTCCGCATCTCAGGCCTGCCGGTGGAGCGCTACGCGCCCGATGACCTGAAGACCGTCTTCTGGGGGCTCTGCGCCCATCTGGGCACGCCGCTGCCGCAGAACACCGCGGGCGAGATCCTCGCCGAGGTGAAGGACGAGACCGGCGTCGGGGCCGCGGTGACGGGGCCGGATGCCTCGGGCGCCGTGCCCTCGGCGCGGGCCCGCTCCCGCTCCACCGGGCCGCTGCGCTTCCATACGGACAAGTGCGACGTGCTCGCCCTGCTCTGCGCCTCGAACGGCATCGCGGGCGGGGAAAGCCGGATCGTCTCGACGGTGGCCATCCATGACGCGCTGGCCGAACGCCGGCCGGACCTGCTGGAGGTGCTCTACGGCGACTTTCACCGCATGCGCCCGGCCGATGAGGAGGGCGAGGGGCATTCCGACCGCGTCTTCACCATGCCCGTCTTCTCGCGCGGGCCGACCGGCGCCTTCACCAGCCAGTATTCCCGCACCTATGTCGAGATGGCCCATGCCGAGCCCGGCGTGCCGCCACTGCGGCCCGAGCAGATCGAGGCCATGGACATGCTGGCCGCCATCGCGGACGAGCTGAGCCTGCAACTGCCCTTCGAGGCCGGGCAGATCCAGCTGATGAACCAGCACGTCACCTATCACGGCCGCACCGCCTATGCCGACGATGCCGCCTCCGGCACCTCCCGCGTTCTGATGCGCATCTGGCTCGCCGCCCCGAACAGCCGGGCGCTGCCCGAGGGCCATGCGGTGCAATGGGGCTCCACGGCGCCGGGTGCGGTGCGCGGCGGGGCCATGCCGGGGCGGTCCGCCCTCGCCGCCTGAGGACACAGCCTCGGGACCTCCGGGGTTCCGAGGCTGCCGCCCGTCGCGGGGGCCTATTCGGGCTGGATCTTCGCCTCGCGCACCACCCGGGTCCACTCGTCCAGCTCCCGGTTCACCCGCGCCTGGAGTTCGGCGGGCTGCAGGATGCGGATGATGGCGCCCTGCTCCTCCGCCCGGCGGCGGAACTCGGGCGTGTCCACCACGGCATTGCAGGCCTCGGTCAGCCGCTTCAGCGTGGCCTCCGGCGTGCCTGCGGGGGCGAAGACGGCGAACCAGCCAATCACCTCCAGGTCCGGCAGGCCGGATTCGGCCAGGGTGGGCACGTCGGGCAGAGCCGGGTGGCGCGTGCCGGCCGTGATGGCGATGGCCTTCAGCTTGCCCTCCCGCACGAAGGGCATGAGCGGCGGCGGGGTGGTCATCATCATCTGCACCCGGCCGGAGATCAGGTCCTGGGTGGCGGGGCCGGTGCCGCGGTAGGGGACGTGGATCATGTCCGTCCCGGTCCGCAGCTTCAGCAGCTCCGTGCCGAGGTGCTGAAGGGAGCCGGTGCCGGAGGAGGCGTAGTTCAGCTTTCCCGGATTGGCCTTCGCATAGGCCACCAGCTCCTGGACATTCGCCGCCGGGATGGAGGGGTGCAGGAAGATCACCTGCGGGGCATCCAGCAGCAGCGCGACCGGCGCGAAATCCTTCCGCACGTCATAGCCGATATTCGGCACGATGGCGGGCGAGCCGACATGGTAGCCGGAGTACTGCACCAGCAGCCGGGTGCCGTCGGGCCGGGCGCGCGCCACGTCCTGCGTGCCCAGGGCGCCGTTGGCGCCCGCCTTGTTCTCCACCACCACGGGCTGGCCGAGCTGGCGGGAGAGCGGCTCCGCGAGCAGGCGGGCCGCGAAATCCGTCGTGCCGGCGGGGGCGGTGGGCACGACCAGGGTGATGGCGTTGGACTGGGCGGCCGCTGGGCGGATAACGGCGGCACCGGCCAGGCCCGCGAGGATCCCGCGCCTGGGAAGGGGCATGATCGTTCTCTCCTTGGACATTGCGCGGAGGATAGCCGAGGGGCGTGCCCTTGCCAGCGGCGGAGATGGGGTGTGGCGCCCCCCGCGCCACGCCGGGAACGAAATCGCCGGCGCCCGCTTGCAACCTGTTCTCAGTCGCGACGAAATCCGCTACCGGGCCGCGAGCCGGAGGACCGGCAAGACCCGGAGACCCTGATGCGCCCGCCCCATTCCCATCGCGCCACCCGCCTTCTGGCCTGCCTGATGAGCGCGACCGCCCTCTCCTCGCCGGCCCTCGCGCAGGATACGGGCGCGGCCGTCGTCGTGCCTGGCGTGGACGTCACCAGCAATGCCGAACGTGCGCTGGACCCCGTGCGCGGCTTCGTCGCGCGGCAGGAGATCACCGGCACGAAGACGGACACGCCGCTGATCGAGAACCCCCAATCCATCAGCGTGGTCCCGCGCGACCAGATTGACGCGCGCCAGGCGCAGACGCTGGGCGAGGCGTTGCGCTACACGGCGGGCGTGCGGGGGGAGAATTACGGGACCGACAGCCGCACGGACTGGTTCCAGCTGCGCGGCTTCAACGCGCAGGACAACGGCATCTTCCTCAACGGCCTGCGCTACAACACGGGCTATGCGGGCAGCATGTTCGAGACCTACGGGCTCGAGCGCTACGAGATCCTGCGCGGGCCGACATCGGTGCTCTACGGGCAGATTGCGCCGGGCGGGCTGGTGAACATGGTGCAGCGCCGCCCGACCGAGATGGCGCAGGGCGAGGTGCGGCTGACCGCCGGCTCCTATGGCCGCACGCAGGTGCAGGCCACCTCCAGCGGGCCGCTCACCGCGGACGGCGTCTGGTCCTACAGCCTCACCGGCCTCGGCCGCGCCAGCCAGACGGCGGTGGACGAGGTGCATGACGACCGCGCCTTCGTCGCCCCCGCCCTCACCTGGCGTCCGGATGCGAACACCTCGCTGACCGTGCTCGGCTACTATCAGGCGGACCGGACCTCGGGGAACCAGTTCCTGCCCTATCAGGGCACGGTGAAGCCCACGCCCTACGGGCGCATCAGCCGCAGCCTCTTTACCGGCGAGACTGATTACGACCGCTTCGACCGCACGCAATACGGGCTGGGATACGAGTTCACCCATCGCTTCGACAACGTCTTCTCCTTCCAGCAGAACGCGCGCTACGGCCATACCGACATCGCCTGGAGGCAGGTCTATGGCGGCGGGCTGCAGCCGGACCAGCGGACCTTGAACCGCTACGCCTATCGCGCGGATATCGATGTCGGCACCTTCCAGATCGACAACCAGCTGCGCGCGGACTTCGCCACCGGCCCGCTGGGCCACACCGTGCTCGGCGGCTTCGACTACAGCCAGGTGAACTACCGCAACGCGCAGTACTTCGCCTTCGCCAATGGGCTGGATGTCTTCGCGCCGGCCTATGGCAGCCCTGTCCCGGCCCTCACCTCCTCCTATGACAGCGTGCGGCAGGTGAACACGCAGTACGGCCTCTACCTGCAGGACCAGATCCGCTGGGACCGCCTCGTGCTGCTCGGCGGCATCCGGCAGGACTGGGCCTATTCGGACGTGCGGAACCGCCTGAACGACAGCAACCGCTACCAGCAGGACACCGCCTTCACCTGGCGCGCGGGCGCGCTGTACCTCTTCGACAACGGCCTCGCCCCCTACGCTTCCTACGCCCGCTCCTTCCAGCCGCAGATCGGCACGGATAGCCAGGGTCGCGCCTGGGATCCGCTGGAGGGCGAGCAGTATGAGGTGGGGCTGAAGTTCCAGCCCCCCGGCATGCGCAGCTTCGTGCAGCTCAGCGCCTTCCACCTCACCCAGCAGAACACGCTGACACCCGACCCGCTGAACGTGTTCCAGCAGGTCGCCGTCGGTCAGATCCGCGTGCGCGGCCTGGAGCTGGAGGCGGTGGCCGAGCTGGGCAACGGCATCTCCCTCACCGGCTCCTACACCCTTCTCGATCCCGAGATCACCCGGAGCAACGCGGCGGGCGAGGTGGGCAACCGCCCGGCCGGCGTCGCGCGCAACAATGCGGGGCTGTACGGCGAATACACCTTCGTCCATGCGGCCGGCCCGCTTTCCGGCCTGACGCTGGGCGCGGGGGTGCGCTACCTCGGGAACACGACCACGGCCAATGTGGGCGGCAATGTCGTGCCCTCGACCACGCTGTTCGACGCCACCATCCGCTACGACCTGGAGAAGATGGCGCCGGCGCTGAAGGGGCTGCAGCTGGCCGTTCATGCAAGCAACCTGGCCGACACGCGCTATGTCAGCCGCTGCTCCGGCGATAACGGGTGCTTCTACGGCAACCGGCTCAACGTGCTGGGCAGCATCTCCTACCGCTGGTGAGGCGCCGGGCTTCGGAGGGCGCAGGCCCTCCGGAGCGACGGCTCAGGCGGCGGCGGGGTCCCCCGGCGCCGTCTCCCAGGCCAGCCCAACCAGCGCCACGATGCGCCGCCCGCCGGCCGCGGGGCGCTGCACGATCAGCCCCTGCTCCTCGATCCAGGTGAGGAGACGCCGCGCGCGGCCGGCGGAGCGGCTGCCATAGGCGCGGGCAATGGCGGCATCGGATGGGCAGGGCATTCCCTGGCGGGCGGCATGGGCCAGCAGCAGGAAGACGCCCTGCGTGTCCTCCGGCAGCCCCTCCGCCCGGGCAGCCGCCTCGGGCCAACCGGGGTCATTCGCGGCCTCGGGCGGAATGCCAGCGCGGGCCACGGCCAGCATGCGGCGGAAGGCGGGCAGCTCCGGCGGCCTTCCGCCCACGGCATGGATGCGCAACCGCACCAGCAGGTCCTGATACAGCACGCCGATGGGGCGGAAGGCGGCGTCCTCCTCGGCCAGCATCTCGTGCAGGATGGCGCGGGTGCGGGCATCGCGCTCCGCCACCTCCTCCGCCGAGGGTTCGGGCTCCACCGCGCGGGTCGCCGCCGGGCGCGGGGTGGCGGAAGCCTGGGCCAGCTGCGCCAGGATGTCCTGCGGCGGCGTGGGCGGCGCGCGGCGGGCCGGACGGGGCGCCACCGGGCCGGGGGCGGCCAGGATCAACTCCCGCGCTTCCTCCGGCGCTGTCTGCGGCAGGGGCGTGAGCGAGGGGCCGGAGCCGCGGCTCTGGGTTTCCACCGTGCCGATGCGCATGGCGAGGGGCCGGCGGGAGAGCGCGGGGCCGAGCCCGATGAAATGCCCGCGCTGGAGGTCCCGGAACTGCTCCGCCTGCCGGCGCTCCATGCCCAGGAGGTCGGCGGCACGCGCCATGTCGATATCGAGGAAGGTGCGGCCCATCAGGAAGTTCGAGGCCTCGGCCGCCACGTTCTTGGCCAGCTTCGCCAGGCGCTGCGTGGCGATGATGCCGGCCAGCCCCCGCTTGCGGCCGCGGCACATCAGGTCCGTCATCGCCGAAAGCGCGGCACGGCGGGCGTCGTCCGAGGTGTCGCCGCCGGCGGCCGGGGCGAAGAGCTGGGCCTCGTCGACCACCACCAGCATCGGGGTCCAATGGTCGCGCTCGGCGTCGAACAGCCCGCCCAGGAAGGCGGCGGCGTGGCGAAGCTGACGGTCCACCTCCAGCCCCTCCAGGTTCAGCACGACCGAGACGCGGTGGCGGCGCACCCGGTCCCCGGCGGCCGCCATGGCCTCCTCGGGATGCGCCGCGGCGTCGATGACCAGGTGGCCGAACTTGTCCGCCAGCGAGGTGAAGTCGCCCTCGGGGTCGATCACAGCCTGCTGCACCCAGGGGGCGGACTGCTCCATCAGGCGGCGCAGGAGATGCGACTTGCCGCTGCCCGAATTGCCCTGGACGAGGAGCCGGGTGGCCAGGAGCTCCTCGAGGTCCATCATCCCGGCGGCCCCCGTATTCGTCCGCCCTAACTCGATGCCGATCGTCATGGGCGGGGTATAGCGGATCGGGCGGGGCGGGGTAGGCGGCGCGGTGCATCGCTGCCCGGGGCCGGCGCGCCGGTTGCCCCCCGTGGCGCGGCGGTTGCACCCTGGGGCCCATGGAACGCCTCTTGATCACCGGCGCGCGGGTCCTCGCCCCCGATGCCCTCTCCGCCCCCTTCCTCGAGATCCTTCTGGAGGGCGAGCGCATCGCGGCCCTGCTCCCGCCCGGCACGGCGGTGGAGGATGCCGCCCGGCACGATGCCACGGGCCGCCTCGTCATCCCCGGCCTCGTCAACGGCCACACCCATGGGCATGGCGGGCTCTCCAAGGGCATGGGCGACAAGTGGGACCTGGCGCTGCTGCTGACCCATGCACCCTGGATCGGCGGCGGGCGCGGGCTGGAGGAGAAGCGCCTGGCCACCACCCTGACCGCGGTCGAGATGCTGCGGAAGGGCTGCACCGCCGGCTACGACCTCGCCTTCGAATTCCCCGGCCCCTCGGTGGAGGGGCTGCAGGCCATGGCTGAGGCCTATGAGGCCGTCGGATTGCGCGCCGTGCTGGCGCCGATGGTGGCCGACCTCACCTTCTTCCAGGCCACGCCCGGGCTCATCCAGGCGTTGCCCGAGGAGCACCAGGCGCGCGCGGCCGGCATGTCCATGGCCCGCGCCGACGACACCCTCTCCACCATCCATGCCGCCGCGAAGGCCTGGCGCGGCGGGGCCGTGCGGCTGGGCTGCGCGCCCACCATCCCCCTGCACTGCTCGGACGCTTTCCTCGAGGGCTGCCGGGACCTCTCGGCCGAGCACGGGCTGCCGATGCAGACGCATGTGGCCGAAGCGCGCTACCAGGCCGGCGGCGGCGAGCTGCGCTACGGCTCCACCCTGCTGGCGCATATGGACCGGCTGGGGCTGGTGAACGAGCGCTTCAGCGTGGCGCACGGCGTGTGGCTGACGGATGCGGACCTGGCCCTTCTGGCCGCACGCGGCGGCGGTCTGTCGCACAATCCCGGGTCGAACATGCGCCTGGCCTCCGGCATCGCCCCGGCCCGGGCCGCGATCCGCGCGGGGGTAACGGTCGGGCTGGGCACCGACGGCTCCGGCTCCTCCGACAACCAGAACATGTTCGAAGCCATGCGCCTGGCCGCCTTCGCCTCCCGCCTATGGGACGGCGCCACGGAGGAGGATTGGCTCGGCACGGCGGAATGCGTGCGCCTGGCCACCGAGGGCTCGGCCAAGCTGCTGGGGCTGGATGCGGGGGTGATCGCCCCGGGCAAGCTGGCCGACCTCGTCTTCCTCGACCTCGGCCACATCAACTGGGCCCCCTTCAACGACGCCGCCAACCAGCTCGTCTTCACCGAGGACGGTCTGGCGCTGCGCGAGGTGATGGTGGGCGGCACGTGGAAGCTGCGCGACGGCCGGGTACTCGGCATCGACGAAGCCGCCCTCGCCCGCCAGGCGCAGGAAGCGGCGGACCGGCTGGCCGCCGCCAACGCGGCAACCCGGAGCTGGTGCGAAGCCATCGCACCCCATGTCTCCTGCCACTGCCGCGCGCTGGCCGGGCGGTTCACGGCGGCACGGCGACTTCTTCGCGCGGATTGAAACCGTTCTGGGCTGCTCGGGCCCCGGAGAGGGCGCTGCCCTCTCCGGACCTCACCCGCCAAGGGCGTGAGGCCCTTGGAACTCCATCGGACTGCCGTGGATGCTCCGGATCAGTGGGGTCTCGGGTTGTTGGGCGCCTGTTCTGCCGTTGTAGTCGCCTGAGGTCCTAGACCTCAGGCGCACCGTCGGCCAAGTGATTCCAAACTTCCAAGAGAAGATGATGGTGAGGGGGCCGGGGAGAGGAAGAATTCCTTCTTCCTCTCCCCGGGACAGACCGCCACCCCAGGATCAGCCCGCCCCTAAAGCCGCCTGAGCGGGGACGCTCCGAAGCGCCCGCCAGACCTTTTCCGGCGTGAGCGGCATGTCGATATGCGCCACCCCGAGCGCGTCGCACACGGCGGAGACGATGGCGGGCGGGGCGCCGCAGGCGCCGCCCTCCCCTGCCCCCTTCACGCCCAGCTCGTTGGTGGGTGTCGGCACGATGTTCAGGGCGAGCTCGAAGTCGCAGGCATCGCCGGCGCGGGGCATGCAGTAGTCCTGGAAGGTGCTGGTGAGGAACTGGCCGCCTTCGGGGTCGTAGCGCGCCTCCTCCATCAAGGCCTGTCCGATGCCGGTCATGATGCCGCCATGCATCTGGCCGTGGACGAGAAGCGGATTGATGACGTTGCCCACGTCGTCCACGGCCGCGTAGCGCACCAGCTCCACCCGGCCCGTCTCCGGGTCCACCTCCACCTCGGCCACGTGGCAGCCATTGGGGAAGTTGCATTCGGTGTCGCGCGTATAGGTCAGCGCCTCGTCCAGCCCCAGCGTCTCGCCATCCGGCAACTGTGCCGGGTCGTGCGCGGCGGCGATGACGCGCGACCAGTCGAGGCGAAGATCGGTGCCGGCGACACGGAAGCGGCCATCCTCCAGCTCCACATCCCGCGCCGCGGCCTCAAGCAGGTGCGCCGCGATGCGCCGGGCCTTCTCCACCACCGCGTCGCTGGCGCGGAGCACAGCCACCCCACCCATCTGGGAGGAGCGGGACCCCCCGGTGCCCGTGCCTTTCTCGATCTCGTCCGTGTCACCCTGGATGAAGGTGATTTGAGCGGGGTCGAGGCCGAGGCGCTCCGCCACGATCTGGGCGAAGGCGGTCTCATGCCCCTGGCCATGGCTGAAGGTGCCGACGCGGATCTCCGCCCGCCCCTCGGGCGTGAGGCGAAGCCGCGCCCATTCGCTCGGCATACCGCCCGAGGCCTCGATGAAATAGCCGAGGCCGATCCCGCGCAAACGTCCCCGCGCGCGGGCGCCGGCGCGCCGCGCGGCAAAGCCTTCCCAATCCACCATCCGCAGCGCCATGGCCTGGGTGCCCGGGAAGTCGCCGCTGTCGATAAGGTTCCCCACCGTGTTGCGGTAGGGCATCTGCTCCGGCCGGACGAGGTTCCGCCGCCGCACCTCGTCCCGCCCGATGCCGAAGGCGAGCGCCGCCTGGTCGAAGAGGCGCTCCATGATGTAGGCCGTCTCCGGCCGCCCGGCGCCGCGGAAGCTGTCGGTCGGCACGGTGTTGGTGAAGACGCAGCGCACCTGGTTGTTGATGGCCTGCACGTCATAGACCGTGCCCATCACCCTCGCTCCGCCAGAGGTCGGAACCCTCGGCCCCATGTCCTGCAGGTAGGCGCCCATGCCCGCGGTCGTGCGGATGCGGACACCGAGGCACCGGGCCGCCTCGTCCAGCGCCATCTCCGCATGCGTCACCTGGTCCCGGCCATGCGGGTCGGACTGGAAGGTCTCGGTGCGGCCGGCCAGCCACTTCACCGGGCGTCCCAGCTTCCGGGCCGCCCAGAGCACCATGGCATTCTCCGGCACCAGCTTCCCACGCACGCCGAACCCGCCGCCCACATCGGGGGAGACGACCCGGATCTTCTCCAGCGGCACGCGGAAGGCGTGCTTGGCCAGGTTGTCGCGGATGCGATGCGCGCCCTGGCTGGGCCCATGGAAGAGGTAGCGCTCCGTCTCCGCGTCCCATTCGCCCAGCGCGGTCCGGGGCTCCATGGGATTGCCGACCATGCGGTTGTTCACCAGGTCGATGGAGACGGTGCGATAGGCCCGCGCGAAGGCGGCCTCCGTCTCCTCGAAGCGGCCGCTGTCCCAGAGCACCGCGGTGTTGTCCGGGCATGCTTCCCAGATGACCGGCGCGCCGGGCAGCGCCGCCGCCGCCGTGTCGGTGATCGAGGGCAGCGGATCATACTCCACCTCGACCAGCTCGGCGGCATCCATGGCCTGCTGGCGCGTTTCCGCGACGATCAGCGCGACGGGGTCGCCGACATAGCGCACGCGCTCGGTCTGCAGGATCTCGCGGGTGGGGTCGAAGAGCGGGCGGTCCTTCCCCGGCACGTCGAACAGGGTGGGAAGGCGGCCCAGCCCATCCGCCGCCGCGTCCCGGCCAGTGAGCACGGCAAGAACGCCGGGGGCCCGCCTCGCGGCATCGGTTCCGATCGAGAGGATGCGGGCATGGGCATGGGGCGAACGGAGAATGACGGCCTGCACGCAGCCCGGCGGGTCCATATCGTCGGTGTAGCGCCCGCGCCCTGTCAGCAGCCGGGGGTCCTCGCGCCGCCGCACCGGCTGGCCGATTCCGTACTTCTCCATGCCGCCCCTCGCCCGTTCCCTTTGCGGCCAGTATAGGCCGGGCCCGAGCGAGGGGTAGGCAGGCCGGCTAGCGGGCGATTTCCTCGGCCGAATAGCCGAAGGCGGCGATGCCTTCGGACAGGTAGTCTCCGAGCAGTTCCATGCCGGTCAGGTAATCGGCCGCGGTGCCGTCCTCGTTCCGCTCCTTGGCCAGGCGCAGCGCCTCGTCCCATTCGGAGGCGTCGTAATCGCCCCGGCCGATCCAGGTCAGCGCGATCAGTGCGGCCTGCTCGTCCTCGTTCAACTCGTTGATGAGGCCCTTCAGAGTGTCGACGATGGCATCCGGGTCGCTGTCGTCCGGATTCTCCTCGTCCTGCACATCCTCGTTGGTGGCTTCCTCCTCCAGCTCCCCAGCCCCACGGGCGGCATCGATGATGCCGACGATGGTGGTAAGGCTGACGACGAGATCCACCTCGTCATCGGGATCGGGCCGGTCGCTCATTCTGTTGCGCCTCTTCTGGTTCGCGCTGCCTGCGCCTATTCCTCGGGCCGCTCGATCATGCGGCGGCCGCGGATCGGCGAGATATCCACCGGGCCGCCCAGCGCCTGGGCCAATTCGGACCGGTCTCCGGCCTGGAACTCGCCCGGTGAAACGGGCTCGTCCGCCGTACCCGCCGCCGGGCCGTCGCCGCGCTCCGGCGCCATGCGGCCATGGGCCTGGCGGTGCGCGCGCGGATTGTCCTGGATGGGATCCACCCCGGCCGCCGTGGCGTCCCGCGCCTTCCGTTCCGATTCCTTGCTCATCTCACGCTCCAGCCCTGGTCCTGGGAAACGCGCCCTTTCTCCCGCAGTTGCCGAGCCATTCGCGGAGCCTTGCCAGCGCCGGATGCCCGACGCAGGCTCCGCGCCAGCACAGCTGGAAAGGGGGAAATGCTATGGCGGATCGCTATGCGGTCGTGACGGGCGCGGGCACGGGAATCGGGCGGGCGGCGGCCCAGGCCCTGCTGGCGGAGGGCTGGATGGTGGCCGTGCTCGGCCGCCGGCTGGAGCCGCTGGAGGAGACCATCGCGGGGCATGGCCGGGGCGTCGCGATTCCCGCCGATGTGGGCGACCGCGCCCAGGTTGAGGCCGCCTTCGCGCAGATCAAGGAGCGTTTCGGGCGGCTGGACCTGCTGTTCAACAATGCAGGCCGCGGCGCGCCGGCCGTGGACTTCGACGAGCTGCCGCTCGAGGACTGGCGCGGGGTTGTGGCGGCCAATCTGGACGGCACCTTCTACTGCGCCCAGGCCGCCTACCGCATCATGAAGCACCAGTCCCCCAAGGGCGGGCGCATCATCAACAACGGCTCGATCAGCGCCCATGCGCCGCGCCCCGGGGCCGCCGCCTATACGGCCACGAAGCACGCCGTGACGGGGCTGACGAAGCAGATCGCGCTCGACGGCCGCAAGCACGACATCACCGCGAGCCAGATCGACATCGGCAACGCGGCCACCCCGATGACCGAGCGCATGACCAAGGGCGTGCTGCAACCCGACGGGTCCATGATGGTGGAGCCGCGGATGGATGTCGCGCATGTCGGCCGGACGGTGGCGCATATGGCCTCCATGCCGCTCGACGCGAACATCCCCTTCCTCACCATCATGGCGACGAAGATGCCCTGGCTCGGGCGCGGCTGATCCGGGAAGGGCGCCCCTCCGGGGGCGCCCCCGCGTGCTACCTCGCCCGGGCGATGCAGAATTCCACGATACCGGCCAGGGCGCGCCGCTCCGGCCCGTCGGGGAAGATGGCGAGGGAATCGAGGGCGCGCGTGCCGTATTCCCGGGCGCGCTCGATGGTGGCGTCCAGCGTGCCACGCGACTGCATCAGGGCGATGGCCTTCTCGAGGTCACCCTCCGCCTGCTCCCGCTCCTCCAGCACGCGGCGCCAGAAGACCTTCTCCTCCTCCTCCGCGGAGTTGAAGGCGAGGAGCACGGGAAGGGTGATCTTCCCCTCCCGGAAGTCGTCACCGACCGTTTTGCCGAGCGCGGCCTGGCTGGCCGAGTAGTCCAGCGCATCGTCCACCAGCTGGAAGGCGACGCCGAGCGAGCGGCCATATTCGCGCAGCGCCTCGGCCTCGGCCTGGGGCCGGTCGGCCACCACGGCGCCCACCTCGGTGGCGGCGGCGAAGAGGGCGGCGGTCTTGCCCTCGATCACCTGCAGATACTGTTCCTCGGTCGTCGCCGTGTCGTTCTGAGTGACGAGCTGGAGCACCTCGCCCTCCGCGATCGTGGCCGAGGCGGTGGCCAGGATGTCCAGCACGCGGAGCGAGCCGTCCGCCACCATGATCTGGAAGGCGCGGGCGAAGAGGAAATCGCCGACGAGCACGCTGGGCTTGTTGCCGAACACCGCATTGGCGCTGGGCGCCCCGCGGCGCAGCGCGCTTTCGTCCACCACGTCGTCATGCAGCAGGGTGGCGGTGTGGATGAACTCCACGCAGGCGGCGAGAGCGATGTGGCGCTCCCCCTCGTGCCCGCACAGCTTGGCGGCCGCGAGGGTGAGCAGCGGGCGGATTCGCTTCCCCCCGGCCGCGACGAGATGCGCGGCCAGCTGCGGGATCAGGGCGACGGGGCTCTGCATCCGCTCGACGATCAGGCGGTTGCAGGCTTCCAGATCCGTCCGCACGAGGGCGGTCAGGGCTTCGAGCGCATGCTCGGGGTCGCGGGCGCCGGAGACCACTTGGCGGGGCGCGACGGAGACGGGCGCGGTGGTGGCGCTCACGCGGGCATTGACCTGTCCATGGGGGGCGGCACCATACCGGCGGGGTGGACAGGCAGCAACGGGCGCCCCTTAACAGGTCGCTGAATTACTCGGCGTTCTGGAGCGTTTTCCCGTCGGAGGGACCAGCGGCTTTGCGCGTCCGGCCCGTTCCTACGAGCGGCATGGACGCCGGATGCCGGTTTTCGGCTTCATGCTGCCAGCAGCCGGGGCAGTCGGGCCAGGTTGTTGGCGACCATCGTCAGGATGAAGCGGGATCGCACGCGTTCGATGCGACGATAGACGGTCTGGGCCATGCCGCCGACGGTCTTGGCCCAGCCGAAAGCCTCCTCGATGCGCTTGCGGTGTTTCTGGGACAGGGCATGGCTCTCGTGCCGGGTGGTGCGGCCGTCGATCGCTGAATGTCGCGATTT
>NZ_FQZF01000079.1 GCF_900141905.1 Muricoccus roseus | reverse complement strand
GCCTTCGGCGAGAGCCGTCCGCTGGTCCCGACCGCCGATGGCGTGCGTGAGCCGCAGAACCGCCGCGTCGAGATCGTCCTGCGCTAATCCCGCGGAACCTTCGACTTCGGCATCGGAGGGGCGGAGCCGGAAGGCTCCGCCCCTTTCGTTATTCAAATGGCCGGAATGTGATGTGGCATTCTGGCAACATTCATGAAGGATGGCTTTACGCCGCCTCGAGCGAATCAACTTCCCGGCGATTTGCGGCTTTTGGCTGGGACGGGCTCGCACGGCAGCCCGCGACGAAACTGAAGGAACTAGAGATGTCATTCCGCAAGGCCCTGCTGGGCGCCACCATCCTGGCGCTCCCGGTCGCTTCCATGGCCCAGGCCCAGCCGGTCACCGGCCTCTACATCGCGGCCGGTGCCGGTGCGAACTGGCTGATGGATTCCGACCTCACGCCGAACAGCCCCGCGGCCCGTGGCGGCCTGGGCGCCGGCAATGTCAGCTTCGACACGGGTTATGCCGTCGCGGCCAGCATCGGCTACGGCTTCGGCAACGGCGTCCGCCTGGAGATCGAGGGCAACTACCGCCGCAACGAGGTGGACAGTGCCTCTGGCTTCCGCGGGCTGCAGCGCCCGGTGCGCTCCAGCGGCGACACGCAGACCTACGGCGTGATGGCCAACATTTTCTATGACTTCGCCATCCCGAACTGGCCCGTCCAGCCCTATATTGGCGCCGGTGCCGGCTATGCCTGGACCGATTACGACGTGGTGCGGGTGCAGGCTGCCAATGGCCCCCGGCTCGACGTGACGGGCAATGAGGGCAACTTCGCCTACCAGGCCATTGCCGGTGTCGCCTTCCCGATCCGCGCCGTGCCGGGCCTGGCGATCACCGCCGAGTATCGCTTCTTCGGCACGCTCGACCCGAGCCTCGGCTCCGCCTATGTCCCGGCCTCGAACACCGTGATCCGTGGGAAGACCGAGACCGAGAACCAGAACCACTCGGTCATGCTGGGCCTGCGCTACGCCTTCAACCAGCCGCGCCCGGCGCCCGTCGCCGTAGCCGCCCCGGCTCCCGCCGCGGCCCCGGCCCCGGCCCGCACCTACCTCGTCTTCTTCGACTTCGACCGCGCCGACCTGACGGACCGCGCCCGCCAGATCATCGCGGACGCCGCCCAGGCCGTGAC
>NZ_FQZF01000037.1 GCF_900141905.1 Muricoccus roseus | reverse complement strand
GGTGGAAGTCGGGTAACCGACGCAGCCGAGCGGTCCTAATCGCCCGATCGAACTCATCCCCCCCACCGCTGAGGCCTAAAAACCCTCGCCGTGCGCAGCACCAATACGCAAACCCCTCCCACACAACACACCAACCCATCCATCACACCATCCGTCCCCAAACCAAGATCTGGCCCGGTGGCCTGGTGCCTATAGCGAGGTTGCCACACCCGATCCCATCCCGAACTCGGCCGTGAAACACCTCCGCGCCTATGGTACTGCGTCTTAAGACGCGGGAGAGTCGGTCGGCGCCAGGCCACCAGACCAGATCTTGATCAAGGACGGATCACGCCGCTGCGCCTCATCGCGCAGCGGACATCGCGGGGTGGAGCAGCCCGGTAGCTCGTCAGGCTCATAACCTGAAGGTCACAGGTTCAAATCCTGTCCCCGCATCCAGAAATTAGCCCGCTAACTCAATGAGTTAGCGGGCTTTTTGATTCCTGTAACCAGCGCCGCAAATTCAACTCCGGAATCAAAACGGAATCACTGGGAAGAGAAATCCAGCGCGTTCTGGCGTACCATTGTATCAAGGATATCGGGCGAAGCTGTCACGGCGGCGGGTAACCGCGGGAGGAATTCGTCACCCACCGCCGATGGATGACCGAGGCGGCCTATGCCGGCTTCGTGGCGCCGGCGCAGTTCCTGCCCGGGCCGGCGAGCAGCCAGGTCGGCTTCTCCATCGGCGCGCTGCGTGGCGGATTGCCGGGCGGGCACGCCGGCTTGGCTCGGCTTCATCATGCCTTCGGCGCTGGTGATGCTGCTGGCGGCCTGCGGCGTCGATCTCGCGGCCGGCGGCACCGGGGCCGAGATCGTGCACGGGTTCAAGCTGGTGGCCGTGGCGGTGGTGGCGCAGGCGGTTCGGGGCATGGCGGGGCAACCTCTGCCCCGATCGCACGCGGGCGAGCATGGCCGTGCTAGCGGCGCTGGTGCTGTTCGCGGTGCTGCTGATCGGCCCGCCGCTGGTGGCGGCCTCCTCCCACGCGTTGGCGCTGTCCGAGGCCGCCTACCGCGCGGGCTCGCTGGTGTTCGGCGGCGGCCATGTGGTGCTGCCGCTGCTGGAGCGCGCCTTCGTGCCGGCCGGCTGGATCTCCGCCGATGCCTTCCTCGCCGGCTACGGCGGGGCGCAGGCGGTGCCCGGCCCGCTGTTCACCTTCGCGGCCTTCCTGGGCGCGGCGCAGGGGATGGCGCCGACCGGCGTGACCGGGTGCAACGATCGCGCTGGTCGCGGTCTTCCTGCCGGGGCTGCTGCTGATCTACGGCATGCTGCCCTTCTGGGCTGGAACAAGGGCCTACTCCAGCCTGATCGGCATCGTCGCCCTGGTGCTGGGGATCGCCGAATTCGTGAAGTACGTCTTCTTCCGCTGACGTGCGCCATGCGCACGTTGTATCGGTGGCCGGGCGCGAGAAAACAGCTAGCTGAAGGAGGAGCATCATGACTATTGAGCTGGACGCGACACGTCGGGCGCTAATGATCGGCGCCGCACAAGCGGTCGTCACGCTTGTGCTGTCGCGCCCCTCATGGGCGGCGGAAGCGTTGCCCAAGATGACCGTGACCCGCGACCCGAACTGCGGCTGCTGCGGTGGCTGGATCACGCATGTGAAGTCCGCCGGTTTTCCGGTTGAGGTGGTCGAAGCGCCTGACCTCGCACCCCTCAAGGCCAGGCTCGGCGTGCCCGAGACCCTGATCTCCTGCCATACGGCCGAAGTCGACGGCTATGTCGTCGAAGGACACGTCCCGGCCGACGCGGTCGAACGGCTGCTCATCGAGCGTCCACAGGCAACAGGTTTGGCGGTTGCGGGCATGCCGGTCGGTTCTCCGGGCATGGAAGTTCGAGGGGTGCCGCCCGAGACCTACGAGGTCGTTCTCTTTGCGCCTGGTGGGCAGCGCATATTTGCGCGTTATCGAGGGCCGCAGGCGGTCTGATCTCAAATCGTCAGTGGAGCAAAGCCTGTGACTACCTTGGAGGCCACTATCACTTGCCCGCAATGCGGTGCGACGTCGATAGAGACGATGCCAACGGACGCTTGCCAATATTTCTACGAATGTCAGGCTTGTGGGGGCGTGCTGAAGCCCAAGCCTGGAGATTGTTGCGTCTATTGCTCATATGCGGACGTGCCATGTCCACCGGTTCAGGAAAGTCGATCTGATTGCTGCAGGATCAAGCCCTGAGTCTCGTCCCATGCGCCGTATCGACCGCAGTGCTACGCTGGTAGATGCACCGCACCCGGGCAACGATTGATCCGTCCCCTCGTCCTGGAATTCAAGCCGTCAGCCACCCACGCCAGAACCGCTTCAGAATTTCCAGGACGACGACCAAACCTATGGCGGCGCCGAACGCGACGGCAAGATCATCGGCGTGCAATGGCCCGAAGCGGAAAAGACCGCGCGCCGGCTCCCATGCCAGAGCAATGCTCAGCAGGACAGCGGTCGCGGCGCTCACCCACCAGAGCGCGCGGTTGTCCCATCGCAGCGCCTCCCGTACTGAGCTGTCGAAGGACCGGTTGACCAGCACCAGCCCCAGATTGGCCAGCACGAGCGACACGAAGGTCAGCGCACGCACATCCCCTTCGGGCATGCCACGCTGCAGTGCCAGCAGATAGAGCACGGCGACCACTCCGAACGCGAGCGCGCCCTGCAACAGGCTCCAGAGCACGAGCCCCGACGAGAACAGGCGGCTTGTCGCCGCGCGCGGCGGCCGACGCATGATGTCCTTCTCCTCCTTCTCCGCCTCGAAGACCACCGAGCAGACCGGATCGATGATCATCTCGAGAAAGGCAATGTGGATCGGCGAGAAGATGATGGGCAGGCCAGTCAGCAGCGGCAGCAGCGCCAGGCCGGCGATCGGCACGTGCACGGCGAGGATATAGCCCATCGCCTTGCGCAGATTGTCATAGATCCGCCGGCCCAGGCGGACGGTCTTGACGACCGAGCCGAAATCATCGTCGAGAAGGACGAGCGCAGCGGCTTCCCGTGCCACATCGGTGCCGCGGCCGCCCATGGCGATACCGATATCGGCGGCCTTGAGCGAAGGGGCATCGTTGACCCCATCGCCGGTCATCGCGACGATCGCCCCCGTTGCTTTGAGCGCTCGGACGATTCGCAGCTTCTGCGCCGGCATCGTACGAGCGAAAACCGAGACCGAGGCGACGCGCCGACTGAGCTCGGCTTCGCTCATCGCCTCGATGTCGTCGCCGGTCACGACGGCATCGGTGTCGAGGCCCGCCTTGCCGGCGATCGTCAGGGCTGTCGCCGGGTAGTCTCCAGTGATCATGACGACGCGGATGCCGGCCGATCGGCATTCGCGCACGGCCTCGAGCACCGATGACCGCAGCGGGTCGGCAAGTCCGACGAGGCCGAGAAACGTGAACGCGAACCCTTTCGGCGATGTCGGCCAGTCTTCCCCGCGAAAGCGCGCCTCGGCCACCGCCAGGACCCGCATGCCCTCGGTGGCCATTCGGTCCACGTCGCGGGCAAGCGCGGCCAGCACTTCCGGATCGAACCGGCAGAGCGCCGCGATCGCCTCCGGCGCACCCTTGGCGGCCACCCTGCAATCGTCCGTCCCGGGGACCTTCCAAACCTGTGTTACCGCTAGGAGGTCCGGGCGCAGGCCATAGGTGCGTACGAGCTCTTCCTTACGCCCCGGATGACCCTCGCCGCGACCAAACTGCGCGGCCAGCGCGTGAAACGCCTTCTCCATCGGGTCAAACGGATCGGGGGCGCTCGCGAGTCGGCCGTAGTCGACGAGGCATCGGAACCGCTCTGGCAAGCTCCCCTCCCGTCTGGGCTCAAGACGGAGCATCTCAGCGCCGGCAGCGAGACAGACAATCGACATCCGGTTTTCGGTAAGCGTGCCGGTCTTGTCGGTGCATAGGACTGTAGCCGCCCCGAGAGTTTCGATGGCAGCGGCGCGGCGGGTGAGTACGCGCGCCTGCGAAATTCGCCAGGCGCCCATAACCATGAAGACCGTCAGGACAAGAGGGAATTCCTCGGGCAGCATCGACATACCGAGCGCAATGCCGGCCAGGAGTGCGTCGAGCCAGGATCCGCGCCAGAGGCCGAAGAGGATGACAGTCAGTGCGCATGCGGCGAGGCCGAAGAGGGCAAAGACCCGCACGAGTTGCCGGGTTTCCTGGGTCAGGTGGGGCGGCTCATGGTCGATCGCCTGCAGCGCCTGGCCGATTTGGCCGATCTCGCTGCGTGGCCCCGTGGCCTGAACCTCCGCCAAACCTTGGCCGCGCACCACGAGCGTGCCGGAGAAAACGAAGGGCAGATCGTCACCGCCTGGCCGTGAGGCGCGGCTCTCGACGTCCGCCACGACCTTGCGGACGGGGGCCGATTCGCCGGTGAGGAGCGATTCGTCGGCCTGCACGTCGGTTGCCGCGATGAGCCACGCATCAGCCGGCACCCGGTCGCCCTCGCCGAGAACGACGATATCGCCACGCACCACCTCGCGGCCTGGGATCCGTTCTCTCTCCCCGTCGCGAATGACGAGCGCACGCGGGCTCGTGAGATCGCGCAGGGCCTCGAGTACCCGCTCGCTGCGGCTCTCCTGCACAATTGCGATGATCACCGAAATCGACGCGAAAGCGAGAAGTATCAGCGCCTCGGTATGATCGCCGAGCAGCAGGTAGATCACGCCAGAACCGATGAGCAGGCCGAACATCGGCTCACGAACGACTTCGAGAGCGATTCGGAGCAGGGAGCGATGTCCTGCGCGTGGCAGCTCGTTGTAGCCTTCTGCCTTAAGCCGGGATTGCGCTTCCTCGCTCGTCAGTCCTTTCAAACCATCCCGCACGATGCCTGTCTCCTCGAGGTGCCGGGATGCCGCCGCGGCGTTGACAGCGAAGGATCGAACTTCGGCTGGTATGATGAGAGGTAGCTGCAGTTATCGGCAGCCGACCATCGTCCGAACGGGAGCGATGGCCAGCAGGCGGCGTGGCCTCCGATCACCCGCGTCCAGGCTGCCGTTCGAGGCGGCTGATGTCAGGCCGATCCGAATTTCATCGAACGTCCGATTCTCGATCGTACCCGTGCTGGGACCAAGCCGAACGGGCCAAGACCTTCATCCTAGCATCCATGTCGGTGGCGCTGCCGATGATCGTCGCCGCGATGGTCATCGATCGCTTGGCCCGCCGCCATCCCTACCAGATATTTTTCGGGAGCAGCCTCGAACGCCTCACGGTTTTCGCGATTCTCGAAATAGTAGGCGCGGTCCCGATAGACGGAAGAGATCGATGTACCGTCAACGGAATGCTTGCTCACTGGATCAAAAGCCGTTCGAGGGCTTGTTCCAGTGTCCGATGCTGCAGCGTCGTGCCCGCTTCCGTGGCTGTGTCGCATGGACCAGCCCATGCCGCAGCCGCCCATGCGGGTCATGAAGAAGAATGCGCCGACGGCAAGTGCGATCCATATCCAGTTCTGGGAGAACCAATTCATGCCTGCCTCCTGTCGGTTGAGACACCCAGGATCGCTCAAATCGTGGTGAGCGCTTTGAGGTAGGTTACAGATCGCCACCCGTCCTCGCGCTTCGCGGTGGACTGGGGAAAATCGCAGCGAACATCGATCGAAGACGTCGCGGCGCAGTCGGGTAATTGCCGCACGGTGCTTTTTTGAAGGCCCGGGAGCCGCCGAGCGGTCACGACGCGTCGGCTTGCCGGCTGTCTTGGGACTCCCAGTCGGTGATGTAATCGCGTATCAGGGGTACAGTATCCACGCGTTTGCTCAGCTGGATTTGGAACACGACGAGGCCCGCGTGCCGAAAGGCGGCCTCGCACCCCGCCAAGTAGAATTCCCACATTCGGCAGAACCGTTCATCATAGAGTGCGGCGGCACTTTGACGATTTTCGGCAAAGCGAAGCCGCCACGCCTTGAGGGTCTCAGCATAGTGTAGGCGAAGAACTTCGACGTCGGTGATGTAGAGGCCAGCCCGTTCGATGACCGGCACGATTTCCGAGAGCGCCGGGGTGTATCCGCCTGGAAAGATGTATTTATGGATCCACGGATTGGCGCCGCTGGGCCCCTCGGCAGAGCCGATCGTGTGGAGGAGCGCCACGCCATCGTCGGTAAGCAAGTTGCGGATCTTCTGAAAATATTCGCGGTAGTGACCGATCCCGACATGTTCGAACATGCCGACCGAGACGATGCGGTTGTATCGACCGGTCACCTGCCGATAATCCTGCAACAGGAACCGTACGTGATCGGCAAGACCAACCTCATCAGCGCGACGCTCGGCATAGGCATGCTGCTCGGTCGATAGAGTTACCCCGGTTACGTCGACGCTGGCGGTTTGCGCCATGTGAAGCGCCAGACCTCCCCAACCAGACCCGATATCAAGGACTTTCAGACCAGGACGAAGGAGAAGCTTGGTCGTGAGATGTCGCTTCTTCTGTGCCTGGGCTTGCTCAATTGAGTCGTCTAGTGAAGTATAATAGGCACACGAATACTGACGATCGGAATCGAGGAAAAGAGTATACAGTGCATCCGACAGATCATAGTGATGCGCCACGTTCGCGCGCGCCTTGGTCACGGGATTATATTGCGACACACGGCGCCCCAGTCGACGCAGGACGGCTTGTCCACGCCTTACCCAATGTCCGTATCCCCAACCGAGATTGGCGAGGCAGAGCTCCAGAAAACTGTAGATCTCGCCGCCCTCGATGATGATCGAGCCATCCATATAGGCCTCGCCGACCGCCAGATCAGGATTGACGAATAGCCGCCGGACAGTGGCCTGATTGGTGATCCGGATGGTGACGGATGGCAGGCCGCGCCCGACGTCGTGGATTTCGCCGCCGGGGCCGATGATAGTTAGAGAACCTTTGCGGATGATCCGACGAAAGAGATTCCGCAGAAGAAGCATGCTCCCGCTTGACCGAGAGCTTGTCCATGTGGCCAGAGGCGACGCGTCCAACGCTCTGCGCGGGCCGGGATCAGACAGCGGCGCTGCCTCAGGGTCATCGTTGACGGCTAGCATCATCATCCGCTCTGTCCCACGGTCATTGGTCATATCTTCAGAATTGCCTGTCTCAGATATGGTCAGGGGCTTGTTGCATGGCGCAATGCCATCAGGACGACAGTTCTCCGCTGGCAGGTCTTGAGCACCGTCATCCAATTCATAACGCTGCGCCGCAGAGAGAAGCTTGATCTGCGTTAAAGAACGCAGGCGGTACGGGACCGTAGGTTCAATCCGGTCTGGTGCTGTCAGAGGCCCTTGCTGTTCGCGGCATTTCCAGACGGGGTCTCGATCTTGGAAGAGCCGGCTGGACAATGACGAAAAGGCGCGGGGCCGATGACCAGCATTCGGAAGATGATGCGGAAGGACAAAGGGCCGCGAAGCCAGCGGACGCCGCTGTGCGACGTGCGCTTGTCGAGGCGCGGGAGGAATTCCTTGCTTTTCTGCGTCACCGATTGGGCAGCCGAGACGAGGCCGAAGAACTCCTGCAGCACTTCTCGCTTCGGGCGCTCGAACGTGCCTGGCAATTGCGGGATGTCCGCACGGTTCGCGGATGGCTCGGGCGCATACTCGCGACAACCCTCGTCGATCACCAGCGCCGTGTCATCAGACGCCGCCGCCGGGAGGTCAACATGGAACAGACCGCTGTGGAGAACCTGGCGATCGAGCCAGATCGGGAAACCGACGAGGCTGTCTGCAACTGCCTCCATAAGCTGCTGCCGACCCTCAAGCCTGAATATGCCGATGTCCTCTGGCGTTCCGACATCCTCGGCGAGCCCCGTGACCGGATCGCCGCCAGCCTCGGCACGACGCTCAACAACATCGCGGTCCGGCTTCACCGAGGGCGGCAAGCGCTCCGCAAGAGGCTCGAGGAAATGTGCCTGACCTGTCCGGTCCACGGCTTTCTCGATTGTCGGTGCGACGAGGCCGAGCGCATTCGCCAGCTCGCTCGAAGCTTCACTGACGAAACCAAGAAGCCGCCTCAGAACGGATGAGCACCATGGATGCGAAAGACCTCGCCAAGCGCGTGGCGATCATCACCGGCGGCACGCGAGGGATCGGCGCCGCGATTGCGCGCCGCTTCAAAGAAGGCGGATACGCGGTTGCGGCCGTCTACCACAACAATGCGGCGGCGGCCGACGCCTTCTCCCGCGAGACCGGCATCCCAGTCTACAAATGGGATGTTGCCGACTTTGACGCCTGCCAGGAAGGCGTGAGCCGCGTGGCGAAAGATCTCGGCGGACCGGTGGAGATCCTCGTCAACAATGCCGGCATCACGCGCGATGCCATGCTGCACAAGATGACCCCTGCCCAGTGGTGCGAGGTTATCGCAACCGACCTCACCTCCTGCTTCAACATGTGCCGTGCGGTCATCGGTGCCATGCGTAATCGCGGGCTCGGCCGGATCGTCAATATTTCCTCGATCAATGGTCAGAAGGGGCAGCGTGGTCAGACCAACTACGCAGCCGCAAAGGCTGGCGTCATTGGGTTCACCAAAGCGCTCGCACTCGAGACGGCATCGAAGGGCATCACCGTGAACGCGGTCGCGCCCGGCTATATCGCGACGGATATGGTCGGTGCCATGTCCAAGGATGTTCTCGCAACGATCGAGGGACAAATCCCCGTCGGGCGTTTGGGCGAAGCCGATGAGGTCGCGCGCATCGTCCAGTTCCTGGCGAGTGAAGAGGCCACGTTCATCACTGGCTCGACGATCACCGCCAATGGCGGTCAGTACATGGCGTAGCGGACCGGAAATCGAAAGGACATCCACATGACACCGTCGAGCGTCGTGCTCTGCATCCCGGTGCGAACAGCCATCGGCACGTATGGTGGAACGCTGAAGGACATAGCTGCGCCTGATCTCGGGGCCGTGGTCATCAAGGAGATACTGTCGCGTGCGAAGATCGCAGATGGCGCGATCGGCACTGTGGTGATGGGTCAGGTCGTCCAGGCCGGCGCCAAGATGAACCCGGCGCGGCAGGCGGCGATCAAGGCGGGCGTTCCCGTCAGTGTTCCGGCAATGACCATCAACCGGGTGTGTGGCTCGGGTGCTCAGGCGATCGCGACCGCCGCCCAAGAGATCATGCTCGGCCTTGCCGAAAGCGCCATCGCCGGCGGCATGGAGAACATGGACCAATCGCCGTACCTGATGGCCGGCGGACGGTGGGGCTACCGCATGGGTGACGCCCAGATCTACGACAGCATGCTGCGCGATGGCCTCAACGACGCCTTTTCCGATCACCACTCCGGCTTGGTGACCGAGGATCTCGTCAGCAAGTTTCAGGTGACGCGCGAGGCGCAGGACCGCTGGGCGGAGCGGACGCAGCAGCGCTTTGGCGCGGCACAGGCGGCCGGCAAGTTCAATACCGAGATTGCGCCCATCGAGATCCCCGGCCGCAAGGGGCCGACGGTCTTCGACAAGGATGAGCACAACCGTCCGGACGCAACGCTGGAGACGCTTGCCAAGCTGAAGCCTGCCTTTCGCAAGGATGGAACAATCACCGCCGGCAATGCGCCTGGCCTCAACAGCGGCGCCGCGGGCATGATCGTCGCGGATGTGCGCTGGGCCGAGAAGCACGGCCTGACGCCGATGGCTCGCCTTGTCGCGTTCGGGGTCGGCGCGGTTGAGCCGGGCTTGTTCGGGCTTGGGCCGGTTCCCGCGGTTCGGCAGGCCTTGGACCGCGCTGGCTGGAAGCTTGGCGACGTCGAGCGCGTGGAGATCAATGAAGCGTTCGCGGCGATCGTCCTCGCCGTCATCGGAGAGCTCGGGCTTCCAGAGGAGATCGTCAATGTCGAGGGCGGCGCCATCGCACATGGCCACCCGATTGGCGCGACAGGAGCTGTCCTGACAACCCGGCTGCTTCACTCCATGCGGAGGGACGGCGTTCGCCGCGGGTTGGTGACGCTTTGCATCGGCGGCGGCCAGGGGATCGCCTTGGCGATCGAGGCCGTCAACTAACCGCGGCAAAAGTAGAGCCCTCTCGCAGCGAGAAAGCTGCAGGTGAGCTTCTGAAGTCTGCAACAGAAATGATGAGGGATAAACAATGACAAGCAGGAATGAAGCACCAACTGGCTTGGATCACATGAACGCCGTGTTCGCTTGGTGGAGGCTATCCGATGTGAACCGGGCCGGTACGGTCGATGGTCAGTTCAAGCGGCTCCAGGTTTTCACGTCAGATCTGCAGAAGGCCTATGGCGATACGTACGGCGCTCAGGTGAGCGCTCTCCTCGGGGCCAATGAGCGGATCGGACGCTCGCTCCTGGAGTTCGTCCAGTGCCGGCAACCGCAGGACCTGATTGCTGCGGAGTCGAACGTCGTGGCGGTCGTTCTGAAGGAAGCATCGCTGCAGACGAAGGCTTGGCTCGAACTCTCGGAGAAGATCCAGCAATGCTGCGCAACCATGGCACGCGAGACGGCCGGAGAAATTCGAAAGCACGCAAACACGGGCACTGACGTCGAACGCAACGTCAAGGGCTCGTAGCCGCATACCGGCGGCAGAGTTTCTCGCCGGGCCTGATCGAGAGCTTTGCATGCAGCTGGTACGTCGCCTTGGTCTTGGGCCCGATGTTCAGCTTCTCCGCCGTGAAGATTAGATGATGGAGATGGTGATGCCGGAAGCGAAATCGGATTCCCCTCTGGTCGACCAGCCGAAGATTTCGCCGCGCCGGCAATTGTCTGTTCAACGGCGTATTGCGGCTGCCGCTATGGCGAATAACGTGAAACCGGCCGGGGAGGCGCATCCAGCTCCCGCGCTAGAGATCGTGCGTGATCCCTTGGCCTATCAGCGGGATCTCTTCGAACGGTCGATTCTGTTCTGGGATACGCTCCGTCGGCGTGCCAACAACATGATCGCGCATGAGCGGGCTGGAAAACCGCCGCTTCTCGACTTCGACTATGAGACGCTGGTCGATGCCCGCCGTTTCGAACGACCCGTCAACTACGCCCTGCTGCGGATCACCCGGATCGGCGACGATTGTATCGAGGATTGCGTCGATCCGGCGAAGCCACCCGTCGTCATCGTCGACCCTCGAGCGGGCCATGGGCCCGGCATCGGCGGCTTCAAACACGACTCCGAGGTTGGGATGGCCATGCACGAAGGCTATCCGGTCTATTTCGTTTCCTTCTTTCCTGAACCCTGCGCGGGCCAGACCCTGGCCGATGTGCTGCATGCGCTCGGACGTTTCGTCGACGACGTGGTCAAACGCCACCCCGGCAAGCCTCCCGTGCTCTATGGCAACTGTCAGGCGGGCTGGGCGATCACCTTGCTCTCGGCGGATTGCGAAGGCTTGGTCGGGCCAGCCGTGCTCAACGGCTCTCCACTCTCCTATTGGGCCGGAGAATCAGGCGTCAATCCGATGCGGATCGCCGGTGGGATGCTTGGCGGCGTCTGGGCTACCCATCTTCTCGCCGATCTCAACGACGGCCGCCTGGACGGTGCGTGGCTCGCCCTCAATTTCGAGAACCTTCAGCCCGAAGCCGTCTGGGAGAAATACGCCAACCTGTTCATGCATGTCGACACGGAGCGAGAGCGCTTCCTCGAATTCGAGCGGTGGTGGAATGGCTTCTATTTCCTCAGCCGCGAAGAGATCGTCGCCATCGTCGAGAACCTCTTCATCGGCAATCGCCTTGAGGAGGGCAAGATGCGGATCTGCGATGGTTGCGTCGCCGACCTTCGGCGCATTCGCAATCCGCTGGTGATCTTCGCGTCTTACGGCGACAATATCACCCCCCCGCACCAGGCGCTTGGTTGGATCCCGGCAGTGTACAAGGACACTGGCGATCTCAAGGCAGCCGGCCAGCGCATCGTTTATCTGACGAACCCGCATGCTGGCCATCTCGGCATTTTCGTGTCGGCCAAGGTCGCGCGGTTCGAACATCGCGCGATCCTCGAAAGCCTCGGCGAGATCGAGACCCTCGCTCCTGGTCTCTACGAAATGAAGATCGACAATCCGACAGGCAATCCCGACTGCCACAAGCCGGAATACTCGGTTCGCTTCGAAGAACGGCGCGTCGAGGATCTGCGGTTCGAGACGCCGCGGGCGGCATTCGAGCAGGTTCGCCATTTGTCGGAGGTGAACGAGCAATTCTACAAGACCATGGTCAGTCCATTCGTGCGCATGGCCTCCAATCCGTGGACGGCGGCCGCGCTCGAGTGGTTGCACCCGATGCGCACGAGCCGCTACCTGCTTTCCGAATCCTTCAGTCCGTGGATGCATGGCGTTGCCGCGCTTGCGCGTCTGATCGAGCCACGCCGGCAGCCACTACCGGAGGCCGATGCCAATCTCAGTCGCGAGCGGGAAGCGATCGGGCGGGTCTCGGAGGCGATCGAAGGCGGGCGCAAGCAGCGCGACATGACGGAGGAGCGGGTCTTCCGGTTGCTCTACGACTTTCCCGCCTTCGCACGGCCGGCAGCGCCGCCGGCCACCCAGAAGCATGATCATGGCCGGTGACGAGGCGCTCTCAGCGTCGCGGAGGCAGCCTTCTCGGCAACCCCATGCCATGGGCGCGCCGGAGAAAGGCTATGCGCCACTCGCTAATGCACCTGAAACTTATATGATGCAGTCGTGAGCGCCGTCTCGGCCAGCGCCCCGCTGGTGAATCGGACCTTCGACGAACTCGCCGTTGGCAGTACGGCCACGCTCGTGCGTCTCGTCAAGCCCGACGACATAAAACTGTTCGCGGCGGTGTCTGGCGACGTCAATCCGGCCCATCTCGACGCGCAGTATGCGGCGGGCGACATCTTCGGCCATGTCGTCATCCACGGCATGTGGACCGGAGCCCTGATCTCGATTCTGCTCGGCACCGAGCTCCCCGGACCCGGCACGATCTATCTCAGCCAGGACCTGCATTTCCGCAGACCCGTGGCGCCGGGCGACACCATCACCGCCACCGTCACGGTGCAGGAAAAGCGCCCGGACAAGCACGTCGTCCTGTTCGACACGCGCTGCACCAACCAGCATGGCGACGAGGTGCTGACCGGCACCGCGACCGTGATCGCGCCGACCGAGAAACTGTCGCTGCCACGCATGGCGGTACCCGAAGTGGCCTTGCGCCGGTCCAACCGGTTCGAGCCTTTCCTGTGGAAAGCACGCGACCTCCACCCGATGCTGACGGCGATCGTCCATCCCTGCAATGCGGAGGCGATCCAGGCCGCCATCGAAGCGCGCGACGAGGGCCTCATCACGCCGGTGCTGATCGGTCCCGAACCTAAGATTCGCGCTGCGGCCGAAAGAGCCGGCCTCTCGATCTCCGGATTTCGGCTGGAGTCGACCGAGCACAGCCATGCGGCGGCCGCGCGCGCCGTCGAACTCGCCGCGACAGGCGAAGTAGCCGCCTTGATGAAGGGCAGCCTGCATACAGACGAACTGCTGGGGGCGGTGGTCGCCGCGCAGTCGGGACTGCGCACGGAGCGGCGGATCAGTCATGTCTATGCTCTGGACGTGCCGGCCTATGCCAAGCCGCTGATCATCACCGACGCCGCAATCAACATTGCGCCGACGCTCGAACAGAAACGCGACATCTGCCAGAACGCGATCGATCTCCTGCATGATCTAGGCGTCGCCGAGCCTCTGGTCGCCATCCTAGCCGCCGTCGAGACCGTCAACCCCGCCATGCCGGCGACGTTGGATGCGGCCGCATTGACCGTCATGGCGGCGCGCGGCCAGATCACTGGCGCGAGGGTCGATGGGCCGCTCGCCTTCGACAACGCCATCAGCTTCGATGCGGCGCGGATCAAGGAGATCGTCTCGCCCGTCGCCGGACAGGCGGACATTCTCCTCGTGCCCAATCTCGAAGCCGGCAACATGCTGGCCAAGCAACTGATCTATCTCGCCGGGGCTGACGCGGCCGGCCTCGTGCTCGGCGCTCGCGTGCCCATCATCCTGACCAGCCGATCGGACTCTCTGAAAGTCCGACTGGCTTCCGTTTCACTCGCCAAGCTCGTGGTGGCGCGCCGCAAGGCCGAGACCGTCACGCCATGAGCGACCGAATCCTCCTGACCTTCGATCCTGGCTCCTCGACGATCAAGCTCGGCCTGTTTGCGGTCGGGGCAGAAGCACCGCGACGCCTCGGCAAGGGCGTCATCGACCTGCGTCACGAGCCCCTGACGCTGCACATCGTCGAAGGTCCAACGACCGCCGACTTTCCGCTCACGGCGACTGTCACCGACGACCTGCACGACGTGATCGACGAGACGCTTGGCTGGCTGGCGAGCCATTTTTCGCTAAGCGCGCTCGCCGGCGTTGGGCACCGGGTCGTCCATGGCGGGGACCGCTTCGTGGACCCCGAGGCGATCACCGACGACACGCTCGCGGCGATCGAGGCGCTGGTGCCGCTGGCGCCGCTCCATCAGCCGCAGAGCGTCCGGCTGATCCGGGCGATCCGCTATCTGCGTCCCGGCCTGCCGCAGAGCGCCTCCTTCGACACGGCCTTCCACCGGAGCCAGGGCGATCTGGTGCGGCGCTTCGCCTTGCCGCGCATGCTCTTCGACGAGGGCGTCAAGCGCTACGGCTTCCACGGCCTGTCCTACAAATACATCGCCGCGCGGCTTGCGCAGGTCGCGCCGGATATCGTCGGCGGTCGCGTCGTTGCCGCGCATCTGGGTAGCGGGGCGAGCCTGTGCCGGTTGGAGGCCGGCGTCAGCCGCGACACCAGCATGGGCTTCTCGACGCTCGACGGAATCCCGATGGCGACCCGTTGCGGAACCCTCGATCCCGGCGTCCTCATCCACCTCATGAAGGAGCGCGGCCTGTCGATCGAGGCGGTGGAGGACATGCTCTATCATCGCTCTGGCCTGCTCGGCCTCTCCGGCATCAGTGCCGACAGCCGCGACCTGATCGAGAGCGAGGCGCCGGAAGCGCGCGAGGCGCTCGACCTCTTCGCCTTCCGCATCGCCCGCGAGACGGCCGCAATCGCCAACACGCTCGGCGGGCTCGATGGCATCGTCTTCACCGCTGGCATCGGCGAGCATCAGCCGCAGATCCGCGCCGCCGTCTGCCGGCATCTCGCCTGGCTCGGCGTGGCGGTCGACCCTATCGCGAATTCACAGAATGCCATCCGGATCGAAAGCTCCACCAGCAAAGCGGCCGTCCTCGTCGTCCCAACCGATGAGGAGCGGGTAATCGCCGAAGAAGCCTGCTCCGTTCTCCTGACAGGGAAAGCTATCCGATGACGCCCATCGTCGATCTCACCGGCAAACGCGGCCTTGTCGTCGGCATCGCCAACGAGCACAGCATCGCTTATGGCTGTGCACGGGCATTCCGCGACGCAGGGGCGGAACTGGCCGTCACCTATGTCAACGCCAAGGCGGAACTCTATGTCCGGCCGCTGGCGGAATCCCTCGATACGCCGATTATCGTGCCTTGCGACGTGCGCGAACCCGGCCAGTTGGAAGCGGTGTTCGACCAGATTGCGAGCACATGGGGGCGGCTCGACTTCCTGTTCCATTCGATCGCCTTCGCGCCGCGCGAGGATCTGCAGACGGGCCTCGTCAATTGCTCGGCGGAAGGCTTCGCCCTGGCAATGGATGTCTCATGTCATTCCTTCATCCGCATGGCGAAACTGGCCCTGCCGCTGATGACGGAAGGCGGGAGCCTGCAGACCGTGAGCTTCTACGGCGCCGACCGGGTTGTCGAGAACTACAATCTGATGGGCCCGGTGAAGGCGGCGCTGGAGTCGACCGTGCGCGCCCTGGCTGCCGATCTCGCCCCGCGCGGCGTCCATGTGCATGCCCTGTCGGCGGGGCCTGTCAAGACACGCGCCGCCTCGGGCATCGACCGCTTCGACGAATTGCTCGATCGCGTCAGGGAGCGCACGCCGGCGAACCGGCTCGTGACGATCGAGCAGATCGGCCGTGTGGCCGCCTTCCTTGCTGGTGAAGCCGCCGCGCCCCTGACAGGCTCGGTCACCTATGCCGATCAGGGTTTTCACATCATCGCATGACCTGCGAGGCGCCATGACAATCGTCGACAAGTTTGCGCCTGAAAGACAATCTGAGAGCCTCACGACCTTTTGGATGCGGAACCCAGAGGCTCTATGCGCCGCGCTCCGTTGCGGGACCGATGGCCTGAGTTCGGCCGACGCCGAAGCGCGGCTTGCGCAATACGGCCCCAACAGCGACGTGGGGACGAAGAGCGATAGTGTCGCGCGGGCTATTCTCCGGCGGCTGTTCGAGCCGCTGTCGCTGATCCTCCTCGCGGCGGGCATCGTCTCGGTGGCGACGGGCGACGGGATCGGCGGCTCAATCATCGTCGCGATCCTCGTGGTGTCGATTGGGCTCGACACCATCCAGGAAGGCCACGCCGTGAAAGCGGCGGAGGTGTTGCGGCGCTCGGTGGCGCTGAAGGCCGAAGTCAAGCGCGACGGCGCCTTCCGCCAGATCGAAGTCACCAAGGTCGTTCCGGGCGACATCGTGAGGGTACGGGCCGGCGACATCATCCCCGCCGACGCGCTGATTCTCGACAGCAAGGCATGCACCGCCGGCGAAGCGGCGCTGACCGGTGAACCCTACGCCGTCGAGAAGCGTCCGGGTGCGGTCTCAGCGCCGAGCCCCGGCGAAGCGTCGAACGCGCTGTTCCGCGGCGCCGTGGTGCAGACCGGAGAAGCGATCGCGCTCGTCGTCGGCACCGGCCCGGCGACCGTGTTCGGCGCCGCCGCATCCGCGCTTTCCGCGCCGCAGGCGCTTTCCCCGTTCCAGCGCGATCTGCACCAGTTCGGTCTCGTCATCGCACGACTGACCCTGGGTCTGGTCGTCATCGTCCTCGCCACCCGGGTCCTGCTCGGACGCGAGGTCCTCGATTCCATGCTGTTCGCCGTGGCTCTGGCCGTCGGCCTGACACCCGAACTCCTGCCGATGATCACCACCGTCACATTATCGCGCGGTGCGATGCGAATGGCGCGCAAAAAGGTCATCGTGAAGCGCTTGGCCTCGATCCACGACCTCGGCGCCATGACAGTGCTCTGCACTGACAAGACCGGCACATTGACCTCGGCCGAGATCACGCTTGCACGCAGTCTCGACGCAGCCGGCACCGACGATCCCCGCGCCGCCAGGCTCGGCGCCATCGCCGCCGAGCTTGGCGGTGATCGCGGTTCGCTCGACGCCGCGTTGATCCATGGCACGGAAGCCTCTGCGACGGGTTGGACCCTCGCCGGTCGGCACGCTTTCGATTTCACCCGGCGGTTGGGCTCCGTGCTCGCGAGAGGACCGGAGGGTCCGCTGCTGATCGTGAAGGGCGCGCCGGAAACCGTGCTGGCGTTGTGCACGGCGCAGCGGACAGGTGGTACCTGCGGGCCGATGGGGGAAAGCGAGCAAGCGCGAGCGATCGAACTTGTCCATGCCTTGGCGGGAGACGGGTTGCGCACCATCGCGGTGGCTTCGCGCCCGTGGTCGGGAACCACCCATGAGGTCGAGCCGGCGGACGAGACGTGCCTAGTCTTTGAAGGGCTCTGCGCCTTCGCCGATCCGCCCAAAGCGACGGCTGCAGCGGCCATTGCCCGGCTTGCCGGTGCCGGCGTCAGGCTGAAGATCTTGTCCGGCGACGATCCCATTGTCGTCAGGCGTCTCGCCGGACTCGTCGGGCTGAACGCAGAGAAGGTTTTGTCTGGTGCGGATATCGCCGCCCTCAGCGATGATGCACTGGCGGTTCAGGTGCAAACAGTCGACGCCTATGGCCGCCTGGCCCCGGACCAGAAGTCACGCATCGTCAAGGCGCTACAGGCGAAGGGAGCGACCGTCGGCTTCCTCGGCGACGGCATCAACGATGCGCCGGGTTTGAAAGTCGCCGATATCGGGCTGTCCGTCGAGGGCGCGACTGGCGTGGCGCAGGCCGCAGCCGACATGATCCTGCTGGCATCGGATCTGGAAGTGGTCGCCGATGGCGTCGAGGAAGGTCGCCGGACCTTCGCCAACATCCTCAAATATGTGCGCATGGGCGCCAGCTCCAACTTTGGCAACATGCTGTCGATGGCGGTCGCGTCCATGGCGCTGCCATTCCTGCCCATGCTACCGACACAGATTCTCCTGAACAATCTGCTCTACGATCTGTCCGAACTCGGCATCCCATTCGACGGCGTGCGTCCCAAGGCGGTCGCACGGCCGCAGGTCTGGGATATGGGCGGCCTGATGCGGTTTGCAGGCGTCATGGGCCCGCTCTCTTCGCTGTTCGATTTCCTGACCTTCGGCGTGCTGCTGTTCGTGTTCCACGCTTCGCCGGCCGAGTTTCGGACCGCGTGGTTCCTGGAATCGATGGCGACGCAAATCCTCGTCATCTTCATCATCCGGACTAATGGCCGACCTTGGAAGGATTTTCCGCGGCCAGCGCTAGCGGCGTCCTCTCTTGTAGCGCTCGTCGTCGCGATGGCGCTGCAATTTACACCTGTCGGTTCCTGGTTTGGCTTCGAAGCGCCGCCTGCAATGGTGCTCTTCGGGATCGGCGCCATCATCATTGCCTATTTGGTCTCGGCGGAAATGCTGAAGCCTTTGGCTATAAAAGCACGGCGGCATTGAACTTCATCCATGCCCATCTAGCCCATTGGCGAACTTAACCTCGATCAAAGACATGATTCGCGAAATCAGCGACCAAGCAGACTCAGCATGAAGTGGTGCTCACGTTTCTGGCGCGGGCAAAATTTCGTTGAGCATTCCATAAGCGCCATGGTCTCCCGAAGGCCGCAACAAACAGCAGGATTGCGTAGAATGACCTCCGACCGGCCACATGCCCACGATCACAACGGTCATGCCGGTCATGCTGGCGGCCGGCGGCAAGACGATTCTCACACCGATCCCAAGATCGTGGCGGCGGCCGGTTCCAGCCATTCCGAACATGCCGGGCACGGCGGCCACGATCATGGTGCGATGGTCGCCGACTTCCGCCGACGGTTCTGGGTCACGCTCGTTCTCACGCCGCCCGTCCTGCTTCTGTCGCCGATGATCCAGCACTGGCTTGGCGTTGCCGAGACGCTCGCCTTTGGGGGAGACGGGCTGGTTCTCTTCGCTCTTTCAACGATCGTCTATGTTTATGGCGGATGGCCGTTCCTCACTGGCTTCACGTCCGAGCTGCGAAAATGGCAGCCCGGAATGATGACCTTGATCGCGCTGGCGATCTCGGCCGCCTACTTCTTCTCGGCCGCCACCACCTTTGGTTTTCCGGGAGAGCCATTCTATTGGGAGCTCGTGACTTTGGTCGCGATCATGCTTCTCGGCCACTGGGTCGAGATGCGCTCGGTGATGGGTGCATCGCGCGCGCTCGAGGAACTGGTCCGGTTGCTGCCCGACAGCGCAACGAAGATCGGCGCCGATGGCTCGATGCGCGAGGTCCCCATCTCCGCATTGCAGCCGGGGGATCGGGTTCTCGTCCGCCCGGGCGCCAAGGTGCCCGTGGACGGCAAGATCATCGAGGGGGCGTCCGGCTTCAACGAGGCGATGCTGACCGGCGAATCCCGCCCGGTCTCGAAGACGGTCGGCACCACCGTCATCGGCGGCGCGATCAACGGCGCCAACGCCGTGACCATCGAGGTGACGGCCACCGGCGATGCCACTTATCTCGCACAGGTCATCGACCTTGTGAGGAAGGCGCAGGCGACGCGCTCCAGGACGCAGGACATCGCCAACCGTGCTGCCTCGTGGCTCACTTACATCGCTCTCGCCGTCGGCTTCGGTACGCTCTTCGTCTGGTGGCTCGTTCTCGGCGCGTCGCTTGAATTCGCGATCGAGCGCATGGTGACGGTGATGGTCGTCGCCTGCCCGCATGCGCTCGGGCTTGCCGTTCCGCTCGTAGTCGCCGTCAGCACCTCGCTCAGCGCCGGAAACGGGCTTTTGATCCGTGACCGCGCAGCCTTTGAACGCGCGCGCAATCTGAACGCTGTGGTTTTCGACAAGACCGGAACACTGACGGAGGGTCGGTTTGGCGTCAGCGACATCGTGCTGCTCGCCGGCGGCAACGAAGACGAGGAGCTGGCTTACGCGACGGCGGCCGAGAGCCAGTCCGAGCATCCGATCGCCCATGGCATCGTCGTCGAGGCGAAGAACAGGGGCCTGACGATTTCGAAGGCGAGCGACGTCAGCAACATCACCGGTGAGGGCATCGTTGCAAAGGTCGACGGCCACGACATCCGCATCGTCAGTCCCGGCCACCTCGCAAGGCAGGGCAAGGCGATCGGCCACGAGCGGCTCAAGCAATTGGAGGCTCAGGGCAAGACGGTGGTGGTCCTCGTCCGCGACGGCGAGCCGCGCGCACTGTTCGCTCTGGCCGACATCGTCCGGCCGGAATCGAAGGAAGCCGTCGCCGAATTGAAGACACTCGGGATCAACTCCGTGATGCTCACTGGCGATGCCAAGGGGGTCGCGCAAGCAGTGTCAGAAGAACTGGGCATCAGCGAGTATTTCGCCGAGGTGCTCCCGGATCAGAAGTCCGAGAAGATCAAGGAACTCCAGGCGCGCGGACTTGCAGTGGCCATGGTCGGGGACGGCGTGAATGACGCGCCGGCGCTGGTCGTGGCCGATCTCGGGATCGCCATCGGTGCCGGTACAGACGTTGCCGTGGAATCGGCCGACGTCGTCCTGGTCAGGAGCGATCCGCGCGATGTGGCTGCAATCCTCGGCCTGTCACGCGCCACCTATCGCAAGATGGTGCAGAACCTGATTTGGGCGACTGGGTACAACGCAATTGCCATCCCGATGGCGGCTGGCATCACCTTCGGAACGGGTTTTCTCATGACCCCGGCCGTCGCCGCCGTCTTCATGTCGGCCAGCACCGTCATCGTCGCCATCAACGCCCAGTTCCTGCGTTTCTACAGGCGGCACAAATGAGGGCAACGTCAGATCGAACGAGCAGGCGTCCATGCGCCTGATTCTGCCCTTACCCGGAAACGAGACCTTCGCCCGTCATCTGGCAGAAACCGGAGGATGGGATCTTGGTAAGATCGAGACGCGCCGCTTTCCTGACGGCGAATCCCATGCGCGGCTTCTGTTCGATGCACAATCTGGCCGCTCTTCCAGCTATGTTCGGCACTGAGCGTCTCTCGCTCGGGCTTCGATGCCTGGCTTGTCACCATCAGCGGATCCAGGACATCACGAGTTGAGGGTCAAGCCCCGCAACGTCGACCAGTTTGTCTGGATCGAGGATTCGGAGTCGTCGATAATGGAATTCCAGGATCCCATCCTTTCGCAGTTCCCTCAGGACCCGGTTGACATGAACGGAGGTCAGACCCGTCGCATCTCCGATATGTTCTTGGGTCAACGGAAGATGCATTTCCTCGATCTGACTGCCAGGCCATTGTGCGCGGTAGCGGACGAACAGCTTGAGCAGCAGGTGGGCGACGCGCTCACGCGCTGAATGCCGCCCAATGCTGGTGAGACGATCGAAAGCCAAGGTGCAATCCCGTGCGATCAGGCAGGCGAGCCGCAAACCGAATTCAGGTTGCTGCTTGACAATCGGTAGTAGAGCCTTGTGCGGAATTGTGTTCACGACGGCATCCGTCAAAGCTTGCGCGCTGTATGTCATCATCGCGCCGCCGCCGGGATGGAATCCGAGCACGGCACCCGACAATGCGAAATGTAAAATCTGCCGCCGCCCATCTTCCAGTATATTATAAAGAATAATCCAGCCTTCCGTGAGATTGTAAATCGAATCGCACGGCTCGCCGAGGCTGAAAAGGTCTTGGCCGGCCTTGAATTCCCGATCAGCAGATTTGTAACTCGCGATCACACATGGCAATCCTGGTCGGCAATCTGCGCACAAACCCCGGTTAACCCGCGCGAAGCAAGCCTCACAACCCGAGGGTTGCTTCGTCGGGCCATTCCCAGGCATCGGCATACGGGTGTTCCTTTCCGCATCACTAATCGTGTTTGCGGCTCCCCAAGGAACCGGGGACCGGATCACCCCGGGTTGCAGATCTTCGTATCGTCCATGGGCGTGATCCCGCGACGCTCGGATGGTGCTCTCTGGATAAGACGCTTGGCTCGGAGCCATATTACAGTCCTCGATCTGGTCGGTTTCACCTGGAAGGTTGAATCCACATGACCAGGTCGTCCGGCTCAGCCGGCCGCCTTGGCGGCGCGGCGCCAGCGGGATTGATCAATCCAGCCGTGCCAACGGTCCGCGCAAGGCGTGGACCGTTGGCAGCAAGATCGCTTTCCGCTGGGCCGATCGACCCGCTAGGTCGAGCGTCGAGGAACTGGGGGGTCGAGTCCGAGGATGACTGAGCCTGGATCGTCTGCTTCGGGCTGCATCCTCGCTGAGGAGCGCCCGAAGGCTTGGACTGGCAGGCTGCCAGCCGGGAGCGCCAAGGTCGTCGAACAAGCCGCCGGGCAGAAGCAGTCAGTCATTGGGCAGCAGGGCTTGTCCGAATTTGGACACTCTGGACAGTGATCGCATCCGTCACTGTGGGTCTGATGATCAGAAGCGCTCACGACCGCCATGGAGGCAGATCCGCCGGCCCCGATCGGTACAACCGTGGTCACGCTCTGCCCACTCGGCATCATGATGATCGCCGCGGCAAAGATGAACATGGCGAGGAACCGCAGCATCCGCCTCTTCCGGTGATCCAAGAAGGCCCGAACCGGAAGCGACAACATGACCCCGGGAGCCAACACACAGCTCACCACAAATGTATACAGGGAAAGATCCGGCAGCCTTGATCGAGATCAAGGGAGCGAGGTGCCGTAAGCCGGACCCCTTGGGTCGTTCGTAGTCATAAGTGGAGGGCGCCTTCCTGATCGGCCACCGCTCACTTGGCAGATTTCTGATGCCGCGCAGCCCGAACGAATGTTTGATCGAGTTTAAAGTCAGATATGTTGCCAGGCCCCATAATTCCCTGACTTTGCTGGTCTTCCAGGGAGGAGTCGATGGCTATCGTCGCCTGCGTATCACCCCCGTCGGCAAGCCGTATCGCGATCACCGTGATGAAATCTGAAGCGAGCCCGGCGCTGTGCCCCTTCTTTGGCAAATGCGACGGCATCTGGATCGTCGACACGAGCACAGGCGTGACGGAGTTCCGCGCTAACCCTCAGCGCACGCCCGCTGCGCTATGCGATCTCATTTTATCCGCCAACCCGGGTCGGCTGATCTGCAGCTTCATCGGCGATGTGGAGAAGCGGAGGCTTTGCTCGGCGGGAGTCGATGTGCGGCTTGGCTCTTGCGTGAACGCGATCGAGGAACTCGTGGCCAGCTTCCAGCAACTCACTGTCGCATGAGACAGGCCCCACGGACGCGCAAGCCATCTGATCGGTCCGGCCGCTTCGACCGATACACGACACATGTTTAACCGGGATCAAAGATTCAGGACGTGTGGCCGATCATGGTCCGAGCGAGGTCGCTCCGTTCGGAGGATGGCGTTGGGCCGATACGGTCGGCGTCGTCCTGGTGACGTCTGCGCGGCTGCAAGGTGCATCGGAGCGCCTCGATCTGATGCGGATGGAGTTTCCATGGAACACGGCGGTCATGATGGTGAAGCACGCGGCTTCTTTCGCTCTCGCGCGAATTGGGTCCTGATCGGCTTTCTCGTGATCGGCGGCTTTTACCTGGTGACCGAGCACCGTGCCCATCTCATCCCGTATCTGGGGTATTTGCCCTTCCTGCTGCTCCTCGCCTGCCCCTTGATGCATCTCTTCATGCATGGTGGCCACGGCGGACACGGGGGCAGCGATAGCAGCGGCCGTGGATCGGCGGACGCCGGCCAGAACCAGCCTCATAAGTATTGAGCCGCGATCAAAGGTCTGGAGTCGATCATGCACGACGATGTTCCCGCTTATGGCCTTTGGTTGTTGGTCATTATCAATTCGGCGATCTTCATCTTCTTCGCCTTCAGTTTCTTCAAGCCGCAGACGAAGCGCGATTGGCGCTCCTTCGGCGCCTTCAGCGCCTTTCTGGTTGCGCTGTTTACCGAGATGTACGGGTTCCCGCTGACGATCTACCTGCTCTCAGGCTGGCTGCAGAGCCGCTTTCCGGGCGTCGATTGGTTTTCCCATGACGCTGGGCATCTTCTCGAGGAGATGTTCGGCTGGAGAGCCAATCCGCATTTTGGGCCGTTTCACCTCCTGAGCTTCGCTTTCATTGGCGGTGGCTTCATCCTGATCTCGGCGGGCTGGAAGGTGCTCTATGAGGCGCAGCGCCATCACACGCTCGCGACCGGCGGTGTCTATGCCTATGTGCGGCATCCGCAATATGTCGGCTTCGTACTGGTGATGTTCGGCTTTCTGTTGCAGTGGCCGACCTTGCTGACGCTCGCGATGTTCCCGGTCTTGGTGTTCATGTACACGCGCCTCGCGCGAACTGAAGAACGCGAGTCCCTGGCGGAATTCGGCTCTGACTATGAGCGGTACATGCGAGACGTACCGGGCTTCATTCCGCGGCTCGGTGGCCCGAAGCGCGATCACGTCGGTCAAGGTTAAGAGCGTGCAGCACGGAGATCACGCACGAGCATATGTGCTTCCTGATGGGTGCCGTTCGCCCATGATGGAGTAGATATCTTGGATGCCCGGCAGGGTCATGTGCCGCGATCAGCCTCCGCGCGTGCCGAGATAGCGCAGTTCCGTCGCCATCCCGGTCGCTAGATGCGGCATGTGATGGCAATGCAGCATCCAAGCACCAGGATTGTCTGCATCGAAGGCGACCGTCGCGGAGGCACCCGGCGGCACGTGCAAGGTGTCGCGGAGCGCGCCGGCGAAGCGCGGTCCGCCCAGAGCCACGACCTGAAAGCGATGTCCATGCAGATGCATGGGATGCGCCATAGGTCCTCGATTGACAAAGGTGATCTCCACCCGGTCGTCGAGTTCAATCTGTAACGGCTGCCGATCCTGCCAACTGCGGCCATCCATGCCCCACGCGTAGGGCGACATCTGCCCGGTGAGGGCTAAGTCCCTCCGCACACGGGCGGGCTTGGGCTCGAGGGGGTGGGCGGCGGTCAGGCGCCTTTCGAGTTCCAGGCCGAACGCACCAGCCCTTGCGCTGGCGTGATCGGCCAGCCGCCCGACGCGCGCGCCCGGGGTAGCGAGGATTATGCCGGTGCGCTCCAGTGCACCCTCGCGTTGGAAGAAGATTGGGAATGCTCCGCCTTCGCGTGGGATGTCCAGTTCGATGTCGAGCCGCTGCCCCATGGCGATTCCGAGTCGGTGTTCCACCCGCATCCGCACCTGCTCCCCGTCCACCGCCAGCAGATGTCCCGGAACGCCGCCGAGATCGACGAAGAACACCGTCGCGCCGGCGCCGTTGATGAGCCGCAACAGCACCCGCCCGCCGCGCTCGACGCGCGTCACCTGGGGATCGTCGAGCGTCCGGTCATTGGCGAGGTAGGCGTCGAATTCGATGTCGTTGAGATCGGCTACGGTGCCAGCTGTGACAGCAGGAGCCCCATGCACCGCGTGGCCTCCATGTGCAGCGGCGGTCGCGCGGAGCCCGGCCATCAACTCGGCGAAGGGGCGGAAGCTGAAATCATGCAGCAGCACCACGACTTCCTGTCGGTCGGCGCGTGCGTCCTCAATCGTCCGGACCACCAGAGGCGCGGCCATCAATGCCATTTCCTGGGGCGCGAGATGGCTGTGCATCCAATGCGTTCCGGGCCGCGGCACGAAATCGAAGTCGCGTCGCGTACCCGGCGGCAACACGGGGAGCGGCATATCTGGCGTGCCGTCCTGCCAGAAAGGCGGCGTCTGGCCGTGCCAGTGGATGATGGTGGGCTCGCGTGTTTCGTTGTCGACTTGCACACGAAACCGTTCATCGGATTCGAGCGTAAGACCCGGCCGCCCCCCAGCGTCGATCAGACCGAAGACGTCAGCCGGCCGGCGCCGAACCTCGATGATCCGATGGACTGCGCGGAGAAGGTGAGGCTGCCGCCCACCGGCTGCCGCATTGGGCTGGGCCTGGACCGGGCGGTGAAGCAGGCCGGTGGAGAGTGCTGCCCCGAGCAGGGCCCGGCGACCCGAGGCATTCGGCGCAGGGGCACTGGTCATGCTGATTCTCCATGGGTTATGCCGGGTCGCGATCCTCGGCGATCACGATCCGGCGGGCAGAGCGAAGCTTGGCAAGAGGGAACGGGCCGTGCGTGCGCGGCCCATCCAATACAGCCACGATCACAGCGTCGCACTATGCGCACCATGGTCTGCAGGGAGCTGCGCCATCGGCTTTGCGGATCATCGCCGACGCTGAATTCACTTAATGTCGAACACGCGACCGAGCCGGTCGTGACGTGGTTACGGCGGCTTCGGGAAATACCGAGAGCTGCCGCGGAGCCGGGGAACATCCCCATCTCGTCATGGAGGTTCAGAGCACGCCCGCCGCTCTCACATGCCCATCCTGGGCACGAGACTCAGGTGCTCGGCCATCAGCTCGTCGGCCATGAGCTTCTGTTCATCCGACAACGCGGCGTAGAGCGGGCCGGCGGCCGCAGCGACGACCCGCGCGGTGTCCAACTGGACGGATAGCAGCGCGATGCGTCGCTCCAGCTGCGCGATCGCCGGCACCGGCCGCTGCGACGCCGGCGTTGCCTCGCCAAAGGCGCGCCGCAACTGGCCTACAGCACCCCTTATGGCTTCGGCCAAGGTGTTCCACTGCGGAACCTGCGCGTCCGTGATGCGCAGCTCCGCACGGAAATAGGCCAGTTCGCCTTCGACGCGCTGGAACGGTCGCGTAGGTCCGGAACCACCAATCGCACCCTGTCCGGCCATCATCCGTCGCATCATCTGCATCATCATCGGCTGCATGTCGCCGCCCATCATGCCGGGGGTGCTGCCGGGAGGTCCTCCCGGCGCGCCGGCGCCGGGCATCGGCATGCCCTGGGGTGGTGCGGTACCAACAACCGGCGGGGCCGCCGTCGCGGGTGCCGTCTGGCTGGCACCTGGGGATGCCGGCTGGGTCACCTGCGCCCCACCCGGATGATGGGCCGTGTGGTCCTGGTCGTCCTGTGTCTGTGCTAGCGCGGACGGAGCAACGGCAAGAGAGATGACCAGGCTGGCGATCAGTCCCATCTTGGTTGGCGAGTTTGCGGTCATCACGTCCTCCGTGCTTGCCGAGATTGGCTTCGGAGCATCGTATTGTCCGATTGCCACGCGCGAATCTTTAAGTTGGATCAAGGATTGGCCGTTTACATTAAGACAAATGATGCCGCGCCTCGGTCTCGGGCGGCTATCGGTCGTCCGCGGCGCGCGCATCCGGGAAGCAGACCATCTTGGCCTCGGCCTGGGATGCGAAGCGTCGACGGCTGAGAAGTTCGGCTTCGAGGCTGGAGAAGAAGCTCTCGGCCATGGCGTTGTCGTAGGCATCACCGACAGAGCCCATGGACGGCCGGACACCGGCCTCTGCGCATCGCTTCCCGAAGGCGACCGAGGTGTATTGCTGCCCTGTCGCTGTGGTGGATGACGTGCTTCGGACGCCGCTGGCCGACAGCCATGTCCATGGCCTCCAGCACCAGCTCGGCACGCAGATGGTTTGCCGTCGCCCAGCCGACGATCCTGCGGCTCCAGGCATCCAGCACGACGGTCAGGTAGAGGAAGCCCGTCGCGGTCGGCACATAGGTGATGTCGGCGACCCAGAGCTGGTTCGGCCTGGATGCCGTGAAGTCACGGTCCACCAAGTCCGGCGCTGGCCGGGCATCCTTGTCGCGCCGGGTGGTCAGGCGGCCGCCATGCCGATGGCTGGCGCCGAACAACCCGGCGTCGCGCATCAGGCGGGCGATCCGCTCGCGGCCATGCTTCGCCCCACTTGCCCGCAGGTCGGCATGGACCCGTGGTGACCCGTAGGTCTGGCGCGAGCTGGCATACGAGGTCCTGACGCGTTTTAGCAATGCTGCGTCGGCCACTGCATGGGCCGAGGCCGGACGATGCAGCCAGGCATGATGATCTTCACGCCGGAGGAGGGCGACAATCCGCGCAGCTCGCTGACGGCCCTGCTGCTGATGGCGGCCGAGCGGCTGTTGGGCTGGAAGCAGATCGGGATGTTCCGGCTGATCTCGGCCGAGGGGAAGCGTTCGCCGAAGCTCGCCCGGGCCTTCCACCGGGCCGGGCCGCGGCGAGGGATCGCTGGAGCGCTGCATCGCCGGGCATGCGCGGAAGGGCAGGCTCCAGATCGATGACCCCGGCGAGGCCGCCGGGATGCTCTTCGGCTTGGCGATCGGCAAGATGCACATGATGCTGATGCTGGGCCGGCGGGAGCAGCCCTCCCCCGAGGAGATCGCCCGCCAGGTCGACAGGGCGGTCGAGATTTTCCTTCGCGGGACCGCGCCGCGGCCAGCCGGGCCGGGCTGAGCCCGGCTGTGGCTATCCTGCCCTGCCGAGCAGCGACAGCGCCTCGTCGGCGATGACCTGCTCCTCGTCCGTCGGGATCACGAAGGCCGCGATGCGGCTCGACGGCGTGCTGATGATCTCCGCATTCCGGTCATTGGCCGCGGCATCGAGCTCGAGGCCGAGCCATGCCAACCTCCCGCAGACCCCCAGGCGCACCGTGGGCTGGTTCTCCCCGATCCCGGCGGTGAAGACCAGGGTGTCCAGGCCGCCCAGTGTCGCCGCCAGCCGCGCGACCTCGCCGGCCGCGCGGAAGGTGAAGAGGTCGATGGCCTCGCGGGCCTCGGGCCGGCCGCTCTCCAGCAACTCCCGGCTGTCGGCGCTGAGGCCGGACACGCCGAGAAGCCCGCTCTGGTGATAAAGGATATCCTCGACCTCTCCGAGCGACCGCCCCGCCGTACCGAGCAGGTGCAGCAGCACGCCCGGATCGAGCGCCCCGCACCGCGTGGCCATCGGAATGCCGTCCAGGGTCGAGAAGCCCATGCTGCTGTCCTGGCTCGCCCCGTCCCGCAGGCCGCACAGGCTGGCCCCGCTGCCGAGATGCGCGATGACGACCCGGCCCGGTGCCGCCTCCGGCGCGCGCCGGGCCAGCTCGCCCGAGACGAACTTGTAGGACAGCCCGTGGAAGCCGTAGCGCTTCACCCCTTCCGCGTGGAGCGCGCGCGGGATGGCGAAGCGCCGGACGAGCTCCGGGTTGGTCCTGTGGAAGGCGGTGTCGAAGGAGGCGAACTGCGCGAGACCTGGCCGCAGCTCCCGGATGGCGCGGATCAGCCGGAGGCTCTGCGGCTGATGGAGGGGCGCAAGCGCCGTCAGCGCCTCCATCGCCGCCAGGGCCGCGTCGTCGATCCGCACCGGTCCGGCGAAGGCGTCGCCGCCATGCACCACCCGATGCCCGATGGCGGCGATACGGCTTGGGTCGAAATGCCCGGCCAGATGGCCGAAGGTCTCCACCAGCGCCGCCTGCATGTCCTTCGAGGCCTCGGGCGCGAGATCCACCTCGAAGAGGCCGGGCCCCTCCTGCATCCGGAGACGGGCCGGGTCCCGCCGGAAGTCGATCACGCCCCGGGCGGCGCGGCGCGGCCCGTCGGGTGCGATCTCGAACAGCCCGATCTTCACCGTCGAGGAGCCGGCGTTGAGCGTGAGCAGCAGATCGGCGCTCATAATATGGCCTTGCGTTCGGCGACGAGCTTGGCGAGCGCCGCCGAGGCGATGCGCGCGGACAGCGAATCGGCGCGGCTGGTCAGCACGATGGGGACCCGCGCGCCGAGCACCAGCCCGGCCGCCGTGGCCCCGCCGAAATAGATCAGCTGCTTGGCCAGCATGTTTCCGGCCTCCAGGTCGGGGACGAGCAGGATATCGGCCCTTCCCGCGACCGGGGAGACGATGCCCTTGGTCCGCGCCGCGTCGACGCTGATGGCATTGTCGAAGGCGAGCGGGCCGTCGACCTTCGCCCCCTCGATCTGGCCGCGGGACGCCATCATCGACAGCGCCGCCGCGTCGAGCGTCGACGGCATCTTCGGATTGACGGTCTCGACGGCGGCGAGCACCGCGACCAGCACCTCCTCCATCCCGAGCAGCCGGAGAAGATCGACCGCGTTCTGGCAGATGTCGCGCTTGTGCTCCAGCGTCGGCTGGATGTTGACCGCCGCGTCGGTGACGACGAGCGGCTTCGGATAGGCAGGCACGTCCATGACGTAGACATGGCTGAGCCGCCGCTCGGTCCGCAGGCCGGAACCCGCGGCCAGCACCGCCGCCAGCAGCTCGTCGGTGTGCAGGCTGCCCTTCACCAGCACCGCCACCCGCCCCGCCGCCGCGAGCTCGACGGCGCGGGCGGCGGCGGCGTGGCTGTGCGGCACGTCCTCGATCGCGATCCCGTCCAGCGCGACCTGCGCCGCCTCCGCCGCGGCACGGATCTTCGCCTCCGGGCCGATCAGCAGCGGCTCGAGCAACCCCTCGTCGCGGACCTCGATCGCGCCGAGGATCGCCGCCGGCGAGCAGGGATGCACGATGGCGGCGTGGATCGGCGGCCGGCTCCGGGCGTCCTTCACGAAGGCCTCGTAGCGCTCGTGTCGCCGGAGCGAGACGTCGGGCAGCCGCGTCCTCGGCCATTCGATGAGCCGGTCTGGCGCGATCACGGTCGCCGTCCCGGCCAGCACCGTCTCGCCGCGCTGGTTGGTGCAGGTGGTGTCCAGCAGGACGATGGCCTTCTCCGCCCGCTTCTCCTTCACGGTGACGGTCGCGGTCACGACGTCGCCCGGCACGACCGGCTTCAGGAATTTCAGGTCCTGCCCCAGATAGATCGTGCCGAGGCCGGGCAGCTTCGTGCCCAGCACGGCCGAGACCAGCGCGGCTGTCCACATGCCGTGGGCGACGATGTGCCCGAAGCGGTCGGTGGCCGCGAAGACGGCGTCGAGATGCGCCGGATTGACGTCGCCCGAGACGGCCGCGAACAGGTCGATGTCGTCACGCCCTATGCTGCGCACCAGGGATGCCGTGTCGCCGACCCGCAGTTCCGCGAAGTGCCGGTTGCGGAGGACCTCGTCGTTCATCGGGCCCTCAGCGCTGGAAGACATAGGTTCCGGGCGCGTCGCCGACCGGCGCGCAGCCCTTGTCGGCGGCGCCCATCGGCGGCGGCGCCACCGGCTCGGGCGAGGAGCGGGCGGACAGCCAGGGCACCCATTCCTCCCACCAGGAGCCTTCCTTGCGCTCCGCCGCCGTCGCCCATTCCTCGGCGTCGAGGCACTTGTCGTCCATCCGCCGGGTGGCGACCCGGAAGCGCCGCCTGGCCCGGCCCGGCTCGCTGACGATGCCGGCATTGTGGCCGCCGCTCGTGAGCACGAAGGTGACGTCGGTGTCGGCGAGGAAATGGATCTTGTAGACCGACCGCCAGGGCGCGACGTGGTCGCGCTCCGTGCCCACCACGAAGAGCGGCACGCGGATGTTCTGCAGCGCCGCCGGCCGTCCCTCCACGAGGAAGCGCCCGGCCGCGAGCTCGTTGTCCAGGTACAGGCGCTGGAGGTATTCCGCGTGCATCCGGTAGGGCATGCGCGTGGAATCCGCGTTCCAGGCCATGAGGTCGATCATCGGCGTGCGCTCGCCCATCAGGTAGTCGTGCACGAGGCGCGACCAGATGAGGTCGTTGGTGCGCAGGAGCTGGAAGGCGCCGGCCATCTGCTCGGCCGAGAGGTAGCCCTTGTTCCACATCATGCTGTCGAGGAAGTGCATCTGGCTGTGGTCGATGAACAGGGCGAGCTCGCCGGGCTCCGTGAAGTCGGTCTGCGCCGCGAGGAGGGTCACGGAAGCGAGCCGGTCGTCATCGGCCCGCGCCATCGCCGCGGCCGCGATGGCGAGCAGCGTGCCGCCCAGGCAATAGCCGGTCGCGTGAATCTTCCGCCCCGGAAGGATGGCCTGGACCGCGTCGAGCGCGGCCATCACGCCCATCCGGCGATAGTCGTCCATCGCGAGGTCGCGGTCCTGCGCCGTGGGATTGCGCCAGGAGACGCAGAACACCGTATGGCCCTTCGACACCAGGTGCCGCACCAGCGAGTTCTGCGGCGACAGGTCGAGGATGTAGTACTTCATGATCCAGGCCGGCACGATGAGCACCGGCTCGGCCAGCACCGTCTCCGTCGCCGGGGCGTACTGGATCAGCTCGATCAGGTGGTTCCGGTAGACGACCTTGCCCGGCGTCACCGCCACGTCGCGGCCGGGCAGGAAGGATTCCGCCCCCACGGGCGGCTGGCCCGTGGCGAGCCGGCCGACATCCTCGAACCAGTTCCGGAGGCCGTGGAGCAGGTTCTCCCCGCCCGTCTGGAAAGTCTTCTCGAGGATCTCCGGATTGGCGAAGGGGCTGTTCGACGGCGAGAACACGTCCAGCCATTGCCGCGCCGCGAAGGAGACGACGTCCTCATGGTGCGGCGCCATGCCCGGAACCTCGCGGGTGACGTTGTGCCACCATTGCTGGTTGAGCAGGAAGGCCTGCGCCCAGAAGGCGAAGGGCTGCTTGCGCCAGGCCTCGGCGCGGAAGCGGTAGTCGCCCGGCAGGGGCTCGATGCAGGGCGGCACCTCCTGCTGGGCGCAGGAGGCCGCGAGCCAGGTGAGCAGCCGGACGGCCTTTCGTCCCGCCTTGTCGGCCAGTTCCATCCGCTTGCCCGGCGCCGAGGCGAGATGGAGGGACCAGTCGAACAGCGCCAGCGCGAGCGAGGCCGGGGATACCCCTCCCGTCGCGCGCGCCGTCATGGCCTCGCGCATCCGGTCGATCGCGCGGAAGGCCTCGCTGCTCACGCTCTCGTCGTCGCCGGCCGGAAAGGCGGTTGGGCTCATGGGCGCATCTCCATCGTGGCCTGCGGTGCGCGGCCGTCATCCGCCTCCAGGATGGCCTGGAGGGTCCGTTCGATCAGCCGGTGAAGCGCGCCGCCCTCCGGCTCGCGCAGCGGCCCGAGGGCGAGCACGTTCCGCAGGATTCCCATCCCTCCCAGGAAGGCTGCGATCACCGCGGCCTGCTGGGCGGAGGGATGCGGCGACGTTCCGGCCGGGGGGGCGACGAAGGCCGTCGCGATGCACTCCCGCAGCACGCGCGCGCCATCCGGGCTCGACAACGAGCGGACGACGATGTCGAACGGACCGGCCGCGCCAGCGGCGTGCGCGGCGTCCTGCGCGAAGACCTGCCTCGCCAGGGACGAGGCCAGGCCATCGGGTTCCGGGAGGATGCGGCCGGGCCGAAGCGCCGTCTCCACGGCCCGGGCGAAGAGCTCTTCCTTGGAGCCGAAGCAGCGATACATGCAGGCGATGTCGACGCCGGCATCGGCGGCGATGTCCCATAGCCCGATGTCCTCGTAGGCGTGCCTTGAAAATCGCCGTCTGGCGGCCTGCAGGATGCGGTCACGCGCCGCAAGCGGCGCCTGTTGCGCGGGTTCGCGGCGCATGGATGCCCTCATCCGGGTTTGTTGGCTTGTCATGGCTAAACCTTGGGGCCCGCGTCAGTCAACAATCGTTGACATAGATCAGTGCGGCGCTCATTCAGGGCAGGCAGAACAAGCGGGTTGCCGGACTGGGCATCGCGATTCAGAGGAGCTTCGGAGATGGCTGAGAAGAAGATCGAAGGCGGGACGGAGATCATGACGGCCGTCGGGCTCGATTGGCTGAAGCCCTTCTCGGAGGCGCCCACAGCCCTCTACACGAATCTCTACCATGAGAGCTTCGGCGCTCTCGCCCGTGCCCTCCAGGCGCAGGCGGACTTCGCGAGGAAGCTGTCGGAGTGCAAGGGGCCGGCCGAGGCGCTCGCCTGCCAGTTCGATTTCCTGCGATCCGCCTCGACGACCTGTGCCGACGAGGCACGTCGCAGCTTCCAGTCGCTGCAGTCGGCGCTTACCTCCGCCTCGGGCACATGAGGCTGCGCGGATCGGGACGGTTCCTGGCCGGCTTCGAAAAGGTTTCACGACGGTGACACCTCTGCGTAGAGGTCTGCTCCTGGCTGCGGCGGTCGCGGTCGTGGCCGGCGGCGGCTATTTCGCCTGGGAGCGGCTCGGGACGGGCGGGCTGCCGCCGGGCATCGCCAGCGGGAACGGGCGCCTCGAGGCCGTCGAGATCGACGTCTCGACGAAGACTGCGGGGCGCATCCGCGAGATTCTCGTCAACGAGGGCGATTTCGTGGAGGCCGGCCAGCTGCTCGCGCGGATGGACACCGCCCCCCTCATGGCCCAGCGCCGCGAGGCCGAAGCCCAGTTGCAGCGGGCGCAGATCGCCATAGGCACTGCGGAGAGCCTGGTGACCCAGCGCGAGGCGGAGCGCAGGGCCGCCGCCGCGACCGTCGCGCAGCGCGAGGCGGAGCGCGACGCCGCGAACGGGCGGCGCGCGCGCACCGAGCAGCTCGCCAGGACCAACAACGCCTCCCTCCAGCTCCTGGACGACGACCGCGCGCGGGCGCTGGGCGCGGTGGCCGCAGTCGGAGCGGCACAGGCGCAGCTCGCGGCCTCGGACGCCGCGATCAACGCGGCGCGCTCGCAGGTCGTCGATGCCCGGTCCGCGGTCGATGCGGCCCGGGCCACCCTCGAGCGCATCGACGTGGACATCGCGGACAGCGACCTGAAATCCCCGAGGGACGGCCGCGTGCAGTACCGCGTGGCGCAGCCCGGCGAGGTCCTCTCGGCCGGCGGCCGCGTGCTGAACCTCGTCGATCTCGGTGACGTGTACATGAACTTCTTCCTCCCCGCCGAGCAGGCCGGACGGCTCTCCTACGGGGCGGAGGTGCGCCTCGTCCTGGACGCGGCGCCGCAATACGTCATCCCCGCGACCATCTCCTTCGTCGCCGATGTCGCCCAGTTCACGCCGCGCAGCGTCGAGACGGCGCAGGAGCGGCAGAAGCTCATGTTCCGGGTCAAGGCGCGCATCGCGCCCGAGCTGCTGCGCCGCTACATCACCCAGGTGAAGGCCGGCATCCCCGGCGTCGCCTATGTCCGGCTGGTGCCGGACGCCGCATGGCCCGCCAGCCTGACCGGGACGCTGGTGCAGTGAGCGGCCCGCCGGGCGGGGAGGTGGAGCCGTCGCCCATCGCGCGGCTGCGGGAGGTGGGCCTGTCCTACGGCAAGGCCCGCGCCCTGGACGCCGTGACCCTCGACATCCCGCGGGGCCGCATGGTCGGGCTGATCGGCCCCGACGGCGTGGGCAAGTCGAGCCTGTTGTCGCTGGTCGCCGGCGCCCACGCCATCCAGTCCGGGCAGGTCGAGGTGCTGGGCGGCGACATGGCCAGCGCCGCGCACCGTGCCGCGACCTGCCCGCGGATCGCCTATATGCCGCAGGGCCTGGGCAAGAACCTCTACCCGACCCTCTCGGTCTTCGAGAACGTGGACTTCTTCGGCCGCCTCTTCGGCCAGGGCCGGGCCGAGCGCGAGCGCCGCATCGCCGAGCTCCTGCGCAGCACCGGCCTCGCCGCCTTCGCGGATCGCCCGGCGGGCAAGCTCTCGGGCGGCATGAAGCAGAAGCTCGGCCTCTGCTGCGCGCTGATCCACGACCCCGACCTGCTGATCCTCGACGAGCCGACCACGGGCGTCGATCCGCTGTCGCGCCGCCAGTTCTGGGAGCTGATCGACCGCATCCGCGGCGGCCGCGACGGCATGAGCGTGATCGTCGCCACCGCCTATATGGAGGAGGCCGCGCGCTTCGACTGGCTCGTCGCGATGGATTCCGGGCGCGTGCTGGCCACCGGCGCGCCCGCCGAGCTGCTGGCGCGGACCGGCACGGCGACGCTCGACGCCGCCTTCATCGCCCTGCTGCCCGAGGAGCGGCGCCGCGGGCATGAGCCGCTCGTCATTCCGCCCCGTCCGGTGGCGGACGGGGAGGACGCCGCGATCGAGGCCGAGCACCTCTCCATGCGCTTCGGCGACTTCACGGCGGTGGACGATGTGAGCTTCCGGATCGGCCGGGGCGAGATCTTCGGCTTCCTCGGCTCCAACGGCTGCGGCAAGACGACCACCATGAAGATGCTCACCGGCCTGCTGGCCGCGAGCGAGGGCAAGGCCCGACTGTTCGGCCGCGAGGTGGATGCCACCGACATGGAGGTGCGGCGCCGCGTCGGCTACATGTCGCAGGCCTTCTCGCTCTATTCGGAGCTGACGGTCCGGCAGAACCTCGACCTCCATGCCCGGCTCTTCGGCATGCCGGCGGCCGGCATCCCCGCGCGGATCGGGGAGATGGCCGCCCGCTTCGACCTGGGCGGCGTGATGGACAGCCTTCCGGAAGCCCTTCCCCTGGGGATCCGCCAGCGCCTGTCGCTCGCGGTGGCGATGATCCATTCGCCCGAGCTGCTGATCCTCGACGAGCCGACCTCGGGCGTGGATCCCATGGCGCGCGACGCCTTCTGGCGCATCCTGTCCGACCTCTCCCGGAAGGACAGCGTGACGATCTTCGTCTCGACGCACTTCATGAACGAGGCGGAGCTGTGCGACCGCATCTCGCTCATGCATGCGGGCAAAGTCCTCGTCAGCGACACGCCCGCCGCGATCGTCCGGAGCCGGTCCGCGCCCACGCTCGAGGAGGCGTTCATCGCCTATCTGGAGGCAGCGGGCGGATCGCAGGAGGAGGCGCCCACCGCCCCGCCGGTCCAGGCCGCGGCGGAGGCGAAGCAGAACGCGGGCCTCGCGCGCTTCTTCAGCCCGCGCCGGATGTTCGCCTATGCCCGGCGCGAGGCGCTGGAACTGCAGCGCGATCCCATCCGCGCCGCCCTCGCCCTGCTGGGCAGTGTCCTGCTGATGTTCGTCGTCGGCTACGGCATCAACCTGGACGTCGAGAACCTGTCCTTCGCCGTGCTCGACCGCGACGACACGACGGTGAGCCGCGACTACGCGCTGCAGATCTCGGGCTCGCGCTACTTCACCGAGAAGGCGCCCATCGCCGACTATGCCGATCTCGACCGGCGCATGCGCAACGGCGAGCTGAGCCTCGCGATCGAGATCCCTCCGGGCTTCGGCCGCGACGTGGCGCGCGGCCGGAACGTCGAGATCGGCGCCTGGATCGACGGCGCCATGCCGTCGCGCGCGGAGACGGTGCGCGGCTATGTGCAGGGCATGCACGCGGCCTGGCTGACGCAGAAGGCCCGGGAGCTCTACGGCGAGGCCGCCACCCTCGGCGCGTTCCAGCTCCAGGTCCGCTACCGCTACAACCCCGACATTCAGAGCTTGGTCGCGATGGTGCCCGCGGTGATTCCCCTGCTGCTGATGATGATCCCGGCCATGCTCGCCGTCCTCAGCGTGGTCCGCGAGAAGGAGCTCGGCTCGATCGTCAACTTCTACGCGACGCCGGTGACGCGGCTGGAGTTCCTGCTCGGCAAGCAGCTCCCCTACGTCCTGCTCGCCATGCTGAACTTCCTGATGCTGACGGCTTTCGCGGTGCTGGTCTTCCGCGTGCCCATGACCGGCAGCTTCCTCGCCCTGAGCGCGGCCGCGCTGCTCTATGTCATCAGCAGCACCGGCATGGGCCTGCTGATCTCGACCTTCATGAACAGCCAGATCGCGGCCATCTTCGGCACGGCGCTGATCACCCTGATCCCGGCCGTGCAGTATTCCGGCATGATCGACCCCGTCTCCTCGCTGGAGGGCGCGGGGGCCGTGATCGGCCGCATCTATCCGGCCACCTACTTCGTCACCATCTCGCGCGGAACCTTCTCGAAGGCGCTCGGCTTCACCGAACTGGCGGGGGACTTCGTGCCGCTCCTGCTCGCCATCCCCGTGCTGCTGGGGCTGGCGGCGGTCTTGCTGCGCAAGCAGGCGCACTGAGCATGCGGCCGGCGAACGTCCTCCAGCTCGGCGTCAAGGAACTGCGCGGCCTCGCCCGCGATCCGATGCTGCTGATCCTGATCGCCTACGCCTTCACCCTCTCGATCTACACGGCCTCGCGGGCCATGCCCGAGACGCTGAGCCGTGCCGCCATCGCCATCGTGGACGAGGACCGCTCGCCGGTCTCGGGGCGCATCGCGCTGGCCTTCTACCCTCCTTACTTCGCCATCCCCCGCCTCATCTCGGCCCAGGAGATGGACAGCCGCATGGATGCGGGGCTGGACACCTTCGCGCTGGACATCCCGCCCAACTTCCAGCGCGACCTGCTGGCCGGCCGGTCGCCTGCGATCCAGCTCAACGTGGACGCCACGCGCATGACGCAGGCCTTCACCGGGGCCGGCTACGTCCAGTCCATCGTCACGAGCGAGGTGGCCGAGTTCCTCAGCCGATACCGCTCGGGGGCGGCGGTTCCGGTGGAGCTCACGTTGCGCGCGCGCTTCAACCCCGAGCTGAACAAGAGCTGGTTCGGCGCGATCAACAACGTCATCTCCTCCATCACCATGCTGTCGATCGTCCTCACCGGCGCGGCCCTCATCCGCGAGCGCGAGCACGGCACGATCGACCACCTCCTGGTCATGCCCGTCACGCCGGTCGAGATCATGCTGAGCAAGATCTGGTCCATGGCCCTCGTCGTGCTGCTGGCCTCCGCCTTCTCGATCCTGGTGGTGGTGAAGGGCGTGCTGGCGGTCCCGATCGAGGGCTCCGTCGGCCTTTTCCTGTTCGGCGCGGCGCTGCAGCTCTTCGCCACGACCTGCATGGGGATCTTCCTGGCCACCATCGCCGGCTCGATGCCCCAGTTCGGCCTGCTGCTGATGCTCGTGCTCCTGCCGCTCCAGGTGCTGTCCGGCGGCGTCACGCCGCGCGAGAGCATGCCCGAGGTCATCCAGACCATCATGCTGGCGGCGCCCAACACGCATTTCGTGATCCTGGCGCAGGCCGTGCTGTTCCGCGGCGCCGGGCTCAGCGTCGTCTGGCCCCAGCTCGTGGCGCTCGTCGGAATCGGGGCGGCGCTGTTCCTGTTCTCGCTCCGGCGGTTCCGGCGGTTCCTGAGATGAGCCGCGCGGCCGGGGCGAGCCCGAAATGAGGAGGTTACCGATGGAACCCATCGCAGGCCGGTTTGCCGGCCATACGGTCATCGTCACTGGCGCGGGCGCGGGGATCGGGCACGCCACCGCCTTGCGGCTCCTGGCCGAAGGCGCGCGGGTCGTCGCCACCGACATCGAGGAGGAGCGCCTGGCGTCGCTGGCAGAGGAGCGCGGCGCCGGCGCCGTCGTCATGGTGGCCGGCGACATCTCCCGCGAGGCGACCGTGCAGGACGTCGTCGCGGCCTGCGCCGGCCGGGTGGACGCGCTCGCCAATGTCGCGGGAATCATGGACGGGTTCCTGCCGGTCGCGGAGATCGACGACGGAACCTGGGACAGGGTGCTGGCCGTCAACCTGACCGCCGTGATGCGGTTGACCCGTGCCGTTCTGCCCGCGATGCTCGTGGCGGGACGGGGCAGCATCGTCAACGTCGCCTCGATCGCAGCCCTGCGCGGCTCCGTCGCTGGCGTCGCCTACACCGCCTCCAAACACGCCCTGCTGGGGCTGACCCGGAGCACGGCCTTCATCTACGGCCCGGATGGCATACGGACGAATGCGGTGGCGCCGGGAGGAGTGCAGACCTCCATCGTCGCGACGCCCCGCTCGGAGAGCGCCTGGGCGCGGATCGGGCCCGTGATGCAGGCCAGCGCGCCGCCGTCGGTCGATGCGGCCTCGCTCGCCGCCAACATCCTCTGGCTCATGAGCGACGAGGCGCGGAACGTCAACGGAGCGGTGCTGTCGTCGGACGGCGGCTGGTCCGCCTGCTGAAGATGCCCCTGCTGAAGATGCCAGGGAAGCTCCCCGCCATCGCCAACATGGAGAAGCCGCCCATGCAGGATGTTCATCGTGTCGTCGTCCTGGGCGGGGGCGTCGCCGGTATCGAGCTGGCCACCCGGCTCGCGGGGCGCGCCACCAGCCGGGGACGGCTCAGGGTCACCCTGGTCGATCGCGAGACCGCCCATGTCTGGAAGCCGATGCTGCACACCATCGCGGCCGGCACGCGCGACGTCCATCAGCAGCAGACGGCCTACGTGGCGCAGGCGCGGACCCACGGTCTCGTCTTCCAGCCGGGCGAGCCCGTGGGCATCGACCGGGCGGCGCGGGTGGCCCGGCTGGCGCCCTGGTTGTCCGCGCAAGGGCAGGACTGCTGCATGCGCGCGAGGTGCCCTACGACACGCATGTCCTCGCCCTGGGCCGCGAGGCGAATGACTTCGGCACGCGATGCTGTACCGGAGCCACCGGGCCCGCCTGAACGGCTTCTGGCATGGCAGCCTGCTCTGGCTGGTGGACCGCCTCAACGCGCGCATCCGCCCGGCCATTCGTGTCGACTGAAGGCTGAACCGGGGCCCCGCCACCGGGGCCGAATTCGCGATGGGAATCTTGCATGACGATGCGAGAGGTCGACCACCTTCTTCTCGGCGGAGGCGGCGCCAGCGCGGCCGCCGCCGCGACGCTCCGGCTCGAAGGCGCGACGGGTCCGGTCATGATCTTGTCGGCCGACGACATCGCGCCCTATTACCGGCCGTCCCTCTCGAAGCAGATCTTGCTCGGCACCGTCGATGAAAGCCGGATCCTGCTGCGTCCCGAAGGCTTCTACCGGGACCAGGCGATCGAGCTCCTGCTAAACAGCGCCGCGGCCTCGGTCGATCCCGGACGGCAGGTCGTCACGACCTCGGCAGGCGAGGAGATCCGCTATGGCCGGCTGCTGATCGCGACCGGCTCCAGGCCGAAGCGCCTGCTGGTTCTGGGAGAGCGGCTTCCCGGCGTGCACTACCTGCGCCGCAAGGCCGATTGCGACGCGGTGCGGGCGCGGATCGCCACGGGCGTGCAGCACGCTGTCGTGCTGGGCGGGAGTTTTCTCGGCCTGGAGATCGCCATGTCCCTCTTGGAGCTCGGCCTGGAGGTCATGATCATCGAATGCGAAGGCTTCGTGCTGCCGCATGTCGAGGCACCGGACGTCTCGGCCTACTTCCGGCGGCACGCCGAGGACCGGGGTGCCCGCATCTTGCTGGGCGAGACCATCACGGCGATCCATGGCGACGACTGCGTCCGGGAGGTGGAGGTCTCGTCCGGGCGCCGGCTTCCCTGCGACCTCCTCGTCGTCAGCATCGGCGTCGAGCCCGCCACGGACTTCCTCGGGGGAAGCGGGATCGCGCTCGAGGGCAGCCTCGTCCTGGTCGACGAGCTGCTGAGGACGAGCGCCCCGAACGTCTTCGCCGGGGGCGACGTCACCAGCTTCTACGACCCCGTCTTCGCCCGCCGCCGCCACATCGAGCATTGGGACAATGCCGAGAAGCAGGGCCGGCTCGCGGCGAGGAACATGCTCGGGCAGCGGCGGCGCTACGACGAGGTCTCCTACTTCTTCTGCGACGTCGGCGACGTCAGCTTCAGCATGCTGGGCGCGCCGGAGGAGGCGGAGGAGCGGATCGGCCGCGGATCGCTGGAGGAAAAATCCTTCGCCCTGTTCTACCTGAAGGGCGACGTCCCCCGCGCGCTGTTCACGGTCGGCCGGCCCGTCGAGGAGACCAACGGCGCCAAGGGGCTGATCCGCTACCGGGCCAATCTCCGCGGGGTGAAGGGCAGGCTCCATGATCCTGCATTCTCCCTCGATCACCTTCCGACCCAGACCGTCCTCGTCCTGCAAGGCGGCGGCGCGCTCGGGGCCTTCGAATGCGGGGTGGTGAAGGCGCTGGAGGAGGAGCGTATCTTCCCCGACGTGGTCGCGGGCATCTCGATCGGTGCCCTGAATGGCGCGATCATCGCGGGCAATCCGCGCCACGCCACGGAAGCGCTGGAGGCCTTCTGGTCGGAACTCTCCGTGAAGACCCCTGTGATGCCGTGCGAGGCGGCGGCCAGGGCGGCGACCTCCCTCGGGATTCTCATGTTCGGCGTGCCGAACTTCTTCCGGCCGCGCTGGATGCCCTCTTTCTCCACGCCGATGATGCTGCCGGGAAGCTGGACCAGCTTCTACGACATCGCCCCCATGAAGGCGCTGATCGCGAAATACGTGGACTTCCCCTCGCTTCGGAACAGCCCCGTCCGGCTGCTGGTCGGCGCGGTCAACGTCACCACCGCCGAGCTCGAGATCTTCGACAGCTATGTCGACGAGTTGACGCCGGACCACATCCTGGCCAGCGGCAGCCTGCCGCCCGGCTTCCCCTGGACCGAGATCGACGGCAAGGCCTATTGGGACGGCGGCGTCGTCAGCAACTCGCCGCTCGACATTGTCATCGACCGCTGCGGCCCGGACGGGAAGCGGGTCTTCATCGTGGACCTTTTCGCGGGGCAGAGGCCGCTTCCGACGAACCTGATGGAGGTGATGGCCCGCCGCGACGAGATCGTCTATTCCGAGCGCGTGCGCAGCGACCTGCGCCTCCGCGAGCTGGTCGGCGCCTATCGGGGGCTGGTCAACGGCATCCTCGGCTTCGTCGATCCAGCCATCCAGGCGAAGATCCGGCAGCGGCCGCTCTACCTGGAGCTGATGGGGGACGGGGCGGCGACACGCATCACGCGCTTCGTCCGCGCCGGACGGGCCGGCGAGCCCGCCTCGCGGGACTATGATTTCTCCGAGTCCTTCATCCGGGCCAACCAGGCGGAAGGCTACGCCCTGGCCAAGACCACCCTTGGCGCGCCCAGCGAGCAGCAGCTCAACGCCGGCCCGGTCTCGGGCCACCGTGCGGTTCCGAGAAACCGGTCCCTGCCGAAATTCGGCGACGGCGATCGCCTGTCGGGCCCGGAACCGCAGCCGCCGGACACGGCCGCGGCTCCCGCCGAGCGGGCGCCGGCGAAGGGACGTACCCGGCGCGTCAGGTGAGGTATTGCCCGCCGTTGACCGTCAGCGTCGAGCCGGTGATGAAGCCGGCCTGCTCCGAGGCGAGGAACAGCACGCACCGCGCGATCTCCTCGGGCTGGCCCAGACGGCCGACGGGGATCTGCGACAGAATCGATTTCTCCAGCACGTCCTGCGGCACGGCGCGCACCATGTCGGTCTCGGTGTAGCCGGGGCAGACCGCGTTGACCGTGATCCCCTTCCGCGCGTTCTCCTGCGCCAGGGCCTTGGTGAAGCCGATGTCGCCCGCCTTGGAGGCGGAGTAGTTCGTCTGCCCGATCTGCCCCTTCTGCCCGTTGATCGAGGAGATGTTGACGATGCGGCCGAAGCCGCGCTCCCGCATGCCCTCGATGACCGGGCGGGTCATGTTGAAGAGGGAATTCAGGTTGGTGCCGATGACGGCCCGCCACTGCTCCAGCGTCATCTTGTGCAGCATGCTGTCGCGCGTGATGCCGGCGTTGTTGACGAGAATGTTGACCAGGCCGAGCTCGTCCGCGACCCGGGCCACGCCTGCCGCGCAGGCGTCGAAATCCGAGACGTCCCATTTGAACACGGCGATGCCCGTGTCGCGATGGAACGCCGCTGCCGCCTCTTCATTGCCGGCGTAGTTCGCGGCGACCTTATGGCCTTCCGCATGGAGGGCCCTGGAAATCGCGGCGCCTATGCCACGCGTTCCCCCCGTGACGATCGCCACTCTAGACATCTTCCCAATCCTCTCTTCGCAGGCACCCGAAGGCATTTCGGACGATCCCTCCCTCGGGGGAACGACCAGCCGCGTAGCCGCCGGCCGGCCGGTCGGCCTTGATTTAGGTCAACCGTCGTTGACATGTACAGGAAACAGGAGTTGGACCGACATGGCCCTTACGGCGCAGGATGAGGGGATGATGCAAAGACTCGGTACTTCACGCCCAGGGCTGGATACGCGCGGCCGTATCCTGGAAGCTGCGCTCCTCCGGTTCGCGCAGTATTCCTACGAAGAGACCAAGCTCCGTGACATCGCCGCCGATGTCGGAATCGACGTTGCCCTGGTCCACCGCACCTTCGGCTCGAAGGAACGGCTCTTCACCGAGGTGGTCACCATCGCCTTCCAGCCTCGGCAGCTCTTCGCCGTCGATCGGGGCGAGCTTTCCGCCCGCCTCACCGCCCGGCTCCTCGAGCCCAGCCTCGACCAGGCGCTCCGGGTGGTCGATCCGCTGGACATCCTGGTCCGCAACCTGCTGAGTCCCGAGGCGATCCCGATCCTTCGGGCTGCCATGGCCAGGGACGTCGTCGAGCCGCTCGCCTCCAAGCTCGACGACCCGTCCCCCCAGCGGGCGGCGCTGCTCGCCGCCTGCCTGGCGGGCATCGGCATCTTTCGCCACGTGCTTCGCACGGAGCCACTCCTCGAGGAATTCGACGACCACATCGGCCCCCTCGTCGCCAGGATCATCGATCTAATCATCGGCGACGCGCCTGCCGCCGATCCTCGGTCCGCCACGCCCTCCGATCGGTCTCATCAACAGGCGGCCTCTTCACCGGAATGAATCCCTCGACTTCCTGTCGAGGGATTCATTCCCTTCGGTGAGGGCTCGTCGAACGTGAAGAGCGGTTTCAACGGCGCCTCCGCGTCGACAAGTCTGGAGTGGCAGCGGCCAATATCGCGAAGACTTATGTCATCCCGGTTGTTGAGTTTCGCTGAGAACTGACCCGGGGTTTTCATCGAGAACTGACCCGTGCAGGGATATGTCCCGCGGGCTGTGGCCGCGGGTCAAGCGGGTGCTTTGGCCCTCCTGTTCCTGGGTTCGGCCGAGCTGCTCCTGAACCGGAAACTGTCGTTGCCGGTCTCCAGGATGTGGCAGTGGTGCGTGAGCCGGTCGAGCAGGGCCGTGGTCATCTTAGCGTCGCCGAACACGCCGCCCCACTCGCTGAAACTCAGGTTGGTGGTGATGACCACGCTGGTGCGCTCGTAGAGCTTGCTGAGCAGGTGGAACAGCAAGGCGCCGCCCGAGG
>NZ_FQZF01000003.1 GCF_900141905.1 Muricoccus roseus | reverse complement strand
TGTCGCGCAGAAATCGCGACATTCAGCGATCGACGGCCGCACCACCCGGCACGAGAGCCATGCCCTGTCCCAGAAACACCGCAAGCGCATCGAGGAGGCTTTCGGCTGGGCCAAGACCGTCGGCGGCATGGCCCAGACCGTCTATCGTCGCATCGAACGCGTGCGATCCCGCTTCATCCTGACGATGGTCGCCAACAACCTGGCCCGACTGCCCCGGCTGCTGGCAGCATGAAGCCGAAAACCGGCATCCGGCGTCCATGCCGCTCGTAGGAACGGGCCGGACGCGCAAAGCCGCTGGTCCCTCCGACGGGAAAACGCTCCAGAACGCCGAGTAATTCAGCGACCTGCTAGGACCTCAGGCGACTGCAAGGGCAGGAATAGCGCCCGGCAACCAGGGACCCCACCGATCCGGGGTATCCACGGCAGTCAGAAGGGGTTCCAAGGGCCTCAGGCCCTTGGCGGGTGAGGGCGGAGCCCTCTCTCAACTGGTCCCAGGAAAACCCCTCAGTCCAGCCTCAGCCCGATGCGCTTCACGATGTTCTGGTACAGCCCGAACTCGCGATCCAGGAAGGCGCGGGTGGAGGCGGGGGTGCTGTCCGGCATGGGCGTTGTTCCGGTGCTCTCCAGGCGCTCGCGCACGCGGGGCTCGGCCAGGGCGGCGTTGGCGGCCTTGCTCAGGGCTTGCGCGACTTCCTCGGGCAGGTCCTTCGGGCCGACCATCACGGTCCAGGTTGTCAGCTCGTAATCCGGCAGCACAGCTTCGGCGACGGTGGGCACGTCCGGGAAGTTCGCGTCCCTCGTCTGGGTTGTGACGGCCAGCAGGCGCAGCGCGCCGTCGCGGATTTGCCCGACGACGGAGCCGAGCTGGTCCACCGCATAGAGCGTCTCGCCCTTGATGAGGGATTCCGCGGTTTGCGAGCCGCCGCGATAGGGGATGTGCTGCGCGCTGGTGCCGGCCAGGTTGGCCAGGTAGTCGGCGCCGAGATGCGAGACGCCGCCAACGCCGGAGCTGGCATAGCTGATCCGCCCGGGCTCGGCCTTCAGCCGGTCCACCAGCTGCTTGATGGTGGTGATGCCGGAGTTGGTGGGCACGACCACGCCCAGCGGGCTGGTGCCCACAACGGTGAGCGGCGTGAAGTCCTGGGTGGGGTGGTAGCGCGCCGCGCTGGCGCCCGAGGCCGGGGCGACGGCGAGGGTCGAGGCGGAGCCGACCAGCAGGGTGTAGCCATCCGGCCGCGCACGGCGGACATATTCCGCGCCGATGGCGCTGCCGCCGCCCGGGCGGTTTTCCACCAGCACGCGCCCTTCAGGGTGCAGCAGCGGCCCCATCCGGTCGGCCAGCAGGCGCCCGGCGAGGTCGTTGGCGCCGCCGGGTGCGAAGGGGACCACGATGGTGATCGCCCGGTCGGGGAAGCGGCCCTGCGCAAGGGCGGGCCGGGACAGCGAGGTCCCGGCGGCAAGGGCAAGGGCGGCGGAACGGCCGCCGAACTGGCGTCGGCTCAGCATGGACAGGTCTCCTCGCCGGCCTCGTTCCGGGCCGGTCCTGCCGCCATACTGGCCTGGGGCGGAGGGGCGCGTCACCCCTCCGCCGCCATCAGGCGTCGCCCACTGTCACCGTGACCATCCCCGTGCCCTCGCATTCCGGGCAGGGCTTGCTTCGCAGGGTGCCGGTGCCGCCGCAGGCCGGGCAGGTGTTCTGCGCCGTCTGGGAAGCCCCGGATTCCGCCTCGTCACCGGGGCGTTCCCCGCCCGTGGCGGGCACGGGAATGCCGGTGGTGCTGGGGTCGCCGGTCATCGCACATCTCCCGGAAGGCTGGACCGGGGGTGAACGCCGCCATGGAGGCGGCGTTTCCCGGGCCGCCGGATCAGGCGCCGAACCCCTCCAGCACGATCTTGCCGCGCGCCCTGCCGCTTTCGATCAGCGCATGGGCGCGGCGCAGGTTCGCCGCGTTGATGGTGCCGAAATGCTCGCCCAGCGTGGTGCGGAGCGTGCCGGCATCGACCAGCCGCGCCACCTCGTCCAGCAGCGCGCCCTGCTCGCCGATATCGGCGGTGCCGAACATCGAGCGGGTGAACATGAACTCCCAGTGCAGGGACACGCTCTTGCGCTTCAGCAGGGAGACGTCGAGCGTGGCGGGGTCGTCGATCAGGGCGAAGCGGCCCTGGGGCGCGATCAGCTCCGCGACCTCGGCGAGGTGCTGGTCGGTCTGGGTGGTGGAGAAGACGAAGCCCGGCGCGCCAAGGCCGAGCGCGGCCACTTCCGCCGCCAGGGGCCTGGAATGGTCCACCACGTGATGGGCGCCCAGCGACAGCGCCCAATCCCGCGTCTCCGGGCGGGAGGCGGTGGCGATGACGGTCAGGTCCGTCAGCCTTCGCGCCAGCTGCACCGCGATGGAGCCGATGCCGCCCGCACCGCCCAGCACCAGGATGGCGCGCGCGGCGCCCGGCACGGCGTGGGTCTTCACCTGCAGCCGGTCGAACAGGGCCTCCCAGGCGGTGATGGCCGTGAGGGGAAGGGCGGCGGCCTCCGCGAAGCCGAGCGAGGCGGGCTTGGCGCCGACGATCCGCTCATCCACCAAGTGCAGCTCGGCATCCGTGCCGGGTCGGGTGAGGTCGCCGGCATAGAAGACCGCATCGCCGGGCCGGAAGCGCCGGGCCTCCGGGCCCACGGCCTTCACGATGCCGGCGGCGTCCCAGCCCAGCACCTTGTGCTGCCCCGCCTCGGGCGCGGCCCGCATGCGCACCTTGGTGTCCACTGGATTCACCGAGACGGCGCGTACCTCGACCAGCAGGTCCCGGCCCCGCGGCTCCGGGGCGGGCAGGTCGATATCCACCAGGGCCTCGGCCTCCGTGATGGGAAGGGAGCGGGCGTAGCCAATGGCGCGCATGGCGCATCTCCATGTCGTTGCTGGCTGCCGAGATGCGCGATAGCCTCATCCATCGCAAGAACGCACATTCATCGCCCATAGTGTCGAAAAGGATACCGTCGTGCCCCGCACCCGCCACGCCTCCCTCGGCTGCAGCCCCGGCTGCGCGGTGGAGGCGACGCTCGCCCTCATCGACGGCAAGTGGAAGGGCGTGATTCTCCATCATCTCGGGGAGGGGACGATGCGCTTCAACGAGCTCCGCCGGCGCCTGCCCAACGTCACCCAGCGCATGCTGACCAACCAGCTCCGGGAGCTGGAGGCGGATGGGCTGATCACGCGGCGGGTCTATGCGGAAGTGCCGCCGCGCGTGGAATACAGCCTCTCCGAACGCGGCCGCAGCCTCGCGCCCGTGATCCGGGCGCTGAAGGAATGGGGCGACGAGCATGTCATGGCGGGGCTGGCCGCCCAGGCGGCCTGAGGCGCGGGCCGTTCAGCTCGCGCGCAGGCCGGAGCGGGTGACGGTGATGGTGCTCACCGCGCAGACATCCACATGCCGCAGCTCCGAGGCGCGCCCGTTCTCCCACACCACCCGGAAATCGTGCGGCGCCTCGCTGGAGGCGCGGTAGGAGGTGGAGCGCCCGGGCGGGAGCTGGTTCCGGCCCAACCGGTCCGGCCCCCAGTCACGCCGGGAGGAGGGGTTGAAGTACAGCTCCTGCACCGTGGCGCCGGACTGGTTCACCACGCTGAAGCCCGTGTCACAACGGCCGCGCTGTCCATAGCCCGAGCTTCCATAGCCCTGGGACCCGTAGCTTTGCGGCCCATAGCCGGATGTCGCCCCGAGGCAGCCGGGGAGCAGAAGAAGCCCGAGCAGGGGCAGGGCGCGGCGCATCATCGGCATCTCCCCGTGGCCCGGAGGGGGCCCGCGCCCGGGAGGCTAAGGGCCCATTCGTGTCGGAATCGTTAGAACCGCCTGGGCTGGAAGGGTGGCGTCGATCGCCCTAGCCTTCCCGCCCGTGGCGCCTTCCGCGCCGGATGAGGCTCGGCGGCATGGCGAAACGCAGGTTCTGGGGTGGGTTGGCCCTCCTCCTTGCAACCCTTCCGGCGGCTCCGGAAGCCAGGGCGCAGGCGGCGCCGGCCACCCTGACCGTGGCGGTCGAGGCGCCCTTCGGGATCGACCCGCATTTTCTCTTCGTCGGGCCGAACATGGCCGCCGCCCGGCATATCTATGACAGCGTGATCAACCGGGATTCCGAAAGCCGCTTCGTGCCGGGCATCGTGGAATCCTGGACCGCGGCCGACGAGACGACATGGGTGCTGAAGCTGCGCCCGGGCGTGACCTTCCATGATGGCAGCCCCTTCACCGCCGAGGACATCGCCTTCTCCATCGCCCGCGTGCCGGCGGTGCCGAACAACCCCGGCCCCTACAGCTCCAACCTCCGGACCATCGCCTCGGTCGAGGTGGTCGATCCGATGACGGTGCGCATCCGGACGGACCGGCCGAACCCGACGCTCATGGGGCAGCTGACCAACATCTTTATCGTCTCCCACATCGCGGCGCGCGGGGAGGGGACGCCGGCGGGCGCGAGCACCGCGGAGTTCAACAGCGGCCGCGCGGCCATCGGCACCGGCCCGTACCGTCTGGTGCAGATGCGCGGGTCGGAAGGGATGTCGCTGGCGCGCAACCCGACCTACTGGGGCCCGGCCCCCGCCTATGAGAAGGCCGAGATCCGCGTCATCGGCAACGATGCGTCCCGCCTCGCCGCGCTGCTCTCGGGCGATGTGGACCTGATCGAGAGCGTGCCGCCCGGCGACGTGGCGCGGCTGGAGCGCGAGCCGCGCGTGAGCGTGTTCCGCCGCAACTCCGACCGCATCATGTACCTCATCCCGCATGTCGGCGCCGAGCGGCTGCAGATGCTGACGGATGCGGATGGCAAGCCGCTGGATCACAACCCCCTGCGCGACGTGCGCGTGCGCCGCGCGCTCTCCCTGGCGCTGGACCGCACGGCCCTGGCCGCCCGCGCGCTGGATGGGCAGGCGGTTCCCACGGGCCAGATGGTGCCGCAGCAATTCGGTGCCTATGACCCGGCCTTTCCCGTGCCGCGCGCCGATCCGGAAGGCGCGAAGCGGCTTCTCGCGGAGGCCGGCTATCCCCGCGGCTTCGGGCTCACCATCGGCTGCTCCAACAACCGCTTCGTGAACGATGCGCGCGTCTGCCAGGCGGTGGGACAGATGTTCACCCGCGCCGGCTTCCAGGCGAAGGTGGAGACCATGCCGGGCAGCGTCTTCTTCCCGCGCACCGTGGAGGGCAAGAACGACTTCCCCGTCATCCTCTACGGCCTCTCGCTCTCCTCCTCGCGCGATGCCAGCTACATCCTCTCCACCGCCGTGCACACGCGCAACATTCGGGAGGCCTATGGGCAGGGCAACCGCGGCACCTTCTCGGAGCCGGAGATGGACCGCGCCATCCAGGCCGCCATCACGCGCAGCGACGAGGGGCGCGAGGACGGGTTGCGCCAGGTGATGCGCGCGGCCATCGACCGGGTGCCGATCATCCCCATGTACAACCAGGTGACGCTCGTCGCCGGGCGGCGGAGCGTGGTCTACGAGCCGCGCATGGACGAGCAGTTGTTGGCGCAGCAGGCGAGGCCCGCCCAATGAATACGACCCGCCCCCTCGTCTCCGGCCCGCGCCATGCGGTGAGTGCCGGGCATTACCTCGCCACCGGCGCCGGCCTCGCCATCCTGGAAGCGGGCGGCAATGCCATCGATGCCGGGGTGGCGGCGGGGCTCGTCCTCGGCGTGGTGCAGCCGGATATCGTGAATTTCGGCGGCGTCGCGCCCATCCTCATCCGCCGCGCCGATGGGCGGGTGGAGAGCATCGCGGGCCTGGGCCACTGGCCCATGTCCCTCCCGCCGGACATCTTCATGCGCGAGCATGGCGGGAAGATGCCGCGCGGCGTGCTGCGCACCGTGGTGCCCGCCGCCCCAGATGCCTGGATCACCGCGCTGCAGCGCCACGGCACCATGGGCTTCGCCGATGTGGCGGGCGCCGCCATCCGCTTCGCGGAGGAGGGCTTCCCCGTCTATCCTATGTTCGCGGAGAGCATCGCCTCCCACGCGAAGGACTATGCGGAGTTCCCGACCAACGCCGCCATCTTCCTGCCGGGCGGCAAGCCGCATGCGGTGGGGGAGCTGTTCATCCAGAAGGACCTCGCCGCCACCATCCGCTTCATGGCCGATGAGGACCGCCGCGCGGCGGTCAGGGGCGGGCGGCAGGCCGGGCTCCAGGCCGCGCATGACGCCTTCTACAAGGGCGAGATCGCGCAGCGCATCGTCGCCTTCATGAAGGAGCAGGGCGGCTATCTCTCCGCCGCGGACCTGGCGAATTTCCGCTCGCGCCTGGAACCGGCCGTCACGCGGGACTGGCGCGGCCATCAGGTGACGACGAGCGGCCCCTGGTGCCAGGGGCCGGCGCTGCTGGAAGCGCTGCTGCTGATGGAGAAGGCCGGCTTCGACGGCATGGCCCATAACAGCCCGGACTACCTGCACCTGCTGGCCGAATGCCTGAAGGTCGCCATGGCCGATCGCGAATACCATTTCGGCGACCCGGCCTTCCGCGAGGTGCCGCTGGAGGCGCTGCTGGGCGAGGCGCATCTGGCCGCGCGCGCGGCCGCGATCGACCCGCGGCGCGCGCATCCCGGCATGCCCGCCCCGCGGCTGAACGACGGCACGGGCAAGCATGAGCGCAGCGAGCGGCTGGTGGCGGCCATCGAGCCCGATACCTCCTATGTCGCGGTGGTGGACCGGGAGGGGAACGCCTTCTCCGCCACGCCCTCCGACGGCACATGGAACGTGCCGGTCATCCCGGGCCTCGGCTTCGTCGCCTCGCCGCGCGGCACGCAGTCCCGCCCCGATCCCGCGCATCCCTGCGGCGTGCGCCCCGGCGCCCGCCCGCGGCTGACGCCGAACCCGGCCCTGGTGGTGACGCGGGAGGGCGCCGTCATCCCGCTCGGCACACCAGGGGGCGACGTGCAGGTACAGGCCATGCTGCAGGTCATCCTGAACCACCTGCATTTCGGGATGGACCTGCAGGAGGCGATCGAGGCGCCACGCGTCGCGACCTATTCCTTCCCCTCCTCCTTCGCGCCCTATGACTACTTCCCCGGGCGCCTGGCCGTGGAGGCACGCATCCCCGCCGCCACGCGCGACGCGCTGCGGGAGAGGGGGCACGAGATCCAGGACTGGCCGGACTGGACCTGGCTGGCGGGCAGCGTGGAGGCGGTGCGCTACGACCCCGCCAGCGGCGTGAAGATGGGCGCCGCCGATCCGCGGCGCCCGGCTTATGCCATGGCCATGTAGGGGCCCCTTCCGGCTGGCCGGACCTGCTTCGGCCGGCAAGGGCTTTGCCAAATTCCTTCGCGGCTGCAGCATCATCGGCCCCGGGGCGTTCCCCCGGGGCAGGAGCAGCGGAGCGCGAGCATGGCCAAACCCGCGAGACGGCAGGATTCGACCCCCGATCTGCCGGCGCTGGCCGCCGGCGTCCGTGCCCAATCGGCGGGCGATCCCTTCGCCACCCCGGCTCTCGCCATGGCCCTTGCCCTCAGCCGCCGCCTGGATGACGGCGAGATCGACCTCTCCACGCTGCGGGCGGCCCTGCGCCGGATCGGCGACCTGGCCTTCGCGGACCGGGCCGCGGGGCTGGCGCGGAATGTTGGCGGCACGGACGCGGAAGCGACCGATGCGGCGCTGATCGAGGTGGCCACCCGCGCCGCCCGCCCGGACCCCGCCGACAGCCCCGTTCCCTTCGCCGCCTTCCGCGCGGCCTGCGAGCGGCCGCGCGCGGCGGCGGTCTTCACCGCCCACCCCACCTTCTCCCTGCCGCGCGCCACCAACCGCGCCCTGGCGGCGGCGGCCTGCGGAACCCCGGCGCCCGCGGACCTGCCGCTCCGCCCCGTGCCCCCGGACCTGGAGGAGGAGTTCTCCCAGGCCGTGGAGGCCATCGCCAACGGGCGGGACGCGCTGGACCGGCTGGCGGCCGCCTTCCTCGGCGTCGCGCGGGACACCTGGCCGGACCGCTGGCGCAGCCTGGTGCCCACGCCGGTCATCCTCTCCTCCTGGGTCGGCTACGATACGGATGGGCGCACCGATATCGGCTGGCAGGACACGCTGCGGCTGCGGCTACGGATGAAGGAGCTCGGCCTCGCCCGGCTGGAGGCCCAGATCACCGCCCTGCCGCCGGAGGGCACCGCGCCGCTGCGCGAGCGCCTCGGCCAGGCGCTGGAGGCCGTGCGGGCCCAGATCTCGGCCTGCCCGCCCCCCGGCGTGCCGGACCCCGAGGCGGCGCAGCGCTTCGCCCATGCGCTGGTGGGGCGGCGCGACGAGGCGCTGACCACGCCCGAGCCGCTGCTGGAACTCTTCGGCGGCGCCATCGCGGCCGCGCCGGACGACCATGTGCGGCTTGCGCTCTGCGTCGCGCGGGCGGGGCTGGTGGCGCATGGGCTGTCGCTCGCCCATACCCATGTGCGGCTGAATTCCGCCCAGCTCCACAACGCCGCGCGGCTGCGCGTGCCCGCGCTGGGCGGCGGGCCGGATGACGCGGCACGCCGCCGCGCGCTGTTCGGCGCCATCAACGCCGCGCTGGACGAGGCCCGGGCGGAGCCGGTGGATACGGGCGGGCTGCTCTCGGAATCCGCCAGCGCCATGCGGCTGATGATGACGGTCGCGCAGATCGCGAAGCACATCGATTCCTCCCAGCCCGTGCGCTTCCTCGTGGCGGAGACGGAGAGCGGCTACACGCTGCTCGCGGCCCTCCTCATCGCGCGGCTCTGCGGGGTGGACCGGCATGTGGAGATCAGCCCGCTCTTCGAGACCGCGGAGGCGCTGGAACGGCGCGGCGAGCGCGTGATCGAGGAGGCGCTGCGCTCCCCGCACTGGCGCGCCTATCTGCGCGGCCTCGGGCGGCTCTGCCTGCAATTCGGCTATTCGGATTCCGGCCGCTATGTCGGCCAGCCCGCCGCCTCCCACCTGATCGAGCGGCTGAAGCTGCGCGTCGCCGACCTGCTCGCCCGTCATGGGCTCGCGGACCTGGAAGTTGTGCTGTTTGACACGCATGGCGAGGGGCTGGGCCGGGGCGGCCACCCCGATGGCCTGGCCGCCCGCTTCGACTACCTGGACCCGCCCGCGAGCCGCGCCGCCTTCGCCGCGCACCGCACCCCCACGCGGCTGGAGACGAGCTTCCAGGGCGGCGACGGCTACCAGCTCTTCGGCACGCCCGCCCTGGCCCATGCCGCCGTCGCACGCATCGCCGAGCACGCCTTCGCCCCGCCCCCGGGCGAGGTGACCGACCCCGTCTATGCCGAGGCGGGATTCGCCGCCGATCTCTTCGCCGGCATGCGCGGCGCCATGGCGGGGCTGGTCGAGGACCCGGGCTATGCGGGCCTGCTCGGCGGCTTCGGCCCGGCGCTGCTGGACCGCACGGGCTCCCGCCCCGCTGCGCGGCAGAGCGACACCGGCGGCCCCGCCACCATCCGCCACCCGCGGGAGCTGCGGGCCATCCCGAACAACGCCGTGCTGCAGCAGCTCGGCTTCCTCGCGGACCTCACCCACGGCCTCGGCGCCAATGCCTCGCGCGAGCCGGAGAGCTTCGCCGAGCTGGTGCGGAAATCCCCGCGCTTCGCCGGCGCCATGGCCTTCGCCCGCGCCGGGCTGGCGCTGTCCGATCCCGACATCCTGCGCGGCTATGTCGCCACCCTCGACCCCGGCATGTGGCTGGACCGCGCGGCCCATGCGCGCAGCCCCGCCAACGCCGCAGCCCTGGCCGCGGTGGCGACGGCGCTGGAGGAGCAGGGGCTGGGCGATTCCGTGCGCCGCACCTTCCGACGCATGCTCGCGGACGACACGGCCCTGCGCGCCGCCTGGCCGGCCGAGGGCGCGCCGCCCCGCATGTCGGACCGGCTCTTCGCCGTGCATGCCGTGCGGCTGCTGCTGATTCACCGGATCTGGCTGCGCACCGTGAACATCCCCGAATTCTCGCCGCGCCACGGCGTCACGCGCGACGGGCTGCTCCGGCGCCTCCTGCGCCTGGATGTGGAGGAGGCGGCGAAGCTGCTCGATTCCGTCTTCCCCGCGCATGAGCCGCCCAGCGCCGCGCTGGACTACGGCGAGCCGCCCGCGCCCCGCCACGGCGGCTACGGGCGCGAACATGCGGAGCTGATGGAACCGCTGCGGGAACTCTTCGCCATGGTGCGGGAGGCGAGCGCGGTGGTGTCGCTGGAATGCGGGGCACACGGGTGAGGTTCGTCGTTGAGGGCTCCGCCCTCACCCGCCAAGGGCCTGAGGCCCTTGGAACCCCGTCTGACTGCCGTGGATACGATGATCGAAGGGGTCTCTGGTTGTTTCGGCGCCTGATCCTGCCCTCGCAGTCGCCCGAGGTCCTAGACCTCAGGCGCACCGTCAGCCGAGTGATTCCAAACTCCTAAAAGAAGATGATGGTGAGGGGTCGAGGGAGAGGAAGAACTCCTTCTTCCTCTCCCCGGGACAGACCAACAAATCAGGCCCGCAGTGCGTCACCCTTCCCGGCGCGGTCCCCTTCCGGCAGTTCGCCCGTCCATTCGTCGGTGATCATGCCCTGCTGTTCGCTCACGCGGTCCAGTTCGGCCTTCGTCGGCGGGCGGGGGATGCGGGATCCACTGGCCTCTTCGGCGCTGAAATCGGCCTTCGGTCCCTCGGGTGCCTTGGCGGTCATGCGGCGTCTCCTCCTGCTGGCCTCTGGGTGGAACGTGCCCCGGGGCGGAAGGTTAGCCCGCGCCACGCTTCCGCCACGGGCGGCCGGCATGCTGGCAGGGTGACACCGCCTCCGCCCTGGCCCGGGGAGCGGCCCGCCCTTCGGCGCGCCGCCTTCCTCCTCCTCTGTCTCGTCGCCGCCTTACCTTTGCTGGCGCTGCTCTGGCGCGTCCTGGCGCCGGGGGGCTGGACGGGATGGGAGGTGGCGATCGCCGCGCTCTATGTCGGCACGCTGCCCTGGACGGCCATCTGTGTCGCCAATTCCCTCATCGGCCTCGTTCTGCTGCTGGCGAAGGCGGACGCGCCGGCTTTCCTCGTGCCGCAAGTGGCTGCCGTGCCGGCCGGCCCGCGCCTGCGCACGGCCATCGCCGTCTGCATCCGCAACGAGGCGATGGAGACCGTGCTGCCCCCCCTGGCACGCCTGCTGGATGGGCTCGAGGCGGCGGGGGAGGGGGGGCGCTTCACCCTCTGGTTCCTCTCCGACACGCGCGACCCGGAGCATGCGGCGGAAGAGGATGCGGCGATCGCCGCCTTCGCGGCGCAACGCGCGGGCGGCATCTCCATCCGCCATCGCCGCCGCGCCGGCAATGCCGGCTTCAAGGCGGGCAACGTGATGGACTTCATGGACCATCACGCCGGGGACCATGACCTCGCCCTCATGCTCGATGCGGATTCCGAGATGTCGGCCGCGGCCGTGCTGCGTCTGGTGCGGGGCATGGAGGCGGATCCGCGCCTGGCCCTGATCCAGCAACTGATCGTCGGGCGTCCGGCGCCGCGCGCCTTCCCGCGGCTGTTCCAGTACGGCATGCGCGCGGGGATGCGCGCCTGGGCCACGGGGCAGGGCTGGTGGCAGCTGGATGACGGCCCGTATTGGGGCCACAACGCCATCCTCCGCATCGCTCCGTTCCGGGAGCATGCGCGGCTCGCCCCGCTGCCCGACGGCTCCGCCATCCTCTCCCATGACCAGGTGGAGGCCGTGCGCCTGCATGCCGCCGGGTGGCGCGTGCGCTGCCTACCGGCCGAGGAGGGCAGCCTGGAGGGGAACCCGCCCGCCCTGCCCGAATTCCTCGCGCGCGACGTGCGCTGGGGCGCGGGCAACATGCAGTACCGTCACCTAGTGTTCCGCCCCGGCCTGCGCCCGATGGGCCGCTGGCAGCTGGCGCAGGCCATGCTGCTCTTCCTCTGCGCGCCGCTCTGGGTGGGGATGCTGCTGGCGGCGGTGGGCAATGGCCTGACGGGCGGCGGCGCGGCCACGCCGATGGGGGCGCTCGCGGCGCTGCTGGCGCTGACCTGGTTGGGCAATGCCGCGCCCAAGCTCTGCGGCTTCGCGGAACTTCTCCTCCGGCCGGACCGCGCCGCCCCCTATGGCGGGTGCGCGGCCGTGCTGCGCGGCGCGGCGGCGGAGATCCTCTTCTCCCTGCTCATGGAGCCGGTCAGCCTCGTCAACAAATCCATCGCCCTGGGCCGGCTGGCCCTGGGCGCGCGCGACGGGTGGGCGCCGCAGAACCGGGAGGACCGGGGCGTGGCCTGGGCCGATGCGGCGCGGCTGCTCTGGCCGCATACCCTGCTCGGCCTCGGATGCGCGGCGGCGCTGGCGGGCGTTTCCCTCTCCAGCCTGCTGCTGGCGCTGCCCTTCCTGGCCGGGCCGGTGCTGGCTGTCCCGCTCTGCGTCTGGACCGCCGCGCCGGGCTTCTCGGACTGGCTCCGCCGCCACCGGATCGCGGCCACGCCGGAGGAGCTGGCGGCCCTGCGCCCGGCCACTGCCCTTGGCACCGCCCAGGCCCCCATGGCGCCGGGAGGCGCAGGCGCCCAGGATGCGCCGCATCATGTCTGACCCGCTGCCCCCCCGAATCGTCGATACGCATCACCACATCTACGATCCGCGCATCCCGCCGCATCCCGGCACGCGGCCGCCGCCCGATGCGCCGCTCTCCGCCTACACGGCCCTGCGGCAGCGCCTGGGCATCACCCACCACGTGCTCGTCCAGCCCTCCTCCTACGGCTTCGACAACGCGCTGCACCTGGCCGCCCGCGCCGAGGCGCCCGGCATCTCCCGGGTCGTCGCCGTCCTTCCGCCCGATACAGACCCCGCGGAAGCCCGGCGGCTCGGCGCGGCCGGGGGGGTGGGGCTGCGCGCGAACCTCTCCCACCCCGTGCCGCTGGGACCCGGGGACGTGCCCGCCCTCGGCCGGCTCTGCGCCGACCAGGGCTGGCACCTCCAGATTTTCGCCGCCGCCGATCTCCTGGCGGAACTGGCCCCCGCCCTGCGCGCGCTTCCCTGCCCGCTGGTGCTGGACCACTTCGCCATGCTGCCGCCGGCGTCCTTCGCCGCGCATCCGGCCTGGCCCGTGGTGGCGGAGCTTCTCGCAGCCGGCCGCGCCTGGGTGAAGCTTTCCTCGCCCTATGCCCTGCCGCTGGGGGATCCCGCGCCGCTGATTCGCGCCCTTGCCGAGGCCGGGGCCAGCCAGCTCCTCTGGGGCACGAACTGGCCGCATCCCAATTCCGGCCAGCCGCAAGACGAGGCCGCGCTGCGCGAGGCGGCCCTCGCGCCGCTGACCGCCCCCCAGCGTGCCGCCGCGTTGTGGGCGAATCCCGCCCGGCTCTACGGGTTCGCGGCGTGAAGGACCTCTCCGGCTTCGACCTGAACCTGCTGCGCGTCTTCGACGCCGTGGCGCGGGAGCGGCATGTCACGCGCGCCGCCGCCCGGCTGAACCTCTCCCAGCCCGCGGTCTCCAACGCGCTGAACCGGCTGCGCGCGGCGCTGGGGGACGAGCTTTTCCTTCGTGCCCCGCAAGGCGTGGAGCCCACCAGCCTCGCTCTCGCCCTGATGCACCCGGTGGAGGAGATGCTGGACCGGCTGCAGGAAACCCTGGCCGCCACCGCGCCCTTCGACCCCGCGACGAGCGACCGCGTCTTCACCCTGGCCTTCTCCGAATATGCCGAGGCCATCCTGGCGCCGCCCCTTTTTGCGCGGCTGGCGGAGGAGGCGCCGAACATCCTCGTCGCGATCCGCCATGCGGACCGGACCAATGCGGGCGCGCTGCTGGAGAACAACGAGGCGCAGCTCGCCATCGCCATGCTGGGCGAGCCGACCGCGCTCTACACCCGCCTGCGGCTCCTGCCCGAAGCCTTCATGGTCCTCGCCCGCCCCGGTCATCCGCTGCTGGAGGGGGAGATGACCGCGGAACGCTACACGGGCTTCCCGCATCTGCTGCATTCGCCCAATGGCTCGCGGGACGGTGCGATCGACCGGGTGCTGCGCGAACTAGGCCATTCGCGTCGCCTCGGGGCTGTGGTGGCGCATCTCTCCGCCGTGCCGGGGATCCTGCTGCACACGGACATGGTGATGACGCTGTCGGGGCGCCTCGCGCGGCAGCTCTCGGCCGCCCATGGGCTGGTGCTGCTCCCGCTGCCCGAGGCGGTGGCGGCCGCGACGAAGCACACGCGCCTGTCGATGATCTTCCACCGCCGCTTCGAGGCGGACCAGGGCCATGCCTGGCTGCGCCGCCTGCTGCTGGCCCTGGCGCGGGAGGTGGTGGCGGACTGCCCGGCGGATGGAAAAAGGGCGAGCCGGGAGGCGGCGGACTAGCGCGCCGCTTCCTGTGCGTGCCGCCCCTCGCAACGGCGTGGCGTGGGGGGCGTTGGGACGGTTCTGCTCCTGAACGTGGCGTGAATGCCCGCCACGGACCGATCACGGAGGAATCCGATGCCCGCGCCCTTCCGCCTGCTGGCCGCCGTGCCGGCGATGAGCCTCGTCCTCCTCTCCGGCGTCCAGGCCCAGACCACCCAGCCGGAGACGGCCCGCCGCAACCAGGCGGTCTCGCCCACGGCGCCCAGCGTCGCCAACCCCAACCCGGACACGCCCGCGCCGCGCGCGCCGGACATGCAGACCTATCTCGGCATGCTCCAGAAGGCCGAGCAGGACCTGCGGCAGGAGATCTCGCGGGTGGAGGGCTCCAACCAGACCACGCAGCGCGGCGCGACCTCGCCGGATACCATCCACCTGATGCAGACCGCGCGGAATTCCTGGCAGATCGCCGAGCGCGCGCCGCAGGGCTTCGCCGGCAGCCAGGCCCATACGGCGGCCATGCAGGACATGCGTCACCGCTTCGCCGACATCGCCCATAACCGGCCCGCGCATACCCCGGCCGAGGCGCTGGATTCCGCGCGCGGCGTGCTGCAGTCCCTGCAGTCGCTTCGCCAGGCAGCGGCCTCCCAGCCCTCCTGAAGCCGGGTGGGCCCGGCGGCTAAAGCCCGAGCCGCGCCGCCAGCTCCACGAAATCCGTCGCGACCAGATCCCATTCCTGGTCGGGCGACAGGTCGGTCCGCTGCTCCGGCCCATGCTCCGTCGGGCGCGGCACGAAGGCGGTGCGAAGCCCGCAGCGCCGCGCCGCCGCCAGGTCTCCGTTATGGGCCGCGACGAGGCAGACCTCCTCCGGCCGCATGGCCAGGATCTCGGCGGTGCGGAGATACGCCTCCGGCGCGGGCTTGTAGGCCCGCGCCACCTCCGCCCCCAGGATCGCGTCCCAGGGCAGGCCGGCGCGCTTGGCCATGTCGGTCATCAGGATGATGTTGCCGTTCGACAGCGGGGCGATGATGTAGCGGGCCTTCAGCCGCGTGAGCCCCGCCACCGCATCCGGCCAGGGATCCAGCCGGTGCCAGGCCAGGTTCAGCGCGTCCAGCTCCGCCGGCGGCACCCGCGCGGGGTCGATGCCGGCATCCGGCAGCACCGCCTCCAGATTCTCCCGGTGCAGCACGTCCAGCCGCGTGAAGGGGCGGCGGCCGCTCCGCACTTCCTCCATGGCGGGCTGGTACCGGCGCCGCCAGGCATCGGCGAAGGCGGCCGGATCGGCGGCCGATCCGTGGCGCGCCAGGAAGGGCGCGGCCTCCCGCGCCACGCCGCTGCGCCAGTCCACCACCGTGCCGAAAACGTCGAAAACCAGGGCGCGCACGCCTTCCAGGGACATGGATCATTCCTCTTCGAAGCTAGGCCCAGGGGCCGGAGCGCCGCCCGACCGGACGTTCCCAGGGACGCCCGGGCGTGCCGCGGACGCTGCCGCCGCTCCAGGGCCCCCGGGGCGCGCCGGGCGCTGGTCCGTTCCGCGGGCCGCCCAGCGGCATGCCTCCGGCCATTTCCATCAGGGCGCGCACGCGGTTCGCCGTGCTCGGATGGGTCGAAAACAGGTTGTCCATCCGCGCGCCGGAGAGGGGGTTCACGATGAACAGATGCGCCGTGGCGGGATTCGCCTCGGCTGCCTGGTTCACGAAGCCATGCCGCGCCGCCTCCAGCCGCTGCAGCGCATTGGCCAGGCCGCGCGGATGGCCCGCGATCTCGGCGCCGAGCCGGTCCGCCTCGTATTCGCGGGAGCGGCTGATCGCCATCTGCACGAGCATGGCCGCCAGCGGCGCGACGATGATCGCGATCAGGATGCCGATGCCGCCCAGCGGGTTGTTCCGGTCCCGATGGCCGAACTGCGCCAGCATGCCAATGGCGCCGGCGACGCTGGCCGTCATGGTCATGATCAGGGTGTCGCGGTTGCGGATATGCGCCAGCTCATGCGCCACCACCCCCGCCACCTCCTCCTCCGGCATCATGGCCAGGAGGCCGGAGGTCACCGCGACCGCCGAATGCTCGGGCGAGCGGCCGGTCGCAAAGGCGTTCGGCTGGTCCTCGTGGATGAGGTAGAGCGCGGGCATGGGCAGCCCCGCCCGGGCGGCGAGATTCGCCACCAGCGAATGCAGCCGCGGGTTCTCCGCCGGCCCAATCGGTTCGGCATGGTGCATCCGCAGCACCATCCGGTCCGAATTCCACCAGGTGAAGACATTCATCCCCAGGCCGAAGAGGAAGGCGATCACCATCCCCTGCCGCCCGCCCAGCAGGAACCCCACCCCCGCGAAGAGGGCGACCAGACCCGCCATGAGGATGGCGGTGCGCGCATAACCGGACACGGACCCTGTTCCTCCTCTGCCGTTCCAACCCTATCTGGGGCGCATGACCGAGACCAACGAGACCAAGACCCCGCCCGCCCCGCCGGTTTCGCCGCCGCAGCCGGAAACGCCGCCCAGGCCCGCCGAGATCGGCGGCCCCAAGGGGCCGGAGCCGACCCGTTACGGCGACTGGGAGCGGAAGGGACGGGTCAGCGATTTCTGAGAGCCCGCCCGGGGGAACCGCTCGGGGTGACCGCTCGGCGCAGCGGGCGTTAGCCTGCCGCATGACCCGCCTCCCGCTCTTCGCCCTCCTCGCGGCCCAGGCCTTTCTGGCCCTGCCCGTGGCGGCCGCCCCGTGCGGCCCCCTGCCGCCGGGCACCCCCGCCATCACCCCCGCCCCGCAGGAGCGGGAGCGGGCCCAGCGCGTGACGGAGCGCAAGCTGGCCGAGCTGCGGGCCCATCCGGCGGAAACCCTCCTGGTCGGCGATTCCATCATCGCCGGCTGGCGCTCGGCCGCCGAGGATCTGGGCCGGCCGGTGACCAATTTCGGCGTCTCGGCCGACCGTACCGAGAACGTCCTCGCCCGGCTCGACCGGGCCGACTGGGCCGGCGCTCCGTTCCGGCGGGTGGTGGTGCTGATCGGCACCAACAACACCGCGCGGGACGATGCCTGCGCCATCCTGGCCGGCATCACCGCCATCGTCGGGCGCCTGCAGGAGAAGCTGCCGCAGGCGCGGATCCACGTCGTCTCCATCCTGCCGCGCGGGCCGCGCCTGGCCGCGCGGCGGCGCTTGATCGAGGCGGTGAACGCCGAACTGGCGCGGGAGCAGGGGCAGCTGCGGATCACCTTCGTGGACGCCTTCACCCCCTTCGCCCAGTCCTGCGGTGAGCAGGAGGAATGCCCCCTCCTTTCCGACCGTCTGCATCCAAGCCCGGCGGGTTATGCGGTGCTGGCGCGCACGCTGCGGGATGCGCTCGGCACGCCCTGAGGGCGGCTCAGAGCCCGAGAAGGTCCAGCGTCCGCTCCACCACCACCCGCTCGTCATAGAGGGCAAGGGCACGCGCCCGGCCCGCCTCGCCCATGCGAAGGCGCAGGGCGGGGTCCTCCGCCAGGCGGTTCAACGCGGCGGCCAGCGGCTCCACTGTGCCGGGGGGAACGAGAAGGCCGGTCTCGCTGGGCACCACCTGCTCCCTGGGCCCGCCGATATCCGTGGCGACGACGGGCAGCCCCGTCAGCATCGCCTCGATGACCGACATGGGCAGCCCTTCGAAATGGCTGGGCAGGCAGAAGATGTCGGAGGCCGCCAGCACCCGCTCCGTGTCATGGCGGTAGCCGAGGCGGCGCAGGCGGGGGCCCAGCGCGGCCGCGGCGCGGGCGAATTCCGGCTCCAGATCGGCACCATGGTCACTGGAGAGCCGTTCGCCCACCACCCAAAGGGTCGCGCCCGGGACGGCTTCCATCGCCCGCAACAGCTCCGGGTAGCCCTTGTGCCGGACGAGGCGGGAGATCGTGGTCACCACCACCTCCTCCGGCGCAGTGCCCAGCTCCGCGCGAAGGGCGGCGCGCGCCTCGGGGTCGGGATGGAAACGCTGGGGGTCACGGCCATTCCGCACGGCGAAGGGCGCGGGATGGATGCGCAGCCGCTTCGCGTCCTCCGCCTCCTCCTCGCTGACCGTGAGGAAGATGTCGGTCATCCGCCCGCCCAGCCATTCCAGCACGAGGGAGAGCGCGCGCCGCCAGGGGCGGCCGGGCTGGTTGAAGAGGAAGCCGTGCACCGTATAGGCCGTGCGCGGCACGCCCTCGACCCGGGCCGCCAGCCGGGCCAGCAAGCCGGAAATGGGAAAATGCCCATGCACCAGATCCGGCCTGCTCTCCCGGATCACGCCGCGCAGGGCCTGGAAGGCGCGCCAGTTCGCCCGGGGCGAGAGGCTGCGGGCCATGGGCAGGGGGATCACGGTGAAGCCCTCGGCGCGCGGCAGATCCAGCAGCGGGCCGTTAGCGGAAACCGCCACCACCTCATGCCCCCGCGCGCGAGCCCCGCGCATCAGCGGCAGGATGAAGTGGCGCAGCGCGAAATCGATATTGGCGACGAAAAGAACCCGCATGCGCCCGCCTCAGCCCCGCGCCGGAGGAGCGCAGGACGTGGCAAGGGAGAGGGAGCAGCTTGGTTCGGGCGGCATGGCGCGCCGGATTGACGCATTTCGCGCGGGCTGTGCAGCCCCCTCCCTGCAAGGAGGGAATGCCAAAATGCACCACCGGTGCGGCCTGGAGGGGTTGCCCTGTTGAGGGCTCCGCCCTCGCCCGCCAAGGGCCTGAGGCCCTTGGAACCCTGTCTGACTGCCGTGGATACCCCGGATCAAAGGGGTCTCTGGCTGAAGGTGCTGTCCCTGCCGTTGCAGTCGCCTCGGGGCATCGACCCGAGGCGCACCGTCAGCCCCGTGATCCCAAACTCCTAGAAAAGGATGATGGTGAGGGGGCCGGGGAGAGGAAGAATTCCTTCTTCCTCTCCCCGGGACAGACCCACAGCCCAGAACGAACGCGCGGCGCGCGATCAGTCCCGGGTGAAGCGTGCGATGAAGAACCCGTCCATCCCGCCCTTCTCTCCCCAGAGATCCGGCCGGGTGCGGAGAGCGCCTTCCGGGGTGAGGGCCATTTCGAGTCCGGGGACTTCTTCAGCCCGCACGGGCTCGGCGCGCAGGCCGAGGCTGGCGGCGCGGGCGAGATGCGCCTCGCCTTCCTCGGGCTGGAGCGAGCAGGTGGCGAAGACCAGCCGGCCGCCCGGGGCGAGCAGCCCGGCCGCGGCTTCCAGCAGCGCCGCCTGGGTGGCCGCGAGCTTGGCCACGTCCCGGACGCGGCGCAGATGCGGCACCTCGGGATGGCGGCGGATGGTGCCGGTCGCGGTGCAGGGTGCGTCCAGCAGAACCGAATCGAAGCCGCCTCGCCGCTCGGCCGCCCAGGGCATGACATCGGCCACCACCACCTCGGCCTCCATCTTCAGCCGGGCCAGGTTCTCGCGCAGGCGGTTCGCGCGGGCGGCCTCCTTTTCCACGGCGGTGACGGCAGCCCCCATGCCGACGAGCTGCGCCGTCTTGCCGCCCGGCGCGGCGCAGAGATCGGCCACGCGCTGGCCTGGCCGGGGTGCGAGCAGCCGCGCGGGCAGGCTGGCCGCCGCGTCCTGCGCCCAGAAGCCGCCGTCGGCGAAGCCGGGGATTTCGGTGATGCGGGTGCCGGCGGGCAGGCGCGCCGTGCCGTTCGGAAGAAGCTCCGCCCCTTCCGGGGCCGCCGCGCCGGGCGCCAGGGAGAGGTCGAGCGGCGCCGGCCGCGTATGCGCCTCCGCGATGGCTCGCACCTTCGGCCCATAGGCGGCGTGCCAGGCGGACCAGAGCCAGGGCGGGGTGTCCAGCCGGGCCGCATCCAGCCCTTCCAGCGCTGCGGGGCCCTCCGTCGCCACCTTGCGGAGCACGGCGTTCACCAGCCCGGCGAAGGGCTTGGGGGCCAGGGCCACCGCATTCCCCACCGCCGCATGGGGCGGGGTGCCGAGCAGCAGCAGCTCGGCCGCGCCGATGCGCAGCGCCTGCAAGGCGGGCGGGGAGGGCTCGCGGCGCAGATACGGCTCCAGCACCGCGTCGATGCTGCCCAGCCGCCGCAGCACGGCGGCGGCGATGCGATGGGCGGCGGCGCGGTCGCGCGGCTCGATGCGGGCGGGCAGGGCGTCCAGCGCCTCGTCCAGGGCGCGGTGGCGCTCCAGCACGGCGGAGACGAGGGCGAAGGCGGCGGACCGGGTGGGATTCAGCGGCATGGAGGGGCGACTTGGCGCATTTCACGCCGGATGTGCAGCCCCAAACGCATGGGGGCTGCCCGGCGTTCCCCTTTCGTCAACGGGTTTGGGGTCTGGGCTGTCGGTCTGTCCCGGGGAGAGGAAGAAGGAATTCTTCCTCTCCCCGGACCCGTCGAACGCAATACCTTCGACCCATCATCTCTTTCTTCGAGTTGGAACCATGGCGCTGACGGTGCGCCTGAGGTCTAGGACCTTAGGCGACTGCAAGGGCAGCAAGGAGCCCCTCACCAGAGACCCCTTCGATCATCGTATCCACGGCAGTCAGACGGGGTTCCAAGGGCCTCAGGCCCTTGGCGGGTGGAGCGCGGAGCCCTCCTCTACTTCGCCAGTTCCCGAGACCGCTTCGTGGCCGCGTCGACGGCGCGGGAGACCAGTTCCGGCCAGGCTGGCTCGGCCATCAGCACGGCCAGGGCCTGTTCCGTGGTGCCTTTGGGGGAGGTGACGTTCTTGCGCAGCACCGCCGCGTCCTCGGCGCTGCGGCCGAGCAGGGCGCCCGAGCCGGTGATGGTCGCGCGCGCCATGCGGCGGGCGAGGTCGGGCGGGACGCCTTGTTCGATGCCGGCCTTTTCCAGCAGTTCGGCCAGGAGGAAGACATAGGCCGGGCCGCCGCCCGAGATGGCCGTGACGGGGTCGATCAGGCTTTCGGCCTCCACCCAGTCCACTTCGCCGGTGGCGACGAGGAGGCGGTGGGCGAGGTCTTTCTGAGTGGAGGAGACGCGGCGGCCGGCGCAGGCCACGGTGAAGCCCTGGCCGATGGCAGCGGGGGTGTTGGGCATGGCGCGCACCACCGCGGCGCCCTCCAGCATGGCGTCCAGGCGGGAGATGGTCTTGCCGGCCATAATGGAGACGAAGAGCGCGCCGCCGCGGGCGAAGGGGCGGTAGTCCGGCAGGGCGTCGTCGGCCTGCTGGGGCTTGGTGGCGAGCACCACGGCCTCGGGCACGAAGCCGGAGGGGATGGAATGAACGTCCGGCACCACCTCCACCCGGTGGGCGAAGGCCTCGGTGGAGGGCTTGTGCGGCTCCACCACCACGGCGCGGGAGAGGCCGCGCTCCAACCAGCCGGCGAGCAGGGCGCCCCCCATCTTGCCGCAGCCGACCAGGAGGACGGGGGGCAAAACCTCAGCGGACATCAGGCGAATCCTCGAAACCAGAACGGCCCCTCAAGCGGAGGGGCCGCGGAAGGTTTCAGGCTTCGCCCACGCAGTCCAGCATGGCCGCCGCCAGGGCCTCGGCGGGTGGCTTGCCGCCCCAGAGGACGAACTGGAAGGCGGGGAAGAAGCGCTCGCATTCCGTGATGGCGATATCCACCATGTCCTCGAGGCTCTCGACGCTCGCGGCGCGGGCGCCACGGAGCAGGACGGCGTGGCGGAAGACGGGCACGCCTTCCTCGCCCTCCAGGCCGAAATGGCCGATCCAGAGCTTCTCATTGGCCAGGGCCAGAAGCTCGTGGAGCCGGGCGCGGGCCTGGGCGGGCACCTTCATGTCGAAGGCGCAGGTGAAGTGCATGGCGCTGATTTCGGTGGACCAGGCGAAATGCAGGCCGTAGTCGCACCACTTGCCGGGAGCCTCGGCGGCCATCTCTCCATCGGAGCGACGGTCGAAGGCCCATTCGTTGGCCGACACGATCTGCTCGACCACGTCGAGCGGATTGGCGGCCCTGTCCCGGTCGGCAGCGAGGGTGGCTGACATCGAGTCACCTCCTATCCCGAGACGGGCAGACCCCCCGAGTCTGGTAGCGAATCGGTCGGGTCAGCCCCAACAGGTTGATACTGCGATGGCGAACGCAGCGGCAAGACCGAAGGCTTCACGCCCCCGGCCGGGCCCGCGCTATTCCCCTTCGCTGGTGCCGTCCTGCCCGCCGCCGCCGCCGGCGCCGGTCTCGAAGGGCGTCGCCGCCGGCACGGGGGCGGCCGGCATGGCATCCAGCCGCGCCTCCAGCGCCGCGACGCGGGCGGAGAGGCCCTCGGCCTCCTCGCGGGCGCGGCGGGCCACCTCCAGCGCGGCGTCCAGCTCCTCGCGCTTCACCAGGTTCAGGCGGGCGGTCAGCGCCTCTACCTGGGCCTGCACCGCGGCCTCGATCTCGGCCCGGGCGCCGGCGAGGACGGAGAAGGCGCCGCCCGCGACACCCGCCAGATCATCGAAGAACTTGCCGCGGCCGCCGCCGAAGGGACCGCCGCCGAAGCCCTTGCCGAAGCCGCCGGCTCCGAAGGGCCCCGAAGATCCCTGACCACCCTCAGACATGCGTGCCTCCAGTCAAATCGCTCCACCAACATGGCCCCGGAGAGGCGCCCGGCGTAGCCCCCAGGTGTGGATTTCCTTGGGGAAGTGCTTTCCGTCGAGGGCCCTGCCCTCGACCCGCCAAGGGCCTGAGGCCCTTGGAACCCCGTTTGACTGCCGTGGATACGATGATCGAAGGGGCCTCTGGTTTGCAGGGTGCATATCCTGCCCTTGCAGTCGCCTGAGGTCGTGAACCTCAGGCGCACCGTCCGCCGAGTGATTCCAGACTTGAAGAAAAAGATGATGGTGGGGGTTGGGGGAGAGGAAGAATTCCTTCTCCCTCTCCCCGGGGACAGACCGACAACCGGGTGACCCTGCCCACCATTTCCCGGCACGCGGGATCGGGCCTATACCCCCGGCGCCCCGAAACCTCCGCGATAGGCCGCGCATGTTCCTCGTCACCGGCGGCGCCGGCTTCATCGGTTCGAATCTCGTCACCGCCCTGTCCGCCCGCGGCGCGGAGGTGACGATCAGCGACCGGCTGCGGGACGGGCCGAAGTGGCGGAACATCCGGGACGCCGTGATCGCCGGCATCGTGCCGCCGGAGGATCTGCCGCGCTGGCTAGAGGGGGCGCCGAAGCTGGAGGCGGTGTTCCATCTTGGCGCCGTCTCCGCCACCACCGTGACGGATGGCGACCTGGTGGCCGGGAGCAACCTGAATCTCACGCTCCGCCTGTGGGAGTGGTGCGCGCGGCACCGCGTGCCGCTGATCTACGCCTCCTCCGCCGCCACCTATGGCGGCGGCGCGGAGGGTTTCGACGACGATGCCGATCCGCGCGCGCTGGCGCGCCTCAGGCCGCTGAACCTCTATGGCTGGTCCAAGCATGCGACGGACCAGCGCATCGTGCAGATGCTGGCGTTGGGCCAGCCGGCGCCGCCGCAATGGGCGGGGCTGAAGTTCTTCAACGTCTATGGCCCGAACGAGGCCCATAAGGGGCGCATGGCGAGCGTGGTGTTGCACAAGTGGCGCCAGATTGCAGCGGGGGAGCCCGCGACGCTCTTCGCCTCCGACCGGCCGGAATTCCCCGATGGCGGCCAGCTGCGCGACTTCGTGCATGTGGATGACTGCGTGGCGGCGATGCTGTGGCTGGCCGCGCATCCGCGCGTGAGCGGGCTGTTCAACATCGGCACCGGCCGGGCGCGCAGCTTCGCGGATCTCGCCCGCGCCATCTATGCCGCGCGCCAGCAGCCGCCCGACATCCGCTACGTGCCGATGCCCGAGGACCTGCGCGGCAAGTACCAGTATTTCACCGAGGCGCGCATGGACCGGCTGCGGGAAGCCGGGTTCGATCACCCGCCCACCTCCCTGGAGGAGGGCGTGACGCGCTATGTCCGCCAGCTCGACGCCGCCGAGGTGCCCGCATGATCCCCGCCATCCTCTTCCCCGCCTTCGATCCGGTGGCCTTCGCCATCGGGCCCTTCGTCGTGCGCTGGTACGCGCTGGCCTATATCGCGGGCATCGTCATCGGCTGGCAGGTGGCGCGGCGGCTGGTCGGGCTGGTGCCGGTGGCGGGCACGCGGGAGCAGGTGGACGACTTCGTCACCTGGGCGACGCTCGGCGTCATCCTCGGTGGGCGGATCGGCTATGTGCTGTTCTATCGGCCCGACATCATCCTGAACGCCCCCTGGGAGATCGCCTATCTCTGGCATGGCGGCATGTCCTTCCATGGCGGCGCGGCGGGGGTGATCGTCGCGCTGGCCTGGTTCTGCCACCGCCAGCGCATCCCGTTCCTCCTGTTCTCGGACCGCATCACCAGCGTGGTGCCGATCGGCCTTGGGCTCGGCCGCATCGCGAACTTCATCAACGGGGAGCTGTGGGGGCGCACGACGGACGTGCCTTGGGGCATGATCTTCCCGCATGCGGGGCCGGAGCCGCGGCATCCCTCGCAGCTCTACCAGGCGGCGATGGAGGGGCTGATCCTTCTGGTGGTGCTGCAGGTCATCGTGCGCACGCCGCGCCTGCGGGCACGGCCCGGCTTCACCGCCGGCGCCTTCCTCACGGGCTATGGCATGGCGCGCATCATCGGCGAGTTCTTCCGCCAGCCCGACCCGCAGCTCGGCTTCCTCTTCGCCGGCGCGACGATGGGGCAGCTCCTGTCCATCCCCATGGTGCTGTTTGGCATCTGGCTGATGTGGCGCAGCAAGCCGGTGGCGGAGGCGCCCGCCGCGTGAGCGGCCCGGAGGTGAAGCCGGGGCGGTCAGGCCGGGTGGAGCGGCTGGACGCCTTCATGGCGCGCGCCAATGCTGTCTATTACGCCGCGCGCGACCCCTTCGGCGCGGCGGGCGACTTCACCACGGCGCCCGAGATCACCCAGGCCTTCGGCGAGTGCCTCGGCCTCTGGGCGGCCGTGACCTGGACGCTGATGGGGCGGCCGGACCCGGTGATCCTGGCGGAGGCTGGGCCGGGGCGCGGCACGATGATGGCCGATGCCCTGCGTGCCGTGGGCCAGATGATGCCGGACTTCGCCCGGGCCGCGCGGCTGCACCTGGTGGAAACCTCGCCGCTGTTGCGGGAGGCCCAGCGCGCCCGCCTGCCCGAGGCGGCTTGGCATGAGACGGTGGAGGCGCTGCCGGAGGGGCCGATGATCTTCCTGGCCAATGAATTTCTCGATGCCCTGCCGATCCGGCAATTCGTGCGCCGCGGCGGGGCCTGGATGGAGCGCCATGTGGCGGAGGGCGCCTTCCTCGAGCGGCCGGCCCCGGATGCGCCCCTGCCCGATGCGCCCCTGCCCGATAGGGGCGAGGAGGGCGAGATCCGGGAGGTGAACGAGCCTGCCCGCGCCATCGCCGCCGCCCTGGGCGCACGGCTGGCGGGGCAGGGGGGCGCGGCACTCTTCATCGATTACGGGCCCGAGCGGAGCGGGCCGGGCGACAGCCTGCAGGCCATCCGGAACCGCGCGCCGGCCGACCCGCTGGCCGATCCAGGCTCGGCGGACCTTACCGCGCATGTGGATTTCGCCGCGCTGGCCGCGGCGGCGCGCGCGGCCGGGGCAGGGGTGCATGGGCCCATCCCGCAGGGCGTGTTCCTCGCCCGGCTCGGCTTGCACAGCCGGGCGGCGGCGCTGGCCGCTTCGGACCCTGGCCGTGGCGCCCGGCATGTGGAGGCCGCCATGCGCCTGACCGCACCGGAGGCGATGGGGCGCCTGTTCAAGGCGCTGGTCCTGTGCCACCCCGGTCTCTCCACCCCGCCCGGCTTCGAACCCGCATGAGCGCTGATCTCCTCTCCGCCGAGTATCTGACGGCGCCGGGCCTGGCCGGGCTGCCGCATGGCTTCTTCACCCGGCGCGGCGGGGTCTCCACGGGGCGCTTCGCCAGCCTCAACTGCTCCCTCTCCAGCCCGGACGACCCGGAGGCGGTGCGGGAGAACCGGGCCCGCGCCATGCGCGCCATCGGCCGCGCGCCGGAGAGCCTGTCCGGCCTGTATCAGGTGCATGGGATCGACGTGGCGGTCGCCGAGGCACCGATCGGACATGAGGAGCGCCCCCGGGCGGATGGGGTGGCGACCAACCGGCCCGGTGTCACCCTTGGCATCATCACCGCCGATTGTGGGCCCGTGCTCTTCGCCGACGCGCGCGCCGGGGTGGTGGGGGCCTGCCATGCGGGCTGGCGCGGGGCGCTGGCGGGGGTGCTGGAGGCGACGATTGCCGCGATGGAGGGGCTGGGCGCCCGACGCGCGGATATCGCCGCGGCGCTGGGCCCCTGCATCCGCCAGCCGAGCTACGAGGTGGGCGCCGACCTCCGCGCCGAGCTGCTGGCGAGCGACCCGGAGGGGGAGCGGTTCCTTGCCCCTGGGCGCCGGCCGGAGCACTGGCAGTTCGACATGGCCGGGCTGATCCTCGCCCGGCTGCGGGCCGCCGGGGTGATGGCGGAGGCGCTGCCGAACGACACGCTGGCGGAGGAGGCGCTCTTCTTCTCCCACCGCCGCCGCACGCTGGAAGGCGGCGGGCCCATCGGGCACCAGCTCTCGGCCATCGGGCTTCCGGGCTGACCCTGCCCGGCGCCCCGGGGGCGGCGTCCCCCTGGCGCCGGGAGCGGCGTCCGTGGATAAGGGCGGCCCCATGCCCTACGTCCCCCTTTCCGTGGTGCCGATGGCTTTTCCCCTTGTCGCCTCCTGCGTGATCGGCTGAGCCATGCGCCCCTTCCTCGCCCTGCTCCTGCCGCTGGCGCTGCTGGCGGCCTGCGGGCCGCTGCCCCAGCCCTTCCGGGGCAATCCGGGCGCGGAGGCCCGCCGCCTGGCGGCGCCGCCGGCCTATCGCATCGCCGTGCCCCGCCCGGGGGCGGCGCTGCTGCCGGATGTCGCCTCCTCCGATTTCGCGGTGGCGGTGGCGGAGGCGCTGGAGGCGGCCGAGGTGCCCGCCGTGGCGGGGCCGCCCGCGCCGCTGGACTGGCGCCTGGATATCACCGCCGAGCAGGACGGGCGCGGGGTGACCCCCGCCTATGCGGTGGTGGATGCGGATGGGAAGGTGCTGGGCGAGGCGCGCGGTGCCGCCGTGCCCGTGCGGGAATGGAGCGAGGCGGGCAGCGCCATGCTGCGCCAGGTGGCCACCCGCGACGCGCCGGTCGTGGCCGGGCTGCTCACGCGTGGGGAAGCCGCGCGCCGCGCCTCGGAGACGGTGGCGTTCAACGGCTCCGGCGGTCCGCCGCGCGTGCGCTTCCGCGGGGTGACCGGCGCGCCGGGGGACGGGAACCAGGCCCTTTCGGCGCGCATGCGCGACTTCCTGGCCACCAAGGGCTTTGTCGTGCAGGAGGGCTCGGACGGGGCCGCCTTCGCCCTGACCGGCGAGGTGACGGTGACGCCGGTGGCGGACCGGAAGCAGCGCGTGGAGATCCAGTGGAGGGTCTCGCGCCGGGACGGGCACGACCTCGGCCTCGCGGCCCAGATCAACGAGGTGCCGGCGGGCACGCTGAACGGTCTCTGGGGCGACGTGGCCTATGTGGTGGCCGAGGAAGCGGCGGTCGCGGTGCGGGACATCATCGCCAATGCCGGTGGGCTCGGTGAGGAAATGGCCCGCCGCAACGCCGCGCCGCCGCCGCCGGAAGGTGCCCCGGCGCGGTAACAACGCCGTGGGGGTGCCCCGGTCTGGCATGCGTCCTGCGTAGACCGGCCCTGCCACCCGCCCGGCATGGACTTGGCGGCGCACGGTTGCTATCCCCCGGCCGCCCTCACGCTGCCAGAGCCGGACTCGCCCGCCGGTGAAGACTGGGCGGCGCGCCCGGAGATTCCACGCGGATGAAGATCCTCGCCTGCAACAGCAACCGCCCGCTCGCCGAGGCGGTGGCCGCGGCCCTCAACCTGCCGCTCACCCAGGCCTCGGTCCGGCGCTTCGCCGACCTCGAGATCTTCGTGGAGATCCAGGAGAACATCCGCGGCGAGGATGTGTTCGTCATCCAGTCCACCAGCTTCCCGGCGAATGACAACCTGATGGAGCTGCTGATCACGCTGGATGCGCTGCGCCGTTCCTCGGCCCGCCGCATCACCGCCGTGGTCCCGTATTTCGGCTATGCCCGGCAGGACCGGAAGTCCGGCCCCCGCACCCCGATCTCGGCGAAGCTGGTGGCGAACCTCATCACCCAGGCCGGCGCGGACCGCGTGCTGACGCTGGACCTCCATGCCGGGCAGATCCAGGGCTTCTTCGACATCCCCGTGGACAACCTCTTCGCCGCGCCGCTTTTCGCGCGCGACATCCAGGAGCGCTTCAAGGGGCGTGACCTCATGGTCGTCTCCCCCGATGTCGGCGGCGTGGTGCGGGCGCGGGCCATCGCCACACGCCTGCATACGGACCTCGCCATCATCGACAAGCGCCGCCCGCGCGCGGGCGTGTCGGAGGTGATGAACGTGATCGGCGATGTCGAGGGGCGCGACTGCATCCTGATCGACGACATCGTGGATTCCGGCGGCACGCTCTGCAACGCGGCCGAGGCGCTGCTGAAGAACGGCGCGCGCTCCGCCTCGGTCTATGTCACCCATGGCGTGTTCTCGGGCGGGGCGGTCGCGCGCATCGGCGCGGCGCCCATCGAGCACATGATCACCACGGACAGCATCCAGGCCACCGAAGCCGTGCGCGTCTCCTCGAACATCAAGCAGCTGACCATCGCGCCCCTGCTCGCCGAGGCGATGCGCCGCATTTCCGAGGAATCCTCGGTCTCCACCCTGTTCAACTAGGCCTACCCCGGCCGGGGCGGCCGTTCCGTCCCGGTTCTTTCACCGTTCTGTCATCCGCCTGAAACCCAGCTGTCGCGGTGCTGCCCTAGCTCTGGCCCAGCCAGCGGAGAGCGGATCGGCATGACAGATCGTGGCCAGACCAGTCGCATCGCCTGTTTGATGCGGACCCATCTTCGGGATTCGCCGAAGGCCCGGGAACTGGCGGATGCCCTGGCCCGGGTTTCCGGCTGGGACTTCTACGTCCTGGCCGATGAGACGGGCGGCCCGGTTTCCGCCCAGGGCCATGCGAAGCTGGCCCATAGCGTGGCCGATTGCACGCGGCTGGGCCTGAACACCGATGTCCAGCGCTGCTTCTGGTATTTCGGCGACTACTCGATGTACTGCGCCTATCACCAGATCCCGCATTACGACTTCTACCTGATGTGGGACTACGACATCTCCATCAGCCCGGAATCGCCCACCTACCTGCAGGACCTGGCGGACATCCTTTCCGCGCAGGTCGGGCAGCTCGACATGCTCGGCACGACGACGGGGCCGATCGACGGTCCGCGCGCCGGCCGGCCGCATCGCTTCGCGCAGCCCTACAAGGCGATGTTCGCGATTATCGGCCTGTCCCGCCGCGCCCTCATCACCCTCTATGAGGGGCGGCTGCGGGAGCGGCTGGGCGAGCCCGTCGCCAATGGCGGCGTGCATTGCGAATACTACGTGCCGTCGCTGCTGGTGGAGCGCGGAAGCTTCCTGATGGCGAACATAAACGACCTGATCCCCGGCAGCACGGATCGCGTCAGCTTCAATTCGAACCAGGCGCGCCCCTTCGGCTTCGACATGCAGATGCCGGCCACGGCGCATCTGATCCATCCGGTGGTGGATCTGCCCACCTTCCTCCGCAAGTCCTTCGGCCGCCTGGCCAAGCAGGAGCGGACCGAGGTGTTTCTGGAGCAGCTGGAGCGGCTGGAGGCCCAGGGCGCCGACCCGGTGACGCTGCAGGACTTCCGGGAGCAGGCGCTGCAGCATCAGGAGCGCGTTCGGCGCTTCGCCCGGGCGGAGGCGATCGCGGCCGCGGCCCGGTCCGCCGAGGAGGCGCGGCAGGAGGTCCGGCTTTCCTGACCGCCCGCCCCCGGGGGGGGCGGAGCTACCGCTCCAGCGTCATCCGGGCGGCGGTCGCCAGCTTATCCGCGCGCTCGTTCATCGCGTTGCCGGCATGGCCGCGCACCCACTTCCATTCCACCTGATGCGGCTTGGCGGCGGCCAGCAGGCGCTGCCACAGCTCATAATTCGCCACCGGGTCCTTGGCCGCGTTGCGCCAGTTGTTGCGCACCCAGCCATGGACCCAGCGGGTGACGCCGTTCTTCACGTATTCGCTGTCCGTATGCAGCACCACGCGGCAGGGCTTCCTCAGCGCCTCCAGCGCGGCCGCGGCGGCGGTCAGCTCCATGCGGTTGTTGGTGGTGGCGGGCTCGGCGCCCGTCATCTCCTTCTCATACGCGCCGAAGCGCAGGATGGCCGCCCAGCCGCCGGGGCCGGGGTTGGGCTTGCAGCCGCCATCGGTCCAGATCTCGACGACCGCCTCGGCGGGTGCCTCCGTCGCGTCAGACGCCATAGGCCGAGACCCCCTTGGCCTGGGCGTGGAAGCGGAGGCGGCGCAGGTATTCGAGCGGGTCCTTGCGGGTCACGAGGGCTCCGGGCGGGGTGTTGGTCCAGTCGTAGAGGCGAGTCAGCAGGAAGCGCAGCGCGGCGCCGCGGCACAGCACGGGCAGCGCCTCCATCTCCGCCGCCGACATAGGGCGGGCGGCGTTATAGCCGGCCAGCAGGGCGCGGGCCTTGGTCACGTTGAAGGACAGGTCCGGCTCGAAGCACCAGGCGTTGAGGCAGATGGCCACGTCATAGGCGAGGATATCCGTGCAGGCGAAGTAGAAGTCGATCAGGCCGGAGACGCGCGGCTTCCCGCGCGCCTCCTCCAGGAAGAAGACGTTGTCGGGGAAGAGGTCCGCATGGATCTGACCGCGCGGCAGGCCGGCGGGCCATGCGGCGAGGATGGATTCCAGATGCCCGTCCAGCTCGGCGCAGAGGCCGGGCTGCACCGTGTCCCCGTTCGGGCGGCAGCGCCCGAGCAGCGGGGCCCAGCCCTGGGGCCCGAGCGCGTTCGGGCGCTCGGCCGAGAAGCCCTCGCCGGCGGCGTGCAGGGCGGCCAGCGCCGTGCCGAGCGGGCCGCAATGCGCCACCGAGGGGCGGCGCGGCCAGACGCCGGGGAGGAAGGTGCAGATGGCGGCGGGGCGGCCGGCCAGCTCCCGCAGGGCCTCGCCATCGCGCCCGGCCACGGGTTCGGGGCAGGCCAGGCCGCGCGCGGCGAGGTGGCGCATCAGCCCGAGGAACCAGGGGAGCTCGGTGGGGTCCACCCGCTTCTCGTAGAGGGTGAGGATGAAGTCCCCGGCAGTGGTCTTCAGGGCGTAGTTGCTGTTCTCCACCCCTTCCGCGATGCCGCGGAAGGCGACCAGCTCGCCCAGCTCATAGCCCGCGAGGAAGGCACGCAAGGCCTCGTCGGACACCTCGGTATAGACAGCCATCGGAACCCCCTGGCCGGGGGATGCCCCAGGCGGGGCGGGGTGGCAAGCGGCCCCGCCCAGCCCGGCGGGCTACTCCGCGGGGGTGGGGGCGGGCCGGGGCGCGCGCAGCGGGCGGGGGAGGTTGAAGACGATCCGCTCCTCCGCGACCGTCACATCCTCCGTGGTCACGTCGAAACGCTCGCGCAGGCGGGCGATCACCTCCTCCACCAGCACCTCGGGCGCGCTGGCGCCGGCTGTGATGCCGATGGTGGAGAGGCCATCGGCCTCGGCGGGGTCGAAATCCCGGCCGCGCGGCACCAGCACGGCGCGCGGGCAGCCGGCCTTCTCGGCCACCTCGCGCAGGCGGACCGAGTTGGAGGAGTTGGCGGCGCCCACCACCACGATCAGCTCGCAACGCTCGGCGATCGCCTTCACGGCGGCCTGGCGGTTGGTGGTGGCGTAGCAGATGTCCTCCTTCACCGGGGCCGAAAGGCCCGGGAAGCGGGCGCGCAGCACGTCCAGCACCTCGGCCGTGTCGTCGACGGAGAGGGTGGTCTGGGTGGCATAGGCGAGGGGGCCGGGCGGCGGCTCCACCGTCGCGGCCTGCTCCGCATCCTCCACCAGCGTTACGGCCCCCGGGGGGAGCTGGCCCATGGTACCCACGACCTCCGGATGGCCGGCATGGCCGATCAGCAGGATATGGCTGCCATTGGTGTGGTGGCGCTCCGCCTCGCGGTGGACCTTGCTGACCAGGGGGCAGGTGGCGTCGAGATAGAGCATCTGCCGGGCATCGGCCGCGGCGGGCACGGATTTCGGCACGCCATGGGCGGAGAAGATGACGGGCTGGCCGTCATCGGGAATCTCGTCCAGCTCCTCGACGAAGACGGCGCCCTTGGCCTGGAGCCCTTCCACGACGAAGCGGTTATGCACGATCTCGTGGCGCACATAGACGGGCGCGCCATAGCGCTCGATCGCCAGCTCGACGATCTTGATGGCGCGGTCCACCCCCGCGCAGAAGCCGCGCGGGCCGGCCAGCAGAACCTTCAGCGGCGGCTTGGGCGCACCCGGGAGGTGGTTTGCGATCTGGTCCATGGCGTGCGACTTGGTCCTTCGGCGCCGGCGCGAACAGCCCCCGGCCGGACCGTGGGCGCGCCTTATCTAGCGGTCCCCGGCCCCGCCGCCCAGGGCCGAGACGCGCCCGCGCCCGGCCGGCGGCCGAAAAGGAGGGTTTTCCGCGTGATCCGATCCACTCTCCCGGCCCTTGCGGCCCTGGCCTTGCTCGCGGGGTGTGGCGGGGGCACCACGCCGGCGGCGGGGACTGCCCCCAACGCCGCGGCTGCCGCTGCTCCGCCCGCCTGCCCGCGCGTCGCCGTGCTGGCCGAGGGGGCGGAGATGACGCGCTACCGCCCCGGCGCGCGGCCCGGACCGCGCGCGGTGGAGGTGCAGGCCCGCCTGACGGGCGTGCAGTCCCGTTGCGACCTGGCGCCCAGGAATGCCGGGCTCGACCTGACCCTGGTGGTGCAGGCAGAGGCGGAACGCGGGCCGGCCCTGACCGGCGGGATGGTGGAGCTGCCCTATTTCATCGCCGTGACCGACGGGGCCGAGGGCCGGGTGCTGAACCGCGGCTCGGACGTGCTGAGCCTCAGCTTCAGCGGCGCGGAACGCCGCGCGGCGGCCGGGGGGGAGGAGATGATGGTCCGCATCCCCGGGGATGTCCGGCGGGCGGCGGAGCGGGTGGTCCTGGTCAGCTTCCAGCTGACGCCGGAGCAGCTGGAAGCCAACCGGCGCGGCGGGCGGTAGAGGCTCCGCCGCGGCGCTACCAGGGCGTGAAATCCGTCTCCGGCGTGACGCGGCGGCAATAGGCCGCCAGCAGCCGGGCGGCATTCTCCAGGTCGGTCAGGCTCAGCACCTCGCAGGGCGTGTGCATGTAGCGCAGGGGGATGCCGACCAGCGCCGTGGCCATGCCGGGGCCGTTGATCTGCATGGCATTCGCGTCCGTGGGCGTGCTGCCCGGTGCGACGCGGATCTGGTAGGGGATGCCGTCCTCCTCCGCCGCGCGGCGGAGCAGGTCGAAGACGACCGGGTTCGTATTGGCCCCCCGTAGGATGCTGGGCCCCTTCCCCGTGTCGAGCCGGCCGTATTGCGCGGGGCTGACGCCGGGATAGTCGATGGCGTGCTCCATATCGACCGCGATGCCCGTGCGCGGGCCGATGCCCGTGGCGGAGGTCTGCGCGCCGCGCGACCCGATCTCCTCCTGCACGGTGCCCAGGCCATAGACGCCGACGCCCGGCGAGAGCCCGCCCTCCTGCCGCAGCAGGCGCAGGGCCTCCGCCACGATGAACAGGCCGGCCTTGTTGTCGAAGGCACGGGCCACCGCGCGGTCCCCCAGCAAGGGCTGGAAGCCGTGCTGGAAGGTGGCGACATCGCCCAGGGCGACGACTTCCACCGCCTCCGCATGGGTGGTGGCGCCGATATCGATCCACATCTCGCTTATCTTCGGCTTGGCCTTGATCTCCTCGGGGCCGAGGAGATGGATGGCCTTCCGCCCGATCGCGCCCGGGATGCGCCGGCGCCCGTGCACCCAGACCGTCTGGCCCGCGGGAATGGCGCTGTCATGCCCGCCGATGGTGCTGAAATGGAGGAGACCTTCCTCGCTGATGTGGTGGATGATGAAGCCGATCTCATCCATGTGCCCGGCCAGCATGATCCGCATCTCCGCCCCGGGATGGAGGATGGCCGAGACATTGCCGTGCACGTCCGTGGTGATGTCGTCCACATGCTCCCTGACATAGTCGCGATAGAGCCTCGCGACCTCGTGCTCGAAGCCGCTCGGGGAGGGCGCTTCGATCAGCGCTTCCAGGAAGGCCAGGGACTGTTCCCGCATGGTCTGAGCGTTCTCCCGCATCGCGCCGGCAGGTTCCGGCGGCGATCCTGATCCCTGGCGGAAAGACGATTCCGGGCTTCGAATCAGGCATGCGTGTTCCCCTTAACGAAACCGGCGGCGGAGGGTTCGTCACGGGACCGAAGCCTTCGGGCGGCAGGGGCGGGGAGGGGACCTGCCGGGCGGCGCGCGATCGCGGTTGCGCGCGTCGGCGCAATCGGGCACCACTGTCCCACCCGCTGATCCCGCGCGGGAGAGAGGGGCGCCCGCCTGGGCGGCGCCGCCCCCGCCGAAGGCGCAACCGGCCCCCGGAAACGCTCAGGCAGAAGGACCGCGTGGGGAAGGGGCCTCTGGAAAGCCCAGCGCCTGCGAAGGAACTGGCACCGACGGAGTAAGGAAGGCCCCGCTTTCCGAATCTCTCAGGTCTCGGGACAGAGGGGGGCCACGATCTGAACCGGCCGCATCCGCGGCCCTGGGGGATGCGTGGCCGATACCCAATCCTTGCTTGAAACGCCGTTGGCCGGCCTGCACCGCGAATTGGGCGGGCGCATGGTGGGCTTCGCGGGCTATTCCATGCCTGTTCAGTACCCGGCCGGGATCATGGCCGAGCACCAGGCCTGCCGCACGGGCGCGGCGCTGTTCGATGTCTCCCATATGGGCCAGGCGGAGCTGCGCGGCGAAGGCGCGGCCGCCGCGCTGGAGCGCGTGACGCCCGCCGAGGTCCAGGCGCTGAAGCCCGGCCGCCAGCGCTATGCCCTGCTGATGAACGAGAGCGGCGGCATCATCGACGACTTCATGGTGGCCCATCTGGGCGACCGGCTGTTCCTCGTCCTCAACGCCTCCCGCAAGGCCGTGGACGTGGAGGCGATCGGCGCGGTGCTGCCGGCGGGCGTGTCCCTCGTGCCGCGCCCCGATCGCGCGCTGCTGGCCCTGCAGGGGCCGGGGGCGGAGGCGATCCTGGCGCCGCTCGCCGAGGGCGACGTGGCGGCCATGCCCTTCATGGGCGTGCTGGAGAGCCCGGTGGCCGGGGTTCCGGCCCTCATCACCCGCTCCGGCTATACCGGGGAGGACGGGTTCGAGATCGGCATCCCCGCCGAGGGCGCGGAGAAGGTCGCCCGGGCCCTGCTGGCGGCGGGCGCCGCCCCGGCCGGGCTGGGCGCGCGGGACAGCCTGCGGCTGGAGGCCGGGCTGCCGCTCTATGGCCAGGATATCGACGAGACGACCTCCCCGGTGGAGGCCGCGCTGACCTTCAGCCTGGGCAAGCGCCGCCGGATGGAGTGGAACTTCGCGGGCGCCGAGCGCGTGCGGGAGGAGCTGGACAGCGGGCCGAAGCGCCTGCGCGTCGGGATCCTGCCCGATGGACGCCAGCCCGCCCGGGCCCATACCGAAATCGCGATCAACGGCCTGCCGGTCGGCGAGGTGACGTCGGGCGGCTTCGGCCCCTCGCTGAACGCGCCGGTCGCCATGGGCTATGTCGCCCGCGCCCATGCCGGCGATGGCACGGCGCTTGAACTGGTGGTGCGCGGGCGGGCCATTCCCGCGCGCATCGCCCCCACCCCCTTCGTTCCCCATCGCTACAAGCGCGTCGCAGGAGTTGTCGCATGAGCCAGACCCGTTTCGCCGAGAGCCATGAATGGGTCCGCCTGGATGGCGACGTGGCCACCGTCGGGATTTCCGACCATGCGCAGAACGCGCTGGGCGACGTCGTCTTCGTGGACCTGCCCGAGGCCGGGCGGGCGGTGGAGGCCGGTGAGGCGGTCGCGGTGGTGGAGAGCGTGAAGGCGGCTTCCGACATCTACGCGCCCATCGCCGGCACCATCGCGGCGGTGAACAGCGCGCTGGTGGACAATCCGGCCCTGGTGAACAGCGCGCCGATGGGCGAGGGCTGGTTCTTCACCATCACCCCGCGCGACGCCTCCGAAATCGACAAGCTGATGGATGCCGATGCCTATGCCCGGCACGCGGAGGAAGGGCATTGAGCGCGCTCGACCAGCTCGCGGCGCTGGAGGAGAGCGCCGCCTTCGCCAGCCGGCATATCGGGCCGAGCGAGGCGCAGGTCACGGCGATGCTGCGTGCCGTCGGCGCGGAGAGCCTGGAAGCCCTGGCCGCGCGCACGGTGCCCGCGGGCATTCGCGGCAGCCATCTGGACGCGCTGCCGCCGCCGGTGGGCGAGGCCACGGCCATCGCCGAGCTGCGCGCCATCTCCGAGAAGAACCTGCGGGTGAAGTCGCTGATCGGCTGCGGCTATCACGGCACCCACACGCCGCCGGTGATCCTGCGCAACGTGCTGGAGAACCCGGGCTGGTACACGGCCTACACGCCCTACCAGGCGGAGCTGGCCCAGGGGCGGCTGGAAGCGCTGCTGAACTTCCAGACGATGGTGAGCGACCTGACCGGCCTGCCGGTCGCCAACGCCTCGCTTCTCGACGAGGCGACGGCGGCGGCCGAGGCGATGGCGCTGGCCCTGGCCTCGCACCGGGGCAAGTCCACCACGCTGGCGGTGGCGCCGGACCTGCACCCGCAGACCCTGGCCGTGCTGCGCACGCGCGCCGAGCCGCTGGGCATCGGGATCCATGTCACGGATCACGCGGCGGATTATGCCGGGCTGAAGCCCTTCGCCGTCGTGCTCTCCTATCCCGGCACCACGGGCGAGGTGCGCGACATCGCCCCGGCCATCGCCGCCGCGCAGGCGGCCGGGGCGCTGGCGATCGTGGCGGCCGATATTCTCGCGCTGACGGTCCTCACCCCGCCGGGCGAGATGGGCGCGGATGTGGTGGTGGGCAGCACGCAGCGCTTTGGCGTGCCCATGGGCTATGGCGGCCCGCACGCGGCGTACATGGCGGTGAAGGACGGGTTGAAGCGGCTGATGCCGGGCCGCCTGGTCGGCGTCTCCGTGGATGCCGCCGGGCGCCCGGCCATGCGCCTGGCGCTGCAGACGCGCGAACAGCATATCCGCCGCGAGAAGGCGACGAGCAACATCTGCACGGCGCAGGTGCTGCTGGCGGTGATGGCGAGCATGTATGCCGTGTGGCACGGGCCGGAGGGGCTGACCCGCATCGCCCGCCGCACGCATCTGCTGGCGAGCCTTCTGGCCGATGCCGCGACCCGTGCCGGCTTCACGCTGCGCCACGGGAGCTTCTTCGACACGGTGGCGATCGAGGCGGGCACGAAGGCGGATGCGCTGATGGCGGCCGCCCTCGAGGCCGGCTTCAACCTGCGCCGCGTGGATGCGGGCTGCGTCGCCATCGCGCTGGATGAGACGGTGACGCGGCAGGACCTGATCGCGCTCGGCGCCGCGCTTTGCGAGGCGGCGGGCCGTGAGCGCGTGGGGCTGGGCGAGCTTGCGGCGGCGGAGCGGCTTCCCGCCGCGCTGGCGCGCCGCACGCCCTTCCTCGCCGCCGCCGTGTTCCGCGCGCATCGTTCCGAGCATGCGATGCTGCGCTACCTCAAGCGGCTCGAGGACAAGGATGTCGCGCTGAACCGCAGCATGATCCCGCTGGGGTCCTGCACGATGAAGCTGAACGCGACGGCGGAGATGATCCCCGTCACCTTCCCCGGCTTCTCCGACCTCCATCCCTTCGCGCCGGCGGACCAGGCGCACGGCTATATCGAGATGATCAAGCGTCTCGAATCCTGGCTCTGCGCCTGCACCGGCTTTGCGGCGGTCTCGCTGCAGCCGAATGCGGGCAGCCAGGGCGAGTATGCCGGGCTGCTGGCCATCCGCGCCTACCACAAGGCGCGGGGCGAGGGGCATCGGGACATCTGCCTCATCCCCTCCTCCGCCCATGGCACCAACCCGGCCTCGGCCGTGATGGCGGGCATGCGCGTGGTGGTGGTGGGCTGCGACCGCCAGGGCAATGTCGATCTCGAGGACCTGCGCGCGAAGATCGAGGGGCACGCGGCGAACCTTTCCGCGCTGATGATCACCTATCCCAGCACGCATGGCGTGTTCGAGGAGGCGATCCGCGAGATCTGCGCCGCCGTGCATGCGGCGGGCGGGCAGGTCTACATGGATGGCGCCAACATGAACGCGCAGCTGGGCCTGACCAGCCCGGCCGCGATCGGCGCCGATGTGTGCCACCTGAACTTGCACAAGACCTTCTGCATCCCGCATGGCGGCGGCGGGCCGGGGGTGGGGCCGATCGGCGTGGCCGCGCATCTGGCGCCGCATCTGCCCAACCACCCGATGCTGGCCGAGGCCGGGCCGGAGACGGGCTTCGGCCCCGTTTCCGCCGCGCCCTTCGGCAGCGCCAGCATCCTGCCCATCTCCTACGCCTATATCCGCATGATGGGCGCGGCCGGGCTGACGCGGGCGACGCAGGTGGCGATCCTCAACGCCAACTACGTGGCGAAGCGCCTGGATGGCCATTTCCCCGTGCTCTATCGCGGCAAGGAGGGGATGGTGGCGCATGAGTGCATCCTCGACTGCCGTGGCTTCCAGCAGGGGGGCGGCGTGCTGGTGGAGGACATCGCCAAGCGCCTGCAGGATTACGGCTTCCACGCCCCGACCATGTCTTGGCCGGTGGCGGGCACGCTGATGGTGGAGCCCACCGAGAGCGAGCCGCAGGAGGAGCTGGACCGCTTCATCGACGCCATGATCGCCATCCGCGCCGAGATCCGCGCGGTGGAGCAGGGCAGGGCGGACAAGGCCGACAACCCGCTGAAGAACGCCCCGCACACCGCGGAGGAGGTGACGGCGGAGAGTTGGACCCACCCGTATTCGCGCCAGGAAGCCGCCTTCCCGCTGCCCTGGGTGGCGGCCCAGAAGTACTGGCCGCCGGTGAAGCGCGTGGACAATGTCTATGGCGACCGCAACCTTGCCTGCACCTGCGCGCCGCTGGAGGCGTATCAGGACGCGCCGAAGGTGGCGGCGGAATAGCCGGGTCGAGGCTTCCGCCAGGGTTCGCTAGAGCCCTGGCGGAGTTCTTCCGGCATGCTCCCGCGCCATGAGCGATTCGCCGCCGCCGCCGGGGCCGCCCCTCGGGCCGCCCCTCTGGGAGGTTCTCTCCTCCCGCACCGTGCTCCAGGACCGCTGGATCCATGTCACGGCCGATGCCGTGCGGGATTCCAAGGGCAATGTGCTCGATCCCTTTTACAGCCTGTCTTATCCGGACTGGGTGCATGTGGTCGCGGTGACGCCGGCGGATGAGCTGGTGCTGGTGCGCCAGTACCGCCACGGCGCCCAGGCCTGGACGCTGGAACTGCCGGCGGGCGCCGTGGACAAGGCGGATGCCGACCCCACCGTGGCCGCCGCGCGCGAATTGCGGGAGGAGACGGGCTATTCCGCGCCCGAATTCCGTCTCCTCCATTCCCTCAGCCCCAACACCGCCACGCATCGCAACCGCGCGCATACCGTGCTGGCGCTCGGCGCCACGCTCACCCACCCCACCGCGCATGAGGTGGGGGAGGACATCACGGTGGAGCTCTGGCCCCTCGCGCGCGTGCTCGCCCAACTCGGGGCGGGGCTGCTGCCCCAGGCGATGCACACCGCCTCCCTCCTGCTGGCGCTGAACGCCGCCGGCCGGATCGACTTCACGCTGAAGGATGCGCCATGAGCGACGTGCGGATCGTCCCGCTGCAGGAGCGACACCGGGAGGACTGGAACCGCCTCTATGCCGGCTATGCGGAATTCTACCGCGTAACCCAGACCCAGGAGATGCGCGACCGCGTCTGGTCCTGGATCCATGACCCGGCGCATGGGACCGAGGCCTTCGTGGCCGAGGATGCGGAAGGGCACGCGGTCGGGCTGGCGCATTTCAGGCCCTTCGCCCGGCCGCTTTCCGCCAGCACCGGTGGCTATCTGGACGATCTGTTCGTGGATCCCCAGATGAGGGGCAAGCGCGTGGCCGATGCGCTGCTCGAAGCCCTTGCCCAGGAAGGCCGCCGTCGCGGCTGGAGCGTCATCCGTTGGATCACAGCCGAGGACAACAGCCGCGCCCGCGCGGTGTACGACCGCGTGGCGAAGCTGACGCCCTGGCGGACCTACGACATCCCCCTCTGAAGCGGGTCTCTCTGAATGGGGCCGCTCTGAACCGGCGTGCCCTGCTCGCGGCGCCGGCCCTGCTGCCTTTCCTGGCGGCACCGGGCTGCGCCGCCGCACCATCGGCCGGTTCCCGGCCGATGGAGGCCCGCATCACCGAATCCCGCACCGAATGGCGCGATGCCGCCCGCGCACGCGCCATTCCCGTTCTCATCCGTGAGCCCGCGGGCAGTGCTCCTGCGCCCACGGTCATCCTTTCCCACGGCCTCGGCGGCTCGCGCGAGGGCCTCGCCTATCTCGGCCGCGCGCTGGCGGAGAACGGCTATCTCGCCATCCATCTCCAGCATCCCGGCTCCGACGACAGCCTTTGGCGCGGGGGCGGGGACCGGATGGTGGGGCTCGCCGCCGGCGCACTGAACGTGCAGGCGGCGCTGGACCGGCTGCTGGACGTGACGTTCACGCTCGACAACCTGCCGCGCCGCGCCGATCCGCAGCGTCTCGCCATCGCCGGCCACTCTTTCGGCGCCTGGACCGTGCAGCACATGCTGGGCGAGCGCCTGCCCGGCGGCGACCGTGGCCTGGGCCTGCCCGATGACAGGCTGAAGGCCGGGGTGGCGCTCTCGCCCATCCCCGCCATCGGCATGCCGCCGCGCCTGGCCTATGGCGGCTACGTCGTGCCCATGCTGCACATCACTGGCACCGAGGATCACGGCTACATCGAGGGCATCCGCGCCCCGGCCCGGCGCGTGCCCTTCGAGCAATCGCGCAATCCCGGCGCGTTGGCCGTGCTCGCCGGCGCGGCCCATGCCTCCTTTGCCGATGAAGCCGAGGCGGGCGGGCGCTACGCCGAAAGCACCTATCACGCGCGCGCCGCCGCCCTGACCGTCGCCTTCCTCGACGCCATGCTGCGGGGGGATGCGGAGGACCGGGCGATGCTCCGGGGCGGTGCCACGGGGCTGCTTGGCCCGGGGGATGAGTTCATCGCGCGCGGGCTTTGATGCGTTTGGGGCCCCTGGGAGGCTTTGCCTCCCAGACCCTCCACCGGGGCCCCCGCGGGGGCCCCGGACTCCGCGTCAAGCCTGCCGGGGATGCCCTGATCGCTGTCGCGCCGCAGGCATTTTGATTTGAGGGCACCACCGGCGCTGTCAGTCGCCTGAGGTCATCGACCTCAGGCGCACCTCCAGCCCCGCATTCCACGGCAGTCCTGACGAAAAAGATGAGGGAGGGTCCGGGAGGGAGAATTCCTTCTCCCTTCCGGGGGCAACCGAGCGCCCCCTCTTCCCCATCCCGCCAACCCCGGCGATTCTGGAGGCCAAGGGAGGACCAAGCCATGCCACGTTATGACCTTGCCGGCCGGGCCGCGCTGGTGACCGGTGCCGCCTCCGGCATCGGCCTCGCCACCGCGCGGGAGCTGGCCGCGAATGGCTGCGCGGTGGCGCTGAATTTCCTGCCGGGCGATCCGCGCGGCGCCGAGGCGGCGGCTTCCTTGCGCGCCACGGGCGCGACGGTGGTGGAGGCCCCCGGCTTCATCGGGGGTGGGGAGGAGGCGGCCATGGTGGGGGCCGCCATCGCGGGCCTCGGCCGGCTGGACCTGCTGGTGAACAATGCGGGCACCCCCGGTGTCTCCCGCACCATTCCCGGGCATGCGCTGGACGAGTTCACCGACGAGCTCTGGGACACCATCCTGGACACGAACCTCGTCGGGTTGTTCCGCACCACCCGGGCCGCGGTTCCGGCGCTGAGGGAGATGCGCGGAGCGGTGGTGAACATCGCCTCGGTCGCCGGGCTTTCCGGGCGCGGCTCCTCCATGGCCTATGCCGCCAGCAAGGCGGGGGTGGTCGCGCTCACCAAGCACCTGGCGCGGGGACTGGGGCCGGAGGTGCGGGTGAACGCGGTGGCGCCCGGCGCGGTGGACAGCACCTGGCAGATCGAGTGGACGGAGGCGCAGCGGGCGCAATCCATCCAGAACTGCCCGATGGGCCGCCGCTGCGTGCCGGAGGATATCGCGGAGGCAATCCTCTTCCTGGGCTGCGCGGGCGCCATGATCACGGGGCAAACCCTGGTGGTGGACGGAGGGCTGATCCTTTAGGTTCCGCGCGTGCCCGTTTCGCGAAAAGGCGCCGCGCGCCCGGATTTCTCCCTGGAATCGGCCCATCCCGGCCCGGTGGCGGGGGTGGACGAGGCCGGGCGTGGCCCGCTGGCCGGGCCGGTGATGGCCGCCGCCGTGATCTTCCCCGCGCCGCCGCCAGCAGCCCTGGCGGCGCTGCTGGATGACAGCAAGCGGCTGGACGCGGCGAAGCGGGAGGCGGCCTATGCCGCCCTGCTGGAGGCCCGGGCCGCCGGCACCGCGCTGATCGGCGTGGGCGCGGCCAGCGCGGGCGAGATCGGGCGGCTGAACATCCTGCGCGCCACCCATCTGGCCATGCTCCGCGCCGTGTCGCGCCTGCCCGTGGCACCTTCCCTGGCGCTGGTGGACGGCAATGCCCCGCCACGCCTGACCTGCGCGGTGCGCTGCGTGGTGGGCGGCGACGGGCTGTCCCTGTCGATCGCTGCCGCCTCCATCATGGCGAAGGTGCTGCGGGACCGGGCGATGGCGCGGCTCGGCACGCGCTGGCCGGAATATGGCTTCGCCCAGCATGTCGGCTACCCCACCCCGGCGCATCGGGAAGCCCTGGCGCGGCTGGGGCCGACGCCGCATCACCGGCGCGGATTCAGCCCGGTCGATCAAGCCGTTCTGGCGCTTTCTTGACCCGAAACTTGACCGGGCGACTCGGGCATGGGCATGTTGCCGAGGGGGCACGGCCCGGCGCGACGCGGGGGCGGAGCGCCACGGCCGGCGATTTACCGGGGGATGTGGCGCGCGTGGGAACGACGGGTCTGGACCTGCCGCTGGACAGCGTGCTGCGTGGCGACTGCATCGAGAGCCTGAGGCGCCTGCCGCCCGCCTCGGTGCACGCGATCTTCGCCGATCCGCCCTACAACCTTCAGCTCAAGGGCTCGCTGCGGCGGCCGGATGACAGCCTCGTCGATGCGGTGGACGACGACTGGGATCGGTTCGACGACCTAGCGGCCTATGACCGCTTCACGCGCGAATGGCTGACCGAATGCCGCCGCGTGCTGCGGCGGGACGGCACCATCTGGGTGATGGGCTCCTACCACAACGTCTTCCGCCTCGGCGTCGCGCTGCAGGATCTCGGCTTCTGGATCCTGAACGACGTGGTGTGGCGGAAGTCCAACCCCATGCCGAACTTCCGCGGCCGCCGCTTCACCAACGCGCATGAGACCCTGATCTGGGCCGCGCGCGGGGAGGAGAGCCGCTACCGCTTCAACTACGCCGCCATGAAGGCGATGAACGACGACAAGCAGATGCGGAGCGACTGGCTCATCCCGCTCTGCACCGGCCATGAGCGGCTGCGCGGCGAGGACGGCGCCAAGCTGCACCCGACGCAGAAGCCCGAGGCGCTGCTGCACCGCGTGATCCTCTCCTGCACCGCGCCGGGGGAGGTGGTGCTGGACCCCTTCCTTGGCACCGGCACCACCGCCGCCGTCGCGAAGCGCCTGGGCCGCCGCTATATCGGGCTGGAGCGGGACGACGGCTATGCCGATGCCGCCGAGGCCCGGCTCAAGGCCGTCGAGCCGCTTTCGGAGAGCATCGCGCTGACCCTGCCGGCCAAGCGCGAGCAGCCCCGCATTCCGTTCGGCGCGCTGGTGGAGCGCGGGCTGGTGCCGCCCGGCACCAAGCTCTGGGACCGTCACCGCCGCTGGCAGGCCGAGGTCGGCGCGGATGCGACTCTGCGCTGCGGCCGCATCACGGGCAGCATCCACCAGGTGGGCGCGGCCGTGCAGGAGGCCCCTTCCTGCAATGGCTGGACCTTCTGGCACCTGGAGCGCCGCGACGGCACGCTCCGGGTGATCGACGAGCTCCGGGCGGAGCTGGCGCCGGGCTCCTGAGCGCCGGCCCGCTACGCGATCTGGCCCAGGCCGAGCCATTCCCGCCGAACCACCGCCAGCACCGCGTCCCGCGCCGGGTTCCCGGCCTCGGTCCAGGCCAGCAGCAGGTCCGCGGTCAGTGGCGGCGTGCCGCGTAAGGGACGCAGCACCACATCCATGGGCCGCAGCCGCTCGGCGGCCTGGGGCACGAGCGCGAAGCCGATGCCGGCGCCCACCAGCGCGAGGATGGAATGGGTCTGGCTGACATGCTGCACCCGCCCGGGCGTCACTCCGCCGAGCCGCAGCACCGAATGGACGAGGTCATGCAGGTAGCGGCCCTCGACCGGCGGGTAGGTGATCAGCGGCTGGCCATCCAGCGCGGCGGGCTCCACCCCTTCCTCCTCCGCCAGCGGGTGGCCGAGCGGCAGGGCGACCCGCAGCGGCTCACGCTCCAGCCGCGCCGCGCGCAGGTCCGGGCCAGCCAGGGGAGGGCGCAGCAGCCCCGCATCGATGCCCCCCGCGCGCAACGCCGCGATCTGGTCCTGCGTCACCAGCTCCCGCAGGTTCAGCTCGATCCCCGGCGCGCCCTTGCGGATCATCGCCACCAGGCGCGGCAGCACGGCGTAGCTGGACGCCGCGGTGAAGCCGAGGGTGACGCTACCCGTCTCGCCTCGCGCCACCCGCAGGGCCTCCTGCGCCGCGCCCTCCGCCATGCGGAGCATCCGCCGCGACTGGTCCAGGAAGACCCGCCCGGCCGGGGTGAGCTGCACGGCACGGCTGCTGCGCAGGAAGAGGGGAAAGCCCAGCTCGTGCTCGAGCATCTGGATCTGCCGGCTCAGCGGCGGCTGGGTCATGTTCAGCCGAGCGGCGGCGCGGCGGAAATGCAGCTCCTCCGCCACGGCGACAAAGCAGCGGAGCTGACCCAGTTCGAACATTGATCCAGTTTGCGCATCGAACGATCCGCATTCAAGCTTGGACAAGCATCGGTGGGGGCCGTTACGCCATCCGATGCCAAGGCTCCTCGAAGGGCCGCCACAACGCTTGAGGGAAACGATCGAGATGCAGCGCCGCGACCTTCTCCGCACCAGCCTTGCCGCCAGCGCCTTCTCCACGCTCGCGGCGCCCGCGGTCCGAGCCCAGAATTTCGACCACACGCTCCGCATCATCGTGCCCAACGCGCCGGGCGGGACGAGCGACATCCTCGCGCGGCTGATCGCGCCGGAGCTGACCCGCGTGCTCGGCCAGAACGTGGTGGTCGAGAACCGCGCCGGTGCCGGCGGCAATATCGGCGCCGATGTCGTCGCCAAGAGCCCGCCGGACGGCCACACGCTGCTGCTGATGGACGTGACGACCATCGCGACCAACCCCGCGCTCTTCCCGCGCCTGCCCTTCGACAATGCGAAAGACCTCGCGCCGGTCACCATGCTGATCTACGCGCCCTACATCCTCGGCGTGGCGAATGCGCTGCCCGTGCAGGATGCGCGCGCGCTCGCGGCCTATGCGAAATCCGCCCCGCGGCCGCTGAACGGCGGAAATTCGGGCGTCGGCACCGCCTCTCACCTCACCCTGATCGAGCTGGCCGATGCCTGGGGCAAGGAGATGACGCATGTGCCCTATCGCGGCGGCGCCCCGGCGCTGACCGCCGTGGTCTCGGGCGAGGCCGACCTGACCATCGCCGGCGCCACCCAGGCGCAGCCCTATGCGGTGAACAACCAGATGCGCGCGGTCGCCGTCACCGGCCAGCACCGCCTCGCCTCCCTGCCGAACGTGCCGACCTTCCGGGAAATCGGCTGGCCGGCGGCGGATGCGGGCACCTGGCAGGGCATCATGGTGCAGGGCAACACACCCCGCCCGATGATCGAGCGCCTGCACAGGGAGCTGAACGCGATCGTCGCGCTGCCCGCCATCGCCGCCCGGCTGAAGGACCTGGGCGCCGAGCCGCGCACCGAGGGGCCGGATGCCTTCCGCAGCTGGCTGACCTCGACCACCGAGACCTATACGCGGCTGATCCGCGCCAACAACGTGCGGCTCGACTAGCGCCGCCCGGGCGGCTCCGCCGGGGCCGCCCCGTTCGCTCCACATGACACGCGTGTTCCGCGGGCGCCCGCCGCCCGTGGCGGCGCCCCATGGCCCCTCGCCGGAACCATTCCGATGACCACTCCCGCTTCGCTGCATCCGCATGACGGGTTGGCCCGCCTCGCCGCTGGCCTCTTCGCCGCCGCCGGGCTGGATGAGGGCAAGGCGGAGGCGATGGGGCGGCTGCTGGTGCTGACGGACATGATGGGCCGCCACACCCATGGCCTCGCCCAGGTCGGCCCCTATCTCGAGCAGATCGAGCGGGGGTTGATGGAGGGGAAGGGAGAGCCGGAGACGCTGCGCGACGCGGGCGGCACCATCGTCTGGGATGGCGGCTACCGGCCGGGCCTGTGGCTGATGGAACGCGCCCTGCACCTCGGCTTCGAGCGCCTGCCGCGGCACGGCACCGTCACCTTCGCCATCCGGCGGAGCCATCACATCGGCTGCCTCGCGGCGCTCGCGAAGCAGGCGACGGATCGCGGCTACCTCGCGATCATCGCTTCCTCCGGGCCGCATACAAAAATAGTCGCGCCCTTCGGCGGCAAGGCGGGGCTGTTCAGCCCCAACCCCTTCGCCATCGGTTTCCCCACCAGCGATTCTCCCGTGCTGGTCGATATCTGCGCCTCGGTCACCACGCTGTCCCTGACGCGGGAGAAGACGGCGGCGGGCGAGCTGTTCGAGCATCCCTGGGTGCTGGACCATGAGGGGCGGCCGAGCCGCGACCCCTCCGTGGTCGAGAAGGGGGAGAAACGGGGAAGCCTCATGCTGCTGGGCGGCGTGGAATCGGGCCATAAGGGCTTCGGCCTGGCGTTGATGGTCGAGGCGCTGACGGGCGGGCTGGCGGGCCACGGGCGGCGCGAGGCGCCGACGCGTTGGGGCGCCAATGTCTTCCTCCAGCTCCTCGACCCCGAGGCTTTCGCGGGGCGCGACGCCTTCCTGGCCCAGATGGATTTCCTGGCCGGGCAGGTCCATGCCAACCCGCCGATCGACCCCGCCGCGCCCGTGCGCCTGCCGGGCGAGAAGGCCGCCCGGCTGATCGCCAGGGCCGAGGCGGAGGGGGTGCGGGTTTCCGCGGCACTTGCAGAGTCTCTCCGCGCCCACGCGGCTCGGCTGGGCGTGGATGCCTCGGCGCTGGGCTAGCCTTGGCCGCGCCGCTGCGCGTCAGGCCGCGTGGCGCGCCTGGGCGAGGGCCAGCAGCTCATCGGGCGGCATCGGCTGGCCGTAGAGGTAACCCTGCCCGGCCTCGCATCCGCGGCCGCGCAGCGCGGCCTCCTGCTCCACGGTCTCGATTCCCTCGGCGATGACCTCCAGCCCCAGGTTCCGGCCGAGGGAGAGCAGCGCCTCCACGATGGCGCCGTCATGCCGGTCGGTCGCGATCTCGGTGACGAAGCTGCGGTCGATCTTCAGCCGGGTGAGGGGGAAGCGCTTGAGTGTGGAGAGCGAGGCGTAGCCGGTGCCGAAATCGTCGAGGGCGATGCCGGTGCCCATGGCGTGCAACCGGCGCAGCGGCTCCAGCTGCGAATCGGCCTTCCGCAGCACGATCGTCTCGGTCAGCTCCAGTTCCAGCGCCGTGGGGGGCAGCCCGTGCCGCCGCAGCGCGGCCTCCACCTTTCCGTCCAGGCCGCTGAGGCGGAGCTGTTCGGCGAAGAGATTGACGCCAATCCGAAGCGGAAGCCCCGCGCCGCGCCAGGCAGCGCCCTGGCGGCAGGCCTGGTCGAGCGCCCAGTCGCCGACGCGGCCCGCCAGGGGGCTCGCCTCCAGCACATGCAGGAAGGCGCCGGGGGCGAGCAGGCCACGGCTGGGATGGTGCCAGCGCAGCAGCGCCTCCGCCCCTGTCATCCGGCCATCTGCCAGGCGGATCTGCGGCTGGTAGAACAGGGTAAATTCCCCGTTCTCCACCGCGCGCTCCAGCTCTTCCTCGAGCGTGCGCCGCGCCTGGTATTCGGCCCGCATCGCCGGCTGGTAGGCCAGGCCGGTGCCACTGCCCTGGGCCTTGGCGCGATGCAGGGCGAGGTCGGCATTGGCGAGCAGCGTATCGGCCTGCAGCCCGGGCGCGGTGGCGTAGCCGGTATTGGCGAGGAGGCGGAAGTTGCGGTCCCGCAGCCGGAAGGACTCGGTGGCGAGGGTTTCGCGCAGCTCGGCTTCGATGGCGGCGGCCATGGCTGCGTCGCCCCGCAGCAGCACCGCGAACTCATCCCCGCCCAGCCGCGCGAGGAGCCCGCGCCGGTCGAGGCAGCGCTCCATCAGCGTGGCGGCTTCCTGGAGCAGCGCATCGCCCACCTCATGGCCGAAGGCGTCGTTCACATGCTTCAGCCCGTCCAGGTCCAGCAGGATCAGGGAGCAGGGGCTGGAACGCGGCGAGCGCTGGAGCGCCTCAGAGAGCAGCACGCGGTTGGCGAGGCCGGTCAGGGGGTCGTGATGTGCCAGGTGGCGCAGGCGGCGCTCGGCCTGGCGCCGCTGGGTCACGTCCCTCAGGATGGCGGCCGAGGCCATGTGCCCGTTACCCTCCCGCCAGCAGGCCAGCGTCATCTCCGCCAGGAAGACGCCGCCGTCGCGGCGCTGCACGGTGACCTCGATCGGCGCATGGTTCGGCGAGCCGCCGGTTTCGGACAGGCGCAGCAGGCGCGCGGCGTGGGAGGCGCGGTCCGACGCGGGGAGGATGCGGTCGGCCGGCCCGCCGACGGCCTCCTCGGCCGTCCAGCCGAAGAGGCGTTCCGCCGCCTCGTTCCAATGGGTCACGCGGCCGGCGTCGTCGGCGCAGATCACCGCGCTCGGCAGAGCCGCCGTCACGCGGGAGAAGCGCGCGAGCCCGTCGCGGCGTGCGCCGTCCAGCCGGCGCATCTCCATGCGGTCCATCACCATCGCGGCGAGGCTCTGCAGCAGGTTCCGCTGCCGCTCGTCCAGCGGCGGGCGGGGCTTCGTGTCGAGGATGCAGACCGTGCCGATCCGGTGCCCGCCCAGAGGGCTGACGAGCGGCGCACCGGCATAGAAGCGGATGGTGGGCCCCTCGGTCACCAGCGGGTTGCGCGCGAAGCGGATGTCGCTCGCCGTGTCGGGCACGACGAGCACGGCATCGTGCTGGATCGTGTGCGTGCAGAAGGAGATCTGTCGGGGCACGCTCTGGAACGAGCAGCCATGGCGCGCGACGACGAGAAGCTCATTCGCCGTGAGCAGGTTGATCAGCGCCATCGGCGCCTCGAAGATGTTCGCCGCCATCTCGGCGATCTGGTCCAGATCCGCGCCCGGCTCGACGCCTGAGGCCTGGTAGGCCGCCACGGCCAGTTGGCGCGCCGCCTCTTCGCCTGTCCTGCCCGGTGTGTCGTTCTCGCCGGCGGGCTGCATGGCGGTGATCGTCCTGCTCCTTCGCTTCTGCGCGGGAGGATATTCTCCGGCAGGGATCGTAGGGGGTCAAACCTGGTGGCGGCGCAACTATGCACGCCGCCCCCCACTGAGTCTGCCTTCGAATCGATAAGCATCCTGTGAAGATGATGCTCGTCATGGCCGGCCATGCCGATGGCGGCCGGGGCGCGAGGCCCGAAACGGAAGCCGCCCGCCCCGGGAAGCCGGGGCGGGCGGTTCAACCGCGCTTCGATGGTGCCGGGATCAGCCCCGGCGCAGCGCCCGCAGCGTGGCGAAGGCGAGGGCCGTCTTCACCGCCGTGCCCGGCACGAAGAGGAGGAAGCCGGCCATCCAGGCCTTCTCCAGCCCGGTGAAGGTGGAGAGCCAGAGCACGCCCGGCACGAAGACGGCGAGATGGGCGGCGGTCAGCACCAGGCCCTGGCGCAGCGCGCCGCGCCCGGCCAGGCCCGCGATCCAGGCCGAGGCGACGAAGCCGAGCAGGAAGCCGGCGGTCGGGCCCATCAGCACGGCGGGGCCGGCGGTGCCATGGGCGAAGACCGGCAGGCCCAGCGCGCCCTCGGCCAGGTAGAGCAGCACGGCTGCGGCGCCCATGCGCGAGCCGCCCAGCGCGCCGAGCAGCAGCACGGCCAGGGTCTGCAGCGTGGCGGGCACCGGCCACATGGGCAGGCTCACCTGCGCCGAGGCCGCCAGCACGGCGGAGCCCATCAGGGCCATCGACCAGAAGCGGAGTGCCGGCCGCGCGGCGAATCCCTGGATGGCGTTCATGCTCGAATTCCCTTCTTCCGGGCGCCTCGCGCTCCGGAAGGGCGGCTTGCCATGGGCTCCGGCCCTTCGGCAAGCGGGGGATCGGCCAGGGGAAGCAGGCGGCGAATGGCGGTGGGCAGGGCGGCCAGGGCCACCGCGGGTTCCATCCAGCCCATGCCCGGCGGGGCGGGCCCGGCCGGCGCGGATGCTTCGGCCAGGCGCATGTCGAGGTCCATATGGGTGAAGCCATGATGCGCCAGGCCCGGCCGCAGGGCCCAGGCCAGGCCGGGCAGGGGGGCGTGGGGCAGGGCTTCCTCCAGGCTCCAGGGCGCCTCCCGCCAGGGCGCGCCGGGAATTTCCAGCATCCCGCCCAGCAGCCCCTCGGGCGGCCGGTGGCGCAACAGCAGGCGCCCGGCGGGGTCCCGGGCGAGGAAGTGCAGCCCGTGGCGCTGCTTTCGCGCCGCCTTGGGCGTCTTCGCCGGCAGGCTCTCCTGGATCCCCTGCCGCTGGGCCTCGCAGTCCCCCCGCCAGGGGCAGAGGGCGCAGGCCGGGCGCCGGGGGGTGCAGAGGGTGGCGCCGAGGTCGAACAGCGCCTGCACGAAGTCGCCGGGGCGGGCGCGCGGCTCGGCCTGCTCCATGAATCGGGCCGCGATGGGGGCGATCAGCCGCCGCGCGCCGGGCAGGGGCTCGCGGATGGCCAGGAGCCGCGCCACCACCCGTTCCACATTGCCATCCACCGGCACGGTCGGGCGGCCGAAGGCGATGGCGGCGATGGCGGCAGCGGTATAGGCGCCGATGCCCGGCAACTCGCGAAGGCCGGCCTCCGTATCCGGGAAGCCGCCGCGCCCGGCGACGGCCTTGGCGGCGGCGTGCAGGTTCCTGGCCCGGGCATAGTAGCCCAGCCCGGCCCATTCGGCCGCCACATCCTCCCAGGGTGCCTCGGCCAGTGCCTGGACATCCGGGAAGCGGGCGAGGAAGCGGGCGTAGCGCGGGCCCACCGCGGCCACGGTGGTCTGCTGAAGCATCACCTCCGAGAGCCAGATGCGGTATGGATCGGGCTCGCCTGGCATCGCGCCCGTGGCCGGGCCGGCGCGCCAGGGCAGGGTGCGGCGGTGGCGGTCATACCAGGCCAGGAGCGGGCCGGCGGGCGGGGGAGTGGGAATGGCGGCTGGCAAAACGGGAGCAAGGGAGGGCGGGACGGGGGCGGAGGCAAGCCCCCCGACCGCCATGCGCGCGCGCGCGCGCCGCGCGGTTCCCGCCAAGGCGTCGGCGGAAGGCCCGGCGGCGAAGCCCCCGGCATCGAACGCTGGAGGGGCCGAGGCCGGCGCGGCTTCCGCCCGCCCGGCGGCGATGCTGGATCCGCGCCGGCCCGATCTGGGCCTGCGGCCGCTGGGGGGCTTCATCCCGCGCCTGACCCGCCCCGCCTTCAAGAAGCGCAGCCCGGCGGGCGCCCTGCTGATGGCCGACTGGGCGGGGGTGGTCGGCCCCGCCATCGCCGCCGTGACGGTGCCGAAGCGGCTGACCGCGGGCACGCTGACCATCGGCTGCTCCGGCCCGGTGGCGATGGAGCTGCAGCATCTGGCGCCTCAGCTCATCAGCCGGGTGAATGCGGCGCTGGGCTCCGTGACGGTGCAGACGCTCCGATTCGTCCAGCAGGCGCCCGCCGTGCCGGCCGCCGTTCGGCGCCTGGCGGCCGCGCCGCTTCCCGAAACCGTTCGTGGCGCGCTGGATACGGTCGGTAGCCCCGAACTGCGGGATGCGCTGGCAAGATTGGCGCGCGGGGTCTATCGAGCCCCCGAGACGCGACACCCCGACAGCCGAAACAGGACGGAATTCCCGGACCGATGAGCATCGCCCGCCGCCACCTCTTCCTGGCCACTCCCATGCTCGCCCTTGCCCCCGGCCTGGCGCTGGCGCAGGGAAGCAACGCGGCCGACCCCCGCCTGGGCGAGCGCTCGGCGGGCCGGGCGGACGCGCCTGTGACGGTGATCGAGTATTTCTCCCTCACCTGCTCCCATTGCGCGGCCTTCCACAACCAGACCTGGCCTCAGGTGAAATCTCGGCTGGTGGAGGCGGGCAAGCTGCGCCTGGTATGGCGCGACTTCCCGCTGGACCAGCTGGCCCTGGCCGCCGCCGTCGTCGCCCGCTCCCTTCCGGCGGAGCGCTATGAGGGCTTCGTGAGCGCCCTCTTCACCTCGCAGGATCGCTGGGCCTTCGCGCGCGGCGCCGACAATATCGGCGAGATCGCCAAGGTGGCGGCGCTGGCCGGGATGAGCCGCGCGCAGGTGGACGCGGCGCTGGCCGACCAGGCCCTGCAGCGCGGCATCCTGGAGATGCGCATGAAGGGGCAGCAGGAGCATCAGGTGAGCTCCACCCCGACCTTCGTGTTCAACGGCCGCCCGAGCCCCGGCAGCCTGACCTATGAGCGCTTCGCCGAGCTGGCGGGCGTCTCCGGCAGCTGATGGACAACAACCCCGTCGAGATGGCCGGGGCCGAGGCCCTGGAAAGCCCGGCGGGGGAGGCGGCGGCCGACCCCGCGGCGAAGGGGGCCGCGCCTGCCGCCGAGGGCGGGGCGCCCGGGTCCCCCGCCGCCGAAGCCGCCGCTGCCGAAGCCGCGGCTTCCGAAGCGGTGGCCGGGGCGGATGGGGAGGGGGCTCCGGAGGAGGAGGACGGTCCGCGCAAGCCGCGCACCGCCACCCTCTCCCGCCTTCGGATCGCCGGTTTCAAGTCCTTCGCCGAGGCCACCACGGTGGAGGTGCTCCCGGGGCTGACGGGCATCGTGGGCCCCAATGGCTGCGGCAAGTCGAATGTCGTGGAGGCCCTGCGCTGGGCCATGGGCGAATCCAACGCCCGCCACATGCGCGGCGGCGAGATGGACGACGTCATCTTCGCCGGAACCTCCACCCGCGCCGGCCGCAACCAAGCCGAGGTGACCCTGAGCCTGGAGGAGGCCGCAGGCCTCGCCCCGCCCCCGAATGCCGAGGCGGCGGAGCTGGAGATCACCCGCCGGATCGAGCGTGGCGCCGGCACGGGCTACCGGATCAACGGCAAGGAAGCGCGCGGGCGCGATGTGGCGACGCTCTTCGCCGATATCGGCTCCGGCGCCCGGGCCTCGGGCATGGTCAGCCAGGGGCGCGTCGCCGCGCTGATCGGCGCCAAGCCGGAGGAGCGGCGGGGCGTGCTTGAGGAGGCGGCGGGCACCGCCGGCCTCCGCGCGCGGCGGCACGAGGCGGAGCTGAAGCTGCGCCAGGCCGAGAACAACCTCACCCGCGCCGACGACCTGCGGACCCAGCTGGAGACGCAGCGGGAAAACCTGCGGAAGCAGGCCCGCCAGGCCGCCCGCTACCGTAACCTCTCCGGCCTGACCCGCGCGGCCGAGGCGGAGTGGATGGCCTTGCTGGCCGCCCGCGCCGAGGGGCAGCTGCTTTCGGCCCGCCATGCGCTGGACGCCGCGCGTGCCGCCACCAAGGCCGCCGAGGCCGCCGCCGAGGCCGCCACCCGCCGCGCCCATGCGGCCGAGATGGCGCTTCCCGGCCCCCGCGCCGCCGAGGCCCATGCCCGCACCGCGCTGGAGCGCCGCCGGGTGGAGGGCGAGGGGCTGGCCGCCGCCGAGGCCCGCGCCCGCGCCGCGCTGGACGCCGCCGCGGGGCGCCTGGCCCAGATCCAGGCCGACCACGCCCATGCCAGCACGGTGGTGCATGATGCCGAGACCGCCGAGGCCCGGCTGACGGCTGAGGCGCAGGAGATCGCGGCCACGCTGGCCGGGCTGCCGGCCCGCGCCGAGGCGGTGGCCGAGCGCCTCGCCCTGGCGGAGGATGCCGCCCGCGGGGCGGAGGCCGAGGCGGAGCGCGCGGCCGAGGCCGCCGCCGAGGCCGCGCTGGCCTTCGAGCGGTTCCAGGATGCGCGCCGCGCCGCCGAGGCGAATCTGCGCCGGCTGGAGGCCGAATCGGCCCGGCTGGAGGAGGAGCGCGCCAAGGCGCGAGCGGCCAATGTCTCGCCCGAGGCGCTTTCCAGCGCCGCGGCGGAGGCCGGGAATGCCGATGCCGCGCTGGCGACCGCCCGCGGCGACTTCGAGCGAGCCGAGGCGGCGCGTGCCGCCGCGGCCGCCGCGGAGGCCGATGCCCGTCGCGCCGCCGCCGCCGCCGAGGCCGACGAAGCGGCCGCCCGCGAGGCCGCACGGGCCGCCGCAGAGCGCGCCCGCCGCGCGACCGAGGGCCATGAGCGGCTGAAGCGGGAGCATGAGCAGGCCCTGGCCGCCTGCATCCCGGCTGAGCGCCAGGAGGCCGCCCGCCGCGAGGAGGCCGAGGCCGCCCGGGCCGCCGAGGCCGCGGCGGAGGCGCTGACCGATGCCGAACTGGCCCGTTCCGCCGCCGCCTCGGCCCTTTCCCGCGCGCGGTCCGCTGAATCCGAGGCGGGCGCCACCCGTGCCCGCGCCGCTGCCGAGGCCCAGGGCCTCGCCGCCCTCTTGCGGGCCGGAGATAGCGGGACGGCCGCGCCGATTCTCGATTCCGTGGCCGTGCCGCCGGGGCTGGAAGCCGCGCTGGGCGCGGCCTTCGGGGAGGCGCTGGAATCCCCGGCCGACCCCAAGGCGCCGCGCCATTGGCGCAGCCTGCCGCCGCTGGATGGGCCGCGCCCCCTGCCGGAAGGGGCCACGCCGCTCGCCGATCTCGTCCAGGCGCCGCCGGAGCTGGCGAGGGCGCTATCGCAGATCGGGTTGATCGAGGATGAGGCGCGCGGGCCGGCGATGCAGGCCACGCTCGCGCCCGGCCAGGCGCTGGTCGCCCGTAGCGGCGGCTTCTGGCGCTGGGACGGGCATGGGGCGAATCCGGGCGCGCCGAGCGCCGGGGCCGAGCGCCTGCGCCAGCGCAACCGCCTGCGCGCGCGGGAAGCCGCCCGGGATGCGGCCGAGGCCGCCCTCGCCACGGCCCGCGCCGGGGCCGAGGCCGCCAGGACCGCCGAGGCCGCGGCATCGGCCGCCGAGCAGGCCGCCCGCAACGCCCGGCGCGAGGCGGAGGCGCGGTTGGGGCGTGCGCGGCAGGAGGCCTCCCGCCTCGCCGCCAGCGCGGCGCTGGCCGATAGCCGGCTGACCGCCCTGGCGCCCGCGCTGGAGCGGGCCGCGGCCGAGCGTGCCGAGGCCGAGACGCTGCTGGACGCCGCGAAGGCCGCCCAGGCTGCCGTGCCGGATGCCGCGGCCGCCCGTGCCGCGCGGGATGCGGCCGTGGCGGCGCTGCGGAATGCTACGGCGGCCGAGGAAGCGGCCCGCCAGGCCCGTCGCGCGGCGGAGAACCGGCTGGATGCGGCGCGCAGCGCCCAATCCGCCCTCGCGGCCCGCGCGGCGGCGGCGGAGGGCCGGCTGGCTGCGCTGGAGCCGCAGATCGCCCGCCTGGCGGAGCAGCGCGCCGAGGCCGAGGCCACCCGCGCCGCCGTCGAGGAGGCCGGGGCGGGGAACGCCGATCCCGAACAGGCGCGCGCGCTGGCCCTGGCGGCCCGCACGGCCCTGGCCGAGGCCCGGCGCGAGGAGGCCGAGGCCCGCGCCGCCCGGCTGGCGCTGGAGGCCGAGGCCGAGCGGCTTTCCGAACGGCGCGCGGCGCTGGAGGAAGAAGCGGCCTCTTGGGCCGGCCGGCGGGCCGATGCCGCCGCCCGGCTGATCGAGCTGAGTGCGCGCCAGGAGGCCGCGGCCATCGAGGCCGCTGCCGCCGCCGAGGCGCCGGAGGAAGCCGCGGCGCTGCTGGCGAGCGCCGCCCGGATGCTGGCGGAGGTGGAGGCCGCCCATGCCGAGGCCGCCCAGGCCCTGGCCGCCGCCGAGACGGAAGCCCGCGAATCGGCCGAGGCCCGCCGCCTGGCCGATGCCGCCTTCGCCGCCGCCCGCGAGGCCCAGGCCCGCGCCGACGGCGCCGCGGCCCGTGCCGAGGATGAGGGACGCTCGGTCGCGACCCGCATCCTGGAGCGGCTGGGTCCGGATACCGAGCTGCCCGAGCCGCCCGAGGACCTGTCCGACGCCGCCGAGGAGAAGGCCCGCCGCAAGGCGGAGCGCCTGGCCCGCGAGCGCGAGGAGATGGGCCCCGTCAACCTCCGCGCCGAGGTGGAGATGGCGGAGGTGGAGGAGCGCCTGGCCAACCTGGAGAAGGAACGCGAGGAGATCGGCCACGCCATCGCCAAGCTGCGCGGCTCCATCGGGCATCTGAACCGCGAGGGGCGGGAGCGGCTGCGCGCCGTGTTCGAGCGGGTGGACGGCGAGTTCCGCGCGCTGTTCACGCGCCTGTTCGGCGGCGGCCGGGCGCATCTGGCGCTGGTCGGCTCCGACGATATCCTCGATGCCGGGCTGGAGATCTATGCCGAGCCGCCGGGCAAGAAGCTCTCCTCGCTCTCGCTGCTGTCAGGCGGGGAGCAGGCGCTGACGGCGCTTTCGCTCATTTTCGCCGTGTTCAAGTGCCAGCCGGCGCCGGTCTGCGTGCTCGACGAGGTGGACGCGCCGCTGGACGACGCGAATGTCGAGCGGCTGTGCAACCTGCTGGAGGCGATGACGGAAGGCGGCACGCGCTTCCTCGTTGTCACCCACCATCCGCTGACCATGGCGAAGATGCACCGGCTCTACGGCGTGACGATGCAGGAACGCGGGGTCTCACGGCTGCTCAGCGTCGATCTGGGACGCGCGGTGGAGCTGGCGGAGGCGGGGGCGGTCTAGACGCGGCCGGGGGAAGCGCCGCTTCCCCCAGACCCCCTTCGCCGGGGTGGCCGCGGCCACCCCGGACCCCGCGATCGGACTGCCGTGGATGCCCCGGATTAGTGGGGTCTCTGGTTGTAGGGTGCTGATTCTGGCTTTGCAGTCGCCTGAGGTCCAAGACCTCAGGCGCACCGGCAACCGAGTGATTTCAACTCAAAGAAAAAGATGATGGTGAGGGGTCCGGGGAGAGGAAGAATTCCTTCGTCCTCTCCCCGGGATAGACCGTCAGTTCAGAACACAGAGTGCGCCGAGCTCAGGCCACCCCGATCCGCAGCAGGTCGTGCAGGTGCAGGATCCCGGCCGGCCGGCCGTTCTCCAGCACGAAAAGGCTGGTGATGCGGCGCTCGTTCATCAGGGACAGCGCCTCCTCGGCCAGTGCGTCGGGCCCGATGGTGCGGGGCTGGCGGGACATGGCCTCGCGCACCGGCCCGTCCTTGAAGCCGGCCTGGAAGGCGCGGCGGAGGTCGCCGTCCGTCACCACGCCCACGAGCTGGCCTTGGTCGTCCACTACGGCGGTGGTGCCGAAGCGCTTGCCGGTCATTTCCATGATGGCGCGGGAGAGAGTGGCGTTCTCCGCCACCGTCGGCACGGCGTCGCCCGTGTGCATCACCTCCCGCACCTTGCGGAGCTGGGAGCCGAGCTTGCCGCCGGGGTGGAAGCGCCGGAAGTCCTGGGCCGAGAAGCCGCGGCGGGAGAGGAGGGCGACGGCGAGCGCGTCGCCGATGGCCATCTGCATGGTGGTGGAGGTGGTGGGCGCTAGGCCGTTCGGGCACGCCTCCGGCATGATCGGCAGGATCAGGGGGATATCGGCCGCCGCGCCGAGCGCGCCGGTGGCGCGGGAGGTGATGGCGATGAGGGTGATTCCCCAGCGCCGGGCATAGGCGATGGTATCCGCCAGTTCCGGCGCCTCCCCGGACCAGGAGAGGGCGAGGACGACGTCGTCGTCGCCGATCATGCCAAGGTCGCCGTGGCTGGCCTCGGCCGGGTGGACGAAATAGGCGGGGGTGCCCGTGGAGGCGAAGGTCGCCGCGATCTTGCGGCCGACATGGCCGGACTTGCCCATTCCGGTGACGATCACGCGGCCGCCGGCCTGGCCGATGGCGGTGACGGCCTCCTCGAAGCGGGCGCCCAGCGGGCCGTCCAGGGCGTCGCACAGCGCCTCCAGCCCTTCCGCCTCCAGGCCCAGGGTCTTGCGGGCGTCGTCGAGGGCTGAGGGCAGCGCGTCGGTGGTCTGGGGCTGCTGGTCCATCGAGGGCGGGTCCTTCGTGGCGCGGGGCCGGCGGGCGGGCCGTGGGCGCGGTGCGCCGGCGCGGGTGGAGGGCCCGGCGCATGGGCGGCCCCTATAGACCCCATCGGGCCGTGCTGGCGACACCCGGGCGCGCATGGAGGGCCGGCGGTTTCGCCGGGCGGGCCCCTGGCTTGGCGCCACGTCGGCGCGCTATGGGGGCGGCGCGGCGCCGAGCCAGGGGCCGCGGGCGAGAGGGAGCCGCGCGACCATGGACCAGACCTTTCATCCCAGGCTGACCGTGCTCACCCACCCGTTGGTGCAGCACAAGCTGACCATCATGCGGCGGCGGGAGACCTCCACGGGCGAGTTCCGCTCGCTGGCGCGCGAGGTCAGCCTGTTGATGGCCTATGAGCTGACGCGGGACCTGCCGATCGAGCGCGTGCCGATCGACACTCCGCTGGAGCCGATGATGGCGCCCTCCATCGCCGGCAAGAAGCTGTGCATCGTCTCCATCCTGCGGGCGGGGGACGGGATCGCCTCGGGGATGCTGGACCTCGTGCCCTCCGCGCGCGTGGGGCATGTGGGGCTCTACCGGGACCCGGCGACACAGCGGCCGGTCGAGTACTATCTGAAGCTGCCCGAGGACGTGGCGGAGCGGCTGGTGATCGTGGTGGACCCGATGCTGGCGACGGGCCATTCGGCCTCGGCCGCGCTGGGCCGGCTGAAGGCCGCGGGCTGCAACAACCTGCGCTTCGCCTGCCTGCTGGCGGTGCCGGAGGGGCTTTCGGTGCTGGCGGCGGCGCATCCGGACGTGCCGGTTTTCGCCTGCGCGGTGGACCGGGCGCTTGATGAGCATGCCTATATCCGCCCGGGGCTCGGGGATGCGGGCGACCGGCTGTTCGGGACGAAGTAGCCGCACGGCCCTGAGAATTCATCAGTATTACAGTTTGGTTTCATCGATCCCATCTGTTTGATGAATGGCTCCCGGCAGCTCAGCTTCCCGGCCGCCCAAGGAAGCCCCTGATGCCGCTCACCAAATCCTTTTCGCGCCTGATGCCCGGAATCCTGCTCTGTGCCGGGGTGACGCTGGCCGCCCTGGGGCTGGCGCGGGTGGAGGAGGCGTTGTTCGGCCGCGCTTGGCTGGAGGCGCTCGTGCTGGCCATCCTGCTGGGCACGGTGGTGCGGACCGCCTGGAAGCCGGGGCCTCGCTGGAAGCCCGGGATCGATTTCTCGGCCAAGATGCTGCTGGAGGTGGCGGTGGTGCTGCTCGGTGCCTCGCTGAGTGCGGCGACGATCCTCACGGTCGGGCCGTGGCTGCTGCTGGGCATCGCGGTGGTGGTCGCGGTGGCGATCACCGTCAGCTACGGGCTGTGCCGGCTGTTCGGCCTGCCCCGGCGGATGGCGGTGCTGGTGGCCTGCGGCAATTCCATCTGCGGCAATTCGGCCATCGCGGCGGTGGCGCCGGTGGTCGGGGCGGACGGGGAGGACGTGGCCTCCTCCATTGCCTTCACGGCGGTGCTGGGCGTGGTGGTGGTGCTCAGCCTGCCGCTGCTGGTGCCGGTGCTGGGTCTGAGCCTGGAGCAGTATGGCGTCCTGGCGGGACTGACCGTCTATGCCGTGCCGCAGGTTCTGGCGGCCACGGCGCCGGTGGGCGCGTTGAGCGTGCAGGTGGGCACGCTGGTGAAGCTGGTGCGCGTGCTGATGCTCGGGCCGGTGGTGCTGGTCCTTTCCCTGCTGGCCCCGCGCCTGCGGGAGGAGCCGGCGGCCCCCGGCGAGGTGACGGCCGGGGACCGCCCGGCGCCGGGCCGCCCGCCCCTGCACCGGCTGGTGCCCTGGTTCATCATCGGCTTCCTCGGCCTGGCAGCCCTTCGCTCCCTCGGGCTGGTGCCAGGCTTCCTGCTGGGCCCGATGGCGTTGCTGGCCACGGCGCTGACCATCCTCTCCATGGCGGCGCTGGGACTTGGGGTGGATGTGCGGACGGTGGCGCGCTCGGGCGGGCGGGTGACGGCCTCGGCCGTGGCCTCGCTGCTGGTGCTGGGCGTGATCAGCCTGGGGCTGATCCGGCTGCTTGGCGTGGCCTAGGCTCCGCCTCCGCGGGCAGCAGAGCGAGCAGGGCCTGGGCCGCGCGGCTGGGGGGGCGGTCGCGGTGCCACACCACCTGGAAGGCGCGCTCGGGCAGGGCGATGGGCACGCGGTGGAGCAGCCCGGCTTCGATGCTGGGCGCGGCGACCGAGGCGGAGATCGCGGTGGCGCCGAGCCCGGCCTCCACCGCGCCGCGCACGGATTCGTTGGAGGGCAGTTCCAGCGTGACCTTCAGCGCCTGCGGTTCCAGCCCACTGGCGCGAAGGGAATCCTCGAAGGCGGAGCGCGTGCCGGAGCCCTTTTCGCGCAGCACCCATTCGCCGTCCCGCGCCAGCGCGGCGAGGTCGGCCGGCGGGTGCGTGGCCCAGGGATGGGCGGGCGCGACGACCACGACAAGCTGGTCCATGGCCACGGTGCGGGCGAGGAGGAGCGGCTCGTCCAGCGCGCCTTCCACGAAGCCGAGTTCCGCCGTGCCCGCGCTGACCGCCGCCGCGACCTGGGCCGTGTTGCCGATGGAAAGTGGCACGGCGATGCCGGGATGGGCGCGGCGGAAGGCGACGAGGTGGCGGGGCAGCCAGTAGCTGGCGATGGTCTGGCTGGCATGGACCGGCAGGATGCCGCGCCCGAGGCCGGCCAGTTCCGCCAGTACCGCCTCCGCCGCCTCCGCGCGGGCGAGGACGGCGCGCGCTTCCGGCAGGAAGGCGCGGCCGGCGCCGGTGAGCTCGATGCCGCGGCCGACGCGGTCGAATAGCCGCACGCCGCTGCGGACCTCCAGCGCCGCGATCGCGGCGCTGGCGGCGGACTGGGTGAGGTGCAGCGCTTCCGCCGCGCGGGTGACGTGCTGGCGTTCCGCCACGGCGACGAAGACGCGGAGCTGTTCGAGCGTCATCCGCATCGGCGCATCACGGCAGGGTGGGGCGGATCATCTCGAACATCTCGCCCACTTCCGCATAGTCACCGCGATAGCCGCAGCGGCCGATCGGGCGGGCCGCCCGGATGTCGAAGATGCCGTCCTTCAGATAGGTGCGGTCGATATGCACGCCGACCACCTGGCCGAGCACGAGATGCGTGTTCACCTCCGCGCCTTCGAGGTTCTTCAGCGGCACGATCTGCAGCACGCGGCATTCCAGCGCGGCGGGCGTGTTCGCGACGCGAGGCGGTTTCACCAGGCGGGACGGGGCGGCCTCGATCCCCGCGAAGCTCATCTCGGATTCGCCATGGGGCAGGGGGATGCTGCTGCGGTTCACCATCTCGGCCAGCGGCCGCGTGGCGAGGTTGCAGACGAACTCGCCAATGGCCTCCACATTGCGCAGGCTGTCCTTGCGGCCTTCGCTGGCGAAGCCGACGATGGGCGGGTTGGAGTTGAAGGCGTTGAAGAAGCTGTACGGGGCGAGGTTCACCCGGCCTTCCGCATCCACCGTGGTGATCCAGCCGATGGGACGCGGCGCGACGATGGCCTTGAAGGGATCATGGGGCAGGCCATGGCCAAGGCGGGGTTCGTAGAAATGCTGGTCCATGGACTGTCCCTCATCCTGTGCAGGAAATGGTCACCTGTCCTGCCGGATGCATGCAAGATGGGCGGGATCGGAACGGGAAGGCCGAGATCGCCAAGTTGTCAGGCTGTTTTCCGCTTCCCGTTCCGGATTTCATAACTGTACGCTCAGTTAGTTCCAGCGGAAAGGCGCAGCCCCATGCCCATCAGCGATGCGGACATGATCGAGGCCTGGAAGAAGGTCCTCACCCTCTCGCAGCTGAAATCCGGTGAGGTGGTGACGGTGCTCACGGGCCCGACAACGCATCCGCAGACCCTTTCGACCGCCATGGTGGCCGCGCGGGGCATGGGGGCCATCGTCAACCGGCTAGACCTGCCGCCGGTGAATGGCGAGGCTTCCCTGAGCCGCGACGCGCTGGCCTTCGTGGGTGACACGCCGCTGACCGGGAACCCGGCCGGCATGGCGGCGCTGAAGGCGAGCGACCTCGTGCTCGACCTCATGCTGCTGCTCTTCTCCCCGGAACAGGGCGAGATCCTGGAATCCGGCACGCGCATGCTGCTCGCGGTGGAGCCGCCCGAGGTGTTGGCGCGGCTGGTGCCCAGCATGGAGGACAAGATCCGCGTGAAAGCGGCGGCGGAGAAGCTGAAGGCGGCGAAGGAGATGCATGTGACATCGCCCGCCGGCACGGATCTGCGCTGCGCGGTGGGCGAGTATCCGCTGCTCGAGGAATACGGCTTCGTCGATGCGCCCGGGCGCTGGGACCACTGGCCCAGCGGCTTTCTCGCCACCTGGCCGAATGAGGGCAAGTCGAACGGCACCATCGTGATCGACCGCGGCGACATCCTGCTGCCGCAGAAGTCCTATGTGCAGGACAGGATCGTGCTGACGGTGAAGGATGGCTACGCCACGAGCATCGAGGGTGGGCTCGATGCCGACCTGCTGAAGGACTACATGGAGAGCTTCAAGGACCCGGAGGCCTATGCGATCTCGCATATCGGCTGGGGGTTGCAGGACAGGGCGCGCTGGTCCGTTCTTTCCCTGTATGACCGCGAGCAGACGATCGGAATGGATGCGCGTGCCTTCGCGGGCAACTTCCTCTTCTCCCTGGGGCCGAACACCGAGGCGGGCGGCACGCGCAACACGCCCTGCCATATCGACATCCCGCTCCGCCACTGCACCGTGATGCTGGACGGGGTGCCGGTGACCAGGGACGGCAAGGTCCTGGACCAGGTCGCGCTGGCGGCCGAATGACGCATGGCCGGGCGGAAGGCCCGGCCCTTCCGCCGAATCCACACAGCAGGAGTAGCACCATGCCCATGACACGGCGCCTCGTTCTCGGCGCGTCCGGCGCGCTCGCGCTTCCCGGCCTCCTGCGTGCGCAGGGAAGCAACCCGATCCGCATCGGCGAGATCAACAGCTACACCTCGCAGCCCGCCTTCACCCTGCCCTACCGCAACGCGATGCAGCTGGCTGTGGAGCAGATCAATGCCAGGGGCGGCGTGCTCGGGCGCCCGCTGGAGCTGATCACCCGCGACGACGCCGGCCGCCCGCAGGACGCGGTGCGCCTGGCCGGCGAGCTGTACAACGACCAGAAGGTCGATGTGCTGGCGGGCGCCTTCCTCTCCAATGTCGGCCTGGCGCTGAGCGAGTATGCCGCGCAGAACAAGCGGCTCTATATCGGCGGCGAGCCGCTGACGGATGCGATGGTGTGGGAACGCGGCAACCGCTACACCTTCCGCCTTCGTCCCTCCACCTACATGCAGGCCGCGATCCTGGCGGAAGAGGCGGCGAAGCTGCCGGCCAAGCGCTGGGTCACCGTTTCGCCGAACTACGAATACGGCCAGTCCGCCGTGAAGTGGTTCCGCCAGATCCTCTCGGCCAAGCGGCCGGACGTGCAATTCGTGGCCGAGCAGTGGCCGGCGCTGGGCCGGGTGGATGCGGGCGCGACCGTGCAGGCGCTGGAGCAGGCGCGGCCGGAGGCGATCTTCAACGTGCTCTTCGGGCCGGACCTGACGAACTTCGTCCGGCAGGGCAACACGCGCGGGCTGTTCGAGCGCCGCGCCGTGGTCTCCATGCTGACGGGCGAGCCCGAATATCTCGACCCGCTGGGCGACGAGGCGCCGGAGGGCTGGACCGTCACGGGCTATCCGGGGGAGCTGGTCGACACGCCCGCCCACAAGACCTATGCCGCCGCCTACCGCCAGAAGTTCAACGCGAAGCCGATGTGCGGCTCTCTGGTCGGCTACTCGCTCATCAACTCCATCGCGGCCGGCGTCGCCAAGGCGGGCACGACCGAGACGGAGAAGATGGTGGAGGGCTTCCGCGGCGCCAGCTTCGACACGCCGGCGGGCCAGGCGACCTATCGCGCCATCGATCACCAGGGCACGCTCGGCGTCTATGTCGGCAAGACCGCGCTCCGCCGGAACGAGGGCGTGATGGTCGATTGGCGCTACATCGACGGCAAGGACCTGCTGCCGGGCGACGACGTGGTGCGCGGCATGCGCCCCGCCAGCGCGAACTAGGCGAAGGCCCGGCGGGTTCGATGGACAGCCTCATTCCGCAGTTGCTCACCGGGCTCGCCGGGGCCTCTTCGCTCTTTCTCGTCGCATCGGGGCTGACAATCATCTTCGGCGTCACCCGGATCGTGAACTTCTCCCATGGTTCGCTGATGATGCTCGGCGCCTATATCGGCTGGAGCATCCTCACCCGCCTGCCCCGGGACCCCGAGTGGTTCGTGCTGGGCATCCTGCTCACCGTGCTCGCCACCGCGCTGATCGGCGTGGTGCTGGAGGTGGTGGTGCTGCGGCGGGTCTATCGCGCGCCGGAGCTGTTCCAGCTGCTCGCCACCTTCGGCGTGGTGCTGGTGCTGCAGGATGTCACGCTGTGGATCTGGGGTGCGGTGGAGCTTCCCCTGCCGCGTCCGCGCTGGCTGCGGGGCTTCGTCGAGATCGCGGGGAACCGCTTCCCCTTCTATGACCTGATCCTCATCTTCGTCGGGCCTGTCGTGCTCGGGCTGCTCTGGCTGCTGATGAACCGCACGCGCTGGGGCACGCTGGTGCGGGCGGCGACGCTGGACCGCGAGATGGTGGCCGCGCTGGGCGTGAACCAGCGCACGCTCTTCACCTCCGTCTTCGCCCTAGGCGCGGGGCTGGCGGGGCTGGGCGGCGCGCTGTCCCTGCCCAATGCCTCGGCCAATCTGAACATCGACCTCTCCATCATCACCGATGCCTTCGTGGTGGTGGTGGTGGGAGGGCTGGGCAGCCTGCCCGGCGCCTTCCTGGCCAGCCTGCTCATCGGAATCCTCCAGGCCTTCGGGATCGTGTTGGTGCCGAAGATCACGCTGGTGTTGGTGTTCCTGGTGATGGCGGTGGTGCTGGTGTTCCGCCCCAACGGGCTGATGGGGCGCCCGCAGGCCGAGGCGCGCGAGGCGACCGCGGCCGCCCCGGTCATACGCCCGGCCCCGCGGGAGTTGCGGATCCTCGGCCTCGTCGCGCTGGTGCTGGCGGCGGCCGCGCCCCTGGTCGCCGGCGAGTATTACCTGACCGTGCTGACTGATGCCTGCGTGGCCGTCATCTTCGCCACCTCGCTGCATTTCATGATGGGGCCGGGCGGGATGGCGAGCTTCGGCCATGCTGCCTGGTTCGGCATCGGGGCCTATGCGGCGGGGCTGCTGATGCAGTGGCTGGGTGCCCCCATGCCGGTGGGGCTGCTGGCCGCGCCCATCCTGGCCGGCATCGTGGCGGCGCTGTTCGGCTGGTTCGTCGTGCGGCTGTCGGGCGTGTATCTCTCCATGCTGACCCTCGCCTTCGCGCAGATCGTCTGGGCCATCTCCTTCCAATGGGTGGAGGTGACGGGGGGCGACAACGGGCTGCTGGGCCTCTGGCCGCCGGAATGGGCGCGCAACCCCGCCACCTTCTACTGGATCGCGCTGGCGCTGGCGGTTTCCGTGGCGCTGCTGCTCCGGCGCGCGCTCTACGCACCCTATGGCTATGCGCTGCGGGCGGCGCGGGATTCGGCGATGCGCGCGCAATCCATCGGGCTGGACGTGAAGCGGCTGCGGATGGTCGCGCTGGTGATCGCGGGCGCGGCCTGCGGGCTGGCCGGCGCCATCTTCTCCTACAGCAAGGGCGGCATCTTCCCGACCTACATCTCCATCCCGCATTCGGTGGAGGCGCTGCTGATGGTGCTGCTCGGCGGGTTGCAGACGGTGGCGGGGCCGATCATCGGCGCGCTGGTCTATACGGGGCTCGCGGATATCCTCGTCCGCTCCACCGACCTGTGGCGCCTGGTGCTGGGCACGGTGATCGTGCTGCTGGTCGTGGCCTTCCCCGAGGGCATCGCGGGTGCCGCGCGGCGGCTCTGGCTGCGGGGGCGGGAGGCATGAGCGTCCTGGTCGTCCAGGGGCTGAGCAAGTCCTTCGGGGGTGTGCAGGCGGTGGGGGATGTCTCCTTCGCCGTCGCGCCCGGGGAGATGCTGGCGCTGATCGGGCCGAACGGCGCCGGCAAGTCCACCTGCTTCAACATGGTGGGCGGGCAGCTCGTGCCGGATGCGGGTTCCGTGCTGCTGGAGGGGAAGCCCATCACCGGGCTGAGCCCGCGCGCCATCGCGCGCCGGGGGGTGGGGCGGACCTTCCAGATCACGGCCACCTTCGGCTCCATGACGGTGCGGGAGAATGTGCAGATGGCGCTTCTCTCCCACCGCCGGGAGATCTGGCAGTTCTGGCGTCCGGTGGCCGGGCGCCATGCCGAGGAGGCGGATGCGCTGCTGGCGCAGGTGGGGTTGGAGGCGCAGGCGGAGCGCGCGACGGGCGTGCTGGCCTATGGCGACCTGAAGCGGCTGGAGCTGGCCATCGCGCTCGGCAACGCGCCGCGCCTGCTGCTGATGGACGAGCCGACCGCGGGCATGGCGCCGGCCGAGCGCGTGGGGCTGATGCAGCTGACGCGCAGGCTGGCGACCGAGCGCGGCGTGGCGGTGCTGTTCACCGAGCATGACATGGATGTGGTGTTCGATGTCTCGGACCGGATCCTGGTGCTGAACCGCGGCACGCTGATCGCCGAAGGGGACGGGGCGTCGATCCGCGCCAATCCGGCGGTGCGCGAGATCTATCTCGGCACCGGCGCGACGAGCGGGGGGCATTGAGATGCTGCAGGTCGAGGCGCTGAACACGCATTACGGCCGTGCCCATATCCTCCAGGGTATGTCGCTGCAGGTGGGCTCCAGCGAGGTGCGCGTGCTGCTCGGCCGCAACGGCGCGGGCAAGAGCACGACGATGAAGTCCATCATCGGCCTGGTTCGGCCGACCAGCGGGCACATCCGCTTCGATGGGCAGGAGATCGCGGGCGAGGAGCCGCACCGCATCGCCCGGCGCGGCCTGGGCTATGTGCCGGAGGACCGGCGGGTCTTCGCCGACCTGACGGTGATGGAGAACCTCGAGGTCGGGAAGCAGCCGGCCCGGGGCGGCATGCGGCCCTGGACGGCGGAGCGGCTGTTCGAGCTCTTTCCCAATCTCGGCCGGATGCGGGACCGCCCGGGCGGGCGGATGAGCGGTGGCGAGCAGCAGATGCTGACCATCGCGCGCACGCTGATGGGCAACCCGCGGCTGGTGCTGCTGGACGAGCCGAGCGAGGGGCTGGCGCCCGTGATCGTCGAGCAGATGGCGAAGGCCATCCTGGCGCTGAAGGGGGAGGGGCTGACCATCCTCCTGGCCGAGCAGAACCTGCATTTCGCGGGCGGCGTGGCCGATAGCGCGACGGTGGTGGAAAAGGGCCGCGTGGTCTGGTCCGGCACCATGGCCGAGCTGCGGGCGGACGAGGCCGCGCGCACGCAGTATCTGGCGGTGTGATGCCCGCGCCGCGGGAGATCGCGCTGGAGGTGAACGGGCGGCGGCAGGTGCTGCATCTCGATCCCTCGGCGCCGCTCCTGGCGGTGCTGCGGAACGACCTGGCGCTGAACGGCCCGAAATATGGCTGCGGCCTCGGGGAATGCGGGGCCTGCACCGTGCTGCTGGATGGCCGGGCCGTCCGCTCCTGCGTGTTGCCCCTCTCCCGCACGGAGGGGCGGCGGGTGACGACGCTGGAGGGGCTGGGCACGATCGAGGCGCCGCATCCCGTGCAGGCCGCCTTCATCGCTGAGCAGGGCGCGCAATGCGGCTACTGCCTCAACGGCATGATCATGACCACGGTGGCGCTGCTGGAGCGGAACCCGGCGCCGAGCGAAGCGCAGATCCGCGAGGCGCTGGCCCATAATCTCTGCCGCTGCGGCACCCATATGGAAATCCTGGCGGCGGTGCGGCGCGCGGCCGCGGAACGGGCGGCGTGACGATGCGGGCGCGGCGGGAAACTGACCGGCAGGGCCTGCTGCGGCAGGACGGCGTGCTCGCCATCACCCGCAGGCGCGCGCCGGTCCCGGGAACCGAGCCGGGAGCGAATGAGCGGGACGAGGAGGATGTCTTCGTCGCCGTCTTCGACGATGGCAGCGTGGCCGCCTTCAACGGCCATGTGGACCTGGGCACCGGCATCCGCACGGCGCTGGCGCAGATCGTCGCGGAGGAACTGGATGTCCGCCTGGATCAGGTGAACATGGTGCTGGGCCATACCGGGCGCACGCCGGACCAGGGCCCCACCATCGCCAGCGAGACGATCCAGATCTCCGCCGTGCCGCTCCGGCAGGCGGCGGCGGAGGCGCGGCGGACCTTGCTGGCCCTTGCCGCGGCGCGGCTGGGGACGGAGGCGCTTCAGGTTTCGGAGGGCGTGGTCTCGGCCGGCGACGGGCGCAGCGTCTCCTATGCCGAGCTGCTGCATGGGGCGCGGGAGGTGGTGCCGCTGAGCGGGGCGGCGCCGCTGAAGCGGGTGGAGGAGTACCGGATCGTCGGCCAGCCCGTGCCGCGCCTGGACATTCCCGCCAAGGCCACAGGCGGGCTGGTTTTCGTGCATGACATGCGCGTGCCGGGCATGCTGCATGGGCGCGTCGTGCGGCCGCCCTATGCCGGGCTGGATGCCGGCGCCTTCATCGGCAACAGCCTGCTTTCGGTCGAGCGGGATTCCGTCGCGCACATCCCCGGCCTCGTGGATGTGGTGGTGATCGGCGACTTCGTCGGCGTGGTGGCGGAGCGCGAGGAGGAGGCGGCGCGCGCGGCGCGGGAGTTGCGCGTGGCCTGGAAGGCTTTCACCGCCCCGGCCAGCCTGGACGATGTGGAGCGGGCGCTGCGGGAGAACCCTTCCACCCGCCGGATACTCAGGGACACGGGGGATGTGGATGCGGCGCTGGCCGGCGCCGCCAGGCGCCTGCCGCGCAGCTATTCCTGGCCCTACCAGATGCACGGCTCCATCGGCCCGTCCTGTGCCGTGGCGGAATGGGCCGAGGGGCGGCTGCAGCTTTGGTCGGGCACGCAGAACCCGCACATGCTCCGCGCGGCGCTGGCGCAGCTCATGGCCATGCCGGAGGCGCGGATCGAGGTCACGCGGATGGAGGCGGCCGGCTGCTACGGCCGCAACTGCGCGGATGACGTATGCGGCGATGCCGCGCTGCTTTCCCGCGCCGTGGGGCGGCCGGTGCGCGTGCAGCTCACGCGGGAGCAGGAGCATCTGTGGGAGCCCAAGGGCTCCGCGCAGCTCATCGACGTGGATGGCGGGCTGGATGCGGCGGGCGGGGTCGCGGCCTATGACTTCGTCTCGCGCTATCCCTCGAACGATGCGCCGCTGCTAGGGCTGCTGCTGACCGGGCAGGTGAAGGCCGAGCCGGCGGTTCTGCAGATGGGCGACCGCACCGCCATTCCCCCCTATGACTACCCGGCGATGCGGATCGCGGTGGAGGACATGCCGCCGATCGTGCGCGCTTCCTGGATGCGGGGGGTCTCCTCCCTGCCCAGCACCTTCGCGCATGAATCCTGGATCGACGAATGCGCGGCCGAGGCGGGGGTGGACCCGGTGGAGTACCGGCTGCGCTACCTGAAGGACGCACGCGCCATCGACCTGGTGAAGGCGGTGGCCGAGCGTGCCGGCTGGGAGAAGCGCACCGGCCCGCGCATGAAGGCCGAGGGCGACATCCTGCGCGGGCAGGGCTTCGCCTATGCGCTCTACGTGCACAGCAAGTTCCCGGGCTATGGCGCGGCCTGGGCGGCCTGGGTGGCCGAGGTGGAGGTGAACCGCCGCACGGGCGAGGTGACGGCGACACGCATCGTCACCGGCCACGATGCGGGGTTGATGATCAATCCGGATGGCGTCCGCCACCAGGTGCATGGCAACGTCATCCAGGCCACCAGCCGCGTGCTGAAGGAGCGCGTCTCCTTCGAGAACGGGTTGGTGGCGAGCCAGGAATGGGGCGGCTACCCCATCCTCGACTTCTGCGAGGTGCCGGAGATCGAGGTGCTGATGATGCCGCGGCCGGAGGAGCCGCCGCTCGGGGCCGGGGAATCCGCCTCGGTGCCCAGCGCGGCCGCCATCGCCAATGCCATCTTCGATGCCACGGGCGTGCGCTTCCGCCGCGTGCCCTTCACGCCGGAGGTGATCCGCGAGGGGCTGCGGCCCGTGATGCAGGCGGAGGCGAAGCGGATGCGGCGGCGCTGGTTCGCGGGCTTCGGCGGGCTCGCGGGCGGGCTGGTCGTCGCGGCGGGGGCGGCGATCGGCTGGGCTTCGGCCATGGCCCCGGCGAAGCCGCCGGGGGCCGACGTGTTCTCCGCCGCGCAGATCGAGCGCGGACGGCTGCTGGCGGCGGCCGGCGATTGCGCCGTGTGCCACACCACCCCCGGCGGCGTGGCGAATGCGGGCGGGCTGGCGCTGGACACGGGCTTCGGCCGGATCTGGTCCACCAACATCACGCCGGATGTGGAGACGGGGATCGGCGCCTATTCCTTCGCGGCCTTCCAGCGCGCCATGCGCCAGGGCATCGCGCGGGACGGGCGGCATCTCTATCCCGCCTTTCCCTACACCGCCTATTCGAAGATGACGGATGAAGACCTGCTGGCCCTATACGCCTATCTCATGGCGCAGGCTCCCGTGCGCTCCGTGGTGCCCGATACGAAGCTCGCCTTTCCCTACAACATCCGGCCGCTGATGGCTGGCTGGAACCTACTCTTCCACCGCCCGGGCGCGATGGAGCCGGACCCCGCGATGCCGGCGGAATGGAACCGCGGCAACTACCTCGTGAATGCGCTGGGCCATTGCGGCGCCTGCCACACGCCGCGCAACGCGCTGGGCGCGGAACGGGGCGGGGCCGCGCGTTTCGCGGGCGCCGTGGTGGAGGGGTGGGAAGCGCCGGCGCTCAGCAGCCTCTCCCGCGCGCCGGTCCCTTGGACAGAGGCGGATTTCTACAGCTATCTCCGCACCGGCCATTCGCCCCGCCACGGCGTGGCGGCCGGTTCCATGGCGCCGGTCGTCGCGGACCTCCAGGCCCTACCGGATGCCGATATCCGGGCCATGGCGCATTACCTCGCCTCCCTGAATCCCGTGCCGGCCGAGGTTGATCCGGCGCCGCTGGTGGCGGCCGCGGCGATGGGCCCGCGGCAGGGCGGCAGCGAGGGGGCGCGGCTGTTCCAGGGCGCCTGCGCGGCCTGCCATGGCGGCGACGCGCAGGAGGGGCCCGAGGTGGCGCTGGCCTTGAACAGCAATGTGCACAGCGACCGGCCCGACAACCTGCTGCGGGTGATCCTGGACGGCATCCGCCCGCCCATTCCGGGGCATGGCGAAATGCCGGCTTTCCGCGACAGCCTAAGCGACCGTCAGGTGGAAACCCTCGCCCGCTTCATCCGCGCGAATTTCGCACCGGGGCGTGCGCCCTGGGGGAATCTGCCCCAGGCCGTCGCCCGGCTGCGGGCGACGCCGGCCCATTGACAGATTGCGCTTTCATCTAACTGAACGTGTAGTTAAATAATGCCAGCCGTGCAGGAGACGGGATCATGAGCAAGCCTCGCATCGCCATCGTCGGAGCCGGGCTCGGCGGGATCTCCGCCGCCCTGCTGCTGCGCGCGGAGGGCTTCGACGCCACGCTTTACGAGCAGGCGCCGGCCTTCTCGCGCCTGGGCGCCGGCATCCATGTCGGGCCGAATGTGATGAAGATCATGCGCCGCATCGGCCTCGAGGCGCCGATGCAGGCGATGGGCTCGCATCCGGACTACTGGTACAGCCGGAACTGGAACGACGGCGCGATCCTCTCCCAGATCCCGCTGGGCGACTACGCCCGCAAGACCTATGGCGCCTCCTACCTCACGGTGCATCGCGGCGATTTCCACCAGCTGATGGTTGATGCGGTGCCCTCCGCCTCCCTGCTTTACGACAAGCGCCTGACGGCGATCGCCGACCGCGGCAAGGACGTGCTGCTGACCTTCGCCGATGGCACGACGGCCGAGGCCGATATCGTGATCGGCGCCGATGGCGTGAACTCCGTCATCCGCGAGCACATGCTGGGCACAGAGCTGCCGCGCTACACCGGCTGGGTGGCCCATCGCGCCGTCTTCCCGGCCTCGGCCCTGGCGAAATACGGCTACAAGTTCGACCAGTGCGTGAAGTGGTGGTCCGAGGACCGCCACATGATGGTCTATTACGTCACCGAGCAGCAGGACGAGTACTACTACGTCACCGGCGTGCCCCAGGCCGAATGGGACATGAGCAAGGCCTGGGTGGAGAGCAGCCAGGAGGAGATGCGCGAAGCTTTCGCCGGCTACCACCCCATGGTGCAATCGCTCATCGACGCCTGCTCCGAGATCACGAAATGGCCGCTGCTGGAGCGCGACCCGCTGCCGCTCTGGAGCCGTGGGCGGATGGTGATGCTGGGCGATGCCTGCCACCCGATGAAACCCCACATGGCCCAGGGCGCCGCCATGGCGATCGAGGATGCCGCCATGCTCGCACGCTGCTTCAAGGCGGTGGGCACGGAGGATTACGAGGCCGCCTTCGCCCTCTACCGCGCGAACCGGATCGAGCGGGCGTCGCGCGTCCAGAAGGTGTCGCATGACAACACCTGGCTGCGCACGAACGAGGATCCGGCCTGGGTCTTCGGATACGACGTGTTCAACGTGCCGCTGGTCGAGCCGACCCGCGCGGCGGCCTGATGGCCCCTGAAGCATGACGAGCGCCGCGGCGCCCCGCCGGCGGATCGGCCGCCGCCCGGCCGATCCGGACGGGGTCTCGACGCAGGACAACATCCTGGCCGTGGCCGAGCAGGTCTTCGCCGATCACGGCTATGTCGCCGCCTCGCTGCGCGAGATCGCCCAGCGGGCGGATGTGACGCAGGCGCTGATCATCTATTATTTTGGCAGCAAGCAGGGGCTGTTCGAGACCTTGTTCAAGCGCCGGGGCCTGGAGGTCTCGCGCGAGCGGCAGGCGCTGCTCGACGCGCTGCTGGCACGGCCGGAGCCGCCGACGGCGCGGGCGCTGGTGACGGCCTATCTCACGCCGCAGTTCAAGCTGCGGCACGAGGGGCCGCAGGCCATGGCCTTCGTGCGCATGCAGGCCCGGCTGCACCATGAGCCGGATGAGCTGGCACTCCGCCTGCGGCGCGAGGTGTATGACAGCTCCACCCGCAACTACATCGCGGCCCTTCAGCGTGCCGTGCCCGGGCTGGATGCGGCGGACGCCCATTGGCGCATGATGTTCGCGGTAGGCACCTATCTCTACATGCTCTCGGGCTTCGACCGGCTGGCGGAGGTTTCCGAGGGACGCTTCACCACGGACGACACGGAAGAGGTGGTGCGGCGGCTGACGGATTTCCTCGTGGCCGGCTTCACCGCCCCATCCAGCCAGGCCTCAGCCTAGGCCGAGCACCTGCTCATCGGCATGCAGTGTGGCGGCTCCGACGGTTTTTCGGGTCTCTCTGCCAATCCGGCGCTCGGGGTGGCCATGGACATTCTGATCCGCCACGGCGGCACCGCGATCCTGTCTGAGACATGCGAGATCTTCGGGGTGGAGCACACGCTGACCGCCCGCGCCGCCTCGCCCGCGGTAGGCCAGAAGCTCGTCGATCGCATGAACTGGTGGCTGACCTACAACGAGGGACGCAATACGCAGATCAACGGCCGTGTCAGTCCCGGCAACAATGCCGGCGGCCTGACAACGTGCTGGAGAAGTCGCTGGGCGGGGCGAAGAAGGGCGGCTCATCGCCGCTGATGGAGGTGTACCAGTATGCCGAGCCGGTGACGCAGCACGGCCTGGTCTTCATGGACACCCCGGGCTACGACCCGGTTTCCGCCACGGGACAGATCGCGGGTGGCGCGAACATGGTTATGTTCACCACCGGCCGCGACTCCTGCTTCGGCTCGCTTCCCGCACCCACCATCAAGCTTTCCTCCAACACGCCGATGTACGAGCGCATGCGGGACGACATGGACATCAACTGCGGCGTGATCATCGACGGTGAGGCGACGCTGCCCGAAATGGGCGAGCGCATCTTCCGGCAGCTTCTCCGCCACGCATCCGGCGAGCGCACGAAGAGCAAGGTTTCAGGCATGGGCACCAACGAATTCGTCCCGTGGCATATTGGCGTGATGGCATGAGGGCTGAGGAATTGCGCGACTTGGCCGCCGCGCTGCTGTGCGCGGCCGGAATGGGAACGGAGAAGGCCGCGGCGGTCGCCGAGGTGCTGATCGAGGCCGACCGGATGGGCCATGACACCCACGGTGTCGCCCTGCTGCCGCGCCACCTCGACGAGATCGCCTCCGGCAGCATGACCCTGGAGGGGGAGCCGGAGGTCATCGCGGATCGCGGCGCCACCGTCGCCTGGGGCGGGAGGCGCCTGCCCGGGCCGTGGCCGGTGCCCAGGGCGCTCGACCTGGCCATGGAGCGTGCGCCGCGGTTCGGCATGGTGGGCACCGCGATCGGCAACGGGCATCACATGGGCGGCCTCGCGGCCTATCTCGAGCGCGTCACCGCCCGCGGCCTCGTCGTCACCATGGCGTCCTCGGCGCCCGGCGTCGCCTCGGTGGCGCCCTTTGGCGGCACGCGCGGTGCGCTCTCGCCCGCGCCCTTCGCGGCAGGATTCCCGACCGGCGGCGACCCGGTGCTGATCGACATCAGCGCCTCAGTCACCACCAACAACATGGCAATGCGCCTCGCGCGGGAGGGGCGGCGCTACGAGCGGCCCTGGCTGATGGAGGCTTCGGGCGAGGCCACGGATGACCCCACGGTTCTCCAACGCGGGCGGCACGGTGCTGCCGGCAGGCGGTCTCGACCATGGCCAGAAGGGCTATGGCTGGGCCCTTTACGCCGAGGCGATGAGCCAGGGCCTGTGGGGCCGTGGGCGGGCGACGGGGTGAAGGGCATGGTCAACGCCATCTTCATCCAGGTGACCGATCCCGGCGCCTTCGCTGGGCTCGCGGCTTTCACCCTGCAGACCGGCTCCATCGCGAAAAACTGTCGGGCGAGCACGCCCCGCCCGGGCGGCGGCGCCATGCGCCTGCCAGGCGAGGCCGGCCTGCGCCGGCGCGAGACGGCCATGGCGGAGGGCGTCTCGCTACGGCCCGAGACCGTCGAGGCGCTGCGGCCCTGGGCGGAGCGCCTCGGCATTCCTCTGCCCTCCCATATGGTGGGAAAGGTCTGAATCAGGCGTGTTCAAGCCGCCGCTGCGCGCGTGTAAGGCTCTGACGTCGAGTTCAGGGCCGTGAAGCCCAGCGGAGGAAACATCGTGACCAAGAGCACCATCTCGCGCCGCGGCGCGCTCGCGGCGGGGCTCGCCGCGCTCGCCGCTCCGGCCCTCGCGCAGGGCGCCTGGCCCGGCCGGTTCATCACCTTCGTGGTGCCTTTCCCGCCGGGCGGCACGAGCGACCTGATGGGACGCTTCGTGGCGCAGGAACTCTCCAAGGCACTGGGGACTACCGTGGTGGTGGAGAACCGGGCGGGCGCAAACGGCAATGTCGGCTCCGCCTCCGTGCTGCGCGCGCCGGCTGACGGCAACACGCTGCTGCTGTCCGGCGTCGGCTCGCACGGGATCAACGCCGCCCTCTACCGCGCCATGCCCTACGACCCCGTGCGCGACTTCACCCATGTCACCATGATCGCTTCCGGGCCGAATGCCATCGCGGTCCATCCGTCCTTCGCCGCTCGCACACTGGGCGATCTCGTCGCGATGGTGCGGCGCGAACCGGGCAAGCACAACTACGCCAGCTCGGGTATCGGCTCTTCGAGCCACATGGCCATGGAGCTGTTCAAGCAGAAGGCGGGTCTCGAGATCGAGCACGTTCCCTATCGTGGCGGTGCGGCGGCATTGACGGACGTCATGGCGGGCCAGGTTCCGGTGCTGATCACGAATGCCGATGCTGTGCTGCCGCATTCGCAGGAGGGGCGCTTGCGCGTGCTCGCCGTCACGAGCGCGGAGCGCAGCGCCATGTTCCCGCAGGTCGCGACTATCAGCGAGGCTGGCTTTGCTGAGGTGGTCGCGGTGTCCTGGACCGGCGTCTCGGCCCCTGCCGGCACATCCGGGTCCGTGCTGCAGCGGCTGCAGCAGGAGGTCTCGAAGGCGGTGAACGGACCGCTGAAGGAACGCCTTGCCACACTCGGCCTCGTGCCCGGAGGCAACTCCTCGGAAGACTACACCGCCTTTGTCGCCTCCGAGGTCTCCAAGTGGCGCCAAGTAGCACAGGTCTCCAAGATCACCGCCGAGTAGAGGCCGGCTGGATCACAGAAGCCGCGCCTCGGATTCCGCCACGCCGGTGACCCCTGGCGAGGCGGCGAGGAGGCGCCCGGACAGTGGTGCTGAGGCGAGCGTCTCCAGTGCCACCCCGTCCCGTGCGGTGGCGATGTAGAGCGTCGTGAGCCCTTGCCCACCGAAGGCCAGATCGGTCGGACGCGGGACCGGCAGGGGCAGCACGCGCTCCACCTCTCCCTCCGGCGAGAGGCGCGCAACGCTCCATCCGTCCTGCAGCGCCACCCACACGCCGCCCTCCACGTCCGTGGCCAGCCCTGCCGGGCGGCCGCCGCCGGCAGGGAGGCGGGCCAGCGTCAAGGGCACGGGGCGACCCAGCTCCAGCTTGTAGACGGTGCCGGAGCTTGGTACCGCTGCGAAGAGCGCGCCGCCATCCACCGCCCAGGCTAGGGCCACGGCCTGGCCCGGAAGGCGCCAGCTGCGGCCGAGCATTCCGTCGAGCTGCATGGGCCCGATCAGGCTTGCTCCTTCCTCGGCCAACCACTGGATTCCCCAAACGGTCCCTTCCGGGTGCACGCGGAAGCCGCGGATCTCCGCAAGTGTCGGGGAGGAGAACTCGCGGCGCACCTTTCCCCCGGGCGCGATACGGGCCAGGTGGCCGGTCGCATCCAGCACCAGGGCGTCGCCCTCCGGGGCGGCTGCCAGGCCGCGTATAGGCGCCTCCCAGCGTGTAACGCGCCGGTCCTCCGCGCCTGAAAGGAGCCGCAGCTCCGGCGCCAGCGCATCCGCCCACCAGAGCGCCGGGCCCGAGCTCCGCGGGCCGAGGCCAAAGAATGCCGCGGGCCCTGGCAGGACCGTTATGGAGGAGACGTGCGGCGTGGGGGAGGGCGAGCGCACCCCGGCGCCGATGCGGCGGCCGGCGGCGGCGAGCTCCGGCCCCAGCAGATCCACCCGCTCGCGCGTCATGCGGAAAGAGGGGCCCGCGACGCTTACCGCCCCCAGCACCTTTCCCTCCGCATTCAGGATCGGCGCGCCCACGCAGCGGATGCCAAGCGCGATCTCCTCATCGTCGATGGAGAAGCCCCGCGAGCGAATGATGCGGAGTGATGTGGCGAAGCGCCGCCGATCGGTGATGGTGTGCGGCGTCAGTGCTGGCAGAGGCAGACGCTTCAGGACACCCTCCCGCTCCTCCTCCGGCAGGAAGGCGAGAATGGCCTTGCCCTGGCTGGTGCAGTGCAATGGCTTGCGCTGACCCAGCCGGGTCGCGGAGCGGACTTCGTGTGCCCCTTCGAACTTGCCGAGCGAGAGCACCTCGCGTCCCTCCATCACCGCGACATAGGCCGTCTCTCCAGTGGCATCGCGCAATGCGCGCAGCTCCGGCGCCGCGATGGCCGCGAGATCCGGGCCTACCGGTCCACTCGCCAGCCCCGGGCTCTGCGCCATCTCCAGCAAGCGAAAGCCGAGAGCATAGACGCGGCGCGCAGGGTCTTGCCGCACCAGGCCACGGGCGACCAAGGCGCCGAGGATGCGGTACAGCGTTGTGCGGGACATGCCGAGTTGAAGAGCGAGCTCCGCCTGCCCGATGCCGCCCCGGCTGGCGGCGATTGCCTCAAGCACGTCACAGGCCTTGTCGAGCAGGGCCGCGCCCTCGGTCCGGGCGTCGGGCTTCTCCCCCGCTTGATCCACAATGTGGGACATGGCGGGAGATTTTCCCCCTCCGGCCCGGAACGCAAGCCCCTTCCGCGTTGACCGGCACGCGGACGCTTGCCCATGGTCCGCCGAAGAGGAACAGGATCAACGCCATGCCGCCCAAACCCGAGACCATAACGATCACGCCCGACCATCTGGCTCGGCTTGCACGATGCTCCTCCGGCTCCATCACGACGGAGCTCTTCCGGCTCGGTTACAAGCAGTGCTTCCTTGTCGGGCTGAAGCCTTTGAACCCGAACCTGCCCTCCTTCGCCGGTGAGGCCTACACGATGCGAATGATCCCGGCCCGCGAGGACGTGGAAACCTACGCCACGCTCACGCCGCGTCCGAACGAGGACAACCTGCAATGGGTCGGTGTGGAAGCCACCCGGCCGAACCAGGTCGTGGTCATCGATAGTCGCAACGACCCGCGTGCCGCCTCGATGGGCAACATGCTGCTGACACGCATGCAGAAGCGCGGCGTTGTCGGCGTGATCACAGACGGCTCGTTCCGCGACGGTTCCGAGATCGCCGGCATGACCTTGCCGGCCTATTGCCGCGAGGTCGTAGCTTCCACGCGCCTCTCCTACCACCACGTCGCCGATCTGAACGTGCCGGTCGCCTGCGCGGACGTGGCCGTCTACCCGGGCGACATCATCCATGGCGAGGTGGACGGCATCACCGTCATCCCGCGCCATGTCGCACTCCAGGTGTTGGAGGCTTGTGAACGACGCGACCCGCTGGAGAAGTATCTTGCGCTCCGCGTCGGGGCCGGGGAGGCGCTTTGGGGCGTGTATCCTCCCACCGAGCAAACCCGTGCCGATTTCGCCACCTGGCAGGCCGCCGGGTCGCGCCCGGAGGACGCGGCACGGATCCGCGCGCCCCAGGCCGCTCCCGAAGCCGCGGAGTGATCGTCATGGACAAGCGCGAGGTCCTGATCCGCCGATACTTCGAAGCATGCAACTCGGCCGATTACGATGCCTTGGTTTCCTGCTTCACGCCGGACGCCGTGCACTACTTCCCCCCCGGCCTCCCCGGCGCGCCGTGGCGCGGTGCAGACGCTATCGCCAAGGGCTGGGTGTGGTGCGTAGAAACACTGGGCAGCCAGTGGACAATCGAGCGCGTGTTGTGCGGGTCCGAAGATGGCGGGCCAGAAGGCGTGCCCGAGGCCGTGATCGAGTGGACGCATTGGAAGGGCAAGCAGAACGCCGCCCTGCGCGGGGACGAGTGGTACCGCTTCGACCCGGCGAGCGGACTGATTTCCGAGATCCGCGCTTACTATGCGTCTCCGTCTCGGCCAGACGTCCCCATCAACGAGTTGGACGGCTTCGACTACCTGGGCCGTGGCTATCATCTGCGGCCGGCGTGACCTGAGCCCGTTGTCGTAATCGCGTAACAACGCCGATTGCGGCCGCGGCGACTTTGGGGGGAGTGCGGCGGGCCTTTCGCTCACCGCGAGCGGCAAAGTACGTTTCCGAGCAAGCCAGAGCGCCTCTTGAGCAGGGATCTCTTCCTCTCAACACGAAGAATGCGCTCGGCTTCAGGGCCGGCGAAAGTTAAGTTTACCAGCGCGAGAGCGATACTCACGCGCGACACCCTTGCCGGCACACAGCCAAGTTCGGCGTACTTTGGCCCCTGTGATGTTTTCCCCTGACCAGCCCCCAGGAGGGGGGGGCGGATTTTTATTGTTTCACGGGGTCGTCGGGCCTGAGTCAGAAGGTGCCGGTCTTGCTGGAGAGGCACAAGCGAAGCGCCATCGAAGGTCCAAAGGATGGGTCGGCGAGACACGTGATCTACACGCAATGTGATCCGATTAAGCGAGAGGAACCGCGGCAGTGCCAGCGAGCGTGGAGTTGTTTGGTCCCGGGATGAGGTGGTGCGGGTTGATGGTGAAGATGGCGGGGTTCTTGGTCCAGGCGTCGCAGGCGGCCTGGAAGGGCGTTCGCCATCGGAGCGCTTTGAGGTGCTTGGCGAAGTTGTAGGCCCGAACGAAGGCCAGGACGTGCGCCTGCAAGGCGGCAAGGTCGGGGTAGTGGAAGGCCTTGACGGTCGCGTCCTTGACCGTGCGGTTCATCCGCTCGGCCTGACCGTTGGTCCAGGGGTGGTAGGGCTTGGTGAGCCGGTGCTCGATGCCGTGTTCCCAGCAGACGCGGTCGAAGGCATGCCCGCGGTAGCGGGCGGTCGGCCCGCTGCGGTGTCGCGGTGCGTCGGCGAAGGCGATGCCGTTGTCCGTCAGCACGGCGCGAAGTTGATAAGGGAATGCCGCCAGGACGCCTCTCAGGAAGGCCGCCCCGATGGCCATGGTCGAGCGGTCGTGGAACTCGACGTAGGTAAACTACGTGACCCGGTCGATGGCGAGGAACATGTGCAGCTTGCCCTCGGCGAGGCGCAGTTCGCAGGCATCGATATGAACGAAGCCGATCTTGGTCTCGGCGAAGCGGCCGCGTTTGGAGGCCTTCTCCTCTCCCTGTGGCAGGCGGGAGATCCCATGCCGGGCCACACAGCGGTGCAGGGCGGACCGGGACAGCGTTGGAATGGTCTCCCTCAAGCATTCCATGACATCGTCGAGCGGCAGGAGGGTGCGGCGGCGGAACTCGACGATCATGGCTTCCTCGGCCTCGGTGAGGCCGGTGCTGCGAGCCTGACGCGGCCCCATCGGCGCGTCCGCCGTGCCGGTGCGCCCCCGCCATTTCGCGATCGTCTTGGGGTTCAGGCGGTACTGGGCGGCGAGAGCGCGGCCCGACGCTTGCGACGCCTGGAGCTCGGCTCGAACTGGCGGCGTTGTTCGGGCTGAGCCGTGAAGACTTGCTGCCATAGGGCATCCTCCCCCTCGCGGGTCAAGGATGCACCACTACTCCCCGGGACTGCACACCTAGCCATTCCTCCACGCAGCGGCGAAGGAAGGCCGTGTCCTCCGCATTGTCCATTGGGTTGCCGGCGCGGTGGCCCCAGATGCTGGGAATGGGGCGCAGCTCGGCACGGCGCAGATGCGGCAGCTCCGCCTCGTTGTCCGCCACGCGGAAATAGATGTCGGTGGCGCCGGGCATCAGCAGCACGCGGGCTTCGATGGCCCGCAGGGCCGCTTGCAGGTCGCCGTTGAAGGTCGGGTTGTCGCTGATGTCGCCCGCGTTCCAGCAGCGCATCTGGGCCAGCAGGTTCGCCGCCTTCTTGTGGACGAAGCGCCCGTCCCACACGGCCAGGTAGGCTTCCAGGTCCGGTGTCTGCGGCGTGATGTGCAAGCCGGCGCGGTAGAAGTCCTGGCTCATCGCATAGCCCGCATAGTTGCGGCCGAAGGCGCGCAGAGCGGCTACGGGCTGGGCGGAGAAGCCGCCCCTTCCGTCATGCTCCGGGGCGGCTTCCAGGATGGCCATCTGCGCCCGGGTGAAGACCCGGTTGTGCACGGCCGTGCGCGCGCTGCCGCAATTGACGAACACGGCCTCCACCGCCTCCGGGAAGAGCGCGGCCCAGTGATAGGCCTGCTGCGCCCCCATGGACCATCCATAGACAGCCCGCAGCGCTTCGATCCCGAGCACCTCCCGCAGCAGGCGGCGCTGGGCATGGACGTTGTCATGGGCGGTGACGAGGGAGGGATAGCCGGGCGTATCGGCGGGCGAAGTGGAGACACCATTGCCGAACATGTCGATCTGCACGACGAACCAGCGCGCCGGGTCGAGCACGCCATCCGGCCGGATGAGCCATTCCAGCTCCGCCGCCGTCGCACCATAGCTGGTGGGGTAGAGGATGACATTGTCGCGCGCCGGGGACAGCGTGCCATGCGTCTTCCAGTGCAGCGTCGCCTCGGGGACCGTGCCGCCCTTCAGCACGGGCAGGTCGCCCAGCGCGTAGCGGCCGGTCGCGGTGGGCCATGCGGTCATGAATCGTCTCCGGCGGCTGCATGGGCAATGCAGCCGAAGCCGCGTGCCGCTGCAAGCCGCGGCTCCTCGGTCCGGCTTTGCGCTTGATCCTGATGTGACGGTTTGTCCCGGGGAGAGGAATAAGGAATTCCTCCTCTCCCCGGACCCCTCACCATCATCTTTCTCTTCAAGTTGGATTCAATCGACTGGCGGTGCGCCTGAGGTCGATGACCTCAGGCGGCTGCAAGAGCAGGAAGGGCGCCCTGCAACCAGAGCTCCCTTCAATCCGGGGTATCCACGGCAGTCAGGCGGGGTTCCAAGGGCCTCAGGCCCTTGGCGGGTGGAGGGCGGAGCCCTCTCCCGGAAGCCCCGCGCCGGTTGCCGCCCATGGCGACGCATGATCCCTTGTCCTCATGCCTCCCCCGAAGCGCTCCCCTCGCGGCAGCGGCGAAACAGCTCCGCGTCTCAGTCTTCGCCTGGATCTGGGCGGGGGGCTGCGGATCGGCCCGGGCAAGGTGCGGCTGCTGGAGGAGATCGGCCGGGCAGGCTCCATCTCTGGTGCCGGGCGGGCCCTGGGCATGTCCTATCGCCGCGCCTGGGAGCTGGTGGAGGCGTTGAACACCGGCCTGGGCGAACCCGTGGCCGAGACGGCGGCCGGAGGCGCCGGCGGCGGCGGGGCGAGGCTGACGCCCCTGGGCGAGGCGGTGGTCCGCACCTATCGCGCCATCGAGGCGGAGGCGAATGCCGGGGCGGCGGGGCGCCTCGCTGCCCTGGCCCGGAGGGAGAGCGCCTGAGCCTCGCGCGGTCGCGATGGGGCTGGGGGTTGTTTCACGGCCGTCCCCGCTCGATCTCCCTGTCATCATGAGCATTTCGGACACCGGCACGCTCGAGGCGGCCCGGGAGGGGCGGGCGATCCGCTTCCCCTTCGACAACTCCTATGCCCGCCTGCCCGAGCGCTTCCGCGCACGGCTCGATCCGACCCCCGTGGCGGCCCCGCGGTTGCTGAAGCTGAATACGGCCCTGGCCGAGCGGCTGGGCCTGAATCCGGTCGCCCTCGCCACGCCGGAAGGCGCCGCCATCCTGGCCGGCAACCGCGTGCCTGAGGGGGCGGAGCCGATCGCCACGGCCTATGCCGGGCACCAGTTCGGCAATTTCGTGCCCCAGCTCGGGGATGGCCGCGCGATCCTGCTGGGGGAGGTCGTGGCGCCGGACGGGCAACGCTTCGACATCCAGCTCAAGGGCTCGGGCCGCACGCCCTTCTCCCGCGGGGGCGATGGGCGCGCCGCCATGGGGCCGGTGCTGCGGGAATACCTGGTGAGCGAGGCGATGCACGCGCTCGGCGTGCCGACCACCCGCGCCCTCGCGGCCGTGGCCACGGGCCAGCCAGTCATGCGCGAGACGCCGCTGCCCGGTGCGGTGCTGACCCGCGTGGCCTCCAGCCATATCCGCGTCGGCACCTTCGTCTATTTCGCCGCGCGGGGGGATGTGGAGGGGCTTCGCATCCTGGCCGACCACGCCATCGCCCGGCACGACCCGGCGGCGGCGGAAGCGGCGAACCCCTACCGGGCCTTCCTGGAGGGCGTGGTGGCCCGCCAGGCCTCGCTGGTCGCGCGCTGGATGCTGATCGGCTTCATCCATGGCGTGATGAACACCGACAACACCTCCGTCTCGGGCGAGACGATCGACTACGGTCCCTGCGCCTTCATGGATGCCTACGACCCCGCCACGGTGTTCAGCTCCATCGACCAGTTCGGCCGCTACGCCTATGGCAACCAGCCCCGCATCATGCAGTGGAACCTCGCCCGGCTCGCCGAGACGCTGCTGCCGCTGCTGGGCGAGGATGAGGAGGCCGGGCTCGCCGTGGCGCAGGAGGTGCTGCACGGCTTCGCCCCGGCCTTCGAGGCGGCCTATCTCGGCGGGCTTCGCGCGAAGATCGGCCTGCCCGGGGACCGGATGGGCGACGTGGCCCTGGCGGGCGATCTGCTGAAGGCCATGGCGGCCAACAATGCCGATTTCACCCTCACCTTCCGTCGCCTCTGCCGCGCGGCGGAAGCTCCCGAAGGGGATGCAGCGGTGCGGGACCTCTTCAACGATCCGGCCGCCTATGACGCCTGGGCCGTGACCTGGCGCGCGCGGCTGGCGGAGGAGGGGGGCGAGCCTGCGGCGCGCGCCGCCGCCATGCGCGCGGTGAACCCGGCCGTCATCCCCCGGAACCATCTGGTGGAGGCGGCGCTGGAGGCGGCGATCGTGCGCGACGACCTCGGCCCCTTCGAGTCGCTGCTGGAGAGCCTGGCCCGCCCCTTCGAAGACCAGCCCGGCGCTGATGCGCCGCCCGTGCCGAGCGAGGCGCCCTACATGACCTTCTGCGGCACCTGAGGGAGAGGGGCGGGGGCAAGCCTCCCGCCCCGCCACATCACACGTCCAGCCGGATCGCGAGGTCCCGGATCAGCGGCCGCCACACCGCGTTCTCGGCGCGCACGAACTCCGCCATCTCGGCGGGGCTGCGCGGCACCAGTTCGGCCCCGATGTCGCGCATCTGCTTCGAAACCTCCGGGCTCTCGATCGCGGCGCGGATCAGGCTGTTCAGCCGTTCCACGATGGCGGGCGCGGTCGCGGCGGCGACCGAGATGCCCTGCCACCCATAGGCGACCGCGCGGGGGTAACCGAGCTCCACCGCCGTGGGCACCTGCGGGGCGGCGCTGGCGCGGCTATCCCCGATCACCATGATTCCGCGGGCGCGCCCGGTGCTCAGGAAGGGCAGGGCGTTGGTGATGTCGGACACCACGCAATCCACCTGGCCGGAGACGAGGTCGTTCAGCACCGCCGGCATGCCCCGATACGGCACATGCGTGGCCTCCAGCCCGGAATGACGCTTCAGCACCTCCATCGCCAGCTGGTGCGGCGAGGCGACGGCCGGCGTCCCGAAGGTGAGGCTCCTCTTCTTCGATTCGGCCAGCATGCCGGCGAAATCCGCGAAGGGGCTTTCGGGGCGGACCAGCACCAGCATCGGGAAGCGGCCGATGAAGGCGACGCTCGTCAGGTCCTTGTCAGGATCGAAGGGAAGCCGGGCATAGAGCGCGGGGTTGTAGATGAGGACGCCGTTGTCGACATGCAGCAGCGAGTAGCCATCGGCTGGGGAGCGGATGACGTTCTCCGTCGCCACGATGGCACCGCCGCTCGGGCGGTTCTCGACGACGATGGACTGGCCGATCGTCGGGCCCATCTGCTTGGCGATCATGCGCGCGAAGATGTCGCTCGCGCCGCCGGCACCATAGCCCACCACCCAGCGCAGCGGGCGGTCCGGCCAGCTGCCCTGGGCGCGCGCGCCCGAACCCGGCACAGACCCTGCCGCCAACCCCGCCCCGGCGCCCAGAGCCAAGCGGGTCCATTCTCTCCGACCGAACATGCAGCACTCCTCGCTCTTGCGTCGTCCATGCCGCCCTGTGGCCGCGTTTCCTCTGTGTCCCCTCGTGTTCTCCCGGTTCACTCCGGCAGCACGGGTGGCTTGGCGAGCCCTTCGGCCCGCAGTCTGTCGATCAGCGCAGCAAGGCGCTGGCGGCGATAGGCGTCCATGTCGCGGCCGGCATAATTCAGGAAACCCTGGCCGGTGCGAAGCCCAATCCGCCCCTCCCGCATGTTGTGCTCGATCACCTCGGGCGCGCGGTAGCGCTCATGCCCCAGCGCGCCGGTCAGGTAGCGGCTCGCGTGGTAGAGGATGTCCCCGCCGCCCCAGTCGATGAACTCCAGCACGCCCAGCACGCCGAAGCGGAAGCCGAAGCCGTATTTCACGGCCTTGTCGATGTCCTCCGCGCTCGCGACGCCTTCCTCCACCATGCGGGCCGCCTCGTTCATCGCCAGGGTCTGGATGCGGGGCACGATGAAGCCGGGGCTGGCCGCGCAAACCACCGGCACCTTGCCGACGGATTCCAGCACGGCGTTCAGCCGCGCGATCGTCTCCGGCGCCGTCGCCCGCCCGGGCGAGACCTCGACCAGCGGGACGATATAGGCCGGGTTGAGCCAATGGGCGTTGAGGAAGCGCTCCGGCCCGGCGACGGAGGGCGAGAGATCGTCCACCAGGATGGTGGAGGTGGTGGAGGCCAGGATCGCCCCGGGCGCCATCAGGGCCGAGGCGCGGGCCAGGGTCTCGCGCTTGAGGTCCAGCACCTCCGGCACGCCCTCGAAGACGATGCCGGCGCCGCCCAGCGCCTCCGCCGCCGCCGCTTCCGGCGCGACGCGCACGCGGGAGAGAAGGGCATCGGCATGCGCTGGATCGAAAAGGCCCAGCTCGCCCAGGGTGCGCAGCGCGGCGCCGATCTCGGCCAGCGCCTCCGTCTCCAGTGCCGCGAAGGCCTCCGCGCTGCGCGGCTTGGCATCCAGCAGCGTGACGGGATGCCCGGCATAGGCGAATTGCACCGCGATGCCCCGCCCCATCCGCCCCGCGCCGAGGCAGAGGATGGGCGTGCGCTCAGGCGAAGCCATGGCGCAGCACCTGCCCGATGCCCTCGCGGTCCAGGCCGCCCAGCCCGACATCGGCGAGCGTCCGCCCGGCATGGTCCGGCGCCTCGCCGCGGATCGCCGCGCCGATGGCGGAGAAGCCCTTCGCAAGCGGCACCTCCACCCCGGCCAGCGCCGCCGCCGAGATGATGAGCGAGAGGCCGAGGCGCAGGTCCTCCATCATATAGCGGTGCTGGGTGAGGATGATGCGCTCCCGCCAGTCCCCGGATTCGGTCAGCCGGTCATGCGAGGCGCGGCCATACATCCACTCCTCGCCCGACTTGGCGTAGTGATGCGCCAGGGGGAAATGTGGCGGGCCGTAGCCCAGCGCCTCGCGCACCGCCATGCGCTCGGCATCCAGCGCGTCGGTGGTGCGGCGGATGGCGGGGACGGTGCCCTCGTTGTGGATGTCCCATTTCTCGAAATGCTCGAGCGGGCCGGCATTCATGACGATGAGGGGCGGGTGGATGATGGCGCCCGCATTCATCAGCGCACCGGACAGCGCATCGCCACAGGGTTCGACCACGCCGGGGAAGGCCTCACCGATCACCTGCAGCGCCATCTCCGCCCGGTCGAGCGGAAAGACGCCGACCGGCAGGCGGACGGCGCGCACCGTGACCGCCACCTCGTGCGGGCCGCGCTTGCGGGCGAGCCAGGGCAGGGTGCCGGTTTCGGCGAAGGCCACCGCCGGCCTGCGGCCGCTCCGGTGCAGCCTATGTGCCATCAGCACCGTGCCGAGCGTGCCGGGGGGCAGGAACACCACCTGCCCGTCCTCCAGGCAGGGCGCCAGCAGTTCCGCGATATCGGCCTGCGCCGTGGCCGGGGCCGGGCAGAGGATGAGCTGCGCGCCGCGCAGGGCCTCGGCCATGTCCGTCGTCACCAGCGCCAGCCGCGCCTCATGCGTGCCCTTCGCGTCCTTCACCGCGATGGTGCCGCCCGCGGCTTTATGGGCTGCCACCGCTGCCGCATCGCGCCGCCACAGCCGCACCTCATGCCCGGCCAGAGCCATGTCCCCCGCCGCCGCGAAGGAGCCATTGCCGCCACCGAGGACGGCGATGCGAAGCGTCATGCGTCGGTTCCGATCAGGGGTCGAAGCTCGAAATGCCGCACCTTGCCGAGGGCGGTGCGCGGCAGGCTGTCGGTGAAGACCACGCGGCGGGGCACCTTGAAGCGCGCCAGCCTCGCGGAGACATGGGCGCGTACCGCCTCCTCCTCCAGCACCATGCCGGCGCGGAGGACGAGGAAAGCCACGGGCACCTCCTGCCATTTCGGGTCCGGCGCGCCGAGCACGGCCGCCTCCGCGATGGCCGGATGCTCCAGCAGCACGCGCTCCACCTCCGCCGGGTAGATGTTCTCGCCACCGGAGATGATCATGTTCTTCTTGCGGTCATGGACGAAGAAGTAGCCATCGGAATCCCGCGTGCCGATGTCCCCGGTGCGGTACCAGCCGTCCTGCATGCAGGAAGCCGTCGCAGCCTCGTCGCGCCAATAGCCGGCGAATAGGTTGCGGCCGCGCAGCAGCACCTCGCCGGCCACGCCATGCGGCAGCTCGCGCCCGGCCTCGTCGGCGATCCGGGCCTCGCAGAGCAGCCCCGGCAGGCCGGTGGAAGTGCCGCGCGAGAGATCGCCGCCCAGGCGCGTGTAGATGGCGATGGGGCAGCTCTCCGTCGCGCCATAGACCTGGAGCAGGGGAACGCCCCGCGCCATCACCGCGTCGATCAGGGCCTGGTGGACGGGCTCGGAGCCCGTGCTGATCGCGCGGAGGCTGGACAGGTCCAGCTCGTTCCAGCCCGGCGTCGCCATCAGCGCGCGGAGGACGGCCGGCACCGTCAGCATCAGCGTCGGGCGGTCCGTGGCGATGGCCTCCATCACGGCCTCCGGCACGAAGCGCGCATGCACCGTGACCGTGGCGCCGATCTGCAGCGCCGGCGTGGTCTGGATGTTGAGGCCCCCGACATGGAAGAAGGGAAGGGCGGCGAGGATGTGGTCCTCGGCCGTCATGCCATGCAGGTGGTGGCTCATCACCGCGTTGTGGAAGAGCGCCTCCTGCCGCAGCAGCGCGCCTTTCGGCCGGCCGGTGGTGCCGGAGGTATAGACGAGGAGCAGCGGGTCCTCGAAGCGGCCGGGGCCATCCCAATCCGCATCGCCCTCCGGGATTTCGAGTGGTGCGGCGGGAAGTTCCGGGGCCGCTTCCTGCAGGGTTGTGGCGAAGGCGGGTTCCACGAAGGCGACCTGCGCCTCGGCATGCTGCAGGATGTAGCCCAGCTCCGCCGCGGCCAGCCGCCAGTTCAGCGGCAGCAGGATGGCGCCCAGCCGGGCGCAGGCATAGAGCAGGGCGAGATAGGCCGGACCGTTTGTGGCCAGCACCGCCACCCGGTCACCCCGGCCCACCCCATGGCGCCTGCGCAGCAGGGAGGCGGCGCGCGCCACGTCCCGTGCGAAACCGGCATAGGTGATGGCCGCGCCTTCAAAGCGGATCGCGACCTTGTCCGGGGTGAAGGCGGCGTTGCGGTCGATCGGGGTGGCGAGGTTCGTCACCCGCTCAGTCGTCCTTTTCGCCGGGCTTGTAGAGCGTGTCGCGGCCCAGGCGATCCAGGCAGATCTCGGCGGTCCAGGGCAGCATGAGGGAGCCGCAGCGGCTGTCGCGATAGATGCGCTCGAGCGGCAGGCTCTTCAGCATCGCCTGGCCGCCGCAGGTGCGGATCGCCTTGGCCGCAAGGGCATTGGCGTTCTCCATCACCGTGAACTGCGCGGCATAAGCGCGCTGCACCTGCTCCCGCGTGGGGTCGGGCCGCGCTTCGCGAATGGCCTGGAACCAGAGCGCCTTCGTCTGCTCCAGCATGATCCGCATCTCCGCCACCGCGATCTGCTTGGTGGGGAACATGCGGCGCTTCACCGGCGGCATGCCCGGCAACTCGCCACGCAGATAGGAAACGGTGAAGTCATAGGCCGCCTGCGCCAGGCCCATATAGGTGGGCGTCAGCGTCATGAACATGTGGGGCCAGCGGCCCGCGGCCTGGAAGTACACACCGCGCGGCATCAGCATGGCGTCCTCGGGCACGAAGACGTCCTTCAGCAGCAGCGTGCGGGACACCGTGCCGCGCATGCCCAGCGGGTCCCAGTCCCCCACCACCGAGACGCCGGGCGCATCGGCGGGAACGGCGAGGTAGAGGGTGTTGCGGCGGCTTGCGGCTTCCTCCCCCACGCGCTCCGTGCAGAGGATGCCGTAATAGTCCGCCGAGCCTGAGAGGCTGGCGAAGATCTTCTTGCCGTTGATGAGGTAGCCGCCCTCCACCGGGCGCGCCTCGGTGCCGAAGGCGATGGCGCCGGCCGCGGCCGCGCCGCCTTCGGAGAAGGGCTGGGAGTAGATCTTCCCGTCCTGCACGATGCGCGCATAGTGCTTCGCACGGCGCGCGCGATGGGCGGCGCGCTCCTCCTCCGGCATCTCCAGGTCCTCCGAGAGAAGGCCGGACCAGAGGGTGGAACAGACATGCATGTTCCAGGACAGCGCCGTGGCGCCGCAATAGCGGCCGAGCTCCGCGGCGGTGAGGCAGTAGGTGGTGAAGTCCGCGCCCTCGCCGCCATCCTCCTCGGGCACGCAGATGCGCAGCAGGCCTTCGCCATGCATGTCGCGGAAGTTCTCGATGGGGAAGCGCGCCTCCCGGTCATAGGCCGCGGCACGGGGCGCCAGCACGGCCTTACCGAAGCGGCGCGCGCGGGCCGTCAGCTCCGCCTGCTGCGGCGTCAGGTTGAAGGCCTCAGGCGCGAAGATCGGCTCGTCCTGGACCAGGTCGCCGGGCAGGCTGTCCATCACGCGGTCCTCTCATTTGTATCGTTCCGGGGCAGATGGCGGTCCAGGAAGTCGAGCACGATGGTGTCGAAGGCTTCCGGTGCCTCGATGTTCGGAAGATGGCCCACCCCGGCCATGCAGCGGTATTCGGCACCCGGGATCTTCCCGGCCATGCGCTCCATCACCGGCGCGGGGGCGTTCGTGTCCACCTCGCCTGCCAGGCACAGAACCGGCACGCGGATAGCGCCGAGCGAGGCGCGCTCGTCGAAGGTGACGAGGCAGCGCACCGCGGCCCGGAAGGTGGGGGAGGGGGTGGAGCCCAGCACCGCGATGGCGTGCCCGCGCCAGGGCGTGCCCGCGCCGGCCGGGCCGGTGAGATGGCTGAAGTTCTCCTCGGCCATGTCCGCCATGCTGCGGCCTTCGTCGAGCGGCTTCAGCCTTGCGGCGACGAACTTCTGCTGGAACTCGCCGGAGGGATTGCCGAAGGCAGGGCTGGTCGCGCAGAGGATGGCTGCGGCATAGGCGTCCGGCCGGCGCCGGAGCAGTGTCTGCGCCACCATCCCACCCATGGAGTGACCGAGCAGCACGACCCGCTCCAGCCCTCGTTCGGCGATGGCGGCCTCCACATCCGCGGCGAGCCCCTCGAAATCCATCGCCTCGACCGGCGGGCGGGCGCCATAGCCCGGGAAGTCCAGCGGAACCGGGCGGTAGCCGCGCGCGGCGAAGCTCCCGGCCTGGGGCTGCCAGAGGCGTGCATCCGCGCCGATCCCGTGAAGCATCACGACCGCAGCCCTGTCCGCCATGCTCACCTATCCCTGTTCACGGGGGATCATATGAAACGGAATATATCTGTCCAGCACGATTCAGCCGAACACATCCTGCAGCGCGCCCTTCACCACAACGGGAAGGTCATCGACCAGAATGTCCGTCCCCATCACGGGGATGTCGAAATGCCCCGGCGTGTAGCGCCCGGCGAATTCATTGGCGCCGGTGGAGAAGAGGAAGTTGCCGGAGACGGCCCGCAGCTCCGTGCCGTTCGTGTCCCGCTGGCCATACATGGAAAGGGCCTCGTAGCGCGCGGCCGGGTTCATGCCGAAGCCCACATGCGAGACCGCATAGGCCTCCCGGTCGCCCCAGGCGGCGAAGGACTGGCGCATCATCTCCGCATCGGGGCCGCTGCCCTCGATATCCGTGACATAGTCCTTCTCGATCGTCAGGCGGATGGGCGCGGCGAGGTAGCGCTTGAAGGTCAGGTTGATGTCGCCCGTGTCCAGCACGAGCGTGCCGTTGACCGTGCCCGCGGCGGGGAAGCTTACCACGATCCCGCCGGGCCAATGGGCCAGGGTTCCGGGCCGGTCCGTCCAGCCCCACACGCCGACGGTCGAGGCGCCGCCCATGTCGACCTCGAGCGCCGTGCCCGCGGCGGAGCGCACGCTCATCCGCCGGGCCCCGCGCAGCATCTTCGTGGCGGCCTTCACCTTCGCCATCAGCGCGTCATCGGGCCGCATCCGCTCCAGCGCCTCGGGATGCTCGTTGGAGATGGAGAGGATCCGCGCGCCGGCCTTGAGGATGGCGGCGGTCTCGCGCGCATGCATCAGCCCCTGCACGGTCAGGTCCACCACCAGACCGCTCGCCGAAAGCGCGCCGACCACGGGCTCCAGCCCGCCGATCGCCTCGCTGGCCCCGGTGGAGCGCACCGGCACGGGATAGGGGTTGCGCCCGGTCGGCAGCACGAGGTGGAAGGGCCGCGCGCCGAGGCGGAGCAGCGCCAGCTCCGCCAGGTGCACGTTCAGCGCGCGCGACTGGGTTTCCGAGAGGATGGCGACCGCCTCGCCGGGCTTCACGGCGCATTTGGCCAGGATCTCGGTGAAGGCCTCGATCCACTTGTGCTCGATGCGGTCCGCCAACATCCTTGAGCAACCCCCGTGCGTGCGGGGGCATTCGGGGGCAAAGAGGGGCCGCCGGTCAAGATATATGAAAAGGGATGTAAAACGCCCGTGCCCTTCACCGAGGACTACCTGCCCTATCTCCTCGCCCGGGCCAGCCATTCGGTCTCCTCCAGCTTCCACGCCTCGCTGAAGGATTGGGGGCTCTCGGTGCCGGAATGGCGCGTGCTGGCCTGCCTGAGCGACGTGGACGGGCTGGGCGTGGGGCAGCTGGCCGCGATGGCGCTGATGAAGCAGCCCAGCATGACCAAGGTGCTGGACCGGATGGAGGCGGAGGGGCTGGTGCGCCGCAGGGCCACCGAGGAGGACCGCCGCCGCGTGCTGATCCACATCACCCCCAAGGGCCGGGCCCGGGTGAAGCCGGCCCTGGCCGCCGCCCTGGCGCATCAGCGACAAAGGCTGGCCCCTTTCGATGAGGTCGAGCGCGCGCTGATCCTCCGGGCCCTGCACCTGCTGATCGGCGAGGGCTGACGGCGGAGGTTGTGTCCGGAGGGCAGGGCTGGAAGGCTGGGGCCTCTCAACCCGGTCAGGAGCCCCGGATGACATCCCCTCCCGGTCGCGCCGCGTAGAGATGGGACGCTGGACCTCCATCGCCGGCGGGGAGCGGCATGTCTTCGACAGCCTGCCCCGCCTTCTCGCCGTCGCCTCGCCCCGCCGCTCCGGCGACGAGCTGGCCGGCATCGCCGCCGCCAGCGATGCCGAGCGGGTGGCCGCCCGCTTCGCTCTGGCCGACCTGCCGCTCCGGGCCTTCCTTTCCGAGGCCGTCATTCCCCCCGAGGCCGATGAGGTCACGCGGCTCATCCTCGACACGCATGATGCGACGGCCTTCGCCCCGATCGCCCATCTCACCGTCGGCGGCCTGCGGGACTGGCTGCTCTCCCATGCCGCCGATGCCCCGGCCCTGGCCGCCGTCTCCCCGGGGCTGACGCCGGAGATGGTGGCCGCCGCCTCCAAGCTCATGCGGAACCAGGACCTGATCGCGGTCGCCCGCAAGCGCCGCGTGACCACCGCCTTCCGCTCCACCCTGGGGCTGGAGGGACGGCTCGCCACCCGCCTCCAGCCCAACCACCCCACGGACGACCTGCGCGGCATCGCCGCCTCCACGCTGGATGGGCTGCTGAACGGCTCGGGCGATGCGGTGATCGGGGTGAACCCCGCGACGGACAGCGTGCCCAACGCCATGGCGCTGCTGCACATGCTCGACGACCTCCGCGCCCGGTACGACATCCCCACTCAGACCTGCGTGCTGACCCATGTGACGAACGCCATCGAGATCATGCGGCGCGGCGCGCCGGTCGATCTCGTCTTCCAGTCCGTCGCGGGCACGGAAGGGGCCAATCGCGGCTTCGGGGTCGATCTCTCCATCCTGCGGGAGGCGCGTGAGGCCGCGCTGTCGCTCGGGCGCGCCGGCCCTTCGGGCGAGGTGATGTATTTCGAGACCGGCCAGGGCAGCGCCCTCTCGGCGGAGGCGCATCACGGCGTGGACCAGCAGACGCTGGAGGCGCGCGCCTATGCCGTGTGCCGCGCCTTCAAGCCCCTGCTCGTGAACACAGTGGTCGGCTTCATCGGCCCCGAATACCTCTATGACGGCAAGCAGATCATCCGCGCGGGACTGGAGGACCATTTCTGCGGCAAGCTGCTCGGCCTGCCGATGGGGGTGGATGTCTGCTACACCAACCATGCCGAGGCCGATGGCGACGACATGGATGGGCTGATGACCCTGCTCGCCGTGGCCGGCGTGCATTTCCTCATCTGCGTGCCCGGCGCGGACGACATCATGCTGAACTACCAGAGCCTCTCCTTCCACGATGTGCTTGCGCTGCGCAGCATGCTCGGCCTCCGCCCCGCGCCGGAGTTCGAGGAGTGGCTGACGCGCATGGGTATCGCGGAACCGGGCGGCGCCATCCGCCCGCCGGAGCTGGCAGGCTCCCGCCTCATGCAACTGGCCCTGGAGGCCGGGCATGGCTGAGGCGCCCGTCCCCGAACCCTGGGCCAGGCTCCGCGCCGCCACCCGCGCGCGCATCGGGCTCGGCGGCGTCGGCGACGCCCCGCCGCTACCCGAGGTGCTGGGCTTCCAGATGGCCCATGCCCTGGCGCGGGACGCCGTGCACGCGCCGCTGGACGTGCCCGCGCTGGAAGCGGCGCTGCGCCCCCATGCCGCGCTGCACGCGGCCAGCATGGCGCCGGATCGCGGCACCTATCTGCGCCGCCCCGATCTTGGCCGCCGCCTGCGCGGGATGGACGCGGCAGGGGAGGGGGGCTGCGACGTCGCCTTCGTCCTGGCCGATGGCCTCTCGGCCACGGCAGTGCAGCGGCACGCGGCGCCCGTCTTCCATGCCTGCGTGGAGCGCCTTCCGGGCTGGCGCATCGCACCCCCCGTCATCGCCACCCAGGCCCGCGTGGCGCTGGGCGACGAGATCGGCGCCCGGCTCGGCGCCCGGCTGGTCGCGGTGCTGATCGGGGAAAGGCCAGGCCTCAGCGTTCCCGACAGCCTCGGGATCTACCTGACCTTCGAGCCACGGCCGGGGCGCCGGGATTCGGAGCGCAACTGCATCTCCAATATCCACGCCGCTGGAGGGCTGCGACCGGAACTCGCGGCGGCGAAGCTGGTCTGGCTCATGCGCGAGGCGCTGACGCGCAAGCTGACCGGCACGGGGCTGAAGGACGATGCCGACCCTGCCGCCCTGGCCGGGAGACCGCCCCTGCCGCCGCCGTCCTAGCGCGGGAGATGCCGGTAGACCGCATCCTCAGGCTCGCGGACCCCGGCCGCATGGCGCGTCGAAGGTGGCGCCGCCCTGAACGCGGTCAGGGTGCCGCGGGATCGCTTCTCTCGGATCGTCTTCCTGGTCTGCAAGAGCCGGAACAGCGTTGCCCCGGCCCGGCCGTGAGGATGGAGGTGGCAGCTTTGCCTTGACGCAGCGGGCAACCGCTGCTGAAACTCGCCCCAACAACACAACATTTGTTCGCACTCCGAACTTCGGGGCGGAAGGGCGGTTCAGGAGGGATGATGGCCGGGAGCGAAGGAGGCGAAGCGACAGCTGCGCCCAACCCGCTTGCGCCCGACCTGCTTGCGCCCTCCGGCAATCCCAAGAACCTCGTCCATTCCGCGGCGAAGGTTTTCGCGGTCCTGCGCGCCTTCGGGGCGGATCTGCCGGAACTGACCGTCACCGAGGTCGCCACCCGGGCCGGGCTGGACCGTGGCACCGCCTTCCGCCTGATCCACACGCTGATCGCCCTGGGCTACCTGCGGGCCGTGCCGGGCACGCGCCGCTTCCGCCTGACCCTGCGCTGCCTCGAGCTCGGCTTCGCCGCCCTTTCCGCCAATGACCTGCCCGGCCATGCCGAGCCGCTGCTGCGCGAGCTGGTCCCCAGCCTGGCGGATGCCGGCTCGCTCGGCGTCATCGAGGGCGGGGAGGTCGTCTATCTCCAGCGTGTGCAGCACGGGCTGGACCGCAGCGGCGTGGTGCGCCGCCCCGGCACGCGGGTGGGCGCCTATGCCACCGCGCTGGGCCACGCCATCCTCGCCCATTTTCCGCGCCACCGGCAGATTGAGCATCTGGAAGCGGTGGAGCGGGTGATGCTCTCCGAGCGCACGGTGACGGACCTGGACGCCCTGCTGGCGCGGATGGAGGCGGTGCGGGCCCAGGGCTATGCCGTCTCGGATGGCGAAAATGCCTATGGGCTCCGCACCATCGCCGCGCCCGTGCTCGGCACGGATGGGCTGCCGCTGGCAGGCGTGAGCCTCACCATCCAGGCCGCGCGCCAGCCGATCGACGCCTTCGTGGAAACCGCTCTCCCCCATCTTCGCCGCCTGGCCGAGGAGTTGACGGAAGGCGTTCGCCTCTCCCTCGGCGCCATCGGCGTGCGGCGAGCCGGATCATGACTGGAACCGACGCGATGCCCGACCTTCACAGCCCCATCGAGCTTCTCCGCCCCCAGCGCATCGAGTTCGGCTCCGGCACGCTCGCCACCATCCGCCCCTGGGTGGAGGAGCGCGGGCTGAAGCGCATCCTGGTGGTGGCCGATGCCTTCAATGCAAGCCGCGTCGATCTGCTCGGCCTGCCGGGCGATGTCACGGTGTTCGGCGAGGTGAAGCCCGAGCCTGACCTGCCGAACCTGGAGAAGGTGCTGGCGGTGGCCGAGGCGATGAAGCCCGACCTCGTCATCGGCTATGGCGGCGGCAGCGCGATGGACCTGGCGAAGCTCGTCGCCGTGCTGCCTGGCAGCGGGCAGAGGCTGCATGACGTCGTCGGGCCCGAGAAGGTGCTCCGGCGGAGCGCCGCGCTGATCCAGGTGCCCACCACCGCCGGCACGGGCAGCGAGGGCGGCACCCGCTCCCTCGTCACCGACCCCGCCACGCAGAACAAGCTGGCGGTGCAGAGCCGCCACATGCTGGCCGACCTCGCCGTGGTCGATCCCGACCTGACGATGACCGTGCCGCCGGCGGTGACGGCCGCGACGGGCGTGGACGCCATGGCCCATTGCGCCGAGGCCTTCACCAGCAGGAAGTCGCATCCGATTATCGACCTCTACGCGCTCGAGGGCATCCGCCTTGTGGGCCGCTTCCTGCCGCGCGCCGTGAAGGACGGGTCGGACAAGGAGGCGCGGGCGGGGCTCGCGCTGGCTTCCATGTATGGCGGCTTCTGCCTCGGCCCGGTGAACACCACGGCCGGCCATGCGGTCGCCTATCCGCTCGGCACGCGCCACCACATCCCGCATGGCCTGGCCTGCGCGCTCATCTTCCCGCACACCCTCGCCCACAACGCGCCCGCCGTGCCGGAGAAGACGGCGCTGGTGCTGGAGGCGCTGGGCCTCTCGGCGTCGCAGGACCCTAAGACCGTGCTGGAGGGCGCCCATGCCTTCTGCGAACGGCTGGGCGTGGAGATGCGCCTGTCCCGCCTGAACGTGCCGCGCGACGATCTCGGCACCATGGCGACCGAGGCGCATGCCATCCGCCGCCTGCTGGACAACAACCCCCGAGACCTCAGCCGGGGCGAGATCCTGGCCATGTATGAGGCGGCGTACTGATGTCCCGGGCCCTCAGTCCCGCGCCCGATTTCAGTGCCAACGGGAAGCTCGCGCCTCATCCCGGCGATGCCGCGCGGACCGAGACCTTCATCCCGCACGCCACGGTGCAGAGCCATGCGGCGAACCTGACCTATCTGCCGAATGGCGACATCGCCTGCGTGTGGTTCGGCGGGACGCAGGAGGGCGTGCCGGACATCTCCGTGCAGTTCTCCCGCCTGGCCAGGGGAAGCGACACCTGGACGGCACCGGAGAGGCTGTCCGACGACCCGACGCGTTCGGAGCAGAACCCGCTACTCTTCCCCACGCCGGACGGCACGCTCTGGCTGATCTGGACCGCGCAGATCAGCGGGAACCAGGACACCGCCATCGTCCGCTGTCGCAAGTCCACCGACCACGGCCACACATGGGGGCCGATCGAGACGCTGTTCGGCCCGCGCGCCGATGGCGGCACCTTCATGCGTCAGCCCGTGGTGGTGCTGGAGAATGGCGACTGGCTGCTGCCCATCTGGGTCTGCCTCACCACACCCGGGAAGAAGTGGGTGGGGGACAAGGACTACAGCGCGGTGAAGATCTCCTCTGACCAGGGCAGGACCTGGACCGAGGTGGCCGTGCCTGAGAGCGAGGGCTGCGTGCACATGTCCGTGCTGGACATGAAGGATGGCAGCCTCGTCGCCTTCTGTCGCAGCCGCTGGGCGGACAATGTTTATGTTTCCCGTTCCAACGATCTCGGACGCAGCTGGACGGCACCCGAGAGGACGGAGCTGCCGAACAACAACTCCTCCATCCAGGCGGTGCGGCTGGCCAACGGCCATATCGGCATGGTCTTCAACGAGAGCAGCGCGGCCGACGCCAAGGAGCGCCGCCTGTCCCTCTATGACGACATTGAGGGCGATGAGGGCGACGACCGCGCGGAGCCCATCCCGATGGAGGGACAGCGCAGCACCTTCTGGGGCGTGCCCCGCGCACCGATGACGCTCGCCATCTCCACCGATGGCGGCCGGAGCTGGCCCTATCGCCGCAACCTGGAAACGGGCGACGGCTACTGCATGACGAACAACTCGCGGGACAAGGTGAACCGCGAGTTCTCCTACCCCACCATTATGCAGTCGCCGGATGGGGTGTTGCACATCGCCTACACCTACTACCGACAGGCCATCAAATACGTCCGCGTGGCCGAGAGCTGGACCGGAGCCCCCGCATGAGCAGTCTTCATCCCACTGGCGTCTACTCCGCGGCCCTCACCTCGCTGGACGAGGGGCTGAACCCGGACCTGCCGGTCTTCGTCGAGCACGCGAAGCGGCTGCTGGCCCAGGGCTGCGACGGCATCGCCCTGCTCGGCACCACGGGCGAGGCGAACTCCTTCTCCACCGATGAGCGCAAGGCCATCCTGGAGGCGGCGGTACAGGGCGGCATCGAGCCCGCCCGCCTGCTGCCCGGGACGGGCGTCGTGGCCATCCCCGAGACGGTGGCGCTGACGAAGCACGCCCTGTCGCTCGGCGTGAACACGGTCGTGATGCTGCCGCCCTTCTACTACAAGGCGCCGAGCGAGGCGGGCGTGATCGCCGCCTATTCCGAGATCGTGGAGCGGATCGGCGACAGCAACCTGCGCGTGGTGCTCTACCACATCCCGCAGATGTCGGCCGTGCCGGTCACCGCGCCGATCATCGAGGCCCTGCTGAAGCGCTATCCCGGCACCTTCACCGGCATCAAGGACAGCGCTGGCGACTTCGCCAACATGGAGATGCTGGTGGACCGCTTCCCCGGCTTCGCCGTGCTTGCGGGCGCCGACCCGCTGCTGCTGCCGCTGATGCGCAAGGGCGGCGCGGGCTGTATCACCGCCACCTCCAACCTCGTGGCGGCCGACCTCGCCTTCATCTATCGCCACGCGAACGACCCGGCCAGGGCGGCCGAGGTGGAGGCGGCGCAGGCCCGCGTGGTGGCCAAGCGCAACCAGGCTTCGAGATTCGCGCAGATGGCTTCGCTGAAGGTGCTGCTGGCGAAAGAGACGGGCCACCAGGGCTGGACCCGCCTGCGCCCGCCGCTGGTTCCGCTGACCACCGAGGAGTCCGCGCAACTTCTCGCAGCCTGAACAGCAACGAAGCCGGTTCCGCAAAGGGACCGGCTTCTTCTTGGGAGAGAACGACAATGAACAGGCGTAACCTCCTCCTGGCGGCCTCCGCCGCCGGTGCCGGCATCCTGGCCGTCCCGGCGGTCCACGCGCAGGGGGCCTGGCCGCATGGCAAGCCGATCCGCGTGATCATCCCCTGGCCGCCGGGCGCCGCGAATGACACGCTGGGCCGCCTGCTGGCCCAGCGCCTGTCCGAGAAGCTGGGCGCGACGGCGGTGGCGGAGAACCGCACCGGCGGCGCGGGCCTCGTCGGCACCAGTGCCGTTCTGCAGGCCGCGCCGGACGGCTACACGCTGCTCGCCTCCGCTTTCAACACGGCGGTCATGCCGCTGGTGCTCAAGGGTGCGACCTTCGACCCGCAGAAGGACCTGGAGGTCTGCGCCCGCACGGCGCGTGCGCCGCTCGTCCTCGCCTCAACCGGCCAGAAGCGGGAGAAGACCTATGTCGAGGTGCTCGCGGCCGCCAGGGCGAAGCCTCGTGAATGGAACTTCGCCATCTCCTCCCTCGGCTCCGCCGGCCACCTCGCCACCATCGAGTTCTTGCGCCGCACCGGGCTGGACCTGGACATGGTGACCTATCGCGGCACGCAGCCCGCGCTGACGGACATGATGGGAGGCAATGTGCAGCTGCTGATCGACCCGTGCTTCGCCATCCTGCCCGCGCGCGGCGACGGCAAGATCAACGTCCTCGGCATCGCCGCGCCCGAGCGCTCCGGCCTCGCCAACGACGTGCCGACCATGGCCGAGTCCGGGCTGCCGGGTTATGAGTTCCAGTCCTGGTATGGCGTCTGGGCGCCGAAGGGCACCTCGGCCGAGATCTGCGGCCGCATCAACGCCTTGATGCAGGAGACCATGCGCGAGCCCGCCATGGTTCAGCGCATGACCGGCCAGGTGCTGGAGCCGGTGACGGAGAGCATCGAGGAGTCGAAGCGCTTCATCGCCAGCGAGATAACCCGCGCCGGCGAGCTGCTGAAGCTCGTGAACTACCAGCCGGAGTGATCGCCCGCGCCATGGCCGAGCCCCATCCTCCCCGCCACGCCATCGTCACGGGCGTCAGCTCCGGCATCGGCGCCAGCATCGCGGCGCGGCTGCTGCGGGAGGGGTGGCGTGTCACGGGCGTCAGCCGCTCCGCGCCGGATGAGGCGGCGCCGGGCTTCACGCATCGCGCCGCGGATCTCTCCGACCCTGCGAGCCTGGAAGCGGCGGTGCAGGACCTGTGTCCGGATGCGTTGGTTCATGCGGCCGGGCTACTGCGCACCAACAGCCTGGGTGTGTTGAGTCCCACCGACGGGGAGGCGATGTGGCGCCTCCACGTCGCGGCGGCCGAGCGGCTCGCGAACCTAGTCATGCCGGTGATGCCCGATGGCGGGCGCATCATCCTGATCGGCAGCCGAACCGCCTCGGGCGCGGCGGGCCGAAGCCAGTATGCGGCCACCAAGGCGGCCATGCTCGCCCTGGCCCGCTCCTGGGCGGCGGAACTCGCGCCACGCGGGATCACGGTGAATGTGGTGGCCCCGGCCGCGACCGAGACGCCGATGCTGCGAGACCCCGCGCGCGCGGGCGTGCCGCCCCGCGTGCCGCCGATCGGCCGCTTCATCAGGCCGGAGGAGGTCGCTGCATTGACCGCCTTTCTACTTTCCGATGAAGCCGGCGCCATCACCGGCCAGCAGATCACCATCTGCGGCGGCAGTTCGCTGTAGGAGCAGAGGCATGGCGGAGCGGCCCTGTGGATCGGGATCGATTCGCTGCGCTAGCCTCCCCGCACCGCCGGCACCGTCCGGCCCTCGCGCGGCTCCAACGCGATCCGCGAAGCTGGGAACTCACCTCCTTCGATGCCCGATCTCTCCATGACTGACCCGGCCCCTCATCTGGCCGCCGTCGCGGCCGCGATGGCGGCGCCGGGGCAACCCGGGGCCGGGCTGCAGGCGCTGGACCAGGCCCTGGCCGCCACGGTCGGGCACAAGCTCTTCACCGTGCTGGTGCTGAACCACGCGGCCGGGCAGAAGCAGCGCTATTATACGAACCAGCCCGAGGCCTATCCGACCGGCGGCCACAAGCCCATCACGCCCTCCGGCGAGTACCACGACACGGTGGTGGTGGCCGGCCGCCCGCGCTTCCTGCACGACCGCGCCGACATCATCCGCGCTTTCCCCGACCACCCGCTGATCCTCTCCCTGGGCTGTGAGGGTGCGGTGAACGTGCCCGTGCGTTGGAACGGCGAGACGCTGGGCGGGCTGAACCTCCTCGACGCGGCGGGGCGCTACGACGAGGGGCAGACGCCGCTCCTCCTCACCTTTGCCGCGCTCGCCGTGCCGGCCTTCCTGCACATCACCCGGAACTGGACGGAGACCTCCGCATGAGCCCGATCATCACCCGCCGCGGTGCCGGCGCGCTGCTGGCAGGCAGCCTGGCCATGCCGGCCCTTGCCCAGGCGCCCTGGCCCAAGGCGGGACCGATCCGCTTCGTCGTCCCCTTCGGCAGCGGCGGCACCACGGACATCATCGCCCGCATCCTGGCGGCCGAGATGGGGCAGCGGCTGGGGCAATCCGTGGTGGTGGACAACCGCCCCGGCGCGGGCGCCACGCTGGGCACCGGCCAGGTCGCGCGCGCGGCGCCCGATGGCTACACGCTCGTCCTCTCCGTCATCAGCGCCATGGTGGTGGGCAAGGTGCTCTACGGCCCGCGCGTCACCTGGGATCCGGTCGCGGATTTCGCGCATATCGCCATGGTGATGAGCACGCCCTATCTCTGGCTCGTCCGCCCGGACCTCCCGATCCGCAGCGTGGCTGATCTGGTGGCCGAGGCGAAGGCGAAGCCGGATGGGCTGACCTACGGCACCTCCGGCATCGGCTCCATGCCGCACCTCACCGCCGTGCGCTTCTGCCGCGCGGCCGGCATCTCCATGCAGCACGCGCCCTATCGCGGCGCGGCCCAGGTGGCCACCGATGTCATGTCGGGCACCCTGCCGCTGATGGTGGACAGCCTGACGGCGGCCAGCGCCAATATCCGCTCCGGCGCGCTGCGTCCGCTCGCGCATTCCTGGCCCGAGCGCGTGCCGGACTTCCCCGAAATCCCGACCTTCCGGGAGCTGGGCTACACGGATCTGGTGGTGGATGGCTGGTCCGGCATCGCCGCCCCGGCGCGCACGCCGCGCCCGATCGTGGAGAAGCTGGCCGAGGTGGTGAAGGAGTCCCTGGCCTCCCCGGACCTCCTGCGCCGCTACAAGGACACGGCCACCGCCCCCGGCCGCCTCTTCCTGGAGGATGCGCAGAAATACGTGCAGGACGAGCTGGCCGCCTGGACGCCGATCATCCAGGCCTCCGGCGCCTCGGTGGACTGAGCCGGACAGGGAACCAGACAGGAAAAGGGCCGGAGGGGAACTCCCCGCCGGCCCCTTGCCTCACATCCCGCCGATATAGTTCGGCCCGCCGCCGCCCTCGGGCGTACGCCAGTCGATGTTCTGCGTCGGGTCCTTGATGTCGCAGGTTTTGCAGTGGACGCAGTTCTGGGCGTTGATCACCAGCCGCACGCTGGCATCGCCCGCTTCCACCTGCGCGCCCTCGCCGGTCGCTTCCGCATCCGGCGTGCCCTTCAGCTCCCGCTCCGCCTCGGGGCCCACCGCCTCATAGACGGCGGCAGGGCAGTAGCGGCTCTCGGGGCTGCGGAACTGCTCCCAGTTCACACCCTTCCAGCGGTCCGGGTCCTTCAGCACGAGATGGGCGGGCTGGTTCTCCTCATGGTTGGTGTTCGACAGGAACACCGAGGAGAGCCGGTCGAAGGTCAGCTTCCCGTCCGGCTTGGGGTAGACGATCCGCTCGGCCTTGTCGGCGGGCTTCAGCGTCTCGTGGTCGGCATGGTGCACCCAGGTCCAGGGCGCCTTGCCACGGAACACATAGGTGTCCAGCGCCGCGGCGGCCATGCCGCCGAAGAAGCCGAACTTGGAGAAGCCCGGGCGGATGTTGCGGACGGAGCGCAGCTCCTCCCACACCCAGGACTGCCGCAGGGCCTCCGGGTAGCTCTCCAGCACCTCGGGCCGCGTCTCCTGCGCCAGCGCCGCGGCCAGGGCCTCGGCCGCCACCATGCCGCTCTTCATCGCGGTGTGGGTGCCCTTGATCTTCGGCACGTTCAGGAAGCCGGCCGTGTCGCCCACCAGCATGCCGCCGGGGAAGACCAGGCGGGGCACGGACTGCATGCCGCCCTCGTTCAGCGCGCGCGCGCCATAGGCGATGCGCTTGCCGCCCTCGAGGAACTTCCGCACCTCGGGATGGGTCTTGAAGCGCTGGAACTCGTCGAAGGGCGAAAGCCAGGGGTTCGGATAGTCCAGCCCGATGACGAAGCCGATGGAGACGAGGTTCTCGCCCAGCATGTAGAGCCAGGAGCCGCCATAGGTGTCGCTCTTCAGCGGCCAGCCGGTGGAGTGCCACACCAGGCCCGGCGTGTGCTTCTCCTTCGGGATCTCCCAGAGTTCCTTGATGCCCAGGCCGAAGGTCTGCGGCTGGCAGTCCTTGCGCAGATCGTACTTCTCGAACAGCCGCTTGGTCAGCGAGCCGCGGCAGCCCTCGGCGAAGATCGTGTAGGTGGCGCGGAGCTCCATGCCGGGCTGGTAGTCCGGCCCCTCCTCGCCCTCCTTCGTGATGCCCATCACGCCGGCGACGACGCCCTTCACCACCCCGTCCTCGATCACGAGGTCGGAGGCGGCGAAGCCCGGATAGATCTCGATCCCCAGCGCCTCGGCCTTGGCCCCCAGCCAACGGCACACATTGCCGAGGGAGACGACGTAGTTGCCGTGGTTGTTCATGGCCGGAGGCGTGGGCAGCTTGAAAGCCCGCGTCGCCGTCAGATACATGAAGCGGTCGTCGCCCGCCGGGGTCGCCAGGGCGGGCGGGTCGTCACGCCAGTCCGGGAACAGCTCGTCCAGCGCACGCGGCTCCAGCACCGCGCCGGAGAGGGTATGGGCGCCGATTTCCGAGCCCTTCTCGACGAGGCAGACGCTGGTATCGGGGGAAACCTGCTTCAGGCGGATGGCAGCGGCCAGCCCGGCGGGGCCGCCGCCGACCACCAGCACGTCGAATTCCATGCTCTCGCGTTCGGACACGGGCTCTCCTCCTGATGCGCGGAGGGATGTAGCCCCGCCTTCCGTTTCGCGGAACCCGTCATCCACAACCCTGCCCATTGCGCGATGCGCCGCGCGGGGGCGATACCCGTTCCATGGAGCTGGATCAGGCCGAGACCGCGGCCCTCCTCGCCGCGCTGGAACTGCAGATCGCCTGGGGCGCCGATGAGGCGCTGGACGAGGCGGCGCTGGACCGCACCCGGCCGCGTGAGCCCGCGCCGGCCGCCCCGCCGGCCCCGGCACCCCGCCCCGCGCTTCCCCGTCCCGCCGCGGCCCCCCTGGCACCGGCGGCCGCCTTCGCCCCCACGGCGGTGCGGGCCGAGGAACTGGCCGCTGGCGTTGACAGCCTTGAGGCTCTCCGCGATGCCCTGGCCGCCCTGAACCACCCGCTGCGGGAGACGGCCGGCAATCTCGTTCTCTCGGATGGTGTCGCGGATTCCGGGCTGGTCCTGATCGGGGAGGCGCCGGGAGCGGACGAGGACCGCCAGGGCAAGCCCTTCGTCGGAGTTTCCGGAAAGTTGCTGGACCGGATGCTGGCCAGCATCGGGATCGAGCGCGCGCGGAACGCCTATCTCACTAACATCCTGCCCTGGCGCCCCCCAGGGAACCGCACCCCCACGGATGCGGAGATGAACCTCTATACGCCTTTCGTGATGCGCCACCTGGCCCTGGTGCGGCCGCATCATATCGTCCTGCTCGGCGGCACGGCGACGAAGGCGCTGCTTCGGCGCAACGAGGGCATCACCCGCCTCCGCGGGAGGTGGCATTCGCTGGAGGTTCCGGGGCTCGGGCCGGTGCCCACCCTGGCGACTCTTCATCCAGCCTACCTGCTCCGTCAGCCCGCCGGGAAGCGTGACGCCTGGACCGATCTGCGCCTGCTGAAACGCGCCCTGGATGCGCATTCCGGCCGTTCATGAACAGAACGTGAATGGTCCGGGTCGGCTAAGTCTCTGATTTCGGGACAAAGGCGCGGTTTCGATCACGCGCTCGCGGCTTGCTCACACATGAACAAGCCCCTAACGCTCCGCCCCCATGCGAGCTTCCCCCTTTGGGCTCGGCCGCCGTCCCCCCCGGCGCGCACGCGTGATGCGGACCCTCCTGGCTCTGGCGCTGGCCCTTTGCGGCCCCATCGCCCAGGCGGCCCCGCACCGCGCACAGGAGAGCCAGTCCCGGCGCGAGCAGGTCCTGCCACGCGATGCCACCCGCCATGCCCGCGGCACGCCGGCGCGCGCACCGGCCTCATCGCGCCCGGCGCTCCGCACCCAGCTTCGCGAGCCCGCGGCCAGGCGAGGGGCGGGCGGCACCCTCCAGCGCGACTTTGCCCGTGCCCTGTCGCCCAGCGCGGTTCGCGCCCTGTCGGGCCGCAGGCCGCGGGCCGTGGCCTCCCGGCGGCAGGTGAAGCCGGCGCGCCTGGCCCGCATCCGCCCGCATGCGCCCGAGCCGATCGCGCCTGCCCGCCTGCCCTCCACCCGGTTGGCCGAGCTGCACACGCCGCAGGAAATCGCCCTTTCCTTCGCCCGCACGCCCCTGGCCGGCATCGCCGCGCCCAGCGCGCCCTCGCTGCCCCAGCCCCTGGCGCCCTCGGACGCCGCCCGCCTCCGCCGCATCTTCGAGTTGCAGGCGCGGGGCGAGATGGCCCAGGCCATGCGGGAGACAGAGCGGCTGGACGACCGCCGCCTGATCGGCCATGTCCTGGCCGACCGCTGGCGGACCGGCGGGGTCGAGCCCACCGTGGCCGAGCTGCGCGCCTGGCTGTCGGACCATGCCGACCACCCGGATGCGCCGCGCCTGCATGGCCTCCTCGTCACCCGCCTTCCGCGCGGGGCCGAGGCGCCGCCCCTGCCGGGCGCCCCCGTGGCGGAGGAGGTTCCCCAGCCCGGGCAGGAGGTGCCGCCGGAAGAGCGCGAGCCCCCGGCCGCGGCCGCCCGACCCCTGGTCCGCAACCCTGCCCTAGACCGCACCGTGGCGGAGATGGCCGGTCGCGGCGATGTGCAGGACGCGCTGCGGCATATTGCCAACACGCGGGGCATGACCCCCGCCTATGCCGCCGCGCTGCAGACCGATGTGGCGCTGGCCCTCTTCACCTCCGGGCGGGACGAGGATTCCTTCCGGATCGCCTCCATGGCCGCCCGCTTCCCCGGCGCGCCGGCCCAGGCCAGCTATGTCGCCGGCCTCTCGGCCTGGGGCCTCGGCCAGTACGAGACCGCGCTGCCCTATTTCGAACGCGCGGCGCGCAACGATGCCGCCCCGGCCGTGCTGCGCGCCGCCGCCGCCTTCTGGACCGCGCGCGCCGCCGTCCGCGCGCGCCGGCCCCAGGGCTACGTGCCCTGGATGCTCCAGGCCGCGCAGGAGCCGCGCACCTTCTATGGCCTGGTGGCGCGTCGTGCCCTGGGCCTTCCTCCGGGCTTCGCCTGGGAAGGGGAGGTGGCCGGCGAGGCGGAGGGCGCGGTGCTGGCCGAGACCGCCGGCGGCTGGCGGGCCCTCGCCCTCATCCAGATCGGGCAGAGGGCCCGCGCTGAGGCGGAGCTGCGCCGGCTCTGGTCCGTGGCGCGCGGCAATCCCGCCCTGGCCCGCGCCATGCTCGCCGCCGCCACCGGCGCGGGCATGACGGAGCTGGCGACGATGCTCGCCTCCCAGGCCCAGGCCGCCGATGGCCGTCCGCGCGACTACGCCCGCTTCCCCGTGCCGCGGCTGGAGCCAATGGGCGGCTGGCGGGCCGATCCGGCGCTGATCTATGGGCTCGCGCGGCAGGAATCGAATTTCGACCCGGATGCGGTCTCCCCCGCCGGGGCGCGCGGCCTGATGCAGGTGATGCCGGCCACGGCCGCCTTCATCACGGGCGATTCCAACCTGCGCGAGGCGAGCGGCACGCGGCGCCTGCACGACCCCGGCTACAGCCTGGAACTCGGGCAGCGCTACCTGCTGCATCTCTCGTCGCAGGAGAATGTGAAGGGCGACCTGATCCGCCTTCTCGCCGCCTACAATGCCGGGCCGGGCAACCTCTCGCGCTGGATGCCGACCAACCGGCATCGTGAAGATCCCTTCCTCTTCATCGAGAGCATTCCGTTCAACGAAACGCGCGCCTATGTGCAGCGCGTGCTCGCCTATTCGTGGATCTATGCGAGCCGTCTGGGCCTGCCTTCGCCGAGCCTAGATGCGCTGGCCGCCGGCAGCGCGCCCCGCTTCATGGGTGTGGATGAGCTGGCGCGGCTCGTCGCCCGCAACCGGGGTGTCCGTTGAACGCGCCGCGCCGCCCTTCCGCGCTCGCGGCTTCCGCCCATATCCCACCCTGCACGCCAGCCCGCCCCGCCGCGCCTCCACGCGGATGTGTGCCCGCATCGGGTGCCGCGGGTTGGAAGATCGGCGTTAGAAACTAGAATGGACCGACCGGGTTCGATGCTCGAGGGTTTGGCGTAGCGCATGCAGGCGACGAAACGGGGCGCGTCAGTTGATGGTCAGGGCGCTTCCCGGGCGTCTCGCTGGATGAGGGGCTTCTCCCTCGGCTCCTCCTCTCCGTGCCGGGCTTCGTGAGCGGAATGAGCCTGGCCTTCCATCCCAATCGGCTGCGCGGCCTTGCCGCGCAGGTGCTGGTGCCGAGGCCGGACCCGGTGGATTCGCTTTGCTCGCAGAAGCCGATCCACATCCCCGGCAGCATCCAGCCCCACGGCGTGCTGCTGGTGGCGGATCCCGCGCAGGGCCTTCGGATCGTCGCGGCCAGCGAGAATGCAGGGCTGCTCGCGGATGGCGTCGCCTCGAACACGCTGCTCGGCCTGGCCATGGCAGACGTGCTCGGCGAGGGCTTTGCCCGTGCCCTTCTGGACCAGGCCGAGGCCGGCGAGATGCCTGGCGAGGCTCCCTGGGAAACCGGGTTGACCCTGCCGGGCGGCGCCTTCGAGGCCACCTCGCACACCCAGGACGGCAAGGTGCTGATCGAGCTGGAGCCGGTGGCGCCGCGCGACGAGGAGGAGGCCCTGGCGGCCGCCCGCGCCCTGCAGCGCGTGATCGCCCGGCTGCGTGGCGCCGGCGCGCGGCTGGAGGACCTCGCCCGGGTGGCGGTGAAGGGAATCCGGCAGCTCACGGGCTATGAGCGGGTGCTGATCTACCGCTTCGACCGCGACTGGCACGGCCAGACCCTGGCCGAGGACAAGGTGGCGGATTGGGAGCAGTCGCTGGATGGCCTCCACTTCCCCGCCTCCGACATCCCGGCCCAGGCGCGGGAGCTGTACCGCCGCAGCCTCATCCGCTGGGTGCCGCGCCGCGACGCCGTTCCGGTGCCCCTGCACAAGGACCCTTCCTGGGAGACGCCGGACGCGCCGGACAAGCCCATCGACCTCTCCTTCGCGCGGCTGCGCAGCCTGGCGCCGGTGCATCTCCAGTACCACCGCAACATGGGCGTGGACGGCTCCATGTCCCTCTCCATCCTGCATGAGGGGCGGCTTTGGGGCCTGATGGTCTGCCACCACCGGCAGCCCTACCGTCCCTCGCCGGGCCAGCGCGCCGCGGCGGCCGCGCTGACGGATGCCTTCGCGCTGCGGGTCGGCGGCGCCGAGCAGCAGGGGGCGGAGGACGCGCGGCGCGCGGACTCCCAGCACCTGGCGGAGCTGCTGGTGCATATGGCGGAGGCGGATGATGTCACCTCCGCCCTCACGGCCGGATCCGTCAACATCGCCTCCCTCTTCGGTTGCACCGGAGCGGCGGTGGTCAGGGGCAATGAGGTCGAGCGGCTGGGCACCGTGCCGCCAGCGGCCGATATCCTCCGGCTCGCCGCCTGGCTGCGCGCGCGGGGAGGGGAGGAGATCTTCCATTCGGATCACCTTTCGGCGGATATCCCGGACTGGCCGCACGCGCCGATCGCCAGCGGCGTGCTCGCCGTGTTCCTGGCGGCCGACCGCGCCGACATGATGCTCTGGTTCCGGCCCGAGGAGCCGTCCCTCGTCAGCTGGGGCGGCAATCCGCACAAGGCGCTGGAACCGCAGGACGGGTCCGTCGTGCCGCGCCAGTCCTTCGATCGCTGGGTGGAGGAGCGCCATGGCTATGCGCGCCCCTGGGCCGGCTGGGAGCTGGAGATCGCGGCCACGCTGCGCCATGCCATCACCGAGGTGGTGATCCGCAGCCTCGGCCGTATCGCGGAGCTGAACGAGCGCTTGCGGCAGTCCCAGAAGATGGAAGCCGTCGGGCAGCTGACGGGCGGCATCGCGCACGACTTCAACAACCTGCTCGCCGGCATCGTCGGCAGCCTGGAGATGATGCGCAGCCGCGTGGCCCAGGGCCGCGTGACGGAGCTGGACCGCTATCTCGGCGCAGCCATGACCTCGGCCAACCGCGCGGCGGCGCTGACCCATCGGCTGCTCGCCTTCTCCCGCCGGCAGACGCTGGATCCGAAGCCGACGGATGTGAACCGCCTCGTCACCTCCATGGAGGAGCTGATCCGCCGCACGGTCGGGCCGGCCATCCATGTGGAAACGGTGATGTCCGGTGGGCTGTGGACGACGCATTGCGACGCCAACCAGCTCGAGAACGCGCTGCTCAACCTCGCGATCAACGCGCGCGATGCCATGCCCGATGGCGGGCGGCTGACCATCGAGGCGGTGAATGCGAGGCTCGACGATGCCTATGCCAGGCGCCACCATGATGTGACGCCGGGCCAGTATGTCGCGATCTCCGTCACGGATAGCGGCATGGGCATGCCGCCGGAGGTGGTGGCGCGTGCCTTCGATCCGTTCTTCACCACCAAGCCCCTGGGGCAGGGCACCGGCCTGGGCCTTTCCATGGTCTATGGCTTCGCCAAGCAGTCCAACGGCTATGTCCGCATCTATTCCGAGGCCGGGCAGGGCACCACGGTGCGCCTCTATCTCCCGCGCTCGGCGGAGGAGGCGGTGCTGGATGCGGAGGGGCCGGAGTCCGTCCCTCCCGCCATCGCGCCCGACGGCGGCACGGTGCTGGTGGTGGATGACGAGCCGGTGGTGCGCATGCTCGTCGGCGAGGTGCTGCGCGAGCTCGGCTATGGCGTGGTGGAGGTCAGCGACGGAGCCCAGGCGCTGAGGGCGGCCGACAGCATGCGCCGGCTTGACCTGATGGTGACCGATGTGGGCCTGCCCGGCGGAATGAACGGGCGCCAGCTGGCCGATGCCCTGCGCGACAAGCGACCGGGGCTCAAGGTGCTGTTCATCACGGGCTATGCGGAGAACGCCGCCATCGGCAACGGGCTGCTGGAACCCGGCATGCAGGTGATGACCAAGCCCTTCGCCATGGACGTGCTGGCGGCCAAGATCCGCGCGATGATCTGATGCCCGGCGATCGGATAGCCAGCGCCGGGAACAGCCTGCGCGACCGCCTGCGCGCGGAGACGCGGGCCGATCACGACCGGCTGGAGGGCGGGCTGGCTCTTGCTGACCCGGGCCTGACCCTCGGGCGCTACCGGGCGGTGCTCTCGCGCTTCTTCGGATTCTGGGCGGGCTGGGAGCCGCGCGTCGCGGCCGAGCTGTCGGACGACGCCTTCCTTTCGCCCCGGCGGCGCCTGCATCTCCTTCGGGGCGACTTGCGCGCGCTGGGCGTGGTGCCGGAGACCTTGCCCACCTGCCCGCCGCCAGCCCTGCGCGGCCATGGCGAGGCCATGGGCTCCCTCTATGTGATGGAGGGGTCGACGCTCGGTGGGCGGGTCATCCTGAAAGGGCTCGAAGGCCTCGGCCTTCCGGCTGCGGGCGGCCATTCGTATTTCAACGGCTATGGTGAGGCGACCGGCGCCATGTGGCGCGGCTTCCTGGAGCGGCTGGAGGCCGAGCCGGACGCGGCCGCCGTGCTGCGAGGGGCGAAAGCCACCTTCGCCGCCCTGGCCGACTGGATGCTGCGGCCGGGCTGACCGGACCAACCCGCCAGCCTTGCCTAACCGGCCCTAGGCCGCGCCGCGCAGCGGAGCATCCGCCAGGACGAGCAGATGCCCCTGCGAGCAGCGCTCCACCCGTGCCTCCACCTGATAGACGCGGGCCAGGAGGTCGGGTGTGAGGGTGTGGGTCGGCGTCCCATCCGCCTGCACCTTGCCTTCGCTCAGCGCCACCAGCCGGTCCGCGAAGCGGGCGGCCAGGGCGAGGTCGTGCAGCACCACCACCCCCACCAGCCCGCTGCGCACCACCGTCTCCCGCACCAGGGCCATGACCGAGACCTGATGGCGGAGGTCGAGCGCGCTGGTCGGCTCATCGAGCATCAGCACCGCCGGTTCCCGCGCCAGCGCTTGGGCAAGCCCCACAAGCTGCCGCTGCCCGCCCGAGAGGCGGTCGAGCGTGCGCATCGCCAGGTGTTCGATGCCCAGCTTCTGCAGCACGCGGATCGCATGGGCGGCGGCGCTCGCTCCATCGGGCGCAAGCGCCGTCGGCACGGCACGCAGGGCGCCCACGAGGGTCTCCATCACCGTCAGTGCCACGCCACCCGGAAGCCCCTGCGGCATGTAGGCCAGGTGCTGGGCGCGCTCGGGGATCGACATGGCAAGCAGGTCGCGGTCGCCAAGGCGGACCTGCCCGCGCGTGCCCGAGACGAGGCCCGCGATGCCGCGCAGCAGGGTGGACTTGCCCGCCGCATTCGGGCCGACCAGGGCGGTGAGGGTGCCCGGCTGGAGCGGCGGCAGGCTGAGATCGTCCACGATCACCTTGCGCCCATAGGCGACGCGCAGCCCGGAGACGGTGAGGGAGGCCGTGCTCATGCCATGCGCCCCCGGCCGAGCACGAGCGCCAGGAAGACGGGAACGCCGATCAGCGCCGTGACGATGCCGATCGGCACCAGCAGCCCGGGCACGACAAGCTTGCCCACCACGGAGGAGAGCGAGAGCAGCAGCGCGCCGCACAGCGCCGAGGCGGGCAGGAAGAAGCGATGGTCCTCGCCCACCATCAGCCGCGCCGCATGGGGCCCCACCAGCCCCACGAAGCCGATGGTGCCGACGAAGGCAACCGAGACGCCGGCCAGCAGGCTGACCCGCAGCAGGGCCCCGCGCCGCGTCGCATGCGTGTCCACCCCGAAGGAACGCGCGCGGTCCTCGCCCAGGCGCAGCGCCGTCAGCCGCCAGGCCGCGCGGGCGGAGAAGGGTGCCGCCACCAGCAGGGCCAGGGCCAGGATCCCGATTTTGTCCCAGGTCGAGCGCGCCAGGCTTCCCATCGACCAGAAGACGAGCTGCTGCAGCGCCTGCTCGGTGGCCACGAACTGGATCAGCGCGACCAGGGCGTTGAAGGCGAAGACGAGGGCGATGCCGAACAGCACCAGCGACTGCACCCCCGCCCCCCTCAGCCGCGCGAGGAACTGCAGCAGGAACATCGCGGCCAGGGCGAAGACGAAGGCATTGGCCGGGATCAGCCAGTCCTGCGGGACGAAGGGGATTCCGCGCCCGAGCACGATGGCCAGGGCGGCCCCGAGGGAGGCGGCGGAGGACACGCCGAGGGTGAAGGGGCTGGCCAGCGGGTTGTCCAGCACCGTCTGCATCTCGGCGCCCGAGAGCGAGAGGGCGGCCCCGACCAGCATCGCCATTACGGCATAGGGCAGGCGGACGTCCCAGACGATGACCGACATCGCCCCTCCGGCGCCGCGCCCGGCCAGCAGTGCGTCCAGCACCGTGGCGAGCGGAAGCCGCGCCGGACCGGTTGCCACATCCAGCAGGAAGGCCGCGACAAGACCCAGGCTGAGCGCGACCAGCAGGGCCGAGCGGCGCAGCATCAGCCGGCGATAGCCGGAGGCGGCGTCCCCGGCGGAGATCACGGAGGCACTCATCGCGACGGAGCCGGCCCCGGAGCGGACAACCGGGTGGGACGCAGGGCAGGGCGCAGCAGGCTGCGGTTCATGAGGGCTCCGGGCCTTGGAGGATGCCGCAGAGGATAATCATTCGCAGCTATCACCACAAATGCCGGGCCCCGCGTGCCGGGCCGGGCAGGTCTGCTCAACGGATGCTCTGGGAATCCGGCAGGCCGGGATGGGACCTGCCGCGCCCTTCCGCTTGGATCATCGCACAGGCCAGGGCGATCAGAGCCATGGCGAGGGGGAGGGTGGAGACGAAGCCCAGGCGGGAGAAGCCAAGCGCCCCCGCCAGCCCCCCCAGCATGAAGGCCGACAGGACGGCGGATAACAGGCGCAGCTTCACCCGATCCGCGCGCACCACATGCCCCCCGGCTCCGCGGTTCCAGTAGAACAGCTTGCCCAGTTCTATCCCCAGATCGGTAACCACCCCCGTCATATGGGTGGTGCGGATCCGTGCGCCGGAGATCTTCGTGATGGTGGCGTTCTGCAGCCCCATCAGGAAGCAGAGCAGCGGCACGGCCATGGCCACGAGCGGCGCGGCCCGCAACAAGCCCCCGATCAGCCCGAGCAGGAGCAGCAGCCCGGCTTCCAGCAGAAGGGGCAGGGCGTAGGGATGGTGGCGCGGGTTGCGGCGGCCCCAGTTGATCAGCACCGCGGAGCAGGCGGCGCCAAGCAGGAAGCACAGCACCGCCACGGCACCAGCGGCCGCGAGCCCTAGGGCTCCGAGCACCGTCGCATCCGCGATGGCCGAGAGGATGCCGGACATATGGGAGGTGTATTGCCCGACCAGCAGGAACCCGCCGGCATTGACCGCCCCCGCGATGAAGGCGAGCGACACGCCCAGCCCCGTTTCCGTGATCGCTAATCCACTGATATGCCGCATATCGGGCCGCCTTCCACCGGCAGCATAGCCCGGCCCTCACGGCGCCCGAATGGCAAAGGGTGGGACCGGTGGAGCTTGTTGCGGCGGAGCCACAGTAGAGCCGAGAGGCCATGTCGGCAATTGCGACCAAGTTGCATCTGTGGAAGAGAGACGGCCGAATGCTCCTGCGGATGACTCGCATGCCTCGCCCGACCTGTTCCATCTCGCCGCGCCGCCTCCTGCTCGCCACCGCCGCGGCGATGGCCCTTGCCCTCCCGGCGCATGCCCAGACGGACGCGGCCGAGACGCCGATCGCCGTGCCTGAGGTGGACGTGCAGGCGACCGCCTGGCGCAGCTGGCAGCCCGTGCAGGGCTATGTCGCCCCGGTGACCACCACCGGTTCCAAGACCGACACGCCGCTGATCGAGGCCCCGCAGTCGCTGGGCGTCGTCACCCGCGACCAGATCGACGACCAGCAGCCGCAGTCCATCTCCCAGGCGCTGCGCTACACCGCCGGCGTGCTCTCCGAAATCCGCCCGAGCGCCCGCTTCGACAGCGTGTTCGTGCGCGGCTTCGGTGGCCAGGGCACGGGCGCGGCCTTCGTGAACTTCCTCGATGGCCTTCGCGTCGGCCGCGGCGCATCCTTCGCCGTGCCGACCTTCGATCCCTACCTGCTGGAGCGCATCGAGGTGCTGCGCGGCCCGGCCTCCGTGCTCTACGGTCAGACGGGCGCCGGCGGCCTCGTCAATCTCGTCAGCCGCCGCCCGACCGAGACGCCGATCCATGAGGTGCGGCTGGAGGCCGGGACGGATTCGCGGCTTCAGGCCGCCTTCGACTTCGGCGGGCCGCTGACCGCGGACGGGCAGTTCCTCTATCGCCTGACCGGCATCGCCCGGAAGGCGGAGACGCAATACGACTATGTCGGGGAGGAGCGGATCGCGATCGCGCCGGCCTTCACCTGGCGGCCGGACAGCAACACCACCTTCACCCTGCTCTCCTCCTACCAGGATGATCCGCGGGCGGGCTTCTACAACTTCGTCCCGGCCGTCGGCACGGTGCTGCCCAGCCCGAATGGCCGGATCCACTCGAACTTCTTCGGCGGCGACCCGAACTGGAACACGGAGGCGCGGCGCCAAGCCTCGGTGGGCTATCAGTTCGAGCACCGCTTCGACAACGTGTTCACCGCGCGCCAGAACTTCCGCTACATGCATATCGATTCCGAGCGCCGCGTGCTCTCGGTGCAGTCGATCGCGCCCAATGGCCGCACGGGCAACCGCAACCTGACCCATGCGATCGAGCATGCGGATACCTTCGCGCTCGACAACCAGCTCCAGGCGGATTTCAACACGGGGCCGGTGCGCCACACGCTGCTAACCGGGCTGGACTGGTCGCGCTCCTCCGCCAAGCGCCGCCTGGGGCAGGCGACGGGGCCGACCATCGACCTCTTCTCGCCCAGCTACTACGTGCCGGTCACCGCGCCGCGCATCACCCTGGCCCAGACCACCGGCCAGATCACCGACCAGCTCGGCATCTATGCACAAGACCAGATCGCGATCGACCGCTTCCGCTTCAACATCGGCGTGCGGCAGGACTTCGCGACGAGCGAGACGGTGACGCGCAGCACGAGCGCCCATACCAGCCAGTATGACGAGTCCTTCACCTGGCGGGCCGGCGCGCTCTACCTGTTCGACAACGGCATCGCGCCCTATGCCAGCTACTCCACCTCCTTCCTGCCGAACTCGGGCACCCTCTCGCCCGCTCGTGGCGGCGGCACCTTCGACCCGACGACGGGCGAGCAGTATGAGATCGGCGTGAAGTACCAGCCGCCCGGGATGAACAGCTTCGTCCAGGCCGCGCTCTATCAGATCACGCAGCAGAACGTGCTGACGACCGACCCCAACAACAACGCCTTCTCAGTGCAGACCGGCGAGATCCGCTCGCGCGGATTCGAGCTGGAAGGGCGAGCCAGCCTGACCAGCAACATCGACCTGATCGGCACCTACTCCTACATCGATGCCGAGATCACCAAGTCCAACACGGCCGGCGTTTCGGGCAACCGGGTGCCGCAGGTGCCGAACCACATCGCCAGCGGCTGGGCGAACTATTCCTTCCGCGAAGGGCCGCTGCGCGGGCTCGAGATCGGCGGCGGCGTGCGCTATATCGGCGAGACCTACGGGAACGAGACGAACACCTTCAAGGTGCCCGACGTCACCCTGTTCGATGCCGCCATCCGCTACGACTTCGGCCAGCGTTTCGACAACCTGCGCGGGCTGGAGTTCACGCTGAACGGCCAGAACCTGGCGGACAAGGAATACGTCGCCAGCTGCAACTCCGTCACGAACTGCTACTACGGCAACCGCCGCCTCGTGCTCGCGGGTCTGCGCGTTCGGTGGTGATGACGGAGCAGCCCGTCACGCTGCCCCGTACCGCCTGGTGGGACATGCGCGCCGGGGATGACCCGGCGCGCCCGCACCGCATCCTGCTCGCATGGCCGGAAGCGCCGCCCCCGCCGGGCGGCTTTCCCGTTCTTTTCCTGACCGATGGCAATGCATGCTTCGCCACGGCCGTGGATGCCGCCCGCGCCCGCGCCTGGCGTGGTGCTGCCGGCGACATCGCGCCCGCGCTGATCGTCGGGCTGGGCCATGCCGGGGACCGCCCCTTCGACGTGCCCGCCCGCTCGCGGGACTATACGCCGCGGATCCCGGACGCCCCCGAAGGCACGGGTGGGGCCGATGCGTTCCTGGACTTCATCGAGGGCGAGCTCCTGCCCCGGATCGAGCGCCGCTTCCCGGTTGACCGGACCCGCCTTGCCCTGTTCGGCCATTCCTTCGGCGGGCTGCTCGCCCTGCACGCCCTGTTCACGCGCCCGCGCCTGTTCCGTCGCCTGGTGGCCGCCAGCCCCTCGCTCTGGTGGGGCGGTGGGGCGTTGATGCAGGGCGCCCACCAATTCGTTGCCGTCCCGCCCGCGGAGGCCGCGGACCGCGCGCTGCTGGTCGCCGTGGGCGAGCTGGAGGGGCGGGAGAACCGCCCGAACGCGGCCGAACGGGCCGCGCGCCGCATGGCCGGCAACGCCCGGGACCTCGCGGCGCTTCTGAAAGACTGCCCTTCGCGCGTGGACTTCGTGGAGTTCGCCGGGGAAACCCACGGCTCCGTCCTTCCGGCCGCCATCGCCCGCGCGCTTCCCTTCGCCCTCCCTCCGCCAGGAGCGCCCGCATGAACCGCCGAATCCTCCTGGGCAGCCTGCCCGCCCTGGCCGCCCCCCGCCTCCTGCGCGCGCAGGGGACCATCCGCATCACGGATGTGCTGGGCCGCCAGGTCTCCTTGCCCCGCCCGGCGCGGCGCATTGTCCTTGGGCAGGGGCGGCATGTCTTCGCGATGGCGCTGCTGCACCCTGATCCCGTGTCGCTGGTGGTGGGCTGGGCGGACGACCTGCGGGGCCAGAACCCGCCCGACTACGCCGCGCTGCGCGCCCGTTTTCCGCAGGCCGACGCCATTCCGCTGGTCGGCCGCGTGCAGGGCGACGGGATGTCGGTCGAAGCTGTGCTCGCCACGCGGCCCGATGTGGTGATCCTGAGCGGCGGCGGGCTCCGGCGGATGGGGGAGGGCTTGCCGGACCGGCTCACCGCCCTCGGCATTCCGGTCGTGGTGATCGACTTCTTCACGGACCCGATACGCGACACGCGGCGCAGCATGGCCGTGCTGGGCCAGGTGCTGGGGCTGGAGGACCGGGCGGCGGCCTTCCAGGCCTTCTATGCCGAGCGGCTGGACCGCATCACCACGCGCCTGTCCGGGCTTGGAGAGGCGCGGCCGAAAGTGCTGGTGCATGCCCATGCCGGGGGGCCGCCCTGCTGCTCCTCCCCGGGCAAGGGCGCCTTCGATTCGATGATCCGCTTCGCCGGCGGCCACAATATCGGGGCGGAGATGCTGCCGGGTGCCACGGGCCAGCTGCCGCTCGAATACGTGCTGGCCACGCAGCCCGCCGTCTATGTGGCCACCGGCGGCCCCTACGCCGGGCGCGGCGGCATTCCACTCGGCCCCGGCGTGCCGGTCGCGGAGGCGGAGCGCGAACTGGCGGCGGTGATCCGCCGCAGCCATCTCGAGTCCCTGTCCGCGGTGAAGGCGCGCCGGGCCCACGCCATCTGGCACGGCTTCAACGACACCCCGGCCCATATGGTGATGCTCGAGGCCATGGCGCGCTGGTTCCACCCGGATCGCTGCGCCGATCTCTCGCCCGCCGCCACCATGGCGGATCTCAACACCCGCTTCCTCTCCATTCCCATGGAGGGCGCGCATTGGGCCGATCTGCAGCCCGGTGCGATCCAGTAGAGGACCGGAGGCCATGACTTCCCTCGTCGCCGAGGCACGCGCCCGCACCCGCAGCCCGGAAGCCCTCATCACCCGCTTCCGCGAACACATGGTCGATCATGGGATGGAGGTGTCCGGCTCGCTGGCCGATTCCCGCATCCTCTTCCCCGGCAGCACCGCCATGCTGCGGCTGCAGGAGGGCCAGATCGAGCTGCGGATCGAGGCCGCAAACCCCGATCGGCTGGCGGATGCGAAGAACATCGTCTCCGGCCACCTGGACGCCTTTGCACCGGATGAGGCGCTGGGCATCGTCTGGACCGGCGACGGCGCCCTTGGGGCCGGCGCGCAGCCGCACAACTTCCGTCCCCTGCGCGTGCTCAGCGCGCGGGACGTGACGCCGCGCATGCGCCGCCTGACCCTGTCCGGGGATCGGCTGGAGCGCTTCGACGCGGACCAGATGCATGTGAAGATCCTGATCCCGGAGCCCGGGGCGGAACCGGTCTGGCCGCATGTCAGCGCCAGTGGCCAGCCGGTCTTCGATGCCAGCCTGACCCGGCGCACCTACACCATCCGCAGCCTTGACCTCGCCGCCGGCACGCTCGACGTCGATTTCGTCCTCCACGGGGAGGAGAGCCCAGGCTCCCGCTTCGCGATCCGGGCCCAGCCCGGGGATTGGGTCGGGATCATGGGACCCGGCGGCGGCACGGTGGTGGCGGACGGCTGGACGCTGGTCGCCGGCGACGAAACCGCGCTGCCCGCCATCGCCCGCGGCCTGGAATCCATGGCGCCCGATGCCCGAGGCGTGGTCGTGATCGAAGTCGCCGATGCGGCGGAGGAGCAGCCGCTCCGCCACCCGCCGGGCTTCACGCTGCACTGGGTGCACCGGAACGGCGCCCCCTATGGCAGCCGGTTGCTGGAAGCGGTGCGGGCCGTGACCTGGCCGGTGGGCGAGGCCATCACCTGCTGGGCCGCCTGCGAGAACGCGACGGCCCGTGCCCTGCGCGAGCATTGGGGCGATGAGCGCGGCCTGGACCGCGCCCGCTACCGCGCCGTGGCTTACTGGCGTCAGGGCTCGGAGGGCTGAGACCATTCTGGGCTGGCGGTCTGTCCCGGGGAGAGGAAGAAGGAATTCTTCCTCTCCCCGACCCCTCACCATCATCTTCTTTTAGAAGTTTGGAATCACGGGGCTGACGGTGCGCCTGAGGTCGATGACCTCAGGCGACTGCAAAGGCAGAATCAGCACCTCTAACCAGAGACCCCACCGATCCGGGGTATCCACGGCAGTCAGACGGGGTTCCAAGGGCCTCAGGCCCTTGGCGGGTGGAGGGCGGAGCCCTCCGTGCCCGGTGTCAGCCGACGCCCAGCAGTTCCACGTCGAACACCAGCACCGCGTTCGGCGGAATGACCCCGCCGGCGCCGCGGGCGCCATAGCCCTTCTCCGGCGGAATGGTCAGCGTGCGCTGGCCGCCCACCTTCATGCCCTGCACGCCCTCGTCCCAGCCGCGGATCACGTGGCCGGCGCCGAGCGGGAAGGAGAAGGGCTCGCCGCGGTCGCGGGAGCTGTCGAACTTGCGGCCCTTGTTCTCCGGCTTGCCGGCATCGAAGAGCCAGCCGGTGTAGTGCACCGTCACGTCCTTGCCGGCCACGGCCTCGTCGCCCGTGCCGGGCTTGCGTTCCTCGATCATCGCGCTGTTTCCCTGGTGTGAGGGGGCGGTTCTATCCGGGCGGGCCGGCAGGACCAAATGACGAGCCCGGGGGCCTCAGGCCGCGACGGGCTGGGAAGCAGCGACCTCCGCCATGATCGCATAGGACCGCTTGCGGGCCTCGGGGTCATGGATATGGCCGGTGAGCATCAGCTCATCCGCCCCGGTCCGCTCGATGATGTCGCGCAGCCCGCGTCGCACGGCATCGGGGCCGCCGACGATGGTGCAGGCCAGGCTGTGGTCGATCATGGCGCGCGCATGGGGGTCCAGGCTTTCGTAGAAGCCCTCCTTCGGCGCGGGCAGCTTGCCCGGGCGGCCGCTGCGCAGGTTCACGAAGGACTGCTGGTGCGAGGAGAAGAGGAAGCGCGCCTCCTCATCCGTCGGCGCCGCATGCAGGTTCACGCCGATCATCACATGCGGCTTCTCGATATGTCCGGAGGGGCGGAAGCGCTCGCGGTAGATGGCGATGGCGTCGTGCATCGCGGCCGGCGCGAAATGCGAGGCGAAGGCATAGGGCAGCCCCAGCGCCGCCGCGAGCTGCGCGCCGTAGGTCGAGGAACCGAGGATCCAGACCGGTACGTCCAGCCCCGCGCCCGGCACCGCCTGCACGCGCTGCCCGGGCTGGACCGGGCGGAAATAGGCCATCAGCTCCATCACGTCCTGCGGGAAGGAGTCGACGTCCCCCTGCAGCGTCCGGCGCAGCGCATGGGCGGTCACCTGGTCCGTGCCCGGGGCGCGGCCCAGGCCGAGATCGACCCGGCCGGGATAGAGGGAGGCGAGCGTTCCGAACTGCTCGGCGACCGTCAGCGGCGCGTGGTTGGGCAGCATGATGCCGCCCGCGCCAATGCGGATGCGCGTGGTGCCATGCGCCACATGGGCCAGGGCGACCGCCGTGGCCGCGCTGGCGATGCCGGGCATGTTGTGGTGCTCGGCCATCCAGTAGCGGTTGTAGCCGAGCCGCTCGACATGGCGCGCGAGCTCGGCCGAGTTGCGGAGCGCCTGTCCGGCGTCGCTGCCGTCGGGCACGGGGGAGAGGTCAAGGACGGAGAGCGGGATCATGGAGGGCATATGGTCAGCTCCTTCCCCGGCCGAAAGGCCGGCGGCTCCGGCAGGGCCAGGGGTCTTGCGGGGGGGAGGGCGGTCAGGCCCGCGGGAAGAAGCGGTTCGAGGGGCGGGGGAGCCCGAGGTTCTCGCGCAGGGTCGCCCCTTCATATTCCGTGCGGTGCAGGCCCCTTCGCTGCAGCTCCGGCACCACCTTGGTCACGAAGTCGTCCAACCCGCCCGGCAGGTAGGGGAACATGATGTTGAAGCCGTCGCAGGCACCGGTTTCGAGCCATTCCTGCATTTCGTCGGCAATCCTCTTCGGCGTGCCCACCATGGCCGCGCCGGCATAGCCGCCCAGGCGCTGCGCCAGTTGGCGAACGGTGAGGTTCTCCCGCCGGGCGATCGCGATGGCGCGCTCCCGGCCGCTCTTGCTGGCATTCGTCTCGGGAATGTCTTGGGGTAGCGGCGCGTCGGGGTCGAAGAGGGAGGCGTCCGTCCCCAGGGCAATGGAAAGGGAGGCGATGGCGCTATCGTCATGCACGCCGGCATCCAGCCTGGCCCGCTTCTCCCGCGCCTCCTCCTCGCTGTCCCCCACCACCACGAAGGCGCCGGGCAGGACCAGCAGGTGGTCCGGGTCACGCCCGGCGGCGGCGGTGCGGGCCTTCACATCGGCATAGAAGGCCCGCGCATCGCCGATCGGGCCTCCGGCGGCGAAGATCACCTCCGCGGTCTCGGCGGCCAGCTGCCGCCCGTCCTCGGAGGAGCCGGCCTGCACGATCACGGGCCAGCCCTGGACCGGCCGCGCGACATTCAGGGGGCCACGCACCGAGAAATGCTCACCCTTATGGCCGAGCACATGCATCTTCTCCGGGTCGAAATAGACGCCGCTTTCCACGTCCCGGATGAAGGCGTCGTCCGCCCAGCTGTCCCAGAGGCCCTTCACCACATCGATGAACTCATGGGCGCGGCGGTAGCGGGCCGCGTGTTCCCAGTGCTCGTCGCGCCCGAAATTCATCGCCTCATGCGGGTTGCCGGAGGTGACGACATTCCAGCCGGCACGGCCGCCGCTGATATGGTCGAGGGAGGCGAACTTCCGGGCGACATGCCAGGGCTCGTTATAGGTGGTGGAGGCCGTGGCGATGAGGCCGAGCCGCTCGGTCACCATGGCCAGCGCGGGCAGCAGGGTCAGCGGGTCGAAGCTGGTGGTGGTGGCGCTGCGCTTCAGCGCCTGGATGGGCATGTTCAGCACGGCCTGGTGGTCCGCCATGAAGAAGGCGTCGAAGCGCGCCGCCTCCAGGCTGCGGGCGAAGCGGACGAGGTGCTGGAGGTTGAAGTTGGCGTCGGGGAAGGCGCCGGGGTAGCGCCAGGCGGCGGTGTGGATGCTGACCGGGCGCATGAAGGCGCCAAGGCGCAGGCGGCGGGGTGCGGTCATCTCGGGCTCAAATCACGAATTGTGTTCGTGTATTCATATGATTGCCCGGACCTCACCGTGCAAGGCGCGCCTTCAGAACCTGTTCTGAAGGCGCATGAGCAGCCGTGTCTCGTCGAAATTGGCGGCCTTGTCGTAGCGGATCGCGCCGCCAAGCGTGAGGGTGGGGGTGATGGCCCAGTCCACCTCCGCGCGAAGCCCGCCCACGAAGCCGCTCTGCGACTGCCCCGCATAGAAGGCTGTGACGGGGTTGGTCCCGCCCGCCGTGGAGGTTGCCAGCGCCTCCACCTGGGATTGGAGCCCCGGATCATTAGGGAAGTAAGGCGCACGATCCTCGCGGTAGCTCGCATAGCCGACCGTGGCGCCGACCCGGTAGGTCACGTCGCCAGCCCGGCCGCGCCAATCCACGGGGATGTTGAGGGCCGTGTACTGCTGAGGGCTGAAATAGCCGCCATGGCCGAGGGTAAAGTAGCGCAGGTTGCGGTCGTAGCTGAAATAGACGAGGTCCACGCCGCCGGTCAGCTCGCCGCCCGCGGTCTTGTAGAGGGGCAGCGACACGCCGGCGCCCGCCTCGATCCGCGTGTTGCTCGCCACGCCGTCGCCGTCGAAGGTGGCGTAGCCGCCGCCGGCATAGGCGTAGCCCGCGCCGATCGGGACCTCGACCTGGGCCCGCCCGCCCGTCCGCATCACGGGACCCCAGCTGACACCGGTCCGGTCGTCCACCGCGCCGGCCCAGGAGAGCAGGCTGTCCGTCACCGCCCGCCGCTCCCCCGCCACGCGGATGCGGAGGCGGTCGGTCAGGGCGGGGGAAAGCTCGATGCCGCCGACGATATTGGTCCGCCGGAAGCCGAGCGGCGTGGAGCCGATATCGAGCTTCAGCCAGTCGTTTCGGACGTAGTTCGCCGCCAGCGCCACGCCCGCCGCGCTCGTATTGCGGGAGGAGGCGAGGGTCGAGGTGCTGCCCGCGATACCCGTATTGAGGGCGTTGGTACCGTAGCGCCGCAGCGCCTGCACATCCGCGAGCGGCGAGCCGGCATCGATCGTGACCGGCTGCACCGAGGCGGTCAGCCGCCCACCCAGCGTGCCCGGGGAGATATCGGCCTGCAGCGTCGCGCCCAGTTCCGTCAGGCGGTCCAGCCCCTGATCGCCCGAGCGCACGCGGACCGCCACGGCGCCGGAGAGCAGCGTGCCGGTCTCCTGCCGCAGCGCATCCGCCTCGGTCTGGATTTGCCGCAGCACGGGATCGGTCGGCTGGGCCGCTGTCAGGGCCGTGCCGCCCGTGCCGGAGCGGGCGAAGGGATTGGCCAGCCCCTGCATGGGGACCACCCCCGGCGTGGTGGCCGTCGCGCGGGTGCCGAGTTCGGCGCTGCGCTGCGCCGCCGCCAGTTCCAGCGCCTGCCGGGCGCGCGTCTCGTCGCCCGAGGCGCGGGCGATCCGGGCCTCCAGCAGCGCGACGCGGGAATCCCGGGGATTCGTGGCCTGGGCGCCGGCCAGGAGTCCTTCGGCCCGCTGCCGGTCGCCTGTGGCAAGCGCGGCCTCGATGGCGCTGCGCCGGGCATCCAGGTTGCGTGGGTCGCGCATCAGCACGGCTTCCGCCACGCGCAGCGCCTCCTCCGGCCGGCGGGCGCCGAGATAGAGGCGTGAGAGGGCGAGGTTGGCGTCCTGGTTGCCGGGGTCTGAGGCAAGCACCGGGCGCAGGCGCTCGAAGGCATCGGCCTGGTCGCCCGCCTCGTTCAGCCGGTCCGCGGCGCGCACGGCCGCGCCCGACCGTATGGAGGCGAGGTCGCGCCGCTGCTCGGCCGTGGCGGCCGTGGTGTCGGCCTCGGCGGCCAGGGCGGTGGCCTCGGCATCCAGCCCCGCGCCGAGAAGGGCGCCGGCAATGGCAATGCGGGCCGCCGTGCCGGTCGCGCTGCGATTGGCGATGGCCACGCGCGCGGCCTCGGCGGCGCCGGCGCGGTCCCCGGCCTCTCCGAAGGCGCGGATCACCGCCACCGCCGTGCTGCCGGTCGGATCCGGCCGGGCCGCGAGGGTGAGCAGGCGGGTGCGGCCCTCGATCGGGCTCAGGGGCAGCAGGGCGGCGGCCGACTGCACCTCCCGCGCGCCGCGGATGCGGGCGGCGAGGCGGGACATGTCTGGGCTCCGCCGGTTCGGTGGGATGCGGGAGAGAAGCGCATCCGCATCCGCGATGCGGTTGTCCTCCTCGGCCAGAAGGGCGGCCGCATAGGCCGCGTCCGGATTGGCGCTGCGTGCCGCCAACTCCTCCACCACGGCCCGAGCCTCGGCACCGCGCCCCTGGCGACGCAGGGCGCGGGCGAGATCGAGCCGGGTCCAGGGATCGTCGGGCGCGGCGGCGACGGCGTTGCGCAGGATGGCCGCCGCCGCCGCGGGGTCCGCGACCCGCGCGGCTTCCGCCCGGTAGGCATTGCCCTCGGCCGTACCCGTGGCTGGCGCGCCCCCGCCGCCTGGGGCGGCGGGGCGGGGCGCGGGGCGGGCGATGGCGAATTCGGCCGGGCGCCCCTGGGCCCGGAGGGCCGCGTTCAGCCCCTGCTGGGCCGGCTGGAAGCCGGGGCGCCGGCTGAGCGCCGCGCGGAACCGGGCTTCGGCACCCTGCGGATCGTTCCGGCGCAGGGCGAGCTCGCCGAGCACCACCTCGGCATCGGAGCGGTCATCCACCTCGCGCATCGCAGCCCGGCGGGCGGCGGCATCCGCGCCCTCCAGGTCGTTGCGACGCAGGCGGGCCTGGGCCTCGGCGAGATCGGTGGAATAGGAGGCGGCGTCCAGCGCGCGCTGCCACTGCGCCGCACGGGACGGATCGGCCGCGACAGCCCGCTCCAGCAGGCGTCGCGCCTCCGGCTGGTTGCCCTGGCGCAGGCGCACGATGCCCAGCCCACCCAGCGCATCCGCATCATTGGGGTTAGTGGCCAGGACGGCTTCGAACTGGCGCGCGGCGTCGGCCGTGCCGCCCGCCTCCAGCCTGGCGAAGGCGGATTGGCGCGCGGCGGCGTTGGGGTCGGCGGGCGTGGGCGGCGGGGCCGCCCGCAGCGCCTCCAGCCGCCGGCTCAGTTCAGGGTCCCCGGGGAAGCGCTGCAGGTAAGCCTCGACCTGCGGCGCGACGCTCGGGTCGTTGCCGGCGAAGCCAAGGGCAGCGCGCCAGGATTGCCGCGCTTCCTGTCCGACCTCCGGGCGGTCCGCCAGCTCCGCCAGGCGGCGTATGCCTTCCGCGCGGGTGCCGGCGGCATAGGTCAGGCTCTGGGCATAGGCGAGGCGGGTGCGATCCGTGGCGCCCGGCCGGTTCGCCATGTTGGCAAGGCCGCGCTGGCCTTCGGCCCGGCCCTGCTCGGTGCCCGACAGCGTCTGGTAGTATTCCTGGGCATAGGGCTCGGTCGGCCCCTGGGCACCGAAGACCTGCCGGTAGCGCTGGGCGGCGGCATCGGCCCGGCCCTCCCGTGCGAGGCGGCGTGCCTCCTCCAGGCCGCTGCGGTCCACCGTGGCGCTGCGCACGGCGCCTTCCGCTTGGGATTGTTGCTCCGGCGTCGCGCCGGCGGCGCGGAGGCGGGCAAGATAGGCATTCGCCGCGTCCCGGTTTCCGCGCGCCACCTCCAGCCGCGCGGCGACGGAGAGGACGGAGGGATTGTCCGGCGCCGCGGCCAGGGCCCGCTCCACGGCCGGCGCGGCGAGTTCCACTCGCTCTTGGGAAAGCCAGCGCTCGGCCTGGCGGACCAGCACGTCCACGGCCCCCGGCGGAGAGGAGGCGGCCGCGACCTGCTGCGCGGCGGAAGGCCCGGACCAGGCCGCCAGCGCCAGCGCCACACCCAGCGCGCTCCGTCCCTGTCCCCGGCGCATGCCCCGCATGGTCTAGTGCCCCTTCGGTGTGCGGGCGCGGAGCCGCATCGCGGCCCGGCGGCGCAGTAGCCAATAGAAGGGCAGGCCCAGGAGGAGGGCACCTGCCAGCATCACGCTCGCCACCCGCCAGGGGCTGGTGCCGAGCCAGAGATAGGGCATCACCCACCAGGGCGGGTTACCAACTCCGTAAGTCGCGGCGGTGCGATAGCCCGTCACGCGGCTGCCGTTGAGCACGACGAGGTCGCCCTGCACCCGCGGCGAGGTTTCAGGGTCCCGCAGCGCTCCCACCACCCCGGACAGGGCCGCCGGCGTGGCGCCGAGCACGGCGACGACCGACTTGCCCGCGGTGAGAGGGCTTTCCGTGCCGACCAGCACCGCCACGCCCTCGCCCAGCTCGGACAGCGCGGCGGAGGCCCGGGTCAGCTCGTCCGAGCCAGGACGGTCCAGGAACAGGGCGCGGATATCGGCCAGGGCATCGGGCGCGGCGATGGTCAGGCGGTCGTTCTGCACCTGCACGGGGCTGTTCCGGAGCAGGGTGGCGGCCGCGGGCTGGCGCCCCAGCGTGCCCAGCAGAAGCAGGTCCTTCCCGGCCACCGTCTGCAGCCCCGAGGGGTAAACCACCGTCAGCCCGGTCGCGGGATGGCCGACATTGGCTGCGAGCGAGCCGATGAGGTCGAGGAAGGCGCTCGCCTCCAGCATATTCGGCCGCTCGGGCAGCACCGCCGCCGTGTCAGCCAGATCGGCCATACGGGTGAAGGGGAAGCCGGCCGAGGCGAAGTAGTTCAGCGCGGGAAGGCGCGCATAGCGCCAGGCGCGGGAGAGGTCGATCGTGCTGTCGGGGTCGACCGCCGCGCGGATGTCGCCCGGCACGGCCGTGCATTCGCCGCGGTTCAGCGGGCGCATGTCGAAGCGCATCTGCAGCTCCTCCCGCCCGAAGAGGAGATAGGTCGGCACCATGGCCCGGCCCTTGCGCACCGCCTCGTCACCGAGCAGCCAGCCCGTGAGGAGGTTGAGCGGCCAGATCCGCTCCCCAGAGCCGAGTGCGAAGGACTTCAGGAAGTTCTCGGAGACCAGCACGTCGAGCCGCGAGGCCGCGACATCCACCGCCTGCCCATTGGGGCCGCGGAAGCGGATATCGGCGGGGATGCCGCGATCCGCCCAGGTGAGGAGGTCGGGCGCCGTCCGCAACGGCACGCGGATGGTGCCGGGCGTGTAGCCATAGGCCTGCAGCTCCGAGCGGTCGACAAGGCTGCCGATCAGGACGGGCCGGTCCGCCGGGAGCCAGCGCGGCGCATCATAGGGCTGGCGCGGCGTGATGGCGGGCGCGGAGACGCGGGCCAGTTCGCCCCCGACTCCCCCGCGCCCGGCGGCCAGGGCGAGCGCGGCCTGCGCCACCTCCTGCTCCGACCTTCCACCGAGGATTAGCAGCGTGCCGAACGGATCCGTGGGGTTGGCCACCATGGCCAGGGTCGGCCCCTCGAAGCGGGGCAGGGCCAGGCCGGGCACGGCATCCGGCCCCGCCGCGATCACCAGCGCATTGCCCTGGGACGGCACGCTGCGGTCCACGGGAAAGCTCGCGCCGCGATAATCGGCCTGCACCGCGAACCAGGAGGCCGCAATCGCCGCGGCGCGCAGGCCTTGCGGCCCCGCCTCGGCCGGGATGATCACCGGCAGGCTCAGCGCCCGGCGCAGCACCCGGCGGTCGAAGAGGGGCTCCGGCAGACGGGCCAGGTCCCGCTGCGGCGGCAGGCGCTCGATGGTGAGCTGGAGCGTCGAGAGGTCGGAGATGTTCGCGTAGAGAAGGCCGGAGAGCGGGTCGTTGCACTCGGTCGCGTAGCGGCCGGCGAAGCGGAAGTTCAGCCGGTTCACCTCTGCGAAGTTCACGGGGTCGATGTCGAAGGAGAGCGGGCCGAAGGCCTGGCGCGCGGGATCGAGCGCGATGTTGCCGACGAACTGCTCGTTCAGCGTCACCGCGATCTGGCTGAGGGAGGGGATGAGGGCGGCGGAGGAGCCGCCCTGCACGGTCAGCCGCGCGGAGGTCACCACCTCATCCCGTGAGAGGCCGAACAGGACGCCCTGCAGGTCGGCGGTGCCGCGGAACTGCATCGGGCCGGTCAGGCCAAGCTCGCGGAAGGTCAGCCGCGCCTCCCGCGTGCCGCCGGACGGCGCCGGCGCGGCGGCGGGTGGCGCGGGGACCACGGGGACCGGGCTCGGCGCATAGGTGGGCGTGCCGGGCAGGGCAGGGGGGGCGAAGCTCGGCGGCGCCGAACCCGGCCCAGGCGATTGGGCCAGCACCGACCCGGGCAGAAGCAGCGCCAGCAGGCCGATGGCCGCGGCGGTGGTCTCCTTTGCCCGCGCGACCTGGGCTTTCGGCCGCACCACGTCGGACTTGCGGATCTGCTCGACGGGAACGGGCTTGCTCACGCGGCTGGGGGCCTTGGTCATCTTGAAGCGGTATTTCCGGAACACGGCGTCCTTGGTCGCCATCACGACATCCTTCAGCGCCCGCAGAGGACGGTCCTGCGGCCACTGGTCCCAATGCACCCAGGCATCCGGCCGGCCGAAGAAGACGCGGACCATGGCTGCCTCGTCGACCACATTCTCGATATGGAAGCGCAGGAAGGCCTCGCCCTCCTCCCAGTGCAGGAGGGTGGCATGGACTTCCACATGCTCGTCGCCCAGGTCGAAGCAGACGCGGCAATGGTCGCCATTGGCGATGCCGAGCGGCCGGTCCAGCAGCAGGCGCGCGCCGGACATGGAGATGTCGGAGGATTGTGCGGCCACGCGGCGGCCGTCCGAAAGGATCAGCTCGGCGGGCAGGTTCACCTCCACCCGGGCGCGGTCGCGCATCTGCTCCCGCTCCAGCCCCACCGCCACGGCGGCCGAGACGGGCACGAGGCAGAGCGTGCACCACAGGGTGTTCAGCAGATAGGCCTGAAAATCCAGCGACCCCGCTTCGGTCGAGAGTGTGCCGTAAAGGCCGATGCAGACGCCGGTGATGAGAGCCGCCAGCAGGATGAGGTTCGGCAGCACGGCCCGGACATCGAGATACCCTTCCTCCAGCCGCCCGCCCTTGTCCGTGACGTTGAACTTGCCCCTTCGCGGGTCCCAGAGCGTCGCCAGCGTCACCAGAACCAGCGGCGCCGCCATGCAGGCCTCGTAGATCTCGGACCAGAAGGAATGGCGGTTCTTTCCGTTCAGGCGCGATGCCGTGCCGAAGGCGTGGAACATGTGGCTGCCCGCATAGGCGATGATGGCCAGCGGGGAGGCCGCGATGATGTTCTGCCCCAGGAAGAGGAAGGCGAGCGGCGAGGTGAGGAAGACGATGCGCGGCAGGGCGAAGAGGAAGGAGAAGCCCGCGGTGAAGTAGCAGAGCCGCTGCGCCCAGGTGAGGCCGGGGGCGAAGGGCGTGTTCTCCTGCCGCAGGATCTGGATCATCCCGCGCGCCCAGCGCATGCGCTGGCCGATATGGATGGACAGGCGCTCCGTCGCCAGGCCGGCGGCGAGGGGCAGGCGGATATAGGCCGTGTGCCAGCCCTTCTGCTGCATCAGCAGAGAGCAGTGGCAGTCCTCCGTCACCGTCTGGTGCGGCACGCCGCCGACTTCCATCAGGGCGGTGCGGCGGATCAGCGCGCAGGAACCGCAGAAGAAGGCGGCGTTCCAGAGATCGTTGCCCGGCTGGATGGCGCCGTAGAAGAGCAGGCCCTCGTTCGGCACCGGCCGGCGGCGGGCCAGGTTCCGCTCGAACGGGTCGGGCGAGTAGAAGTAGTGCGGCGTCTGCACCATCGAGAGGCGCTGGTCCCGCACCAGCCAGCCCGCCGTCATCTGCAGGAAGGCGCGGGTGGGGGCGTGGTCGCAGTCGAAGATGGCGATGAGGTCGCCATCCGTGTGGCGCAGGGCGTGGTTGATGTTGCCGGCCTTCGCGCCCTTGTTGTCCGGGCGGATGATGTAGCCGCAGCCCACCTCCTCGCAGAACTGGCGGAATTCGGGGCGGCGGCCGTCATCCAGCACGTAGACGTTCAGCTTGTCCCGGGGCCAGTCGATGTTCATGCAGGCCAGCACGGTCGGCCGCACGATCTCCAGGCTCTCATTGTAGGAGGGGACATAGACGTCGACGCTCGGCCAATCCGCGGGGTTGGCCGGCAGGGCTGTCGGCTTGCGGTTCAGCGGATAGGTGAGCTGCACATAGGAGAGAAAGAGGAGCGAGCCGGCATAGAGCTCGGCCGCGAAGAGGCCGAGCGAGAGGAAGCCCTGGAAGACATTGTCGAACTCGATCGTCTCCGTCACCCGCCACCACAGGTAGCGCGAGGTGATGGCGAAGGAGAGCACCACCAACAGGACCGTCGCCCGCCGCGACTTCACCCGGTTGATCAGGAGGAAGGCGGCGATGCCCAGAAGCGTCAGCACCGCCTGCTGCTCGCCATTCAGCGGCACGGTGATCACGAAGAGGAAGGCCAGCGCGCCGAGAAGGATGCTCGCGATCCGGAGTGCCCGGCCGAGGGCCGGAAGGCGGTCGCCCATCGCGGTCATCCGCATGGCCGTCATCGGCGCATTCCCCAATCGGTCAGAACGGAATGGCCCCGAGCCGCGCCGGGCGGCGGCAGGGCAAGGCGGCCGAGCAGCGCCTCGGCCAGAAGCGAAAGGTCCTCGGCGGCGCGGCTGCCCGTGACCTCCACGGGCAGGCGGCGATCGGCCAGGGCCTCCGCCACGGCGGCGTCCCGGGCGACCACGCCCAGCAGGCGGCTGCCCATCGTGGCCTGGGCGCAGTCGAGCACGGCGGCGGAAAGAGGCGCCTCCAGCTCCACCTGGTTCAGCACCAGCACGGATCGCTCGGCTGCCCGGGTCGCAAGGGTGCCGCGGCCGAGGAAGCGCCCATCCGCGATCTGCGGGATGAGCGAGGCGCTTCCGCCATCGGCCAGGAGCACCACCACGGAGAGGTCCACCATCGGCAGCAGGGCGGCCAGGGCCGGGCAGGGTCCGGGCGGGCTGTCGAGGATCACGATGCGATGCGGGTCGGCCAGCATCTCGCGCACGGGTTCCACCAGCAGGTCCGGGCGGTCCATCAGCAGGCGCGTCAGCTCCATCGCGCCCCGCGGCTCCACGCCGCCATGGGGCAGCAGGGATACCCCATAGGGGGTGTGCCGCAGCGCGGCGCGCCAGGAGCTTCCGCTGCCGAGCCCGGTGAGAAAGCCCTCCTCGTCCCGCACGGGCAGGCCGAGATGCAGGCGCAGGGCGTTCTGAGGGTCGAGGTCGAGCCCGAGGACCTCATGCCCGCGCGCGGCGATCAGGGCGGCGATGTTCGCGGCCAGCGTGGTCTTTCCCACACCGCCCTTGGGCGAGACGAAGGCGATCAGCGGCATCAGGCGTCATTCCCTGGATGCGGCCGTCGGCGCACGCGAAGGCGGGCAGGCGGGCGGGGCGCCGGGCCTGGGCCCGGCGGGGCGGCAGGCGCCTGGCCAGGCAGGGGCGGCGCCGCTGAAGCGGGTGGAGAGCCGACCTCGGCCGATACCTCGTCCAGCAAGGCGAAGCGCCGGATCGGCGGCATCGGCGCCGGGGCGGCAAAGGCGCGGGGCGTAGCTGGGGCCGAAGGGGGCGCAGGCGCGGGCGCAGGAGAGGCTGGCGGGGGCTCCGGGGGCGCTGAGGGCTGGGGAGCGCCGACAGGCGGGCGGATCTGCAAACGCCGTGGCTCAGGGCGAGGAACCGGCGGGGGCTTCGCCTTTACGGCTTCGATCACCGGCGGAGGCGGCGGAGCGGGGGGCGGGACCGGCGTGGAGGGCGCGAGGGGGGACGGTCGACGTGGCCGCGCTGGGGCAAATAGCACCGTGCGCCTCTCCGCCTGCGTAGGTGCGGGTGGCGGAGAGGCGGGCGGGGGTGGGGCTGGCGGAGGTTGTACTGCCGGCGCGGCACGCTGGACCGGCGCCTCTGGAACGGGGAGCGGCTCCGGGGGGGCGGGAGGTGGCTCGACCTCCGCCGCAGGCTGAGGACGCGGCGGCTCGATCCGAACCGCGGGGTACCGGACATAGGCAAATTGTTGCAGGCCGCAGGCGCGCAGAAGGCGGTTGATCGGCTCGTCCACGCAAAAACCGCCCCTGCACCGTTCCGCTGCGTGGAGAGTAAGGAGTCTCCCGACAAACGGGAAGAGGATGGAGGTAGCGCTACCTGGGCGAGCAGTACATGCTACGGGTCCGACCTGCGACCCTAGACGCTATGCCTGCTTTTTGTAACGGTACCAAAACGACTTCGTGCCGGGGGCTATGTCGGCCGAGGTTCATTCCGCCCTTTCAGGAGCACCGGCGGGCACAAATGGTTTGGCGTCATACTCTACGCAGGGTGGAACGTTTTCGTCGGCCAGGGCTCATGGTATGCGAATCGAATACGGAGGTGGCGTGGGACAGGAACAAGGCATGGGCGACGAGACGCTGCGGAAGAACATGGCCGCTGCCATCCGCATCGTGCTTGAGGAAGGCCTGCGCAAGACCGACGATCCGATCACCTATCTCCGCTCGGCGGCGGAGGAGATCCGTGAACTCGTCGACCTTTTCGAGCGCAGCGGTTGGTCCGGCCGGATGGATGGCGCGGCCATCCGGGCCATGTTGGTCGACGAGGTGGAGGCGGCCACACGGGAGATGATACGCCGCCTGCACCACTAGCCTCTCCGCCCGGCCCCATCCCTCTCCCGGCGAGCCCAGGCCGGGAGAGGGACCGACCCGGTCCGGCCAGTCGTTCAGCGCGGCGTCACCTTCCAGATATCCTCGGCATAGTCGCGAATGGTCCGGTCGGAGGAGAACCAGCTGACATGGGCGGTGTTCAGCACCGCCGAGCGCCACCAGGATTCCGGCTTCGACCAGCATGTCGCCACGTCGCGCTGCCTGGCGTGATAGGCGTCGAAATCGGCTGTGACGAGGTAGCGGTCGTCATGCAGCAAGCTCTCCACTAGGCCACGATAGCGGTCCGGCTCGCCGGGGGAGAAGACGCCGGAGGCGATGGCATCCAGGGCGCCGCGCAACTCCGGTGAGGCGGCGACCGCCAAGCGCGCATCGAAGCCCGCCCGCTTCCGCTCCGCCACTTCCGCCGCCGTCAGGCCGAAGATGAAGATGTTGTCCCGGCCGACCCGCTCGTCGATCTCGACATTTGCCCCGTCCAGCGTGCCGATCGTCAACGCGCCGTTCAGCGCCAGCTTCATGTTGCCCGTGCCGGAGGCCTCCAGCCCGGCGGTCGAGATCTGCTCCGACAGGTCGGCGGCCGGGATGATCATCTCGGCCAGACTCACATTGTAGTTCGGGAGGAAGGCGACCTTCAGCGTCCCGCGCAGGGTCGGGTCCTCGTTGATCGTGGCCGCCACATCGTTCGTCAGCCGGATGATGAGCTTGGCCTGGTGGTAGCTCGGCGCCGCCTTGCCCGCGAAGATCTTCACGCGCGGAATCCAGTGGCCGGTCGGGCGCGCCCGCATCGCATTGTAGAGCGCTACGGTTTGCACCACGTTCAGCAACTGGCGCTTGTATTCATGGATGCGCTTGATTTGCACGTCGAACAGCGCGTCCGGATCGACCTTCAGGCCGATGCGGGTCGCGATCACTCCGGTCAGCCGCTCCTTCGCGGCGCGCCTCTGCGCGGCGAAACGTTGACGGAAGCCAGCATCCTCCGCCAGGGGAACCAAGTGCTCCAGCCGCTCCGGATCGTCCAGCAACTCCGGCCCGATCGTATCGGTCAGCAGATGCGTCAGGCCGGGATTAGCCCGGTGCAGCCAGCGGCGGAAGGTGATGCCATTGGTCTTGTTGGTGATCCGGTCGCCGCAGACCTGATTGAGATCGGCGAAGACCGTGTCGCGCATCAGCTGGGAGTGAAGCGCCGAGACGCCGTTGATCCGGTGGGAGCCGACAAAGGCGAGATGCCCCATCCGCACGCGCCGGCCATGGCGCTCATCGATCAGCGAGACGGAGGAGAGCAGCGCGTCCCCGGCGCCGCGGGCCCGGGCCGTGTCGAGATGGCGGGCATTGATGAGGTAGATGATCTGCATGTGGCGCGGCAGCAGCCGCTCCATCATCGGCACGGGCCAGGTTTCCAGGGCCTCGGGCAGAAGCGTGTGGTTGGTGTAGGAGAAGGTGGCCTGGGTCACCGCCCAGGCGGCATCCCAATCCATGCCATGCACGTCCATCAGAAGTCGCATCAGCTCAGCCACGCCGATCGCCGGGTGGGTGTCGTTGAGCTGCACGGCGACACGATCGGCCAGGTTCCCCAGCCCGGCATGGCGCGAGAGATGGCGGCGGATGATGTCCTGCAGCGATGCCGAGGCGAAGAAATACTCCTGCCGCAGCCGCAGCTCCTGCCCGGCTTCGGTCTCGTCCCCGGGATAGAGCACGCGGGAAATGGCCTCCGCCCTCATCCGGGCGGCCTGCGCGCCGACATGGTCGCCGCGGTTGAACTCGCTGAGATGCAGAGGGTCCGTCGCGCGGGCGGACCAGAGGCGCAGCGTGTTGATGCGCTTGCCTCGCCAGCCCACCACCGGCGTGTCATAGGCCAGGGCGTTCACGATCTCCCCGGCATGCCAGACCATGCGGGTGGAGCCGTCCACGGATACCTCCGAGCGGACATGGCCCCCGAAGCGGATCTCGTAGACAAGGCTCGACCGCTCGAACTCCCAGGGATTGCCGAGGGCCAGCCAGTCTTCTGGGACCTCGTGCTGGAGCCCGCCCGCGATGATCTGCCGGAACAGGCCGTTCTCGTAGCGGATGCCGTAGCCATAGGCCGGCACGCCGATGCTCGCCATGCTCTCCATGAAGCAGGCCGCCAGGCGGCCGAGGCCGCCATTCCCGAGCGCCGCATCCGCCTCCTGTCCCGCCACCGCGTCCAGGTCCACGCCCAGGCCGGCCAGGGCCTGGCGCGCCGTCTCGGTCAGGCCGAGATTCCCGAGTGCGTCGGTCAGCAGCCGGCCGATCAGGAATTCCATGGAGAGGTAGCAGACCCCCTTGCGGTCCTCCGCGCGGGTCTGGTCATTCGTCCGGCGCCAGTCGTCCACGATGTGGTCCCGGGCGGCGAGGGCGGTCGCGATGAACCAGTCCCGCGGGCTCGCCCGCTCAGGCCGTCCGCCGACCTGATAGACGAGCTTCGCGAGGATGCTCTCCCGGAACTCCTCGATGGCCGCCGCATCGGGTGCGTCGATCCTGAGCGAGGCGGGGGAGGGGCTGTCGTTCATAGGCAGTCCTGCACAATGAAATGCCATCCTGGCAGGGATGGGCTTTGAACGTAAGAAGCGAGTCTTGCTGGGTTCTTTCCCGCCCCGCGGGAATGTCATCCAGGGCCGGCGATTTCCCGGTAGAGCGCCGCATAGCGTGAGGCGGAGCGGGCCCAGCCCACGGGGGCCCGCATCGCATTGGCCTGGACCCGGTTCCAGGCCGCGCGGTCCCGCCAGAGGGCCGCAAGCCGGGCCAGGGCGCCTTCCAGCGCCGGGACCGTTGTCGGGGCGAATTGCAGCCCCGTGGCCACGCCGGTCGCCAGCGCCGCTTCATTAGCATCGATCACCGTATCCGCCAGGCCACCGACGCGGGCGACCACGGGCAGGGCGCCGTAGCGCAGGGCGCAGAGCTGGGTCAGGCCGCAGGGTTCGAAGCGGGATGGCACCAGGAGGGCGTCGCAACCGCCCTGGATCATGTGAGCGAGGGCTTCATCATAGCCGATGCGGACGGCCACCTGGCCTGGATGCGCCGCGGCGGCCTGCTGGAACGCGGCCTCCAGCCCCGGCTCGCCCGCCCCCAGCACCGCGAGCCGCATCCCATGCCCCAGCAGGGCCGGCAGGCAGGCGAGGAGCAGGTCCATCCCCTTCTGGCCCGTGAGCCGGCTGACCACGCCGAGGACGAGAGCATCCGGTGTGTCCGCCAGGCCCATGCGGGCCCGCAGCGCCGCGCGGTCGGCCTCACGCCCTTCCGGCCGCTCCGCATCGAACGCGGCGGCCAGGTGGGGATCCGCCGCCGGATCCCACGCTGCCTCGTCGATGCCGTTCAGGATGCCATGCAGCACGCCGGACCGCGCGCGCAGCAGCCCATCCAGCCCCATGCCCTCTTCGGGGGTGGTGATTTCGCGCGCATAGGTCGGCGAAACCGTCGTGATCCGATCGGAGAGCCGCAGCCCCGCCTTCAGCGTGCCGATGCCGCCATAGAACTCGACCCCGTCGATATGGAGGGCCTGCGGCGGGAGGCGAAGGGTGTTCAGCAGCCCGGCCGGTGTCCACCCCTGGAAGGCAAGGTTATGGACCGTGAAGACCGTGCCGGGCCTCGGCCCCCCGGCATAGTGCAGATAGGCGGGCGCCAAGCCGGCCTGCCAGTCATGCGCATGCACCACATGCGGCCGCCATCCCGGCAGGATGCCCCGGCCGATCTCGGCGGCGGCCCAACTCAGGGCGGCGAAGCGTTGAGGGTTGTCGGACCAGTCATGACCCTGCGGGTCGTTATACGGCCCCCCTGGCCGGGCATAGAGATGCGGCGCGTCCAGCACCAGCAGGTCCAGCCCCGAGACACGGCCGGCCAGGAGCCGTGCCGGCCCGCCGAACAGGTCTTCGAACTGATGCGCCGGATCGGCGGGACCGAGCTTGGCGATCACGCCGGGATAGCCGGGCAGGAGGGTGCGCATGGCGACCGCTTCGGAGGCCAGTGCTGCCGGCAGCGCCCCGACCACATCAGCGAGGCCGCCGGTCTTCACCAGGGGGAAGCACTCCGAGGCAACGGAAAGCACACGCAGCGGGAGCCTCGGAGCCTGGCCGGTCGGTTGAGCAGACATGAGATGGAACCCCCCGGGGGACGCGGCATGCAGTAGGACCCTGCCCGGCTCGCCCGCCATCGCTGGCCAGGGCGTCGCGGAGCGGCGCCGAAGGACCGGAGAGAGATGACAACCGGCCCTCCCCTGGTCAAGCGGTGGACCGGGGACGGGCCGGACAGGATACGGCCGTGGCCAGACTGGGGCAGGGATGGTCTCGATTCGACCATCAAGACCGCTCAAAGGAGATTGGCGCCGTGGTGGGTCCGGAGGCGGGCCCAGCGAGCTCGCATCCCCTGGGGACGCTCCCCTTACGGCGAGGCCACGGTGCCCTCCGGGCAAGAGATCAGCCGGAGCTCGCCTGCATCGTGGCGTGTCCGTGTTGCGATGGAGGAGGGAACCAGGGGGTTGGCGGAGCATCGTGGCTGGGGTGAACCCCCAGGGTCTCGATGGCGTCGGTCAGCTCCCCCATCCGGAACGGCTTGGCGAGCCTGCGCTCCTTCCGCGACCAGAGCGCGGCGTCCGCGGGAACGCGGCGCTCGGAATAGCTGACGATGGGGAGATCAGGCCAAGTGGCGCGGACCTCATCGGCAATCCCGAGTTCGAGGTCCATCAGGAGCAGCCGGGGAGGACGAGGCGCGCGCAGGCAGCGGAGGGCTTCGCTGGCGGAAGCCGTTGCCAGAACGCGGAAGCCGAGATCCTCCAGCCCGTGGTGAAGGACCTCTCGCAGAAGATCGTTCTCTTCCAGGAGAAGCACGTCATGCATAGGCTGTCCTCCCCGTCCTGGGCGCCAGATGGCAGGCGAGAGGGGAAAGCACCCCGTTCGAAGCGGCCGAAGCCGAACCGGCATAGCTCCTGCTGGTGGCATCCGTGATGCCCGGGTTCATGCGACGTCTCCAAAGGCGAGGTCTGGTGCAGCCTTTCAGCTCAAACAGGGCAGCGTATGGCCTGGGAAAAAGATGCAGGGCCGCTGAGAGACGTCAATGCGGGAATGCAAGGATGTTCAGGTACTAAGCTCGCCCCGCCTCCTGTCGCTCGCGAACGTGATCACGGCGGCCTTCCGCCGCGGAGCCCTCGTTCCCCCATTCAAAACACATGAGCGCTCTCGCGAGGCGGCCCTGGAGAGGCCTGGGGAGGCCGCTCCCGCGCTCCGGCCGGGGGTGTCGAAGTCGGGTGGGAGCTACTGGCCCAGTGCGTCGATCATCGGCTGGGTGATCAGGCAGACGCCCCCGGGTGAGCGGCGGAAACGGCGGGCATCCGCCTCCGGGTCCTCGCCCACCACCAACCCGTCGGGGAGGATCACGCCGCTATCCACCACCACCTTGCGGAGCCGGGCATAGCGCCCGACGACGACGCCCGGCAGCAGCACCGCGCCCTCAACCTCGCCATAGGAGCGGACACGGACATTGGAGAAGAGAAGCGAGCGCCGCACGGCCGTGCCGGAGACGATGCAGCCGCCCGAGACGAGCGAATCCACCGCCATGCCGCGGCGGTCCTCGTCATCCATCACGAATTTGGCGGGCGGCGTGACCTCGCCATAGGTCCAGATCGGCCAGTCCCGGTCATAGAGGTCGAGGGCGGGCACGACGTCCGTCAGGTCGATATTGGCCTGCCAATAGGCATCCACCGTGCCGACATCACGCCAATAGGCCTCCGCCTGGTCACCGGAGCGGACGCAGGACTCCTCGAAGCGGTGCGCCACCGCACCCCCACGGGCCACGATGGCGGGGATGATGTCCTTGCCGAAGTCGCGGTCGGAGGCGGGATTGGCCGCGTCGCGCCGCAATTCCTCCGTGAGCAGCCGGGTCTCGAACACATAGATGCCCATGGAGGCCAGGGCGATGTCCGGGCGCCCGGGGACGGAGGGTGGGTCCGCCGGCTTTTCAAGGAAGGAGACGATCCGGTCGGACTCGTCCACATGCATCACGCCGAAGGCGCTGGCCTCGCGCCGCGGCACCTCGATGCAGGCGACGGTGACATCGGCGCCGGATTCGCAGTGACGCTTGAGCATCACCTCGTAATCCATCTTGTACACATGGTCTCCGGCCAGGATCACCATGTAGCGCGGGCCGTAGCTCTCGATGATGTCGAGGTTCTGGTACACGGCGTCGGCCGTGCCGGCATACCACTCCGTCTCCGAGACGCGCTGGCTGGCGGGCAGGATGTCGAAGCTCTCGTTGCGCTCGGGGCGCAGGAAGTTCCAGCCGCGCTGGAGATGGCGGATGAGGCTGTGCGCCTTGTACTGCGTCGCCACACCAATCCGCCGGATGCCGGAATTGATGGCGTTGGAGAGGGCGAAGTCGATGATGCGGGCCTTGGCCCCAAAGAACACCGCCGGCTTCGCGCGGCGATCGGTTAGTTCCATGAGGCGGGAGCCGCGGCCACCTGCCAGCACATAGGCCATGGCGGTTCGCGCCAGCGGCCCGGACGGAACCGGACTCTTTGACATGGTTGCTTACCCCTCCCGCGCCGCCTGCCTTGAATATGGCAGCTTCCGGGCGGCGGGGAATGGGCCTGGATCAAGAAATTGGGCGCGGTCGCAATCCGCCGCCCTTGCCCCAGAGGGTGGGACGGCGTCCGCGCGGCCCGGGCAGGGCCGGGGGCGACGTCGCCCCCGGTCCCGCTCCGTTCAGTTCATGGACATGGTTGCGATGTCGATGAACCAGCTCCGCGGCTGCACCACGCCGGCGACGCGCGGGGAGATGGCGCGCGGGCCCACGTCATGCGCCACCCAGAGGAAGGGCGCCTCCTCCACGATGCGGGCATGCAGCCGCGCGAGGGCCGCATCGCGCCCCGCCGAGTCGAAGGTGGTGCGGGCGGTCGCGATCAGCTGGTCGAACTCGGCATTCGAGAAGAAGCCCCAGTTGTTCGAGACCGGCGGCTGCGCGGCCGTGGCGACGAAACGCACCATCGCGAAGAACGGGTCCATGGTGGCGAAGGTGACGTTGGTGGCGTTCGCGCCGCGGGCATTCGCGTGCTTGGCGCCTTCGCGCCAGTTGGTGAACACCGCGTTCCACTCCCCCACCTCGAGCTGCACGTCGAAGTGGCACGCGCGCAGGGCCTCCTGCAAGAACTCGTTCATCGTCAGCGGCTGCATCTGGCCGGAGCCGGAGGCGGAGGTGAGCACCTTCACGCGCAGAGGCCGCTGCGCGGAGTGCCCGGCCTCGCGCATCAGCCGCTGTGCCTCGGCCAGGTCGTAGCGGATGTTGAAGGATGGGTTGCCCCACCAGGGATGGCCCTGCTCCACCGTGCCATGCGCCTCGACCATCAGGCCCGAGAGAAGGGTCTTCAGCTCGGCTCGGTTCACGCAGAGATTGGCGGCGTGGCGAACGCGGCGGTCCAGCCAGGGCGACCCCTCCGCGAAGGAGAACTGCCAGGGCCAGACATGCGGCTGCTCATTCTGGTAAAGCTTGAAGCCGCGCGAGGTGATCTGCTGCACAGCGTCCGGCGCGGGCGCCTCGATCCAGTCCACCTGATTGCCGAGCAGGGCCGCCGTGCGGGTGTTCGCCTCGGGGATCGGAAGAAGCACCACGCGGTCGATCTTCGGGCGGCGTGCCGGGTCCCAGTATTCGCGGTTGGCGACCATCTCGAAGCGCTCGCGCGGTACGAAGCGCACGCCGCGGAAGGGGCCGGTCCCGGAAGGCTCGGCGGCGAAGGCGGCCCAGGCCTGATTCGCGCGTTGCCGCGGGTCCGTCACGCTGGCCGGCACCGCCGCCAGCTTCGCCTGCCAGTGGGCGGGTGAGACGATAAAGAGGTTGGTCAGGTTGATCGGCAGGAAGCTGTCCGGCTCGCTCGTGGTCAGCTCCACCTCATACTCGGAGATGGCGCGCGCGGAGCGCAGCGTGGGCATGCGGCTGACGGTCACGCCAACCTGGGATGCGTCGTAATGCGGCGCGCCCTGGTCCAGCACCTTCTGGACGTTCCAGACCACTGCCGCGGCGTTGAACGGGCTGCCGTCGTGGAACTTGACGCCCTGGCGCAAGGTGAAGCGCCACTTGGTCCTGTCGGTCTCGTCCACCCGCCATTCGGTAGCCAGGCCGGGGATGATGACTGAGGGCTTGTCGGCGCTGGCAAGATCCCAGTTGACCAGCGCATCGAACATCGGGATGCCGGTGAAGCGGTTGCCCTCGAAGCCCTGGTCTGGCTGACCGAGGGTGCGGGGGATGTCGGCGGCGGTCATGCCGATCCGCAGCACCTTCTCCTGCGCGTTCGCGGGGCCTGTCCCGAAGGCGGTCAGGCCGGCGAACAGTGCACCGGCTATCAGCCATGCCCGTCGCGTGGTCTTCCTCATGCGTATCCTCTCCGTAGCGGACGATCGCGGATGACGATCCGGTCATGATGAGGCAAGTTCAATGCCAGCAATCAACGAAAATGCGACCCGCGAGGGCGGTGGGGGGATGGCACGGGGCTTGCTGTGCCGTCCGGTGCGCGAAACGGCTCTGGGCGGCCCAGGCCGGCGTGCAGGCGGAAAGACCAGGAATGAAGACCAGCCGACGTTCCCTCCTCGGCGCGACTGTTGCCGCCGCGGCGCTCCCCTGGGACATGGCGCTGGCCCAGGCCCCTGCGGGGAATGGTGGCACCCTGCGCATCGGCATGACGGCGGCCGGCGTGCCGATGCCCAACGGCCAGACCGATCAGGGTGGCGAGGGGCAGCGCTTCGTCGGCTACACGGTGTTCGACAGCCTGGTCTTCTGGGACCTCTCCCGGGCCGACGCTCCCTCCCGCCTCGTGCCGAACCTCGCCACCGAGTGGAAGGTGGACCCCGCTGACGGCAAGCGGTGGCTGTTCACCATGCGGGAGGGCGTAAGGTTCCATGACGGCAGCGTCTTCGATGCCCATGCGGCCCAGTGGAACTTCGAGAAGCTGCTCGATCCAGGCGCACCGCATTTCGACCCGCGCCAGGCGGCCCAGGGCCGCTCCCGCATCCCGAGCGTGGTCCGGGCCACGGCGCTGGATGCCCGCACCCTCGAGATCCGCACGAACGAGATGGACGCGCTGCTGCCCTATGGCGTGGCATGGATCGTCATGTCCTCCCCGGCGCAATGGGAGAAGGTCGGGCGATCCTGGGACGCCTTCCTGAACGCCCCCTCCGGCACGGGACCCTTCCGGATGACCGAGTTCAGCCAGCGGGAGAGGGGGGTGATGGTCGCCAACCCCGACTACTGGAACCCGGCGCGCCGCCCGAAGCTAGACCGGCTGGTGCTCATTCCGCTGCCGGAGGCGAATACCCGCGCGGCGGCCCTGCGCGCCGGGCAGGTGGACTGGATCGAGGCGCCCGCGCCCGATGTGACGGCCAGCCTGCGCGCCGCGCGCTTCAACATCGTGACCAACGAGTATCCGCATAACTGGGTCTGGCATCTCGACTTCGCCTCGCCGGGCTCGGTTTGGCGCGACATCCGTGTTCGCAAGGCCGCGAACCTGGCCGTGGACCGGGATGGCATCGCCGGCATGATGGATGGCCAGATGCTGCCCGGGGTCGGCCTGCTCACCCCGACATCGCCATGGTTCGGGCAGCCCGGCTTCAAGATCCGCCACGACCCCGCGGAAGCCCGCAGGCTGCTGGCTGAGGCCGGCTTCGGCCCGCGCAACCCCGTGAAGACGAAAGTGCTGATCCCGGGCCAGGGCTCCGGCATGATGCAGCCCCTGCCGATGAACGAGGCGATCCAGGAGAACCTCCGGGAGGTCGGCATCCAGGTGGAGTATGAGGTGATGGAGTGGAATGCGCTGGTAAACGCCTGGCGCGCCGGCTCCCGGGACCCGCTTTCCCGCGGGGCGCATGCCCTGAACTACTCCTATTTCAGCCAGGACCCCTTCACGGCTCTGATCCGCCATGTCGATTCCGCCCTTGCCGCGCCGCGCGGCACCAATTGGGGCCATACGGCGGATGCGGAGCTGGATGCGGTGTGCAAGGGCCTGCGTGAAACCTTCGATCCGGCCGCGCAGGACGCCCTGATGGCGCGCGGACATCAGCGCATCGTCGATGAGGCGATGTTCCTCTTCGTCGCGCATGACCTGAACGCGCGGGCCATGGCCCCGAGGGTACGGGGCTTCGTCCAGGCGCGGAACTGGTTCCAGGACCTCGGCACGGTAACGGTGTCATGACAGACGCGCTGACCGAACTGAAGCAACTGCCCGATATCGGTGGGCCCGCGCAGCCGCTGCTCACCGTGCGCGGGTTGACCAAGCACTTTCCGCTGAAAACCGGGTTCCTCGGCCGCGGCGCAGGGGTGGTCCAGGCCGTGGATGACCTGAACTTCGACGTCATCAAGGGGGAGACCCTCGGCATCGTCGGGGAATCCGGCTGCGGCAAGTCCACCACCTCCCGCCTCGTCATGGCGCTGATGGCGCCGACGACGGGGGAGGTAGTGTTCGACGGCCAGGTGGTGGGCGGGCGGGAACTGCCGTTGAAGGAGTATCGCCGCCAGGTACAGATGGTGTTCCAGGACAGCTACGCCTCCCTGAACCCAAGGCTGACGATCGAGGAATCCATCGGCTTCGCGCCCGAGGTGCACGGCCTGGCGCGCAAGGATGCCCGTGCCCGGGCGCGGGACCTGCTGGCCGCGGTGGGGCTGAACCCCGACCAGTTCGCGCGCCGCTATCCGCATGAGCTCTCAGGCGGCCAGCGCCAGCGCATCAACATCGCCCGCGCGCTCGCCCTGCGCCCGCGGCTTGTCATTCTCGATGAGCCGGTCTCGGCCCTGGACAAGTCTGTTGAAGCGCAGGTGCTGAACCTGCTGCAGGACTTGAAGGCGCAGTTCGGCCTGACCTACATCTTCATCAGCCACGACCTGAACGTGGTCCAGTACATGTCGGACCGCGTGCTGGTCATGTATCTCGGCCGCGTGGCCGAGGTCGGGTCGGTGGAAGCCATCTATGCCGCCGCCGCCCATCCCTATACCGCTGCGCTGCTGGCCAGTCGTCCCTCGATGGACCCCGATCGGCGCCGCACCGAGCCGCCGCTGGTCGGGGACCCGCCCAACCCCATCAACCCGCCATCTGGCTGCCGCTTCCACACGCGCTGCGCCTTCGCGGAGCCGGTCTGCTCCGCCACCGTGCCGCTGCTTCATCCGGCGCCCGCCGGGCAGCAGGCCGCCTGCCTGATGGTGGTTCCGGGCAGTGGGCACAGCCAGGCCCCGAAGGTGGCCGCATGACCGAACCCCTTGTCCATGTCCGTGACCTGCAGGTGCGCTTCGTATCGCGCGATGCGACCGTGCACGCCGTCAACGGCGTTTCCTTCGATCTCGCCGAGCGTGAATCCCTCTGCATTCTGGGGGAGAGCGGATCGGGCAAGTCGGTCACGCTGCGCGCGCTCATGGCGTTGAACCCTCCACGGCGGACGAAGCTCTCGGGCACGGTTCGGGTGGGCGGCCACGACATCATCACGGCCTCCGAGCGGAAGATGGCCGATATCCGGGGCAGCACCGTCTCCATGATCTTCCAGGAGCCGATGACGGCGCTGGACCCGGTCTTCACCATCGGGCGGCAGATCGCCGAGACGGTGATGCGGCATGAGGGGCTGAGCCGGAGCGCCGCCGATGCGCGCGCGCTGGAGCTGCTGGAGCTGGTCCAGATCCCCTCCGCCAAGCGTCGCCTGGCCGCCTATCCGCATGAGCTCTCGGGCGGGCTGCGGCAGCGGGCCATGATCGCCATCGCGCTCTCCTGCCGCCCGAAGCTGCTGCTGGCGGATGAGCCGACCACGGCCCTGGATGCCACGGTGCAGATCCAGATCCTGCTGCTGCTCCGCCGCCTGCAGGAGGAGATGGGGATGGGCGTGATCTTCGTGACCCACGACCTCGGCGTGGCAGGCGAGATCGCGGACCGGGTGGCCGTGATGTATGCGGGCAAGTTCATCGAGGAAGGCCCGGTGCGGGACCTGATGCGCCGCCCCTTGCACCCCTATGCCCAGGGCCTGCTCGGCGCCACCGTCCATTCCGGCCTCCGCGGCGAACGGCTGACCACCATCCCCGGCGCCCCGCCGAATCTCGAGCGCGTGCCCCAGGGCTGCGCCTTCGCACCGCGCTGCGCCTATGTGGAGGAAGCCTGCCTCCCCAAGGTGCCGGACTTCCGCAGCCCCACCCCTGGCCATGCCGCACGCTGCGTGCGCGTGCCGCAGGCCGCCTGAGCGGGAGGAGGACGCATGCTTCTCTACCTCGTCCGTCGCGTGCTCTACGCGATTCCCATCGCCCTGGCCGTGGGGCTGGTCTGCTTCATGCTCGTGCAGATCGCGCCGGGGGACCCGATCAACGCCATCGTCCCCGCCGATGCCCCGCAGGAGGTGGTGGAGCAGGTTCGCCGCGATTACGGGCTGGACAAGCCGCTGCCGGTGCAGTTCGGCCTGTGGATGATGCGGGTCGTGCAGGGCGACCTCGGCCGGTCCCTCGCGACGGGGCGGCCGGTGACGGCGGATCTTGTCTCGGCGGTGGGTAACACGCTCACCCTGGCTCTGGTCGCGGCGGCGATCGGCTTCGTGATGGGCACCTTCCTCGGTACCGTCGCGGCGGTGTTCCGGGGCAGTCTGCTGGACAAGGCGGCGGTGGGCTTCGCAGCGGCCGGTGTCTCCATCCCGCATTACTGGCTCGGCATGGTGCTGGTGGTGCTGTTCAGCGTCACCCTGAACTGGCTTCCGGCCATGGGCGCGGGGCCAGGAGGCTCAGGCTCCTGGGCCTGGGATTGGGAGCATGCGAAGTTCCTCATCCTCCCGGCGGCAACTCTTTCCGTCATCCCGATGGGCATCGTCACCCGCACCGTGCGCGGGGTGGTGATGGAGCTGCTGAACCAGGACTTCGTCACCACGCTCCGGGGCAAGGGCCTGCGGCGGGGTGGCATCGCGCTGCATGTGGTGAAGAACGCGGCCCCGTCCGTTCTGGCGGTGATGGGCCTTCAGCTAGGCTATCTCATGGGTGGGTCGATCCTGGTGGAAACGGTGTTCTCCTGGCCGGGCACGGGCTTCCTGCTGAACAGCGCCATTTTCCAGCGGGACCTGCCGGTTCTCCAGGGCACCATCCTGGTGCTGGCCATCTTCTTTGTGGTGCTCAACCTGGCGGTGGACCTCATCCAGACCGCGCTCGACCCTCGGATCCGCCGCGCATGAGCACGACCGCCGCCACCTCGCCGGCCGCCATCGCCGTCCCGCAACCCGCGCCGTCCCGCAGCAAGGGCTATTGGCACGGGGTTGCGCGGCGTCTGTCGCGGGACCCGGTGACGCTCTTCTTCGGCTTCATCCTGCTGCTGATGGCGCTGGCTATCCTCTTCGCCCCGCTACTGGCGCCGCATGACCCGTACCAGACCAGCATGATCCGCCGTCTGCGGCCGATCTGGTTCCAGGATGGGCGATATGCCTTGGGCACGGACGAGCTTGGGCGCGACATGCTGACCCGCCTCCTCTATGGCGGGCGGCTCTCCTGGTTCCTTGGCATCACGCCGGTGCTGATCGCCTTTGCTATTGGCGGCACGCTGGGCGTGATCGCGGGCTTTGCCGGCGGCTGGGTCAACATGCTGATCATGCGGACCACCGACGTCTTCTACGCCTTTCCCTCGGTGCTGCTGGCCGTTGCCATCTCCGGCGCGCTGGGGCCGGGCATCTCGAACGCCATGCTCTCGCTGACGCTCGTCTTCATCCCACAGATCATCCGCGTGGCGGAGAGCACCACCACCTCGGTCCGGAACCTCGACTATGTGGAATCCGCCAGGGCCAGCGGGGCAGGCGCGCTCACCATCGTGCGGGTGCATGTGCTGCCCAATGTCCTTGGTCCGATCTTCGTCTATGCGACCAGCCTCATCAGCGTCTCGATGATCCTCGCCTCTGGCCTGTCCTTCCTCGGCCTCGGCACCAAGCCGCCCGAGCCGGAATGGGGGCTGATGCTGAACACGCTGCGCACGGCCATCTACACTCAGCCTTTCGTGGCCATGCTCCCGGGTGTCTGCATCTTCGTCACCAGCATGTGCTTCAACATGGTCAGCGACGGGCTGCGCTCCGCGATGGATGTGCGCGGCTGACCCTGCCAGGAAGCGGAGGAGGCCCCCATGTCCGATCAGTCCGCCGAAGCCGGCCCCGAAACGCGTCCCGGCTTCATGCGGCGCGCGGCGAGGGAGGTCCTCTCCTTCGCTGCGGAGGAGGTGGCGCTCCGCGTGCTCTTCGCCGTCGGTGCCGCAGTCATCGGCTGGTGGCTGCTCGACTGAGCCACCCCCCGCGCTTCCACACTGCGGCACGTGGGTTGCTTCGGGCTCCGTAACCAACCCGGAGCCCTTCATGACCCTGTCGCGCCGTGCCCTGCTGGGCGCCACCGGCCTCGCCACGCTTCCGTCCGGCCTCATCCTCCCGCCCGAGGCCCAGGCCCAGGCCGAGCGCGTCCTCCGCTACGGCATCTCCATGGCGGATATCCCCCTCACGGCCGGCCAGCCGGATCGCGGGGCCGGCGCCTACCAGTTCACCGGCTACACGATCTACGATCCGCTTGTGGCCTGGGAGATGGACGTGGCGGACCGGCCCGGGAAGCTGGTCCCTGGCCTCGCCGTCTCCTGGGAGGCGGACCCTGCGGACCGGAAGCGCTGGGTCCTGAAGCTGCGCGAGGGGGTGAGGTTCCATGACGGCTCGGCACTCGACGCCGATGCGGTGATCTGGAACTTCGAGAAGGTGATGAACGCCCAGGCGCCGCATTTCGACCAGCGCCAGGCGGCCCAGGTCCGGCCGCGCCTTCCCTCCCTGGCCGGGTGGAAGAAGCTGGATTCGATGACGGTGGAGCTGACCACCAAGGCCGTGGACAGCCTCTTCCCCTACCAGCTGCTCTGGTTCCTCGTCTCATCGCCGGCGCAGTACGAGAAGCTTGGCCGCTCCTGGGACCGTTTCGCGGCGGAGCCCTCGGGCACCGGCCCCTTCCGGCTTGCCCGGCTGGTCCCGCGGGAGCGCGCGGAGCTGGTGAGGAACACCGCCTACTGGAACCCGGCGCGGATGGCGAAGGTGGACCGCCTCGTCCTCGTCTGCGCCCCGGATGCCGTCACCCGCAGCAACGCCCTGCTCTCTGGCCAGGTGGATCTGATCGAGACGCCGGCGCTGGACATGGTCCCGCAGCTGAAAACGGCCGGAAACCGGGTGGTGGAGAACGTCACCCCCCATGTCTGGAACTATCATCTCTCCCTGCTCGAGGGTTCTCCCTGGCGCGACCTGCGCCTGCGCCAAGCGGCCAACCTCGCTATCAACCGGGACGAGATCGTCCAGCTCCTCGGCGGCTTGGCGAAGCCCGCGACCGGGGTGGTGGACCCCGCCTCGCCCTGGTTCGGCAATCCGGGCTTCAAGGTGCGGCATGACCCGGACGAGGCCCGCAGGCTCGTTCAGGCCGCCGGCTTCTCCCCCCGCAACCCGGTGAAGGCGAAGTTCCTCATCGCCACCGGCGGCTCGGGGCAGATGCTCTCGATGCCGATGAACGAGTACATCCAGCAGGCCTGGAAGGAAGTCGGCATCGAGATCGAGTTCCAGCCGGTGGAGCTAGAGGTCCTCTACACGGCCTGGCGCAATGGCGCGGCGCATGACTCCATGCGCGGCATCACCGCCAACAACGTGGCCTATGTTACCTCCGATCCGCTCTATGCCCTCGTGCGATTCTTCCACTCCAATCAGGTGGCGCCGGTGGGCGTGAACTGGTCGCACTACAAGGATCCGGAGACGGACAAGCTCATCGACCAGGCCGTCCAGTCCTTCGACCCGGCCGAGCAGGACCGGCTGATGGCCCGGGTGCATGAGCGGGTGGTGGACCAGGCCCTGCTGGTCTTCGTGGTGCATGACACCAACCCCCATGTGCTGGGGCGCGGGGTGCGGAACTACGTCCAGGCGCAGCACTGGTTCCAGGACCTGACCACGCTCGCCTGACGGCCGCGATGCGGGCCGCGCGGCCTGTATCCAACCATCCTGCCTTCCCTGCGTTGCCGCTCCGGTCGGCTCAGGGAGCAGGATGGCCCAGATCTTCACGCCGCGGGCCGATGCCCGGCTTCGCCTCGCCCTGATCGTCGGGGCCGCCCTGATCCTTCTGATCGGGGCGGGGGCCTTCGCCTGGGTGCGGTCCGGCACGGCCTGGGCCGTCGGCAAGCCCGCGGACCAGCCGATCCCCTTCAGCCATGCCGTCCATGCCGGCGGACTGGGGCTCGACTGCCGCTTCTGCCATGCCGGGGTGGAGCGCGCGGCGGATGCTGGCATGCCGAGCGCCGAAACCTGCCTGGGCTGCCATGAGCGGGTCTGGAACGTCACCGCCCAGTTCGCTCCCCTGAGGGCAGCCCTGGAGCTTGGGAGGGCGGTGGAATGGTCCTCCGTCAGCCGGCTGCCGGACCATGTCCGCTTCGACCATGCCGCCCATACCCAGGCCGGCGTCGCCTGCGAAAGCTGCCACGGCAAGGTGCAGGAGATGCCGCGCACCGCGAAGGCGGAGACCCTCTCCATGAGCTTCTGCCTGGATTGCCACAGGGACCCGTCTCCCCGCCAACGCCCCGCTGCCGCCGTGATGGCGCGCGGCGATGCCGGCGCCGGTGGGCCGCGGGATCTGCGCCCTCACGGCCTGCAGGTGCAGCGCTACGAGCATTACGGCGTGGAGGTCTCCCCGCTCACCCGCTGCTCGACCTGCCACCGATGAGTGCGCCGCCCCCACCCCGGCGCGGTCCCGATCCGTCGCCCGAGCCGCCCCAGCCCGCCGCGCTGGCAGCTGCCCCGCATGCTGCCGTGGAGCGGCGCGATGCGCTGAAGCTCATGGGCGCCTCGCTCGCCCTGGCCTCCCTGGCGGGCTGCGACGAAACGCCGGAGCACGGGCATCCGCTCCATGCGCCCGCCCGCGCCGCCGATGCTCAGGCGGCCACCGCCGAATATGCCACGGTGCTGGAGCTGGACGGCCTCTCGCGTGGGGTGATCGTGCGCACCCGCAACGGCCATGCCGTGAAGGTGGAGGGCAACCCCCGCCACCCGGCCAGCCTCGGCGCCACCGACATCTTCGCCGAAGCCGCCGTGCTGGGACTGCACGACCCCCACCGCTCCCGCCGCATCCGCAGGGATGGCCGGCCGGTGCCCGCGGCGATGCTCGACGAAGCCATGGCCACCGCCCGGGCCACGCTCGCGGAGGGCCGCGGTCGCGGCCTCAGGATCCTCACCGGCCCCGTCTCCTCCCCCACCCTCGCGCGGATGCTTCAGGCGGTGCTGACCGCCTTCCCGGAGGCGCGCTGGCACCAGCACGACCCCCTGGCCGATGACGCCGCCCTCGAGGGCGCGCAGCGCGCCTTTGGCCGCCCTGTTGTCCCCGTGCCAGACCTGTCGCGCGCCGGGGCGGTGCTCTGCCTGGGCGCCGATCCGCTGGGCCAGGCGCCCGGCCATCTTCGCTTCGCGCGGGACTGGATCACGGCCCGTGCCGCCGGCCGGCCACCGCGTCTGATCGTCGCCGAGGCGACCCTCAGCCTGACCGGCGCGCGGGCCGACCGCCGCATCCCCCTCCATCCGCGCGAGGCCGAACCCTTCGCGCGGGCCGTTGCGGCTCGGCTCGGCGTGGCGGGGCTTGCGGTCGAGGTCGCGCATCCAGCGGCGGCGGGGGTCGCGGCAGTCCTGGCGGAAGCGCCTGGCGCCGTGGTTATGGCCGGGCGGGGGCAGGCGCCGGCCGTCCATGCGCTGGCCCATGCCATGAGCGCGCGCCTGGGCGCGGCGCAGCGGCTCCTCCCCCATCCCCTGACACGGCCCGAGCCGATGGCGCCCTCATTGGCGGCCCTGTCCGCCGACATGGCGGCCGGGCAGGTCACGCACCTTCTGATCCTCGGCGCGAATCCCGCCTACGACGCCCCGGCTTCCCTGGAGTTCGCGCAGGCGCTCCGCGCCCTGCCGTTCAGCCTTCATCTCGGCTTCAGGCTGGACGAGACGGCCCGGCTCTGCGCCTGGCATGTGCCGCTTCCGCATCCTCTCGAATCCTGGGGCGATTCCCGCGCCTTCGACGGCACGCCCGCCATCCGCCAGCCCGCCACCGTGCCGCTGGCCGAGGAGGCGAGGGGAGAGGTGGAACTGCTCTCCGCGTTGCTCGGCACGCCCGTCACGGCGCGGGAGGCCGTCCGGGCCACCTGGCGGGCCAGCTGGAGGGAGGAGGGCTTCGAGGCCACTTGGGCGACGGCGCTGGAGGAGGGCGTCGCGGGCGAGCCATTCCCCCCGCTCTCCCCGCCGCTGCGGGAGGGCTGGGACCAGCCCTCGCCACCGCTGCCGGCAGGGTTAGCCGCGGTTTTCTCGCCCGATCAGGGCATCCGTGGCGGTGCGGAGGCGCATGATGCCTGGCTGCAGGAGATGCCGCGGCCGCTGACGAAGATCACCTGGGGCAATGCCGCGCTCATGGCCCCCGCCACCCTTGCGGCACTCCGCCTCGAGCCGGGGGATGAGGTGGAGCTGGAGCTCGGCGGCCGTCGCGTTCTCGCCCCCTGCTGGCCGATGCCGGGCCATGCGCCGGATTGCGTCACCCTTCCGCTCGGGGGAGGGCGCCGTGCGGGCGGGCCGGTGGGCGAGGGAAGGGGCTTCGATGCCTACGCGCTGCGCCCGGCGGATTCCGCCTGGGTGGCCACTGGACTCTCCTTGCGGCCCACAGGCCGGAAGACCCCCCCCGTCACCACGGACTCCCACCACCGCCTCGATCCCATCGAGGCCGCCCGCAGCGTCCCGCCCGGCGGCGTCCTCCCGCAGCCGGAACGCGATGCCTCGCTCTACCGGGACTGGCCCTATCCCGGGCATGCCTGGGGCATGGCGATCGACCTCGACGCCTGCATCGGCTGCAACGCCTGCGCCCTGGCCTGCCAGGCCGAGAACAACGTTCCCGTTGTCGGTCCGCTCGCGGTCAGCCAGGGGCGCGAGATGCACTGGCTCAGGGTGGACCGGTATCACCACGGCCCCGAGGACAGCCCCGCCGTCAGCTTCCAGCCCGTGCCCTGCATGCATTGCGAACAGGCGCCCTGCGAGCCCGTATGCCCTGTCAACGCCACGCTGCACGACCATGAGGGGCTGAACGTGATGGTGCATGCGCGCTGCATCGGCACGCGCACCTGTTCCAACAACTGCCCCTACAAGGTGCGGCGGTTCAACTGGTCCGATCACCGGCGCTTCCTCGACACGCCCGCCCGGAACCCGGAGGTATCGCTGCGGCCGCGCGGCGTGATGGAGAAGTGTACCTACTGCACGCACCGCATCGCTAAGGCCCGCAGCCAGGCTTCCACCGAGGGCCGAGCGCTCCACGACGGGGAGGTGGAGACCGCCTGCCAGCGCGCCTGCCCCACCCGCGCCATCACCTTCGGCGACATCAACGACCCAGGCAGTGCCGTCACCCGGGCGAAGCGGGATGGCCGCCACTACGCCCTGCTCGGGCAACTCGGCACGCGGCCCCGCACCACCTATCTCGCCCGTGTCGCGACGGAGGAGGAGGGGTGAGCGACGTCACCGCGCCCGTCGCCGAAGCAGCGCTGCGGCCCGGCCGGTGGAGCTTCCGGCTCTCCGTGCTGCTCTGTGCCGGCGGCATCGTGGTGCTGGCCGTCTCGGTCGCCGTGGTGCTGGTCTCGGGCGTGGGCGTCTGGGGCAACAACATTCCCCATGTCTGGGGCTTCGACCTGATCGCCTATGCCTGGTGGATCGGCATCGCCAATGCCGCCAGCCTCTTCGCCGCGATCCTCGTGCTGCGCCGGCATGGCCTCCGCACGGCGGTGAACCGGTTCGCGGAGGCCGCGGCCCTGGCCGCCATCCTGGCAGCCGCCTTCTATCCCGTGCTGCATCTCGGCCGGGCCTGGCTCTTCTACTGGACGCTGGCCTACCCCAACCGCATGCAGCTCTGGCCCCAGTTCGGCAGCCCGCTGGTGTGGGATTTCTGGGGGATCATGTCGCATGTGATCGTGACCTCCCTCTTCTGGTATATCGGCCTCATCCCGGATCTCGCGACGATGCGGGACCGTGCGGCCGGCCGTGGGCGGATGCGGCTCGCGCGGACCTATGGGCTGCTGGCCCTGGGGTGGCGGGGCTCGGTCGCGCATTGGCACCGTCACCAGGCGGCCTACCGCCTCGTCGCGGCCCTCGTTCTGCCGCTGCTGCTCTGGGCGCAGACTGTCGTCGCGCTCGAATTCGCCACGACCCTCGTGCCGGCCTGGCATCAGGCGAGGCTGCCGCTGCATGTGGTGGTGACCGGCCTGCCTTCCGGGCTGGGCATCGTGCTCGCGCTCGCGGCGGTGCTGCGCGTCGCGCTTTCGCTTGAACGCTTCGTCGACGATGCGGACATGGACCTCCTCGCCCGCCTCGTCGCCTGTGCCGGCCTCGCGGCGGGGCTGGCCTATGCGCACGAGCTGCTGGTCGGCTTCCTGGAGGAAGACGAAACCACCCGCGCCGCTCTGGGGGCACGCGTGCTCGGCCAGGGGGCGCCCGCCTATTGGGGGGCGGTTCTGCTCAGCGCCGCGCTTCCGCAGGTGCTCTGGCTCGATGGGCTCCGCCGTCGTGCCCTCGTCGTGGTGCCTGTCGGCATCCTGGCGGCGGCCGGCGTGTGGCTCGACCGCTGGTCGATCGTGGTGGACGGGCTGCTGCGGGACCATCTGCCCACCATGTCCCGCGGCTATTCGCCTAGCCCTGCCGAATGGGGGCTGCTCGGCGGCACGGTCGCGCTCTTCGCCCTCGTGCTGCTTCTGTTCGGCCGTCTCGTGCCCGCAGTCTCGATGTTCGAGACGCGGCACGAGGAGAGCGAGGCCGAAGCCGAGGAAGAGGAGCGATGAGCCAACCGCCCCCCTTTGGCCTGATGGCGGAATTCACCGAGGCCGATGCGATGACCGCGGCCGTCCGTGCCGCGCGGGATGCTGGATGGACATGCCTGGAGGCCTATTCACCCTATCCCGTGCCGGAGGCGGCGGAAGCCCTGGAGGTCAGTGCCGCGCCCGTCGGCTACATCGCCCTGGCGGCGGCGGCCGTGGGAGCGGCGTTCTCGGCGGGGGCGGCCTGGTATGTCTCGGTCCACCTCTATCCCGTGAATGTGGGAGGGCGGCCGCCGAATGCCTGGCCGGTTTTCATGCCCACCACCTATCTCGTCGCCATCCTCTGGGCCTGCGCGGCGGCGCTGATCGGGATGCTGGCGCTGAACGGCCTGCCGCGGCTGAACCACCCGGCCTTCTTCGCCCACGGCTTCAACCGGGCCAGCGAGGATCGCTTCTTCCTCTTCCTCTCGGCCGAAGACCCTCTCTACGCGCCGGACGCCGCGGGGCGCTTCCTGCGCGGCCTCTCTCCCCTGCGCGTGACGGAGGTGCGGAGCGCGTGAAGCGGCTGCTGCTCCTCCTTCTCCTCGCGGGATGCGACGGCTGGCCGGAGAGCCCGAAGCCGCCCGCGCCCGCGCCGCCACCGGAGGGCGCCGTGGCGCGGGGCTCCGGCGCCCGCCTGCGCGCCCTCGCTCCTCCGGGGCCAACCGTCGATTCGGCGCTGCTGGCCGAGGGCGCGGAGCGCTACGCCATCTTCTGCACGCCGTGCCACGGGGCGCGTGGAACGGGGGACGGGGTCGTGGTGTCGCGCGGCCATCCGCCGATCGCGCCGCTGCCCGCCGATGCGGCCCGCAGCATGGCCGCGATCGCTGAAAACCACCTGGGCGCCCATCCTCTCGCGGACCGGCTCGACCCGCGTCAGCGCTGGGCCGTGGCGCGTTACGTGGAGGCGCTGATGCGCGAAGGGCGATGACGGCGTTCGCCGAAGCCTGCCTGCTCGCCTTTGTCCTCGCCGCCACGCTGGGGGCCGGCGCCCTGGTGGTGCGCGCCGCCGGACTTCTTCTGCGGGAGCACTGGGTGGAGCCCCTGGCGCCGATCTTCACCGCGGCCGGGCGGCTCATGCCGCTCCTGCTCCTGCTCGCGCTTCCCGTGCTGCTCTTCGCCGGCGCCCTTTATCCCTGGGCGGGCGGGCCGCGCGCGGTGCCCGTCCTGTCGGCGAGCGGCGCGATCCTGCTGCTCTGGGCCTTGCTCGGATGGTGGCTCGCGCGACCGTCGTCGACGCGCCGGGCGGCCGGGGCAGCGCTGCTCCTCGTCGTGCTGACCGCGGCCATAGGCTTCGAGGAATGGGCGCTTTCCCGGGATGCGGCATGGGTGGGAAGCCTGAACGGGATCGCGATGCTGGTCGGGGGCGCCGGGGCCTTCCTGGGCCTGGCCGTATTGCTGCATGGCTGCCCAGAGGACCCCGAGGCGCGCACGGGGCTGGAGCGGGGCTTGCTGACCCTCGGGGTTTTCGCGCTGTGGTTTCTCTTCGTCCCCTATGTCACGGTCTGGGCGGCCGACCTTCCTCCCGAAGCCGCGTGGTATCTGCGGCGCCAGGAGGGCGTCTGGCGGTGGATGAAGCTGGGCGTGATCCTGCCCGCGCTGATCGGGGCCATCCTCCTCTCCGCCATGCCGCAGTGGCGGCCCTGGCGGATGCGGCTGGTCTGCAGCCTCCTCCTCCTCCAGCACGTCACCCTGGTTCTCTGGACCGTTCGCCCCGATGCCAGGCTCGCTCCGGGGGCCGCGCATGGGGCGCCGAACCTCCTGGCGGACGCGATTGTGATCGGTCTGGCGGCCCTCGCGCTTCTTCTCCTGGCCCGCCGGGCAGCGCGTTCCGGAACCGAAGCTGTATGATCCTCCATATTTGCGGAACGGGAGGAAGCGGGTGAACCGGAGCGAAGCCGTGCCCTTCTGCGGCCTGCCGCCCCTGCCGGGCGACCTCTACTGGAACCTCGATCCGCTGCTGCTTGGCACCCTGCTGGTCGGGCTGGGCTGGATCTGCTGGCGCGGCACGGAGCGGCGTCTGCTCCTGACCGGCTGGGGCGTACTGGCCCTCGCCCTGCTATCGCCCCTCTGCAGCCTTGCCGTCGCGCTTTTTTCCGCCCGTGTGGGGCAGCATCTCGTCGTGATGCTCGTCGCGGCGCCGCTGCTGGCCTTGGGCCTGCGCGCGCGTGCCGCCTCGCCTGGCGAACTCGCCTCCTCGGCGGCGGTCTTCGGCCTCGTGCTTTGGTTATGGCACATGCCGGCGCCCTATGGCTGGACCTTCCGCTCCGACGGCGCCTGGTGGGCCATGCATGCCTCGCTCCTCGGCTCGGCCGTCTGGCTGTGGCACGGCGTGATGCGGGCCAGTCGGGTGGATGCGGCGCTGCTTTCCGGCCTTGGCACGGCGGCGCAGATGGGGGCTCTGGGCGCCTTCCTCACCTTCGCTCCCCGACCGCTGTTCGCGCCCCACGCGCTGACGACCCTGCCCTGGGGTCTGACGCCGCTGGAGGATCAGCAACTCGGCGGGCTCCTCATGTGGGTGCCGGGTGGTATTGCTTTCGCGGGGCTGGCCCTTCTGGCGCTGTCCCGCGTGCTGCGCACGGCGCAGGACCGCCACCCCGCGTGAAGCGGCTTCTTCCCCTTCTGGTCCTGGCGGGCTGCTCGGGCGCGCAGACGCCGCTCGACCCCTGGGGCGTGCAGGCCGAGCGGATCGCGACGCTCACCCATGTGCTGTTCTGGGGCGGCACGGCCGTGTTCCTGATCACCATGGGCTTCCTCGCCCTCGCCATCCTCGCGCCTGCGCGGCTGCGGGAGGCCATGGGGTCGCGCCGCTTCGTGATCGGTGGGGGGATCGTCTTTCCCGTAACGGTTCTGACGGCGCTTCTGGCCTATTCCCTCGGCATCTCGCGCGCGCTGACCCAGCCGATGTCCGACGCGCCTCTGCGGATCGAGATCATCGGCCGGCAATACTGGTGGGAGATCCGATACCCCGATCTGGGGAAGGGGGCGGTGACGGCCAATGCTCTGCACTTGCCTCTGGGGCGGGAGGTGGAGCTGCATCTCACCTCCGCTGACGTGATCCACAGCGTGTGGGTGCCGAACCTGCACGGCAAGCTGGACATGATCCCGGGCCGTGTGAACCGCCAGCGGCTGCGCGCGGACCGCCTGGGGGAGCTGCGCGGCCAGTGCACGGAATTCTGCGGAGCCCAGCACACGTTGATGGCCTTCGACGTGGTGGTGCAGGAGCCTGGGGAATTCGAGGCATGGATCGCCCGGCAGCGCGCGCCGGTGCCGGAGCCGCGCACGGAGGAGCACCGGCGCGGCAGGCAGGTCTTCGGTGAGGCGGGCTGCGGCGCCTGCCATGCGGTGCGGGGAACGCCCTGGTCCGCGCGGATCGCGCCCGATCTGTCGCGCATCGGCTCCCGCGCCACCCTGGCGGGGGGAGCCCTTCCCAACAACCGCGGGAACCTGGCCGGCTGGATCGCTGCACCGCAGGACATCAAGCCGGGCAACGCCATGCCCGCCTATGCCCGCGCCCTGGAGGGCCCCGACCTGCTCGCCCTCGCCTCCTGGCTGGATTCCCTGCGGTGAGCGACCTGCCGAACCCCTTGCCGCGCCCGCCGGAGGAGCTGGGCCGGCTGGAAAAGGCCTGGGCCTTCCCGCGCGGCATCGCCGTGATCACCGAGATCAACAACAACCTCATCGGTCCGCTCTTCCTCGCGACGGCTCTGATGTTCCTGCTGCTGGCCGGGCTGCTGGGCGTGCTGATCCGCCTGCAACTGGCCGTTCCCGGGCTCACGATCCTGGATGCGGACACCTACAACCAGGTCTTCACCACCCACGGCACGATTATGATGTTCCTCTTCGCCGTGCCGGTGGTGGAGGCCGTCGGGATTGCCTTGCTGCCCGCCATGCTCGGTGCGCGGGAGATGCCGACGCCGCGCCTCGGCGCCTACGCCTACTGGATCTATCTGATCGGCGGCACGGCCTTCTTCCTGTCGCTCTTCTTCGGCGCGGCGCCGGATGGCGGCTGGTTCATGTATCCGCCGCTGACGGGCAAGGCCCATTCGCCCGGCGTCAACACGGACATGTACCTGCTGGGCATCGGCTTCATCGAGATCAGCGCCATCGCGGGCGCGATCGAGCTGATCACCGGCATCCTGCGCTGCCGTGCGCCGGGCATGACACTGGGACGCATGCCGATCTTCGCCTGGGCGATGCTCGTCTTCGCGGGCATGGTGGTCTTCGCCTTCCCGGCGGTGATCGTCGCTTCCACCCTGCTGGAGTTGGAGCGCGCCTTTGACTGGCCTTTCTTCATCCCGGAGCGCGGCGGGGACCCGATGCTCTGGCAGCATCTGTTCTGGTTCTTCGGTCACCCGGAGGTCTACATCATCTTCCTGCCCGCGGCCGGCATGGTCTCGATGATCGTGCCCACCATGGCGCGCGCCCCGCTGCTCGGGCACTCGCTCGTTGTGCTGGCGCTGGTCGGGACGGCCTTTCTCTCCTTCGGCCTGTGGGTGCACCACATGTACACCACGGGAATCCCAGGGCTGAGCCTGGCCTTCTTCGCCTCGGCGGGTTTCGCGGTATCCGTTCCCTCCGGGCTCCAGGTCTTTGCCTGGATCGGGACCTTCGCCTCGGGGAAGAAGGTCCGCATCGCCACGCCCACCCTCTTCATCCTCGGCTTCCTGTTCATCTTCTCCCTCGGCGGGCTGACGGGGGTGATGGTTTCCGTCACGCCCTTCGACTGGCAGGCGCACGACACCTATTTCATCGTCGCCCATCTGCATTACGTGCTGATCGGCGGCATGGTCTTCCCGGTTCTCGCCGCCCTCTACTACTGGGCGCCCTGCATCGGCACGCCTCTCTCCGAGAGGTTGGGGAAATGGGTGTTCTGGCTGCTCTTCCTCGGCGTGAACCTCACCTTCTTCCCGATGCACATGTCCGGCCTCCTCGGGATGCCCCGGCGCATCTACACCTACCCTGCGGGGATGGGCCTCGAGATCTGGAACATGCTGTCCACCATCGGCGCGCTCGTCGCGCTGGTGGGCGGCGTGCTGCTCTTCGTCGATATCATCCGCAACTTCCGGCCGCAGGGCGGCGGCGGCAACCACTGGGATGCCGGGACGCTCGAATGGCTGCCCAACCTGAACTACGGCCCGCGCAGCATCCCCGCCGTGGACAGCCGCTACCCGCTCTGGCGCCACCCCGAGCTTTCGGCGCAGGTCGAGGCCGGCGCGCATTACCTGCCCGGCACCATCACCGGGCTGCGCGAGGGGCTGGTTGTCAGCCCGGCGGAGGGAATCCCGCAATACGTGGCGGTGCTGCCCGGGCCGAGCTGGGCCCATCTCGTCGCCGCGGTCGGCACGGCGGGGTTCTTCCTCGTGCTCACGGTGGAGTGGCTGGTGCCCGCAGCCGCCTTCGCCCTGCTCGCGATCGCTGCCTTCCTGTATTGGCTCTGGACGGGAACCGATCTCGGCCCGATCGGCGAAGGGCGTGGCCCGATCGGGGGCGGCATCGTGCTTCCGACCTATGTGACGGGGCCGATGTCCACCTCCTGGTGGGCCATGAACGCACTGATGCTCGTCATGGGGTCCTGCTACGCCTGCCTGATCGGCAGCTATCTTTTCCTGTGGCTGGTGAACGGCGATGGGATGTGGCCGCCGGCTGGCCTGGGGCTGCCGGTTCTGGAACGCGGCGCCGCCGCCCTCTTCCTCTATGTGCTGGCCGGAGCCACGATCCTTCTCGCGGGCACCCTTCTGCGCCGCCGGGATGCGCTGCCCATCTGGGCGCTGCCGCTCGCCCTGGCGCTGCTCGGTGCGGGCTATGCCGTGGACCTCTCCGCGATCCGCGATGCCGGGCTGCGGCCGTCGCAGCATGCCTATTCCGGCATCTCCTACGCACTGCTCGCCTGGCAGGGCTTCAACACCGCCGTCGCCATCCTCATGGCGCTCTACACGCAGGCCAGGTCCTGGGCGGGCATGCTCAACGGCACCCGCCGGCTGACCTTCGACAACACGATGCTCTTCTGGCTCTACACGGTCGGGCAGGGCGTGACGGGAATCGTGCTGCTGCACGGTTTCCCCCGGCTGCTGTGACGGGCATGAGCGCATCGGCCGCCCGGGCGGTGATCTGGCCGGCGGCGGGCCTCGCCATCTGGGGCGGGCATTTCGGCGCGATCTACGCGATCCACGCCTTGGCCTGCGAGCGTGGCATGGAAGGCGGCACCCTGCTCGGCATGCCCTGGGTGGTGGCGATGGTCGCGGGGGCGACGATCCTCGCCCTGCTCGGTCTCGCCCTGATCTTCGTGCTCGCCCGGCCAGGTGGAGAGATCACCGAAGGCGGGGAGGCGGAGCCCCGATTCACGCTGTGGTTCGGCGCGGCAGCCTGCGTCGTGGCGGGGTTCGCCATCCTCTTCCAGGCCGCACCCGCCATGGTGCTGCCGGCCTGCTGGTGAATCACGCCCGAGGGCGAATCCTGGGCTCCTCGCGCGGCCCGGCCTGATTCGGCCCCAGTGGAAGCCCGGCCGGAACGGGCGGCAGGCGTTCCGCGCCCAGGGTGAAGAGATAGGCGGCCGTGTCCCGCGCCTCCGCTTCGGTCAGGCCCAGATTCGGCATGGCGCTGCCGGGGGAGATGGCCTGCGGGTTCCGGAGCCAGGCGACCAGGTTCTCGGGCGAGTTTGGCAGATGCCCGGCCAGATAGCCGCGCCGCGCCCATTCCGTCAGTGGCGGGCCGGCCCAGGAGACGGCTCCGCGCACGCCGGGAATGACATGGCAAGCCCCGCAGCCCTGAGCGAGCGCCACCTGGCGGCCCCGCTCCGGGTCGCCGCCCGCCACACGCAGCTGGGCCGGTGGCTCGGCATCGCAGGCGGCGAGGGCACCGAGGAGGAGGAGAGGGGAGGCGCGGATGGGGAAGGGCCTCCTCTGCTGGTCCGCCCGGCGAACGTCCGTCCGCCGGGCGGGGTTGCCGTCAGATCGGCTCGCCGGCGCCCGTGCCGTGATGCGGCGTGGGAAAAGTCCACTCCTCGCCGCGCACGGTGGTGACGTATTCCGGCCAACGGAGATCGACGGGCGGGTCGAAATCGGCCGGGAGCAGCGGGCCGATCCATTGGGTGCCGCCCACGCCGCCCCCGGTGCGCTCGCGGAACTCTGCCTGGCACGCTTCCAGCGCGCCGGGCATCACCGCGAGGTCCACCATGGTCAGCGCCATCGTCCGCGCCGCCAGGAACATCCCCGGATCGACCGCCGCGGGCAGGCCGCCGAGCGCGAGATAGGCCCAGTTCGGATAGGCATAGCCGGGGGTGGGCGGCTGCAGCCGCGGGCGCGCGGCGAGAAGCCGCACCGTCGGGCAGTGCCAGGAATACTCGACATAGTCGTCGGCGCTCAGATGCGTCTGCCAGCCCGCCAGCGTCCGGCGAAGCCCCGCATCGTTGTCGGCCGGGGTCGTCAGCCGGGTGACGCTGGGGATGAAGGGGTTCTCCATCGGCTCCAGCCCGAGGTTCTTCTGGATCTCCCGGCCGAAGGCCAGCGCCTCCTCGGTATAGGTCGGCGCGCCCACGGCCTGGAGGTTGGCCCAGGTCAACTCGGTCAATGCCGTGTTGGGCAGGCCCACGCGTGTCTTGGTCACCCAGCGCACATAGGCCTTGCAGCCCGTCGCCATGGCGGCGGACTTCGCGTTGTTGGCCAGCACGCGCCAGATCTGCTCCTGGATGGCGAGCGAGGATGAGCGCCAGGAATACTGGATCTGGCTGAAGCGCGGCGCGAGATTGTCCGAGGTGGCGCCCGCATCGCCGAGGACGAACTCGTTCAGCGTCCAGGACCCGCTATGGGGGAACATCGCCTCCTTCGTGTACTTCGTCGTCGTGTACATCAGGCACATGGCATCCAGCGCGCCGGGCGCGCGGGCCACTGCATGCGCCGCCTGGGTCGGCATCAGCGACGGGTCCACCCAGGTCTCCGGCGTGGGCGCCTCGAAGGTGATCACGGCGCTCCAATAGGCGCCGAAATGGACCTCGCCCGTGACGGTGTTGCTGGGCCAGGGATGCCAGACCACGGCGGCATCCAGCCCATCGAAATAGCCCTTCGCGGCATGGATGGGCTTGGAGCCACAGACCTTCTCAGCCGGCTCGCCGAACAGCTTCAGCGTGGCGCTGACGCCATGCTTCTCGAAGGCTGCCTTGGTGGCGAGCATGGCGGTGAGGGAGGCCGTGCCGAGCACCGAATGCGGGTCGGTATGGCCGGCGGCATAGGGATGCAGCCCCGCGCGTGGCGCCGCATGCGGCACCACCTGCTGCGAATTGCCAGGTACCGCGTCGTATTCGGAGAAGCCGGCCAGCACCGGACCGCCGCTTCCCCAGCGCGCCGCGAAGGCCGTGGGCATATCGCCCGAGCCTTCCTCCACGGTGAAGCCTTCCTCCCGCAGGATTTCCGCATAGGCCTGGGCCGAGCGGTACTCGCGCCAGGCCGGCTCGGCGAAGCCCCAGATTTGCTCGTTGAAGGCTGACAGACGCGACTCATTGGCCGCGATCCAATCCAGCGCGGACTGGCGGATGGCACCTGGATCACTCATCGCGGCGAAGAACCTCCCCTGGGGCGCCGGGTTGGCGCGGGCCGGGAGAGCCTAGGTCGGATCAACCAGCCCGTGAATCCCGGACTTCAACCCGCGCAGCGCGCCTCCGTGACCTGGCAGAGCAGGCCGCGGCCGCGTTGCGCACAGGCGGCCATCGCCTGGCGCTCCGCCTCCTCCCGCGTCTGGCCCGTGCCGCTGACCGCGGCCATCACGGTGTAGGTGCTGGAGTGGGCCGTCACTACGACGGCGCCGTTGGACCGCAGCGCATGCGCTACGGCGCCGCATCGGGCCGAGAACTCGCCGACCAGCCGGCAGGCATTGCCTTTCCCTTCATGGCAGGCGCTTTCCGCCGCGCGATGGGCCACGCCGCGATCGCCCGCCCCGACCGACAGCCCATAGGCCCGGGACGGCGTCCGGGCCGCATAGATGGCGCCGAAGGTCCCGCGGCCGGAGTCGGGCGCTCGTGGCGCAGGGATTGCTGCCTCCGGGACCGCCGCTGGAACCGCTGCCTGGTCCGCGATGAACGAGCCGAACACGGATGGAGCCGCAGGGCTTGCCGGGGTGGAGGCGGGTGCGAGCTGTGCGCTCGCCAGGTTGGCCCCCGGATTCCGCTTGGCGGGGGAGCGCTGCCGAGCATTCGCCTGGCGCTCCGTCCCGCGCGGCGCCGCTGCAAGCCCTTGCGGCGGGCGCCGGGTGCCTGGCGGCGCTGTCCAGGGCGTCAGCGGGGTCGGCATGACCATGGTGCCGGTGACGTTCGCCGCCCCGAGCGCGGCGGATCGCGCGGCGCAACGGACAAGGCAGGTCTGGATGCTGATCGTGTTCTGGGCACGCTCGGCGAAGGGGGCGGCGCATTCGATCCGGCATTGCTGGCTGTCGGACTGCGCCTCTGCCGGGGCGGCGAGGGCCGAGGCGGCCAGCAGCGCGAGGGTCGGCAGCCCTGCTCGGGCAGCCAGTCGCGACAATGTCCCGTGCATCCTGCACCCCCATCGGCACGGCTCCATCCTGCCGCGAGTGCAGGACTCCCCGGATCGTGCTACGCCGCATCTGCCATGCCGAGGGCCCCGATCGCAACCGTGTCGCGGAACGTTCCGCCTTCTCGCAAGGCGGGCGTGAAGCGGGGCGGGCGCGTCGCCGCCGAGCGGCCGGCGGTTCCGTCGGCGGTCCGGGCCAGGCGGCGCCTTGCCCGCAAGCTCGCCGCATGGGCGCTGATGGGCGCCGTCTGGGGTGGCCTGGCCCTTGGGGTGCTGCTGCTCGTCTTCGCCTGGGATCTGCCGCGGCCAGAGGATGCGCTGGACACCACGCGTCGCCCCTCCGTCACGCTAGAGGCTTCCGACGGTCGCCTGCTCTCCACGAGCGGCGATCTCTATGGCGAGACGGTCCGCTTGCGCGACCTTCCCGTCCACCTGCCGACGGCGCTGCTTGCCATCGAGGACCGTCGCTTCCGTGACCATTTCGGCCTGGACCCGGTCGGCCTGCTGCGTGCCGCCTGGGTGAACCTGACCACCGGGCGGGTGGCCCAGGGCGGCTCCACCCTGACCCAGCAGCTCGCCAAGAACCTCTTCCTCACCCCCGAGCGCTCCCTGCGCCGCAAGGTGCAGGAGGCGATGCTGGCCCTGTGGCTGGAGAGCCGGTTCACGAAGGACCAGCTGCTCGAGATCTACCTCAACCGCGTCTATCTCGGGGCCGGGGCGTTCGGCGTGGATGCGGCCGCGCGTCTCTATTTCGGGGTGCCGGCGCGGCGGCTCGCAGTCTGGCAATCCGCGGTGCTGATGGGCTTGCCCCGTGCCCCCTCCCGCCTCAACCCCAGGGCCAATCCCTACGAAGCCGCGCGGCGGGGAGCCGAAGTGCTGCACGCCATGGCCGCGACAGGTGCCCTGACCGAGGCCCAGGCGAATGCGGAGGCGGAGCGGATCGCCTTCCCCCCGCGCCCTTCCCGGGATTCCGGGTGGTTCGCGGACTGGGTGAATGATGACCTCGCCACCCGCTTTCCCGGTTCCGCCGACCTCACGCTCCGCACCACCCTCGACCTTCGCGTGCAGGCGCTGGTGGAGGCGAAGCTGGAGGCACTCCTGGCAGGGCAGGGGGCTGCCGCGGATGTCGGCCAGGGGGCGGTGGTGGTGCTGGATGCTGCCACCGGGGCCGTGCGCGCCATGGCGGGCGGGCGCGACTACCGCCGCAGCAGCTTCAACCGGGCGGTCTCGGCCCGGCGCCAGCCCGGATCGGTCTTCAAGCCCTTCGTCTACCTCGCCGCGCTGGAGCACGGGCTGCACCCCGACTCCACCGTCTCCGACGGCCCCATCACGCTCGGCCGCTGGTCACCGGGGAATGGCAACTGGCGCCCGCGTGGCGACCTGCCGCTGGAGGATGCACTCGCCCACAGCGTGAACACGGCGGCGGTGCGCATCCTGGCCCGTGGGGGAGGGGCGAAGGAGGCGGCCGCGGTCGCGCGGCGACTTGGCCTTGCGGGGCCTTTCCCGAACGATGCCACCATTGCCCTCGGGACCGGCGAGGCCAGCCTGCTGGAGCTCACGGCGGCCTATGCGGCCTTCGCCAATGGCGGCATGCGGGTGACGCCCCATGGCATCACCTCCGCCCGCGCGGAGGGCCGCGCCCTGCCGGCCGGCAACACCGCTCCGGCCCGCGCCGTTCAGCCGGACGATGCCCTGGCGATCCGCCGCATGATGGAGGCCGTGGTCTCACGCGGGTCGGGCCGCGCCGCCGCCGTGCCAGGCCGCCCGGCCGCCGGGAAGACCGGCACCACCCAGGACTTCCGCGACGCCTGGTTCGTCGGATTCTCCGGTGGCACGGTGATCGGGGTCTGGCTGGGCAATGACGACGCCACGCCGATGGATGACGTACGCGGCGGCACGCTGCCGGCCCGCCTTTTCCATGAGATTCTGGAGGGACTGCCCCGATGATGATTCCTCGCCGCCCTCGTGCCGGGCTTGCTCCGTGACGGTGGAGGAGAAGTCCGGCACCGTGGCGGCGGCCCAGGCCATGGCGCTGCTCCTGCGGCCCGTACGCCACGCCGTGAACAATCTCTCCATGGTGCTCACCGCGAATCTGGATGCCGCCATGCCGCGGCTCCCGGCGGGTGAGACGACGACGCGACAGGTGAGCCGCGCACGTGAGGCCGCCGTCGAATACGACCAGCTCGCCCGCGGCTTCCTCGCCCTGGGGCGGGAGGAAGGCGTGCGGCCCGCGCCCGCCGGCCGGCTGATGCAGGAGTTGCTGCCGCTGCTGACCCTGGCGGCTGCCGGACCGCTGGAACTCCGCCTGCTGGGCAATGCCGTCGTCGAGCGCCGCTCTCCGGCGCTGGAGGGGGCGCTGATCCTGGCCGCATCCGGCGCCGCCACCTTGCCGCCTGGCCCGCGCCCGCCGCTCCGCCTCGACGGAGCCCGGCTGAGCTTCGGCTGGCCCGTTCCACCCGCTGCGCGTGCCGCCCTTGAGGAGCTGGGTGCGACGCTGGAGTCCGAGGGCGAGGGCACCTCGGTCACTCTTCCCGCGGGGTGATCGGCCGGGATTACTCCCGTCCGGCCTCGGCCAGGCTGCCCTCATAGGCCTGGATGGCCGCAGCCAGGTCTTCCCCCGCCCAGCCGACCGACTTGAACACGGTCACCTCGCCGGGATCCCGGCGTCCGGGATGCACGCCGCGGCACAGGTCGGCCAGTTCAGCCGCCACATGCTCCGGCCCGAAGGCGCCCTCCGCGATGGCCTGGACCACGTCGCCCGCCTCGGCCAGGGCCCCGGCGCGGGTGTCCACGACCAGCGTGGCCCGCGCCAGCAGCGCTGCGTCGGACTCGCGCATATCGGCGCGGAAGGCGCCGACCAGGTCCACATGCGTGCCGGGCCGCACCGTGGCCCCGGGGATCAGCGGCGCGTGGGAAAGCGTGGCGGAGGAGATGATGTCGGCTTCGGCCGGATCGGGATCGGCCACCGCCTGGGCCGGATGACCCTCGGCCCGGAGCCGGGCGGCGAGGCGCTCGGCATTGGCGGCCTCCCTCGACCAGACCGAGATGCTCTCGATCGGGAAGGCGGTCCGATAGGCCTGGGCCAGCGCATGGGCGACCTTTCCGCTGCCCAGCAACATGAGCCGCCGGCTTTCGGGGCGGGCAAGGTACCGCGCAGCCAGCACGCTGGCTGCCGCCGTCCGCCGGTCCGTCAGCGCGCCGCCGTCCAGCAGGGCCAGCGGGGCGCCGCTCGCGGCGTCCGAGAGAAGATAGGCGGCATGGACGGCGGGGGCATGGCCCGGCGCCACATGGACGATCTTGACCCCAGTATAGCGCCCGGCCTGCCAGGCGGGCATGAGCAGCAGGGTGTTCCGCGCCCGGTCCTCCTGCCAGGCATGGGCGTGGCGAAGCGGGGCCTCGCAGCCCGTGCGGAACATCTCGCCCAGTGCATCGGTTAGCGCTTCCCAAGGCAGGAGGGCATCGACCGCGGCGTGATCCAGATGCAGCAGTGGGCGTCCTCCTCCGGAATGCGGCATGCCGCTTGCACACCAGGACGGTGTGAAGCCTGCTCTCGCCATGGTGCCGCCCGATGCTGGCGGGGGAAACCCCGCATGGCCGGAATTGCCGTGCGCGCTTCAGAACGCTAAGGGGCGTGCCCTGCGGTCCGCGCAATCCCGCGTTGATCCAAGCACAACCCTGGCGCAGCATGACGCCGGGAGCGTACCAATGAGACTCAGGGAGACTTTGATGACCATGCAGCCCTTGCGGCGCACGACTTTCGGCCTCCTCGGTGCCGTCGCCATCACGGCGCTCGGCGCGCTGCCGGCCGCCGCTCAGGCGCCCGCCGCCGGCGGCGCTTCCATCCTGGATGCGATCAAGGCACGCGGAACGCTTGTCTGTGGCGTGAACACCGGCCTCGCCGGCTTCGCCCAGCCGGACAGCCAGGGCGTGTGGCGCGGCTTCGACGTGGAATATTGCCGCGCCATCTCCGCCGCCATCTTCGGCGACCCCAACAAGGTCCGTTACGTGCCGACGACCGCGCAGAGCCGGTTCACGGCGCTGCAGTCCGGCGAAGTGGACGTCCTGGCCCGCAACACGACCTGGACGCTCTCGCGCGACACCTCGCTCGGCCTCGACTTCGGCGGTGTGAATTTCTACGACGGCCAGGGCTTCATGGTGAAGACCTCGACGGGCGTGAAGACCGCCAAGGAGCTGAACGGCGCCACCATCTGCGTCCAGCCCGGCACCACCACCGAGCAGAACCTGACGGACTGGGCCCGCGCCAACAACGTGCAGTTCACCCCCGTGGTGATCGAGCGCCTGGAGGAGCTGGTCAGCGCCTATGCCTCCGGCCGCTGCGACGCCTACACCACGGACGTGTCCGGCCTCGCCGCCACCCGTTCCAGCCAGCCCAACCCCGCCGAGCACACGATCTTGCCGGACGTGATCTCGAAGGAGCCGCTCGGCCCGCTGCTGCGCCATGGCGACCAGCGCTTCGCGGATCTCGTGCGCTGGGTGCACTACGCGCTCGTCGCCGCGGAGGAGTTCGGCATCACCCAGGCGAATGTCGCCCAGATGGCCGCGAACGACACCCGTCCCGAGGTGCAGCGCATGCTCGGCAAGAATGGCGGGCTCGGGCAGATGCTTGGCGTGCCGAACGAGTGGGCGGTGAACGTCATCCGGGCGACCGGCAACTACGGCGAGATCTTCGCCCGGCACCTGCAGCCGATCGGCATCCAGCGTGGCCCGAACGCGCTCTGGACCACCCCGGGCGGCCAGCAATACGCGATGCCCTTCCGCTGATCCGACGTCACGGGGGCCCTTCACAGGGCCCCCGTGATCCCCATCGAAGAACAAGAAGAGACGAAGGCCCACCGGATGTCGCAGACCGCAACCGACCCGCGGCACCTCCGCACCCCGCCAAAACGGCAGATCCGGCTGACATGGGCCGATGAGCGCGTCAGGGCCATTGTGTGGCAGGTGCTGATCGTCGGCGCCGTGATCGGCGTCATTTGGTGGCTGGTCCGCAACACGCAGCATAATCTCGAGGTGCGCCGCATCGCCACCGGCTTCGGCTTCCTGAACCGGGAAGCCGGCCTGCCCATCGGTGAGCACCTCATCGAGTACACCCCCGCGAGCACCTATCTGCGCGCGCTGACCGTCGGCGTGTTGAACACGCTGAAGGTCGCGGTCGTCGGTATCGTGCTCGCCACCACCCTGGGCACGGTCATCGGCATCGCCCGGCTTTCGAAGAACTGGCTGCTGTCGAAGATAGCCGCGGTCTATGTCGAGCTGATCCGCGACGTGCCGCTGCTGCTCCAGCTGCTGTTCTGGTACACCATCCTCCAGGGCCTGCCGGGGCCCCGCCAGGCACTCAATCCGGTCGCGGGCGTCTTCCTTTCGAACCGCGGGCTCAAGCTCCCCTTCCTGGATTGGCAGGTCGCGCATAGCTGGGCGCTGCTCGCCTTCGTTGCGGGGTGCTTCGCCACCTGGCTCTATGCGAAGGCCATGCGCCGGAAGCAGATGCAGGACGGCCGGCCGCGTCCGATCTGGCCGGCGGCCCTGGGCCTCCTGGTCGGGCTGCCCCTGGTCGTCTGGAGCCTGGGCGGCGCGCCCACCGCCATCGACTGGCCAGAGCTGCGGGGCTTCAACTTCCGTGGCGGCATGACGATCAGCCCCGAATACTTCGCGCTGCTGATCGGCCTGACCACCTATACGGCCGGTTTCATCGCCGAGATCGTGCGCGCCGGTATCCTCGCGGTGCCGCATGGCCAGTGGGAGGCCGCACAGGCGCTCGGCCTGCGTTCCAGCACCGTGCTGCGCCAGATCGTACTGCCCCAGGCGCTGCGCGTGATCGTGCCGCCGATGACCAGCCAATACCTGAACCTGACCAAGAACTCCTCCCTGGCCGTTGCCATCGGCTACCAGGACATCGTCAGCATCGCCAACACCACCCTGAACCAGACGGGACAGGCGATCGAGGGCATCGCCATCATCATGGCGGTCTACCTGACCATCTCCCTCTCGATCAGCTTCTTCATGAACTGGTACAACTCACGTATCGCCCTGGTCGAGCGCTGAGGGGAGCACCGAGATGAGCGACATCCCCCTCAACACCTCCGTCGCCGGCGTGCCGGAAGCGGCGCCGCGGCAGCCACCGGCCCTGACCACGGGGCCGATTGCCTGGTTCCGGGCGAATCTGTTTTCCTCCTGGCTGAACACGGCGGTCACGCTCGTGCTGGCCTATTTCATCGTTCGCTACGCCATCAGCTTCGTGGACTGGGCCTTCATCAATGCGATCTGGTCGGTCGACAACAACCAGACCCAGGCCTGCCGCGCCCTGAAGAACTCGGCCACCCCCGGCGCCTGCTGGGCGGTGATCACCGAGAAGCACCGCTTCATCCTCTTTGGCACCTACCCCTATGAGGAGCACTGGCGCCCGGCGCTGGTCTGCCTGCTCTTCACGGCGCTTTATGTCGTCTCCGCCATGCGGCGCTTCTGGCGCTGGGAACTGGCGGTGGTCTGGGCCGTGACGCTGACCGCCATCGGCATCCTGATGTGGGGCGGCGTGTTCGGCCTGTCCTATGTCCCGCAGGAGCGCTGGGGCGGCCTTCCGATCACCCTCATCCTCGCCACCTTCGGTCTGGCCTTCGCCTTCCCGCTCGCGATCCTTGTCGCACTCGGGCGCCGCTCCTCCATGCCGGCCATCCGGGTCCTCTGCATCGCCTATGTGGAGCTGATCCGCGGCGTACCGCTGATCAGCCTTCTCTTCATGGCGAGCGTCATGTTCCCCCTCTTCCTCCCGGAAGGGCTGAACATCGACAAGCTGCTCCGCGCCCAGGTGGCCGTGATCCTCTTCGCCGGCGCCTACCTCGCCGAGGTGGTGCGCGGCGGCCTGCAGGCGCTGCCGAAGGGCCAGTACGAGGCGGCCGAAGCGCTGGGCCTGTCCTACTGGCAGAAGACCGGCTTCATCATCCTGCCGCAGGCGCTGCGCCTCGTCATCCCGCCGCTGGTGAACACCTTCATCGGCTTCTTCAAGGACACGTCGCTGGTCCTGATCATCGGCATTTTCGACCTGCTGACTGCCGGCAAGACCGCGATCGTGGAGCCGGCCTGGCAAGGCTTCGGCGTCGAGGTCTACATCGCGATCTCGGTCATCTACTTCATCTACTGCTTCGCCATGTCCCGCTACAGCCAGAACCTGGAGGCGGAACTGAACCGCCACCGGAACCGCTGAGAACCGAGAAGGAAGCCGCCATGAGCGCCGCCCTCGACACCGAACTCCATATTGCTTCCTCGATCCGCACGGACGCGCCCCCGGCCATCCTGCTGGACAAGGTGAACAAGTGGTACGGCTCCATGCATGTCCTGCGGGACATCTCGCTCGAGGTTGCGACCGGGGAGCGGGTGGTGGTCTGCGGGCCTTCGGGTTCCGGCAAGTCCACCATGATCCGCTGCATCAACCGGCTTGAGCAGCACCAGGAAGGCCGGATCGTCGTGGACGGCACCGAGCTGACCGACGACGTGCGCGCGTTGGATGCGATCCGGCGCGAGGTCGGCATGGTCTTCCAGTCCTTCAACCTCTTCCCGCACCTCACCATCCTGGAGAACTGCACCCTCGCCCCTATCTGGGTCCGCCGCATGCCGAAGAAGGACGCGGAGGAGCTGGCGATGCATTACCTCACCCGCGTGAAGATCCCGGACCAGGCGCGGAAGTATCCGGGCCAGCTCTCCGGCGGCCAGCAGCAGCGCGTCGCCATCGCGCGCGCGCTCTGCATGAAGCCGAAGATCATGCTCTTCGACGAGCCGACCTCCGCCCTGGACCCCGAGATGATCAAGGAGGTGCTCGACACCATGGTCGGGCTGGCCGAGGACGGGATGACGATGATCTGCGTCACCCATGAGATGGGCTTCGCCCGCCAGGTGGCCGACCGGGTGGTCTTCATGGACCGGGGCGAGGTGGTGGAGCAGGGGGCGCCGGAGCAGCTCTTCAGCAATCCTTCCACCGACCGTCTGAAGATGTTCCTCTCGCAGATCCTGCGCGGCCACTGAGCGCGAATCGCGGAGGGGGGCGGCCGTTGCCTCGTTCCGCCTTCAAACGCATGACGGGGCTGCAACCGTGGGACGGCCATGGGGGTTGCAGCCTCCGGGGCGGCGGCCATATGCCGCCGCCCATCAACCGACGCGGACCACGGACGTGACATCAGCGGCCACCCAAGGCGACCGGCAGCCTCTCAACGCCGCCGTCCTCCTGGGCGTCTTGGGAATCGTCTACGGGGACATCGGAACCAGCCCGCTCTACGCGATGCGGGCAGCGCTGCTCCATTTCTCCTCGGATGGGCTGGAGCGCTGGGAGATTCTGGGCATCCTCAGCCTGATCATCTGGTCGCTCATCATCGTGGTGACGGTGAAATATGTCTGGCTTGTCATGCGGGCCGACAACAAGGGGGAGGGAGGCATCCTCGCCCTGATGGCCCTGGCTCAGCGGGCCGCCATCACGGAGCGCGGGCGCTGGACCATCGCACTCGTGGGGATCGCCGGGGCGGCCCTCTTCTTCGGGGACGGCGTCATCACCCCCGCCATCTCGGTCCTCTCGGCCGTGGAGGGGCTGAAGGTGATCTCTCCCGCCTTCGAGGGGGCGGTCGTCCCGGTCTCGCTGGCCGTGCTGCTGGGGCTCTTCCTGGTGCAGTACCGCGGCACGGGCAGCATGGGCGCCATCTTCGGGCCCATCACGGTCCTCTGGTTCGGCGTGATCGGCCTGCTCGGGCTCATCGAGGTGGTGCGGGAGCCGGAAGTGCTCGTCGCCCTCTCGCCGCATTACGCCGTGCGCTTCGCCTTGGCCTATCACCTGGCCGCCTTCATCGCCCTCGGTTCCGTGGTGCTCGCGGTCACGGGGGCGGAGGCGCTTTACGCCGATATGGGGCATTTCGGCCGCCGGCCCATCCAGGTCGCCTGGGTCGCCTTCGTCCTGCCGGCGCTTGCATTGAACTATCTCGGCCAGGGTGCGCTCATGCTGTCCGACCGGTCGGCGCTGGAGAATCCCTTCTACCTGCTCGCGCCCGAATGGCTGCGCCTGCCCCTGGTCATCCTGGCCACCGCGGCCACCATCATCGCCAGCCAGGCCATGATCTCGGGCGCCTATTCCATCGCCCGCCAGTGCGTGCAGCTGGGCTTCCTGCCCCGGCTGGTGGTGCGCCATACCAGCGAGACGGAAGAGGGGCAGATCTACATGCCTCAGGTGAACTTCGCGCTCCTGATGGGCGTGGTGGTACTGGTCGTCGCCTTCCGCAACTCGGACAGCCTCGCGGCCGCCTATGGCCTTGCCGTGACCGGGACCTTCCTGGCCACCTCGACCCTCGCCGGGCTGGTCTTCAGGCGTAAGTTCGGCTGGTCGTTGCCTCTGGTGATCGCGGTTTTCACGCCGCTCTTCCTGCTCGACATGGCCTTCTTCATCTCCAACGTCCTGAAAATCCCGGATGGCGGCTGGGTGCCTCTGCTCCTGGGCGGCGCGATCTTCGCCATGATGCTCACCTGGCACCGCGGGCGGGATCTCCTGTTCAGCCGGTTCCGCCAGGACAGCCTGCCGCTGAAGTCGTTCCTCGCCCGCCTCCCGCAATCCCGCACGGTGCGCGTGCCCGGGATCGCGGTGTTCATGACCAGCCAGGCGGACTACGTGCCGAGCGCGCTCCTGCACAACCTGAAGCATAACAAGGTTCTGCATGAGCGCGTCCTCTTCGTGACCGTGAACAACGAGGACGTGCCGCAGGTGACGGACCGCCGGCGCGTCGAGGAACTGGCGCCCGGGATCCACCGGGTCTCGCTCTGCTACGGCTTCCAGGAGAGCCCGAACATCCCGCGTGAGCTGGAGGGGCTGCGGGAGGTCGGCGTCGACTATGAGCCGATGCAGGCCTCCTACTTCCTCGGCCGTGAAACCGTGGTCGCCTCCGCCATCCCGAAGATGGCGCGTTGGCAGCAATGGCTGTTCGGTATCATGTCGCGCAACTCGGTTCCGGCGACCGAGTTTTTCCGTATCCCCAGTGATCGCGTAGTCGAACTGGGCGTGCGGGTGGCCATCTAGGCACCGCACCGCCACGAAGCTGAGCAGAGGAGGTCCGCATGCCGCTCGTCGTCCTGTCGCCGAGCGGCGGAAGCGGCCTGCCCGAGGGCAGCCCCGAGCACCGCTACGAGGTGCAGCTGACGCTCGACCGCCAGGGATTCCCCGACCCGGCTGCTTGGCAGGCCGATTCCGCCACCTGGCATGCGCGGCGGTTCTGGCCCGGCCAGGGGCTGATGGATGGCGATGTGGTCTATGACCCCGACCAGGGCTGGGCCCTGCGCTTCTTCCGGCGCGACGACAGCCCTGTGGATGCGCCGATCCAGGCCGTGATCCGTGGCTCGGCTCCCTGCCGCCCTGGGGAGAACGTCACCATCTCCGAGCCGGACGGGCGTGAATTCGCTTGGCGGATCGTCGGCGTCGGCTGAGCGGAGGCAAGGGCCGGAAAAGAGAGCGGGGCGCTCGTTGCCGAGCGCCCCGCATCATCCCGTCAATTTGGTGGAGCCAATCGGAATCGAACCGACGACCTCTTGAATGCCATTCAAGCGCTCTCCCAACTGAGCTATGGCCCCCCACCGTGCGGGTGCCGCGATATAGCCGTGCCCCACGGGGCAGGCAATCCCCCTCCGAAGGTTTTTCCGCCCCCTTTATGATGTGGGTCGGGACGGCTAGCCTCCGGCCGCCGTGAGCGCTGGAGGAAGCCATCGAATGAGCAGGAAACTCTACCCGGATGCGAAGGCGGCGCTGGACGGGCTGCTGCGCGACGGGATGCTCATCCATTCCGGTGGTTTCGGCCTCTGTGGGATCCCGAGCCTCCTGATCGAGGCCATCCGCGACAGTGGCGTGAAGGAACTCACCTTCGTCTCGAACAATGCCGGCGTGGACGATGCCGGGCTCGGCCTCCTGCTGAAGACCCGGCAGATCCGAAAGATGATCGCCTCCTATGTCGGCGAGAATGCCGAATTCGCCCGGCAGTACCTGGCAGGCGAACTGGAGATCGAGTTCAACCCGCAGGGCACGCTGGCCGAGCGGATCCGGGCCGGCGGCGCGGGCATCCCGGCCTTCTTCACCCGCACGGGCGTGGGCACTGCCGTGGCCGAGGGCAAGCCGACCCAGGACTTCGACGGGGCGACCTATGTGATGGAGCGGGGGATCATGGCGGACCTGGCCATCATCCATGCCTGGAAGGCCGACCCGGAGGGCAATCTCGTCTTCCGCAAGACCGCGCGGAACTTCAACCCGGTGATGGCCACGGCCGCCCGGGTCACGGTGGTCGAGGTCGAGGAGATGGTGGGGCAGGGCGAGCTGGACCCGGACCACATCCATACCCCCGGCATCTACGTTAAGCGCATGATCGTCGTCCCGCCCGGCACGGAGAAGCGGATCGAGCAGCGCACGACCCGCAAGCGCGCCGAGCCCGCCACTCCGGCCGCCGCCGGCACCGACCCCCTTCCGACCCGCTGAGGAGCGCCCAGCCATGGCCTGGACCCGCGACGAAATGGCCGCCCGCGCCGCCCGCGAGCTGGAGGACGGCTTCTATGTGAACCTGGGCATCGGCATTCCGACCCTGGTCGCCAACCACATCCCGGAGGGCGTCTCCGTCCAGCTGCAGAGCGAGAACGGAATGCTCGGCATCGGCCCCTTCCCGCTTGAGGGGGAGGAGGACCCGGACTTGATCAATGCCGGCAAGCAGACGGTCTCCGAACTGCCGACGACCAGCTATTTCTCCTCGGCCGACAGCTTCGCCATGATCCGGGGCGGGCATATCGACCTGTCCATCCTCGGCGCCCTGCAGGTGGCCCAGAATGGCGACCTCGCCAACTGGATGATCCCGGGGAAGATGGTGAAGGGCATGGGCGGCGCCATGGACCTCGTCGCCGGCGTGAAGCGGGTGGTGGTGCTCATGGAGCATACGGCCGGCGGCAAGCCGAAGCTGCTGAAGTCCTGCACCCTGCCTCTCACCGGGCAGGGGGTGGTGGATCTGGTGGTGACGGATCTAGGCGTGCTGGAGGTCGACAAGGCCGCCGGCCGTATGCGGCTCCTGGAACTCGCCCCGGGCGTGACCGAGGAGGAGATGCGGGCCAAGACCGAGGCCGAGTACGACGTGGTCCTGCAGAACGCGTGACGCCGGTTCTGCGTCTTGGGGGAGGGGCTCTTCCCCCGCCCGGGCGCGGGCTGACCGCCGGGCCGGCGGCGCGGCCGCCTCTTACCGCCCCTGCTGAATCTGCCGCTCGAGCTCGCGGATTCGCCTGTCCTGCGCGGCCAGGGCGCGTTCCAGCCGGGCTTCCCGGCTTTGCGTCCCGCGGGACCGGGAGGCGGCGGCCGGTGCGCGATAGGCGCCCCGGCGCGTGGCCCGACGCGGAACGGCCCTTTCGGCCTGGCGGGCAGGGGAAAGAGCGGGCGGGGCCATGTCCACCGACACACCCGGCAGGTCGGTGGCCCGCATGTTGGGCACGGGCCGTTCTCCGCGTCCGCCCGCCTCGACGGGGGGTGGGGCAAGGCGCTCGAACTGTCGGACCGTCGACCCGAGATAGTCGCCCGTCGGCCCCGAATCGCTCGGCCAGCTCTGGGCCGCAGCGGGAAGGGCCGAGAGCCCGATCAGCCCGAGTCCGAGCAGTCCCATGGGAATCCGCGGCGTCAGCATGCAGCCCTCTCCTTTGTGCGGCGTCCTGCGGTTACGCCAGCCGGCCTCCCCGGGGGAAGCGCGTGATCCTAACGGACAGACAGCCAGGCGAGAATGATCGCGCCCAGGGCGATTCGGTACCACCCGAAGGGCGTAAAGCCGATTCTTGAGATGGAGGCCAGTACGACCCGCACCACGACCAGGGCCACCACGAAGGCGGCAACGAAGCCAATGCCGATCTGCCCCAGGCCGGAGAGGTCCAGGTTGTTCCGGGCCTTCCAGAGGCTGTAGACCGTCGCCGCCAGCATGGTCGGGATGGCGAGGAGGAAGGAGAACTCCGCCGCGGCCCGCCGCTCCACCCCGAGCAGCAGCGCGGTGATGATCGTGGCCCCGGACCGGCTGGTGCCCGGAATCATCGCGAGCACCTGTCCGAAGCCGATCAGCAGGGCCGCCAGCGGCCCGATCTCGGGTACCGAATGGATGGACGGGTTCGGACGCGCGCGCTCGATCAGGATGATGGCCACACCGCCCACCACGAGGGCCACGGCAACGACCCAGGGGTTGAAGAGAAGCCGTGTGATCGGCCCGTGCAGCGCCGCCCCGATCACCAGGGCGGGCAGGAAGGCCAGGAGCAGGTTGACCGCGGTGAAGCGCTCCAGCGTGGCCGGCCGCCACATGCCCAGCGCGATGCGCCAGAGCTGCCTCCAATAGGTGACGACCACCGCCAGGATGGCGCCGAGCTGGATGGCGATCTCGAAGACCTTGCCGGGCGGCCCCTCGAAGCCGATCAGCTCCCCCAGAAGGATCAAATGCCCGGTGGAGGAGATGGGCAGGAACTCGGTCAGCCCCTCCACCACGCCCATCAGCAGGGCGGACAACAGGCCGGCAATGTCCATGAGGCGATCCGTGGGCGTCGCGCGAGGGGAGGCGCGGAAAAGAGAAGGGGGCGGAGCCCCCCGGCCCCGCCCCCTTCCTTTACGCCCGCAGAAGGCTCAACGCACCGTCTGCGAGGCGGTGAAAGCGAAGTTGTCGAATGAATTCTCGCTCACCCGGTGCCAGGTGTAAACCTCGTCGCGATAGCGGCGATGGCTTTCCAGGATCTTTTTGAAACGTTCGTTCTTGCTGGCCAGGTCGTCCATCACCTCGTTCGTGGCGCGCCAGGCGGCCTCGAGGATCGGGCGGGACCAGAACCGGAGCTGGGCGCCGCTGGCCACCAGGCGGCGCAGCGCCTGCGGGTTGGCCACGTCGTACTTCGCCACCATCTCGGCATCCGCCTCAGCGGTCGCGACCGCGATGGCCGCCTTGTACTGGGGCGGCAGGGCGTCATAGGCGCGCTGGTTGGCGATGAAGTGCAGCCGCGCGCCCGGCTCCCAGAAGCCCGGGGCGTAGTAGTTCGGGGCGACGCGGGCGAAGCCGAGCTTCTCGTCGTCATGCGGGCCGACGAACTCGGCCGCGTCGATCGTGCCGCGCTCCAGCGACGAGTAGATGTCGGAGGCCGGCACCACGGAGGGGGTCGCCCCCATGCGCTGGAAAACCTGCCCGGCGAGGCCGGTGATGCGGAACTTCAGCCCCTTCACGTCGTCCACGGTGCGGATCTCGCGCCGGAACCAGCCACCCATCTGCGCGCCCGTATCGCCGCAGGGGAAGGCGATCGCGTTGTACTCGCGCATCATCTCGTTCATCAGCTCCTGGCCGCCGCCATAGCGGAGCCAGGCGGTGTTCTGGCGGGCATTCAGGCCGAAGGGCACGGCCGTGAAGAAGGCCAGGGCCGGGTCCTTGCCGATGTAGTAGTAGGAGGCGGTGTGGGCGCATTCGATGCTGCCCGACTGCACGGCGTCGAGCGCGGACAGCGCCGGCGCGATCTCGCCGCCCGGGAAGGCCTGGATGCGGAAGCGCCCCTCGGTCAGCTCGCCCACCCGCTTGGCCACGGCTTCGGCGGTGCCCCAGAGGATGTCGGTGTTGCGCGGGAAGGAGGAGGTGAGGCGCCAGCGCACCTCCGGGTTGGTCTGGGCAATGGCGGGGGCAGCCAGGACGGCCGGCACGGCGGCGGCGGGCGCGGCCGTCAGAAGCGCGCGGCGGTTCACGCGGGAGGTCATGCGGAAGCGTTCCTTTCCCTGAAAGGCGGTTATCGTTGCCGTCTGCTTACGGCATGGCCGGGCGCTGCGGAAGCGGAGATCGCGGCTCCGCGATCACTCCGCGGCCTCCGCCTGCTCCCGCCGATAGGGATGCGCGGGGTAGCAGCCGAGCACATGAACCTCGCGCGAGAAGAAGCGAAGCTCCTCCAGCGCGCGCCGCACGGGCGGCTGGTCCGGGTGGCCATCCACGTCGCAGAGGAACTGCACGGCGGTGAAGCGCCCGTCCAGCATGTAGGATTCGAGCTTCGTCATGTTCACGCCATTCGTCGCGAAGCCGCCGAGCGCCTTGTACAGCGCCGCCGGCACGGAGCGGACCCGGAAGACGAAGGTGGTGACGCAGTCAGGCGCCGTGACGGGCGGCAGGGCCGCCTCCCGCGACATGACATAGAAGCGCGTGGTGTTGTGCGCCTCATCCTCCACGTTCCGCTTCAGGACCTGCAGCCCGTAGATCTCCCCGGCCAGGGAGGAGGCGATGGCCGCGTCCTCCACCCCGCCGCGCTGCGCGATCAGCTGGGCCGCCCCGGCCGTATCGGCCTCGATCACCGCCTGCCAGCGCATGTCCCGCAGCAGGTTGAGCACCTGCCCGAGGGCCACCGGATGGGAATGGGCCCGGCGGATCGTCTCCAGCGTCGCGCCCGGCGGCGCCAGGACGCAATGCTCCACCCGCTCGAAATGCTCGCCCACCACGTGCAGGCCGGAATCGGGCAGCAGCCGGTGGATGTCCGGCACGCGCCCCGCCAGGGAATTCTCGCAGGGGAGCATGGCGAGGTCCGCCCGGCCCTCTCGCACGGCGGCCATCGCCGCCTCGAAGGACGGGCAGGGCAGGGTGGTCCAGCCAGGATAGGCCGCGCGGCAGGCGAGGTCCGAATAGGCGCCGGGCACGCCCTGGAAGGCGATGGTCTGGGTCACGGGGTCTCTCTTTGGGCGGCGATGCCCGGATGCAGCACCGCGCGGGCGCGGGCGAGGTCGGCCGGCGTATCCACGCCGAAGGGGGCATGGTCTACACGGGCCACCGCGATCCGCATGCCGGCCTCGAGCGCGCGGAGCTGCTCCAGCTTCTCCCGGTTCTCCAGCGGGCTCTCCGGCAGGGCGACAAACCGCGCCAGTGCCGCGCGGCGGTAGGCGTAGAGGCCGATATGGTGCCAGAGCGGCCCTTCCCCGGACGGGATAGGGAGCCGGGAGAAATAAAGGGCGGGTGCGACATCCACCCCCGCCGGGAAGGCGCAGGCGCATTTGACCACGCTCGGCGCCGCCGCCTCCTCGGCGCTGACCACGGGCGCGACGAGGCTCGCGATGTCCACCATGGGGTCCGAGAGCGGGGTCAGCACGGTGCGGAGCAGCGCGGCCGGGATGGCAGGCAGGTCCCCCTGGAGGTTCACCACCACGTCGTGCCGGCCCTCCGGGTCCAGGAGGGTGAGGGCCCGCTCGATCCGGTCGGTGCCGGAGGGCAGGTCGTCCGCCACCATCACCGCGGCGCCGCCGGCGGCCAACACCGCCGCCTCGATCGAGGGATCGTCGCAGGCCACGGCCACCGGCCCGATTCCGGCGGCACGGGCCGCCTCCAGCACATGCACGATCATCGGCCGGCCGTGGATATCGGCCATCGGCTTGCCCGGCAGGCGGGTTGAGGCCATGCGGGCCGGAATCAGGACGATGGGGTTCACGAGAGGGCTTCCCCCTGCGCCTTGGCGGCGGTTCCGATGGGCCGGGCGGCCACGGGTTGTCGCGGAAGCCCGGGAACATTATGGTCCGCGGGCTTCTAGCCGCGACGGCGGGGCCGCGCAAACGCGCGCGCCGCTGGGCGTTTGGATGCGGCACAACACGGGATTCGGGCAGGGCGTATGAGCCTGGAAGCTAACAAGGCGTTCGCGGCGGTCCTCACGGCCGGCATCAGCTTCATGGTGGCCGGGCTCGTCGGCGGGCTGGTGGTGCACCCCCATCGCCTGGATAAGCCAGCCATTGAGACGGGTGAGGTGGTGGCCTCCGCCGCTCCGGCCGCTCCGGCGGCGCTGGAGCCGATCGGGCCGCTGCTGGCCAATGCCAATGTGCAGAATGGCCAGACCATCATGGGCCGGCAGTGCGCCGCCTGCCACACCTGGACGGAGGGTGGCCGTAACGCGGTCGGCCCGAACCTCTACAACGTGGTCGGCGGGCCCCATGCGCACCGGGATGACTTCAACTACTCCCCGGCCATGAAGGCGCTGCACGACAAGAACTGGGACTACGAGGCGCTGAACGCGTTCCTCAACCGTCCCTCCGCCGCCATACCCGGCACCCGCATGGCCTTCGCTGGCATCAGCCAGGCGCAGGCGCGTGCCGATGTGATCGCCTATCTCCGTACCCTGTCCGCCAGCCCCCAGCCGCTTCCCTGATAGGCTTGGGGTGATGGACAAGCTCGTCGCCTCGGCAGAAGCTGCGGCGGATCTGGCGGGGGCGGTCATCCGCCCCCTCTTTCGTTCGGCTCTTCTGGTCGAGGCGAAGGGCGACGCCAGCCCGGTGACCGAGGCCGATCGCGGCGCCGAGCGCGCGTTGCGCGAGCATATCGCCCGCCATCATCCCGACCACGGGGTGATCGGCGAGGAATACGGCCCGGACCGCGCCGATGCCGAATGGGTTTGGGTGCTGGATCCGATCGATGGTACCCGCGCCTTCGTCACCGGCCGCCCCCTCTTTGGCACTCTGATCGCCCTGCTGCACCGCGGCCGCCCTGTTCTCGGCCTGATCGACCAGCCCGCCACCGGCGAGCGCTGGATCGGGGTGGAGGGGCGCCGGACGATTTTTCGGGGCCCCTTCGGGGGCGCCATCGGCTGCCGCCCTTGCCCGGAGCTCTCGACCGCGGAACTGGCCAGCACCTCCCCCGATATTTTTCCGCCCGGCCAGGATGCGGGCTTCATGGCCCTGCGCCGTGCCGTCCGTCGCACGAGCTGGGGTGGGGATTGCTATATCTATGGCCTGATCGCGCTTGGGCTGCTGGACGTGGTGGTGGATGCCACGATGAAGCCGTGGGACTGGGCGGCGCTGGTTCCGGTCGTGGAAGGCGCCGGCGGGCGGGTCACCGACCATGCGGGGCGGCCGCTCACGCTGGAATCCGAGGGGGATGTGCTCGCCGTCGGCGACCCCGCCCTGCTGCCCGCCTGCACCTCGTTGCTTTCCGTTTAGTGGCAGCCAGTTGAGGGATGGGGCATTAGCCCCCAATCTCAGGCCATGCGCCGCCGCACCCTCCTCGCCTCCAGCCTTGCCGCCGGGCTTCCCGCCCTGCCTGCGCTCGCCCAGGGAACCTCCCCGGGCCCGCGCCGGGTCCATGCGCTGTCCCTGCTGGGACAACCGGCGCTACCCGCCGACTTCACCCATTTCCCCTGGGTGAACCCGCATGCCCCGAAGGGCGGGGAGATCACCCTCTACGCCCTGGGCAGCTTCGACAGCTTCAACCCCTTCATCCTGCGGGGCACGGCTGCCGTCGGCAGCGGCATCCTCTACGACACGCTACTGAAGGAAAGCTCGGACGAGCCGAGCGCCGAGTATGGCCATCTTGCCGGGGTGGTGGAGATTCCGACCGACAAGCGCGGGGTGAGCTTCGAGCTGCGCGAGACGGCCCGCTGGCATGATGGGCGCCCCATAACGGCCGATGACGTGGTCTGGACCTTCGACACCCTTCGCCAGCACGGCCGTCCGTTTTACCGGGCCTATTGGGCGGATGTGTCCGAGGTGGTGGCCGAAAGCCCGCGGCGCGTGACCTTCCGCTTCTCCACCGACCAGAACCGCGAGCTGCCCCTGATCATCGGCCAACTTGCCGTGCTCCCGAAGCATTGGTGGGAGAGTCGTGACTTCGCCCGCCCGCTGCTGGAGGCCCCGCTGGGCTCCGGCCCCTACCGGATCGAGCGCTTCGAGGCCGGGCGCTCCATCGCCTATCGCCGTGTGCCGGACTACTGGGCGCGGGACCTGCCCACCATGAAGGGCACCAACAACTTTGACCTGATGCGCTACGAGTATTACCGGGACGCCACCGTTTCGCTCGAAGCCTTTAAGGCCGGGCAGATCGAGTTCCGCACCGAGAACGTCGCGCGGGATTGGGCAACGGCCTATGACTTCCCTGCTGTACGGCGTGGCTGGGTCAAGCGCGATGAGATCCGGCATGAGCTGCCGACCGGGCTGCAGGGCTTCATCATGAACGAGCGCCGCCCGCTGTTTCAGGACAGGCGGGTCCGCGAGGCACTTGGGCTCGTCTTCGACTTCGAGTGGATGAACGCCAACCTGTTCTACGGCTCCTACACGCGCACCAGCTCCTACTTCTCCAATTCCGATTTCGCCTCCCGCGGGCTGCCGGAGGGGCGCGAAAAGGAGATCCTGGAGCGCTACAAGGACCGGCTGCCGCCGGAGGTGTTCACCCGCGAGTTCAAGCTGCCCGTCACCGATGGCAGCGGCAACAACCGCGAGCACGCCCGCCGCGCCCTGGAGCTACTGCGGGAGGCCGGCTGGACGGTGAAGGAACGCCGCTTGGCGAACGCCCAGGGCCAGCGCTTCGAGTTCGAGATTCTGCTGAACGGCCCGACCTTCGAGCGAGTGGCGCTACCCTATATCCAGTCCCTGCAGCGCCTCGGGATCGAGGCCCGGGTCCGCACGGTGGACCCGCCCCAGTACCAGGTGCGGATGGACGGTTTCGACTACGACATGACGGTCGAGGTCTTCGGCCAGTCCTCATCTCCGGGCAACGAGCAGCGGGATTATTGGTCGAGCGCGAAGGCCAGCGAGAATGGCAGCCGCAACACCATCGGCATCAAGGACCCGGTGGTGGATGAGATCGTCGAGGTCATCGTGAACGCGCAGAGCATCGAGGAGCTGACCGCCGCCTGCCGGGCGCTCGACCGGGTGCTGCTCTGGGGCTTCCACGCCATCCCGCAATGGCACGGCCGCACATTCCGCCTGGCCTGGTGGGACAAATTCGGACGCCCCCCACGCAATCCCCGGCGTGGCCTCGGGCTGGACAGCTGGTGGGTGGATGCGGAGAAGGAACGCGCCCTCACCGCCGCCCGGAGCGCGGGTTAGGCCTTGGGCGCCTATGTCCTCCGCCGATTGCTGCTGCTGGTGCCGACCCTGTTCGGCATCATCCTCATCAACTTCGCCGTCACGCAATTCGCACCCGGTGGCCCGGTGGAGCAGATGCTCGCCGAGCTGCGTGGCCAGGGAAACACGACCCTCGGCCGGCTGACCGGTGAGGGTGGCGGCGAAACCCGCGCCCCGCGCCCCCAGGATCAGACGAGCGGGGAGGGGCCGCGTTCCAGCTACCGAGGGGCTCGCGGTCTCGATCCCGCCGTGGTCGCGGAGATCGAGAAGACCTTCGGCTTCGACAAGCCGGCCACCCAGCGCTTCTGGGAGATGATCGGCAGCTATCTACGCTTCGATTTCGGCCGCTCCCTGTTCCAGGACCGGCCCGTGGTGGACCTCATCCTGGAGAAGATGCCCGTCTCCATCTCGCTCGGCCTGTGGTCCACCCTCATCATCTATCTCGTCTCCATCCCGCTCGGGATCCGGAAGGCGGTGAAGGACGGGACGCGCTTCGATGCCTGGACCTCGGGCGTGGTGCTGCTGGGCTATGCGATCCCCGGCTTCCTCTTCGCCATCCTGCTGGTGGTCCTCTTCGCCGGTGGGTCCTTCGTGCAATGGTTCCCCCTGCGTGGCCTGACCACGGGCGGCAGCGAGAACTGGCCGTTCTGGCAGCGTGCGGCCGATTACGCCTGGCACATGGTGCTGCCCACCGTCGCCCTCGTCGTCGGCGGTTTCGCCGGGCTGACCATGCTGACGAAGAACGCCTTCATGGATGAGATCAACAAGCAATACGTCCTCACTGCCCGGGCCAAGGGGGCGGGGGAAGGGCGGGTGCTCTACGGCCACATCTTCCGCAATGCGATGCTGCTGATCATTGCCGGCTTCCCGGCCGCGTTCATCGGAATCCTCTTCACCGGTGCGCTTCTGGTCGAAATCGTGTTCAGCCTGGATGGGCTTGGCCTGCTCGGCTTCGAATCGGCCATCCGGCGGGATTACCCCGTGATGTTCGCCACCCTCTACATCTTCACCCTGCTGGGCCTCGTCATGCAGATCGTCGGAGACATCAGCTACACGCTGGTCGATCCCCGCATTGATTTCAGCGCCCGACGTTGAGCCTCTCGCCCCTTACCCGCCGCCGCCTCGCCAACTTCCGCGCCAACCGGCGAGGATGGTGGTCGCTCTGGATCTTCGCAACGCTTTTCGTCCTCACCCTCTTCGCCGAGCTGATCGCCAATGACCGGCCGATCGTCGCGCGGGTGGAGGGGCACTGGTTCTTCCCGGTCGCGGTCGAATACGCCGAGAGCGACATCCTGAGCGACGGCTTCCCGACCGCCGCGGACTGGCACGACCCGATGCTGGTGGAGGAGGTGGAGAAGCGCGGCTGGGCCATCTGGCCGCCGATCCGATACAGCCACCGCACCGTGGTGCGCGATCTCGGGCGCCCGGCGCCATCGCCGCCTTCCATGCGCAACCTGCTGGGCACGGACGACCAGGCGCGGGACGTGATGGCGCGGGTGATTCATGGCTTCCGCATCTCCGTGCTCTTCGGCTTCACCCTCACCATCCTCTCCTCCCTCATCGGCGTCGCGGCGGGGGCGGTGCAGGGCTATTACGGCGGCTGGGTGGACCTGATCTTCCAACGGGTCATCGAGATCTGGTCGGGCATGCCGCAGCTCCTGCTGCTGATCATCCTGGCCAGCGTGATCGAGCCGAGCTTCCTCTCCCTTCTCGGCTTCCTGCTGCTCTTCTCCTGGATGGCGCTGACCGGCGTGGTGCGGGCAGAGTTCCTGCGCGGCCGCAATCTCGACTACGTCCGCGCCGCACGGGCCCTCGGTGTCTCCGACACGCGGCTCATGATGCGCCACATCCTGCCTAATGCCATGGTGGCCACGCTGACCATGCTGCCCTTCATCCTGGCTGGCTCCGTCACCGTGCTGGCCAGCCTGGACTTCCTGGGCTTCGGCCTTCCGCCCGGCTCACCCTCCCTGGGCGAGCTGGTCTCCCAGGCCAAGAACAACCTCCAGGCGCCCTGGCTCGGCATCACCGCCTTCGTCGTGCTCGGCGGCATGCTGACCTTGCTCGCCTTCATTGGAGAAGCCGTGCGCGACGCTTTCGACCCCCGCAGGCAGCCAGGAGGGCACCGATGAGCGCGCCGCTCCTCGACGTACAGGACCTTTGCGTCGCCTTTCGTGGCCACCAGGTCGTTCGTGGTGTGTCCTTCTCCCTCAGGCCGGGCGAGACCCTCGCCCTGGTGGGTGAGAGCGGCAGCGGCAAGAGCGTTACCGCCCTGTCCTGCCTCGGCCTTCTCGGCCCGGGCGGCGCCAATCCAAGGGGCCGGATCACCCTGGACGGGGTGGATGTACTGAAGGCCGCGCCGGACGAGCTGCAACGCCTCCGTGGCGGCGTGGCCGGCATGGTGTTCCAGGAACCCATGACCTCCCTGAACCCGCTGCACACGATCGGGCGGCAGGTGGCAGAGGCGATTACCTTGCACCGCCCGATGCGCGGCACGGCGCTACGCCAGCGCGTCATGGAGCTGCTCCATAGAGCCGGCCTCGGCGCCGCGGCCGATCGGCTGGACGCCTATCCCCACCAGCTCTCGGGCGGCCAGCGGCAGCGGGTGATGATCGCGATCGCCCTCGCCAACGATCCCCGGCTCCTGATCGCCGACGAGCCAACCACGGCGCTGGATGTCACCATTCAGGCCCAGGTGCTGGAACTGCTGGCCCGGCTGAAGCGGGAGCTCGGCATGGCCCTGCTCCTCATCAGCCATGATCTTGCGATCGTCCGCCGCTACGCGGATCGGGTGGTGGTCATGAAGGATGGCACGGCCGTGGAACAGGGCCTTGTCTCCGAGGTCTTCTCCCGCCCCCGTCATCCCTACACCTGCATGCTGCTGGAAACCCAGCCACACGGCCGCGCCGTGCCCCTGCCGGCCCATGCGCCCGAGATCCTCCGGGCGGAAGGGGTGAAGGTTCACTTCCCGATCCGCCGAGGGCTGCTGCGTCGCGTCGTCGGCCATGTGAAAGCCGTCGACGGGGTGGATCTGACCCTCCGCAGGGGCGAGACCCTCGGAGTGGTGGGGGAGAGCGGCAGCGGGAAGACCACCCTCGGTCTCGCTCTCCTCCAACTGGAGCCCTGCCAGGGCGAGGTGGTGCTGGACGGGCAGCCGATCCACGGCCATTCCCGCAAGGCGCTCCGCCCGCTGCGCCGGCGCATGCAGGTCGTCTTCCAGGATCCCTATGGCAGCCTGTCCCCCCGCATGAGCGTGGGCGAGATCGTCGGGGAGGGCCTCGCCGTGCACGAGCCCGGTCTCTCCCGAGCCGAGCGGGACAAACGGGTCGCCGGTGCATTGCGCGAGGTCGGGCTGGATCCCGCCAGCGCCATCCGCTACCCGCATGAGTTCTCGGGCGGGCAGCGCCAGCGCATCGCCATTGCCCGCGCTCTGGTCCTTCAGCCGGAGCTGGTCGTGCTCGATGAGCCAACCAGCGCGCTCGACGTGTCGGTGCAGGCCCAGGTCGTGGATCTGCTGCGCGACCTGCAGGCCCGGCGCGGCCTCGCCTACATCTTTATCTCGCACGACCTTCGCGTCGTCCGCGCCCTCGCGCACCGTATCGTCGTGATGAAGGATGGGCGCCTGGTCGAGGCTGGCGAGACGGAGCAGGTGGTCGCCGCGCCCAGGGCGCCCTACACCCGCGCCCTGATGGAGGCCGCCTTTGAGCTGCGGGCCGAACCGGGGGTGGAAAGGTGAGCGAACTCGAGAAGCTGAAGGGGCTGCTGGACCGTGGGCAGGTCAAGCTCGGGATCAATATCCGGCAGATGAACGCACCCGGGTCTCCGGTCTACCAGACCTGGGAGAACGTGACCGTTCCGGCGATCCTGCTCGTCGGCAGCCTGCTCGCGACCATGTACATCCACACCTGGCTTGGATTCGCCATCCTGGCGCTCGGTGCGGCCTGGTGGATCCTGAAGGTGCTCCCGAAAATCCGGGATGGAGTTTTCGACCGCAGCGCCGCCTTTGCCCTGTCCAGCGAAGCGGCTTTCGACGCGCTGTGGGCGAAAGGGGTGCTCAGCCTCTATGCCAAGATGCCGGACGGAACCGAGCGTGCCGCAGCGAAGCGGCAGGACTGGCGCGCCTTCGTCCGGGCCTTGCCGGAATCATAGGCACCGTAGCGAAGCGGCGGCTCCGCCACGGTGCCCGTCGCAAGCCGGGTCAGCTCGCGCGCTTCGCAGCCACCTGGTTGTTCGCCGGCTGAACGGCGGCATTCTCGTCCTCGGCCGCGGCGGCGGCTTCGCCCATGATGCTGCGCATTTCGCGCAGCAGGGCGGCGCCCTTGACGGTGCGTTGCACGAGTACGGAGCGGCGGTCCTGGGGGTCGGTCTTGCGGCGGGCGAAGTCCAGTTCGCCGAGACGGTCCAGCGCGCGGGTGATGGCGGGCTTGGAAACGTTCAGCGAAGCCGCGAGGCCGCGCACGGTATGCGGTCCCTCGCCAAGATAGACCGTCAGGAACACGCCGAGCTGCCGCGCCGAGAGGTCAGGACCATCGCGGCGCACCAGCGCCACCACCGTGTCACGCAGAATTCCGACGAACTGGTCCGGAGTGCCTTGCACGGGCATCGGAGAGTATTCCTTCTCATGGGGCGGCCCCGCCATCTGCAGAGGTCGCCGTAACTGAATCAGCCGCTGGGCCGTTCCATTCGGGACGACCCGGGCCGGCATCGCGGATCACCCGCTCAAAGGCCGGCCTATGCGGGCAACAGGGACATCAATCCGGCATGCAGGGCTCTCAGGCCCATGGCTTCGCCGCCTTCCGGACGTCCCGGCCGCGCCGCATCGTTCCATGCGTAAACGTCGAGATGAGCCCAACGTATGCCGCGCGGAACGAAACGGCTCAGAAAGAGCGCAGCGACGATGGATCCTGCCATCGGCCGGCTGCCGACGTTGTTGAGGTCGGCCACCGAACTGTCGAGCCACGAAGCGTAACCTTCATGCAACGGCAGTCGCCAGAGCGGGTCGTGGCACGCATCGCCCGCCGCGGAAAGAGCAACGGCGAAGGCTTCGTCATTCGTGAACAAGGCGGGCAGATCGGGGCCGAGTGCCACGCGCGCCGCGCCGGTCAGCGTGGCAGCGTCCAGCAATAAAGACGGCTTCTGCTCCGCCGCGAAGGCCAGCAGGTCTGCCAGCACGAGACGGCCTTCTGCATCCGTGTTGCCGACCTCCACCGTGAGGCCGGCGCGGGTGCGCAACACGTCGAGCGGCCGCATGGCGGTGGAGGAGACCGCATTCTCCACCGCGCCGATCGCGACAAGCAGGCGGATGGGCGCGCCCAGTCGCATCAGAGCCTCGGCCAGGCCGAGCATGATGGCCGCGCCGCCCATGTCCTTCTTCATGCGCTTCATGCCGTCGGGCGTCTTCAGGTCGAGCCCGCCCGTATCGAAGCACACGCCCTTCCCGCACAGCGCGACCAGCGGCCCGTCCGCGGCGCCTTCCCAGCGGATCACCGCCACGCGCGGGGCGCGATAGCTGCCAGCGCCGACCGCGGCCACTGCGGGGAAGCCATGGGCCAGCGGCTCGCCCGCGAATTCCTCGAAATGCGCGCCGCATCGTTCCGCCAGGGCTCGCGTGGCGTCGGACAGCTCCGCCGGCCCGAGATCGGCCGCTGGCAGGTTGATCAGCTCGCGCGCGCGCAACATCGCCTCGGCCAGCACCTGCGCCCGCTGCACCGCCGGTGCATCGCCGGGTGGGATGAGGCGCGCTGGCCTCCGGCCCGGGGCCTTGTGCCGGGTGAACCGATAGGCGCCCAGCATCCAGCCGAGCAGGGCGGCCTCCGCATCGGCCGCTTCGTCGAGCTGCCAGGTCGTATTCTCCGGCAGGCCAAAGGGGAGGGCGCCATAGGTGAAGGGCGAGGACGCCGCCGAGCCGAGGCCCAGCACTGCTGCCGCGAGGCCGGTCCTCCCTGGGAGCAGGGCCAGCTTCCCCGCCTCGGCCGTGAAGCCGGCTTCGCCCAGAAAGCCCGCGGCGGCGGGGTCAAGCCGTGCCAGCAGGGCCGGCAATTCCTCCGGGGTCACGGCATGGATACGGCGCGCAGGGTCGCCGGAGGCAGCGAGCGCCCAGTGGAGATCGGGATCAGACATCGTTACAACCCAGGATTGTATATATCTTTTTCCGTCATCGCGGAAGGCGGAGGCCGGCTCGGATGGCTGCGGCCAGGGCCTCGGCGAGGCAGGCATAGCCGCGATCATTGTGGTGCAGCCCATCGGGCGCGATGACTGCGCCATCCGCCGTGCCGCTTTCAGCCCAGGCATCCATCATGCGGCGCCGGGAGAAGAGCTGCACCCCCCGCTCCTGGGCCACCTCGGCCAAGGTGGAATCGAACAGGTCGCGCAGCACGGCATGGGCCTTCGCCCAGGGGCCGCGCTGGCTGTCCATCAGCACCACATCCGTGCCTGTTTCCTGCATCCGCGCGACGCCCTGGCGCAGCAGTGCTCGGAAGCGGGTCAGGCTGTGCTCGCGGATGGCACCGTTGACGCCCAGCTGCCAGATGACGAGATCCGGCAGGGCGGCAACCACGTCTTCCTCCAGCCGCGCCCGCATTTCCAGCGCGTCCTCGCCGCCGCGCCCGCGGTTCATAACCCGCACCGCCAGCCCCTCGCGCCGTAGCGCCGCTTCGAGGCGGGCCGGATAGGTCCGTTCGGGTGAGGAGGCGTAGGCGCCCTGGGTGGAGGAGCTTCCAAAGGCCAGCAGCCGGGCCTCTCGGCCCTCCTGCAAAGCTTGCGCGAGGCGTGGCAGCACCAGCGCCTGGACCGGGGCCGGCGGGCAGGTCGGTGGTTCCTCCGCCCCCACTGGCGGCGTGGCGAGGAGGAAGACGAGGGCGGCGAGGATGCGGCGCGGAGCCATCCAACGGCTATGCCGCAGCCCTCCGGCCGCGCCAAGCGCCGCATTCCTGTCATCTCGGCTTTCCCCGGCGCGAAGCGGGTGATACGCGCGGCCCGATGCGGATCCTGCTGTGGTATTGGGGGCGGCGCGGCGGCGGGGCCCAGTTCACCCTCTGCCTCGCGCGCGGGCTGGCCGGGTGCCCGGGGGTGACGCTCGGCCTGTCCATGGCCGACCGGAACAGCCTTCTTCCCGAATTGCGCGCCATAGGCGTGCCTCTCGATGCCGTTCCGACCTTTGGTGGAATCGGCGGGGCGGCCCTTGGTCTCGCCCGTCTTCCCGCCCTGCGCCGCCGGCTGGTGGAGCAGGCGCGCCTCCTGCGGGCGGATGTGGTCATATCGGCCATGAACCATGTCTGGACCCCGCTGGTCGCCGGTGCCCTGCCCCGGGCCGGCATCCCCTTCGTCAGCACCGTCCACGACGCGCTGCCCCATCCGGGCGACCCCGCCTTCGCCTGGGCCTGGCGGCTACGGCGGGAGCTGAACGCTGCTTCGGGCGCCGTCACATTCTCCCATGCCGTGGCCGAGGCGGTCGCCGCCCGCCGGCCCGGCATGCCCATCCTGCGCCTGCCGCTCGGCGCCCATATTCCGGGCCAGCCCCTGACGCCCACGGCAGAGCCCACGACCGACTTCCTCTTCTTCGGCCGGCTGCGGGCCTATAAGGGGCTGGACATCCTCCGCGATGCTTTCGCCGCGCTCCGCGCCCAGCATCCCGGGGTCACTTTGCGGGTCGTGGGGGAGGGGGATGCGGAAGCCTGCGCGCCCGGCCTCTCCGCCCTGCCGGGCGTGACGCTGGAAGCACGCTGGGTCCCGGACCAGGAAATGCCGGCGCTCGTTGCCGCGGCGCGCGCCGTGGTCCTGCCCTATCGCGAAGCAAGCCAGTCCGGAGTGCTGCCGATCGCCCTCGCCCTGGGCGTGCCGGTGATCGCGACACCTATCGGTGGCCTCTCCGCCCAGCTTGAGCATGGGGTGAGCGGGCTGGTCGCGCGCGACGTCTCCGCTCCGGCCCTCGCCGAGAGCATGGAGATGATGCTGGATGCCGGCCGGCGCGCGGCGCTCTCCGCCGGGGCCCGCCGCGCCGGCGCAAGCCTGGCCGATTGGGATGCCCAGGCGGGAACGCTCGTGGATTGGCTGCGGGGCCTGAAGGTGGGCGACCAATGAGTGCCTTGCATCGAATCTGGTCGCTGCTGCCCCGGTCGGCACGCCGGGAAGCACTGTTCTCCTTCACCGCCGCGCTTGCCCCCCGAATCGCCCGGCCCGACCCCGCGCCGGCCCTGCCCGTGACCGTCGCCGGCTATTTCAAGGCCGCGACGGGTCTCGGCGCCGCCACCCGCCGGCTGGCCGCCGGGCTGCGCGAACAAGGGCTCGCGGTGGGGGAAGCGGACCTCACCGGGCCGCTGCGCCAGGGCCCGGCCGGTCCCCGCCCCGTCGTGCCGCCCGGGCCCGGGACGCTGCTCGTTCATGTGAACGGACCGATGCTCCCCTGGGCGCTCCTGTCCCTGGGCCGCGGGGCGGTGGCAGGGAAGCGGGTGATCGGGGTGTGGAACTGGGAGCTGCCCGTTCTGCCGGCGGACTGGAATCGCGGCTTTGCCGCCTGCCACGAAATCTGGGCCGGCACCGAGTTCGTCGCCGATGCCTGCCGCCGGCCGGGCGGGCCGCCTGTCCGGGTGGTGCCCTATCCCATGCCGCGCCCGGCCCCCTCGGCCCTGGGCCGCACCGATTTCGGCCTTCCGGATGGCGCCTTCGTCACCCTCGCCGTTTTCGATGCCACCTCCTCCCTCGCCCGCAAGAATCCGCTGGGGGCGATCGAGGCCCATGCCCGTGCCTTCAGCGACGATCCCGGCCACATCCTTCTCCTCAAGACCCATGGCACGGCCCAGGCGGGGCTGAGCTGGGCGGCCGTGGCCGAGGCCGCCGCGGCCCGGCCGAATGTCCGGGTGATGGACGCCTCCCTTTCCCGGGGCGATCTCTGGGCCTTGATGGCCGCGAGCGACGTGCTGCTCTCGCTGCACCGGTCCGAGGGATATGGCTTTGCCATCGCGGAGATGATGGAACTGGGGCGCCCCGTCGTGGCGACCGGCTGGTCCGGCAACATGGATTTCATGCAGGGGCCCGGCTGCCTTCCCGTCGGGTACCGGCTGGTGCCGGCCCGCGACCCCCAGGACACCTATGAAATGCCCGCCGCATGCTGGGCCGAGCCCGACCCCGAGGAGGCCGCCGCGGCCTTGCGCCGGGTCGCGGCCGAACCCGCCCTGCAGCGCCCGCCCCCCGTGCGGTTCCCGCCACCGGACTACCGTGCGGCCTTGGGGCTGGCCTGATGGGCAAGTGGCTAGCAACCTCTAGGCAAGGCCGCTAAAGGCAGCCAGCCTGAACACCAGCGAAACTGGAAACGATGCCGCGCGCGCTCATCACCGGTGTAACCGGACAGGACGGGGCCTACCTGTCGCAACTTCTGCTCGACAAGGGCTATGAGGTCTTCGGCCTGCTGCGCCGCTCTTCCTCGGGCGACGTGATCGACGAGCGCCTGCGGTGGCTGGGCATCGCCGGCAAGGTCCGCATGATGGACGGCAACCTGATCGACCTGTCCTCGCTCCTGCGCATCCTGCAGGAGGTGAAGCCGGATGAGGTCTACAACCTCGGCGCCCAGTCCTTCGTGAAGACCTCCTGGAACCAGCCCCTGCTGACCGGGCAGGTGACGGCGCTGGGCGCGGGGAACATGCTGGAGGCCGTCCGCCTCGCCGCCCCGGATGCCCGCTTCTACCAGGCCTCCTCCTCCGAGATGTACGGCCTGATCCAGGAGCCCATCCAGAGCGAGAAGACGCCCTTCTATCCCCGCTCGCCCTATGCGGTGGCCAAGCTCTACGCCCATTGGATGACGGTGAACTACCGCGAGTCCTTCGGCATGCATGCCAGCAGCGGCATTCTCTTCAACCATGAGAGCCCGCTGCGCGGCATCGAGTTCGTGACCCGCAAGGTCACGGATGGCGCGGCCCGCATCAAGCTCGGCCTTGCTTCGGCGCTGCCCATGGGCAACCTGGACGCCAAGCGCGACTGGGGGCATGCGCGGGATTACGTGAAGGCCATGTGGCTGATGCTGCAGCAGGAGACGCCCGACGACTACGTCGTGGCCACCGGTCGCACGGTGACGGTGCGCGACATGTGCCGCATCGCCTTCAGCCATGTCGGGCTGGATTACGAGGAGTTCGTGAAGGTCGATCCGGCCTTCATGCGCCCCGCCGAGGTGGATGTGTTGCTCGGCGATGCAACGAAGGCGCGGGAGAAGCTGGGCTGGACGGCCGAAACGAGCCTTGAGGACATGATCAAGGAAATGGTCGAGGCCGACCTCGCCCGTCATCGCGCGCGGCAGCGCTAGGGCAGGGGCCGTGCGGCCGGCACGCATCCTGCTGACCGGCGCTGGCGGCTTCGTCGGCCGCCACCTCCTGCCCGCGCTCCGCGCCGCTTTCCCGGAAGCCGTCCTCATCGGCGCCACACGGCGGGCCGATGAGGGGCGGGCCCCGGGCTCCGATGAGGCACTCGCCCTCGATCTTGATCAGCTCGGCACCCTGCCGGATGCGGTGGCGGCTGCCCGGCCGGACGCCGTGCTGCACCTCGCCGCCCGCGCCGATGTCGGCGCCTCGTTCCGGGACCCGCTGGCGGCTTGGCGCACCAACCTGATGGGAACGGTCGGGCTCGCCGAAGCCGTTCTGCGGGTGGCGCCCAGGGCGCCCTTCCTCATGGCCTCATCCGGAGAGGTCTATGGCCTCGCCTTCCGCGCCGGCACGCCGGTGGCGGAGGACACCACCCCCGCCCCCGCCAATCCCTATGCGGCGAGCAAGGCGGCCGCGGATCTCGCCCTGGGCGAGATGGCGCTCCGCGGGCTCCGGGCGATCCGCATGCGCCCCTTCACCCATACGGGGGCGGGGCAATCCGACGGATTCGTCGTCGCGGCCTTCGCGCATCAGGTCGCGCGGATCGAAGCCGGCCTGCAGCCCCCGCTGCTGCAGACGGGGGCGCTGGACCGTTGGCGGGACTTCCTGGATGTCCGCGATGTCTGCTCCGCCTATGTCACAGCCCTGGCGCGGGCGGATGATCTGGCGCCCGGCATGGCGCTGAACATCTGCTCCGGCACTCCGCGCCGGATCGGGGACATGCTGGATTCGCTGCTTCGCCTATCGGGCGTGGAGGCCCGGGTGGAGCAGGAGGCCGCGCGCCTGCGCCCGACCGATGTGGAGCGGGTGCTGGGCGATTGCAGCCGGGCCCGAGCCGTTCTTGGCTGGGCGCCCGCCATCCCCTGGGAAGAGACCTTGGCGACGGTGCTGGCCGATTGGCGCGAGCGGGTGGCCCAAGGGCGGGTAGCCCCCGGGCCCCTCTCAGCCCGGCAGCATGCCCAGATGCCCCGCCAGCACCTCGGCCGAGCGCCGCCAGGGCACCGGCTGGAACCCGTTCCGGATTGCCGCCTCCCGCTCGGCGATTAGGGAATCATCGGTGCAGGCACGGCGGATGACCTCGGTCGCATCCGTGAAATTCTCGGGGTCGATATACAGGCAGAAGCGCCCCCCGGCCTCGGGCAGCGAGGTGCGGTCGGAGGCGATGCAGAGCTTGCCGAAGGAAAGGCTCTCCGTCACCGGCAGCCCCCAGCCTTCATAGAGGGACGGGAAGAGGGTGAAACGGCAGTGCCGATACAGGGCAACCAGCTCCGCATCGGTCGGGTCCGGCACCACCACCAGCTTGCCGCCGAGATGGCCGGAATTCTCGATCTGCTGCATCAGGTCCTGGACGAGCCAGCCGATCCGCCCGGCGAAAACAAGGGTTGGCACCTCCTCCGGACCCATCTCGTCGAGCATGCGACGCCATGCCCGGAAGGCGAGGAGGTGGTTCTTGCGCGCCTCGATGGTGGACACGACCAGGGCGTAGCGGCCTGACTCCAGCCCGGCCGGCAGGGCCGGAGCCGCCTCGGCCCGGGGGCCGGAGAAGCCGGTGCCGATCGGCAGGGTGTGGATCGGTTGCTTCAACGCGACACCATCCCGCGCGGCCCAGGCCTCGATATCCCGCGCCGTGGCATCGGAAATGGCGAAGAGGTGGTCCGCCCGCGGGGCGAAGTCGCAGAACCAGCGGCTGAAGACCCGCACCAGCCCGGCGTCGCACCATTCCGGGCGGACCAGGGGGATCAGGTCATAGACGAGGAGCGCCGTTTGGATCGGTGTCCCGCCCATGGCCCGGACGATGAAGCCCGAATAGTCCATGTGGAACCAGGGCGACCCCAGCACGCCGAGAACGTCACCCGGCCGGGCAAGGCTGCGGAGATCCTCGCCCGGCGGGATCTTCCCCGAAGCGGCGTGGCAGGCGGGGCCGCGGAGGAGGGAGGGGGTGGCGCGCAGCATCCTGCCGCCGTGGCTGAGCGCGGCCCGCTGGGCGGCGAGGGCCGTCCGCTGGGCAGCGGCTGCTTGAAACAGGGGGTCCCGCATGGCCAGGGGCAGACGTTCGGCGAAGGAGCGCACCAGCCCCCGCCGGGCCCGCCCCTTTGCCGCGCCGGCTGACATGCGGTTGGGCGAGGCCGGTTCCAGCATTCCGGAAAAGAGGTGCTGCACGGCCTCCCACGGCACGGCGCGCAGCGAATCGCCGACCGGATCATGCCGGCAGAAGCGCACATCCTTGCCCAACAGGTCCTGCAGCCCGCCATAGAGCTCGAAGGACAGGCGCTGGATTCCGCTGGGGCGCGGATTTCGCAGGGCATAGTGGAAGAGGTCTTCCACATCGAGCCACAGGGTCATCGGTGCCGGCATTCCATTGGTGGACAGCGGTAGGACAGGCGGAGCGGGGCGACAAGGCGGGTGGTGCATGCGATCCTGGGCATCCGCCATCCTCTCCGAACAGCGCCCGGAGCCGCCTCTTGTCCGATCTGCCGCGTTCCGCCCTTCCGCGCGTCGTGATCGTGGGAGCAGGGGGCCATGCCAAGGTCGTCATCGAGGCCCTGCGCGCAGCTGGTTTTCCGCCGCCCTTGGGGCTCGTCGATCCCCATCCTCCCGGTCCCACTGTTATGGGCGTAACGGTTCTCGGGGGGGATGAGATGCTGCCCCGGCTGAAGGCCGAAGGGGCGGAGGCTGCGGTGGTCGCCCTCGGCGGCAATGCCCTCCGCCTGCGCGTTGGCGATCACCTCGTCTCCATGGGCTATGCGCTGCCTGTTCTGCTGCACCCGGCCGCCCAGATCTCCCCAAGTGCCCGGGTGGCGGAGGGCGCCGTGGTGATGGCCCGCGCCTGCATCGGCCCCGATGCCACCCTCGGCCGCCTCGCCATCGTGAACACCAATGCGGTGGTGGAGCATGACAATGTCATCGGCTCCGGCGCCCATGTCGCGCCCGGCTGCGCGCTGGCGGGCAACGTGACCCTGGGCGACCGGGCGTTGCTGGGAGTGGGTTCCGCCGTCCGGCCCGGCATCACGATCGGGGCGGATGCTGTGGTCGGCGCGGGCTCCGCCGTGGTGCGGGACGTGCCCGCGGGGGCGCGGGTGGGCGGCGCGCCCGCCATGCCGCTGAGGCGATGAGAATTCGGGGATTTCCCCTGGTGCCCAAAGCCGGAACACGCTGTATGGGGCTATCAACTGTTTCGCCGGCGAGAGGGCCGGTCACGGAGGCGCAGTCACCATGAGCGGTGCGATGAACCCGGCTCAGCCAGAGCGGCCGGCGCGCCCGGCGCAACCGGTCATTCCCGTCTACCGCCCGGACCTGTCGGGCAATGAGCGTGCCTATGTGCTCAACTGCATGGACAGCACCTGGATCTCCTCGATCGGCGCCTATATCGGCAAGTTCGAGGCGGCGATCGCGGGCATCACCGGGGCACGCCATGCGGCGGCGGTTTGCAACGGAACCGTTGCCCTGCACCTGCCCCTTCACTGCATGGGAATTGGCCCGGGCGACGAGGTGATCGTTCCCGCCTTCACCTATATCGCCTCGGTCAACACCATCGCCCAGACCGGGGCCACGCCGGTCTTCGCGGAGAGCCGCGCCGGGGATTGGCTGCTGGATCCTTCGGATGTCGAGCGCCGGATCACGGCGCGGACCAAGGCCATCATGCCAGTGCATCTGTATGGCGCCGCCTGCGACATGGCCGCCATCATGGAAATCGCGCGCCGCCGCGGAGTGCGGGTGCTGGAGGACGCGGCCGAGGCGCTCGGCACCACGATCCATGGCAAGCATGTCGGCACCTTCGGCGATGCTGGCAGCTTCTCCTTCTTCGGCAACAAGACTGTCACGACCGGTGAGGGCGGCATGGTCGTGACCGATGATGACGAGTTTGCCGCGCAGCTCCGGCAGGTGAAGGGGCAGGGCCAGTCCCTCACGCGCCGCTACTGGCATGAGGTGCTGGGCTTCAACTACCGCATGACGAATATCTGCGCGGCTATCGGCCTGGCCCAAACCGAGCGTCTGCCGCAGATCCTGGCGGCCAAGCGCCGGCTAGCCACCTTCTACAAGGAGACGCTGGCCAGCCTCCCCGTGACCTTCCAGCGGCCGATCGAAGGGGTGGAGAGCGCGGATTGGCTCGTCAGCCTGCTCCTCCCGCGCGGCACGGACCGCGACCGGCTCATGGCCGAGATGCAGGCGGCCGGGGTGGAGACGCGGCCCGTCTTCTACCCCGCCCACCACATGCCGATGTACCGGAGCGAGGAGCACTTCCCGGTCGCGGAGGACATCGCCGTGCGGGGCATTTCGCTGCCGAGCTTTCCCGCCCTGACCGATGACGAGCTGGGACGGGTCTGCGAGACGCTGAGGAACGCGCTGCGGCAACAGGGCAAGGCCTGAGCCGGAGGTGGGAGGGGGCTGCCCCCTCCTCAGCCGGCCTCGGCGAGCATCTCGTCGACGATCGGGTCCACGGGCCCGTCGGCGAGGATGCGCCCGGCATCCAGGCGGATGGCGCGGGTGCAGAGGCGGCGGACGATGTCCATGTTGTGCGTGGCGATGACCATGATGTCGGCGCCGGAGATGAGGGTGTTCAGCCGTGCCTCGGCCTTGTCCATGAAGGAGGCGTCGCCCGCCATGAACCACTCGTCCATGAGCAGGATATGGGGCTGCATGGCGGTGGCGATGGCAAAGGCCAGCCGGATGGACATGCCGGCGGAGTAGCCCTTGATCGGCACGTCGATGAATTCGCCGAGGCCGGCGAAATCCACCACCTCCTGCTCGAGGGCCGCCTGGCCGGCAGCATCGAGGTTCCGGTAGAGGGCGCGCAGGCGGATGTTCTCCCGCCCCGTGCTGTCCTGGTCCATCCCGGCAGCCGGGTCGATCAGGGAGCCGATGGTGCCCTCGATCCGCAGATGACCGCCCACCGGTTCATAGATGCCGGCCAGCGAGCGGAGCAGGGTCGTCTTGCCCGCGCCGTTGCGGCCGATCAGGGCCACGCGCTCGCCGGATTCGATGCGGAAGTTCAGGTCGCGCAGGGCGCTGACCACCACCCGGTTCGCCTCGTCGGTCCGCACGCGCACGGCCGCCCGGGCCAGCAGGCTCTTCTTCAGGCTGCGCGCGGCCAGGTGGTAGAGCGGGAACTCGACCCGCAGGTCCTTCGCTTCGATGAGCGCCATGTGGTTCAGACCCAGAAGGCCAGACGCCCGCGGAAGCGGACGAAGAAGGCAAGGGAAACGGCCCCGAGGGCGAGCGTGTAGAGAATGGCCGCCAGCCAGACCAGCGGCTGGCCCCCGCCTTCGACCAGCGGTCCGCGCACGGTCTCGAGCACGGCATAGAAGGGATTCAGCGGCAGCCACACGGCCGCCTCCTTCAGCAGTTCGGGCTTCCACAGGATGGGAGTGAGGAAGAAGGCGAGCTGCATGACGTTCGCCACGATCGGGGCGATGTCGCGGAAGCGCGCACAGATCATGCCGAGAAGCACCGAGGCGAAGAAGGAATTGGCCAGCAGGATGGCCAGGCCCGGCACGGCCAGCAGCGCCTCCGGCCCCGGCAGCTGGCCGAAAACGATGAAGGCCAGCGGGATCAGCGGCAGGCTGTGCGCCGCCGTCAGCCCGTTGCGGAAGACGCTGCGCAGCGCATGCACGGTGAAGGGCACGCGAAGCTGGCGGATCACCCCCTCGGCGCTGGTCATGGTGGTGCAGGCATCCGTCACCATGGCCGAGATGATGTTCCACACCACCAGGCTGACCGTCAGATGCGGCAGGTACTCGGCCAGGCTCAAGCCCAGGAGCCGGGAGTAGAGAAGCCCAAGCCCCACCAGCATCAGAAGGGTCGAGAGCGTCATCCAGAAGGGGCCGATGACCGAGCCACGGTAGCGGTTCCGCAGGTCCAGCCGGGCCAGCGCCCAGGCCAGCCGCCAGGAGGCGAAGCCCCCCCGCAGATCCTCGCGCGCCACCTCCACCCGGCGCGGCGCCGCCGCGTCGAACACGTAAACGTCCGGATCGGAAAGGGGACCTGCGAGCATCGCGCGCGCCTATACAACGGCGAAGACCTACAGGGCCAGTGGCCGGGGGAGGTCAGGGCCTGTGGGACATCTTGTGGGAGGACCGGCTGTCGAGTGCCGGGAAGCTAGTCTGCTGCGCGCTCGGCCACCACGTTCTCGCCTTCCGTGCCGCTGGCGATGGCGAGGACGGGCCCGGATCCGGCCAGCCGGGTCAGGGCGGGGCTTCGGCCTGGTGGAGCGATCGTCACCCGGTCCCCGGCCCGCAGCGCCTCCGGATTGGCCTGGACGAACTGGAGGTCCTGGCCGCTGTCGCTGCGCACCGTGATTTCGATTTCCGTGAAGCTGCTGCGCGCGATGCGAGGGGCGCTCGCCGGCCCCATCCCGAGGCCTTCTCCCCGCACCAGGAGGGGGCGGGTCCCGATGACGGTGCCCCGGCTGGCCGCCTCCGCCTTGCCTGCCGTGGTGGCCGGGGCCGGTGAAGCGTCTCCGCTGGTCCCTTGCGGCGCACAGGCCAGGAGCCCCGCGCCCAGGAGGGAGATCGCGAGCGCAGCGAGGAGAAGCGGGACGGCGGGGGAACGGGCCTTCATGAATACTCCTCCGGGCCGCTCTACTGGGCCGGGCAGATGGTGCGCCACCCTTCGCCCGACCAGCCTCCGGCCGCAAGCCGGCCCGCCGCTCCCCTCCTCACATCGTCACATCGTCGCCCGCGCCGCCGCGTGGCCGCAAAGTCTCCTTGCCGTGGCCGCAAGCATCCGTTAGCCCTGGCAGTGCGACAGTTGATCGCGACCGGCGGGAGCCGGCGGTGCCGCGTGGGGACGTGGCGCCGAAGTCTTCCGCGCTTGGCTGGGCAACCGGCCAGGTCACAGGACAGGGGGTTGAGGGGGATGATCCTGATCGCTCGGGGCGCATTTGTGCCTGGCATGCGGCGGGGCGCGCGGGCGCTGGCAGCAGTGTCCGTGATGGCGGCGCTGGCGGCCTGCAGCAGCCAGCCGGAGACGGGCCCCATCACCAGCGCCCGCTCCACGGCCGCCAGCCGGCCCACCAGCTACGATCCGCCCGGCCCGGCTTCCGACCCCTGGGGTCCTTATATCCGCGAGGCCTCGTCGCGCTTCGACGTGCCGGAGCGCTGGATCCGCGAGGTGATGCGCCAGGAGAGCGGCGGGCGACTGACCGCGACCTCCCGCGTCGGCGCCATGGGCCTGTTGCAGCTCATGCCCGGCACCTATGCCGAGCTCAACGCGAAGCATGGCCTGGGGGACGATCCTTACCATCCCTGGGCCAACATCATGGCGGGCACGGCCTACATCCGCGAGATGTACGACCTCTACGGCTCGCCGGGCTTCCTCGCGGCCTATAACGGCGGCCCGCGCCGGCTGGAGAACTATCTCTGGTCCGGCGGGCGCATGCCCGAAGAGACCCGGAACTACGTGGCTCGCATCGGGCCCCGCATCCAGGGCGCCCATCCCACGCGCCGTGCCCCGGATGAGGTCTACGCGGCCGCCGATATCGGCCTGAACCCGCCGTCGCGCCGCACCGGCGATCCCTCCACCATGCTGGCCCTGCGCGAGCAGCGCCGTGCCGTGGACCCGGGTGTGCAGCCGACCCGCCTGGCGGGCACGGTTATCCGCATGGAGCCCATCCCGGATGGCTCGACCTATGCCTCTGCCGCGGCGCCGGCCGCGGCGCCTGTGCAGACGCAGCTCGCCTCGCTCGGTCCGAACGTGATCCGGATGGAGCCGATCCCCGATGGCTCCACCTACACGCAGGAGCCCGCGCCCGTCGTGGTAGCCCGGATGGACCCGATTCCGGATCCGCCAGCTTCCAGCCCGGCACCCTCGCCCTCGCGTCCCATCACCTTCGCTTCCGCGGAGGCCCGCCCGCCCGTGGCTGAGCCCACGGCGCGTCGCGGCGGCTTCGGCTTCCTCGTCGCTCCGGCCCAGGCGGGCACCCTGCCCGCGCCGATGACGCGCCAGAATGGGCTGCCGCCGGGCGTGATGCGTGCCGGCGTGTCCTCCGCGCCGGCTGCCTCCGGTGGCTGGGCGATTCAGGTCGGGGCCTTCGCGAGCGAGAACCTCGCCCGCGATGCCGCCGGCCAGGCCCGCAGCGGTGCCGGCAACGGGCAGGCGGCCGTCACGCCCGTTTCCCAGGGCCGCAGCATGCTCTACCGCGCCCGCGTGGTCGGCCTTTCCCGCGATGCTGCCCAGTCCGCCTGCGATCGCCTGCGCACGCGGGGCAACTGCATGGTCATCTCCCCCGACGCCCAGAGCTGACGACGAGACCAGACAATAAAGGCCGGGCGTCACCGCCCGGCCTCAAGCATAGGGAGGCCGGGGGAAACCCCGGCCTTTCTCGTTTCAGGCGCCCGACACGACCGCGCCGCCGAAGGTCTTCTCGACATAGGCCTTCACCGCCGGGTCGGCATAGCCAGCGGCCAGCTTCGTGGCCCATGGCGCCTGCGCATCGGCCCGGCGGACCACCACGAGGCAGGTATAGGGATTGGTCCTGGCCCCCTCGGCGGATTCCGTCACTAGGCTGTCGCGCCCGGGCTGCAGCCCCGCCGGCACGGCGTAGTTGCCGGTGATGGCCGCGGCATCCACGTCCTCCAGCGCGCGGGCGATGGTCGCGGCCTCCAGCTCGACGATGCGGATGCGCTTCGGATTCTCCGTGATATCCGCGACCGTGGCACGGAAGTCGGCACCCTGACGGAGCTTGAACAACCCGGCCTCGGCCAGCAGCACGAGCGCCCGGCCGCCATTGGTCGGGTCATTGGGAATGGCGACGCGGGCGCCGCTGGGCAGGTCGGCCAGCTGGCGGACCTTGCGGCTGAACACGGCCATGGCCGTCAGCACGGTCTTGCCCACGGGCACGAAGTCATAGCCACGCTGCTGCTTCTGTGCGTCCAGGAAGGGCTGGTGCTGATAGGTGTTCGCGTCGAGCTCGCCACCCTGCAGCGCGACATTGGGCTGGATGAAGTCGGCGAACTCCGTGATGCGGACAACGAAGCCGTCCTTCGCCAGGACGTCCCGCACCTGCTCGAGCACCTGGGCATGAACACCCGAGGTGACGCCGGCGCGGAGCGGGCGGGCGGCGGTGCCGATGGCGGCCGCCTGGGCAAAGGCGCCACGGGCCAGGACGAGGCCGGGCGCGGCGAGGAGGAGGGAGCGGCGGAGCATGAAGGCGGTTCCTCTGTCAGAAGGCGGGGAGGGCGGAGCCCTGGAAGGTGGCCTGCACGAAGGCCTTCACCTCGTCGTTCTGGTAGGCCGCGACGAGGCGCCGGACCCAGGGGGCGTCCTTGTCCTGCTGCCGGACGGCGATGAGGTTGGCATAGGGGCTGTCGGCACCCTCGATGGCAATGGAATCACGCACGGGGTTCAGCCCGGCATTCAGGGCGTAGTTCGTGTTGATCGCCGCCAGTTCCACCTCCTCCAGCGCGCGAGGAAGCTGCGCGGCCTCCAGCTCCACCACGCGGATGCGGCGCGGATTGGCGGTGATGTCCACCACGGTGGCCGTATGGTCGGCCCCCTCCTTCAGGGTGAAGAGGCCCGCCTTGGCGAGCAGCACCAGGGCCCGCCCGCCATTGCTCGGGTCGTTCGGAATGGCCACCCGCGCCCCGGCCGGCACGTCCTGCACGGATTTGTGGCGGCGGGAATACAGGCCCATGGGGAACACCATGGTCTTCCCCACCTCGACGAGCGGAAGGCGGCGGTCCCGCACGGCCGCATCCAGGAAGGGGCGGTGCTGGTAGGAGTTGGCGTCCAGGTCCCCGGCCGCGAGCGCCGCGTTGGGCTGGATGTAGTCGGTGAACTCCACCACGCGGATCACCAGCCCGTCCCGGGCCGCGATTTCACGCACCTTCTCCATCACCTGGGCATGCGGCCCTGCGGTGACGCCCACCCGGAGCGGGCGCTGCGCCGTGCCGATGTCCTGCGCCCAGGCGGCCGCGGGGGCGAAGGCGGCCAGGGCCGCGAGGGTACGACGAGTGACCGGCATTGTTCTTGTCCCGTGTGTCAGCGCCGGCTGAAGCGCCGGACGAGCCAGTCGCCCAGGGATTGCAGGCCCTGAACGAAGAGAATGAGGATGGCGACGACGGTGGCCATCACCTCCGGCATGAAGCGCTGGTAACCGAAGCGGATGCCCAAATCGCCGAGCCCGCCACCGCCGATCGCACCCGCCATGGCGGAGTAGCCGACAAGGCCCACGAGGGTGACCGTGATGGCCGCGATCAGCCCGGGCAGCGCCTCGGGCACCAGAACGCGGGCCATGATCTGGGTGCGGGTGGCGCCCATGGCCCGGGCGGCCTCGATCACGCCCCGGTCCACCTCGCGCAGCGCGTTCTCGAACAGGCGGACGATGAAGGCGGTGGCGGCGAGGGCCAGCGGCACCAGCGCGGCGGTGGTGCCGATGGAGGTTCCGGCCACCAGCCGGGTGAAGGGCACGATCGCCACCATCAGGATGATGAAGGGCGTGGAGCGGACGGCATTCACCAGCAGCCCGATGGGCCGATTGATCCAGCCATTCGGGTGAAGCCCGTCCGGCCCCGTGGCATGCAGCAGCAGGGCAAGGGGCAGGCCGACGACCACGGCGATCACCGCGCCGCCGAAGGTCATCAGCAGGGTCTGCCAAGCGGCCTCGATGAACAGGTCCGTCAGTGCGGGCGGCAGCCAGGGGATCATGCCGGGTCCTCCCCGATCTCGGAGACGTCGAGGCCGAGGCCCCGCATCCAGGTGATGGCCTCAGCGATGGCGGCGGGTGGCCCGTAGGCGGCGAGCGCCATGAGCCCATAGGGCTCGCTCCCGATCGCATCGATGCGGCCGGAGACGATGTTCAGGTCCAGCCCGAAACGGCGCGAGGCCTCGCTGACCACGGCGCGGGTGGAGGAAGGGCCGGCGAAGAGCACCTGCAGCAGCCGCCGCTCCTCGCCCGCCCCGGGTGCCGGAAGGCGGGCCACGGTACCGGGTGGCACCACATGGCCGATCACCTCGGAAACGAAGCGGCGGGTGGTGGCGTGGGCGGGGCGGGTGAAGACGTCGAAGACGCGGCCCTGTTCGATCACCTGGCCCGCCTCCATCACGGCCACGCGGTCGCAGATGGCCTTCACCACGGCCATCTCATGCGTGATCAGCAGAACCGTCAGGTCCAGCCGGTCGCGGATGGAGCGGATGAGGGCGAGGATCTCCTCGGTTGTCTCCGGATCCAGGGCGCTGGTGGCCTCGTCGCAGAGCAGGACGCGCGGGCGCGACGCGAGGGCGCGGGCGATGCCGACGCGCTGCTTCTGCCCGCCCGAGAGCTGGGCGGGGTAGTGGTCCCGCCTCGCCTCCAGCCCGACCAGGGGCAGGAGCTCCGCCACCCGGGCATCCCGCTCTGCCCTGGAGACCCCCGCGATTTCCAGCGGGAAGGCGATGTTGCCGGCCACCGTGCGGGCGGAGAGCAGGTTGAAGTGCTGGAACACCATGCCGATGCCGCGCCGGGCCTCCCGCAGCGCGGCCTCATCCAGCCGGGTCATCTCCTGACCGAGGACGGTGGCGGTGCCGGAATCCGGTCGCTCCAGGAGGTTCACGCAGCGCAGGAGCGTGGATTTGCCCGCCCCAGAGCGGCCGACGATGCCGAAGATCTCGCCCGGCGCGACATCCAGGGATACCCCATCCAGCGCGCGCAGCGGCGTGCCGCGGCCGCGGAACTCGCGAACCAGCGCGTGAAGGGAGATGGCCGGCTCCTGGCCGGTGCGGTCGGACATGGGCGAAACCCGAAAGGGGGAGGGGGCGGTCAGGCCCGCGGGGTCTGCCACGAAAGGGCGGCGTGCGAAATCCAACATGCCGCGACGCTGTCCCGCGCCATGGAGCGGGCGGGCCGGGAGCGTTCCCCGCGATGTCGCCGCACGGAGCGCAACGGCTTTGTCCTCAGTTACGTCGTGGTTTGGATTTTGGCACATAATTCGATTGTGCAATGCTGTCAACGCGGGGGGCGGGTTGCCCGCTGCCGGGTCACGCCGCACCATGCCGCCCATGGATATCCAACGCTTCGAGGCGCTGGTGGTCGGCGCCGGAATCGGCGGCGCGACGGCCGCGGCCCATCTCGCCCCCACTCGCCGCACGGCGCTCCTCGAGGCCGAGGAGAGCGCGGGCTATCACACCACCGGCCGGTCGGCGGCCATCTGGATCCTCAACTACGGCACGGCGGACGCGCAGCTCCTGACCGCGGCCTCCGGCGACTTCTTCCGCCGCCCGCCGCCGGGCTTCTCGGAAACGCCGCTCATGGCGCCCCGGCCCGTGGTCCACCTGGCGCCGCCAGACCAGGTGCCGGCGCTCGAGGCGCTGATGGCGCGTGGCGAGGGGATCGAACCGATCACGCCGGAGGCCGTACGGGAGATGGCCCCGGCCCTGCGCCCGGGCTACGCCGTCGCCGCCGCGATCGAGCGCAACGCCTTCGACATGGATGTCGCCGCGCTGCATGCCGGCTTCCTCCGCCAGGTGAAGGCCTGCGGCGGCGTTCTCGCCCTCCGGCAACGGGCCGGGCGCATCTGGCAGGAAGCCGGGCTGTGGCACGCCGAGACGAGCGATGGCACCGTTTTCGCCGCCCCCGTGCTGGTGAATGCCGCCGGCGCCTGGGGCGACGAAGTGGCGCGGATGGCTGGCGTGGCCCCGCTCGGGCTGCAGCCGAAGCGCCGCACCGCCCTCATCGTCGATCCCGCGCCGCATGATGTGTCGGACTGGCCGCTGCTCGGGGACGTGGCCCATAGCTGGTATGCGCGCCCCGAGGCCCGCAGCAAGCTGATGGTCTCCCCCGCCGACGAGACGGATAGCGACCCGATGGACGCGCAGCCGGACGAGCTGGACGTGGCCATCGCGGTGGACCGGTTCGAGCAGGCACTGGACATCCCGGTGCGGCGGGTCGAGCATCGCTGGGCCGGGCTGCGCACCTTCACCCCCGATCGCAGCCTCGCCATCGGCCCGTCCGGCACGCCCGGCTTCTTCTGGAACTGCGGCCAGGGCGGCTATGGCATCCAGACCGCCCCGGCGGCTGGGCGGCTGCTGGCCCTGCTGGTGAACGAGCAGGATCCGGAAGGCATGAGCGACATCGTGCCGATGGTCGATCCGCGCCGTTTCGCGAAGGATTCCGCATGAGCGCCCTGCCCACCCATGATGACGTCCGCGCGGCCGCCGAAAGGCTCGCGGGGCGTGTGGTCCGTACGCCGATGCTGCGCCACCCCGTGCTGGACGCGCTGACGGGCGGCACCATCCTCGTGAAGCCCGAGCCCCTGCAGCGCACCGGCTCGTTCAAGTTCCGCGGGGCCACCAACGCCGTGCTGCGCCTGGCCGCGGAGAAGCGGGCTGGCGGGGTCGTCACCCATTCCTCCGGCAATCACGGCCAGGCCATCGCTTGCGCCGCCGCCTCCGAAGGGGTGAAGGCGCTGATCGCGATGCCGCAGGATGCCCCCGCCATCAAGGTCGAGAGCACCCGCCGGTGGGGTGCCGAGATCACCTTCTTCGATCGCCTGACCACCGATCGCGACGCCCTGGCGAACCGGCTGACCGAGGAACGGGGAGCGACCCTCATCCCTCCTTTCGACCATCCGGACGTCATCGCGGGACAGGGCACGGTGGCGCTGGAGCTGGTCGAGGATGCGGCCGCCGCCGGCCTCCGAATGGATGCGCTGGCCGTCTGCACGGGCGGTGGCGGGCTGGTCGGCGGCTGCGCCCTCGCTGTGGAGGGCGCGAGCCCCGGCACGCAGGTCTTCGCGGTCGAGCCGGAGGGGTGGGACGACACGGCGCGCTCCCTGGCGGCCGGGCAGCGGGTGCGGGCGGATGGGAAGGGATCGACCTTCTGCGACTCCCTCCTTTCCATCACGCCGGGCGAGATCACCTTCGCGGTGAACCAGCCCCGCCTGGCGGGCGGCGTGTCCGTCACGCCCGAGGAGGTGCTGAACGCCATGCGCTTCGCCTTCGATCACCTGAAGCTGGTGGTCGAGCCCGGGGGCGCGGTGGCGCTGGCCGCCGTCCTGGCGGGGCATGTTCCGGCCAGGGGACGGACCGTGGGCGTGGTGATCAGCGGGGGCAATGTGGACCCGGCCGTCTTCGCCCGTTCCTTGGCCTGATCGGGCGCGGAGGGCGCGGGCGCCCTCCGCCCGGGCTCAGGAATAGCCCTTGTTGCGGTGGTCCCTGGCGGCCTCTTCTTGGCTTTCGGCATCGACCTGCGAGGTGTTGGAGCCCCCGCCAGATGCACCACCCGGCGAACCACGCAACGCATCACCGGAATTGCCCGATCCACCCTGGCCCCCGGCGGGCTCCTGCCCCTCGGCCGGGCGGAAGTCGAACGCGCCGCCCTCGCTTTGCCAGCTCTGCACCGTCAGCACCCTGGCGCCGCCCTTGCTCTCATGCGGGCCATGCACCACGCCCTTGGCATGGGTGAGGAAGGCGCCGACGCCCAGCGTCTCGCCGGCGTCGATCAGGTCGCCCTCCAGCACGTAGTGCATCTCCTCCCCGGCATCGTGGAAGTGGGCCGGGATCTTGCCGCCCGCGGGCAGATGCACGATGGAGGTGACAACTCCCTTCGCCCCGTCCTCATTGAGGATCTGGATCCGGAAATCACCGGTCGCCCCGGGGATCTCGAAGGGCACGGCCTCGCCCGCCTGACCCATGCGCAAGCCGCTTCCAGCCATTCCAGCCTCCATCCGTTCGAGCGGATCGAACGTGGCGCCGGAAGCAGAAGTTGCCAGGGGTGCGCCTCAGGCCGCGCGCAGATGCTCCAGCAGCCGCGGCATCAGCTCCACCAGGTTGCAGGGGCGGAAGCGGGAATCCAGCTGGTGGACCAGGATGTCGTCCCAGGCGTCCTTCACCGCCCCCGTGCTGCCCGGCAGGGCGAACAGATAGGTGCCGCCCGAGACCCCGCCGATGGCGCGGGACTGGATCGTGGAGGTGCCGATCTTCTGGTAGCTAAGCATCCGGAACAGCTCGCCGAAGCCGGTGATCTCCTTCTCCAGCACCCGCGCGAAGGCTTCCGGCGTCACATCCCGCCCGGTGATCCCCGTGCCCCCGGTGGTGATCACACAATCCACCTTCAGATCCGCGATCCAGCGGCGTAGATACGCCTCGATATCGGCCGCGTCGTCCCGAACGATCGCACGGTCCGCCAGCCGATGCCCCGCCGCCTCGATCCTCGCAGCCAGCGTGTCGCCGGACCGGTCGGAGGCAAGGTCGCGCGTGTCGCTGACCGTCAGCACGGCGATGTTCACGGGCAGGAAGCTGCGGCTTTCGTCGATCGGCATGGGGGGCTCCTCGTTGGGCTGCATATAGGCATGAAGGCCGGATGACGAGCGGTGACGCCTCGTCATTCCCAGGCGGCCCGGCAGGGCGGTTCCGGATCAGAAAATGGGATAGGATCCAGGGATGATACGCCCCTTCGCGACGGGCCGCGGCCATGGCAGGGTCCCCACCGGCGCGCATGCAAGGAGACTCGAATGCCCAGGTTGTTGGACATCCTTGGCTTTGTGGCCTTCGTCCTTGGCGCGGTGGCCCTGGCGATTGCCGTCTATATCCTGCTGGCCGGTGTCATCGGCTGGAATCCGTTCAGCCGGGGAAGGCCGCCCATCGCCGGGGCGAACACTATGCTGGTGATGAGCGCGGCCGGGCTGCTGCTGCTGCTGGCCGGCGCGCTCCTCGCGCGCGCCGCGGCCAAGGCCCAGTGGCGGCGCGAGATCCAGGCGACCGTCGCGCCCTGACGGAGGAAGGCGGGAGGCCCCGCCTTCCCCGCATCACCACTCGCCCAGGAAGACCCCGGCGCGCTTGTGGCTGTCCGTCCGAAGCTCCGCCTCCGCCCAGGTGATGGTGGTGCGGCGCTTCAAGCCCTGGAACCAGGCCAGCAGCCTTTCGCGCATGGCGCGGCACACCTCCCCCATCGCCGGGTCGGCGCCGAGGTCGTTCAGCTCGCCCGGATCGGCGGCAAGATCGAAGAGCATCGGCCGCAATCCGTCGGTCCAGTGGACGTATTTCCAGCGCTCGGTCCGCACCATCCAGGCATGGTGATGCCCGGTGGGCAGGCCCAGGCGGCGGCGGGCCCCACGGAAGGTCCAATCCAGCTCCGAGAAAGCAGCATCGCGCCAGGCCACCTCCTGCCCGCGCGTGAGCGGCAGGAGGGACCGTCCGTCAATCAGGTGCTCGGCGCGGTCCAGGCCAAGCGCGTCCAGGATGGTGGGCACCACGTCGATGGCCTCGGCGAAGCGCTGTTCCACCCTGCCGCGCGTGGCATCCGCCTCCGGTGACGGATCGTAGAGAAGGAAGGGCACGCGCTGGATGCAGTCGTGGAACAGCTCCTTCTCGCCGAGCCAGTGGTCGCCGAGATAGTCCCCGTGGTCTGAGCAGAAGACGACCATCGTGTCCTTCCACCGCCCCAGCCGTTCCATCGCCTCCCACACCCGGCCGAGATGGTGGTCGAGCTGCGCGATCAGGCCCTGATAGGCCGGGCGCACGGTCGCGATCGTCTCGTCGCGGGCGAAGTTCTGCGCCACTTCCTCGTTCTGGAACTCACGCAGCACGGGATGCGCCTCGGGGCCCCGCTCCGCCGCGCCGCGCACCACGGGCAGGCAGTCCTCGGGTCCGAACATCGCGTGGTAGGGGGCGGGCGCGATGTAGGGCCAGTGCGGCTTCACATAGGAGAGGTGCAGCACCCAGGGATTCTCCCCCTGCTCCTCCATGAAGCGGATGCCGACATCGGTCGTGTAGGCCGTCTCGCTATGCTCCTCCTTCACGCGGGAGGGGAGGCGGGCATTGCGCATCTTCCAGCCGGATTCCGGCCCCTGCGGACCGTCCACGGCGATCACGTAATCCGTCCAGGGGTCGGGGCTGTCATAGCCCTGGGCACGGAGCCAGTCGGCATAGGCGGAATCGGGCTCGCCGTGATGCCCGTCATGCCGGTCCACCAGGGTGAACCATCCCTCGTCCAGCAAGGCCTTCAGGTCATGCTGGCCGTCGAGCTGCAGGCGCTTCATCCCGCGCGCGTCCGGCAGCACATGCGTCTTGCCGGCCAGGGCCAGGTTGCGCCCGGATTCGCGCAGGTGCCAGCCGAGCGTCACCTCCCCCACGGAAAGCGGCACGCGGTTATGCGTCGCGCCGTGGGAGGAGACATAGCGGCCGGTGTAGTACGACATGCGCGAGGGGCCGCAGATGCCCGATTGCACATAAGCCTGGGCGAAGCGCACGCCCCGCGCGGCCAGCGCGTCGAGATTCGGGGTGGGCAGATGCGGATGCCCCGCGCAGGACATGTGATCCCACCGGAACTGGTCCGCCATCACGAACAGCACGTTGCGAATGGCCATGCCGGCCTTGTCCTCCCCCAATCTCCGCGGCGAGGGTAGGGCGGCGGAAGAGCCGGCGGTAGGCCGGCCGGCAGGAAAGGGAGGGGGACGTCGCATGACGGTCAGCAGGCGGCTCGTGGGGCTGATGACGCTCGGGGCGGCCTTGCCGCGCCTCGCAGGGGCCCAGGGAGAGGTGACGCGGATCATCGCCGCCTTCCCGCCCGGCGCGGCGCTGGACGGGGTGGCGCGGTTGCTGGCCGATGGCGCGGCGCGCGGTGCGGACGGGCGCCCCAGGGGCACCGTGGTGGTGGAGAACCGCGCCGGGGCCAATGGCAACATCGCCGCCGCGGCCATGGCGCGCGCTCCGGCCGATGGCCGCACGCTCCTGCTGGCGATCGACACCACCTTCACCCTTAACCCGCATCTCTATGCCAATCCCGGTTTTGAGCCGCGCGACCTGGAGCCGTTGGCGATCGCCGGCACCTATCCGGTGGCGCTGCTGGTGCATCCCTCCACCGACATCACGGACCTTGCGGGCTTCATCCGCGCCGCACGCGAGCGGCCCCTGCTCTACGCCTCCGCCGGCAATGGCTCGCCCGGGCATCTCGCCATGGAGTTCCTGCGCAGCCGCCTCGGCCTGCCGCCCGGGGCGCTGGAGCATGTGCCGTTTCGCGGCAATGCCGAGGCGATGACGGATCTCCTGGCCGGGCGGGTGGCCGCGGGCTTCATCGCCGTGTCCGGCGGCGCCGACTTCGTGCGGGACGGGCGCCTGCGCGCGGTCGCCGTCTCCGGCCCCAGCCGCCTGGCGATGCTGCCGGACACGCCGAGCGTCGCCGAAGCCGGGCATCCCGGCTTCGACGTGCGCTTCGCCTATCTCCTCATGGCCCCGCGTGGCGTGCCGATGGAGATCCGCCGGGATTGGGCGGCGCTGGTCTCCGCGGTGCTCGCCGAGCCCCTCACGCGTCAGCGCCTGGCAGGATGGGCCGTGGAGCCGGAGGCAGGCGGCCCCGACGAGGCGGCCGCCTGGATCGCGGCCGCGCATGCCCGCTGGGGCCAGGTGGCCCGAGAGGCCGGCATGCGGATCGGCTGAAGCGGGGGCAGCAGGGGCATTCCTCAGCCCGCCGCCCAGGCTGAGATCCGGTCTGCCGCATCTTCCCAACCGGCATCCAGCATCAGCAGGTGCCCCGCCCGTGGAAGGAATTCGGCCGCGGCGCCGTGCCAGCGGGCGCATCGCTCGACCGCATCGCGCGGAATCAGCCGGTCATGCGCCGCGCCGAGCACGAGGATGCGGCGGCCATGTACCCAGCCCGGCGTCACGGGTTGCGGCATCTGGGCCTCCAGCAGGGCCGCCGGGGATTCATGCCCCAGCCGCGCGGCGAGGCGCTGGGCCGCCGCGGCCTCCATGTCCGGCCCGAACAGCCCGCTCAGCACGGCGGGGGAGGGCTCGCCCGGACCGGCCATCTTCGCCACCTCGCCCCAGAGCGCGGGGTCGGAGGCGGCCAGGTGGGCGTTGGACCACCAGAGCCCTTCCGGCGGCACGGGCGCGAGCAGGGCGGCGCCCCGCACCGCGGGGTGGTCGAGAAGGCGCTGCGCGATCAGCGCGCCGAGGGAATGACCGACCAGCAGGGCCGGGCCGGCATCCAGCACCGCCCGCACGGCGCCCGGGCGGTCGGACAAGGTGCGGCCATGCAGGGGCACGGCCAGGCCCGCATGCCCTGCTTCGGCGAGGCGCTGGCCGAAGCCCTCCGCCCAGACCCAGGGGCCGGAGGCGGCGCCGTGCAGGAGGATGACAGGCAAGCCTTGCCGGGTTCCCGCCGGCGGATCGAAGCGCAGGGTCAAGCGCCGAGCCCTGCCACCGCCGCATCCGCCACGCGTCGCTTGCGCAGCACATCCACGGTGGCCTGTGCCGTGGTGGAGGCGACCCCCATCCGCTGCAGCGCGAAATCGGCGATTCCGAGCGCCACCTCGCGCTCGCCCATCACCGCCAGCCCGGTCGAATCCTGGTCATGCAGCCAGTCCACCTCGGAATCCTGATGGGCCCGCACCGTGACGACGATGCCGGGATTCGCGGCGCGCGCCAGCTCCACGATTCGCCGTGCCTCCCAGGCCAGGGGCAGGGTCACGATCAGCAGGCGGGCGCGTTCCGCATGGGCCGCCTCCAGCATCTCCGGCTGGGTTCCATCCCCCCACAGGACCGGAACGCCCTGGCCGCGGAGCATCTCCGCGCGCTTGCGGTCATCCTCGATCACCAGGAAGGGCAGGTTGTGGCGGCGGAGCGCGGCCGCGACCAGCACGCCCACCCGGCCATAGCCCACCAGGATCGCGTGGTTCTCCAGCCGGGGCAGGCTGGGCACGAAACGGCCCTTGCTGTCGCGCGCAGGGAGGACCCGGCCTCGCATCCGCGAGGCCACAGCCATGAGGGCGCGGTAGGTGAGGGGCATGAGCAGGATGGCGCCGAAACTGCCCAGCAGGATGGGGCCGCGCAGCGCCGCCGGCAGGATGCCCTGGCCAATCGCGAGCTCCATCAGCACGAAGGAGAATTCGCCGATCTGCGCGAGTGCTGCGGCCACCGTCGCGGCGGTCTTCGGCGGGATGCGGAGCAGGACCAGCAGCAGGAAGGTCGCGCCCCCCGTGCCGAGCAGCACCACGGCCAACGCAAGCAGCGAGGTCAGGGGGGCATCCAGAACCGTCAGCGGGTTGAGCAGCATGCCCACCGACACGAAGAAGATCGCCGCGAAGATCCGCTGCAGGGGCAGGGTTTCGGCCGCCGCCTGGTGGCCCAGGTCGCTTTCGCCCAGCACCACCCCGGCGAAGAAGGCGCCGAGCGCGAAGGAGACGCCGAACAGGGTGGAGGCCCCGAAGGCGACACCCAGCGCGACCACCACGACCGACAGGGTGAACAGCTCGCGCGAGCCCGAGCGCGCCACCAGCCCCAGCCCCCAGGGCAGGATGCGCCGCCCCACGAGCAGCATCAGCGCCATGAAGGTGCAGAGCTTGGCGATCGCGATCAGGATGGCCCCGCCGATCCCATCCTCCTGCCCACCCGCGGCGGCGGGGACGAGAACCAGCCCCAGCACCACCAGCAGGTCCTGCAGGACGAGCCAGCCCAGGGCGATGCGCGCGGCCTCTCCGGAAAGCTGGCCACGCTCCTCCAGCGCCCTTGTGGCGACGGCGGTGGAGGCGATGGCGAGGGCGAGGCCGAAGACGAGCGCGGGGCCGAAGCCGAGGCCGGGCAGGGCCATGCCCAGCGCCGCCCCCAGCAGCATGCCGATGGCCACCTGCGCCGTCGCGCCCGGCACGGCCACGCGCCAGACCGTGAGGAGATCCTGCGGGCGGAAATGCAGCCCGACGCCGAAGAGCAGCAGGCCCACGCCCACTTCCGCCAGGGTGCGGGTGAAGGCGCCGTCGATGATCAGGCCCGGCGTGTTCGGCCCGATCGCCACCCCCGCGACGAGGTAGCCAACGAGTGGCGGCATGCGCAGCGCACGCGCCCCAAGCCCGAAGGCGAAGGCGAAGGCCAGGCCGAGGACGAGGCTGGCGAGGAAGGGCGGCGCGTGTTCCATCGAGGGTTGTTTGTCGCAGCCGAACCGTTCCAGGGCCAGACCCGATCGGCGCGGTTCAGCTCAGGACGACCAGCACCACGCTGGAGACGATCAGCAAGGCGCCGACGGCGTCCCGGGCCTTGAGCGGTTCCTTCAGGTACCAGCGGCCGAAGGCGAGGGTGAAGACGATCTCCACCTGCCCGACCGAGCGCACCAGGGCCACGGGGGCCAGGGCGAAGCCGGTGAACCAGCAGGCCGAGCCCATGGCGGAGAGCAACCCCACGGGTGCCGCGTTGCGCCAGTTCCGGAACACCGCACCCACCGAGGCCGGCTCCCGTGCCATCAGCCAGCCTCCCTGCATGACGGTTTGCATCATGTTCGTCACCACCAGGGTGCAGAGCGCGCCCAGCACCGGATCCGGCGCGGCGAGATGCTGATTTGCCGCCCGGATGGCGATTCCGGTCAGGCCGAAACAGGCGCCGGCGGCGATGCCGCACAGCGCGGCGGGCTGCGCCGTGGCCCGCAAGGCCTGCGCGATGCTGCCGACCTGCCCCGCCATGGAGAGCCACAGCACCGCGCAGACGCCCAGCGCAACGCCGGCCCAGGCGAGGGGCGACAGATGCTCGCCCAGCAGCACCATGGCGAAGACCGCGCCCTGCAGCGCCTCCGTCTTGGAATAGGCGGTGCCGACGGCGAAGCCGCGCGGCGCGAAGGAGGCGATGAGGAAGACGGTACCGAAGATCTGCAGCAGTCCGCCGAGGGCGCAGAGGAAGAGGGCCCAGGCCCCGAAGGCCGGCAGCGTGCCGCCTGTCGCCCACCACCAGGTGCCGAGCAGCGCAAGCCCGGGCGGCACGCCGTAGAGATAGCGCACCACGGCGGCGGCATTGAGGGAAAGCGCGCCGCGCAGCTTCTGCTGGAGCGCCGTGCGCCAGCATTGGAACAGCGCGGCCGACAGGGTGGCGGCCAGCCAGAGCGGCATGGAGTCGGTAGCCGCGTGCTAGCCGCGGACCCGTTCCGAAAGAATCCGGTGCGCCTCGGCCGCTGCGCCGCCGCCACGGCGGAAGCTGAAGGACCAGGGTGCGTCGGAGGCGCGGTCCCAGATCTTCAGCTCGTCGTCCAGCTCCAATGTCCCCCCGGTCTCCAGCGAGAAGCGCAGCACCGAGCGGTAGGGAATGCTGACCACCTCCGTCTTCGAGCCGGTGACGCCCTGGCGGTTCACCAGCATCAGGCGCCAATCCGTCAGGGCGAAACCGTCCCGCACCGTGCGGAACGCCGCCAGGACCGTCTCGCCGGGGAAGAGGGACTCCACGAAGCGTTCGCCGAGCGCCTCGGGCTCGATTCGGCCTGCATCGCCCGTGACGGCGCCCAACAGCTTGCCCAGCATCGCTTTCTCATTGCTCCGTGAGGCGGGAAAGGCCGCCCGTCGCGGCGAGCCTAGACCAGCACCATCGGTCCCGCAGCCCCGGGGGGACCGTTTCGTGGGGGAGATCGGCCCCGAGGGGGGAAGGCGATCACAAGCGCGCGCCGCCGCTGTCCGGGCACCGTGCCGCCCCATCTCCGCCGCACCAACACGGAAAGGATCACCGGCATGAGACGCACCCTCCTGATGTCCCTCCTCGCTCTCCCGCTCCTGGCCGGCGCGGCCACGGCGCAGCCGGCGGCCGTGTTCCCGGGCCCCGGAACCCTCCTCCGCCTGGGTGAATCCGCCGAGGTGACGCGCGCCCCGGATGAGGTCGTGGCCAATCTCCGGTTCGAGGCGCGCGAGTCCTCGGCCGCCGGCGCTCAGGCCACGGTGAACCGGACCATGGCGGCTGCCCTGGAGACGGCCCGCGGCGTCCAGGGCGTCACCGCCTCCACCGGCGCCTATCGCACCTGGCGGCAGGAGGATCCGGCGCGCTGGGTGGCCTCCCAGACCATCAATCTCCGTGCGAAGGACCAGGCGGCGCTGCTGGAGCTGGCCGGGACCCTGCAGTCCCGCGGGCTGGTAATGGGTGGCATCCAGCATGGGCTGACGCGCGACACGGCCCGCGGCGCGCGGCAGGAGGCTGCCTCCATGGCGCTGGACGCCCTGCGCCGGCGGGCCGAGGCCGTGGCCGCCCAGATGGGCCAGCGCGTGGAGCGGATTGCCGAGCTTCAGCTGGAAGCCCCGGATGTCGCGCCGCCTCGGCCAATGATGGCCCAGGCCATGGCGGCGCGCGCCGCGCCCGCGCCGGTGGCGCAGGTGGAGGACATCGTGGTGACCGCCATGGTCCAGGCCTCGGTGGTGCTGGCCCCGAACTGAGCCCCGGTTGACGCCGGCGGGGCAGGGCGGGAGCGTCCGGGCAAAGACGCCCGAAGGATTCGCCCATGCCCCGCCCCGCCACCCTGTTCGGCGCCTTCGCGCTTGGCCTCGCGGCCGTGCTGCCATCGGCATCGCCCGCCCTGGCCCAGGCTCAATCCCAGCCGCCGATCCGCCTGATCGTCGGCTTCCCGCCCGGGGGCGGCATCGACCTCCTCTCCCGCGTGATGGGGGAGGGGCTGGCCGCCCGGCTGGGGCGCACCGTGGTGGTGGAGAACCGCACGGGCGCCGGCGGGAACATCGCCGCCGATGCGGTGGCCAAGGCCGCGCCGGACGGCAACACGCTGGGGGCGGTGCCCGCCGGGCCGCTGGTCATCAACCGCCACATCTATCGCAGCATGCCGTTCGATCCGCTGCGGGACTTCACCCCGATCAGCCGCTTCGCCGCCATTCCCGTGGTGTTCATGGCGGCGCCGAATTCCGGGATCACGGATATCGCCTCCCTGCGCAGCGCGCTGGAGAAAGGGCCGCTGCCCTGTGGCACGCCTGGCGCCGGGACCACCCAGCACTTGGCCGTCTCGCTGCTGATGCGGGAGCTCGGCCGTGAATGCACCATCGTGCATTACCGCGGGACCGGGCCGGCCCTGCCGGACCTGCTGACCGGCACCATCGCCCTGTATACCGACACGGTGGTGACGGGCCTGCCCCCCACCCGGGACGGGCGGGCGCGGGCGGTCGCGATCGCCTCTCCCACCCGCTCCGCCCTGGCGCCGGATGTGCCGGTGGTGGCGGAAAGCGTGCCGGGCTTTGTCGCGGAAACCTGGCTCGCCCTGGTCGGCCCGCGCGGCCTGCCCGAGCCCGTGGCCGCGAGGCTGGAGGAGGCCATGATGGCCCTGGCGCGCGACCCCGCTGTGGCCGCGCGGCTGCGGGAGCTGGCCTCGGAGCCGGTGGGCTCGACCCGGGCCGAACTGGCCGAGACGATCCGTGCGCAGGATGCCATCTGGGGCCCCGTGGCGAAGGCGGCGAACGTGACCGCCGACTAAGGCTGGGCGGGAGGACGGGGCGGGCCGCGCATGCCATAAGCCCGCCCGATGTCCCCCATCCTCGCCGGCCTGCTGCTCCAGTTCTCGGCCATCGCCCTTTTCGTCGCGCTGGACACGGTGACGAAGATGCTGACCGCCGATTACCCCGTGCCGCAGATCGTCTTCATGCGCTTCGTCTTCCACACGCTCGTCGTGGCGCTGGCGCTGCGGCTGGCCATGGGGCGCCTTCCCTGGCGCAGCCGCGCGCCGGGGCTGGAGGTGGTGCGGAGCCTCGCGCTGCTGCTGGCCAATGTCCTCTTCGTCGTGGCGCTCTCCTACATCCCGCTCGCGGACGCCTCCGCCGTCACCTTCGCCTCCCCCATCTTCACCGCGGGCCTGGCCGCCCTGGTGCTGCGCGAGGTGGTGGGGCCCCGCCGCTGGGTCGGCATCGGGATCGGGCTGGTCGGGGTGATGATCGCGCTGCGCCCGCCCTTCCTGACGGGCGAGATGCCGCATTGGGCGCTCTTCCTCCCGCTCGGCACCGCGGCCTCCTTCGGCGTGTACCAGATCCTCACCCGCAAGCTCTCCGCGGTGGATGGGCCGAGCACCATCATCCTCCATACCGGCCTGGCCGCGGGCGCGGTCGCGGGGCTGGCCCAACCCTTCGTCTGGCAGGCACCCTCCAGCCTGGCCTGGCTCCTCATGATCCTGGCTGGCGTATTCGGCTCGGCAGGGCATTACCTGCTCATCCAGGCCTATTCCCGCGCCCCCGCCAGCATCCTGGCGCCGATGACCTACACCCAGCTGATCTGGGCCACGCTCTCCTCCGCCCTCATCTTCGGAGACCCGCCGGATGGCTGGACCCTGCTCGGCGCGGCGGTGATCGCCTCGGGCGGAATTGTGACCGGCTGGCCGGAGCGGCGGCGCGCCTGACGGGCCCGGCCCCCGGTTGACCGGACCCGGTTGACCCGACCGGCGACCCGACACAGCCTGCGCCCGTTCAACGGGAGGGTGCGATGGCCGAATACGGGATGATCAAGGCGGAAGCCCGGGGCAAGGTGGGGTTGATCACCCTCGACCGCCCCTCGGCGCTCAATGCCCTCTGCGACCAGCTGATGACCGAGCTGGGCCAGGCGCTGGGGGCCTTCGAGGCAGATCCGGCCATCGGCGCCATCGTGCTGACGGGCAGCGAGAAGGCCTTCGCCGCTGGCGCCGATATCAAGGAGATGAAGGACCGCACCTATCCCGCCATTCATTTCGAGGACTTCATCGGCAACAAGTGGGAGACGGTGCTCACCATCAAGAAGCCGGTGATCGCGGCCGTGGCGGGCTTCGCCCTCGGCGGCGGCTGCGAGCTGGCCATGATGTGCGACATCATCATCGCGGCCGAGAATGCCCGGTTTGGCCAGCCCGAGATCAAGCTAGGGATCATCCCCGGCGCCGGCGGCTCCCAGCGCCTGATCCGGGCCGTGGGCAAGTCCAAGGCGATGGACCTCGTCCTGACCGGCCGCATGATGGATGCCGCCGAGGCGGAGCGGTCCAACCTCGTCACCCGCGTGGTGCCGGTGGAGAGCCTGGTCGAGGAGGCGCTGAAGATGGGCGAGGCGATCGCCTCCTACTCCCTGCCCTCGGTGGTGCTGGCCAAGGAGGCTGTGAACGCCGCCTATGAGATGACCCTGCGGGAGGGGGTACGCTTCGAGCGCCGGCTCTTCCACAGCCTCTTCGCGACCGAGGACCAGAAGGAGGGCATGGCGGCCTTCGCCGAGAAGCGGAAGCCCGCCTTCCGGAATGCCTGAGGCGCGGGGGATTCCTCGTCCTTGACTCCTCGGGGGGCTGTGGATAGAACGCCCCCCTCCTCGCGGCCGCCTTGAGCGGTGCGCGTCCCGCGAACATTTCGACTGGTATCCTTCAGGCCCATGGCGAACACCGCTTCCGCGCGCAAGCGCATCCGGCAGAACGAGAAGCGCCTCGAGCGCAACCGCGCCCGCCGCTCGCGCGTCCGCACCTTCCTCCGTGCGGTCGAAGAGGCGATTTCCGGCGGCGACAAGGCGAAGGCCCAGGAGGCGTTCCGCCTGGCCCAGCCGGAGCTGCAGCGCGCCGCCGACAAGGGCGTGGCGCATGACAACACCGTCGCGCGCAAGCTGTCGCGGCTTTCGGCCCGCATCAAGGCGATCGGCGCCGCGGCCTGACCAAGCAAAGGGCGCCGCTCCGGCGCCCTTGCGAAGTCTTCTCCAAGTAGAGTCGTGATGCGGATGCGTCACGGTGCTTGCGCGCCGTGGCGCTTTTCTTTGCGCGCGCCTCTCCGCGACTGCCAGGAACGTGTTTGGCGTTTACGCTGGCCAAGGTCGCAAGTTACGCTTCGTGTTGCAGGGACCGCTTGCGCGTGGCGCAGGGCGGAAAGGGGGCTCGGGGGTGGATCGCATGCCGGATCAGCACGCCAATGCCGCATCCAGCCTCCCGGCTTCGGGCCTGCCCGATGATGCCCGGCTGGACGCGGCCTGGGCGCGCATCCGCGGCCGCCTCCGCGAGGAGGTGGGGGAGGCGGAGTACCGCACCTGGCTGCGGCAGCTGACCCTGGCCGGCATCGAGGGCGAGGAGGCCGTGATCCACGTCCCCAGCCGCTTCCTGCGCGATTGGCTGCGTGGACAGTATGGCGACCGCCTGCGGGCACTCTGGCAGGCCGAGTCGGTCGGGGTGCGCCGGGTGGATATCCGTGTGGCCGCGGCACCGGGCGCCCTGCGTGGGGCCGATGCGCCGGCCGCCGCGGACGGAGCCGATCTCGCCGAGCCGCTGAGCGCCACGCGCCCCGCCAGCGAGGCGCGCGTCGAGGCGCCGAAGCCGGAGCCGCGGGGCGACTGGGCCGCGCCGCTGGACCCCCGCTTCACCTTCGACAGCTTCATCGTCGGCAAGCCGAACGAATTCGCCCATGCCTGCGCCCGCCGCGTGGCCGAGAAGCCGAATTCCCCCGGCTTCAACCCGCTCTTCCTCTATGGCGGGGTCGGGCTGGGCAAGACGCATCTGATGCATGCGATCGCCTGGGCGATCCGCGAGCCGCAGATGGGCGGGCCCGGGCGTTCCGTGGCCTATATGTCCGCCGAGAAGTTCATGTACCGCTTCATCGCAGCGCTGCGCTCGCAGTCCACGATGGAGTTCAAGGAGAGCCTTCGCTCCGTCGACGTGCTGATGATCGACGACCTGCAGTTCCTGATCGGCAAGGACAACACGCAGGAGGAGTTCTTCCACACCTTCAATGCGCTGGTGGACCAGGGCAAGCAGATCGTCGTTTCCTCCGACAAGCCGCCCAGCGACCTGGCGGGGTTGGAGGACCGGCTGCGGACCCGCCTGGGCTGCGGGATGGTGGCCGACATCCACGCCACCACCTACGAGCTGCGCATCTCCATCCTGGAGAGCAAGGCGGCGTCCGCCGGGGTGGACGTGCCTGCGCGCGTGCTGGAGTTCCTGGCGCACAAGATCACCTCCAACGTGCGCGAGCTGGAAGGCGCCCTGAACCGCCTGATCGCCCACGCCAACCTCTTCGGCCGCCCTGTGACCCTGGAATCCTGCCAGGAGGTGCTGCACGACATCCTGCGCGCCCATGACCGCCGGGTGACCATCGAGGAGATCCAGAAGCGGGTCGCCGAGCACTACAACATCCGCATCTCCGACATGTCCTCCGCCCGCCGTGCCCGCAACGTGGCGCGCCCCCGGCAGGTGGCCATGTATCTGTCGAAGCAGCTTACCTCCCGCTCCCTGCCCGAGATCGGGCGGCGCTTCGGCAACCGCGACCACACCACGGTCATGCATGCCGTCTCCCGGGTGGCGGAGCTGATGCAGGGCGATGCCGGCTTCGCCGAAGATGTGGAGCTGCTGCGCCGGATGCTGGAGACCTGAGGCCCCGTTTGGGGGTGAGGCTTCACGTCGCGTTTTCAGGATGATACGAGGCTGATCCGGGGGCTTTCTGCCCTCCAGAGCGTTGCGGGGGTGGCGGCGATGAAGTTCACGGTGGACCGGGCGGTGCTTCTGAAGGCCCTCGCCCACGTCCAGAGCGTGGTGGAGCGGCGCAACACCATCCCCATCCTGGCGAATGTCCTGTTGGATGCCGGCGAAGGCCGCCTGCGCCTGACCGCGACGGATATGGAAATCGCGATCGTCGAGGAGGTCAACGGGGTCGAGGTGGGGCGCGAGGGCCGTTGCACGGCGCCGGCCGCCACCCTGTTCGAGATCGTCCGCAAGCTGCCCGACGGCGCCAAGGTCGAGCTGGACCACAAGGGCGGCGATGCTCCCCTGGCCCTGCGGGCCGGCCGCTACAACACCAGCCTGATGGTGCTGCCCGTGGAGGATTTCCCCTCCATGACCGAGGGCAAGCTGCCCCATCGGTTCAGCGTCACCGCCGGCATGCTCCGGGACCTGGTGGACCGCACCCGGTTCGCGATCTCCACCGAGGAGACCCGCTATTACCTCAACGGCATCTATCTGCACGCGACCGAGGTCGATGGCGCGAAGGTGCTTCGGGCCGTGGCGACCGACGGCCACCGCCTGGCGCGGGTGGAGGAGCCCCTGCCGGACGGTGCGGAGGGCATGCCGGGCGTGATCGTGCCCCGCAAGACCATCGCCGAGTTGCGCAAGCTGGCGGATGAGGCGACCGACGAGATCGAGATGCGGCTCTCCGACACGAAGCTGCAGGTGAAGCTCGGCACGGTGACGCTGACCAGCAAGCTGATCGACGGCACCTTCCCGGATTACGAGCGGGTGATCCCCAAGGGGAACGACCGCGTCCTCTCTGTGGACAAGACCGCCTTCGCTGCCGCCGTGGACCGCGTCGCGGCCATCTCCTCCGAGCGTTCCCGCCCGGTGAAGCTCTCGCTGGAGAAGAACCACCTCCTTCTCACCGCCGCCTCGCCGGACCAGGGCCAGGCGCAGGAGGAGCTGGATGGCGACACCGTCACCTATGACGCCGCCCCGCTCGAGATCGGCTTCCAGGCCCGCTACCTGAAGGACATCACGGACCAGGTGGACGGGCAGGTGGAGTTCCGCTTCGCCGACGGCTCCGCCCCCACCATCGTGCAGGATGCGGCCAAGCCCGAGGCACTCTACGTCCTCATGCCGATGCGGGTCTGACCTCGCCTCGCTTGGTGCGGCGCCGCTTGGCGCCATCCGAGAGACCATGGCCCGCCGGGTCGCCCAGCGGGCGGTCCGGCGGTTCTGTCATCGGCGGTTCTCATCCGGCCGCCTTCACGGGCCGCGCCGCCGGGGCGGCCCTCCTCCCTGGCGCTCTGCTTCCGTGACCCCCTCGCTCCGCCTCACCCGCCTGCAGCTGCAGGACTTCCGTAGCCACGCGCGCACCGCCATGCGGTTCTCGGCGGGCATCGTGGTGATCGCGGGGGAGAACGGCTCGGGCAAGACGAACCTCCTGGAGGCGATCAGCCTGCTCGGACCGGGCCGCGGGCTGCGCGGGGCGAAGATCGCCGATCTCGGCCGGCATGTGGGGGAGGAGAGCCTGCCCTGGGCCGTCTCGGGGCGTTTCGAGGGCCCCGAGGGCGCTTTCGATCTCGGCACCGGCACCGCCCATGATGGCTCTCCAGAGAAACGTGTCTTCCGGTTGGATGGGGAGCCGGTGAAGACCCAGGCGGAGCTGGGTCGCCTTGTCGCGGCCGTCTGGCTGACCCCGCAGATGGACCGGCTGTTCCAGGAGGCCGCCTCGGGCCGCCGCCGCTTCCTTGACCGGCTGGTCTGGGCCCTGGACCCGAACCATGCCCGCGAGGTCTCGGCCTACGAAAACGCCATGACCCAGCGGAACCGCCTTCTGGCGGATGGGCGCGACGGCGGCCGGCTGGAGCCGCGCTGGCTGGATGGGCTGGAGGATGCCATGGCCCGCCATGGCGTGGCGCTGACGGCTGCCAGGCGCTCCCTGATCGCGCGCCTGAACGGGACCCTGGCGGAGGGGGTGGCGGGTGCCTTCCCGGCGGCGCTCTGCGCCCTGGAATGCGAGACGGCGGCCGCGCTGGAGAGCCGTTCGGCCCTGGAGGTGGAAGATGGGCTTCGCGAGACCCTGGCGGCCCGCCGCGGCCGGGATGCCGCCGCGGGCATGACCCTGGCCGGGCCGCACCGGTGCGACCTGCGCCTCTCCCACCTGCCCAAGGGGGTTCCGGCCGAGCTTTGCTCCACAGGGGAACAGAAGGCGCTCCTGATCTCCACCGTGCTGGCCCATTCCGCCCTGATCGCCGCCGCCCGTGGCTTCGCGCCCCTGCTGCTGCTGGACGAGATCGCCGCCCACCTGGATGCCACGCGGCGGGAGGCCCTTTTCGCGGCCCTTGCGGCCCTGCCCGCCCAGAGCTTCCTCACGGGAACTGAGCCCGGAGTCTTCGCCTCGCTGGAGGGGGTGGCGGAGCGTTTCGCCATCGGCGCGGAGGGGGTGGTGCCGGACTGAAGGGCAGGGGCGCCCGGCCTGCCTGGAATTTCTGCCGAAGAGGCCGGAAATCGGCTTTCCCGGCCCTAAAAGCCTTGATTTTGGCGCCGTAAGCATGGCTTCGCGCGCGCGGAATCCTTATATTGTCGGGACACGATTCCGTATGCCGCCGCGCGCCCTTTGGCGCGGCCCGAGAGGTTCCCACCCCGCATGACCGAGTCCACCCGCGCCGCCCATAAGGCCGAGGTCGCCGCCGCCGGCGCCGACGGCGCCTATGACAGCGCCTCCATCACCGTGCTGCGCGGCCTCGAAGCCGTCCGCAAGCGCCCCGGCATGTATATCGGCGACACCGACGACGGCTCGGGCCTGCACCACATGGCCTTCGAAATCATCGACAACGCGGTGGACGAGGCGCAGGCCGGCTATGCCACCACCTGCACCGCCGTGCTGAACGGCGATGGCAGCGTGACGGTGACGGATGACGGTCGCGGGATCCCCACCGACATTCATGCCGAGGAAGGCGTCTCCGCCGCCGAGGTGGTGCTGACGCGCCTGCATGCGGGCGGCAAGTTCAACCAGAACTCCTACAAGGTCTCCGGCGGCCTCCACGGCGTGGGCGCCGCGGTGGTGAACGCGCTCTCCGAATGGATGGAGGTGCGCATCTGGCGGGGCGGGCAGGAGCACTTCATCCGCTTCGAGTATGGCGAGACGGTGCAGCCCCTGAAGGTGGTGGGCCCGAGCGATCATCCGAACGGCACGGAGGTGACCTTCAAGCCCTCCGCCGAGACCTTCACGAAGACCGAGTTCGAGTTCGCCATCCTGGAGAAGCGCCTGCGCGAGCTGGCCTTCCTCAACTCCGGCCTGAAGATCCATCTGCGCGACGAGCGCCACACCCCCGTGCAGCAGGTAGACTTCCACTTCGAGGGCGGGCTGACCGCCTTCGTGGAGTGGATGGACGCCGCCGAGGACCCGCTCTTCAAGCCGCCGGTGGCCTTCTCCTCGAAGGAGGTGAACGGGATCAAGGTGGAGATGGCGATGTGGTGGAACCGCTCGCCGCGCGAGCGCACCCTCTGCTTCACCAACAACATCCCGCAGCGTGACGGCGGCACCCACCAGGCCGGCTTCCGCCAGGCCCTCACCCGCGTGGTGACGAAGTACGCCGCCGAGCTGGCGAAGAAGGAGAAGGTCGAGCTGTCCGGCGAGGACATGCGCGAGGGCCTCTCCTGCATCCTCTCCGTGAAGGTGCCGGATCCGAAGTTCTCCTCCCAGACGAAGGACAAGCTCGTCTCCTCCGAGGTGCAGCCGGTCGTGCACATGGCCGTGGCCGATGCGCTGAGCCATTGGTTCGAGACGCATCCGAAGGAGGCGAAGCTCGTCCTCGACCAGGTCGTGCTCTCGGCCGTGGCGCGGAAGGCGGCTCAGGCCGCGCGCGAGAAGGTCGGGCGCAAGAACGCGCTGGATATCTCCACGCTGCCCGGGAAGCTCGCCGACTGCCAGGAGAAGGATCCGGCGAAGTCCGAGCTCTTCCTCGTCGAGGGTGACTCCGCAGGCGGCTCCGCCAAGCAGGGCCGCAACCGCGCCAATCAGGCCATCCTGCCTCTCAAGGGCAAGATCCTGAACGTCGAGCGCGCGCGGATGGACAAGATGCTCTCCTCTGCCGAGGTGGGCACGCTCATCACCGCGCTGGGCGCCGGCATTGGCACGCGCGATCCGGACCGGCCGAACATGCCGTTCTTCGATCCGGACAAGCTGCGCTACCATCGCATCGTCATCATGACGGACGCGGATGTGGACGGCTCGCATATCCGCACGCTGCTGCTGACCTTCTTCTTCCGGCAGATGCCGGAGCTGATCGAGCGCGGCTACCTCTACATCGCCCAGCCGCCCCTCTACCGCGCCAAGCGCGGCAACGAGGAGCGCTATCTGAAGGACGACCGCGCGCTCGAGGAGTTCCTCCTGGAGAAGGCGCTGCACGGTGCCCGCATGGGCTTCTCCGACGGCCGCGAGATCAGCGGCGAGGAGCTGCGCACGGCGGTGGACGAGCTACGCAACACCTCCCGCCGCATCCGGCGCCTGGCGACGAATGTGCCGGCGGAGATCGTGGAACAGGCCGCGGTTGCCGGCGCGCTCGGCGTTGAGCCGCATCCGGAGGCGACGCAGCGGCTCGTCGCCCGGCTGAACGACATGGCGGCGCCGACGGAGCGCAGCTGGAAGGCCACGCTGGACGAGGAGGGCCTGCGCGTCTTCCGCCAGGTGCGCGGCGTGGCGGAGAGCCACCACCTCGACCCCGTGGCGCTGCGCTCGGCCGAGGCGCGCTGGCTGGAGGAGCGGCGCGATCGACTTTCCACCGACTTCGCAGGCCCCGCCGTGCTGCATTTCGACGCGCAGCGGCAGGAGGTCCGCGGCCCGATGGCGGCGCTGGACCGGATCCTGGCGCAGGGCCGCAAGGGCCTGACCGTGCAGCGATTCAAGGGCCTCGGCGAGATGAACCCGGAGCAGCTCTGGAAGACCACGCTGGACCCGGAGGCGCGCACCCTGCTGCGCGTGGCCGTGGAGGATGCGGATGACGCCGGGCGCGTCTTCTCGACCTTGATGGGCGATGTGGTGGAACCGCGCCGCGACTTCATCGTTGGCAACGCGCTGAAGGTCGCGAATCTCGACGTGTGACGGGTGAGGGGCAGGGCTATGAAGCTGATCCGCAAGCAGGATTTTCCTGTGGACCAGATCCGGCGCTTCATCGAACCCGGCCCCATCGTCCTCGTCTCCTCCGCATGGAAGGGGGAGCGCAACATCATGACCATGGGCTGGCACATGGTCATGGAGTTCAGCCCCTCCCTCATCGGCTGCTATATCTGGAGCGAGAACCACAGCCGCGAGATGATCCGCCGCAGCCGGGAATGCGTCATCAACATCCCCACCTCAGATCTCGCGGAAACCGTGGTGGACATCGGCAACTGCAGCGGCGCCGAGGTCGACAAGTTCGCGCAGTTCGGCCTGACGGCGCAGGAGGCTGAGCGGGTGAAGGCGCCGCTGATCGGCGAGTGCTTCGCGAATCTCGAATGCCGCCTGGCGGACAGCTCGATGATCCGGAAGTACAACCTCTTCATCCTGGAGGTGGTGAAGGCCCACGCGCCACGAACGCCGAAATATCCCAAGACCATCCATTACCGGGGCGACGGGCAGTTCATGGTCGCCGGGGAACCCCTCAACCTGCGCCGACGCTTCCGGCCGGAGATGCTGTGAGAATCCGGCGCCGCGCCTCTTCAACCGCCCCGCGAATCCGGCCACCCTCCGCCGCACCGTCCTGAACGGCTGAGGAACCTGCCATGAAGCTCTATTACTCCCCCGGTGCCTGCTCCCTCGGCATCCACATCCTCCTCGAGGAGATCGGGAAGCCCTATGAGTTGTCCCCTGTCGCCCTGAAGGAAGGCGCGCAGCACAAGCCCGACTATGTCGCCGTGAATCCGAAGTCGAAGGTGCCGGCGCTGGATGTCGGGGATGGCGGCAAGGTCCTCACCGAGTTCACGGCTATCGCCGCTTACCTCGCCGCCGCGAATCCCGAGGCGGGGCTGGCCCCCAAGGACCCGCTCGGCATGGCGCGTGCGATCGAGGCGGTGGATTACGTCACCGGCACCATCCATCCCCACGCCTTCACCCGCCAGTTCCGCCCGAACCTCTTCTCCCTGCGTGAGGAGGACCATCCCAAGACGGTCGAGCAGGCGCGCGCCAATGCCGAGAAGTTCTTCGGCGTGGTCGAGAAGGTCTGGGCCGGCGACACCTGGTTCCTGCCCCAGGGTTATTCCATCGCCGATGCGGCGCTGTTCTTCGTGGAGTACTGGCAGGCCCGGCGCGTCGGCCAGCCGCTGCCGCCGAAGGTCGATCGCCACTTCAAGGCGATGCTCGAGCGTCCCGCGGTCAAGCGCGCGCTGGAGCAGGAAGGCCTTCCCGCCTGATCCCAGGGCATATCCGAAACCCATCAAAGAGAGGGGGCCGGGGCGCTTCGACCCCGGCCTTTCGCTGCCCATGACCGAGCCCAACCCCGTTCCCTTCTGGTTCCTCCGCCATGGCGAGACCGACTGGAACGCCCGCATGCTCTCCCAGGGGCAGGTCGACATCCCGCTGAACAGCGTCGGCCTGGCTCAGGCCGGGCGCGCCGCCGAGGCCCTGGTGGGCCAGGGCATCCGCTCCATCCATGCCAGCACCCTGACCCGCGCCCGCGTGACGGCCGAGATCGTCGCCGCGCGGCTCAACCTGCCGGTGAATCTCGACGGTGAACTGATGGAATGCGCCTTCGGGGTACAGGAAGGGCAGGAGATGTCGGGCTGGTTCGACGACTGGATCGCCGGCACCACAACGCCCGAGGGCGCCGAGCCCTTCGCGCATCTGCGGGAACGCGCCGTGCGCGCCATCAACCGCGCCACGGCCCATCCGGGCCCGGTGCTGGTCGTGGCCCATGGTGCCCTCTGGCGCGCCTTCCGCCAGGCGGCCGGGCTGGAGGCAAACATCCGCACTCCCAACGCCCTGCCTCTCTGGGTGGAGCCGCCCATGGCGGGACGCGGCTGGCAGTTCACCCCGGCGGAACTGGGCGGCTGATCAGCGCTGCGTGCGCGGGCAGAAAAAGGTGCTTCGCCCGGCCTGGGTGATGCGCGCCACCCCCGGGCAGGCAGGCGGGCCTGGGCAGCGCGGGCAGGGCTGGCCGAAGCGGTCATAGACCTCGAACCGGTCCTGGAAGCGCCCCAGCTCCCCGTCGCTGCGCACATAGTCGCGCAACGATGAGCCGCCGGCCGCGATCGCCTCCGTCAGCACCGCCTTGATGGCCGGCACCAGCCGTGCCGCCCGCGCCCCTGGCACCGTGCCGGCCAGGCGGCGCGGCGAGAGGCCGGCGCGGAACAGCGCCTCGGCCACGTAGATATTGCCCAGGCCCGCCACCACGCCCTGGTCCAGCAGCGCCGCCTTGATCGGCGTGTTCTTCCCCGCCAGGGCCTTGGACAGAACCAGGGGGGTGAAGGCCTCCTCCAGCGGCTCCGGCCCGAGCCCGGCCAGCAGGCGATGGGCATTCTCGGCCCCGGTGGGCATCAGGTCCACGCAGCCGAAGCGGCGGGGATCCTGGAAGCCCACCCGCCAGCCATCGCCTGTTTCCAGCATCAGATGCTCATGCGCCAGCCCGTCCCCTGCGCCGCGCGCATCCGAGAAGGCGCCCTGGGGCGCGATGCGGGGCTGGGGTGCCTCGCCCGGCGGCCGCGCCACCATGCGGCCGGACATGCCGAGATGGATGAGCGCCGATTCCCCGCCCGAGAGCCGCATCAGCATGTATTTGCCCCGGCGGCGGAACCCCTCCACGCGGCGCCCGGCCAGGCGCTCCGCCAGCAGTTCCGGGAACGGCCAGCGCAGTCCGGCGCGCCGGGTTTCGGCACGGGCGATGGTGCGGCCGGTGAGCACGGCGTCGAGGCCGCGCATCACAGTTTCGACTTCGGGAAGTTCGGGCATGGAAGGCCTATCGCAAGTGGTGCAACTTGGAGGCGACACAAGTTCCGCGTTCTGAAAAACAGACCGGCCTGGCCGGGGCGGAGAGGAGGGTACTGTGAGCGGTTCCGCGGGTGATGGTTATCTCGACCTGACTCTGGATGGCGACCGGGAGGAGTATTACACCCCCGGCGAGTATTATGACCTGCTCGACTATGTTCTGGAGGTGCGGAACGGCACCCTCATCAGGACCGATTATGATCAGGAGCAATACCCGTTCTGGTCGCTCATCGTGTCGGTTTGGACCCTCACCGGTGACCCGTCCAATCCTCTCGGTCCGCAAATCAGCGTAACGACCCGTTTCGACAGCGGCCGGACGGATGTGTCGGAAACCATCTTCTCCAACGGCCCCGGCAGCGAGATCCTGGGGCACCGCGTCAGCCACTACGATCCGTCGGGCCGGCTGGTCGAACACGACGTGCTCGACCTGAGCGGCACCGGCACCACCTATGTGCTCAACGAGGCCAGGCAGGTGGAGTACCAGTACACAAAGGCGCTCTCGACCTACGGCCATGGGAACTGGGTGCAGGTGGCCACGGATTTCGACCTGGACAACACCCAGCCCTGGTCCCGTTTCACGATCCAGTATGTGGAGCGGCGGGACTCCGATCCTCTCCCGTCGCGCAGCGAGATGCTGATGGATGACGGGACGAGCATCGTCTACGACGCCACCTTCAAAACGGGGTATCGGGCCCGCTCTACCCGGCGGCGGGACGCTGGACGACCTTCGATGCTCAGGGCCGCGTCGACTACGTTTACGAAGCCCTTGCCTACCCCGTTGTGGGCGCCGTCCTAAGCCAGAATCTCGACTACGACGTCGCCACCGGCCATCTGGACTATGTGATCCGCGCCTATTCCGACCGGCAGGAGGCGGTGGACTACAACGCCGGGACAGGCTTCGCCGATTTCTCCGTGACATCCTTCAAGGACGGGCGGACGACCGTCCTGGATTATGAAGGCACGACCGGCCGGCTTGCCTACAGGCTGGAAACCAACTCATCGGGCCAGTATGTCGCGACCTCCTATGACCTCGCCTCCGGCGCGGCGGACTATGTCATTCAGTCCAACCTCGATGGCCGGCAGGTGAGCACGGATTACGACGTGGCGAACACCCAGGACTGGGCGTCCTTCAGCCTCTCCTACAAGCTCACGGGCCTCCCGAACCGCCCGACCGAGTCCATCCCGAACGTCACCATCCTCTATGACGACGGCCGGAAATACGTCTTCGAGCAGGACTACAGGCCGGCCCCGCTCTCTGTGCCGGGCGAGTCCCGCTCCATGCTCTTCAATCCGCAGGGCGTGCTGGAATACGTGACGATCCGTGACGGGGCGGGCAACCGCCAGGAGGTCGATTACGACGGATCGAGCGGGCAGATCGACTATCTTGTCTCGCACTGGGCCGATGGGCGGATGACGGCAACGGATTACGACCTCGCCGATCAGTTCGCCTGGAACTCCTACACCGTCAATTACGACGCCTTCGGCAACGTTCAGTCCGTCACCACGACCTGAGGCGGGCCGCGGGGGGAGGGGCTTCTCCCCTGCGGCATCGACGCCGCGCAGGTGGGGTGCTTCGCTGCGGCGCCATGGCTTCGCTTCCGCGCCTCCTCCTCGCCCTCCTCCTGGCCCTCGCCATGGCCGGTGCGGCAGGTGATGGCGCGCTCGCGGCGGATGCTCCCACCCGTGCCACGCGGCAGATGGTCGCCACGGCCCATCCGCTCGCGAGCCAGGCGGGCCTGGATGTGCTCCGTGCGGGCGGCAGCGCCGCCGATGCCGCCGTGGCCGTTCAGGCCATGCTCTCGGTGGTGGAGCCCAACGCCTCCGGCCTCCTCGGCGGGGCCCTGCTCCTTCACTGGGACGGCGCCACCCGGCAGCTCCAGGGCTATGAGGGGCTGGCCGCCGCTCCGGCGGCCGCGACCTCCCGGCTGACAGAGAACCCGGGCGGCACCCGCGTCGGCCCGGCCATCATCACCCGCTCCGGCCGCGCCGTCGGCGTGCCCGGTACGCTGCGCCTGCTGGCTCTCGTGCATGCCGATCACGGGCGGCTGCCCTGGCGCGACCTCTTCGCCCCTGCCATCCAAGCGGCGGAGCAGGGCTTTCCTCTGCCGCCGACCCTGCACCGCATCCTGGCCGCGCGCCCTCTTCAACTCGCCCGGGACCCCGATATCCGCGCCCTCTTCTTCGCTAGGAGTGGCGAGCCTCTCCCGGTCGGCAGCCTCGTCCGCAACCCTGCCCAGGCGCAGGCCCTGCGCCTTCTGGCGCAGGGCGGCGCGGAGGCCCTCCATCGCGGTCCCCTCGCCCGCGCCGTGCTGGACGCGGTGGCGCGCGAGCCGGTTCCGGGATGGATGACCGCCGAGGATCTGGCGACCTACGAGGCCAAACGGCGCGACCCCGTCTGCAGCACCGCCTTTCAGCGCCGCATCTGCTCGGCAGCGCCGCCATCCTCGGGCGGGGTGGCCGTGCAGCAGCAGCTTGGCCTGATGGAGCGCCTCGGGATCGCCCGCCTCGCCCCGGATTCGGCCGAGGCCGCGCATCTGATCCTGGAGGCAAGCCGGCTGGCGACGGCGGATCGCCGCCGCTGGCTCGGCGACCCGGATTACGTTCCCGTTCCCACGAGGGAGCTGGTGGCCCCGACCTATCTCGACCGGCGCGCTGCCGCGCTGCGCCCTGGCCGGGCCATGAAGGAGGTGGCGCCCGGCAATCCCCTCCAGCGCAGCGGCGCCCTGCCCACCGCCTCCGATCCTCTGGCGTTGGCCGGAACCTCCCAGGTCGTCATCGTGGATCCGTCCGGCAGCGGCCTCTCCCTCACCACCACCAACAACCTGAATTTCGGTGCGGAGCGCATGGCCGCGGGCATCGCGCTGAACAACGGCCTGACCAACTTCTCCGCCGATCCCGGCCCGCCCGGCGCTCCGGCCTTCAACCGCATGGAGGGCGGCAAGCGCCCGGCCACCAGCATGGCCCCGACCATCGTCCTGGGCCCGGATGGAAGCCCCGAGCTGCTCATCGGCGCGGGGGGCGGGCTGCGCATCATCGACTCGGTCGCGGTCGCGGTGGTGGAGGTCCTGGCCTGGGGTTCCGATGCTCTTCGCGCCACGGCCCGGCCCCGCATCGGCACCCAGTCCGGCGCGGAGGAGCTGGAGGAGGGAAGTGCCGCTGCCGCCCTAGCCGAGCCGCTCCGCGCCATGGGCCACAACCCGGTGCTGCGTGAGATGAACACCGGCCTCCAGCTCATCCGCCGCATCCCCGGCGGCTGGGAGGGCGCGGCCGACCCGCGCCGGGACGGGGTGGCGCTCGGCGATTGAGGTGCCCGTGACGGCACGCGCCCCCGGGCCTATCCTGGCCCCCATGTCCCAGAACGACACGATCGACTTCGGCTTCACCCCCGTCCCCCGCGCCGAGAAGGCCGGGATGGTGCGACAGGTCTTCGATAGCGTGGCGCCGAAATACGACGTGATGAACGACCTGATGTCGCTCGGCCTGCATCGGGTCTGGAAGCGCATCTTCGTCAACGCCATCGGCGCCGGCTCGCGCGACACGCTGCTGGACCTCGCCGCCGGAACCGGGGACATCGCCTTCCTCTCGAAGGAACGCGGCGCCGGCCGGGTGATCCTGGCCGATATCAACCATTCCATGCTGAATGTGGGGCAGGGCAGGGCACTTTCCCGCGGCCTCGCCAGCGGCCTCGACTTCGTCTGCTGCGATGCGGAAAAGCTGCCCTTCCCGGACCGCTCGGTGGAGCGTGTCTCCATGGCCTTCGGCCTGCGCAACTGCACCGACAAGGACGCCGTGCTGCGCGAGGCCCGCCGCGTGCTGCGGCCGGGCGGGCGCTTCCTGGTCCTCGAATTCTCCCGCCTGCAGGTCGCGGCGCTGAACCCGCTTTACGACGCCTGGAGCTTCAAGGCGCTGCCCGCCATCGGCGCCCGCGTCGCCCAGGATTCCGAATCCTACCGCTACCTCGCCGAAAGCATCCGGATGATGCCGGACCAGGAGGAACTCGCCGGCATGTTCCGCGCCGCCGGGCTCGAGAACGTCACCTGGCGCAACCTCTCCGGCGGCATCGTGGCCATTCATTCGGGCTGGCGGCTGTGAGCCTGCCCGTGACCATGCCCGTGACCCTCTCCGGCAAGCGCATCCTCCTCATCGTCTCCGGCTCGGTGGCGGCCTACAAGGCGCTTGAGCTGGCCCGTCTCCTCGGCAAGGCCGGCGCGGCCGTCACGGGCCTGCTGACCGCGGGCGGGGCCCGCTTCGTCACCCCCCATGCGCTGCAGTCCATCACCGGCCGCCCCCTCGCGCAGGATCTCTGGTCGCTGGAGGAGGAGGCCGCCCGCGGCCATATCCGCCTGGCGCGGGAGACCGACCTCGTGGTGGTCGCGCCGGCCTCGGCAGACAGGATCGCCCGGATGGCGGCCGGCTTCGCGGATGACCTCGCCGGCGCCGCCCTCCTGGCCTGGGGTGGTCCCGTCCTCGTCGCCCCGGCGATGAATCCGAGCATGTGGGCCCATCCGGCCACGGGCGCGAATATCGCCACCCTCATGGCCCGGGGCGTGACCTTCATCGGCCCGGAGGACGGCCCGATGGCCGAGGCGGAGAGCGGCACGGGCCGCCTCTCCGAACCCGCCACGCTTTTCGCGGCCATTCAGGCCCTCCTCTCCGATACCGACCACGGTGCCCCCGACGCGGCGCTGGAGGATGCGCTGGACGCCGCGATCGCCGCGCAGGAGGGCCGGCCGCCGCCGGCCGGCCGCCGCGACAGCCCCTCCAGCTTCACCGACGGCAATCCCCACCCGGTGGATCACCTCGCCGACCCGACCGAGACGGCACCCTCGACCTTCTCGGCATCCCATGCCGCGACGCAGGGGCCCGCGCCGCATGCGATCCGCAACACGGAGCCCGGCACGCTACCGCTGACCGGCCGCCATATGCTCGTCACCTCCGGCCCGACCCATGAGCCGCTGGACCCCGTGCGCTACCTGGCAAACCGTTCCTCCGGGAAGCAGGGCCATGCGATCGCCGCCGCCCTGGCCGCGCTTGGGGCTCGTGTCACCCTCGTCTCCGGCCCCGTCACCCAGCCGGACCCGGCGGGCGTGACGGTGGTCCGCGTCGAGACCGCGCGTGAGATGCTCGCCGCCTGCGAGGCCGCCCTGCCGGCCGACGCCGCCGTCTTCGCCGCCGCGGTCGCGGACTGGCGCCCGGCCGCACCCGCCACCCAGAAGATGAAGAAGCCGGCCGATGACGCCGCGCCGCCGATGGCGCTGGTGCCGAACCCCGACATCCTCGCCACCCTTTCCCGCCACCCGCAGCGCCCGCGCCTCGTGATCGGCTTCGCCGCCGAGACCGAGCGCGTCATCGAGCACGCCCGGGCCAAGCTCGCCCGCAAGGGCTGCGACTGGATCGTGGCCAACGATGTTTCGGGCGATGCCATGGGCGGCGCCGAGAACACCGTCCATCTCGTCACGGCCGCCGGGGTGGAGGACTGGCCCCGGCTGCCCAAGGCGGAAGTCGCCGCCCGGCTGGCCGACCGCGTGGCGGAGGCCCTGGCGTGAGCGCCACCATCCAGGTGCTGCGCCTGCCGCATGCGGCGGACCTGCCGCTTCCGGCCTATGCCACCGAAGGCGCCGCCGCCATGGACCTGCTGGCGGCTGTGACGGCCCCGCTCACCATTCCGCCGAATGGCCGTGCGCTGGTGCCCACCGGCCTCCGTGTCGCCCTGCCGCCCGGCCATGAATGGCAGATCCGCCCGCGCTCGGGCCTCGCGCTCAAGCACGGGATCGTCCTGCCCAATTCCCCCGGCACCATCGACGAGGACTATCGCGGCGAGGTGCAGGTCATCGTCCTGAATGCCGGCACGGAGCCCTTCACGGTGGAGCGCGGCATGCGCATCGCCCAGGCGGTGCTGGCGCCCGTCACCCGGGCCGCCTTCGAGGAGGTAGCCGAGCTGCCGGAGACGACGCGCGGGGCCGGCGGCTTCGGCAGCACAGGCACGCGCTGAACGGCGCTTGCCCCGCAGGCCCGGAGCGCCGACATCCCGCCCATGGACGGTCCCGCACCCCTCGACCTCGATTTCTCCGAGGACGAGCTCCATCGCTACTCCCGCCACATCCTCCTCGGGGAGGTCGGCGCCATCGGCCAGGCGCGCCTGCGCCAGGCGCGCGTGCTCGTGGTGGGGGCAGGGGGGCTTGGCTCGCCGCTCGCCATGTATCTCGCGGCCGCCGGAATCGGCACCATCGGTCTGATCGACCACGACACGCTGGAGCTCTCCAACCTCCAGCGCCAGGTGGCCCACCGGACCGACCGCATCGGCCAGCCCAAGGTGGAGAGCATGTCCGCGACGCTGCGCGCCCTGAACCCGCTCACCACCATCGAGCCCCATGCGTGCCGCCTGGACGAGGCCACCGCCCGCGACCTGATTCCGCGCTACGACATCATCTGCGACGGCACGGACAACTTCCCCACCCGCTTCCTCCTCGGGGATTGCTGCCACCGGCTAGGCCGGCCGCTCGTCTCGGCGGCCGTGCTGCGCTTCGAGGGGCAGCTCTCCACCTTCAAGTCGCATCTCGGCGCCCCGCATCCCTGCCACCGCTGTCTCCACCCCGAGCCGCCGCCGCCGGGTCTCGTCCCGTCCTGCGGTGAGGCCGGCGTGCTCGGCGCCGTCACCGGGGTGATGGGGACGCTGCAGGCCACCGAGGTGCTGAAGGAGGTTCTCGGGATCGGCGAATCCCTGTCCGGCCGCCTCCTGCTCTGGGATGCGTTAGACACCCGCTTCCGCACGATCCGGCTGAAGCGCGACCCCGCCTGTCGACTCTGCGGGGGCGGGGAGGGACCATGACCCCCCTCGGCATCCTCCTGCGCGGCGCGGGGCATGAGCCCGCGCATTACTCCCTGGTCCTGGCGACGGGCGCCGCCGCCATTGGCCGGCCCGTGACCCTCTTCGCCACCAATGCCGGTCTCGCCCTGTTCCGGCGCGACACGCCCCTTCTGGCCGACCCGCGCGAGGCGCTTCTCGCGGAGCGGGGTGTCGCCGGCATCGCGGCGCTCTGGGAGGCGGCCACCGAACTCGGCCTTCGTCTCATCGCCTGCGAGGCCGGGATGCGCGCCGAGGGCCTCGCCGCCCCCGACCTCTCCGAAGCGGTGGAGGTGGCGGGAGTCATCACCTTCCTCGGCGCCGTGCGGGATGGCCAGCTGCTCTCCCTCTGAACCGCTTCTCCCCCGCTTGACCGGCGGTGCGGTGTTTGCGCCTGATCGGACCTGATGAGACGCTTTTTTCCCGTCCTGCCGTTGCTGCTCGCCCTCCCCGTCCAGGTTTGGGGTCAGACAGGCACGCTGCCGCCTCCCGTACCGCGGCAGGCTGCACCCGCCGCTCCCTCCTCGGCCGCCCCTTCTGCCGCATCGCCGCCTGCCCCGGCGCAGCCCGCTCGGCCGGCCGCCTCTCCGCGTCCGGCTGTCCGGGCGGAGGGCAACCGCTCCGCCGCTCCGGCTCCGGCCCGGGCCCCCGCCCGGCCGGCGGCCGGCTCCCCGCCGCGGCGCCCCGCTCAGGCCCAGCCGGGCGCGGCCTCGCCGCGCACCGTCTCTCCCCAGCAATCCCAGCCCAACCGCCGGAGGGCCGCTGCGGCAGCCGCGGCCGGGGCAGCCGCGGGCGCGGCCGCCGGTGCCGCGGCCCCGGCCGCGCCGCAGCCCGCGCCTGCCCCGCCGCCGGAGCCGCAGCCCAGCATCGGCCCTGTCACTAACCTCCCTCTGCCGCGCTTCGCCGCCCTTCGCGCCGACGAGGTGAACATGCGGGCTGGTCCCGGCACGCGTTACCCGATCGAGTGGACCTACCAGCGCCGTGAGCTTCCTGTGGAGATCATCCGCGAGTTCGAGCTGTGGCGCCGGATCCGGGACATGGAGGGCACCGAGGGCTGGGTGCACCAGTCTAACCTCACCGGCCGCCGCACCTTCGTCGTCACCGGTGAGGAGCGCGTCCTGCGCCGCCGTCCGGAGGAGAATGCCAATGTCGTCGCCCGGCTGAAGCCCGGCGTCCTCGGCCGCATCCGCCTCTGCGAGGCCGGGCAGGCCTGGTGCGAGGTGCAGGTCGGCGAGCATCGGGGCTGGCTGAAGCGGGCGGAGTTCTTCGGCGCCATGCCGGGCGAAGAGGTGAAGTAGGCGCCGGGCACCCCGCCTTCCGGCGCCCCTTTCCGGCGCCGGCTTGCCGCCCGGCCTGCGCCGGCTCTATCTCGCGGGAACGAAGCGGTTCGGACCGCGAAAAGGGGGAACGACGTCATGGCGCCACTGCACCGGATCAGCCGTAGGCTGCTGCTCGCCCTGCCCGCGGGGCTGGCCCTTGCCGCCGGCGCCGAGGCCCAGTCGCAGCCTGGCCCGCTCCGCGTCGTGGTCGGGTTCCCCGCGGGCACCACGCCGGACACGCTGGCTCGGCTCTACGGCGCCTCGCTCTCCACCACGCTCGGCCAGCCCGTGGTGGTGGACAACCGGGTCGGCGGCGGCGGCATCCTGGCCGCCGAGCTGGTGGCGCGCGCGGCGCCGGATGGCAGCACCCTCTTCGTGGCCGGCAACGGCCCGATCTCCATCAACAAGCACCTGACCGACCGCCTTCCCTTCGACCCCGACCGGGATTTCCGCCCCGTCGGCTTCCTCGGCGTCTCCATGCAGGTGCTGGTCGTCAGGCCCGGGCTGGCGACCGACCTGGCCGGCTTCATCACCCAGGCGAAGACGCAGGACATCAACTACGGAAGCGTCGGCGCCGGCTCGGCCAGCCATCTCTTCATGGCCGGGCTCTCGCAGCAGGCCGGGCTGAAGGCGCAGCACGTTCCCTATCGCGGCGCCCCCCAGGCGCTGGTCGAGATCGCCGCGGGCCGGCTGGACGCGATGGTGGCCGCGATCGGCTCGGCCCTTCCCCTGATCCGGGAGGGCAAGGTCATCCCGCTGGCCGTCACCGGCCCGGCCCGCGACCCGCTGCTGCCGGTGGTTCCCAGCTTCGAGCAGGCCGGCATTACCGGCTTTGCGCTGCCTGTCTGGAACGGCCTCTTCGCCCCGCGCGCCACGCCCGATGCGGTGGTAGAGCGTATCGCGGCCGCGCTGGCCGAGGCGCAGCGGGACGAGACGGTCCGGCGCGGCGTCGCGGCCGCGGGCTTCTCCATGGAGGCGCGCGACCCTGCCTCCATCACCCGCTTCATCGCCGCCGAGAGCGCCCGCTGGGGCGAGATCGCGCGCGCGACCGGGGTGCGCCTGACCGACTGACGATGAGGCTGACCGACGGGACTGACCGATGGGGCGGACCGACGGGGCCGACCGGCCGGGAGCCGCCGGAAGGCCGCGTTTTCCGGCGGGCGCCCTTTGGACCCGATGGATTTTCACCTGGGCATCATTCCAGCCAGGGGCGATCCGCTCTAGCATGGCTCGAGTGATCCAGATCCCGACGAGGCCGCGGCCGCATGCCTGACCTGCTGCACGTCCAGGAGCGTGACCGGCTCCTCGGTTCCCTGCGCCGGATGCTCCGGCAGGTGAGCATGGACGGCCAGCCCCTATCCGGCCTGGCGCACAGCGCCAATGCCGGCGCCAATACGCCACTCCGCACCCTCGACAACGCGATCGCGGCCGAGCTGATGGCGATCCCCGCCCTGCGGGCGGCCGATCCCGCCCTGGCCGATTCGGTGGTTTCCTTCGTGGTCGCCATGTCGGAGGAGGCCGGTCCGCCGCCGCGCGGTATCATCCCGCCCGCGGCGCCCCGTGCCGAGATCCTGCGCGGCGACCCGCGTGACCTGCGCGTGCTCACCCCGTGGCACGAGTTCACCGGCGACCTCTCCCACGGTGTCCTGCGCCAGCGCCTTCGCGGCGAGGGGCGGGAAAGCGACGTGCTGCACACCGGCAACATGGCGCGCCTCCGCCTTCAGGGCGGCGTGGCCGGCCTGATCGGCCGCCTTGCCCTCCGCGCCCGCACCCTCGATGTGGAGGAGGCGATCACCGCCCAGGGCGTGCAGCCCGAGGGTGCCAGCGTCCTGATGTGGCATGAGAGCGCGCTGCACCTGACCCCGGTTCCCGGCCTCACCGTCCTGGCCGCCACGCTCCGCTACGAGTACCGCGTTTCCGCGGCCGATCCGCTGCTCCGCGTCAGCGTCGTCCTTCGGGCCGGCCCGAAGGCGGGGCTGACCGGCGTGCGCCTGACCACGGGCGTGGACGCGCTCTCCGAAGGGGCGGTCACGCCCGCCCATGTCTCGGTCGGCCGCGCCGGCACCCAGGCCCGCCGCCCCGCCGAGCCCTTCCCGGATGAGGAGCTGGTCGCCCAGGGCGCCATCGATTCCCTCCATCTCTGGCAGGCTGGCCCGGAAGGGGAGGCGCTGGCCCTGCATATCCGCCCGCGCGCCGGGGAGTCCGTGTTCAGCACGCGCCTCTATTCGCGCAACGGGAGCCCCCACTGGCTCGTGCTCCGGCACACCCTTCCCGACGTCCCGCGCAGCGGCTCGGCGACGCTGCGCGAAGACCGGCTCCTTGCCCGGGGCGTCGCTCCCGGTACGCCGGAGGCGGCGCTGCGCCTGCTGCGCAACCCCGAGGCGCTGGCCGGCCGAGACCCGGGCCAGGCGGGCATCGGGGCGCCTTTCGCCGCGATGGCCGCCGTGCTGCTGAACGCGCCGGCCTTTACCCCGCCTATGGCACGCGACCGCCTGTCTCGCCTGCGGGAAGCGATGGACCGCCAGCTCGCCGCCCTTCCGGACGAGGAAACAACGCCTCTTCCGGCTTCCGAACTCGCCCCCCTGGCCCTTGGGCTCGATGCCCTGTGGCGCGCCAACGGCCTCCCGCGCGAGGGGCGGCGCCTGCGCCAGCTTCTGGGGCAGCTCATCGCCGCCGCATCGGCCGGAGGCGCCATCGGCAAGGACCTCACGGAGCATGGCGCCGCCCTTCTCGCCCTGGCCCGCGCCGCGACCCAAATCGCCGAGCCCTGGCTGCTGGAGGCGCTGCGGCGCGCCGTGATGGCGCTGGATCCGAACGGCCCGGTGCTGGCCGGCACGCCAGCCGAGACGCCGCCCTCCACCCGCGCCCTGGCCGCCGTTCTGCGCGGTGTGCGGGCGGTCGAGCTCGTGGCCCGCACCGGCCGGCTGGACCCGGACGCGGAAACGCTGGCCCAGGCCGCGGCGGTCCGGGATACCTGCCTCCAGCTGCTGTCCGGCCGTCTTCGTGCCCTGGAGGACCGGCTGGACGTCCTGCCGGGAGAGACGGGCGAGCCGGACGCGCCGAGCACCGCCGCCCTTCTCCTCGCGGTTCTTTCGCCGGACGAGGTGGCGCTCACCGCAGGCGGGGTTGCCGCTTGACGAAGCCCGCCCGGGCAGTGGCCCGGGCCTGGCGGGCGGCTCTGTCGGCGGCGCTCCCCATGCTCCTGGCCGTGGCGGGTTGCGCCGCGCCGCCGGTGGTGCGGGAGGCGCCGGTCGCCTATCCGCCATCGGTGCGGGACCGGATCCTGCGCATCGCCGAGGCGGAATGGAGGGAGTGGGGCGGGCTGATCGCCGGGCCTGGCCTGCCGCGCCTCCCGCCCGGCGCCGAGGGCTCCATCGAAGCCTTTCCCCGCGTGCTTGCCTATTGGCGCGCGGTGCCGGATGCGGAGGCCGAGGCGGCGGTCGCTCGCAACCGCGCCCTCTGGTCCGCCCAGCTGGCCGGGCAGCCCGGGCGCGGCGTGTGGTCCGATCCGGCCTGGTCGGCGGCCTTCGTGTCCTATGTCATGCGGACGGCCGGGGTGGATCAGCGGGAATTCCATGCGTCCGCCGCCCATGCGTTTTATCTCGATGCCATCCTGCGGGATGCCGCCGAATTCCCGGACCGCGCGCCGTTCATCCCGCATGATCCCGCCGCCCGTGCTCCCGCGCCGGGCGACCTGATCTGCGCCGACCGATCTTCGCGCCCCCTGGCTTCCTGGCGGGAGCGCCTGCCGGAAGCCGGCGAATTCCGGCCCATGCATTGCGATATCGTGGTTCGCGTTTCTCCCGGCATGGCCGAGGCGGTGGGCGGCAATGTGGCCGATGCCGTGACCGTTACCCGCTATGCGACCGATCCGGCGGGGCGGCTGCTGCCGCGTCCACCCGGCGGGGCCGTGATCTTCGCCCTGATCGAAAACCGCCTTGGCCGCCTGCCGCCATTCCAGCCCGAACCCGCGACCGCATTCCGCCTCGGACAAAGACCGGGATAAACCGCCCATTGCCCGGGCGGCGTATTTGTGGTCCGTCCGAATGGTTACGTGCCGCTTCCGCCCGATGTGCCGAAGCACCCCTCGACAATATATCGGATGCCACGATATCCGCGCAGCAACCTGCCGGAGCGGCGTATTCGGGCGAATGCGGCGGCGGCAAGACGGATCCGAAGGGAATACGACATGGCTGACGCCAGCGAGTCCAACACGAAGCGGAAATTCGACCTCGATTCGATGACGGCGCAGGAACTGACCGCGCTTATCGAAGCCGCGCAGGCAAAGCGTTCGGAAAAACAGGAAGAAGCGCGCAGCGCGCTGATCGAGGAATTCCGGAGCAAGGCGGCCCAGCTCGGCCTGCAGCTGGAGGAGCTTATGCCCGGCGGCGTTCCCTCGGCTCCCGCTCCGACCCGCCGCACCCGCCGCGACGCGGGTGGTTCCGTGCCGGTGCGCTTCCGCGGCCCGAATGGCGAAACCTGGAGCGGCCGCGGTCGCATGCCGAAGTGGCTGACCGCCATGGAAGCGCAGGGGCGCAAGCGGGACGATTTCCGCGTCTGAGACCCGCGGGAGGCTTGGCCTCCCGCATCATCTTGGTGGAGGCGTTCGGCGGCGCATGGCCGCCGAACGCCTCCCCTAGCGCGATAGTCTCGCCAGCTTCCCTTCCCGTGCCTCCCGGAGTGCCGCCTCCGCATCGGCGGGCAGGAGCAGGCGCTCCGCCATCAGCCGCTCGGTGGCCGCGCGCACCGCGGCCTCATAGGCCTCGGCCGTCGGGTAGAGTTCCTCGATCGAGGGCCGGGGGTCACGCGCGGCCTCCCGCTCGGCGCGGGTGGCGGTCAGGGGCAGCACGCCCCCGACCTGGGTGCAGATCTCCTGCGGCCCTTCCGCGCCGGTCTGGGCGTTCCAGCCCACATAGGTCGCGCGTGGCGCCTCCAGGAGCGGCAGGCGAATACCGGCGATCGTGTTTCCGTCCAGCCCGGCGCGGGGCAGGAACAGCGGATAATGGCCTCGCGCCAGGGGCAGCGGGGCGGCCTGCTCGACCCACTCCGCGCGAGCGTGCTGGCCGCGATAGGGCAGCCCGGGAATGGCGGGATAAACCTGTTCCGGCGGGACCAGCGTGCCCTGGGCGCGCATGGGGAAGCGGCTGGCGGGTGGCTCCGTGCCGTCCCGCAGCCAGCTCTCCATGGCCACCATCAGGGCGCGGATGGCGGGCCCGCCATGAATGGGATTCAGGGGCATGGCGCAGGCCGGGCTCGGCCGCGCCACGGCATCCGCCGGATTGCCATGTGGCGCGCCGGACAGGAGGTACAGCCGGACGTCGGGCGGCATGTCGATATGCTGCCCCCGGGAATCGGTCACCAGCAGGCTCGCCTGTGATCCCCAGAATTCGAATTCCGAATCCATGTGGATCACCCGGGGGCAGGTATTATTCAGCCGGCAGCGCAGCAGGATGCCATCCCGCTTCCCGCTCAGGTGGTCCTCGGTCACCGGGTAGGTGAAGGGAAATTGCAGAACCGGGAACAGGCGGTCGTATTGCGGCCCGGGATTGCGGCCGGGCTGGGCGAAACGCGCATTGGTGAAACTGCGGCGTGCCCCGGGGATGATCGGCATCATGCCCTCGAAGACGATCCGCCCGGCCTCGTCCTCATTCATCCCGAAATAGAGTAAATCGCGCAGCGCGCGCCCGGATTGCGAAATACCGAGCCCAATGGCCCGCGTGATGCCGCTCCGCCCATCCGCGGCCAGGGGATTGGAAGCTCCGGTCTCCCGCCGCAGGAAGGAAGCGACATCACGCAGGGCCGCCAGCCCCATTCCGGAGAGCCTCGGATCGCGCGCGACATAGGTGATCTCGTAGAGCGCACCCGGCGCGGCCCCGGCCGGCCGGTCGATCTCCACCACGCCGTCCTCGACGAAACGCAGCCCAAGCCCCGCGGGGGTGGCGCGTTCCAGATCCGCGCGGTCGCGGACCGTTATCCGGGCGGAGCCCCGGTCGGCGGCGGGGTAGGAAAGGGTGACGCGTTGCGGCGTCGCCGCGTCCGGGAAGGTGAATTCCTCCCGCGAGGGGCCGGTGATGCCCGGCACCACCGGGACGTCCAGCCGCAGCAGGTTCGCGCCTTCCGGCGTGTCGAGCTGCCAGCCGGCCCAGACGAGAGTGTAGCCCTGCTCCAGCAGGAAGCCGTTCCCGATATCCCCCGGCTGCTCCAGGCGGTTGCCGCCGGTGCCGATCACGCCCCCCGCCCAGCCCGGCAGCAGCTTCCGCCCGCGATTGGGCACCTCCAGCACCAGCGTGCCGCTCGGCCGGGCGGGGCGGAGGATCACCACATCCGTGACTGCCTCCACACGCCCCTGGGCATTGCGGGGCGCGCGGTCGATATCCGCGATGACCGCGTTGCGCGGATCGGCGGGGTCGAGGGCGATCGTCGCCCGCGCCGTGATCTTCTCAGCCTGGCCGCGCGGGCCGAATTCACGGCCGCCCAGGGCGGCGGTCTCGCGCGTCAGCACCTCGAAGCGCGTGACCTCGGAAAGCGCGGGGCTGGCCGCCAGGGCCAGCGCACAGGCCAGGGGCGCTGCCGCGCCCAGCCGACGGAACCGCTTCATGAAGCCTCTCCCCAAGCGCCGGTCTGTGCCGGCCCTGGGAAACGGTGGCGCAGAGGCGCTGGTCCGGCAATGGCCTTAGCTGGGTGAGGGAAGGGGCCGGACGGCCCAGCGAAACAGCCGCGACGCGCCCGGCGCCAGATGGGTGATGTCGGGCTTCTGCATGAACTCGCCGTCCCAGCCGAGGGGCGCGGCAGTTCCGCACCAGGGCTCCAGGCAGAGGAAGGCCGCGCCAGGCTTCGACCAGAGGCCGAGGTCGCCATATCCCTCCCACTCTATCTTCAGGGCGGCCCCGCCAGGTGCCGCATAGTGAAGGCGCCGTCCGGAAAAGGCGGGCAGCACGATGGCATCGCGCTCGAACAGCGCGGGAAGCAGGGCAAGGGCTCCGCACCTCAGCGGAATGGTCTCCGCCGCATTCAGGAGGCCGCCGGTCAGGCGGCGGGCCGCCAGGGTTTCGAGTCCCGAACCGGGGAAGGAGAGGGTGTGCCCTTCCGCCGACGAGGCGCCCGGCAGAGGCCATGCGAAGGCCGGATGGGCCCCCAGCGAGAAGGGCAGCAGGCCTGCGCCGGGGTTGGAGACCAGGACGGTGCAGGACAGCACGCCATCCGCCACCGCCCAGGTCACGTCGAGGGTGAAGGGGAAGGGATAGGCCGCGCGTGTCGCCTCGTCATCCCTGAGGCGCAGGGTGCAGCCCGCCCTGTCGCGGCGCAGCCATTCGAAGCGCCGGTCCCGCGCGAAGCCGTGCTGCGTCATGCGGTGTGCCCGGCCCTGGTGGCGCAGAACATCGCCGGGCAGGCGTCCGACGACCGGAAACAGGAGGGGAGCGCGGCGCGGCCATTCCGGCCCGGCCTGCCATAGCCATTCGCTGCCGGCCGCATCCTGCAGGGAATGCAGCTCCGCGCCGGCCTCGGAGACGGTGGCGGTCAGGGATTCATCGCCGAAGCGGTGCAGCTCCATCATCCCTCAGGGATGGGGCACCCGCCCGGCGGCCGCAACCCGGCGCGACCAGGCGCGTCCCATTGAGGAGAGCCGCAACCCGCCCCAATGGAGGCCCCATGCTGCAGATCCTTCCCGCAGGCCTGGGCCGCGCCCTGTCGGGGCTGCGCCCCGGCATCAACGCGCTTCTTTTCGCCAGGGCCAATGTCCCCGCCACGATCGAGGTCACGAGCCCCGCCTTCGCGGCCGGTGGACGGATTCCCGCGCTGCACACCGCGGACGGCCCGGGTCTCTCCCCGCCGCTGGTCTGGCGTGGAATGCCGGACGGAACCGGCGCGCTGATCCTGGTGGTCGAGGATGCGGACAGCCCGACGCCCCGGCCTCTGGTCCATGCCATCGCCACGCACCTGCCGCTGGCGGATGCCTCTCTGGCGGCGGGCGACCTTCCCGGCCCCGGGCGCCCCGGCCTGCCTGGGCTTGGAATGGGACGGAACTCGTATTTCCGGGCGGGCTGGTTGCCGCCGGACCCGCCGCCCGGCCATGGGCCGCATCGCTACGCGTTCCAGATCTTCGCGCTGGCCGCCCGGCCAGACGGCTTCGCGGGGACGCCCGGCCGCGCGGCCGTGCAGCAGGCACTGGACCAAGGAGTTCTGGCGAAGGGGTGCCTGATCGGGAGCTATGAGCGCGCCCCGGTGCGCTGAACGCGGTTCATCTCGGGCCTGCCGGGATCCGGAAACGAAAAGGGCGCCCGCTGGGGCGCCCGTCGTGGGCCGGGCTGCTTAGCCCAGCATCTCCTGGATGATCTGGCGGATTTCAGCCTCCGTCAGAGTGCCGGCCGGCATGGGCCGGGCGGTGGGAAGCGGCTGGCGAAGGGCCGGCCGGTGGGTGGTCATGGTCTGCATTATCTTAGTCATTTCTTTCTTCTTGAGGCCCGGCGGCGCTCTGGCGCTCCCGGGCAAGTCCCTGATCTCTCCAGCCTCCTCCCGCAGGGGGACGGAACCGGGACGGATCCATGGCAATCCGATGATACGGCGCCAGGCCTTAGCCACCCCTTAACTCCAGGCGGCTCAGCCTCGGCGCCGGAGGAACGCCAATGCCCCAGGGTATCGTTGCAGCAGGTCCTGCAGAAACGATCCAGGAGGAGGCGCCTGAAGCCCGCCTTCGCATCGCCCGCCATCTGGCAGAGTTGCACCGGCTCCATCTCGCCCTCGCGCACAGCGCGCGGGATCTGAAGCGGTTCAGCCTCGGCGGCCATGCCCGGATCGAAGCCGAGATCGCCGCGGAGATGCTGGAAGGCTATCTGGGAGCGATCGGCGCCTTCCTGGAGAACATGCGAGGGCGCTTCGAGGCGCGGTTGCCGACGATCCGCCGCGGCGATCCGCGCGGCCCAGGACCCTCATCGGAAGAGGCGCCGGGCTACGGCAACTTTTGGCTGGTCTTCTCCCGGCTCCGCGCCGTGCTCCGTCATGTGGAACGGCGCGTCGCCGGTTAGCCGGATAGGATTCGGGCGCCGCCAGCCTGCCCGGCCAGCCGCGCCCGCCCCATTCAGAACCTCACCGGGCCAGCAAGGGCGGAGAGCCGCGCCTTCTCGGCCCGTAGGGCATCAGCCCATCTGGAGGTTGGAAGCGGACATCTTGCCCTTCGGGTCCTTCTGGACATCGAAGGAGAGCTTGTCGCCCTCGTTCAGGCCACGCAGGCCCGCACGGGTGACATCCGAGATGTGGACGAACACGTCCTTGGAGCCATCATCCGGCTGGATGAAGCCATAGCCCTTGGTCGCATTGAACCACTTCACGGTTCCGGTCGGCATCGATCGCGTATCTTTCGGTAGAAGGTTGCCCCTTGGCACGGCGCGGCGGCCATGGCGGAGGCGGGGAACCGGCAACTGGCGGCCCGGCGTCCTAACGGATCGGCGGACGGTCTGGGCCAGCACTGGCTCCTCGGATGTGGTGAGGCGCGGAGGGGATTGCAACCGGGGGCGGGCGGGAGCAGAGGCGACTGCGTTTTCCCTGGCCTTTGCGGCCCGAAACGGTCATATAGCCGCCCGCCGGGCGAAGCCGAGAGGTTCCGCCCGCCCTCCGCGCATGCGGTGGGCTGACAGGAACGGCCGCGCCGCGGCGTTTCCGGCCACATGGAACCCCGCCTCGCGATGCTCGCGGGCGGACCCCATGCCGCCCGAGACGCCGGGCATGCCTCGCCCGGATACAGTGGGGCGGGGTGGCGCAGAGACCCTTCATCCCATCCGTGTGTCGCACCACCGCCCCGCCGGCAATCCGGCCTGCCGGGGCCGACAGGACGCACGCATGTTCGACAGCTACTACCGCAAGGACATCGACTGGGGGGGCAAGACCCTCACGCTCGAGACCGGCAAGATTGCCCGCCAGGCCGATGGCGCCGTCATGGCCCGCCTGGGCGACACCATCGTCCTCTGCACCGCGGTCGGTTCCCGCTCCGTGAAGCCGGGCCAGGACTTCTTCCCGCTGACCGTGAACTACCAGGAGAAGGCCTTCGCCGCGGGCAAGATCCCCGGCGGCTTCTTCAAGCGCGAGGGTCGCCCCTCCGAGTTCGAGACCCTCACCTCCCGCCTGATCGACCGCCCGATCCGTCCCCTCTTCCCCGAGGGCTTCCGGAACGAGGTGCAGGTCGTCGCGACCGTGCTCTCCCATGACATGGAGAACAGCCCGGACATCGTGGCCATGGTCGGCTGCTCCGCCGCCCTGACCCTTTCGGGCATCCCCTTCTTCGGCCCGATCGCCGCCGCCCGCGTGGGCTATGCCGCCGGCGAGTACATCCTGAACCCGACGCTGGAGCAGACCAAGACGAGCGAGCTCGAGCTCGTTGTCGCCGGCACCGCCGAAGGCGTGCTGATGGTCGAGTCCGAGGCAAAGGAGCTGTCCGAGGAGATCATGCTCGGCGCCGTGGAGTTCGGCCACAAGGCGTTCCAGCCGGTCATCCAGGGCATCATCGAGCTGGCCGAGCGCGCCGCGAAGGAGCCCTGGGCCCTGACCGAGGTCTCGGAGGCCGAGCGCGCCCTGAAGGCCCGCATCTCCGAGCTGGGCCGCGCCGACATGGCCGAGGCCTATAAGGAGACGGTGAAGCAGGCCCGCTACGCCAAGGTCGGCGCGGTGAAGAAGGCCATCGCCGAGAAGCTCGAGGCCGAGGGCCTCGACGTGGCGGCCGCCAAGGGGATGATGAAGGAGCTGGAGGCGGACGTGGTCCGCAACACCATCCTCGACACCGGCATCCGCATCGACGGCCGCGACACCAAGACCGTGCGCCCGATCGTGGCCGAGGTCGGCATCTTGCCGCGCAGCCACGGCTCCGCCCTCTTCACCCGTGGCGAGACCCAGGCCCTTTGCGTGGCCACCCTCGGCACCGGCCAGGACGAGCAGATCATCGACGCCCTCGCGGGCGAGTACCGCGAGGACTTCATGCTGCACTACAACTTCCCCCCCTACTCCGTGGGTGAGACGGGCCGCATGGGCTCCCCGGGCCGCCGCGAGGTCGGGCACGGCAAGCTCGCCTGGCGCGCCGTGCACCCGCTGCTGCCGGAGAAGGAGAAGTTCCCCTACACGATCCGCGTCGTGTCGGAGATCACGGAGTCCAACGGCTCCTCCTCGATGGCGACCGTCTGCGGCACCTCCCTGTCGCTGATGGATGCGGGCGTGCCGCTGAAGCGCCCCGTGGCCGGCATCGCCATGGGCCTCATCAAGGAGGAGAAGGGCTTCGCCGTCCTCTCCGACATCCTGGGCGACGAGGACCACCTCGGCGACATGGACTTCAAGGTGGCCGGCACGGAGCAGGGCATCACCGCCCTGCAGATGGACATCAAGATCACGTCCATCACCTTCGATATCATGAAGACCGCGCTGGCCCAGGCCAAGGACGGCCGCGTCCACATCCTCGGCGAGATGGCGAAGGGCCTGTCGGGCTCGCGCAACGAGGTGGCCGCCACGGCGCCGCGCATCACCGTGATCCAGGTCCCCAAGGACAAGATCCGCGAAGTGATCGGCACCGGCGGCAAGGTGATCCGCGAGATCGTCGAGCAGACCGGCACGAAGATCGACATCGAGGATGACGGCACGATCAAGATCGCGTCGAGCAGCCCCGAGGCGACCCAGGCCGCGATCGACCGCATCCGCGGCATCACCGCCGAGGCCGAGGTTGGCGCGATCTACAACGGCACCGTCGTGAAGGTCGCCGATTTCGGCGCCTTCGTGAACTTTCTCGGCGCCAAGGACGGCCTGGTCCACATCTCCGAGCTGGGCCAGGACCGCGTGTCCAAGACCTCCGACGTCGTCTCCGTGGGCGACAAGGTGAAGGTCAAGGTCATCGGCTTCGACGACCGCGGCAAGGTGAAGCTCTCGATGCGCGTGGTGGATCAGGCCACAGGCGCCGACATCACCGACCAGGTCGGCGCCAAGCGCCCGCGCCCGGAAGGGGAGGAAGGCGAGGGCGAGCGCCGCGAGCGCAGCGACCGTCCCCGCCGCGGCGGGGACCGGGGCGGCGAGCGGGGCGGCGACCGTCCCCGGCGCTTCAACGACTGAGTGAACCGGCGCCGCGGCTCGCCGCGGCGTTGCAAAACAGCGTAAGAGCCGGGTCCGGGGACTGTTCTATTCCCCGGGCCCGGACCATATGCGGCCATCGTGGTGGTCCTTCGGCCACCCCCAGATTTCAGGGAAGAACTCGGCCTTGAAGGCGATCAACACCATCCGCATGGGCGGGGCCGAGGTCCTCCCCCTCGTTGAGGGTGGAAAGGGCGTCTCCGCTTCCAACGGCGCCTCCTGCGGCCATTGGGCCGCTGAGGGTGGTGTCGGCACTTTCTCTGCCGTGAACGCGGATAGCTACGACGCCCAGGGGCGCATCATTCCCCAGGAGTATCACGGCAAGACCCGGCGCGAGCGGCATGAGGAGCTCGTCGCCTATGGCATCGCCGGCGGCATCGCCCAGGCGCGCGAGGCCCATGAGCGCTCGAACGGCAAGGGCCGCATCCACGCCAACATCCTGTGGGAGATGGGCGGGGCGGAGCGCGTGGCGCGCGGCATGCTGGAGGGGGCCAAGGGCCTGATCCACGGCATCACCTGCGGCGCCGGCATGCCCTATCGCCTGGCCGACATCGCGCGGGAATACCGCGTCCACATCTACCCCATCGTCTCCTCCGCCCGCGCCTTCAACGCGCTGTGGAAGCGCGCCTATTCCAAGGCCAGCGAGTGGCTGGGCGGCGTGGTCTACGAGGATCCCTGGCTCGCGGGCGGCCATAACGGCCTGTCCAACTCCGAGGACCCGCGCCGGCCCGAGGCCCCCTACGCCCGCGTGCTGAAGCTGCGCGAGCAGATGCGCGAGTTCGGCCTGGGCGAGGTTCCCATCATCATGGCCGGCGGCGTCTGGTGGCTGGAGGAGTGGGAGGACTGGATCGACAATCCCGAGCTCGGCCCTATCGCCTTCCAGTTCGGCACCCGCCCGCTGGTGACGCGCGAGAGCCCGATCCCGGACGCCTGGAAGCAGAGGCTGCTCACGCTGAAGCCGGGCGACGTGTCGCTGCAGAACTTCTCCCCCACGGGCTTCTACAGCAGCGCCGTGCGCAACAGCTTCCTGCGTGAGCTGGAGGACCGCAGCGCGCGGCAGGTGGCCTATACCGCCGAGCCGATGGGCGAGCATTCGGCCATGTTCGGCGTCGGGCCGCGCAAGCGCCCGGTCTATCTCGTGCCCGGCGATCTGGACCGGGTGAAGGGCTGGGAGGCTCAGGGCTATACCGAGGCGCTGCGCACCCCGGACGAGACCCTCGTCTTCGAGACGCCGGAGGCGAGCCGCCAGATCCTGGCTGACCAAGTCGCCTGCATGGGCTGCCTTTCCCAGTGCCGCTTCTCCAACTGGGCGCAGCACACGGACGATCATTCCAACGGCAAGAAGGCAGATCCGCGCAGCTTCTGCATCCAGAAGACCCTGCAGGAGATCGGCCATGGCGGCGACCCCGACCGGAACCTGATGTTCGCCGGGCACAACGCCTTCCGCTTCGGCCAGGACCCCTTCTATTCCAACGGGTTCATCCCGACGGTGAAGGAACTCGTCGGCCGGATCATGACGGGGCGCTGAACGGCCCCAAGGCACCGAACGGCCCGGCTCCCGCAAGGGAGCCGGGCCGTTCTCGTTCCGGCGCCCTCAATCGGTCCGCAGCGCGGCCTCCACGGCCTGTGCGACCGCGAAGAGCCGCGCGTCGCCCCCATGCTCGCCGGTCAGCATCAGCCCCACGGGGGCCTCGCCCTCCGCATGGCAGGGCAGGCTGATGGAGCAGCGGTCCAGGAAGTTCGCGACCGCCGTGTTGCGGAGCAACAGCATGTTGATGCGGTTGAAGTCCTCGGCCTGTTCCAGCTCCGCCAGGGCGGGCGGCGTGAGTGGGGAGGTCGGGGCGATGATGGCGTCGAAGGGCGCGGTGCGCGGGGCGATGGCCGCGATGATCCGCTGCCGCTCCGCCATCAGCGCAATCAGCTCCGCCGCGCTCATGCTGGCGCCACGCTCGATCCGGGCGAGGATCAGCGGGTCGTAGCGGTCCCGGGCCCGGCCGATCATCTCCCGGTGCAGGGCCCAGGATTCGGCCGCGGCGAAGCCGCCTGTGGCATTGGCCGCCGGGATCTCGGAAAGCTCGGGCAGCGGCAGGTCGATCAACTTCGCCCCTGCCGCCTCCAGCCGCCGCAGCGCGATGTCGAAGGCGGCGATGACGGGCTGGGAAAGGCCATCGAACAGATAGGTCTCGCTCGGCAGGCCCAGCCGCAGCCCCTCCAGCGGCATGGCGGCGGGCGGGGCAAGATCTTCCGCCCCCGCCATCGCCGCGTCCAGCACGGCGCAGCAGGCGACGCTGGGCGCCAGCGGCCCGATGCTGTCGAGCGAGGTCGAGAGCGGGAAGGCCCCGGTGAGGGGCACGCGGCGCGCGGTGGGCTTGAATCCGGTGATCCCGCAGAGCGCCGCGGGCACGCGGCAGGAGCCGCCGGTGTCGGAGCCGATCGCGCCGAAGCCCATGCCGTCCGCCACGGCCACCGCCGCACCGGAGGAGGAGCCGCCCGGCGCCCGTCCGGTGGCCCGGTCATAGGGCGAGCGGGGCGTGCCGTGATGCGGGTTCAGCCCGGTGCCGGAAAAGGCGAACTCCACCATGTTCGTGCGCCCCAGCACGATGAAGCCCGCCCTTTCGAGCCGGGCGATGGCAGGGGCGGTGGCGCGGGCGGGAACCTCGTCACGGCGCGCGACCGAGCCGGCGGCCGTCACCACTCCCGCCTGGTCGAACAGGTCCTTGATGCTGATCGGGATGCCCGCGTAGGGGGAGGGCGCCCGGCCCACGCCGCGCAGCGCGTCCATGGCCGCCGCTGCGGCCCGGGCGGCCTCCGCCTGCACCGCGACGAAGGCGCGTGAACCCTCCCCGCCGGGAGCGGCGATGCGCGCCAGCGCCTCTTCCGTCAGTCGCGCGGCGGTGGTCCTGCCCCCGGCAAGAGCCTGGGCGGCTTCGTCGATCGTCCTCATCGCCTGAGGATGCGGCGTCCATGACGCCCCTGCAATGCGAGCGCCGTTGACAGTGGGTTGGCCGCCGAAGCAACTTGTCGGACAAGTTGGGGGCGACGGTGTCGGAGCCCCCGATCAGGGAAAACCCTGAACACCGGGAGAGAGTCCATGACCACCCACGCCCCCCGCCGGGCCGTGCTGCTCGGTGCGCTCGCCGCGCCGCTGGCCGCCCCCTTCATCGCGAACCCCGCCAAGGCGCAGACCATCACCCTGCGCTCGGCCGATGTGCATCCCGACGGCTATCCCACCGTAGAAGCCGTGAAGTTCATGAGCCGGCAGATCGAGGAGAAGTCCGGCGGCCGCATCCGCATCCAGGTCTTCGGCTCCCGCCAGCTCGGCGAGGAGAAGGACACGCTGGAGCAGACCCGCTTCGGCGTCATCGACCTGAACCGCGTGAACTCCGCCAGCCTGAACAGCCTGGTGCCCGAGACGGTGATCCCCGGCCTACCCTTCCTGTTCCGCAGCGAGGAGCACATGCACCGCGTGCTGGACGGCGCGATCGGCGACGAGATGGCCTCGGGCCTGCCGCGGCACAACCTCATCCCGCTGGCCTATTACGACAGCGGCGCACGCAGCTTCTACACCCGTGCCAAGGCGATCAACGAGCCGGGTGACCTGCGCGGCCTCAAGATCCGCGTGCAGCCCTCCGACATGTGGGTCTCGATGATGCGGGCCTTCGGCGCCAACGCCACCCCGCTGCCGACCGGCGAAATCTACTCCGCCCTGCAGACCGGCGTGGTGGACGGCGCGGAGAACAACTACCCCTCCTACCAGTCCTTCCGGCATTTCGAGGTGGCGAAGTTCTACTCCGTCTCCGAGCACTCGATGGCGCCGGAGATGCTGGTCATGTCCAAGCGTTCCTATGACCGCCTGCCGAAGGAGACGCAGGACGTGCTGCGCCAGGCGGCCAAGGACAGCGTGCCCGAGATGCGCCGCCTGTGGCAGGCCCGGAGCAACGAGGCCAAGGCCGCCGTCATCGCCGCCGGCTCGCAGATCAACACGCTGGACAAGGCGCCGTTCGAGCGGAACATGGGCCCGGTCTACGACCAGTTCGTGCGGGATGCCCGGATGAAGGGCATCGTCTCCCGCATCCGGGAAACCACCTGAGATGGTGCAGCGAGCGCAGCGCGGCCTCTCGGCCGCGCTCGACGCCATCTGCCGCGTCACCCTGTTCATCGCGGGCTTCGCCCTGCTCGCGATGACGGGGGTGGTGGCCTATGCGGTGTTCGGCCGCTTCGTCCTCAACGACACCCCGGCCTGGGCGGAATCGGCGGCGATGCTGCTGATGGCCTGGACCATCATGGGCGCTGCCGCGGTGGGCGTGCGGGAGGGCTTCCATATGGGGTTCGACACGCTGAAGGCCGTGCTCCCCAAGCCCATCGGCCGTGTCTTCGACGTCATCTCCGACCTCTGCATCACCGCATTCGGCATCGGCATGGCCTGGTTCACCGGCGAGCTGGCCCTGGAGGTGGCGGACACCACCCTGCCCACGCTCGGGCTGAACGGTGCCGTGGAGTACATGCCCCTGACCCTCGGCGGCGTGCTCATCACCCTGTTCGGGATCGAGCGGCTCCTGGCCCATGCGGCCGGTCATCTCGCCCCCGCCGACACGCACCCCCATCCCATCCTGACCGACGCCTGAGCGCGTCCGAGGTTCCTCCATGGACATCGCCGTCCTGCTCGGCAGCTTCACGCTGCTGCTGCTGATCGGCACGCCGGTCGCGTTCGCGCTCGGCATCGCCGCCTTCGTCACCGTGCTCTGGATGGACCTGCCCGCGGTGGTCGTGTTCCAGCAGATCGCCTCCGGCATGAACATCTTCTCCATGCTGGCGATCCCGTTCTTCATTTTCGCCGGCGACTTGATGATGCGCGGGCAGATCGCGGACCGGCTGGTGGCCCTTGCCTCCGCCATGGTCGGGCATCTCCGCGGCGGGCTGGGGCAGGTGAACGTCGTCGCGGCCACGCTGTTCGGCGGCGTGTCGGGCTCGGCGGTGGCCGATGCCTCCGCCGTGGGCGGCGTGATGATCCCGCAGATGCGGGCGCGCGGCTATGCGCCGGATTATGCGGTGAACGTCACCGCCAACGCGGCGCTGATCGACCTGCTGATCCCGCCCAGCCACAACATGATCCTCTATGTCATCGCCGCCGGCGGCGCGATCTCGGTGGCGGACCTGTTCACCGCCGGCCTCGTCCCCGGCGCGCTGCTGATGGTCGCCATCATGTTCGCCGCCTGGCTGGTCGCCGTGCGGCGCGGCTACCCGCGGGAGACCTTCCCCGGCTGGTTGGTCCTGCTGCGCCTCCTCTTCGGCGCCATCCCCGGGCTGATGCTGATCGTCATCATCTTCGCCGGCGTGCGCTCCGGCATCTTCACCGCGACGGAAAGCGCCTGCGTCGCCGTGATCTACGCACTGCTGGTGATCGGCCTCGTCTACCGCTCCCTCACCCTGGAGGCCTTCCGCGAAGCCGTGCTCGGCGCCTGCCGCACCACGGGCATGGTGTTGCTGATCATCGGCACGGCCTCGGCCTTCGGCTGGCTGATGGCGCTGATGCAGGTCCCGGCCATGGCCGTTGGCCTCATGCAGAGCATCACCTCGGACCCGCTGATGATGATGCTGCTGATCAACATCTTCCTGCTCCTGCTCGGCACCTTCATGGACATGGCGCCGCTGATCATGATCGGCACGCCGGTCTTCCTGCCCGTCGCCGTCGCGGCGGGGATGGATCCGGTGCAGTTCGGGATCGTGCTCATCCTCAACCTCGGCATCGGCCTGATCACCCCGCCCGTCGGCCCGCTGCTCTTCGTGGCCTGCGCGGTGGGCAAGGTCTCGATGTGGGAGGCGACGAGGACCAGCGCGCCCTTCTACATCGCCAGCTGTATCGTCTTAATGATCGTGACCTATATTCCCTGGGTCTCCCTCTGGCTTCCATCCGTCTTCCGCTGAGGATTGTATGACCGATAAGACCCGCCCCGTCCTGCTGACCGGGGCGTCCGGCAATCTCGGCCGCGCCCTCGCGCCCGCCCTGGCCTCGGCCGGCTACAGGCTGCGGCTGACCGATATCGCGCCCTTTCCCGATGCGGTGCCGGACGGCTCGGCCTTCACCAAGGCCGACCTGAATGACGGCCCGACCATCCTCCGCCTCGCGGAGGGCTGCCAGGCCATCCTGCATTTCGGCGGAATCAGCACCGAGCACCCGTTCGAGGTCGTGCTCGGCCCGAATATCCGCGGCCTCTACCATGTCTATGAGGCCGCCCGGCGGGAGAAGGCGCGGGTGCTCTTCGCCAGCAGCAACCACGCCATTGGCTTCCACGAGCGCCCCTCGGGCAATGCGGAACGGCTGGATGCGGATTGCGCTTTCCGCCCCGACAGCTTCTATGGGCTTTCCAAGGCCTATGGCGAGCTCATGGGCCGGATGTACTGGGACAAGCACGGCGTTGAGAACCTGAACGTCCGCATCGGCTCTTCCTTCCCGGAGCCGGTGGATGCCCGGATGCTCTCCACCTGGCTCTCCTATGCCGATCTCGCCCGCATGATGGAGAAGTTCCTGGAGGCGCCCCGCATCGGCCATGCCGTGGTCTGGGGCGCGTCGAACAACCCCGCCACCTATTGGGGCAAGGACCATCGCGACCGCATCGGCTGGGAGCCGCAGGATACGGCCGAGGAGTTCCGGGACAAGGTCGGCGGCAAGCTCTCGGGCGACCCCGTGACCGAGCGCTACCAGGGCGGCGGCTACACGGCCATGGACTACACGCGCGGGACGCCCTCTCCGAAGGACGCCTTCTCGCTGGACTGAACCCACCGTGATCGACATCGCGGGCGGCGCCTGGCGTGCCGCGCTGCTCCCCTCGCGGGGCGGCGCCCTCGCCAGGCTCACCCATGCCGGGCGGGACGTGCTCGTCCCGCTGCCGGACGGCGCCGACCCCAATGACAGCTGGGCCGGGGCCTTCGTCATGCTGCCCTGGACCAACCGGCTGGATGAGGGACGGCTGCCGCATCCCGGCGGCGTCCACCACTTCGCCTGCAACCGGATCGGCGAACGCACCGCGCTGCACGGCCTGTCGCGGGAGCATGGCTGGGCGGTCGAGGGCACCGCGCCGGATCGCGCCGTGCTGACCCAGGCCATCGCGGAGGGTCCCTATCGCTACGCCGCCCGCATGGAGGTGGCGCTGGGCCAGGACTTCGCGCTGACCATCTCCGTCACCAATACCGGGCCTGACGGCACGCCCTTTGGCACGGGCTGGCATCCGTTCTTCGTCCGCCCGCCGGGCACGCGCCTCGCTTTCCATGCGACGGGGCTGCTGACGCGCGACGAGCGCAACCTGCCGGTGGATTCCGTCCCTTCCGCGGGAATCGACGGCGGCGAGGAAGCCTTCGCGGGGTTGGACACCCACTTCACGGGCTGGGACGGCCAGGCCCGGCTCGTGCTGGGCGAGGCCGGCTTCCTGCTGCGGGGGGAGGACGCCTGGTCGCGCAACATCCAGGTCTTCGCCCCGCATGGCGCCGGCATTCTCTGCGCCGAGCCAGTGAGCCATGTCCCCGATGCGGCCAACCGTCCGGATCTCTCGCCCCTGGGCGCCATGCGTCGCCTTGCGCCCGGCGAGACGCTCACCGGCCGAGTGGTTCTCCAGCCGGAGCCCTGACCCGCTCCGCAACCTTGCTGAATCCCGCCGCGTTCGGCCGGCGATCAGCGAGGAACCCAGCATGGCGACCGGCAGGGCGACCAGGACCGACCCGAAGCTCTGGGATCGCGTGAAGGCGCGCATCCAGCGCGGCAGCAAGGGCGGCGATGCCGGAGAATGGTCCGCCCGGAAGGCGCAGCTCGCGGTGCAGGCCTATAAGAAAGCCGGTGGCGGCTACGAGGGCGGCAAGAGCGCGTCCAATCACCTGACCCAGTGGACCGAGGAGGAGTGGGGCACAAAATCCGGCCGCAAGAGCGCGGAAACGGGGGAGCGCTACCTGCCCCGCAAGGCACGGGAAGCCCTGAGCGACGAGGAATATGCCAGCACCACGGCCGCGAAGCGCCGCGATACGGCCAAGGGCCGGCAGTTCTCCCGGCAGCCCGCGGATCTGGCCCGCAAGACGGCCAGCGCCCGGAAGGCGGCCCCGGCCACCGCGACCCGGCGCACCGCCGCCGCCAAAGCCGGTAGCCCGGGCAAGCCTGCCGCTCCGCGCAAGGCGCCCGACAAGGCGCCGCGCAAATCGGCCGCCACCAAGCGGCCCACGCCCTCCAACGCGGCGGGCCGCAAGGCGCCCGCGCGCCGCACCGCGGCAGCCGGCGGCAGCACCGCCGCGCGGCGTGCCGCGCCGGCGAAGAAGCGGCCGCGCGCCTGAGCCGGTGGTGGAACCCGCCTCGGCCGGGTTCCACCGCGCCCCGCCCTGGCGCAGGATGCGCGGCATGGGAGACGCGCTCGTCCTCGGGGCCGGGATCATGGGCCTTTCCGCCGCCTGGGCGCTGGATGCCGCCGGCCACCGTGTCACGGTGATCGAGCAGGACCCCATTCCGAACCCGCGTGGCGCCTCGGTGGACGACCACCGGCTGATCCGCCACGCCTATGGCGCGGCCACCGGCTATATGCGGATGGTCGAGGAAGCCTATGCCGCCTGGGAGGCGCTGTTCGAGGCGATCGGCGAGCGCCCCTATGTCGAGACCGGGGTGCTGGCCCTGGCCGATGGCGGCGCCTCGGAAGCCGATTGGCTCGCGGCCAGCCGCCGCAATCTCCGGGCCGATTCGCATGAGGTCCAGGATCTGCCTCCGGCGCGCCTGACCGCCCTGTTTCCCTGGCTGCGCCCGGATGGGCTGTCGGACGGCTTCCTCGCCCCGCGTGGCGGCGTGCTGCTGGCGCGCCCCATCGTCGCCGCCCTGTTCCGGCACCTGCAGTCGCGCGGGGTGGCCTTCCACCAGGCCCGTGCCACGGCGGTCGATGCGGCGCGCGGCCGCATCACCCTTTCCGATGGCCGCGTGCTGGAAGGCGACCAGCTCGTCGTCGCCGCCGGGCCCTGGGCTCCGCGCCTGCTCCCGTCCGTTGCGCCGCGCGTCACCCCCTCCCGCCAGATCGTCGTCTATCTCGAGCCCCCGCCGCAGCACCGGGAGGCCTGGGCCAGCGCCCCCATGGTGCTCGACCTTTCGGAATCCGGCGGCTTCTACGCCGTGCCCCCCGTCGCCGGCACAGGGCTGAAGATCGGCGACCACCGCTTCTCCTGCACCGGCAGCCCGGACGACCCGCGCGAGGCGAGCGCGGAGGAGCGCGACGCCATCCTCGCCCTCGCCATGCCGCGCCTGCGCGACGCCGCCGCCTATCGCGTGGTGGAGGCCCGGGCCTGCTATTACGACGTGGAGCCGCGGGAGCGCTTCGTGGTCGAGCCCCTTTCGGAGTGCTGCGTGGTGATGAGCGGCTTCTCCGGCCATGGCTTCAAGTTCGGCCCCGTGCTCGGCCAGGCCGTTGCCGCCGCCTTCCGGGACCCGGCCCGGATGGCGGCCCTGCCGGGCTGGGCGGCCGGGGACGCGCAGGGCCAGGATGTCGCGGCATGACCGCCGCCTCGCTCGCCTTCGCCCTCAACCGGCTGCACGGGCTGCCCGCCCTGTCCGAGCGCCTGGGCACGCCGCTGGCCGAGGAGGACATCGCCGCCATCCTCGAGGAAGCGGCCCGCTTCGCCGAGGAGCGCATCGCCCCCGGCCGTGGGCAGGCCGACCGCGAGGGATGCGTGCTGGAGAACGGCCGCGTCCGGACCCCCGCCCATTACGGCCCCCTGCTGAAGGAATGGCGGGAGGCCGGCTGGCAGGGGCTGGCCGCCCCGGCCGAGCATGGCGGGCAGAACCTGCCGCACGCTCTCTGGGCCGCGGTCTTCGAGCTCGCCTCCTCCGCCGACATGGCCTTCGCCCTCATGCCCATGCTGTCGGCGGGCGCCATCGAGCTGCTCGCCCATCATGCGAGCCCCGAGCAGGCCGCGCGCTTCCTGCCGCCCCTCGTCTCGGCCGCCTGGAACGGCACCATGTGCCTTACCGAGCCCCAGGCGGGCAGCGACCTCTCGGCCATCCGCAGCCGGGCGGTTCCCGATCGCGCGGGCGGGTTCCGCCTCTCCGGGCAGAAGATCTTCATCACCTGGGGCGAGAACGACATCGCGGAGAACACCCTCCACCTCGTCCTCGCCCGCCTGCCGGACGCGCCGCCCGGCTCGCGAGGCATCTCGCTCTTCGCCTGTCCGAAGATCCTGCCCGACGGCCGTCGCAACGCGCTGCGCTGCGGGGGCATCGAGCACAAGCCGGGCATCCACGCCTCGCCCACCTGCACCATGCTGTTCGAGGAGGCCGAGGGGGAGCTGATCGGCGAGCCCCATCGCGGCCTGGCGGCCATGTTTTCCATGATGAACGCCGCGCGCCTCGCCGTGGGGGTGGAGGGCGTCGGGCAATGCGCCCGCGCCACCCAGCTGGCGGAAGCCTATGCCGCCGGCCGCGCCCAGGGCGGCCGCCCCATCGCCGAATACCCGGATGTCGCCCGCATGCTATCGGAGATGCGGAGCATCACCCTGGCGGCCCGCCTTCTCGCCCTGGATTGCGCCGTCGCGCTGGACCGCGCCAGGCTCGAAGGGGAGGGCGAGGCGGGGTCCCGCCTCGCCCTCCTCACCCCTATCGTGAAGGCCTGGTGCACCGAGCGCGGGGTGGAGGTCGCCAGCCTCGGCATCCAGGTGCATGGCGGCGCCGGCTATGTGGAGGAGACGGGCGCGGCCCAAATCTGGCGCGACGCCCGCATCGCCCCGATCTACGAGGGCACCAACGGCATTCAGGCGCTGGACCTCGTGGCCCGGAAGCTGCCCCGGGAGCTTCCGGCCTTTCTGGCCCTGGCCCGGGAGGCCGGCGCGGCGCACCCCGCCCTCCGGTCTCCCGCCGAGGCGCTGGGGGAGGCCGCCCGGCAGCTTGCCTCCGCCAGCCCCGAGGTTGCGGGCGGCGCCGCGGCGCCCTTCCTGGATGCGGCCGGATGGATCCTCGGCGGGGCATGGCTCGCCCGGGCCGCCCAGGCGGATCCCGCCCTCGCGGGCAAGGCTGACTTCTTTCTCCGGCGCCTGCTGCCCCGCGCCTCGGCGCGGCTGGCCGAGGCCTTGGCAACGGAGGGATGACGGCAGGTCCGGGCCGCATCACGCCGGCGCAATCCGCCCGATGCAACGCATGGGGCACCTTGCGCCTTTGTCATCCGGCCAAACATGCTCATCCCCACTGAGCGCCGGAGTCCGAGTGAACGCCCTGAGCCGCCCCGCCCTACGTCCCGAACGGCCCCATGCCGTCATCATCGGGGCCGGCCCCGGCGGGCTCGCCTCCGCCATGCTCCTCGCCGCGCGCGGGCTTCGGGTGACGGTGCTGGAGAAGGACCGGGTCGTCGGTGGCCGCAGCCGCACCATCGAGGCGCCGGACGGGCACGGGGGCGGCTACCGCTTCGATCTCGGCCCCACCTTCTTCCTCTATCCCCGCATCCTCGCCGAGGTCTTCGCCGAATGCGGCGCGCGGCTGGAGGAGGAGGTGGAGCTGATCCGGCTCGACCCGCAATACCGCCTGGTCTTCGAGGACGCCGCCGGCCACGTCACCCTCGACGCCACGCCGGACCTCGCGCGCATGGAGGCGGAGGTCGCGAAGATCGACCCCCGCGACGCGGCCGGGGTCCGCCCCTTCATGGAGGAGAACCGCCGCAAGCTGGCCGCCTTCCGCCCGGTTCTGGAGCGCGCCTTCACCCGGACGGCGGACGTGATGGGGGCGGACATGCTGCGTGCCCTGCCGCTGCTGAAGCCTGGCCGCTCGGTGGATGCCGACCTGCGCCGCCACTTCCGCGACCCCCGTACGCGGCTCGCCTTCTCCTTCCAGACGAAATACCTGGGGATGAGCCCGTTCCGCTGCCCCAGCCTCTTCACCATCCTTTCCTTCCTCGAATACGAGCATGGCGTGTTCCACCCGCGCGGCGGTTGCGGCAGCGTGGCGGCGGCGATGGCGCGCGTGGCGGCCGATCTCGGCGTGGAGTTCCGCTTCGAGACGCCGGTGGACCGCGTGACCTTCGAGGGCAACAGGGCGACCGGCGTGGATGCCGGCGGCCGGCATATCGCGGCCGATGCGGTGGTGATGAACGCCGACTTCGCGCATGCCATGCCGCGGCTGGTGCCCGACGCCGTCCGGCGCAAATGGTCCGACCGGAAGATCGGCCAGGCGCGCTACTCCTGCTCCACCTTCATGCTCTACCTGGGCGTGGAGGGCACCTTTCCCGATCTCGCGCATCACAGCATCCTGCTCTCCCAGGACTATCAGCGAAACATCCAGGAGATCGAACAGGGCACGGTGCCCGATACGCCTTCCCTCTACCTCCACAACCCTGTGGCGACGGACGCGACCATGGCCCCGCCGGGCCATTCCAGCCTTTACCTGCTGGTGCCCGTGCCGAACCTGACGCATGGCCATGAGTGGAGCGAGGCCGACACCGCGCGCTACCGCAAGGTCGCCCTCGATCGCCTCCGCGCCCTGGGCGTTCCCGATATCGAGGCCCGGATCCGCTTCGAGAAGGTGGTCACCCCGCGCGACTGGCGGGACGACTACGCCGTGGGCTACGGCGCCACCTTCAACCTGGCGCATGATCTGCGCCAGATGCTGATGTTCCGCCCCGGCAACCGCTTCGGCGATACCCAGGGCCTGTATCTCGTGGGTGGCGGCACCCATCCCGGTTCCGGCCTGCCCGTGATCTATGAGGGCGCGCGCATCAGCGCCAACCTGCTGCTGCGCGACCTCGGCCGCGCGCCTGTTTCGACGAGGATCTGAGCATGGCGAAGGTTGCCATCATCGGCGGTGGTCTCGGTGGCCTGGCGGCGGCCTGCGTGGCCCAGGCGCGCGGCCACGAGGTCACGCTGTTCGACAAGAACGAGTGGCTCGGCGGCAAGGCCGCCGTGCTGCATCTGGACGCGCCGCACGAGGCGGGGGGCCGCAACGGCGGAACCTTCCGCTTCGACATGGGGCCCACCATCCTCACCGTGCCCCGCGTCCTGCGCCGCATCTTCGCGGAGGCCGGGCGCGAGCAGGCGCGCGACCTGCCGCTGATCCGCCTGGACCCGCAATGGCGTTGCTTCTTCGACGACGGCACGCGGATCGACCTGCGCGAGAATGTCGAGGCCATGGCGCGCGAGATGGAGGAGTTTGCCCCCGGCAACGGCCAGGGCTACCGCGAATTCCAGAAGATGTCGGAGAACCTGCACCGCATCTCCGAGGGCTTCTTCTTCTGGAAGTCCGTGGAGGGCATCGGCGACACGATGGACTTCCGCGCCAATATGCGCGCCGACACGCTGAAGGACGTGATGGCCCTCGGCATGGGCAAGCGCGTCGCGAAGGTCATCCGCGGCCATGTGCCGGATGCGCGGTTGGCGCAGATGCTGGACCATTACTGCCAGTATGTCGGCTCCTCGCCCTATCTCGCCCCCGCCGTGCTGTGCTCCATCGGCGACATGCAGGCGAGCGAGGGCATCTGGTACCCCGTGGGCGGCACGCGCGCCGTGGCGGAGGGGCTGGCGAAGCTGGCGGAATCCCTCGGCGCCGACCTGCGCCCGAACACGGAGGTCACCGGCCTCGACCTGCGCGACAACGGCACCCGCGTGGCCGGCGTCGTCGCGAAGGGCGAGACCATCCCCTTCGATGCCGTCATCTCCAACATGGATGCCATCCGCACCTACAAGGAGCTGGTCGGCGGCAGGACCGGCCGCAAGTATGAGAAGAAGGGCTTCGAGCCCGCCTGCTCCGGCGTCGTGCTCTATCTCGGCCTGAACAAGCGCTACGACCACCTCGCCCATCACGACTTCGTCTTCTCCCGCGACGCGGAGGAGGAGTTCGACGCCATCTACAAGAAGGGTGTGCCCGCCCCCGATCCCACGGCCTATCTCGCGGCGCCCTCCGCCACGGACCCGACGGTGGCGCCCGATGGCGGCGAGGCCCTCTATGTCCTCGTCCACACGCCGCATCTCCGCCCCGGCCAGGACTGGTCGAAGATGCTCCCGGCCTATCGCCAGACCATCCTCGACAAGCTGAAGCGCACGGCGGGGATGGAGGACATCGAGAGCCGCATCGTGGTGGAGCAGGCTCTCACGCCGCAGGACATCCACGACCGCTATAAGGTGCTGGACGGCGCCATCTACGGCCTCGCCTCCCACGGCGCCTGGACGGGCGCCTTCAAGCCCGGCAACCGTTCCAAGGCGGTGAAGGGCCTCTATCTTGCGGGCGGCGCCGCGCATCCCGGCCCGGGGATGCCGATGGTGATGATGTCCGGCTGGATCGCCGCCGATGCCATGGACCAGGACATGGGCGGCTGCGGCATGAGCGACGCCGCGCGCCTCGCCGGCACGCGCGACGCGCTGCTGCCCCAGGCCGCCGAGTAGGCCATGCTGGAGCCGTCGCCACTCGCGCTCCGCGATGCGCGGCTCTTCGGCTTCTTCCACCTCGTCTTCTCGCGCTTCTTCCGTCGCCACATGGGCGCGCTGCGGGTGCCCCCCTGGGGCATTCCGCAGGACCCGGAGGGAAGGCCCCTTATCGTCCTCGCCAACCACCCGTCCTGGTGGGATGGCGTGGCCTTCATGCTCCTTCCCGTGGCCTTCTTCCCCCGGCGCCAGGTCTTCATCCCCATGGAGGCCGCGGCGCTCGCGAAATACCGCTTCATGCGCCGCCTCGGCGTCTTCGGCATCGAGCCCGGCCCTCGCGGTGCGGTCGCCTTCCTTCGCACGGCGAAGGAGGTGGTGGCCGCGCCGGGTGCCATGCTCTGGATGAACGCCCCCGGACGGTTCCAGGACGTGCGCGAGCGCCCCGTCGCCATCGCCCCCGGCGTCACCCGCCTGCCCGAGATCGCGCCCGATGCCACGGTGCTGCCGCTGGCCCTGGACTATGTGCTCTGGACCGAGCGCCGCCCCGAGATGCTGGCCGCCTTCGGCCCGCCGCTGCGGGCCGCCGACCTCCTGGCCCTGGACCGCGACGCCCGGGAGGCCCGGATCCGTGAGGCGCTGACCGAGACCATGGACCGCCTGGCCGAGGAGGCCATCACCCGCGACCCCGCCCGCTTCACGACCCTGGCAGCGGGGCGGGAGGGCATGGGCGGCATCTACGACCTCTGGCGCCGCCTCTCCGCCTGGGCGCGCGGGCGGCGCTTCGAGCCGCGGCATGCCCATGGCACGAAATCCGGCTAGGATGGGCGGGTGACACAGGGGAGACGCAGCAAGGTGGCAGGGCGATGATGGAGGCGCTCGCCCTGGCACTCGCCAGCTTTCCTGCCAGCATGGCCGCCGCGAACCTGCTGCTGCAGGCCAGGGCGGCGGGCACGCCCGGTCCCGGCACCCTCGTTTCCATCCTCATTCCCGCGCGGGACGAGGCGGCGAACATCGCCACCTGCCTCGATGCCGCCCTGGCCAGCACCGGGGTGGAGATCGAGGTTCTGGTGATGGATGACGGCTCGCGCGACGAGACGCCCGACATCGTGGCCGCCCGCGCCGCCACGGACCCGCGCCTCCGTCTCCTCCACGCCCCGCCGCTGCCGCCGGGCTGGACCGGCAAGGTCCATGCCTGCGCCCGCCTCGCCGAGGCCGCTCGCGGCACCCACCTCCTCTTCATCGACGCCGATGTCCGCCTCGCCCCCGACGCCGCCGCGAACATGGCCGGCCATGCCGGGGCCGAGAACCTCGCCCTCGTCACCGGCGTCCCACGCCAGCGCATCCGGACCCTGGGGGAGGGGCTGACGGTTCCGGCGATCAACCTGCTGATGCTGGGCTACCTGCCCGGCGCCGGCCGGGCTTTCACGCGCCACCCGGCCATGGCCGCCGCCTGCGGCCAGCTCATCCTCGTGGAGCGCGCGGCCTACGAATCCGCTGGCGGCCATGCCGCCTTCCGCCACCGCCTGCATGACGGCCTGGCCCTGGCCCGGAACCTTCGCCTCGCCGGGCACCGGACGGAGGTGGTGGATGGCGCCCCGCTCGCGGCTTGCCGGATGTATGGGGGTTTCCGCGAGGCCTGGAACGGCTTCCTCAAGAATGCCCGGGAGGGCATGGCCACTCCGCTCGGCCTCCCGGTCTGGACACTCCTGCTCGCGGGCGGCCATCTTCTGCCCTGGCTGCTGCTGCCGGGTCCGCTGGCGGGCGCGGCCCTGATCCTCACCTATCTCACCCGCGCCGCCATCACCTGGCGCGGGCGGGAGCCGAGCTGGACCATCCCCCTGCACCCCGCCACCATCGCCGTCGCCCTCGCCATCCAATGGACGGCCCTCGCCCGATCCGCCCTCGGGCGGCCGGCCGGCTGGAAAGGCCGCGCCTACTCCGCCGCGGATGGGGCATAAGCGCCCCACCATGAGTGCCAGCATTGCCGCCGGCCCTGCCACGCGCGGGCCGGATTCCGAGAACTTTCCCGTCGCCTCCCGGCTGCTCGCGCCCGAGGTGCGGGGCCGCGTCCTCGCCTTCTACCGGGTGGTGCGCCTGGCCGACGACATCGCCGACGCGCCGGACCTGCCCGCCCAGGAGAAGCTCCGGCGGCTCGACCTGATCGAGGCCGCGCTCGATGGAGGCCCTGGCGTGCCCGAGGCCACCGCCCTGCGCGAGAGCGGCACGGGGGTGGAGGAGGCGCGGGCCATGCTCACCGCCTTCCGCCGCGATTCCCGCAGCGAGAGCTGCGCGGACTGGAACGCGCTGGCGGACTACTGCGCCTATTCCGCCAATCCGGTCGGCCGGATGCTCCTCCGCCTCCATGGGGAGGAGGATGCGGATGCAGTCCGCGCGGCGGATGCGCTGTGCACCGTCCTCCAGGTGCTGAACCATCTGCAGGACATGGGGGATGACCGGCGCGAGCTCGGCCGCATCTACCTGCCGCAGGACTGGATGGACCAGGTCGGCGGCGAGGAGGCCGTGTTCACCGAGGCGGCGCCGCGCCGGGCCGTGCTCGACGCGCTGCTGGACCGCACGGATACGCTTCTCGATGTCGCCGCCGCCCTGCCGCGCCTGCTGCGCAGCCGGCGCCTCGCCTTCCAGTCCGCCACCACCATCGGATGCGCCCGCCGCCTTCTGGCCCGGCTGCGCGCGGCCGACCCGATGGCGCGCCGGGTCGCGCTCACCAAGGGCGACGTCCTCTCCGCCCTGGCCGGCGCGCCGCGCGGTGGTCCTTCGGATGCCGCCCTCGTCCGGGCCCGGGTCGCCCGTGCCGGCTCCTCTTTTTCCAGGGGCATGGCATCCCTGCGCGGCGAAAGGCGTCGCGCCCTCTACGCCGTCTATGCCTTCTGCCGTTCCGTGGACGACATCGCCGATGGCGCGGCGCCCGAGGCCGAGAAGCGCCGCTTCCTCGCGGAATGGCGCGGCAAGCTCGATGCGCCGGACTGTGCCGTCTCCCGCGAGCTCGCCCGCGCCCGCGTGATCTTCGACCTGCCGAAATCCGAATGCGAGGCGATGATCGACGGCATGGAGACGGATTCCACCGCCCGTCTCCGCATCCCGGACGAGGCGGCGCTGGACCTCTACTGCCGCCGCGTGGCGGGCAGCGTCGGCGTGCTGTCCGTCCGCATCTTCGGCGCGCCGGAGGCCGAGGCTTTCGGCCTCGCGCTCGGCCGCACGCTCCAACTCGTCAACATCCTGCGCGACATCGACGAGGACGCCGTGCGCGACCGCGTCTACATCCCCCTCTCCTGGCTGGGCCCCGACGCGGATCCACAGACCCTGCTCGCCCGCCCGGATCTCCATGACGCCTGCGACCGCCTCCTCACCCGCGCGGAGGGGGGCTTCGCCGCGGCGGAAGCCGCGCTTGTCGGCGCCAATGCCCGGCCGCTGCGGCCGGCGCGGGTGATGATGTGGGCCTATCACCGCATCCTCCAGCGCCTGGCCACGCGCGGCTTCCAGCCGCCGCGCCTCCGCCCGCGCCTCGGACCGGCCGAGAAAGCCCGGCTAGCGGCCATGGCCCTGGGATGGTGATGCGGCACGCCGGGCAAGGGGCGGCCAGGGCGCGCCCATGACCACCCATGTCATCGGTGCCGGCTTGGCCGGCCTCGCTGCCGCCCTGGCCGTGCGCGGCCCCGTCGTGGTGCATGAGGCCGCCGTGGTGGCCGGTGGCCGGGCGCGCGCCCTGCCGGACGGAACCGACAACGGCACCCATGCGCTGCTGGGCGCCAACCGGGTGGCGCTGGACTTCCTGCGCGACGTCGGGGCGCTGGAGCATTGGGTGGAGCCGGAGCCGGAGGGGCTTCCCGTGCTCGACCTCGCCGATGGGCGGGCCCGGCGCATGGCGCTGTCGCCGCTAGGTTGGCTGCGCGCGGCCAAGCGGCCGGACGGGCTGACGGCGCGCGCCCTGGCCGCACTGATGCGCCTGGCCGGCCCGGGGGACCGTGCGGTGGGGCCGGCCCTGGCCGAGCATCCCGCCTTCCTGCGCGGCTTCGTCGAGCCACTGGTGATCGCGGCCCTCAACACGCCGGTCGCGGAGGCATCCTCCCGCCGGCTGGCCGCGGTGCTGCGGCGCGTGGGCACGCCGGGCGCCGCGCGGCTGCTGGTGGCCCGCCGCGGCCTCGGCCCGGACCTGGTGGAGCCGGCCCTGGCCGCGCTGCGCAGCCGCGGCGGCACGGTGCGCCACAATGCCCGGCTGCGCGCGTTGCGGATCGAGCATCACCGCCTGACCGCGCTCGACTTCGGGGATGAGCTGGTGGTGCTGGGGGAGGGGGATCGCGTCATCCTCGCCCTGCCGCCCTGGGAGGCCGCGCGCCTCGTCCCCGGGCTGCGCGTCCCGGCCGAGCATGCCCCGATCCTGAATCTGCATTTCACTCACGCCGCGCCGGGGCCGGTGCGCTTCCTCGGCGTGCTGGGCGGGCTTTGCCAATGGGTGCTGGTCCGCCCCGGCGCCATCGCCGTGACCGTGAGCGCGGCGGACGCGGAGGCACAGGAGGCGACCGCCGATCTCGCGCCCCGGGCCTGGTCCGAGATCCGCGCCCTGGCGCGGGCCTTCGCCCTGCCCGGCGAATGGCCGGAGGCGCCGCCCCCCTGCCGCGCCATCAAGGAGCGGCGCGCCACGCCACGCCACCGGCCGGGCGACCCGCCGCCGCCGCCGATCCTCGCCCTCCCGAACCTCGCCCTGGCGGGGGACTGGATGGAGCCTGTCCTGCCCGCGACCATCGACGCGGCCATCCGCGCCGGCCGCCGTGCCGCCAGGGCGCTGGGTTAGGGGGCGCTGGGCTGGACGGCCGCCCGCAGCCCCTCCCGGATCGCCGCCGCCATCGCCTCGGCCGGCTGCGCGCCGGAGATGATCATCTGCCGGTCCAGGATGACGGCCGGCACGCCGCCGATCCCCTGGGCGCGCGCCGCATCCCGCGCCACCTCCTCGCGGCCCTCCTCGCTTGTCAGAATGGCGGCGCTCCGCCCGGCCGGCAGCCCGGCGGCATCGCCGATCGCCGCCAGCACCGCCGGATCCCCGATATCGCGCCCTTCGGCGAAGTAGGCGGAGAAGATCCCCTCCGCCACGCGGTCCGTCACCTCAGGCCCGCCCTCCATCATCGCGAGGCGGATCAGCCGGTGGCTGTCCAGCGAGTTCGGGCTCCGCTCGATCCGCTCGAAATCGAAGGGCAGGCCGTCCTTCGCGCCTTCGGCCGCGAGCCGCGCGTCCAGCTGCCGCCCGCGCTCCACGCTGCCGAACTTCCGCGCCCGGTACTCCGCCCGGAGCATTCCGCCCGAGGGCATGTCGGGGTTCAGCTGGAAGGGGTGCCACTGGCGGGAGAGCTGCAATCCCTCCTCGGCAAGCGTCGCAAGAGCGGCGTCCAGCCGGCGCTTGCCGACCCAGCACCAGGGGCAGACCGTGTCCACGACGACGAGAAGCACTGGCGGGTTGAGGGAAGACACGGCGCGATCCTTCCTTGTCCTGTTCGGGCTTATCCGAAGACCTTGTTGGATTCGAGATGGGCACGGGATCGTGAAGCGGAGGCTTTCCGCGCAGCGGCGTTTCAGCAGGGAACACAACAACCCGGTGGAACAAGATGATGCGGAAGGGATTTCTCCTCGCCGGGCTGCTGGCGCTTGGCGGGTGCTTTGAGGACGCCGCGCCCAAGGGCCAGGCCGCTGCCGATTCCGAAGACCCGATGGCGCGTGTCCGCTTGGCCGCCGAACAGAAGCTGCGCGAAACCGCGCGCGATCGCGACAACCTGCGCTTCCGCGCCGTCGAAACCTATAAGCAGGCCATGGCCGATACCTATGCGGTCTGTGGGCAGGCGACTCTCGCGGGTGGCTCGGTCTTCCTCCCCTTCGTCTCCGTCGTGAACGCGAGCCAGGGCGGCATGGAGGTGGAGCAGCACGTGGCCCGCAACAATGTCGAGGCAACGCGCGTGTATGTTGAACTTGTCGGCCGCTGCTTCGAGGGCGGCGGGCCGCAGGCGCGCGGCAGCGGCACGCCGATGGCGCAGCTTCCACCGCCGCTGCCCAACGGGCTGCCGGTGCTGGACCAGATCCAACCCGAGCCGCCCCAGGTTCCCAACCTCGTCACGGAGGTTGCCACCTCGTCCCCGCGCCCCTCCGGCGTGGCCAATGGCACGCTGGTGATGCGCCAGAACGGCAATGTCCGCTCCTCTCCTAATGGCGGCGGCGCGGTTCTGCGGGTGGCGCGCAGCGGCTCGATGCTGAACGTCTTCGGCACGGCGCCAGGTGGCTGGTATCAGGTGGGGGAGACGGAGCCGGAAGGTTGGGTCCACCGGACGGTGGGTTCGCCGCAATCCGGCGCCATGGCCTCCGCGCAGTAGACTGCATCCATGACCCGTGGCCCCAGGGGCCACGGGACCGGCGTCAGGTGCCGGGGCCCTGCAGGATGGCGCCCGCCCAACCCAGTCCGCGATAGGTCTCGTAACCGGGTGTCCGGTGGTAAGCGACCGTGCGGCCCGAGCGATCCTGCGCACTGCCGCTCATGCCCGGCGGCAGATCCAGATGCTCCGACAGCTCGCCCCGTTCGTCCGAGGCGGCGAGCACGCGGCCCGCCGCATCCAGCAGCAGCACCCGCGACCGCTCTGCCTCGCCCGGCGGCAGGCGCACGCCCTGCACCACGGCGCGTGCCTGGGGCACCCAGTCGAAATGGATGCCGAGCACCCCGACGACACGGCCTCGCACCGCACCCTCCTCGCGGATCGCGGCCGCGTAGACGGCGGTGGGCGCGCCCGCCAGAGCTGGCTGCGGCGCGATATCCGCGACCGCGTAGTCATCGCCGGTGCCAGAGCGCAGTGCCTGCTGGAACCAGGCCTGGCCGGAGACATCCAGCCCCCGCAGCCCGGGATAGCGACCCGGCCGCCCATGCGCGATGACCCGCCCGCCGGGGGAGGCAATCCAGAGATCGAGATAAACCGTGTAAGCCGAGAGGATGACGCCCAGCCTCCGCTCCGCCTCGGCGAGAAGGGCGGGCGTCGGATCGGCTGCCGCGTCGACGACCGCCGAATCCGTCGCCCACCATCGCACGTCGCAGGTGCGCTCATAGAGATTGCGGTCGATGATTTCGACGGCATTCAGCGCCAGCCCGACGAGCCGCTCGCCCCGCGTTTCCGCCGCCATCCGCGCGCCCACCGCCGCCAGCTCGTCCAGGGCTGCGCGAAGCTCGCCCTCCATCTCGGCCGAGAGCCGGCCGATCTCGGCGCTGACAGCCTTCACCTCCTCCGCCACCACGGCAAAGCCTTTGCCCGCCTCGCCCGCCCGCGCCGCCTCGATGGTCGCGTTCAGCGCCAGGATGCGCGTCTGCCCGGTGATGGCCTGGATCTCTCGCACCTTGCGACGGGCGACTTCGGCCGTCTCACCAGCCAGGGCCACCACTCGCTCGGGCGTTGCCGTCCTGCCGGGTGCCATGGCGCTGACCGGGCCGGAAAAGCCATCCATTCCGCTGACCTCCCACCTGCCTGCCATCGTGGCGGGCCTCCCGGATGGTGGGGCAGGCGGGTGAATGCCCGGTGAACCCGCCGCAGCGTGCGAGCCGTGGCTCCCTGCTCCGGTAAGTTCGTGTTCATGAATTGTTCTAGTGTGGGCTATTCTCCCGCCCATGCCCGAGTCCATCGCATCCTGGGGGGCCGCCCCGCCCGATCTCGACGTGCTGGCCGCGCGCCGCGGCGCACGCTTGTTCCGCGCCGCCATCGCCAGAGGGGTTCCGGAGGGTGCCGCATGGGCCGATGCCGTCGAGGTGTTCCGCCATTACCACCCGAGCTGGCCGCTGCCCCTGGTGGAGCGCGAGGCGGCGCGGGTGGTGGCGGCGCTGATCGAGCGCGAGGATGTGGACGTGGTCGCGCGCAGCGCGGCGGCCACGCGGCGAAGCACCCCGCCGGTGCCCCTGCTGCAAGCCCTGGCGCGCCCGGTTATGCCGGCGGAGCAGGCCGCGGAGGCCGTGGCATCGGAGCCGCCCGGCGGCCGCGACGCGTGGCGGGCCTATGCGGGCCTGCTCAACCCGCCAGGGCTTCCGAAGGGCGGGCATCTCGGCGCCTGATCCCGGAGGGCAGTCCTGGAAGGCTGGTCCCGGGGAGCGGAAGAAGGGATCCTCCCTCTCCCCGGACCCGCCGAAGGCCATGCCTTCGACCCATCATCCTCTATCGGCTTGGAATCACCGGGCCGACGGTGCGCCTGAGGTCATCGACCTCAGGCGACTGCAAGGCCGGGAAAAAGCGCCCTTCAACCAGAGACCCCACTGATCCGGGGTATCCACGGCAGTCAGACGGGGTTCCAAGGGCCTCAGGCCCTTGGCGGGTGAGGGCGGAGCCCTCTCCGGAAGCGAGGCATGGTCCCCCCTGCCGGCTTCGAACCGGCACACCCGATGGGTGAGCGATTTTAGTTTGTTCAACATCGCACATGGGATGCGGGCGGGGGGACTTGAACCCCCACGTCATTGAAATGACTACGGATTTTAAGTCCGTTCCGGCTACCGATTTCGGCACGCCCGCGAATGGTGTGACAGGCTGTGGCAGGTTCCAGCACTGTGGCAGATAGCCGCCGGATGCAATGGAGTCGTCAGTCAACAAGGTCAACTACGTCGCTCTTGTCGGCTGCGTCGTCCTTCCGGCTTTCCACCTCCGATGCGACAGAATATTTCGCCGTAGTGTGTCGCGACGTCCTGTCGTATGTCACACGGCGGCGTCACGGTGCAGCCGACTGCGCGGAAGTAGGCATTGTGCGCTGTGAAGAAGGCCGCCCAATTGTCCTTGGCGTCGGCCTTTCGCATGGCTGCATCGGCTGCGTCCAGGCGCCAGGATCGCAGCCCAGTCCATCAGTCCGTCAACCCATCTCCCGGCTCTCGGCCCCCGCCCGCAGCTTGTGCGGTGGTGATCTTCGTAGCCGCCTTCCAGCTATGGCGCTGCACCCTTCTTATCGAACGCGCTCTTCCATCGATGTGACAAACAGGTCAGTAATTTCGCGCCACCTGTGCAGAATGTCGACCCGAAAACGCAAGCGCCAACGGGTGTTGCGCACATCGAGAACTAACTGGCAGATGTTACTTAGGGGGGAGCAGGATATCGGAATAATGAGACCCGAGATTTCGTTCACATGGACATACGTGTTCGGCATCTTTGTTCTTAAAAGCCCAAAATCAAAACGCTCTGGCTCCGAAGTGTCACCGAGAAAGAAGGTTCTTCTCCGATTAAATTCTTGTCGATCCACGGTTCGTGCCCCAGTGTAGTTAAATTGCACGACATCGCAATGAGTTAGGCCGAGATCGCCAAAACAGCTTATTGTATCCGCATCCGCGCCTCTAAGGCCCGGAATTGTACCCATCCCAAGTATAAAAGGGCGCGAATTAGCACTCGGCGGCGGCCCGAGCGATGTAAGCATATTGCGGGGCAATACAAAGCTGATCCCTCCATCTACGAAACGAACCGGCCATGTTTCAATGGAAGAATGTGAGAAGAAATATTTTCTCGAGTGAGAAGTGTTTTGCTCTTGCGCAAACATCACCTTGGCAAGGAAGGCTGAGCTGAGCAACATAACTGCGACTGCAAACACAATTAGTGTTCTGGAGTGTTTCGTCGTCATGGTGCTGCTCTATATCACACAGCAGCCCCTCCGGCAGCCCATTTTGCCAAGTACGAAGCGGCCGGGCCGCTTCGGGCCACACTTGGTCTTAGATACGTCAGCGCGCAGTGCCCCTGTGGTCTATGCCTCATCCTCAATCGCAGGTAGCACGTCGCGCGTGACTCAATCCTGGAAACCACAGGCCTTAGGCTTATCAGAGCGGGGAACCAGCTTATAGAGGTCGCTCTCCGAGATGACGGTCTTGTCGGGAAGCCGCGAATACTGTGAGCCAGCTTCACGGTGTTCCGCTCGTACTCCCGGATACGCTGTAGATAGGCGTAACGCCCTGGTTCGGAACCTCGAGGGCAAGCGCCCCGAGGCGGCAGGGGTCTCTTGTTTTGTCACACGGGGTGCCATTCCGACTCGCTCGGACCCCCAGCTGTCACAAGCTGTCCTCTGACCTGTTACAATGTTGCAAGGGCCGTGTTGCAGTGCCTTTGCCGGGACCGCCGGTGGCACGCAACAAGTTAACGGGACGGTCCGTATTTGCCGGAAGGTCCGGGTCTTTCCTGGCAGCGGGATTACCTGCCAGTCCCCTTCCAGTCGCCTGCGTCTACCGTTCCGCCAAGGGGGGGCGATGCCGGCCAGCATACCGTCCCGGCCCGCCACGTCACGCCGCCGGCCGCGAGCCCTCCCGGCCAGCGGTGATCGCCTCGATCACCATCCGCTCCGTCAGGATCTGCGGCAGCACGACCGGCGCCCCGCCACCGGCGGGATAGAAAAGGTAGAGCGGCACGCCCTCTCGCCCCTGGGCGCGCAGCAGGGCGGAGATGGCGGGATCGCCCCGGGTCCAATCGCCCGTCAGCAGCACCACGCCTTCCCGTGCGAAGGCGGCGCGAGTGGCGGCGGTCTCCAGTGCCACCCGCTCGTTCACACGGCAGGTGATGCACCAGGCGGCGGTGAGGTTGACGAAAACCGGCCGCCCCTCGGCCCGCAGGGCCGCCACGCGCGCCTCGGACCAGGCCTCCTCCGGCCGCTCGGCCGCGAGGGCGGGGGAGGGCGCCGCCGACAGTTGCGGCAGCAGCGCGAGCGCGCCCAGCACGGCCGCCCCGGCCAGCCCGCGCCCGATCCAGCCGCGCCGGCCGGAGAGCTGCGCCACGCCCAGCACCCAGGCGCCGAAGCCCACCAGCAGCGCGCCGGCCAGCACCGGGATCAACCCGTCCGGCCCCAGCTGGACCGAAACCACCCAGGCCAGCCAGGCGGCCGCGCCATACATCGGGAAGGCCAGCGCCTGGCGCAGCCGCTCCATCCAGGCGCCGGGCCGGGGCAGCAGCCGCGCCAGGGCCGGAAAGGTGCCCAGCAGCGCATGGGGCAGGGCCATGCCGAGGCCCATGGCGCCGAATACGGCGAGGGCGGCGGCGGGCGGCATCGCCATGGCTGCCCCGAGCGCCGCCGCCATGAAAGGCGCCGTGCAGGGCGTGGCGACCGCCACGGCCAGAAGCCCGGTGCCGAAGCTGCCCCAGCGCGAGCCGCCAAGGCTGGGCCCGCCCACGGCGAAGACGCCCGAAAGGTTCAGCCCGACCGCCAGCATCAGCCAGGCCATGCCGCCGACGAAGACCGGCGAGGTGAACTGGAACCCCCAGCCCGCAACCATGCCGCCCGCCCGCAGCGCCACCAGCGCCCCGCCGATCGCGAGGAAGGCGAGGACCACGCCCGCGACATAGGCCAGGGCCTCGTTCCGCACCGCGCGGCGGGAGGCGCCGGAGAGCCGCGCCAGCCCCATGGCCTTCATGGCCAGCACGGGAAAGACGCAGGGCATCAGGTTCAGCACCAGCCCGCCCAGCGCCGCGAAGAGCGCCGCCTGCCAGAGCGGCAGGGCGGAGGGCGCGGCCGGCATCGCGCCCGGTTCAGCCGAGACGGCATAGGCGCTGCGCACCCCGGCCGCATCCGTGAGGGTCACCACCCCGGAAAGGCTGGCCGGCAGCGGCGAGGCGCCGCGCGTGAGGGAGAGCACCATCGCGCCGTTCCGCAGCGCGAGGCGCTGGGGCGCGGTGTTGTCGATCACGCCCAGAGGCTCGGGGAAGAAGAAGGCATCTTTCACCGCGCCCGGCGCGATGCCCGGCCCGGACAGCTCGATGGCGCCTTTCGTGCCCTCGAAGCCCAGGCGGACGGTGAAGGGGAAGGGGCGGGGCAGGGCCGCCTCGGCCGCGCGGAACAGATCCGCGGCGGCGGGGTCGGGCCGCGCCTCGGCCTCCACCGGCAGGTCCAGGCGGAAGGCGCCTTCCTCGGGGATGCAGACATCGGCGCAGACCAGCCAGCGCCCCGTGCCCTCGATGGTGTAGAGCCGCCCGGGTTGCAGATCGGCGGGCGGCGTGACCGTCAGCGGGAACACCGCCTCGCCGAGATAGCCGAAGTTCACCAGCGGCCCGTAGGGGATGCGCAGCGGTGCCGGGAAGGACAGCGCCCCGGCCTGCCCCCCATCCGGCAGCGCGAGCTCCAGCGAGGGCGCTTCTCCCGCATCGCCCGGATTGGTCCAGTAGGTGTGCCAGCCCTCGGCCAGCACCTGCCGCAACGCCAGGCGGAAGGGCTGCCCCGGCGCCACGGCGGCCTGCTCGGCCACCAGCGTCACCCGGGCGCGGGGCGACGCCGCCGCCTCGCTCTCCACCGCATGGGCGGCGAGGGGCGCGGTCAGCAGGGCCAGGAGGAGCACGAGGGCGCGCATCGGCGCGGCATAGGCCCGATGCGCCACCTGCCGCAACACGCGCATCAGGCGCTGGCGGCGTCCAGAAGCGCGATGTCCTGGGCGGAGAGGGCGAGGTGCACCGCGCGGACGAGGCTGGCCAGCTGCTCCAGGCCCGTGGCGCTCGCGATCGGGGCTGTCACGCCCTCCCGCGCGATCACCCAAGCCAGCGCCACCTCGGCGGGCTTCGCGCCCAGCCGCGCCGAAACCTCGTCCAGCGCCGCCAGGATCTTCATGCCGCGCGCGTCCAGGTACTTCTCCACGCCCTTGCCGCGCTGGCTCTTCGAGAGATCCTCCTTCGAGCGGTACTTGCCCGAGAGGAAGCCGGAGGCGAGGGAGTAGTAGGTGATGACGCCGATCCCCTCCCGCATCGCCAGGTCGCGCAGCGCGCCATCGAAACCGGAGCGGTCATAGAGGTTGTACTGGGGCTGGAGCGACTCGTAGCGCGGCAGACCCTTTTCCCGCGCGACCTTCAGAGATTCCTCCAGCAGCGCCGCGTCGTAGTTGGAAGTGCCGATCGCCCGGATCTTCCCGGCGCGCAGCAGTCGCTCATAGGCGCGCAGCGTCTCCTCCTGCGGCGTGTTCGGATCGGGCCAGTGCGACTGGTAGAGGTCAATCACATCGGTGTTCAGGCGCCGCAGGGAATCCTCCACCGCCTTCTCGATCCACCTCGCCGAGAGGTCCTTGTGCCCCTGGCCCATGTCGGAGCCGACCTTGGTGAGGATCAGCACGCGCTTCCGCTTGCCGGGGTTCGCGCGCAGCCAGTTGCCGATGATCGTTTCGGATTCGCCGCCCTGGTTGCCCGGCGCCCAGCGGGAATAGGCATCCGCCGTGTCGACCGCGTTCAGCCCGGCATCGACGAAGGCATCGAGCAGGGAGAAGCTCGTCCTTTCATCGACCGTCCAGCCGAAGACATTGCCGCCGAAGACCAGGGGGGCGATCTCCAGGCCGGAACGGCCGAGCGGGCGCTTCTGCATGGGGGAATCCTTTCCAACGGGTGCCCGGCAGGTGGGGCGCCCCCGGGCCGCTGCCCAGGGATCAACCGGACTTTCCCGCGGGCTCCTGCGCGGTGCCCCGGATCCGGATCTCGGCCCGCAGCCCTTCCCGCGCGAAGTCGAGCACCACCTCCGAGCCCGGTCCAAGCTCCCGCGGCAGGGCGCGCTCCAGCAGCCGGGTGCCGAAGCCGCGGCGCGGCGCCGAAGCCTCCTCCACCGGGGGGCCGCCCTGCTCGGTCCATTGCACCAGGGCGCCGCCCTCGGTCGCCGCGCAGCACAGGGCGACCGCCCCTTCCGAGCGGGAGAGGGCGCCGTATTTCGCTGCGTTGGTGGCCAGCTCATGAAGCGCGAGGACGAGGGCCTGCGCCTGGGCGGGCCGCAGCGTGGGAAAGGACGTGCCGCACAGGCAGGCGATCCGCACCCGCCCCGCCTCGGTCCAGGGGGCCAGCGCGGCCCGGACCACATCCGGCAGCGGCGTGTCGCCCCAGGTGCCGGCCACCAGCAGGTCATGCGCCCGGGCCAGGGCCCGTAGCCGTTCGTCCAGATCGGCATAGGCCAGCGCCGGGTCACGCCCCTCCCGCCGCAGGGTCTGGGCGGCGATCGCTTGCACGGTGGCGAGGGTGTTCTTCACCCGGTGGTTCAGCTCGCGGATCAGGATGTCCTGCCGCCGGTCGGCCTCGGCACGCTCCGCCTCGCGCCCGGCCAGGGCCGCCGCCGCATCGGCGAGGGCCGTGCCGACGCGGCTGGCCTCCGAGACGCCGCGGGGCGGCTGCACCGGCTCCGCGCCGCGGCCGAGCGCCGACGCGCCCTGGGCGAGCGCCGAGAAGGCGACCGCGATCCGGCGCCCCTGCCAGGCCGCGCCGCTCAGCCCGAGCAGCAACAGCCCGCCCCCCGTGGCCGCCGCGGCGAGAAGCCCAGCCTCCAGCGGCGCCGAGAGTTCCTCCTGCGGGACCACCACCGCCACCCGCCAGCCGGTTCCCGGCACGGCCGCATGGGCGCCGCGCGCCGGCGCGCCCTCATGCGACACGGTGTCGAAGGGGGAGATCCCGGCGGCGATCGCCATCATGGAGAGGGGCGTCGCCTGGCGCCCGATGAAGGTGCTGGAATCATGGGTGCGCGCGACCACCAGCCCGCGCCCGTCCAGCAGTGCCGCGCGCCATGTGTCCGGCAGGCGCTGCTCGGTCAGCACCTGGTCGAGCGAGGCGGCGCGCAAGCCCATGTTGAGGTCGTAGGCCACCCCGCCCTCCGTGCTCCGGACCGGCACGTCCACCGCCACCAGATGCTCGCGCGTGACCGACCCGCGATAGAGGTCGGAGACCTGCACCTCGCCTGTCTCGAAGACGCGCCGCACCACCTCGGGATCGCCCCTCGGCGGCAGGGGAGTGCCCATGGGAGCCTTCGAGCTGACCAGCATGCGGCCATCCATCGCCGTCAGCCCGATCCGCGCCTCCGCCGGGCGGGGCGTTCGCCCGACCTGCTCTCGGAAGGCATCCAGCCGCCCCTCCGCCAAGGCGGGCGAGGCGGCCAGCGTCTCCAGCGTTCCCCGCACCGCTGCCAGTTCCCGGACGATGGCGGCCGAGAGCGCCTCCGTGCGGGCGGTCAGCGCCCCGTCCGTCCGCTCCCGCGCGGTGCGCCAGCCCTCGAGCGCTGCCAGCCCCAGGGCCAGGGCGGCGGGCAGCGCGACCGAGAGGGCGAGGATGACGAGCCGCGTTCGGACCGACCACTCGGCGCGCGGGGCGCGGCGTGGCGAGCTGTCCCGCGATGAGGCCTCGAGCCCGGTCGTGCTGGATTCCATCAGGGCTGGCCGGGGACCTCGAAAGGGGGCATGCCTCGCGCCATAGAGGGCCGGGCCGTGCTTGTCACCGAAGCGCGGGGGCTTCCGGCGCGCCTTGTCGGAGTCGTGACCCCAGGCCCGATCCCCAAGCTGGCGGCCACGGGCTATTCCCGCATTTGACAAGCCGCTTCCCCGCCCCGAGACCCCCGGGACGATGGACCTGCCCCAACTTCCCGTCTCCGAGGCCCTGCCCGCTCTGCTAACGACCCTGCGGGAGCGGTCCAACGCCGTCCTCGTCGCCCCGCCCGGCGCCGGCAAGACCACCATCGTGCCGCTCGCCCTGCTGGAGGAGCCCTGGGCCACGGGGAAGATCCTGGTGCTGGAGCCCCGCCGCGTGGCCGCCCGCGCCGCCGCGCGCCGCATGGCGGAGCTGGCGGGGGAGGGAGGACCCGGCGGGCTCGTCGGCCTCTCCACCCGGCTCGACCGCGCCGTGTCCGACCGCACCCGCGTGGAGGTGGTGACGGAGGGGCTGCTGGTGCGCCGCCTGCAATCCGATCCGGGGCTGGAGGGCGTCTCGGCCGTGCTGTTCGACGAGGCGCATGAGCGGCATCTGGACACCGATCTCGGCCTCGCCCTCTGCCTCGACCTCCAGAGGGAATTGCGGCCGGAGCTGCGGCTGCTGGCCATGTCCGCGACGCTGGATGCGGCGGGCTTCGCGACGCTGCTGGACGGCCCCGTGATCGAGAGCGCCGGGCGGGCCTATCCCGTCGTCGTCCATCATCGTCCCCGCGACATCAAGGAGCCGCGCGACCTGCCGGAGGCCATGGCGGCGGCCATCCGGGAGGCCCTGCGCGAGCACCCCGGTGATGTGCTCGCCTTCCTCCCGGGCTGGGGCGAGATCCGCCGCACGGCCGAGCGGCTGGGCGGGGTGGATGCCGAGATCCTGCCCCTGCATGGCGAGATGCCGCCGGCCGAGCAGGACCGCGCGCTCACCCCCCACCCGCAGGGCCGCCGCAAGGTGGTGCTGGCCACCTCGATCGCGGAAACCTCGCTGACCGTGCCCGGCGTTCGCATCGTCGTGGATGGCGGCTTCCGCCGCGCGCCCCGGCTGGACGCGGCCACGGGGCTGACCCGCCTGGCCACGATCCGCATCTCCCGCGCCGCCGCCGAGCAGCGGGCCGGCCGCGCGGGCCGCACCGAGCCGGGCGTTGCCATCCGCCTCTGGACCGAGGCCCTGCATCGCGGGCTGCCGCTGGCCGACCGGCCGGAAATGCTGGAGGCCGAGCTGTCCGGCCTGGCCCTGGATTGCGCGGCCTGGGGTGCCGAGCCCCGCGCGCTGCCCTTCCTGGACCCGCCCCCCGAAGGCGCCCTGGCCGCCGCCCGCACCCTTCTGAACGAGCTGGACGCGCTGGACGCCGAAGGGCGGATCACCCCGACCGGGCGCCGCATGGCCCGCATGGGTGCCCATCCGCGCCTCGCCCGCGTCATGGTCGAGACCCGGACGCCGGGGGAGGGGGCGCTGGCCGCCGACCTCGCCGCGCTGCTGGAGGAGCGCGACCCCATCCGGAACCGGGAGGCGCCGAGCGACCTGCATCTGCGGCTGGACCTCCTCCATGGCGGCGACCATCCGGAGGCCGACCGGCCGACGGTCCAGCGCATCCGCCGCACCGCCCAGCTCCACCGCCGCCGCCTTTCCGTGCCGGAACGCACGGCGCCGGAGGGCGACCCCGCCGCGCTCCTCGCCGCCGGCTTCCCCGACCGCATCGCCGCCCGCCGCGGCGCGATGGAGGGCGCCTTCCGCCTGGCCTCCGGCCAGGGCGCCCGCCTTTCCGCCACCGACCCGCTGCGCAAGGCGCCGCTCCTGGCGGTGGCCGCGCTGGAGCTGGCGGGGACGGAGGCCCGCATCCGCATGGCCGCGCCGCTCGACCGCGCCACGCTGGAGGCCCGCTTCCCCGGGCGCTTCGTGCGGGAGGAGGTGACGGAGTTCGACAGCCGGACCAATGCCGTGGTGGCGCGCAGGCGCCTCCGCTTCGGCCCGCTGGTGCTGGAGGAGGCCACCCTTCCCCATGCGGACCCGGCCGCCGTGGCCGAGGCCCTGGCCCGCGCCGCCGCCGGCCGCGGCTTCCGGGACCTGGACTGGACCAAACCCGCCACCCAGCTCCGCGCCCGCCTCCGCTGGGCCCATGCGACCGAGGGCGCCCCCTGGCCGGATGTCTCCGATGCCGCCCTGGCCGCCTCGGCCGCCGAATGGCTCGCCCCCTATCTGAGCGGCCTGTCCCGCCTCTCGGAGCTGCGCGGCCTGGATGCCGTGGCCATCCTGCGCGGGCTGGTGCCCTGGGAGCTCCAGCGCCGGCTGGACAGCGACCTGCCGCCCCGCGTGGATCTGCCCGAGGGGCGCAGCGCCATGATCGACTATGACCGCGAGGTGCCGGCGCTGGAGGCCCGCGCCCAGCACCTGTTCGGCCTGGCCGCCGCGCCGCCGCTGATGGGCGGCCGCATCCCCCTGCAGGTCTCGCTCCTCTCCCCGGCCGGCCGGCCGATCGCCGTCACCTCCGACCTCGCGGGCTTCTGGCGGGGCGGCTGGGCGGAGGTCCGGCGGGAGATGCGGGGGCGCTATCCCCGGCATAGCTGGCCCGAAGACCCCTCTCAGGGCGGCTGATGCCTTGAACCCGCTGCCGTCGTTCCCTCTCTATGGGGGAGCCACTTCCTCCCGAATCGCTGGAGAGTTCCAACCCCCCATGCGTCAGCCCCTGCCCCGCCGTGCCGCCCTGCTCGGCTTCGCGGCCCTCGCCGCAGCGCCCGGCTGCACCCCGCTGGAAGCCCAGGCCCAGACCGCGGCGCCGGGAACCCGGTTCACCGTGCTGCCGGATTTCGCCGACCTCGCCCAGGCCGTGCTCCCCGCCGTGGTGAACATCGCCGTGACGGGGGAGCAGACCACCCAGATCCCGCCCGAGCTGCGGGGCACGCCCTTCGAGCGCTACTTCAGGGACCGCCGGGGCGGCCGCCAGCAGGTGCAGGGCGCCGGCTCCGGCTTCATCATCGACCCGACCGGCTATGTGGTCACGAACAACCATGTCGTCGGCTCGGCCGCGCGCGTCATCGTCTCCCTCCAGGATGGCAGCGAGCATCCGGCCCGCGTGGTGGGCACGGATGAGCTGACCGACCTGGCCCTGCTGCGGATCGAATCCCGCGTGCCGCTGACGGCCGTGCCCTGGGGCAGCACGCCCGTGCGGGTGGGCCAGTGGGTGATGGCCGCCGGCAATCCCTTCGGCCTGGGCGGCACCGTCACCACCGGCATCGTCTCCGCCCGCGGGCGCGAGATCGGCGCCGGGCCCTTCGACGACTTCATCCAGACCGACGCCGCCATCAACCCCGGCAATTCCGGCGGGCCGCTGTTCAACACGGCGGGCGAGGTGATCGGCATCAACACCGCCATCTACTCCCCCTCCGGCGCCTCGGCCGGCATCGGCTTCGCCACGCCGTCGGACCTCGCGCGGGGGGTGATCGAGCAGTTGCGGCGCGACGGGCGGGTGGAACGCGGCTGGCTGGGCGTCGCCGTGCAGGATATCGGCGCGGATGCACCCCGTGGCCGCCGTGGCGTGCAGATCCAGGGCGTGGAGCGGAACTCCCCGGCCGCCCGGGCGGGGCTGCGCCAGGGCGACCTGGTGACCGCCCTGAACGGCGAGAAGCTCGAGACCTCCCGGGCCCTCATCCGGTCTGTCGCGGGGATTGCCCCGGGGCAGAGCATCCGCCTGTCCCTGCTGCGGGACGGCCGGTCGCAGGACATCAACGTGCAGGTCGGCCGCCGCCCGCCGGGGACGGGCACGCCGCAGTGATCCGCCCCGCTCTGACCTTGGCCGCCCTTCTCTTTCCCGCTGTCCTCGCCAGTGCGGCGCGGGCCCAGCCCTCCTTCGACTGCACCGCGGCGATGCTGGCGGTGGAGCAGGCGATCTGCGGCTCGGCCCGCCTCTCCACGCTCGATCTGGAGATGAGCCAGGCCTATCTCCGCGTCGGTGGCCTGCCAGGCGTCGCCGCCGGCCAGCGCGCCTGGCTCGCCCGCCGGAACCGCGAATGCGGCGCGGCCGGCCAGAAGCAGGAGGCCTGCCTCGCTAGCCTCTACGCCCAGCGCCTGTCGGAGCTGCGCGGGATGGCCGGCCGGTAGGGCATCTTGCGTCGGGCCCCCGTGCGTGACGCTATGGGGCATGGAGCGGCCGGGTTGATGCCGCCCCGAACCAGAACCAGGGAAATGCCGTGCGTATCCTCCTTGTTGAGGACGACCCCGAGGTCGCCCGCTTCGTCCGCAAGGGCCTCACCGAGGCCGGCCACAGCGTCGAGCATCGCGACAACGGCAAGGATGGCCTTTTCGCCGCCGCTGGTGAGCCCTTCGACCTGCTGGTGCTGGACCGCATGCTGCCCGGCGGCGTGGATGGCCTCCGCCTCGTCGAAACCCTGCGCGCGCAGGACAACCGCACCCCGGTCCTCTTCCTCACCGCCCTCACGGCGGTGGATGAGCGCGTGCGTGGCCTGAAGGCCGGGGGTGACGACTACCTCACCAAGCCCTTCGCCTTCGCCGAGTTACTGGCCCGGGTGGAGGCGCTCGGCCGCCGCCCCGCCTCGGAGGTCCCGGCCACTCGCCTCCGCGTGGCGGATCTGGAGCTGGATCTCCTCTCCCGCACGGTCACGCGGGGCGGCAAGCGCATCGACGTCCAGCCGCGCGAGTTCCGCCTGCTGGAGCACCTGATGCGCCATGCCGGGCAGGTGGTCACCCGCACCATGCTGCTGGAGAAGGTCTGGGACTATCACTTCGACCCGCAGACCAACGTCATCGACGTGCATGTCTCGCGCCTGCGCCAGAAGCTGGACCGCGGCTTCGACAAGCCGCTGATCCATACGGTCCGCAACGCCGGCTACATGATCCGCGCCGAGGAGGCCGCCTAGGGCGGCCCCGATGCCCGCCGAGGAACTGCGCCGCGCACCGGTCCCGCGGCTGGTGGAAAGCGCGGGGTTCCGCTTCGCGGTGTTCTTCGCCGTCATGTTCCTGCTCGGCGGCGTCGCCTATTCCGGCATCGTCTGGTGGAACACCGCGGGCGGGCTGGACCGCCAGACCGATGCCGCCATCCGCGCCGATGTCGCATCGATGACCGCCCGCTTCCGCGAGGCGGGGCGGGAGGGCGTGCTGGACGCCCTGGCCTTGCGCCTGGCCCGGGACGGCGATGCGCAGGACCTCTACCGTCTCACGGATTCCGCCGGGCGCCATCTGGCCGGCAATCTCGACGCGACGCCGGACGAGCTGGATGGCCCCCCGCCGGAGGCGGAGGCCCTGCGCTGGCTGCGCGCGCCGCTGATGCGGGAGGGCTTGCTCACGGAAGCGCGCCTGTACCGCAGCGACCTGCCGAACGGGGACCGGCTGATCGTCGGGCGTGACGTGGAGGAACGCCTCCATCTCCGCCAGCTTCTCGCCCGCGGCCTTGGCTGGGCGGCCCTCGCCGCCTGCCTCCTCGCCGTCACCGGGGCCGTGCTGCTCCGTCGGGCGCTTCAGAACATGCTGCGCCCGGCGGCCGAGACCGTCACGGCCATCGCCGGCGGCGACCTCTCCCAGCGCGTGCCGCTCTCCGGCCGGGACGACGAGTTCGACCGCCTCGGACGCACGCTGAACGCCATGCTGGATCGGATCGGCACGCTGATGGCGGGCATCCGTGGCGTCTCGGACGCGATCGCGCATGACCTCCGCACGCCCGTCGCGCGTGCCCGCGGCCGGCTCGAGGAGGCGCTGGAGGCGGATCCGGAGACCATGCGCCGCGCGGTGGAGCAGGGGATCGCCGATCTGGACGGCATGATCCGCATCTTCCACGCGGTGCTGCGCATCACCGAGGCGGAGGCCGGCGCGCGCCGCGCCGCCTTCGCGCCGCTCGACCTCACCCCGCTCCTGGCCGATGCGGCCGAGCTGTACGAGGCCATCGCCGAGAGCCGTGGGGTCACGCTGGAGACGGCGCTGCCGCCCGGGCTGCGCATGACCGGAGATCGCGACCTCCTCCTGCAGGCCGTGGCCAACCTGCTGGACAATGCCGTGAAGTTCTCCCCCGCCGGGGGGCGCATCCGCCTCTCGGCCGAGGCGGCGGGGCCGATGGTTCGCATCACCGTCGCCGATGAGGGCCCCGGCCTCCCGCCCGCCGACCGTGCCCGGGCCGGCGAGCGCTTCTTCCGGGCCGACAATGCACGGGCGACGCCGGGATATGGGCTGGGCCTCTCCCTCGTCCGCGCGGTGGCGGGCCTGCATGGGGGCGACCTGATCCTGGCCGATGCGCATCCCGGGCAGGTGCCTCCCGGCCTGGCTGCCACCCTCAGCCTGGATGTCGGGCCTGCGGCCGGCAGCGGAGGGGCGGCGGAGTGACGGCCAGGGCGCCGCCCGCCGCGGCGCTGGCCGGCGGCGCCGCCCTCTGCACCACTATCGGTCTCGCCCGCTTTGGCTATGTGCCGCTGTTTCCCGCGCTGGTGGCGGCGGGATGGGTGGGCGGCGGGGAGGCGGGCGCGCTGGGGGCCACCACCTTCGCGGGCCATCTGATCGGCGCGCTCTCGGCGCCGTTCCTGGGTGCGCGGCTGGGCACGCGCCGGGCGCTCGACCTCACCATGGCCCTCGCCACCCTGTCCTTCCTCGCCTGCGCCGTGCCGCTCGGCTTCGCGTGGCTCGCGCCCTGGCGGTGCGTGGCGGGTGTCGCGGGCGGGGTGGCCATCTCGCTCGCGGGGCCGGCGGTGCAGGCCGTCACCCCTGACGGGCGCCGCGGCGCCGCGGGGGGCATCGTCATCGCGGGCGTCGGCGGCGGCGTGATCGCCGCGTCCCTTCTCCTGCCCCTCCTCCTCTCGGGCGGGGTGGCGGCCGCCTGGCTCGGTCTCGGCCTCCTCTCCGCCGCGCTTTGGGCCTTCGCGCATCCCCGCTGGCCCGATCCGCCGGCCCCGCCGCCCGCCGCGGCCGGCCCGACGGGTCCGGCCGGGCCGGTGGGTGCCGTCACCCTCGCCTATGCCTTCTCCGCCGCCGGGATGACGCCGCCCATGGTGTATCTGGCTGATCTGGCGGTGCGCGGGCGTGGAATGGGGCTCGCGGCGGGCGGTCTGGTCTGGGCGCTGTTCGGGCTGGGCGCCGTGGCGGGGACGCTAGGCGGAGGGCGTCTGGCGGACCGGCTGGGCCGCTGGGCCATGCCGCTCTGGCTGGGCGTGCAGGTAGCGGCGCTCGGCGCGGCCCTGCTGCCCCATCCGGCGGCCATCCCGCTGGCCGCGCTTCTCTCCGGCTTTTCCGGCGTGGGGATATCGGCGGTCACGCTCGGTCGTCTTCGCGGCCTCACCGGCCCCGGCACGGGCAAGGCCTGGGCCCGGGCCACGGCGGTCTATGCCGCCGCCCAGGCCGCGACGGGCTATGCCCTCGCCTGGCTCTTCGCGGCCACCGGCAATGCCCATGCGCCCGTCTTCCTGGCCGGGCTGGTCCTGAGCGCCATGGGTCTGGCGGTCGCGATCCGCCGGGGATAGGGCGCGGTGGGCTAGACGGCCGAGGAGTGCCGGGTGGCGGCAGGCACCCAATAGGCGTCGAAGCAGGCGGCCACCTGGCGAACGAAGCGTCGCCCGACCGGCGTGACCTCCAGCCGATCCGGGGAGAGCGCGACGAGCCCCTGTTCCACCAGCGGCGCCATCCGCGCCAGCGCCGAGGCCACGGCCGGGTCGCGCCGGTCCAAATCGAGGGCGAAGTCGCACATCAGCCGCTCGATCAGCGCGGCACGGTGGCGATCCTCCGCCGTCACCGCGACGCCCCGGGCCACGGGCAGCCGGCCTTCGGCCACCGCCGCCCCATAGGCCCGCTCGTCCAGCATGTTCTGCGCATGGCCACCGGGCAGCGTGCCGATCGCGGAGGGGCCGAGGCCGAGCAGCACCGGCGCGTCATCGGTCGTGTAGCCCTGGAAGTTTCGCCGCAGGCGCCCGGCGGCGGCGGCCCGCGCCAGCGGATCGGAGGGTTTCGCGAAGTGGTCCAGCCCCAGGGGCGCGTAGCCCGCTGCCTTCAGCTCGGCCTCCGCCGCCTCGGCCTGCTCCAGCCGCGCCTCGATCCCCGGCAGGGTGGCGGCGTCGATCGCCTTCTGGTGCGGCTTCATCCAGGCCACATGGGCATAGCCGAACACTGCGATGCGGTCCGCGCCCAGCGAGGCGGCGAAGCGCGCGCTGGCCCGCACATGCTCCACCGTCTGGGTGGGGAGGCCGTACATCAGGTCGATATTGATCCCGCCGATCCCGGCGCGGCGCAGGCGCTCCACGCCCACCGCCACCAGTTCCTTCGGCTGCGGGCGGCCGATCCGTGCCTGCACATCGGGCGCGATGTCCTGCACGCCGAGGCTCGCCCGGGTGAAGCCGAGGGCGCCGAGCATGTCCACCATCGCCTCGTCCAGCGTGCGCGGGTCCAGCTCGATCGCCACCTCCGCGCCGGGCCGAAGGCCGAAGCGGGCCCGCAGGGTCGCGACGAGGCCCGCCATGCGCGTCGGCCCGAGGATCGAGGGCGTGCCGCCGCCGAAATGGAGATGCGACACGCCGCCATGCGCGGGCAGGGCCGCTTCCAGCAGCGCCGCTTCGGCTTCCAGCGCCTCGGCGAAGGCCTGGATCCGCGCCTCGGACCGCGTGGCCTTCGTATGGCAGGCGCAGTACCAGCAGAGGTCCCGGCAATAGGGCACATGCAGGTAGAGGGAGAGTGGGTCCGAGGCGCGGACGCCTTCGCGCAGCCAGCGGCGATAGGTTGCCTCGTCCAGCGCCCCGAACTGCGCGGCCGTGGGGTAGCTCGTGTAGCGGGGCACCCGGGCCTCGGCGAGGGCGAGCAGCGCGCGGGAGGGGGCTTCGGCCTGGGACATGGGCTGGCGATAGGCCGGGCGCGCCCGGCCCGCCTTGACGCAGGTCAAGCGGGCCGATGGCTTGCCAGTCGCGCCGCCGGGGGCGAGGTTGCGCCCAACCCCGGCACAACGGGGGCAAGACCCCGGAGAGGGCGGCCCGGCCAGCCGGGCAGGGAGATCCCTAACCCGAGCTGACAGGTTCCCGTACCGATGAACGCCCCCCGCCGCGCCCTGCTCCTGGGCGGCCTTGCCGCCCCGCTGGCCCTGGCCGCCCGCGCGAACGCCCAGCCCGCCTGGCCGAGCCGCCCCATCCGGCTGATCGTGCCCTATGCCGCCGGCGGGCCCTCCGACGTGCTCGCCCGCGCGATCCAGTCGCCGCTCCAGGCCGCGCTCGGCCAGTCCGTGATCGTCGAGAACCGCCCGGGCGGCGGCGCCATCATCGGCACCGAAGCCGCGGCGCGGGCCGAGGACGGCCATACCTTCCTGGTGGCCGACAGCCCGCACACCATCATCCCCGCAGTGCAGACTCGCGTGCCCTACGACCCCGCGCGGGATTTCCGCCCGGTGACGCTGTTCGGCGCCGTCTCGATGATCCTCATGGTCAAGCCGAGCCTCGCCCCGCGCGACCTGCCGGCCTTCATCGCCGCGGCGAAGGCGCAGCCGGAGGGAATCACCTTCGGCAGCTCCGGCGTCGGCAGCCTGACGCATCTCGTGCCCGAATGGCTCGGCCAGCTCACGGGCGCCCGGTTCACCGTGGTGCCCTATCGCGGCTCGGGCCCGGCGCTGCTGGATGTGGTGGCGGGGCAGATCGACGCGATCATCTCCTCCACCCTCTCGGCGTCCGGCCCTCTGAAGGACGGGCAGGTGCGCCCGCTCGCGGTCGCCGCGCCCGCTCGCATCGCGGCGCTGCCCGAGCTGCCCACCATGCGGGAGGGCGGGGTGGACATGGTGTGCAGCAACTGGTGGGGCTTGCTAGCCCCGCGCGCGACGCCCGATGCCGTGCTCGCCCGGCTGGAGGCCGCGACGGCCACCGCGATGGAGGATGCGGCGGTGAAGGACCGTTTCGCGGCGCTGGGGATCGAGGTTCGCCCGCGTGGCCCGGCGCCCTTTGCCGCCCTGCTGGAAAGCGAGTTCGCCAACTGGTCGCGCGTGGCGCGCGCCGCCGGGGTGAGCGTGCCGTGATGCGCGACGCCTTCCTCGCCGCCCTCCGCGCCGATGCCCCGGCGCTGGAGGCCGACTTCAACGCCATCTGCGACACGGGCGGGCGCCTTCAGGGCTCGCCGAGCGCCGAGGCCGCCTTCGCGCTGCTGGCGGCGCGTCTACGCGCCATGGGCGCGGGCACGCTGAGCACCTTCCACGCCCCCTTCCGCGGCTGGACGCTGGACGCGGTTTCCATCGTCCTTCCCGGCGAGGCCGGGCCGGTGCCTTGCGCCGCCCTCCCGGGCTCCGTCTCCACGCCGGAGGAGGGGGTGGAGCTGGAGGTGGTGGATCTCGGCCGGGGCACGCCGGACGAGATCGCGGCGGCCGGGGAGAGGCTGCGCGGCCGCGCGGTGCTGCTGCGGCACGAATACGCCTTCTCGCCCGGCACCATCCATCGCCGCCTGAAGCTGGCGGCGGCGGCGGCGGCCGGTGCGGCCGCGGCGGTGATGGTGCAGCCCTTCGAGGGCTACGGCCCCGTGGCCGGCGGCGCCAATGCCTGCCCCGTCCCCTGCTTCGGGGTGGGGATCGAGGGGGCGCGCCGGCTGGTCGGGGCCGGTCGCGCGCGGTTCAGCCTCCAAGGCCGCCGCGCCATGACGGAGGCACCGAACCTGATCCTGGACATCCCCGGCGCCGGGCCGGGGCGCGTCGTCCTCTCCGCGCATCTGGATGGCCATGCGCTGGCCGAGAGCGCGATCGACAATGCCACCGGCGTGGCCGCCCTGCTGAGCCTGGCCCGCACCGCCGCGCCGCATCTGGCCGGCCTGCCGCGCGGGCTGCGCGTCTGCGTCTTTGGCGCGGAGGAATGGTCGCTCTGGGGCTCGCGCGCCTGGCTGGCGACGCTGCCGGAGGCCGAGATCGCGGGAATGGCGCTCAACATCAACCTCGATAGCATCGCCGGTTCGCCGCGCCTCACCGCGCTCACCTCGCAATATCCGGCGCTGCCCGGCTTCCTGCGCGAGGCCGCCGGCCCCGCCCTGGCGATGCACGAGCCCGTCTCCGTCAGCAGCGACCACGCGAATTTCGCCGCCCGGGGCGTGCCCGCCTTCCGCCTGATCGCGGGGTTCGGCGAGCCGGAGAGCCGCCTTTCCCGCCTGCTGACCGCCGCCGACACGCGCGACGCCGTGCCGATGGAAGAGCTGCGGGCCGCCACGGAGATCGCGGGCGCCATCCTCTGGCACGCCCTCACCGCCGATGCGGAGAGCATGGCCGCCCTGCGCCACGGCACCCCCGACCTCTCCGCCGCCGTCTCGGCCCTGGCGTCGCTACGCTGATCCGGCCTTGCGCCCGGGCGGTCTGCCCCAACATCCGCCCTCCGGGATGGTGGGGTAAGACGGCATGTCCGACCATGGCGCCGAGCCGCCCCGCATCCTGGTCGCCGGGGCGACCGGCGACCTTGGCGGGCGCATCGCCCGTGCCCTGCGCGCGCGCGGCGCCGCGGTCGTCGCCCCCATTCGCCGCGGCACCGAGGCCGGCCGCGTCCTCGCCCTACGCCACCAGGGCATCGAGCCGCTTGCCTTGGACCTGGACGACGAGGCCGCGATGACCGGGGCCTGCGAGGGCGCCGCCTGCATCGTCTCCGCCCTGAACGGGCTGGAGCACACCATCATCGGCACCCAGTCCGTCCTGCTCCGCGCCGCGGTGGCGGCCGGGGTTCCGCGCTTCATCCCCTCCGACTTCTCGCTGGACTTCACCAGGACCACCCCCGGCGGCAACCGCAACCTGGACCTGCGCCGCGCATTCCATGGCCTGCTGGACGCCGCTCCCATCCGTGCCACCTCGATCCTCAACGGCGGCTTCGCGGACATGCTGGCGGGGGAGATGCCTCTCATCCTCCCGCGCCTCGGCCGCGTCCTTTACTGGAACAGCCCCGACCAGAAGCTGGACTTCACCGCAAAGGACGACGTCGCCGCCTTCACCGCCGAGGCGGCGCTGGACGACGGCACCCCCCGCATCCTCCGCATCGCCGGCTCCGAGGCGAGCGCGCGCGACCTCGCGCGCATCGCCACCGAAGTCCACGGCCGCGCCTTCACCCCCACGGGCCTCGGCGGCACCCGCACCCTCTCGGCCATGATCCGCGCCGCGCGGATCCTCGCCCCCGGCAAGGGCCAGGTCTTCCCGCCCTGGCAGGGGCTGCAATACCTGCGCGACATGTTCAGCGGCCAGGGCAAGCTCACCCCGCTCGACAACGACCGCTACCCCCGGCTCACCTGGACCACGCTGCGCGAGGTCCTCGAAGGGGGGCGCTGACCCCTTGCCACGGCGGCGCGGCCGGGGAACATCGCCTCCCGCTCAGGAGGATCGCCCATGCCGGACCCCACCGGCCCCGCCGCGCCGCCGGAAGACCCCCGCCTGCCCCTGACCGGGCTGCGGGTGGTGGAGCTGGGCCATTACATCGCCGCCCCCTTCGCCACCCGCCTCCTCGCCGATCTCGGGGCCGAGGTGATCAAGGTGGAGCCGCCGGAGGGCGACCCGCACCGGGATTGGGGCGCGAGGGTGAACGGGCAGGCGGTGTGGTTCAGCATCCATGGCCGCAACAAGCTCTCGGTCACGCTGGACCTGAAGAGCGAGGAGGGGCAGCGGCGCGTGCGGGCGCTCTGTGCCCGTGCCGATGCGCTGGTGGAGAATTTCCGCCCCGGCTATCTCGAGCGCATCGGGCTCGGCCCGGAGGTGCTGCGGGCGGAGAATCCGCGCCTCGTCATCGCCCGCGTCTCCGGCTACGGCCAGGACGGGCCGTATCGCGATAAGCCCGCCTTCGGTGCCATCGGCGAGGCGATGGGCGGGTTGCGCCACCTGACCGCCAATCCCGGCCAGACCGACCTGCCGCCGCCGCGCTGCGGGGTCTCCATCAGCGACGACCTCGCGGGGATGTACGCGGCGCTGGCCCTCGTCTCGGCCTGCTGGGGGCGGGACCGCAACGCGGAAGGCCCCATGGGAGGCAAGGGGACGACGATCGACCTCGACCTCGTCTCCTCCGTCTTCTCGCTGATGGAGGGAATGCTGCCGGAATACGGGCTGCTCGGCCGCATCCGCCAGCCCATGGGTGCCGCCCTGCCCAGCGCCGCGCCGACCAACACCTATCCCTGCGCCGACGGGAAATGGCTGGCGGTGGCGGGGAATTCGGACCTGATTTACCGCCGCCTGATGACCCGCATCGGCCGCCCGGACCTAGCTGAGGATCCGCGCATGGCCGGCAATTCCGGCCGCTGCGCCCATGCGGCGGAGCTGGATGAGGCCATCGCCGCCTGGACCCGCACCCTGCCGGCGAAGGAGGCGCAGGATGCGCTGGAAGCCGTGCAGGTCCCGTGCTCCAGGCTCTACGACATGCGGGACTGCGTGGAGGACCCGCACTTCCAGGCCCGCGACATGATGCTGGCCGTGCCGGACCCGCTGGTGGGCACCGACGTGCCCCACCCCGCCGCCCCCTTCCGCTTCGAAGGCGTGCCGCCACGTGACATGGTGCGCTGGCCGGGGCCCGCCATCGGCCAACATAACGACCACGTCTTCGGGACCCTGCTGGGCGAGACGCTGAAGGAGGAAACGACATGACCGAGCGGGCCATCATCAGCGACGTCGCCCCGCGCGACGGCCTGCAATCCATCGGCCCCTTCGTCCCGACCGAGACGAAGATCGCCATGGTCCGCGCCCTCCATGCGGCCGGCATCCGGCGGATGGAGATCGGCTCCTTCGTCTCGCCGCGCGCCGTGCCGCAGATGGCGGATACGGGCGAGGTGCTGAAGGCGGCGCTGGCGCTGCCAGGGCTGGAATCCACCGTGCTGGTGCCGAACCGGAAGGGCTTCGAGCTGGCCGCGCGCTCCGGCGCGCAGCGGCTGGGCCTCTTCATGTCGGCCACCGAGAGCCACAACCGGTCCAACCTGAACCGCACGCGCGAGGAATCCTTCGCGGACCTGGCGGCCATCGTGCAGGACGCGAACGCGGCCGGGCTGCTGGTGCGCTTCAATCTCTCCACCGTCTTCCACTGCCCCTTCGAAGGGGTGGTGCCGGAGGAGGAGGCGCTGGGCTGGGTGGAGCGCATCGTGGCGCTGGACCCCGGCATGGAGATCGCGCTGGCCGACACCACCGGCAACGCATCCCCCGACCAGGTGCGCCGGATGTTCGAGCGGGCGCATCACCTCTGGGGGGAGCGCTTCGCCTTCCATGGCCACGACACCTACGGGATGGGCGTCGCCAATGTCTCCGCGGCCTGGGAAGCCGGGGTCCGCATCTTCGATTCCGCGGCCGGCGGGCTGGGCGGCTGCCCCTTCGCCCCGGGCGCGACGGGGAATGTGGCGACCGAGGACGTGGTCTGGCTGTTCCACCGCATGGGGGTGGAAACCGGGATCGACTGGAAGGGGCTGCTCGAGGCCGCGGACCTCGCGGCGGCCGTGCCGGGTGGCACGCCGGGCGGGCGGCTGCGCGGCGTGCCGGCGGTGCGGCAGGCGGCCTGATCCGGGGCTGATGGTCTGTCCCGGGGAGAGGAAGAAGGAATTCTTCCTCTCCCCGGACCCCTCACCTTCTTCTTTTTCTTCGAGTTGGAGTCATTCGGCTGACGGTGCGCCTCGGGTCAT
>NZ_FQZF01000004.1 GCF_900141905.1 Muricoccus roseus | reverse complement strand
TCTGCTCCATCAGCTGCCGCTCGGAGCGGACCGAGAACAGGATCTGGATCAGGCTCGCTCGGATCAGCCGCTCGGGCGCAATCGAGGGGCGGCCGAAGTCGGTGTAAAGCACCTCGAAATCGGCATCCAGGCTGGCCAGCGCCTCGTTCACCACCTGCCGGATCTTGCGCAGGGGATGCCGCGCCGGGATGCGCGCCTCAAGATCGACGTAGCTGAACAGCGACCCGCTCGTCTCGTCCGTCCCCCGCATCATCAACCCCGCGGTTGCCCTGCGGAGGTGAATCATGTTCCTCAAATCGCGTCGAGGGCCGACTTCTTCAGCAACCTGCTAGACCTCAGACGCACCGTCAGTCGGGCGATTCAAACTCGAAGAAAAAGATGATGGGTCGAAGGCACTGCCTTCGACGGGTCCGGGGAGAGGAAGAATTCCTTCTTCCTCTCCCCGGGACAGACCGTCAGCGGCGAGATCAGTCCGCCGAGGCGCCGGACTTCTCGATCGTCTCGCGCCACATCGGGCGTTCGCGCGCCGCGCGGGCGGCGGCGTCGGCGGCCGTGGTCCAGATCGGCTTGGCGCCGACCCGGGCGAAGCGATCGCGCTGGGTCGTGTCGTCCACGGTGGCCTTCAGCGCGGCGTTCAGCTTCTCCACCACCGCATCCGGCGTCGCGGCCGGGGCGACGCATCCGCCCCAGACGGTGACGACGAAGTTGTCGATCCCGCCTTCGGTCATGGTGGGCACCTGCGGCATGGTGGGCCAGCGCTCCGCGCTGGTCACGCCCAGGGCGCGGATCTGCCCGGCCTCGACGAGCGCCTGGTAGGAGGCGACGCCGTCGATCGCGAAGTCGATGTCACCGCTCAGCAGCGCCGGCTGGATCTGCGCGGCACCGCGATAGGGCACGTGCACCGCCTCAATCCCGAGCCGGCTGAACAGCATGGCGGAGGAGAGATGCGTGGTGGTGCCCACGCCGGTGGAGCCATAGGTGACGCCGCCGCGCTTGGCCTTCGCCCAGGTGATGAATTCCGGCAGCGTCTTCGCCGGCACCTTGCCCGGCGCCACCACGGCGATGTTCGGGAACTCCCAGCCCAGCGAGATCGGGCGGAGGTCCCTCTCCACGTCATAGGGGACGGACTTGTAGAGATACTGGTTGATCGAGAAGTTGCTGACCGTGCCGGCGCCGATCGTGTAGCCGTCCGGCGCCGCCTTCGCGACCGCGTCGATGCCGATATTGCCGCTCGCGCCCGGCCGGTTCTCGATCACCACGGGCTGGCCGAGCGTGCTGCTCATATGCTCGGCATAGAGCCGGGCGATCACGTCCGTGGCGCCGCCGGGCGGGTAGGGAACGATCAGCCGCACGGGGCGCGTGGGCCAGTTGGCTCCCTGGGCTCGGGCGATGGACGGAAGGGCGAGCGCCGACCCGAAGGCGGTCCCGAGAAGCGTGCGACGATTCATGACGCGGTTTCCTCTTGAGCCAAGCATGCGGGCCATTCAGGCCTCGGGGGGAAGAACCTTGCCGGGATTCATCATCCCGGCGGGGTCGAGCAGCGCCTTGATGCGGCGCATGAGCGCGATCTCGGCCGGGTCGGTCACCCGGCCCAGCCGCGCGCGGTTGCTAAGGCCGATGCCATGCTCGGCGCTGATGACGCCGCCCAGCGCCGCGGTCTCGTCATCGACGACGGCGTTGATCCGCGCGGCCACCGGGGCGGCCGCGGCGCCATCGGGGAAGCGCGCGGGATCGAGGATGGCGAGGACGTGGATGTTGCCGTCGCCGATATGGCCATGCATCACCACGCGGGCCGCCGGCATCGCCTCGAGGATCCGCCGCTCCACGTTGCGGGCGAAGAGCGCCTGGTTCTCCAGCGGCACCACGCTATCGTGGCTGACGACGTAGCCGGCGCGCTTGCTGCCCTCCGAGACGGAATGGCGGATCTTCCAGAGCGCATGGGCCTGGGCCCCGCTCTCTGCGATCACGGCATCCGTCACCAGCCCCTCCTCGAAGGCGGCGCCCAGCACCTCCTCGAGCGGCGTGCGCAGGTCGGTGCCGGCGAGCGTGTCGGTGAGTTCGATCAGCAGGTACCAGGGGGCCTCGAGCGCGAAGGGAATGGCCACGTCCGGCACATGCTCGGCGATCACCTCGATCTGGCCGCGCGACATGGCCTCCAGGCTCGCCAGCCGGTCGCCCACCGCATCACGCAGGCGGCCCATCAGGGTCAGCGCCGCCTCGATCTCCGGCAGCGCCACCATGGCCAGGGCGGAGACCCGCGGGCGGGGGAAGAGCTTGAGCGAGGCGGCGGTGATGATGCCCAGCGTGCCCTCGGCCCCGATGAAGAGCTGCTTCAGGTCATAGCCGCTGGAATTCTTGCGCAGGCCCTGCAGGCGGTTCAGCACCGTGCCGTCGGGCAGCACCACCTCCAGCCCCAGCACCAGCTCCCGCGTGGTGCCATAGCGCAGCACGGCGGTGCCGCCGGCATTGGTGGCGATGTTGCCGCCGATCTGGCAGCTGCCCTCGGCCCCGAGGCTGAGGGGGAAGAGCCGGTCCACCCCCGCCGCCGCCTCCTGGATGGTCTGCAGGATGCAGCCGGCCTCCACCGTGACGGAGTTGGCGAGCGGGCTGATGGCGCGGATGCGGTTCAGTCGGTCCAGGCGCAGCACCACGCTGTGCCCCGAGGCGTCTGGCGTGGCCGCGCCGCACATGCCCGTATTGCCGCCCTGCGGCACAAGGGCGACGCCGTGGCGTGCGCAGAGCCTCACCACCTCTGCCACCTCGGCGGTGCTGGCAGGCTTCACCACGGCGGCGGCCCGGCCGTGATAACGGCCGCGCCAGTCCACCACATAGGGCTCCTGGTCCTCGTCAGGGGTGGTGACATAGGGGCGGCCCAGCAGGGCCGCGAGTTCCTCGACCAGGGCAGCGTTGTCGGAGACGGCGACACTCATCGCGCGGGGCGGCTCCATCTTGTGGGCGCGGGGAGGCGGCCTGGCTGGTTCACGCATTCCTCCCGAACCCGGTGTGACGACCCTGCACCCCGGAGGGGCAGTCCTATACATGACTGGATTAGGCGCCCGCTATTGCGCGCACTACGCAGAAATGTCGAGAGCAAACCCGGTGACCACGGCCGGTTCTCTTTCGAAAGCTCCGTTCGGTGACGCGATCCGCATTGTGCAGCGCAGCATTCTGCCTCCCATCTCCGTTTCGCTCAAATCGCGCAAAAATTCCGTTGACTTCGCGTGGCCCGAGGCGGAAGCAGGGCCGGATGTCGCGCATCCAGCGCGAGGGCGCCGCCTTTCACGGGCGTCACTGGAGAAGTTCCATGCAGATCCCGATCAAGCGCGCCATCGAACGTGTCCCAGGCGGCATGATGGTCGTGCCCCTCGCGCTGGGGGCAATCATCGCCACCCTCTTCCCCACCACGCCGAAGTTCTTCGGCTCCTTCACCGGCGCGCTCTTCACCGGATCCCTGCCGATCCTCGCCGTGTTCTACGTGTGCATGGGCGCCAGCATCGACTTCAAGGCGACCCCCTACATCCTGAAGAAGGGCGGCACGCTGCTGGCCACGAAGGTCGGCATCGCCGCCCTGCTCGGCATCGTCGTCGGCCAGTTCCTGGGAGAGGCCCCGGTGGCCGCCGGCGTCTTCGCCGGCCTCTCCACCCTCGCGATCGTCGCCGCCATGAACGACACGAATGGCGGCCTCTACATGGCGCTGATGGGCCAGTACGGCGAGCCGCGCGACGTCGGCGCCTACACGGTGATGACGCTCGAATCCGGCCCCTTCCTGACCATGGTCACGCTCGGCGTGGCCGGCCTCTCGGCCTTTGAATGGCCCGTTCTGGTCGGCGCCATCCTGCCTCTGCTCGTCGGCATGCTCATCGGCAACCTGGACCGCGAGATGCGGGAGTTCCTCAGCCGCGCCATCCCGGTGATGATTCCCTTCTTCGCCTTCGCCCTCGGCGCCGGGCTGGACCTGACGAAGGTGTGGCAGGCCGGCCTGCTCGGCCTCGGCCTCGGCGTGGCGGTGGTCGTGATCACCGGCACCGCCCTCTTCCTCGCGGACCGGGCGATCGGCGGTTCCGGCGTGGCGGGCGTGGCGGCGGCTTCCACCGCCGGCAATGCGGCGGCGGTGCCCGCGATCGTCGCGGCGAACAACCCCGCCTATGCCGATGCGGCCCCGGCGGCCACCATCCTCGTCTCGGCCTGCGTCATCGTCACCGCCATCCTCGTCCCGCCCGTGACGGCCTGGGTCGCCCGCCGCTTCGGCCCGGCGCGCCTGAACACCACGGCCTGAGGACGGGGACGGCATGACCCGCGACTGGCTGATCCTCGCCGATGATCTGACAGGCGCCGCCGATTGCGGCATCGCCTTCGCGCGGCGCGGGCTGGAAGCCTCGGTCGGCTGGCACGGCGCCGCCGCGGCCACCGGCAGCGCGGTGCTGGCGGTGGATGCTGACAGCCGCCGCCTCTCCCCGGGGGAAGCGGCGGCGCGCCATGTCGCCCTGCTCCAGGCCCGGCACCGGCCGGGGCAGGGGCTGATCAAGAAGATCGATTCCACCCTGCGCGGCCAGCCCGCCGCGGAACTGGCCGCCACCTGCCGCGCCCTGCGCGCGGCCGGTCGCCCGGCCCTGGCCATCCTCGCCCCCGCCTTTCCCGCCACCGGCCGCACCACCGAGGGCGGGCGCGTGCACATGAATGGCGCGCCGTTGGAGACCACGCCGCTCTGGGCGCGCGACCACACCTATGACAGCGCGGTGCTGACCGAGGTGCTGGCCTCCGTCGGCCTCAGCGCAAGGCTCGTCCCGCTCGCCCTACTGCGGCAGGGCGATGCGGCGGTGGCCGAGGCGCTGCGCGCCGCCATCGCGGAAGGGCTGGACGCCGTGGTCTGCGACGCGGCCGCGCCCGAGGATCTGGACATCCTCGCCCGCGCCAGCCTGCCCCTGGCCGGCGATGTCTTCTGGGTCGGCTCCGGCGGCATCGCCGCCGCGCTGGCCGCCGCCCTGCCGGGAAGCGCCGCCCCGCCGACGAGCCTTCCATCCCTGCGCGGGGGCGTGCTGATCGTCGTCGGGAGCATCGCCGAGGCCTCCCGCGCCGCCGCCGCGCGCCTCGTCGCGGAGGGCGCCGCCACCCTCTTCGAGGTGCCGGTGGGCCTGTTGCGGGCCGGCTCCACCGACCCGCGCTGGGCGCCCCTCGGCGCGGCCATGGCGGATTCGCTGGCCGCCGGCCGCGACACGCTGGTGCTGATCGCCGATGCCTCGGCGGCCGACCTCTCCCAGGGCGCGGCCCTGGCCTCCGCCCTGGCCGAGCTTCTCGCCCCGGCCGGGGCCCGCATGGGCGCCCTCTTCGCCACGGGCGGCGAGACGGCCTGCGCCCTGCTGAGCCATCTCGGCGTGCATGGAATCCGCCTGCTGGAGGAGGTCGAGGCCGGCGTGCCGCTCGGCATCACGCAGGGGGCGATCGAGGTGCCGGTGATGACCAAGGCCGGCGCCTTCGGCAATGACGGAACCATCCTGCGCAGCCTCTCCCGGCTGCGCGACCTGACAACGGAACGCGCGACATGAGCCAGACCGAAGCCAAGACCGATGGGCGTCCCGTCGTCGCCATCACCATGGGCGACGCCTCCGGCATCGGGCCGGAGATCATCATGAAGGCCCTGGCGCGGGAGGACGTCTATGCGATGTGCCGCCCGCTGGTGGTGGGCGAGGCGACCCGCCTGCGCGAAGCCGATGCGGTGGTGAAGACCGGCCTGCAGGTGCGGGCGCTGCAGACGCCGGCCGGCGCGCGCTACGAGCGCGGCACGGTGGACGTGATTGACCTCGGCCTCATCCCCGCCGGCCATCCCTTCGGCCAGCTCTCCCCTTTGTCCGGTGAGGGCGCCTATCGCTACATCGAGCGCGCGACGCGGCTGGTCGAGGCCGGCGAGGCGGATGCCATCTGCACCGCCCCGCTCTCGAAGGAGGCGCTGCACGCGGCCGGCCACAAGTATCCCGGCCATACCGAGCTGCTGGCGCACCTGACCGGCACGCCCGAGGTCTCGATGATGCTGGTGGCGCCGAAGCTGCGCGTCATCCATGTGACCACGCATATCGGCCTGATGGACGCCATCCGCAGGATCGAGCCGGGGCTGGTGGAGCGCGTGATCGCGCGCGGCCATGCCACGCTGGTGAAGTCCGGCATCGCGGATCCGCGCATCGGCGTCTGCGGCATCAACCCGCATGCGGGCGAGAACGGGCTTTTCGGCCAAGGCGAGGAGGAGGAGAAGATCATCCCCGCCGTGAAGGCCTGCCAGGCCAAGGGCTGGAAGGTGGAGGGCCCGCTGCCGGCCGACACGCTGTTCTTCCGCGCCGCCCGCGGCGACTTCGACCTGGTGGTGGCGATGTATCACGACCAGGGCCATGGCCCGGTGAAGGTGATGGGCCTGGAAGCCGGCGTGAACATCACCGTGGGCCTGCCCGTCATCCGCACCTCGGTTGACCACGGCACGGCCTTCGACATCGCGGGCAAGGGCATCGCCGATGAGGGCTCGCTGGTGGAGGCGCTGAAGCAGGCGGTGGAGCTCGCGCCGAAGCGGGCGATGCAGGCGGCCTGATCCCGATGGAGCCCGGGGGCTTCGCCTCCCGGGCGCCGCGCGGCGCGGGTCCGGGCTCGCCGCCCCGGCGGAAGCATCCTAGGTTCCACACACGATGAGACGCCGGCGCACCCGCCACGACGAGATCCTGGCCGCCATCGCGAGCGGCGACGCGGATGTGGAGGTGCTCGCGGCACGCTTCGGCGTTTCCGCCTCCACCATCCGCCGCGACCTGAACGCGCTCTCGGCCAGGCGGGCCATCGCGCGCACCTATGGCGGCGCCATCCTGGCCGCGCCGGCATCCGAGATGAGCCTGCGCGCGCGCACCGCGCAGCACCGCGCCGCCAAGGCGGCCATCGCCCAGGCGGCACTCTCGCTGATCGAGGGCGGGACGATCATCCTCGACGGCGGCTCGACGGTGGAGGCGCTGGGGCGGCTGCTGCGCGGGCGGGCCCTGCGCGTGGTGACCACGAACCTGCCCCTGATCCCCGTGCTGGCGGATTCGCCGGGGATGGAGCTGGTGGTGCTCGGCGGCACGGTGCGGCCCATCAGCGGCAGCACGGTGGGCCCGCTGGCCGAGGCGACGCTGCGGCATGTCACGGCGGATCGCGTCTTCATGAGCGGGGATGGCGTCATGCCAGGCCGCGGGGTCTGCGAGGCCACGCTCGAACAGGTCTCGCTCAAATCGCTGATGATGCGCCAAGCGCGGGAAGTGGTGGTGCTGGCCGATGCCTCGAAGCTGGGGCGGGACGGCCAGCCCTTCTGGGCGCCGCTCCCCCTCGGCTGGACCCTCGTGACGGATGCGCCGGAATCCGCATGCGCGCCCTTCGCCGAGGAAGGCGCCCGCGTGATCCGCGTGGGCTGAGTGACCGTTTGAGAATGCGGCGGGTCGGTCTGCCGGGTCTTTTCACGCCGGATCGGCGCGTCCCGTTTTCGCCGACAGCCCCGCTATCGGCTTCACCGGCCCACGCGCCCGACCCGAAAATCCCTCGGCAGGCCCTGCGCCGCCGCATTCTCAAACGGTCACTGAAGCTCAGTCCTCTCCGTCCAGCAGGCGCAGGACGGGATCGTCCAGGCGGATCAGCCCGCCCTCCAGCACCCGCGCGGTGATGCCGCCATGCCCCCGCGTGGCGTTGTAGCCGCCCGCGCCCAGCTCCTCCTCCATGCGGGAGCACGGGTGGCATTCGCCCGAATACTCCAGCACCGCCTCGCCGATCCGGAAGCGCCGCTGCTTCAGCGCGGCCAGGTTCAGCCCGGATACCACGATGTTCCGGCGCAGCCGCTCCGGCGCGACATTCTCCAGCGACAGATAGCCCGCGACGGCGCGGAGATGCTCCACGGCGACGAGCGTCACCTGCCGGGCGCCATTGCGGTTGCTGGCATAGCGATCCCCTGCCAGCCCCTGGCCGGGCTCGGCCATGGCGGAGGCGACCGCCTCGACCGGCGCGCGGCGCGCCGGCCGCAGGCCGATCCAGGCCACGCGTCCGGGCGCGACCGGCCCATCGATGAGCCGGGCGAGCATGGAGCCCGGGGCGGGAGCATGGGACCGGCCGTCATCGCGCGTCATGAGGGGCTTCTAGCCTGGCGGCGCCGCTCAGCCGAGGGCCCGTGCCCAGTGGCGCAGGCTGTCGTCATTCACCGCATGCCCCGCGGCGGCGTTGCGCGCCGTGATGGCGTCATGAAAGGCGGCAGCCGCCTCCCTGCCGAGCAGCTCGCGCGTCGCCGCGATGATCCGGGTGATCCGCAGGTGGTTGTGATCGAAGCGGGTCAGCCAGTGGTCGGTCTCCGCATAGAACCGGCTCATGCGCCCGAGCGCGGCCCGCAGGCCCTTCAGCGCCCGGGGATCGGCCCGGATGGCGGATGCCTCCTCGGGGCTCAGCACAGGCGAGCCCGGCACGGCCCGGCTCGGCTCCGGCAGGGGAAAGAGCCACTGGATGAAGTCATGGCGGGCTTCGAGCCGACCGTCGTCGAAAGCCAGGACATCGCGGAGGAAACGCCCCTGGCTGTCCGGCCCCTCGCCGCGCAGGAAACGCAGGATCCTGTCTGCCATATGCATCTCCCAACCCCATCGGCATGGCCCCGGCCCTGGGGCAGCGGGGCCGTGATGTTGAACGCCGCAGGGACCTGCGGGGCCGGGGGAGACCCGCCCGCCCGCAGCCGGGGTGGCGCGGGGCACCGAAACTGGGGAGAAAGGCGGCCCGCTTTCCGCCAGGAGCTTCCCGCATGACGACCGAGGTCACCGACAACGCCGCGCGCCACCGGTTCGAGCTGGATGTGGACGGGACGACCGCGATCATCGCCTATCGCCGGGCCGGGGCCGGCGTGCTCGAACTGGTCCACACGGAGGTGCCGGAAAACCTGTCCGGCCAGGGCGTGGGCTCACGCCTCGTCAAAGGCGCGCTCGACCTGATCCGCGCGGAGGGGGCGAAGGTGATCCCCAGCTGCTCCTTCGTCGCCGCCTTTATCCAGCGCCACCCCGAATATGCGGACATGGTGGCCGCGCGGGGCTGACGCGCCTTACCCCGTCTGGCGCAGCGCCCGGATATGGTCGCGGTGCCAGCGGACATAGCCCGGCCCCACCTGGCCCAGCCGGTCCCGCAGCAGCTCATGCGCGTCTCGCAGGCGGTGGAAGGGGATGAAGGGGTAGAGGTGGTGCTCGGCGTGGAAGGGCATCTCCCACATCAGCAGGCGCACCGGCGCCACGGTCAGCATGGTGCGGGTGTTGGTCAGCCCGTTGGCATCCTCGGTGCAGCCGGTGTGCTCGGTCAGCAGATAGAGGCGCAGCAGCGGCTGGCCGAGAAGCTGCGGCCCCACCCAGAACAGCAGCACCGCCTCCCAGCCGAAGGCGAGGCCCGCCGCCAGGGCCAGGGCCAGCGTCAGCGCCGAACCGGCCCGGATGCTCGCGATGACGCGCGGCGCCACGGCCGGGTGGATGAAGGGATAGGCGGAGAGATCCCCCCGCCAGCCTCTGGCCCAGACCGTGAGCTGCGCCTTCCAATAGGTCAGCCCCACCACACGGGCGAGATAGGCCGGCAGGTCGCCCGGCGGGGGCGGCGACAGCTCCGGGTCGTTCTCCGGATCCTGCGTGTGCTTGTGATGGGCCAGGTGGAACTGCTGGTAGAAGTGCCAGTTCCGCAGCGCGGTCAGCGCCACCAGCCAGCCCAGCACGGCATTCGCGCGGCGGGATTTGAAGGCGGTGTAGTGGCAGGTCTCGTGCAAAGGCGCGAACAGGGCTGCCTGCACCGCCCCGGCGAGCAGCATGGCCGGCAGCACCAGCATGCCCGGCGCCACGGCAACCAGCCAGCCCGTGGCCAGGATCAACCCCAGATGGATCGCGGCACGGGCGGCGCCCCGCGCGTTGGACCGGGTGTTGAGATGCATCATCTCCCGCGGCTTCGGTGCCGCCATCGCCATGCCCATGCCGCTGCTCCCTGCCGCTTCGTACCATGGGCAAGCAAGAGCCGCGCCGCCGCCCGGCCCCGCCTGCCCCTCGAAGGCTTGCGCAACAGGGCCGGACCCGCCAGGAGAATCCCTCCGATGGCCGATCCAAGCCCGACCGAGACCAATGGCACGCCGGGCCTGGCCGGCGCTGCGGCGCCCCGCGCGCCGGCGGCCGTCCGCCTGCGCGGCGTCTCCAAGCGCTATGCCAACGGCACCCTCGCCGTGGAAGGGCTCGACCTCGACATCGCCGCGGGCAGCTTCGTCAGCCTTCTCGGCCCGTCCGGCTGCGGCAAGAGCACCCTGCTGCGCATGGTGGCCGGGCTCGCCCCGCTTTCGACCGGCCGGATCGAATGGCCCGGCGCCACGCCCCGTCTCGGCTTCGTCTTCCAGGAACCCACGCTGATGCCCTGGCAGACGGCGCTGGATAACGTGGCCCTGCCCCTGAAGCTGGCCGGCATGGCCCAGGCCGAGCGCCAACGGCGGGCGCGTGAGATGCTGGCTCTGGTCGGCCTTTCCGAGGCGGCAAGCAGCTATCCCCGCGAGTTGTCGGGGGGCATGCGGATGCGCGTCTCCATCGCCCGCGCCCTGGTCACCCAGCCCGACCTCCTGCTGCTGGATGAGCCCTTCGCCGCGCTGGACGAGATCACGCGTTTCCGCCTGAACAACGACCTGCTGCGGCTGTGGGAGGCGCATCGCTTCACTGCGGTCTTCGTCACCCACTCCGTCTTCGAATCCGTCTATCTGTCCGAACGTGTGGTGGTCATGGCAGGGGGTCCCGGGCGCCTGCACGCCGACCTGCCCATCCCGGCCCCACCCCGCCGCGACGAGGCCTTCCGCACCTCGCCCTCCTATGCCGGGCTCTGCCGAGCCGTCTCGGAAGCGCTTGCTGGGGCCATGGCCGCATGAGCACGCCCCGCCTCCTCGGCCTGCCGCGGGACGTCTGGCCGCGCATCCTCGCGCCGCTGATGATGGGCATGATCCTGCTCGGCGCCTGGGAATTCGCCGTGCGGCATTTCGGCGTGCCCGCCTATGTGGTGCCGGGGCCGGTGCTCATCGGCCAGGCCCTGGTGGCGGACTGGCCCAGCCTTGCCGCCGCGCTGGTCGTCACCCTCCGCATCACCGTGCTGGCGCTGCTGGTGGCGGTCACGGCCGGTGTCCTGCTCGCGCTACTGTTCAGCCAATCCAAATGGGTGGAGATGACCTTCCTGCCCTATGCGGTGATCCTGCAGGTGACGCCGATCGTCGCCATCGCGCCGCTGATCATCATCTGGGTGGACAACGTCCAGGCGGCGCTGCTGATCTGCGCCTGGATTGTCGCCTTCTTCCCCATCGTCTCCAACACCACCATCGGGCTGAACAGCACGGACCGGAACCTGGTGGACCTGTTCCGGCTCTACGGCGCCACGCGATGGCAGACCCTGTTGCAGCTCCGGCTTCCGGCCGCCATGCCCTTCTTCCTCGCCGGGCTCAGGATCTCGGGCGGCCTCTCGCTGATCGGGGCGATCGTGGCGGAATTCGTGGCCGGGGCCGGCGGTGCCAGTTCCGGCCTCGCCTACCGCATCCTGGAGGCAGGCTACCAGCTGCAGATCCCCCGCATGTTCGCGGCCCTGGCCCTGATCTCCCTGGCGGGGGTGGTGATCTTCCTTTCCCTCTCCCTCCTGTCGCACCTCCTCCTGCGCCGCTGGCATGAGAGCGCCATGAGCCCCGATCGTTGAGTGACCACTGAACGGGTTGCGCTTCGCAGCCCCGCCACAAACATGGCGGGGAGCATGACGATCCTCAAAGCCGCGCTGCTGCTCTTCGCCGTCTTCTACCTTCTGCCCCTCGGCATCTCCGCCGCGCTCTACCAGACCCGCATGGCCGGAACGGACTGGTGGAACGCCGACCGCTCCAGCGCCGGCCTCCTTCCGCCCGCGCGCAGCCCGGGCGCGGTGGTGCGCGTCTTCGCGGCCCCCACGGTGCGCTGGCGCGGCATCTTCGCCGTGCATTGCTGGATCGTCTTCAAGCCCGAAGGCGCCACGGCCTATACCCGCTACGACTACACCGCCTGGGGAGACCCCATCCGCCTGAACGGCTTCGCGCCCGACGGCCGCTGGTTCGGGCAGGTGCCGGAGGTGGTCTATGCGGCCGATGGCCCCGCCGCGGCGGCGATGATCCCGCGCATGCAGGCCGCCATCGCGGGCTATGCCTGGCGCAACCTCGGCGACTACCGCGCCTGGCCCGGGCCGAATTCCAACACCTTCGTCGCCGCCGTGCTGGATTCCATCCCCGGCATCGGCGTCACCCTGCCGCCGAACGCCATCGGCAAGGACTACCCCCATGACGGGCGCTGGCTCCGCCCCTCGCCCTCCGGCACAGGCTTCCGCCTGTCCCTCGGCGGCTATGGGGGCCTCACCCTGGGCTGGGTGGAAGGGCTGGAGGTGAACATCCTCGGCGCCGTCGCCGGAATCGACCTCCGCCGCCCCGCGATCAAGCTGCCAGGGCTGGGGCGGATCGGGATGCGCGGGCCGGACGGATCAGGCGTGCCCACACCGGTCGCGGCCTCTTCGGGGACGGATTGAGGGGGTGGAAGCTGATTGAGGGCTCCGCCCTCAACCCGCCAAGGGCCTGAGGCCCTTGGAACCCCGTCTGACTGCCGTGGATACCTTGATCGAAGGGGTCTCTGGTTGCTGGGCGCTTTTCCTGCCTTTGCAGTCGCCTCGGGTCGATGACCCGAGGCGCACCGTCAGCCCGGTGATTCCAAACTTGAAAAAGAAGATGATGGAGAGAGGTCCGGGGAGATCAGAACCCGCCGAGATCAGATCACCCGGATAGGCGCCCCCGCCAGATAGGCCGCGATATCCTCCACTGCCCCCTTGTAGAAGGTGGCGAGGTTGCCCCGCGTGACATAGCCGAGATGCGGCGTCAGCACCGTGTTGGGAAGCGCGGCGATGGAGGCCCCGGCCGGGAGCGGCTCGTCGTCGAACACGTCGAGCGCCGCGCCGGCGATGCGGCCCTCGCGCAGCGCCGCTTCCAGCGCGGCGCCATCCACCAGCGGCCCGCGCGAGGTGTTCACGAGGAAGGCGCCCGGCTTCATCAGCGAGAGCTCCGCCGCGCCGATGGTGTGGCGGGAGCGTTCGGAGAGGACGAGGTGCAGGGTCACCACATCGGCCTCCCGCAGCAGCGCTTCCTTCTCCACCCGCTCCGCGCCATGGGGGGCGGCGGTTTCGGCCGTCAGGTTCTGGCTCCAGGCGATCACGCGCATCCCGAAGGCCAGCGCCACCTTGGCCACGCGCTGCCCCTGCTTGCCCAGGCCGATCACGCCCAGGGTCCGGCCCTCCAGCCCCTCGCCCAGCGCGGTCTGCCACCGCCCCTCGCGCAGGCTTCGGTCCTGCGCCGGGATGTCCCGCACGAGGGCCAGGATCAGCCCCCAGGTCAGCTCCGCCGTCTGCGAGGCGCCGCCGCCCGTGCCGCAGAAGGTGATGCCGCGCTCCTTCAGCGCAGCCGAATCCACGGAAAGGTTCCGCCCGGCCGTGGTGATGAGCAGCTTCAGCCTCGGCAGGCGCTCGATCAGGCTGCGCGGAAAAGGCGTGCGCTCCCGCATCAGCACGATGGCGTCATAGGGCGCGAGCCGCGCGGCGAGCGCGTCCTCGTCCTTGATCGTGTCGCGGAACACATCCACGGGCACGCCGAGCGAAGCCCAATCCGCCAGGGAGAGCGCGACGCCCTGATAATCATCGAGGATGGCGATGCGGCTGAGGCTGTTCATGCGGGGTCGTCCTCGCCGGCCAGGAAGTCGAAGTCGCAGCCGCGGTCCGCCTGCAACACGGTGTCGTGGAACAGCTTGGCATAGCCGCGCTTCGGCGCCGGCCGGGGCGGCGCCACCTCCGTGCGGCGGCTCTCCAGCTCCGCGTCCTCCACCAGCAGCATGAGGCTGCGCTTCTCCACATCCAGTTCGATCCGGTCGCCGGTGCGCACCAGGGCGAGCGGGCCGCCCACCGCGGCCTCGGGCGTGACATGCAGCACGATGGTGCCGAAGGCCGTGCCGGACATGCGGGCATCAGAGATGCGGACCATGTCCTTCACCCCGGCCTGGGCCAGCTTCTTCGGGATGGGCAGGTAGCCGGCCTCCGGCATGCCCGGGGCGCCCTTCGGCCCGGCATTGCGCAGCACCAGCACGTCGTCCGCGTTCACGTCCAGCGCCGGATCGTCCACGCGGTTCGTCATGTCCTCGACGCTGTCGAACACCACGGCGCGGCCGGTATGCTGCAGCAGGGCGGGCGTCGCCGCCGCGTGCTTGATCACCGCCCCGTCCGGGCAGAGGTTGCCGCGCAGCACCGCCATGCCGCCGGTCTTCTTCAGCGGCTCGGTCCGCGGGCGGATGACGGTCTGGCCCGGAACATCCTCGGCCAGGGCAAGGTAATCGGCCAGCGTGCCGCCCAGCACGGTCGGCGCGTCCAGGTCCAGGAACGGCTCCAGCTCCTGCAGCAGCCGCGGCACGCCGCCGGCGTGGTGCAGATGCTCCATGTAGTGGTCGCCCGAGGGCTTGAGGTCCACCAGAACCGGCACCTCTCGGCCAATCTCGTCGAACTCCTCCAGATCCACCCGCAGCCCGACTCGGCCCGCGATGGCGGCCAGGTGCACCAGCCCGTTGGTCGAGCCGCCGATCGCCTGCAGCACGGCCATGGCGTTCCGCAGCGAGCCCTTGGTCAGCAAGGCCTTCGGGGCGGGGCCGCCGCGCCGGGCCATTTCCACGGCCACCCGCCCGGTCGCCTCGCCGCAGCGCAGGCGCTCGGCATGGGGCGCGGGAATGGCCGCGCTATAGGGCAGGGAGAGGCCGAGCGCCTCGATCATGCAGGCCATGGTGCTGGCCGTGCCCATCACCATGCAGGTGCCGACCGAAGGTGCGAGCCGCCCGCTGATCACCTCGATCTCGGCCTCGTCGATCTTGCCCGCCCGGTGCTGCCCCCACATGCGCCGGCAATCCGTGCAGGCGCCCAGCACCTCGCCGCGGTGGTGGCCCACCACCATTGGCCCCACCGGCAGCACCACGGCCGGGATGCCGGCGGAGGCCGCGCCCATGATCTGCGCGGGCAGCGTCTTGTCGCAGCCGCCGATGAGCACCACCGCGTCCATCGGCTGGGCACGGACCATCTCCTCCGTGTCCATGGCCATGAGGTTGCGAAGGTACATGGAGGTGGGGTGCGCGAAGCTCTCGTGGATCGAGATGGTGGGGAAGGCCATGGGCAGCCCGCCCGAAAGCATCACGCCGCGCCGCACGGCCTCGATCAGCTGCGGCGCGTTGCCATGGCAGGGGTTGAAGTCCGATGCCGTGTCGGTGATGCCGACGATCGGACGGTCCAGCGCGTCATCCGAATAACCCGCCGCCTTGATGAAGGCCTTGCGGAGGAACAGCGAGAAGCCCGCATCCCCGTAGCTCGTCAGACCCTTGCGCAACCCACCGGCCATCTCGCGTTCCCTCGCTCCCCACCCGTTTCTCAGCCTTCGGCAGGGCCGTCGATCATGAGCGGCAAGGCCAGCCGGGTTGTCAATCTTCCCCCGGCCCTCAGGGCACCACGCCCTCCGGCGGCCGGGGTTCCGGCAGTTCCCGGGCCAGGCGACGGAACACCTCGGCCAGCGCCTCCACCGCGGGAGAAGGCGGCCGCTCCCGCGCATGCGCCAGCCCCACATCCATGCTCGGCACGTCGTCGACGAGCGCGATCCGGCGGATCCGGCCGGAATCATGGGACCAGCGGCGGAAGACGAGGTCGGAGAGGATGGTGACGCCCATCCCATGCGCGACGAGGTTCCGCACGCCCTCGACGGACTTGCTGCGGAAGACGGTGCGCGGCGCGAGACCGTAGCGGGCCCAGTAGCGCTGCACCGTCTCCACATGCTCATCCATGTCGAGCAGCACATAATCCCATTCCGCCACCTCGCGCAGCGTGAGGGAGGCTCGCCCGGCGAGCGGATGGTCCGCCGCTGTCCAGAGCCGGCGCGGCGAGCGGATGAGGATTTCGTGCGAGAGCTCCTCCACCCGCCTGAGATTGGAGACGAGCATCAGCGCTGCGTCGAACCGTCCCTGGAGCAGGCCGCCCTCGATCGCGGGCCGTTCCTCCTCCACCAGCTGCAGGGTGAGCAGCGGAAGCTGCCGCTGCACGGCACCCAGCCAGGCCGGCAGCAGGTATCCGGTGACCGTGTCCGTGACGGCCAGGGTGACCGAGCCCTCGACCGGGCGGACGGGGCGGCGCAGGTCGGCCGCGGCCTCGGCAGCGGCCGCGACAATGCCGCGGGCGTGGCGGTAGAGCCGCTCCCCCTCTGCCGTCGGGCCGAGCCGGCCCTGGTGGCGGGCGAGAAGCTGGGCCCCGGTCGCCTCCTCAAGTGCCTTGAGGGAGGCCGTCATCGAGGGCTGGGAGATGCGGCAGGCCGCCGCCGCCAGGGTCACGCTTCCCGCCTCCACGAAGGCGACGAAGTGCCGAAGCTGCTGGAGGGTGAACGACATAGAGAGAGGCTATATCGGTGTATCGGGCATAGCCAGCTTCCACCCGCCAGACCGATCCCGCATCATACCGCAACGAAGCCGCCACCACGCAGCGTAGAGGAGACGACAGGCTGAGCCGGATCCCGGGGTTCTGTACCCTTTGCCGCTCCCGCTGCGGCACATGGAACACCGTCGAGGACGGTCGCCTGGTGAAGGTGGAGGCCAATCCGGCCCACCCCACCGGCCGGGCGATCTGCGCCAAGGGCCGCGCGGCGCCGGAAATCGCGCATGGCTCCTGGCGCCTCGCCACGCCCCTGCGCCGCACCACGCCGAAGACCTCCGAGGATCCGGGCTGGGAGCCCATCACCTGGGATGCGGCCCTGGCGGAGATCGCCGGGCGGCTGGGCGCCATCCGGGCGGAAAGCGGGGCGGAGGCGGTGGGCTTCGCCGTCACCTCGCCCTCAGGCACGCCCATGGCGGATTCGATCGACTGGGTGGAGCGCTTCATCCGCGTCTTCGGCAGCCCCAACACCGCCTACGCGACCGAGATCTGCAACTGGCACAAGGACCACGCCCACGCCTTCACCTTCGGCGCGGGCATCGGCACGCCGGACTACGCGAATTCCGACCTGATCCTGCTCTGGGGCCACAACCCCGCCAGCACCTGGCTGGCCGAGGCCGGGGAGATCGCCGAGGCCCGCGCGCGCGGCGCCGCGCTGGTGGTCGTGGACCCGCGGCGGAATGCCCATGCGGCCGGGGCGCAGCACTGGCTGCGCGTGCGCCCCGGCACGGATGCGGCCCTCGCCCTCGGGCTGATCCATCTGATGCTGGCCCGGGAGGGCTATGACGAGGCCTTCCTGCGCGAATGGACCGACGCGCCCTTCCTCGTCGATGAGGGGACCGGGCTGCTTCTGCGCGCGGGCGAGCTGGGGTTGGAGGGGCCGGAAGCAGCGCCCGTCGTCCTGGATGCCCTCGCCGGCACCCCCATCGCCTATGACGCCGAGCGCCCCGCCGCCGCACAGCGCGCCGACCGCTTCGCCCTGCGCGGCGCCTTTACCCTGCCCACGCCGGGCGGGCCGATCCGCTGCCGCCCCGTGCTCGACCGGCTGGCGGAGGCCTGCGCTGCCTGGACGCCCGCGCGGGTCTCGGCCGTCACCACCATTCCCGAGGCCTCCATCCGCGCGGCCGCCGATGCGATCGGCCAGGCCCGCCGCGTCAGCTATTATTGCTGGACCGGCGTGGGGCAGAACGCCAACGCCACCCAGACCGACCGCGCCATCGCCATCCTCTATGCCCTGACCGGCAGCCTCGACCGTCTGGGCGGCAACCGGCACCTCGCGCGCCAGCCCGTGCGGGTCGTGAACGACCATGGCCTGCTGCCACCGGGCCAGGCGGCGAAGGCGCTGGGGATCGGGGAGCGCCCGCTCGGCCCGCCCGCGCGCGGCTGGGTCACGGCCGAGGATCTCCGCCGCGCCATCCTCGAGGGCGAGCCCTACCGCGTGCGGGGGCTGATGTCCTTCGGCGCCAACCTCCTGATCTCCCAGGCCGATCCGGCGCATTCCGCGGCGGCGCTGCGCGCGCTCGAATTCCACGTGCATTGCGACCTGAACGAAACCCCGACGGCCCGCTTCGCCGACATCCTGCTGCCCGTCAGCAGCCCCTGGGAGCGCGAGGGGCTGCGAATCGGCTTCGAGATCAATGCGGCGGCCGAGGAGCTGATCCAGCTCCGCCCCCGCATGGTCGAGCCGCTGGGCGAGGCACGCTCGGACATGGAGATCGTCTTCGCCCTCGCCACGCGCCTCGGCATGGGGGAGGCCTTCTTCGGCGGCAGCGTCGAGGCGGGGTGGAACCACATGCTGGCCCCCACCGGCATCACCGTGGCCGAGCTGCGCGCCAGCCCGGCCGGGCTGCGCCGCCCGCTGGAGCAGCGGGAACGGCGCTTCGCGCACCGGCTTGCCGAAGGCCAGCCCGCCTTCGCGACGCCGAGCGGCCGGGTGGAGCTTTATTCGGAGCGGCTGCTGCGCCACGGCCAGCCCGCCCTGCCCGGCTTCCGGCCGCCCGAGGCGCCGGACCCGGCCTTCCCTTTCATCCTGACCACCGCGAAGAGCGGCTATTACTGCCACAGCCAGCATCGCGGCATCGCCTCGCTCCGGCGCCGCGCGGCGGAGCCGGTGGCGGAGATGCATCCGGAGCTCGCCCGCGCGCAGGGAATCGCGGATGGCGGGTGGATGCAGGTGGAGACGCGCGCCGGCCGGGCCCGCTTCCGCGCCCGCTGGAACGACGCGCTGCACCCGGAGGTGGTGCTGGCCGATTACGGCTGGTGGGAGGCCTGCCCCGATCTCGGCCTGCCGGCGGAGCGGGCCAGCAACTACAACGCTCTGATCGACACGGCGCATACCGACGCCATCAGCGGCTCCGTCTCGCACAAGGGCGTGCCCTGCACCCTGCGCGCCCTGGCCGACACGGCCACCCCCTGGCCCGGCTTCCGGCCGCTGCGCGTGATGGCGACCGAGCGAGAGACGGAGGATGTCGTCTCGCTTCGCCTCGCCGCCCCGGATGGGGCGCCGCTGCCCCCCTTCCTTCCGGGCCAGCATCTCACGCTGCGCCTCGCCGAGGGGTCGATCATCCGCTCCTACTCGCTCTCGGACGCACCGGGCGGCGATTACCGCATCACCGTGCGGCGGGCCGGCGGGCCGGGATCGGACTGGGTGACGCGGCGGCTGGCGCCGGGCGACCTGGTGGAAGCGGGCGCGCCGTCCGGCCGCTTCGTCATCCCCTCCGTGGCGCCCTTCCCGGTGGTGCTGGTCGCGGCCGGCATCGGGATCACGCCCTTCATCGGCTATCTCGAATCCCTCCTCGGCCGGCCGGCGCCGCCCCGCGTCGTGCTGCACTACGGCAACCGCGACGGCACCACCCACGCCTTCCGCAACCGGCTGCGCGCGCTCGCCGCCCAGCTGCCCGGGCTGGAGGTGATCGACCATTACAGCCGCCCCCGCCCTTCGGATCGCGGCTTCCACCATGCCGGCCGGATCGGCGCCGCGAGCATCGGGGCCTCGCTCATCGAGGCCCGGGCCCGCTTCTATCTCTGCGGCCCGCCCGGCATGCTGCAGGCGGTGGCGGAAGGGCTGGTCGCGCGCGGCGTGCCGCGCTTCGAGATCTTCCAGGAGCTGTTCCAGGCCCTGCCCTCCGAGGACGCGGCCATCCCGGATACGCCGCGCGAGGTGCGCTTCGCCCGCTCCGGCCGCACCCTGCGCTGGCACCCGGCCGATGGCGCGCTGCTCGACCTCGCGGAGGCGCACGGGCTGCAGCTGCCCAGCGGCTGCCGGGTCGGCCAGTGCGAAAGCTGCGCGGTGCCCCGGATCGCCGGCCAAGTCCGGCACCTCGTGCCGCTCGCGGCCGAGGACCCCGACACCTGCCTCACCTGCCGGGCCGTGCCCCTGACGGACCTGGTGCTGGACGCATGACCCCTTCCCGGACCGGCCAAAACCGTCCAGGCCATCCAGCGGCCCCAAGAGCCGCATCTCGCCAAACCGCCATCGCACGCGCCCCCGCCACGATGATCCAAGGAGTTCCCGCGCATGCCCTCCGACCTTCCGGCCCGACCAGCCGCGCCTGAGGCCCCCGTCCGCCAGAGCGCGATGGCCCGGCTGGCGCTGCGCTTCACGGCATGGGCCGAGACCTGGTTCCCGGACACCTATGTGTTCGCGGCCATCGCGGTGGCGGTGGTGGCCGTCGCGGCGCTGGTCAACGGCTCCTCGCCCACGGCCGTGACCAAGGCCTTCGGCGACGGGTTCTGGAGCCTGATCGTCTTCAGCATGCAGATGGCCTTCGTCGCCATCACCGGCTACGTCGTCGCCACCTCCCCACCCGCCGCGCGGCTGATCCGGCGCATCGCCGCGATGCCCTCCACCGGGCCGGGCGCCATCGCGCTGGTGGCGGCCATCAGCATGCTGGCCTCCTTCCTCAACTGGGGCCTCAGCCTTGTCTTCAGCGGCCTGCTGGCCCGCGCCATGGCCACGCGGCCGGAGCTGAAGATGGACTACCGCGCGGCCGGCGCGGCCGGGTATCTCGGCCTCGGCGCCACCTGGGCGCTGGGCCTTTCCTCCTCGGCCGCGCAGCTCCAGGCGAACCCGGCCAGCCTGCCGCCCGCCATCCTGCAGATCACCGGCGTGCTCCCCTTCAGCGAGACAATCTTCCTCTGGCAGTCCATGGTGATGGCGCTGGTGCTGCTCGTCGTCTCCGTGATCATCAGCTGGATGTCGGCCCCCAAGGGCGACCAGGCCGTGACCGCGGAGAAGATGGGCATCGACCCCCAGGTGCCGATGGACGCGCTGCCGCCGCGCGAGCGGCCGGGCGAGTGGCTGGAATACAGCCCCTTCCTCACCGTCATCCTCGTCGTGCTCACCCTGGGCTGGATGCTGCAGGAATTCACCCGCGTGGGCGCGATCGTCGCCATCTCGGGGCTCAACACCTACAACCTGCTCTTCCTCATGCTCGGCCTGCTGCTGCACTGGCGGCCGCGCTCCTTCCTGAACGCGGTGGCGCGCGCGGTGCCCGCCACGACCGGCGTGCTGATCCAGTTCCCGCTCTACGGATCGATCGCCGCGATCATGACTAATGCGAAGGGCTGGGGCGGGGCGAGCCTGACCGACCGCATCGCCCATGTCTTCGTCAGCGCCACCACGGCGGAGACCTTCCCCGTGGCCATGGGCGTCTATTCCGCCGTGCTCGGCTTCTTCATCCCCTCCGGCGGCGGGAAGTGGATCATCGAGGCGCCCTATGTGATGCAGGCCGCGAACGAGCTGAAGGTCCATCTCGGCTGGGCCGTGCAGGTCTACAACGCGGCGGAGGCGCTGCCGAACCTGATCAACCCCTTCTGGATGCTGCCGCTGCTCGGCGTGCTCTCCCTCAAGGCGCGCGACATCGTCGGCTTCAGCTTCCTGCAGCTTCTCGTCCACACGCCGCTGGTGCTGTTCATGCTCTGGCTGCTCGGGCGCACGCTGGAATACGTGCCGCCCGTGATGCCCTGAGGGCGTTCCGGGGCGCCGGGGGGGGACCTACTCTCCCTGCGCCCCGGCTCCAGGGTCAGGCCGCGTAGCCCGTGGGCAGCGCGGTCGTGTACTTGATCTGCTCCATCGAGAAGCTGGAGCTGACGTCGTAGAGATCGGCGATCTCGATCAGCCGCTTGTACACGCCGTCATAGGCCGCGATGTCCGGCACCACCACGCGCAGCAGGTAGTCCACGCTGCCGCTCATCCGGTGGAATTCCAGAACCTCCGGAATCGCGCTCACGGCCCGGCAGAAGCGCTCGGCCCAATCCATGCTGTGGCGGGTGGTGCGGATCGTCACGAAGACGGTGACGCCGACGCGCATCTTCGCCGCGTCCAGCAGGGCGACGCGCCGGCGGATGACGCCCTCCTCCTCCAGCCGGCGGATGCGGCGCCAGCAGGGCGAGGGAGAGAGCCCGGCGCGTTCCGCCACCTCCGCTACGGAGAGGGTCGCATCCTCCTGGAGGAGATCCAGGATCTTCCGGTCGAAGGCGTCGAGGGGCATGAATTTGCACCAATCCTCGCATAAGGGGGACGAAATCGCGCGATGCTCAACAGATCCGGCACAGAACGCAAGGTTTTGCCGGAGCCCCCGGCCTAATCTCCCCCTGTCATCCAGGGATCACGGACATGGCTCGCCCCTCCTTCACGGAACATCCCGCCTCGGTCGGGGAAAGCTATACGGAGCACATGCACACGGCCGCCTGGTTCGGCTGGAAGATGCTGCTGGGCTCCCTCGCCTGCTTCGTGCATGCGCTGCTGCCCTTCCTTTTCACCCGCACCGGCTCGGCAACCGTCACGCAGCTGCATGACCGGATGGTGGTGAACCGCGTGCGGGCCGAGCGGCAGGCGATGGTCGAGGCGCGCCAGGGGGCCTGAGGGCCCCCTTCCCCTCAGCCGCAGCTCTGCTCGCGGCAGGCGCGGGCGGTGTCGTAGAACTCGCGGAAATCCGCCACCCGCCCGTCCACGCTCCGAATGAAGTCGGCCTTGGCGTAGCGGTGTTCCTGCCCGTTGCCGCGGTAGCGGATGGTGGCGCAGGCCAGGACCGCGATCCATTCGCCCTGGGCGATCACCTGCTCCACCTCGTAGCCCGTGACCTCGCCCTGGGCATCGAGGGCGTCGAAATAGCTCCTGACCCCCTCCGGCCCCCGGCGGGTGCCGGCCCAGGGGAGCGCCCCGTCGCCGGCGGAGCTCCAGGAGACCTCGGGCGACAGCGCCTCATAGAGCGCCGACCGGTCGCCTTCCGCATAGCGGCCATAGATGTCCTGCACGCGCGCCAGGTTGCGCGCCGTGACGTCGCTCTCGACCATCGTTCCGCTCCCCGCCCATGCGCCCAGACTGGGCCGGCCGGGAAGACGATTTCAACATCACAATGGAATCCGGGCGCTCATGCCGCCTCGAGCTTTTCCGAGAGTTCCAGCCACTCCTCTTCCAGCTTCGCCATGATGTCGGCGATGGCGGCGCGGCGGGTGTTGGCCCAGGTGATGTCCGCCGGCTTGAAGCGCGCATAGGTCTCGGTGTCCGAAAGCTTTCGCTCCAGCAGCCGGTCCTCCAGGCGCAACTTCTCCATCCGCGCCTCGATCTCCTTCACCCGCTCCCGGATGGGGGCCAGGGCGGCACGGGCGGCGGCGCGGCTGGCGGCGGTGGGCTTGGCGGGGGCATCGCTCTCCCCCCGGGCGGCGCGGGCCTCGCTGCGGGCATCGCGGGCGCGGCCGGCGAGCCAGGCGCGGTAATCCGCCAAGTCGCCGTCGAAGGGCTTCACCGCCCCGTCCGCCACCAGCCAGAGGCTGTCCGCCGCCAGCTCCACCATATGCGGGTCGTGGGTGATGAGGACCACGGCGCCCTTGTACTCCGCCAGGGCGCGGACCATCGCCTCGCGCGCGTCGATGTCCAGGTGGTTGGTCGGCTCGTCCAGGATCAGAAGCTGGGGCGCGTCCCGCGTGGTCAGCGCCAGCAGCAGCCGGGCCTTCTCGCCGCCCGAGCAGTCCTTGATGAGGGTGGTGGCCCGGTCCTCGTCCAGCCCGAAGCGCGCGAGCTGGGCACGGGCCTGGGTCACGGTCGCCTTGGGCATGGCGTGCTGCATATGGGTCAGCGGCGTGCCGTTCGGGTCCAGCGCCTCGGCCTGGTGCTGGTCGAAATAGCCGATCTTCAGCCGCGGGGCGCGGCGGACCTCGCCCCCCCGGGGCTCCAGCTTGCCGGCGATGAGCTTGGCCAGGGTGGACTTGCCGTTGCCGTTGGCGCCCAGCAGCGCCACCCGGTCCTCCTGGTCGAGCCGGAGCTCCAGGCCGCGGAGAATGGTGCGGTCGCCATAGCCGACGCTCGCGCCATACATGGTCAGGATGGGCGGCGGCACCTCGGGCGGGTCGGGGAACTCGAAGCGTGTCGCGACGTCCTCGACGATGGCCGAGACGGCGGGCAGCTTCTCCAGCGCCTTGATGCGGGACTGCGCCTGGCGCGCCTTGCTGGCCTTGGCGCGGAACCGGTCCACGAAGGCCTGCATATGGGCGCGCTCGGCCACGATCTTCGCGTTCTGCGCCGCCTGCTGGGCCATGCGCTCCGTGCGGATGCGCACGAATTCCGAATAGCCGCCGGGATAGGTGGTGATCTTGCCGCGGTCGAGATGCGCGATGCTGTCCACGCACTCGTCCAGCACCTCCCGGTCGTGGGAGATGATGATGGCCGCGCCGGGGAAGCGCTTCAGCCAGCCCTCCAGCCAGAGGGTCGCCTCCAGGTCCAGGTGGTTGGTCGGCTCGTCCAGCAGCAGCAGGTCCGGCTCCAGCGAGAGCGCGCAGGCCAGGGCCACGCGCATCCGCCAGCCGCCCGAGAATTCGCGCACCGGGCGGAGCTGGGCGGCGGCATCGAAGCCCAGGCCCGCCAGCACGGCGCCGGCCCGCGCCGCGGCGGCATCGGCGCCGATCGCGATCAGCCGCTCCTGCACCTCGGCCACCCGGGCGGGGTCGCCATGCTCGCGCTCGGCCAGCAGGGCGGCGCGCTCGGTGTCGGCCGCCAGCACCGTTTCGATCAGCGAGACATCCGTACCCGGCTGCTCCTGCGCCACATGGGCCATGCGGGCGCGGCTGGCGATCCGGATCTCGCCGCCATCGGGCTGCAGGGCGCCGGTCAGGGCGCGGAACAGGGTGGACTTCCCGGCGCCGTTCCGGCCGACGAGCCCGAGCTTGCGGCCGGGGTCGAGCTGGAGATTGGCGCCATCGAGCAGGGTGCGGCCAGCCAGGCGGATGGTCAGGTCGCGTAGGGCAAGGACCGTCATGGCCGGGCTTCTACCCCGCACCGCAGCGCAGCGAAACGGCTATCGGCGGGGAGCAGCCCCGATCCGGGAACTCTCGATTTGCCCTGGCGCAGCCCGCCATGCGTGATACGGCGGCTCAGCCACAACAAAGGACCCACCATGGCCTCGCCTAAGCATGCCCGGCCCAGTGCCCTCCGACGCTTCCTCGAGGGGCAATCCTCGGCCGGTCTCGTGCTGATGGGGTCTGCGGCGCTCGCCCTGGTCATCGCCAACTCGCCCCTGGCCGGAACCTATGAGGCGGTGCTGCATGCCTATCTGGGCCCGCTCTCGGTCGAGCACTGGATCAATGACGGGCTGATGGCCGTGTTCTTCCTGCTGGTGGGGCTGGAGATCAAGCGCGAGGCGCTGGACGGCCAGCTTTCCACCTGGCCGCGCCGGGCCCTGCCCGGAATCGCGGCGGCCGGCGGCATGGCCGTGCCGGCGCTGGTCTTTCTCCTGATCAACCCCGCGGAGACCTCGCATGGCTGGGCGATCCCGGCCGCGACGGACATCGCTTTCGCCCTGGGCGTGATCTCCCTCCTCGGCAACCGCGTGCCCGCCTCGCTCCGGGTGTTCCTCGCGGCGCTGGCGATCATCGACGACCTCGGGGCGGTGGTGATCATCGCCCTCTTCTACACCTCCGGCCTGTCCCTGCCGGACCTGGCCGGCGCGGCCCTGGTGCTCGCGGTGCTGTTCGGGTTGAACCGGGCGCGGGTGCTCGTGCTCTGGCCCTACCTCCTCCTCGGCGTCGTCCTCTGGGTCCTGGTCCTGCGCTCGGGCGTGCATGCCACCCTGGCCGGCGTGTTCCTCGCCCTGTGCATCCCGCTGCGCGCCCGCCCCGCCGCGCCGGATGACGAGGTGTCGAGCCCGCTGCACCGGCTGGAGCATGCGCTGCACATCCCGGTCGGCTTCCTTATCGTGCCGATCTTCGGCCTGGCGAATGCCGGCGTGCCCGTCCTCGGCCTGCCCGGCTCGGCGCTGATGGCGCCGGTGACGCTCGGCGTGGGGCTGGGCCTGCTGATCGGCAAGGCCGTGGGCGTCTTCGGGGCCTCGCTGCTGTCGATCCGGCTGGGGCTGGCGGACATGCCCGCCTATGCCAGCCGCACCCAGCTCTTCGGCACGGCGCTCCTTTGCGGCATCGGCTTTACCATGAGCCTGTTCATCACCCTCCTGGCCTTCCCGGGGGAGCCGCTGCTGCAGGCCGAGGCGAAGATCGGCATCCTGGCCGGATCTCTGGTCTCGGGGCTGCTGGGATACGCGCTGCTGCGGGTGGCGCGGCCGGACTGGCCGGGCACGCCCTCGCGCTGAGCCCGAAGGCGGCGGGGCGCCCATGCGGCGCCCCCCTTCCCGGCCTCGATCCAGCCCCGGACGGGCCCGCCGGGAAGGCCGGCGCGCCCGGCTGATGGAGGGCCCCGGCCCTCTCCCCCTTGCCGAATGCGCGCCCGGCGGCTACCCGGCCCCCCACCAACCAAGGAACCCCCGCCATGGCCACCGAGCGCACCTTCAGCATCCTCAAGCCCGACGCGACCCGCCGGAACCTGACCGGCAAGATCAACGCCGTCTTCGAGGAGAAGGGTCTCCGGATCGTCGCCCAGAAGCGCATCCAGATGACCCAGCAGATGGCCGAGACCTTCTACGGCGTCCACAAGGAGCGCCCCTTCTTCAAGGACCTCGTCTCCTTCATGACCTCCGGCCCCGTGGTCGTTCAGGTGCTCGAGGGTGAGGACGCGGTGGCCAAGAACCGCGAGATCATGGGCGCCACCAACCCGGCGAACGCCGCCGAGGGCACCATCCGCAAGCTCTTCGCCGAGAGCATCGAGGCCAACTCGGTCCATGGCTCCGACAGCCCGGAGAACGCTGCGATCGAGATCGCCTACTTCTTCGCCGGCAACGAGATCGTCGGCTGAGCCAGGGACCGGGGAGGCCCGCCTCCCCTCCTTTGGAATTTCGGAAGGGCGCGCCAGCATCGCTGGCGCGCCCTTTCCTCATCCGAAGCTGATGCCCGTGTCCCGCATCAGGTTCTGGACCAGGGCCCGCTCGCTGATGAGGCGCGCGGCCAGCTTGTCGGCTTCGGCCGGCACGGCGGAGGCGCCCATGGTGCCCAGCCGGCGGCGTACCTCCTCATCGGCGGTAGCGAAGTTCACGGCCTCCTCCAGCCGGCGGCGGACCGGCTCGGGCGTGCCGGTGCGGCAGAACATCGCGTTCCAGCTCGTCAGGTCGAAGCCGGGGAAGCCGGATTCGGCTATGGTGGGCACGTTCTCCACCCCCATGCGCCGGCCGCTGGTGAGCGCGATGGCCCGTGCCCTCCCGGCCTCCAGCACCGGGGCCAGGGAGTTCAGCGAGAGATAGCCCGAGGGCAGGGTGCCGGCCGCCAGGTCCCGCGCCACCTCGGCCCCGCCACGATAGGGGATGTGCTCCATCTTCGTGCCGGAGCGGTGAGCCAGTAGCGCCCCCGCCAAGTGGCCGGTATTGCCGATGCCGGGGGAGCCGTAGGGCATCCCGTCCCGCATGATCTTCGCCTGCTCGACATAGCCCTTCAGGTCGGTGATGCCGGTCGAGTTCGTGACGGCCAGGATGTAGGGCACCTCCGCCACCATGCCGATCGGCGCGAAGTCCTTCTCGTAATCGAAGGGCAGGTTCCGGTGGATGAACTGGGCGATGATGAAGGAGGCCGCGTCGAAGAGCAGCGTGTGGCCATCGGCCGGCGCGGCGGCGACCTGGCCGGCGGCGAGCGCGCCGCCCGCCCCCGTCCGGTTCTCCACCACCACCGACTGGCCCAGGAATTCGGAGAGCCGGGGCTGGATCAGCCGCGCCATCGTGTCGGAATTGCCGCCGGCGGCGAAGGCGATGACCACCCGGATCGGGCGGTTGGGGAAGGTGCCCGTTCCCTGTGCCAGAACGGCCGGGGCGGGCAGCAGGGCACCGCCGGCCAGGGCGCCGAGCTGGCGCCGGCGGAACAAGGGGCCCTTGGGAAACCGCATCGATATCCTCCATCGTCCCGGTGCTCTTGGCGGCACGGGGTCATCGCCCGATCTTGCGCCCGGCCGGTGCCACGGTCGAGGCAGGAGATCCCGATGACGCCCCTGATCCGCCCTCTGCAACCCGAGGAGATGCCGGCGCTGGTGGCGCTGCACGCCGCGTCCTTCGCCGCCCTGGCAACGGCGGCCTACCCGCCGGAGCTCGTGCCCGCCTACACCGCCATGCTGAACGCCCCGGACTATGCGCCCGAGGTACTGGCGAGCGACCTGTGGGTGGCGGAAGGGGCAGGCACCCTGCTCGGCAGCGCGGGCTGGGGCAGCCAGGAAGGGGAGGTGGCCCGCATCCGCAAGGTCTTCGTGCACCCCGATGCGGCGCGGCAGGGACTGGCGACGCGGCTGGTGCGGGCGGCGGAGGACCGTGCACGGACCGCGGGGCACCGCCGCTTCGTGCTGCGGGCCTATCTCGGCGCGGTGCCCTTCTACGAGAGCCTCGGCTATGTCGCGGACCGGCCGGGGGAGCGGCCGCTGGGCGGGGGCCTCTCCATGCCGGTGCTGTTCATGCGGAAGGGCTGACGCCCGTGCGGGCGCCGGCATAGCTCACCCCGGCGAAGTCGCGGAGGCGCTGCTCCACGCTCGCGAAGGCCGCGCGGGTGGCTTCGGGCAGGGGCGCTTCCGGGGTGCGGGTGCGGTGCTCCAGCTAGCGCGCCACCGCCCCGGCGCCCCGGCGATGGGCGGCGGCGACCAACCCGGCCTGGGTGATGGCGAGGGGCTGCCCGTCGGTGGCCGTCACGGTCTGGCCGGCCGCGCCCAGGGCGCCATTGGCGGCCAGCTGCCGTTCGGCGCGCTGCAGGAACAGGCCCATGGCGGCCTCCTGCGCCGCGGGGTTGGCGAGGAAATCGGCTTCGCTCCGCACGCTCATGGCCGCGGCACGCTCGGTCCAGCCACCGGCCGCGTCCTGCCAGCCGATGTCCCGCAGCGCCACGGGCAGCATCTGGTAGCGGCCGAGGGCGCCAGAGCTGGCGTTGCGCGCAGCCCAGCCCGCGCCCGCGCTCTCCTGCGCCGCGATCCGGCCCCGGAAGACCGAATCAGCCGTCCGCGTTGCCACCCGGCTTTCCGGCATGGTCCGGGCGGCCTGTTGTGGCGCCGGTATGGAGAAGGGGACCTGCGCGCGGGCCAGGGCGCCCTTGAAGTCCGCCGTCTTGGCTACCGCCTTCGCGGGGCGCGCCGGGCGCGCGGCCAGGGGCTGAATGGGCTGCGTGCTCATCGGGCGGGAGAGTGACTCACACAGGTTAATCAGAGGGTTAATTCGGCCGCGCGGGGAAACCGCCGCGCCGCGGCTCCCGTTCTGCCGGGGCCAAGGAGTCGATGCATGTCCGACAAGCCCAAGCCCCCCCAGCCGCCCCAGCACCAGGACCACCAGCCCGGAAGCGAGGCGGAGATGACGCCGCGCCCCCAGTCCTCGATGGAGGGGTGGAAGGCATCGGGCAAGCTGGAGGGCAAAAAGGCGATCGTGACCGGCGGCGATTCCGGCATCGGGCGCGCGGTCGCCGTCGGCTTCGCCAAGGAGGGCGCGGATGTCGTCATCCTTTACAAGGACGAGCATGAGGATGCCGCCGAGACGAAGCGGCTGATCGAGGCCGCGGGGCGGCGCTGCGAGACCTATGCGGGCGATGTGGGCGATTCCAGCTTCGTAAAGGGCTTCATCACCCGCGCCGTCGCCTTCCTCGGCGGGCGCATCGACGTGCTGGTGAACAACGCCGCCGAGCAGCATGAGGTCGCCTATCTCGCCGACATCGAGGAGGCGCAGGTGGAGCGCACCTTCCGCACCAACATCTTCGGCTATTTCTGGATGGCGAAATACGCGCTGCCGCACATGCCGGATGGCGGCGCGATCATCAACACCACCTCGGTCACCGCCTATCGCGGCAGCCCGCAGCTGGTGGACTATGCCAGCACCAAGGGTGCGATCGTCGCCTTCACGCGCAGCCTGTCGCAGCAGCTTTTCGAGAAGCGCAAGATCCGCGTGAACGCGGTGGCGCCGGGGCCGATCTGGACGCCGCTGATCCCCGCCAGCTTCAACGAGGAGCGCACGGCCCAGCATGGCAGCTCCGCCAAGATGGGGCGCGCCGGGCAGCCGGACGAGGTCGCGCCCTCCTACATCTTCCTCGCCTCGGAGGCGGACAGTTCCTACATCAACGGGCAGGTGCTGCACCCGAATGGCGGGGATGTAGTGAACGGCTGACGCGCCGCGGCGCGCCGCCATGCAGCGGATCGCGCCGCCTCGCGTTCCAATCCCCTGAATGGCCCGGCCGCGCCCCCTCCGGCGCGCCGCTCCCCACATTCCTGGAGACCACCCGCATGAAGGCGATCACCTGGCACGGCAAGGGCGACATGCGCTGCGAGACCGTGCCCGACCCGAAGATCGAGGACGGCCGCGACGCCATCATCAAGGTTTCCTCCTGCGCCATCTGCGGGTCCGACCTGCACATCATGGACGGGATGATCCCGGGCATGGAGCGTGGCGACGTGGTCGGCCATGAATGCATGGGCGAGGTCGTCGAGGTCGGCAAGGACAACAAGAAGCTGAAGGTCGGCGACCGCGTGGTGGTGCCCTTCACCATCTCCTGCGGCGAGTGCTTCTTCTGCAAGAACGGCTGGTTCTCGGGCTGCGAGCGGTCCAACCCGAATGCCAAGGTGGCCGAGAAGATGTGGGGCCACTCGCCCGCCGGGCTGTTCGGCTACTCCCACATCCTCGGCGGCTTCCCGGGCGGGCAGGCCGAATATGTGCGCGTGCCCTATGCCGATGTCGGCCCCATCAAGGTGCCGGAGGGGATGACGGACGAGCAGGTTCTCTTCCTCTCGGACATCTTCCCCACGGGCTACATGGGCGCCGAGTTCTGCAACATCAAAGGCGGCGAGACCATCGCCATATGGGGCTGCGGCCCGGTGGGGCAGATGGCGATCCGCAGCGCCTTCCTGCTGGGCGCGGAGCGCGTGATCGCGATCGATACCGTGCCGGAGCGCCTGGCCATGGCCCGCGCGGCTGGTGCCGAGACGCTCGATTTCCGCGAGGTCGATGTCTATGACGCGATCCAGGAGAAGACGAAGGGCCGCGGCGCCGATGCCTGCATCGACGCGGTGGGCACGGAGGCCGACACCTTCGCCAGCTTCGATTCCGTGATCGACCGCATCAAGGTCGCGACCTTCATGGGGACGGACCGCCCCCATGTGCTTCGCCAGGCGATCCATTGCGTGCGGAACTTCGGCACGGTTTCCATCATCGGCGTCTATGGGGGCTTCCTAGACAAGATCCCGATGGGGTCCGCCATCAACCGCGGCCTGACCTTCCGCATGGCCCAGACCCCGGTGCAGCACTACCTGCCCATCCTTCTCGAGCGAATCCAGAAGGGGGAAATCGACCCCTCCTTCGTCATCACCCACACGGCGAAGCTCGAGGATGGGCCCGATCTCTACAAGACCTTCCGGGACAAGAAGGACGGCTGCATCAAGGTCGTCCTGAAGCCCTGACCCCCGAAGCACAAGGAAGCCACCATGGCTGAATCCATGAAGCCTCTGGCCATCGTCACGGGCGCATCCACCGGCATCGGCCGGGAGCTGGCGAAGGAGGCCGCGCAGCATGGCTATGACCTGCTGATCGTGGCCGACGAGCCGGAGATCGAGGCGGCCGCCACCGAGCTGCGCGCCTCGGGCACGAAGGTCGAGGCCGTCCAGGCCGACCTCGCCACCACCGGAGGCGTGGACCAGCTCCTCGCGGCCACGAAGGGCCGCCCGGTCGAGGTTCTCGTCGCCAATGCGGGGCGCGGCCTCGGCAAGGGCTTTCTCGACCAGGACTGGGACGAGGCGCGCCGCGTGGTGGACACCAACATCACCGGCACGATCTACCTGATCCAGAAGGTCGGGCGGGAGATGCGGGCGCGGAACGCCGGGAAGATCCTGATCACCGGCTCCATCGCCGGCTTCATGCCCGGCACCTTCCAGGCGGTGTACAACGGCACCAAGTCGTTCCTGAACTCCTTCTCCTGGGCCATCCGGAACGAGCTGAAGGACACCAACATCACCGTCACCTGCCTCATGCCCGGCCCGACCGAGACCGAGTTCTTCGAGCGCGGCGACCTCATGGACACGCCGGTCGGCCAGCAGAAGAAGGACGACCCGGCGGAGGTGGCGAAGACCGGCTTCGCGGCCATGCTGCGCGGTGATGGCGACGTGGTCTACGGCCTGAAGAACAAGGTGCAGTCCGCCATGGCCAACGTGCTGCCCGCCGCGGTGACGGCGGAGATGCATCGCGGCATGGCCGAACCCGGACACAAGAAGCAGTAGGCGTCCGCACGGTAGGCTCCGGCTTTCCCGGGTGACTGTCTGTCCCGGGGAGAGGAAGAAGGAATTCTTCCTCTCCCCGGTCCCCTCACCATCATCTTTTTCTTCGAGTTGGAATCATCCGGCTGACGGTGCGCCTGAGGTCGATGACCTCAGGCGACTGCGAAGGCAGGAAAGGCCCCCTTCAACCAGAGACCCCTTTGATCCGGGGTATCCACGGCAGTCAAACGGGGTTCCAAGGGTCTCAGGCCCTTGGCGGGTTGAGGGCGGAGCCCTCAACGGGAAGCCCACAATCCCATCACCCCTTCTTCGGAAGCGGCCGCGCGGAGGCCTCGAAATCCTGCCAGGGATCGGCGGTCTTCAGCCGTGCGGGGGCCGTGCGTAGGGTGAAGGCCTTGGGGTCCAGCCCTTCCCTCACCTCGGCCCAGTCCAGCGGCATCGAGACGGTGGCGCCGGGGCGTGCGCGCGGCGACCAGGCGGCCACCGCTGACGCGCCGCGGGCATTGCGCTGGAAATCCAGGAAGATCCGTCCGCCGCGCACGGCCTTTGAACTGCTGGTCGTGAAGCGGTCCGGCGCCTCCGCCTCCAGCGCCTCGCAGATCCGGGCTGCCGTGTCGTGCAGGGTTTTCCAGCTCGCGCCCGAGACCGGCACGACGATGTGCAGCCCCTTGCCGCCCGTGGTCTTGCAGAAGGGAATGAGGCCCATGGCCGAGACGCCTTCCCGCAGGACCAGCGCGGCCTCCACCACGGCGGTGAAGGGCAGGTCCTCGGCCGGGTCCAGGTCCAGGATCAGGCGGTCGGGACGGGTGATGGCGGTGCTGCGCGCGGGCCAGGGGTGGATTTCCAGCGCCCCCCATTGCGCCAGCCCCACCAGGGCCTCGGGCTTGTCCACCTGCAGCAGGGAGGACTCCTCCCCCCTCGGCTTCACCTGCGTCAGCAGCGGCGAGACGCCACGACCGCCATGGCGCTGGAAGAACCGCTCCCCGTTGATCCCGTCCGGCGCGCGCAGCAGGGAGAGCGGCCGGCCCTCGACCCAGGGGAAGAGCCGGGGGGCCACCGCCTCCATGTATTCGGCCAGGTCACGCTTGGTGATGCCATCCTCGGGCCAGAGAGGCTTGTCCGGATGGGTGAGCGCGACGCCGGCCACCGTCACGCGGGCGGAGGAGGAGGCGCGCTTCTTCGCGGGAGGGGACTCGGGATCCTTCTTCGGCGCCGCGCGCTTCCGGGGCGGCTTCGCCGGGCCGTCCTGCTTCCCGGCGATCGCGTTCAGGTCCCGGCCCGTGGCGACGGAGGTGGTGAAGCCGGCCAGCAGCGCGTCCTTGTCGCCCGGATGCGCCGCCTCGTCCTCATCCTTGATGAGCAGCCAGTTGGTCCGGCTCTCCCGCCCGCGCGGGCGCATCCGCACGAGGTGCCAGCCGCCCTTCAGGCGCTCCCCATGCAGGGTGAAGCGCAGGCGGCCCTTCTCCAGATCCGCGGCGGGGTCATCGGATTCCGGCTCCCAGCTGCCGCGGTCCCAGAGCATGACGGTGCCGGCGCCATACCCCTCGGCGATGGTGCCCTCGAAGCCGCCATATTCGAGGGGGTGGTCCTCCACCTCCACCGCCAGGCGCTTCTCCGCCGGGTCCAGGCTCGGGCCGCGTGTGACGGCCCAGGACTTCAGGACCCCGCCCAGCTCCAGCCGGAAATCATAGTGCAGGCGCGTGGCGTCGTGCTTCTGCACCACGAAGGAGAGCGCCTTCGCCTTGCGGCGCTTCGGGGCGGCCCCTTCCGGTTCGGCGGTGCGGCGGAAATCGCGTTTGGCGCGATAGGGGGCGAGGGGATCTTCGGCCATGGCGGTCTCGCAACGCGGATCCCGCCATCCCGGTTCCGGCCCGGCCGATTCCGGGCGCGGCCTCAGCCCAGCAGGTCGCGGACTAGCGGCATCACCTTGCTCCCATAGAGCTCGATGCTGCGCATCATCTTCTCATGCGGCAGGGAACCCGCGCTGTACTTCATCTCGAAGCGCGAGAGGCCGAGCGCCTTCACCGTGCCCGCGATCTTCCGGGCCACGGTTTCCGGCGCGCCGAGATAGAGGGAGCCGCTGCTGATCTCGCGCTCGAAATCGGCCCGCTGCGCCGGGGGCCAGCCGCGCTCGCCGCCGATCTGGTCGCGGGAGCGCTTCCAGTGCGGCCAGAGCTCCTCCTTCGCCTGCTCGTCCGTCTCGGCGACATAGCCGTGGGAATGCACGCCGATGGGCTGCACGGGCTGGCCCAGCTTCTCCAGCGCCTGGTGGAACAGGTCCACATAGGGGCGGAAGCGCACGGGGTCCCCGCCGATGATGGCCAGCATCAGCGGCATGCCGTAGCGGGCGGCGCGGATCACGGATTGCGGGCTGCCGCCCACGCCGATCCAGGCCTTGAGCGTCCCGTTCTCGATCGGCGGGAAGACGCGCTGGTCCTGCAGCGGCGCGCGGGTGGTGCCCTTCCAGGTCACGGGCCGCCCGCTGCGCACGGCGGCGAAGAGGTCCAGCTTCTCCTCGAACAGGGTCTCGTAATCCTGCAGGTCGAAGCCGAAGAGCGGGAAGGATTCCGTGAAGGAGCCGCGCCCCAGGATCACCTCCGCCCTTCCGTTAGAGACGGCATCGAGGGTGGAGAAGCGCTGGAACACGCGGATCGGGTCATCGGAGCTGAGCACCGTGACCGCCGTGCCCAGGCGGATGCGGCTTGTGCGGGCGGCGATGGCACCCAGCAGCACCTCGGGCGAGGAGACCGCGAAGTCCTCCCGGTGGTGCTCGCCCACGCCGAAGAAGTCGATGCCCAGCCCATCCGCCAGCACGGCTTCGTCGATCAGGTTCCGCAGGACCTGGGCATGGGGCAGCAGCGCGCCGTCCGGGCCGGAGGTGACATCCCCGAAGGTGTCCAGGGCGAATTCAAGGGGAAGGGCCACGTCGGTTCCTCGTCAGCAGTCGTCGTTCAGCGACGGCTACCTATTCATCGCGGCGCCGCGCCGCGAGGCTTGGCGCCCCGCGCGGCGTCAATCACCCTCATTGACCCCGGTGATGCACGCGGCCCTCACCCGGCCAGGGCGACCGCCGAAAGGCTCGCCGCCACGGCCTCGGCGGCACGGATGCCGTCCACCCCGGCCGAGAGGATGCCGCCGGCATAGCCCGCCCCCTCCCCCGCCGGGAACAGGCCTGGGGTGTTCAGGCTCTGGCCCGTCTCGTCGCGCCGGATGCGCAGGGGTGAGGAGGTGCGCGTCTCCACCGCCGTCATCACCGCGTCCCCCATGGCGAAGCCCTTGATCTGGCGGTCGAAGGCCGGCAGCGCCTCCCGGATGGCGGCCGTGGCGAAATCTGGCAGGCAGAGCGAAAGGTCGGTCGGCGTCACGCCTGGCCGGTAGGAGGGAACGACCTCCCCGAGCTTCGTGGAGGGCCGCCCGGCGAGGAAATCCTCCACCCGCTGCGCCGGCGCCCTGTAGTCGCCGCCGCCGACCTGGAAGGCACGCTCTTCCCAGTAACGTTGCAGGGCGATGCCCGCGAGCGGCGAGCCGGGATAGTCGCGCTCCGGCGTGATGCTCACGACGATGGCGGCGTTCGCGTTGCGCTCGTTGCGCGAATACTGGCTCATCCCGTTCGTCACCAGCCGCCCGGGCTCCGATGCCGCCGCGACGACCGTGCCGCCGGGGCACATGCAGAAGGAATAGACGGCGCGTCCCTCCGCCTCGGGCGTCTTGCAGTGGTGCACCAGCTTGTAGTCGGCCGCGCCGAGCACCGGGTGCCCCGCCTGGGGGCCGAAGCGGCAGCGGTCGATGAGGCCCTGGGGATGTTCGATCCGCACGCCGATGGAGAAGGGCTTGGCCTCCATGAAGACGCCGCGCTCATGCAGCATAGCGAAGGTGTCGCGCGCGGAGTGGCCCACCGCGAGCACGGCATGGTCGGCCTCGAGGAAGCTGCCATCCGAGAGATGCAGGCCGCGCAGCCGCCGGTCCGGCCCCAGCTCCAGCTGCTCCACCCGCGTGCCGAAGCGGTACTCGCCGCCCAGGGATTCGATATGCGCCCGCATGTGCTCAACCATGGAGACCAAGCGGAAGGTGCCGATATGCGGCTTGGAGACGTAGAGGATCTCCTCCGGCGCCCCGGCCTTTACGAACTCCTCCAGCACCTTGCGGATGCGGTTCGCGTTGTCGCCGATGCCGCTGTAGAGCTTGCCATCCGAGAAGGTGCCCGCCCCGCCCTCGCCGAACTGCACGTTCGACTCCGGCGTCAGCACCGAGCGGCGCCACAGGCCCCATGTGTCCTGCGTGCGCTGGCGCACCACCTTGCCGCGCTCCAGCAGGATGGGTCGCAGGCCCATCTGCGCCAGGATCAGCATGGCGAAAAGCCCGCAGGGCCCCGCCCCCACCACCACCGGGCGAAGCCGCGGCGGCACGGCCGGGGCCTGCGGCAGGCGATAGGCCGTCTCCGGCGTCGGGGCGACATGCTTCTCGCCCGCCATGCGCGCCAGCACCGCAGGCTCGTCCCGCACCGCCACGTCCAAAGTGTAGATCAGCGCGATCGCGCCGCGCCGCCGCGCGTCATGGCCGCGGCGGAACACGGTGATGTCCAGCAGGTCCTCGGGCGGCAAGCGCAGCCGGGTCAGCACGGCATCGCGCAGCGCGTCGTCGGGATGGTCCAGGGGAAGCTTGATCTCGGTCAGGCGCAGCATGGCGGGGCGGGATATAGGATCTCCAGGGGTGAAATCATACCGCTGCGTATCTGTTCTGGACTGCTGGTCTGTCCCGGGGAGAGGAAGAAGGAATTCTTCCTCTCCCCGGCCCCCTCAGCATCATCTCCTTTTAGAAGTTTGGAATCACCGGGCTGACGGTGCGCCTCGGGTCGTGGACCCGAGGCGACTGCAAAGGCAGAAAAAGCGCCCTCAACCAGAGACCCCTTCGATCCTGGGCATCCACGGCAGTCAGACGGGGTTCCAAGGGCCTCAGGCCCTTGGGGGGTGGAGGGCAGAGCCCTCCGCCGGAGATCCGACGCAAGCCTTAGCGCAAACGGAGCAGCCTAGACCGACATCCCCGCGCACCAGCCGGACGACCACGCCCATTGAAAGTTGTACCCGCCCAGCCAGCCCGTGACGTCCACCGCCTCGCCGATCACATGCAGGCCGGGCACGTCCTTCGCGGCCATGGTCTGGGAGGACAGGGCGGCGGTGTCCACGCCGCCAGCCATTACCTCGGCTTTGGCGTAGCCCTCCGTTCCCACTGGTGTCAGCGCCATGCCCTTTAGCAGGGCGGAGACCTCCTTCAGCGCCTTGTTGCCCAGCTCGCCGACGGGGCGGGTGTGCTGGGCCAGCCGGGTCTGGCCCAGTGCCGTGGCCAGGCGCTGGGGCAGCCGCTCCGCCAGCACCGTATGCAGCGCCGCGCGCGGCCGCTCCTCCTTGCGGGCCAGCAGCCAGGCCGTGGCATCGACATCCGGCAGCAGGTCGAGCGTCACCGCCTCCCCCGCCCGCCAGGGCGTGGAGATTTGCAGGATGGCGGGCCCGGACAGGCCGCGATGGGTGAAGAGCATCGCCTCCCGGAAGCGCGCCTTGCCCGCGCGGGCCTCGACAGGCAGGGAGACGCCGGAGATCGGGCGCATCAGCGCGAGGTCGGCCTCCCCGAAGGTCAGCGGCACCAGCCCGGGGCGCGGCTCCACCAGGGGCAGGCCGAAGCGGCGGGCGAGGTCCAGCGAGAGCCCGGTCGCCCCCATCTTCGGGATCGAGAGCCCTCCTGTGGCCAGGACCAGCGCCGGAGCGCTGAAGATGCCCCGGTCCGTCTCCACCCGGAAGCCCTCGGCGCGGCTGACATCCAGGATGCGGTGCCGCAGGCGGAGATCGACGCCCGCTGCCTCACACTCGTCCAGCAGCAGCTGCACCATGGCGCGGGCGGAGCCGTCGCAGAACAGCTGGCCCAGCGTCTTCTCATGATAGGGAATGCGGTGGCGCTGGACCAGCGCGATGAAGTCGTGCTGCGTGTAGCGGGAGAGGGCCGAGCGCGCGAAATGCGGATTGGCCGAGAAGAAGCGCGAGGGCTCCGTCCCCGTATTGGTGAAGTTGCAGCGCCCACCGCCGGAGATGAGGATCTTCGCCCCCGGGGCGTCGGCATGGTCCAGCAGCAGCACGCGCTTGCCGCGCCGGCCGGCGGTGAAGGCGCACATCATCCCCGCCGCCCCTGCGCCGAGGATGATCACGTCGAAGCTGTTGTTCATCCCATCAGTCGCTTGATGATCGAGAGCGGCGTCTTGTAGGGCGGATAGCGCATGGGCGGATCGATGCCCGCGGGCTGCCGGAAGATCGCACGTGCGTTGGAGAAGGCCTCGAACCCCGCCTGTCCGTGATAGCGCCCTTGTCCGCTCGGCCCCACGCCACCGAAGGGCAGGTCCGGCACGGTGCAGTGGACGAGATGCTCGTTCACGCAGAACCCGCCCGAGGGAAGGGCCCGGGCCACCGCATCGGCGAAGCCCTGGTCGCGCGTATGGACATAGAGCGCGAGTGGCTCGGGCAGGCCGGAGAGTCCCGCCAGCAGCTCCGCCCGGTCGCGCCACGTCACGATGGGCAGGATGGGGCCGAAGATCTCCTCCCGCAGAAGGGCGGAGTCGGGGTCGGCCAGGAGCGTCGGCTGGAGATGCAGCGCGTTCTCGTCCACCGCGCCGCCATGCAGCACGCGGCCGCGCGCCAGCACCGCCTTCAGCCGCCCGAGATGCCGCGCATCCACCACCCGCTGCATCCCGCGCCCGTCGGCGCCGTAGAAGCGGGTGATGGTCTCGCGCAGGGCGGCGATGAGCGGCTCGGCGCGGCTCTCATGCACGAGCAGGTGGTTCGGGGCGAGGCAGGTCTGGCCCGCGTTCAGGAACTTCGCCCAGGCGATGCGCCGGGCGGTGAGCACGGGGTCCGCGCCCTCATCCACGATGCAGGGATTGGCCCCGCCCAGTTCCAGCGTGGTGGTGGCCAGGTTGCGCGCGGCGGCTTCGGCCACCTTGCGGCCCGTTTCCGTGCTGCCCGTGAAGAAGATGTGGTCGAAGGGCTGGGCCGTCAGCGCCGCCGCCAGCTCTGGCCCGCCCTGGGCCACCTGCACATGGCCCGGCGCGAAGCAGAGTGCCGCAAGCCGCGCCAGCGCGGCCGCCGTGGCCGGCGCGACCTCCGAGGGCTTCAGCACCACCGCATTCCCCGCCGCGATGGCGCTGACCAGGGGCACGAGGCAGAGCTGCACGGGGTAGTTCCAGGGCCCGAGGATCAGCACCGCCCCGCGCGGCTCCACCCGCAGCGCCGCCCGGCCGGGAAAGTGGAACCAGCGCCCCCTCACCCGCCGCTCCTTCGCCCAGCGGGGCAGGCGCTTGAGGGTGAGCGCGATCTCCTGGCGGACGAGCAGGATCTCGGAGGTCCAGGCCTCGAACTCCTGCTTGCCGAGATCGGCGTGCAGAGCCGCGAGCAGCTCGGGCTCCATCGCCTCCAGCCCGTCGCGCAGGGTGATCAGGGCCGCGCGCCGGTCCTCCAGCGGGAGGGTGCGGCCCGTGGCGAAACAGGCGCGGGCGGCGTCCAGCAGGGCAAGGGCTTCGGCCATGCCTCGCTCTAGCCCCGTTTTCCGGCAAAGGCGATGCAGTGTCCTCTACCGCCGGGCCAGATGCTGCACGAGCTGCGCCCGCAACCAGACCTCGCCGGCATCCTGGTCCACGGCGGTGCGCCAGGCCATGGTCGTCACCGCCTCCGGGCAGGGAATGGGCGGGGGGTCGGCGGCCAGCCGCTCCAGCCCGCCCAGGGCGGCCACCGCATCCACCACGGCCTCGGTCACCAGGCAGAGCATGTCGGTGCCGATGAGCGTGCGCGGCATCAGGCCGAAATCGGGCACGCCGAGCACCACCTGCCGCTTGCGCCCGAGCCGCGCCAGCTCCTCATCCGCAAAGCCCGAAAGATCGCCCCGGGGGGTGACGAGCATGTGCGGGCGCTCGCAATAGGCATTGAGGTCGACCGGCCCCGGGGATGCGGAATCGCGCAGCACGCGCCAGCCGCCGCGGCGGATCACCCGCTGCTTCGTCGCGGCCGGCAGGTCCTCGGTATGGCCGATCGCGGTGTTGATCTCGCGCGATTCCAGCATGCGCGGGATGGTGCGGTAGGTGCCGGAGCGGATGATGATCCGGCAATGGGGCGCCGCCTTCCGCAGCAGCGGCAGCACCGGGATCATAGCCATCTGCACGTCCTCGCTCATGCCGATACGGAAGGTGCGGGTATCGGTGGCGGGGTCGAAGGGGATGGAACTGGCGATGGCGCCCGCCACGGCCTGCATGGCGGGCGCGAGCTGCTCCATCAGCGCCTCGGCCTTGGGCGTCGGTTCCAGCGTCCGCCCGTTCCGGATGAACAGCTCGTCCCCGAAGAAGGCCCGCAGCCGCGCGAGGGCGGAGGAGGTGGCAGGCTGGGAAAGGAACAGCACCTCCCCGGCCCGGGTCACGCTGCGCTCCCGCATCAGCGCCGCGAAGACCGGCAGCAGGTTCATGTCGAGCCGGCGCAGGCCCCCGTCGTGCGATCGTTGTACCATTCAGCCCCTCTCCATCGGCGGGAACCAGCGGCAGGGATGGAAGGGGAGCCGCGCCGGTTCCATTCACCAGACAGATGGAAGTCATCGACAAGGTCAAGTGGAACGGCGCCGATCCGGGGCATATGCCCCGTGCCGAGACGACGGCATGGTGCCGCCACCATCCACAAGAGGCATAATTCAGGATGTCCGCTTTTCCCTTTCTCCGCGTGCTCGGCCTCGCCACGGCGCTGATGGGCGTCGCCGCCGGCCAGGGCGCCTTCGCGCGGGAGGCCAATCCCTATGACGGCCAGGCCGCCTACACCGAGGGCCTGCCTGCCGGGACCCAGACCGCCTTCACCCGCAAGTCCGCGCTGCAGAGCTTCCTGGAACGGACGGGCGCGACCGGCAATGGCGGCCAGCACTCCTGACCAGCCTCGGCCGGCCCCGCGGGGCCGTGATGAAAAGGGCCGCCCGGCTTCGTGCCGGCGGCCCTTTCCTCTGGCCGGTCAGCCCCGGCCCAGGTTCCACAGATACGGGTTCGGCCCCTGCAGCACGCCCGAAAGATCGGCGCGGAAGCCGGTCTTGAGCACGAACAGCCCGCTCGGCGCGAAGCCGACATGGTCCCAGGCCGTCCTCTGCACTGCCGCAAAGGCCGCCGCCTGCGCCGCGGCATCGGGGGCATAGAGCCAGCGCTCGATCTCCGCCTCCGTCGCTGGATCGGTCGGCCAGCCGAACCAGGCGGTCGGGCCATCGCCGCGGATGCCGGAGTTGACGGCCGGGTTGGCGATGGAGGCGGCGGGGAAGTTGGTCGGGTAGATGCTCCACCCGCCATGATCCGCATCCTCCCGCGAGTTGCGGCGGCTGAGCATCGCGGCCCAGTCCATCTCCTGCAGATCCACCCGGAAGCCGAGCTGGCGGCAGACATCGGCGGCCAGACGGCCCTGCGGCGCCACGGCGGCGAAATCGGTGGGGTTGATCACCACCACCTTCGCGCCTTCCATCCCGGCGGCGCGGATCGCGGCGCGCGCCTTGTCGAAATCCCGTGGTGGCGCGGGGAACTCCGTCACCCCGGGCAGGGTGCAGGGAAAGAGGGCGTGGCATTCCCGCCAGTCGCCCGGCGCCGCCACGGCCGCCATGTGGTCGGGCTGGCTGATGCAGTCCCGCACGGCGCGGCGCACCTCCACCTTGTCGAAGGGCGGGTGCAGGTGGTTGAAGCGGATCACGCCGAGGAAGCCGATCGGGTCGTAAATCTGCGTGCGGATGTTGCGGTCCCGCGCGAGCAGGGGCAGCAGGTCGGGTAGCGGGTACTCCACCCAGTCCACCTCGCCGCGCTGGAGCGCGGCGCCCGCCGTCGCCCCATCGGGGATGATGTGCCACTCCAGCCGGTCGAAATGCACGCGCTTGCCGCCTGAGGCTCCCTCCGCCGGTTCGTCGCGCGCCACATAGGCCTCGTTGCGCGCATAGGCCACGAAGCTGCCCGGGTTGAACTCCGGGGCGACGAACTTCCAGGGGCCGCTGCCGACGATCTCCGGCACAGGCCGGTCCGGCGCCGTCCGGGCCAGGCGCTCCGGCATGATGAAGGGTGGGATGCCGGCGGGCTTGGCCAGGGCGTAGAGCAGGGACGGGAAAGGCCGGCGGAGCCGGATGGTGAGGGTGCGGTCGTCCGGCGTGCCCCATTCGGCCACGGCCCGGGCAAGGATCTGCCCGAACAGGTCCCGCACGCACCACCGCTGAAGGCTGGCGACGGCATCGCGCGAAAGGACCGGCGCGCCATCATGGAAGCGCAGCCCGTCGCGAAGGCGGATGGTCCAGAGCAGCCCGTCCGGGCTCATCGCATGCCCCGACGCCATCTGCGGGCGCGGCGCCAACTTCGCATCCGTGGCGTAGAGCGTGTCGAACACGCAGAAGCCATGGGTGGTGCTGATCGTGGCGTTCTGCACGATGGGGTCCAGCGCGGTCAGCGCCGCCTGCGGCACGAAGCGCAGGGTGCGGGCGCGCGCCGGCTGGGCGAGGGCGGGAAGCGGGAGCGCCGAGAGGGCGGCGCCCTTCAGAAGGGAGCGGCGTTGCACGGGGTGTCCTCCATCCCAGCGGAGGGAGCGGGAGGAAGCGGGGCCAGGTGGAATGCCGGGCGCAGGCCCACCCCTCCGGCCGCATGAGGCGGGCCGGCCGGGTCGCGCAGCGCCTGCGCGGGTCTGATTTCGCGCCAGGGGCGCACCACCGTCTGAAGCACCGATCCCTACGCCGGTCCGAACCGGGTCAGGTTCCAGGGGTCGCGGGTTGCCCCGCCTCTCAGCCCGAAATGGGCTCCCCCCGGTGTCCGGCGCCGGGTATGGCGCAGCGGGCGCCCCGCAGGCAAGTCACGGCGCGCAGGGCGCCCCGGGGCAGGGGTGGGGCGGGGTGGATGGTGCCCCGCCGGCAAGCCGCTATAATCCGCAGCCGGATTGTCCGCCCCATGGAAGGCGCCTGATGCCCCCCAGACTCCCCGCGATCCGCCACGCGACGAGCCCTGAGGACGCGCCTGCCTATCGCCCTGCCTCCGTCCGCCAGGCCTGACCATGGGCCGCATCCTCGTCACCGGCGCGGCCGGCTTCATCGGCGCGCATCTGTGCCAGGCGCTCCTCGCGCGCGGGGACGAGGTCATCGGCATCGACAACTTCAACCCGTATTACGACCCGGCGCTGAAGGAGGCGCGGGTCGAGGCGCTGACCGGCAATGCCCGCCCCGGCGCCTTCCGGATGCACCGGATCGATCTGGCGGATACCGAGGAGCTGCTGGCGCTCATGGCCGCGCATCCCGAGATCGACCGCGTGGCGCATCTCGGCGCCCAGGCCGGGGTGCGCTGGTCGCTCCAGGCGCCCTTCGCCTACACCGCGGCCAATGTCACCGGCCATCTCGGCATCCTCGAGGGTGTCCGCCGCAGCGAGGGGCGCATCGGCCACACCGTCTATGCCTCGACCAGCTCGGTCTACGGCTCCCGCCATGACGGCACCTCCTTCCAGGAGACCGACCGCGTGGACCGCCCCGCCTCGCTCTACGCCGCCACGAAGCGCGCCGGCGAGCTGATGAGCAGCGTGTACACGGACCTCTACCGGATTCCGCTGACGGGGCTGCGCTTCTTCACCGTCTACGGGCCCTGGGGCCGGCCGGACATGGCCTATTGGCTCTTCACCGATGCGATGCTGAAGGGCCGCCCCATCGAGATGTTCAACGAGGGCCGCGTGCGGCGCGATTTCACCTATGTCGCGGACATCGTGGCCGGGATCATGGCCGCGCTGGACAACCCGCCCGCCGATGGTGGCCACCGCCTCTACAACATCGGCAACAGCCACCCGGAGGAGCTGCCGAAGATGGTCGGCATCCTCGAGGAGCTGCTGGGGGTGAAGGCCATCCGCGTGCTCAAGCCGATGCAGCCCGGCGACGTGCCGGCCACCTTCGCCGATGTCTCCGCCATGAAGCGGGACTTCGGCTGGGAGCCGACGACCGATCTCCGCACCGGACTTGGACATTTCGTGACCTGGTGGCGGCAGCATTTCGGCTAGAAGCCGCCGCCGGGGCGCCGTACGCCCAGCGGAACGGCGGGCGCCTCGCGGCGTCGTCCTTCCCCTTCATCCCATGAGTCAGCGAGGCGCGCGCGATGCCGCACACTGCCCCGGCCGTCAGCGCCCCCATCATCATCTTCTCCTTCACCCGGCCGGATTACCTGCGCAAGCTGTGCGAATCGATGAAGGCGCAGCAGGGCGTCCTCATCCCGGACAGCCAGGTGCACCTGCTGCAGGACGGCGCCCGCTCACGCCGCTCCGGCATCACCTATGGCGACCCCGAGCTGATCGAGGCGAGCATCGCGACCTTCCGCGAGGTCTTCCCCGGCGGCCATGTGCATGCCTCGCCGGAGAATCTGGGCATCGCCCTCAACCTGCATCGCGGCGAGAAGCTCGCCTTCGACACGCTGAAGGCCGAGGTCGCCTATTTCTTCGAGGAGGACCTGGAGCTCGGCCCGGCCTATGTCGCGATGCTGGAGCAGCTCCGCCGCCTGCTGCTGCCGCATAAGAATGTCGGCTACTTCGCCGCCTATGGGGACCATCAGCGCGAAGCCGATCCGGAGGCGCCGAATCTGGTGCCGATGGAGCATCATTGGGGCTTCGCGCTGACGCGGCGTTGCTGGAAGGCGATGCAGCCCTGGCTGAAGCCCTTCCACGAGGTGTATTCGCAGGTGGACTACCAGGCCCGCCCGCATCTGCGGATCGTGGAACTCTACCAGGACAAGGCGGTGTCGAGCACCGCCTCCTCGCAGGACGTGGCGAAGACCATGGCCTGCGCCGACCTCGGCTATGCCCGGCTCAACACGGATGTCTGCTACGCCCGCTACATCGGCGCGCAGGGCGAGTCCTTCCAGCCCGCGCAGTTCGAGAAGCTCGGCTTCGGCAACATGGCCTATGTGGAGGCGCTGCCGGCCAACCCGCCCGAGGCGACGCCCGAGATCATCGCCAGGATCATCGACGACAAGCGTGCCGCCTGCGCGGCCCATCGCCGGAACACCTACCCCGCGAAGCTGGAGGAGATGCGCCAGCGCATGTTCAACCCGGACCGGCCGGTGACGCGGGAGGAGATCGACTGGCTCTGGCGCCTGGTGATGGACCGGCTGCCGGGCGACGAGGCCTATTACGCCCAGAATGTCGGGCAGCGCACCCTGCGGCAGGTCCGCCGCTCCCTCCTCCGCAGCAAGGAGGCGCAAGGCAAGGGATTCTATCTGGCATAACGGCGGGGGCGCGCGCTTCAATCCGCCTCGGGAAGTCCCTCGATCATCGCCGCGATCTGCTCCGGCCGCGGCCGCGACTGGCGGGTCCAGCTGACATTCTCGCGTAGCACCCGCGCCGGCACGCCCGCGGCAAGCGCCCGGGGTGGCACCGGGCGCGTCACCACCGCCCGTCCCGCCACGATCGACCCGGCCCCGATCGTGACGCCCTTCATCAACAGCGAATCCTGCCCGAGCCAGACATGCGGCCCGACCACCACGGGTTCGGGCGCATTCACCTGCTCGCGGGTCGCGAGGTCGACGATGCCATGCGAATCGGAGGTGCGGATGGTGATGCCGGTCGCGAACATCGCGTCATCCCCCACCAGCACCGCGCCTTCGGGCCCCTCGGCCAGGAAGTTGGTGCGGTTCGATGTCAGGCCGTGGCCGAGGAAGATCAGCGCCCGGTCGCCCCGGAAGGTGCAGTGGACCATGGCGATGGAGGGGCTGTCCCAGCCCGTCGAAGCCAGCAGGTGGCCACGCCCGGTCGCCGCGACCTCTCCCGCCAGCCTCGCATAACGGCCCAGGAGGATGGTGCTGTCCCTCGCGCGCGACAGATCCAGCGAAAGCCGCTGCTTCGGCGTATGCGCATCGAGCAGGAGGCGGTTGTCTTTGCCCAACCCGTTCCGCACCGTGATGCCGCGCGCCGCCAACTCGGGAATGGCGGCATCCACCAGCGCGATTTCCAGCGGCTCGATGATCTCGGGCGGTGTCCAGCCCGGGCCGAAGCGCAGCGCGGTAGGCCAGGCGGGATGACGGGCGAGCAGGCTGGCCGGCAGGATCTCCAACGGCGTTCTTCTCCGTGCGGATGGCCCCATCCGGGGCGGCGCGACACTCCGCAGGCCCGGTATCCGCGTCAAGCCATGGGTCGGCTGCTTGACACCCTCTTGGCCCCGCTTGCCTTATGCCCCGCGCCTCCGGGCCCGTGGACCCCTTCTGCCCGCAGCCGGTTCACGGGCGACGAGGCCGGGAACCGACAGGACCAAGGGCGGCATGACCCATCCTCCGATCGCCGTGATGTCGTTCAACCGGCCCGACTACCTGCGCGAGGTGCTGCTCTCCCTCGCGGCGCAGGAGGGGGCGGAGATCGGGCGGCGCGAGATCTTCCTCTTCCAGGACCACTGGCACAACCACCGCAGCGGGCGCGTGAAGGCCGAGCAGAAGGATGTCGAGGCCTGCGTCGCCACCTTCCGCGAGATCTTCCCGCGCGGGCAGGTGCTGGCCGCGAGCGAGAACCTGGGCGTGGCGGAGAACTTCCTGCGCGCCGAGACCCTGTTCTTCCGCGAGATGAAGGCGGAATGCGCGTACTTCTTCGAGGACGACCTCGTGCTCGCGCCGCGCTATCTCCGCGTGATGGACAGCTTGCGCACGGCCGCCGAGAGCAGCCGCGACGTGGGCTATTTCGCCGCCTATGGGCATCTCACCGCCAGCGCGGCGGACCAGCTGAAGCATCGCCGGGCGCTGCGCCGAATTGGGCATCTCTGGGGCTTCGGCCTGTTCCGCCGCCATTGGGAGGAGATGCAGCCCCTGATGGCCGATTACTACGAGCTGGTGCTCGGCCGGGACTACAAGGACCGCTCCAGCCCCGAGATCCGCAAACGCTACCGCGAGCGCGACATCCTCGTCGGCGTCACCTCGCAGGACGACGTGAAGAAGGCGGTGACCTATGCGCTCGGCCGCGTGGGGCTGAACACGCATCTGGTCAGCGGCCGCTATATCGGCGCGGTGGGCCTGCACATGAGCCAGGAGCGCTTCGACAAGGCGGGCTATGCCCGGACGGTCTGGGTCGATCCCGACGAGCTGGCCTTTGACTTCCCCGACGCGAAGGCACTGGAGGCGATGCGCGTGGAGGAAACGGCCCGCCGCAGGCAGGCCATCGAGGCCGAGGCAAACCCGCCGCCCAAGCCGGCGCCGGCCGCGAAGCCCGCGCCCAAGCCTGCCGCCGCTCCGCGTCCGCCCGTCTCGCCCGAGGACGCAAAGGCCCGGCCGCTGCTGCGCGGACCACATATGACGGCGGCGGAGCGGCAGCTCTTCGAGCGGATTCTCGGCAAGGGCCGGCGCCGCTATGCCGAGTTCGGCACCGGCGGCTCCACCCTGCTCGCCGCGCGCCAAGGATTCGACATGATGGTGGGCGTGGAATCCGACCCCGCCTGGGCCAAGGCCGTGAGCGAGGACGAGGAGGTGGCCGCCGTGATCGCCGCCGGGCGCGCCTCCATCCTGCATGCGGATATCGGCCCCGTGGGCGCCTGGGGCGCGCCGGTGGACCGCACGGCCGTGCGGCCCTGGCCCAACTACATCGCGCGCATGTGGCAGGAATGGGACCGGATCGGCAGCTTTCCCGACCTGATCTTCGTCGATGGCCGCTTCCGCGTGGCCTGCTGCCTCTCCGCCGCGCTGCTGGCCGCCGCGAATCGTGGCCGGTATCCGGAACCCCTGGTCATGATCCACGACACCGGCGAACGGCGCCCGAATTACGATCACGCGCTGGAATACTTCCATGTGGAGGAGCAGGTGGGCACGCTCCGCGTCATGTCGCCGCGCCTGTTGCGGTCACCGGAGGCGATCCTCGCCGGCTTGTTCGGACGACTGTTCGAGGTGGTCTGAACCCGCCCCGCGTCCTTGCCACGGCGTATCTTTTATGGAGAAATAGCCGTCGCGGCGCGACCATCGGATGGTCAGACCCGCCATGACGGCGCCGCCCTTCCGGCGTCACGACGGATAGGTTCAAGGATCGGCATGCCACTCCGGCGCAAAGCCATGGCGACATGATCCGCGGACATCTCGATGCGCTCACCGCGGCGGGGTTCGTGGAGGGCTGGGCCTTCGACACGGAGGCTCCGGGCCGCCCGCTGAAGCTGCGCGTGCTGGACCCCGAAGGGCAGGAACTCGCGCTGGGCTATGCCCATCTGTTCCGCGCCGATCTGGCGCATGTGAATTTCGGCCATGGATGGTGCGCCTTCCGGCTGCGGCTCGGACGGCCGGTGGCGGAGGTGGCGGAAATCCCGGTCAGCCTGCAGTCTGCGGATACGGGCGATGAGATCCAGGCGGCGCGAATCCTCAAGCTGCGGGATGGCGCGGAGCCGAGGGGCGACACGCTGGCCCGCGTCGTCGCCGGTGATCCGAGGGTCGCGACCTCCATCGACCAGCTGCGCGGCTACGGGCCCGTGCTGCAGGACTTCATGGCGCGGCGCGGCATCACCGAATTCATCCGCACCGCCTATCTCTACGTGCTCGGCCGGCCGGCCGACGAGGATGGCATCCGCAGCTACGCGCCGCTGCTCGGGATCGGGGCGCTGACGCCCTTCGGCCTACTCGCGGTGCTCGCGGCCAGCGAGGAGTTCCGCTCCCGCCCGCGCTCGCTCACGGCGCCGAACACGCCAGGCTTCGTCTTCGCCGCCGAAACCGATACGGCCGATTCCTGATCGATGCCGCATACCGCCAGCACCAACGGGCCGACCTTCGGGCCGAGGCTTCTCGTCTCCTTGCCGGGCTCCTGGCTTCCGCGGCTGAAGATCCCGGGGTCGCTCTTCGGCCGTGACGCGCTGCGCGACGTGGTGATGCCGGTCGAGCTGCGCGCGGCCCTGGCCCTGCTGACGCAGGAGGCAACCGCCCGCTCCACCTCCATGCAGTTCGTGGCACGGCCCGAGATCTTCACCCATGGCCGCGCCCGCGCCTGGCTGGATGAGCGGATCGGGGATGCGCGCGACCATGTCGCCCTCACGGACGGCCACAGCCTGCGCCCCATTCCCGGGCTGCGGAACCACATGTTCTTCTTCCCGCGCGGCAATCCGGCATCGGAGCAGGCCTTGCGCAACCTCCTGCGCGTGGCGCCCGAGCTGTTCGCCGGCCTTGCCTCGCAGATCAATGGCGGGATGGCGTTCCGGTTCGGCGCCTCCTGGTGCCGCCCGCCCTCGCTCTACCTGCGGCTGCGGCAGACGCCCGAATCCGGGATCATGGAGAGGCTCCCCTTCTATTGCGGCCCGCTCGGCAGGCAGGGGATGCAGGGCATCGAGCCCGCCCCGCCGGAGGAGGCGCTGCCGATCGATCGCCCGATCCGCTACATCCCCCTGACCGAGGCGGCACTGGCCGACACCCCTTTCCTGCGGATGGTGGCGCAGGAGGTGCTGGAGGCGATCTTCGGCGGCCCCGAGCTCCTGCTGCTGGAGCTGCCTCGTCCCGAAGGCGGTGCGGAAACGGCGGGGCGGCTCGAGACCGTGATCCGCGCCCTGACCGCCACCGGCATCGTCTTTCCCCGCGCGCGCTCATGGGCCGTGCAGTTCGTCACCGCGCCGCCGCTGGGCATGTCCATCGCATCCATGCTGCTGCATCCGGGCGTGCCCTTCTGGCGCTATGGGCTGGATTTCTTCGATGCGGCGCAGCGGGTGGAAGTGGCGGGCAGCGCGGCGGCCACCCGGTTCCGCACCCTTCTCTCGGCCTGGCTGGAGCGGCCCGTGGGGCTGCTCCGCCCGGCAGCAGCTGCCGGAGCCCCGCGCGTGACGGTCAACGACGTGCCATGAGCGCCACCCGGCCACGGCTGACCGTGGACATCACCCCGATGCTGGAGGACGAGTGGACCGGCATTTCGGTCTTCACACGCCGGCTCGTCCAGGCGCTGGAGCGGAGCGGCCGCGTCCATCTGGATTTCGGCATCCGCATGACGCGGATCGCGGCGGCGGAGGCGCGGGAGACGATCCGCCACGGTTCCGGCGCCTTCCTGCGCGGGCGGCTGAACGACCGCCCGATCGATGCCTTCGAAGCGATCAATCCGGCCCAGCCGCTGCTCTATCCCTCGGTGAAGGAGAATTTCGGCCTCGCCCGCCGGGAGGCGAGCACCATCCACGACATCAGCACGCTGGTGATGCCGGAGACGCATGACGTCGCGAATGTCGCCTATCACCTGGACCCGCTGCGCGACCAGCTGACGACGGATGAGGTGGTGTTCTGCGTCTCCGAGGCCACCCGCGTGGCGCTGACCGACACATTTCCCTGGGCGGCTCCCAAGACCCGGCTGCTGACGCAGTATGTGGACTGGCCCGGGGATTTCGAGCTGCTCGACCGCAACCAGCCCACGGTGGAGCTCGGCCGCTATGCCGTGGTGATCGGTACCATCGAGCCCCGCAAGAATCTCGACCTTCTGCTGCGCGCGCTGGAGCACCCCTCCGTCGCAGCCTCCGACCTGACCTTCATCGTCATCGGCCGCCGCGGCTGGCTGGCGGATCAGGCGCTGGCGCGCCTTCGCCCGCAGGCGCAGCAACGGGTGAAGTTCACTGGCTTCGTCTCGGAATTCGTGAAGTACCGGCTGCTTAAGGCGGCCGAGTTCCTCGTCCTCACCTCCGTCTATGAGGGCTTCGGCATCCCGGCCGTGGAAGCGATGAGCCTGGGCAAGCCGGTGCTTGCCTCGCTCACCTCCAGCTTCCCGGAGGTGATCGGCGATGCCGGCCTGTTCTTCGACCCCTTCTCGGTCGATGAGTTCGCGGCGGGGCTGAAGGAGATCTCCGACCCGCGCCGGCTGGCAGAACTGGCCCCGAAGGCCCTGGAGCAGGCCGCAACCTTCACGCCGGAGCGCATGGCGGCCCCGGTGCTGGATTGGATCGGGGCCTGATGGCGGCGCGCGGGGGTTCTAATCTGGAGGGTTTCCCCGGAGAGGGCGCTGCCCTCTCCGGACCTCACAAGCCAGGAGGCTGAGCCTCCTGGACCTGCATCGGACTGCCGTGGATACCCCGGATCACCGGGTTCTCTGGTTGAGGGTGCCTTTCCTGCCTTTGCAGTCGCCGGGTCATGGACCCGAGGCGCACCGTGAGCCCCGTGATTCCAAACTTCCAAAAGAAGATGATGGTGAGGGGTCCGGGGAGAGGAAGAATTCCTTCTTCCTCTCCCCGGGACAGAACAGCGCATCAGAACGAAGGCACGGCCCTATGAGGGGCCTCTAGAACTCCAGCAGGTTCTCCCGGAAGGTCGCGTGGCCATAGGCCTTGCGGACCAGCCCCCGCGCCTGCAACGCCGGCACCAGCCCATCCGCCACCTCGGCGACCACGCGGCGGCTGACATCGCCCATGGAGAAGAGGAAGCCGTCGCCGCCCACTTCCTGCACGACCTCGGCCATCTGGCCGGCGATGGCGTCCACCGTGCCGCAGAGATCCACGGAAAGGCCGGTGCCGCTGTAGTCGGTGAAGGCCTGGCGCAGCGTCTTGCCGCCGGCGCCGAGCCGCTTGAGCGTATCCAGGTTCTGCTGGTGGCCGTTGGTGCGCAGGGTCTCGTCGATCGGCTTGTCGAGATCCATGCTGCCGAAGTCGATATTGGTCACCTTGCTGAAATGCGCGAGGCGCTGCGCGATCCGGCGGTCCGCCTGCGCGATGCGCTCCAGCCGCCGCATCTCCGCATGCTCCGCGCTCTCGCCGATGATCGGGTTCACCAGGAAGAGGACCTTGATGTGGTCCGGGTTCCGACCCGTCGCCGCGGCACGGGCGCGGATGTCGTCGCGATAGGCCTTCATCGCCGCGATGCCCTTGGGGTTGGCCACCACCGTCTCGCCATGGGTGGCCGCGAATTGCCGGCCGCGGGGGCTGCCGCCGGCCTGGGCGATGACGGGCCGCCCCTGCACGCAAGGGCCGGAATTCAGCGGCCCGCGCGAGCTGTACCACTGGCCCTTAAAGTCCACCGTGCGGACCTTGGTGTGGTCCACCAGCACGCCGCTTTCGCGATCAGCGAGGATCGCGCCCGGTTCCCAGGAATCCCAAAGCGCGTTCACGCAGGCCATGTACTCATCGGCCATGTCGTAGCGCAGGTCATGCTCGGGCAGCGCTTCCAGCCCGTAGTTGCGGGCGGCCATGTCGCTGCTTCCCGTCACCATGTTCCAGCCGGCGCGGCCCGCCGAAACCTGGTCCAGCGTCGCGATGATGCGCGCGAGCAGATAGGGGTGGTGCGTGAAGGTCGCGAGGGTGGTGGCCACGCCGATCCGCTTGGTGGCTGCGAAGAGCAGCGTCGCGATGACGGAGGGGTCCTGCCGCGGCACGGAAAGGCCGTTCTTCAGATAGATCTCGCGCGAGCCGCCATAGGCCTCGCCGATATAGGAACTGTCTTCGAGGAGAATATAGTCGAAGCAGGCCCGTTCCAGCGCGCGCGCCATGTCGATGAAGAGGTCGGGCTGCCGCCAGTCCTGGCCGATGCTGCCTGTCCAGGGCTCGCCCCAGGCCTGCACGCTGGATCCCTGCAGGAACCAGCCGAGATGGAAGGGTCGAACCGCCATTCACCGTCTCCGATCACGCTTGTCGTGGAGCCCTGGGCACATCCGCGAGGCTCCCTCAGCGGGCACCTCCTTGCAACATTCCCGCCACGGCGCGGCGGCTTCACCCCTCGCGCGGCATGGTGCCCTCGATCAGCGGTCGCTTCGCCGTGATCTGCTCGCCCAGGCTGTCCATCAGCGCGCGCACGCGTGGTGTATGGCGCAGGTCGGGATGCGTCAGCAGCCAGAGGTCGGAGGCGTAATCGGCCTCGGGAGGCTGGAGGCGGATCAGGCTGGGCCAGGAATCGCCGATGAAGCATGGCAGATGCCCCACGCCGATTCCGGCGGCGACGGCATGGGCGAGGCCAAGCACCGTGTCGAAGCGCCCGGCCAGCCGCTCGGCGGGCACGGCGGCGCGGGCGAATCGCACCACCTTCAACCCGGCAAGGTTATCCCCGAGGCACACCCAGTCGCCCTCCGTGGTGACGCCGGGCGCGCCATAGAGCGCCCAGGCGATCCGCGCGGCGCGGCGGCCCACCAGCGTGTCCGGCGGGCTGTCGGTCGCGCGCACCGCCACATCCGCGTCGCGGCGGGACAGGTTCAGCGCCGCATTGCCAGTAACGAGGTCCAGCCGGATCGCCGGATTCGCCTGCCGGAAGCGCGCCAGCATGGGCATCAGCAGGTCCGAGAGCAGGCTGTCGCTGGTCGCCACCCGGACCTCGCCCGAAGGGGCGGGTGCCTGGCCGGAGAGACGACGCGTGACAGCCGTGATGTCCTGATCCACCCGCGCGGCCAGGGAGGCCATTTCCTCCCCGGCCGGGGTCAGGGTGTAGCCGCTGCGATGGCGCTCGAAGAGCGGGGTACCCAGCAGGGCCTCCACCGCCTTCAAGCGCCGGAAAACCGTGGAATGGTCGATGCCCAGCTTCGCCGCTGCGGCCGGCAGGTTGCGCGTGGCCGCCACGGCGTCGATCAGGCGGAAGTCATCCCAGGCGAGGCTGCGTGCGGCGTCCTTCAACGGCTCCGTTCCCGGCAAACGCGAAGCCGGCGGCACGGGAGGGCCGTGCCGCCGACGGGTCGTTGGGATGCTAGGCCGTTCAGACCGCGGCAGCGAGGCCACTGCGCTTGCCGAGGGCCGGCACCGGGGTGGCGCGCAGGGCTAGGGCGCCGTCGCCGCCCAGGGCCTGAACCAGCGCCGCCGCGGCCAGGAAGGCGGGGTATTCCCAGCCGCCATTCGGGGCGTTGAACACCCAGCCATTGCCGGCATGGACCATCAGCGCGCCCAGCAGCACCGGCAGCAGCGCCACCGAGACGGCCCGGGCATAGACGCCGAGGACGAGGGCCAGGCCGCCGATGGCTTCGGCGAGGATGATCGGCCAGGCGAGAGAGCCGGGCAGCCCGATCTGGCCCAGGAAGCCCGCGAAGCCGGGCACGGTGAAGACGCCCACCTTCAGCCAGGCATGGGCGATGAACATCACCCCCAGCGAGAGGCGCAGCAGGAGGAGGGCAAGGGGAGCGAGACGGGGATCGAACATGGGGAATGTCTCCGGTGGGTGATCCCGGGATGGGATTGTTGGGCCGGAGATTGAGAGCGCGCCGCCGGCGAGGCCACGGCGAGGATCGCAAGCCCCCGATTGCAGTGGCGCAATCCGTTTGCGCTGGTCTTTCCGCCGGGATTGCCCAATTGCTGTGACAACACCGGAGCGCCAGCCGCGCTCCACCAACCCGGGAGACCGCGACCATGGCCACGAGCAACACCACCCACGGCATCCACCACGTCACCGCGATCGCCGGCAGCGCGCAGCGGAACCTGGACTTCTACACCCGCATCCTCGGGCTGCGGCTGGTGAAGAAGACCGTCAACTTCGACGATCCCGGCGCCTACCACTTCTACTACGGCGACGAGGCGGGCAGCCCCGGCACCATCCTCACCTTCTTCCCCTGGGAGCATGCGGCGGAAGGCCGTGCCGGCGCGGGCGAGCTGCAGGAGACATCCTTCCGCATCCCGCAATCCGCCATCGGCTACTGGACCGCGCGGCTGGTGAACCACAGGCTGGAGCGCACCAGCCGCTTCGGCGAGACGGTGCTCACCTTCCGTGATCCGGACGGGCAGCGCCTGGCGCTCGTCGGCGTCCCCGGCATCGAGGCGGAGCCCGCCTGGAACAACGGCGAGGTGCCGGTGGAGAACGCCATCCGCGGCTTCCACAGCGTCAGCCTCATGCTGGACAAGACCGAGGCGACCGGCGCGATCCTGACGGATGTCTTTGGCTTCCGTGAGGTGGCGAAGGAAGGGAACACGACCCGCTATCAGGTGGAGGGCACCTCCATCGGCGGCATCGTGGACCTGCAGGCGGTCGGCGGCTTCCTGCCGGCGCGGCTGGGCCGCGGCTCCGTCCACCACCTCGCCTTCCGCGCGGCGGACGATGCGGCGGAGATGGAGATGGTGCGCAAGCTGGCCGCGAATCACGGCCTGCGCACCACGGAGCAGAAGAACCGCGACTACTTCCGCTCCGTCTACTTCCGCGAACCCGGCCATGTGCTGTTCGAGATCGCGACGGACATCCCCGGCTTCGCCGTGGATGAGCCGGCCGATCAGCTCGGCGCCGCGCTGAAGCTGCCGGCCTTCCTGGAAGGGCATCGCCAGCAGATCGAGGCAACCCTGCCCGTCCTCGCCTGAACCCGCAGCGCGGGCCGCGCCATCGCGGCGCGGCCCGCCACCGGAGCAATGATGCCATGAGCACCCGCGTGACCGACCTCATCCACCGTTTCGAGCCGGCGGCCGACGCCACCCTTCCTCCCCTCCTGCTGCTGCATGGCACCGGGGCGGATGAAAACGACCTGATCCCGCTCGGCCGCATGGTCGCGCCCGGCGCCGCCCTGCTCTCCCCGCGCGGGACGGTGCTGGAGAACGGCATGCCGCGCTTCTTCCGCCGCCTGGCGGAAGGCGTGTTCGACGAGGAGGACCTGCGCCAGCGCACGGATGAGCTGGCCGGCTTCATCCACCAGGCCCAGGCCGAATACGGGATCGCGGCCCCTGTCGCGCTCGGCTTCTCCAACGGCGCGAACATCGCGGCGAGCCTGCTGCTGCGCCATCCCGGCCTGCTGCGCGGGGCGGCCCTGCTGCGTGCCATGGTGCCCTTCCGGGAAACGCCGCCGGCGCGGCTGGAGGGCACAAAGGTGCTGCTCCTCTCCGGCACGGCCGATCCCATCGTGCCGGCGGCCAACAGCGCGGCGCTGGCGGCCATTCTGGGTGACGCGGGGGCCACGGTCGCGCATCATCCGCTGCCGCTCGGCCACGGGCTGTCGCAGATGGATGTCGCCCTCACCCGCGAATGGCTGGCCGGATTCCAGGAGACGAAGGCATGAGCGTCGAGACCGATCCTGCCGGCGTGATGCCGGAATGCGTCGCAGGACAGGCCATCGAGCATGTCATCCTGCCGCGCACGCATGACATCGGCGGCTTCGAGGTGCGCCGCGCCTTGCCGGCGAAGGAGCGCCGCATGGTCGGCCCCTTCGTCTTCTTCGACGAGATGGGCCCGGGCGAGTTCCTGACGGGCAAGGGCATCGATGTGCGGCCGCATCCGCATATCGGCCTCTCCACCGTCACCTATCTCTTCGAGGGCGAGATCCAGCACCGGGACAGCGTCGGATCGGACCAGCCGATCCGCCCCGGCGACGTGAACTGGATGACGGCGGGGCGCGGCATCGCGCATTCCGAGCGGACGGGCGCCGATGTGCGGCAGCACCCGCACAAGCTTTTCGGCATCCAGTCCTGGGTGGCCCTGCCACGTGCGCAGGAGGAGATCGCGCCGGATTTCGCGCATCACCCCGCCGCCACCCTGCCGGTGATCGAGGATGCGGGCGCGAGGCTCCGCCTGATCGCGGGTTATGGCTGGGGGGCGCGCTCGCCGGTCGCCACGCCATCGGACCTCTTCTACGCCGATGCCGTTCTGGCGCCCGGCGCCTCCCTGCCCCTGCCCGACCACCATGAGGAGCGCGGCGCCTATGTGGTGCAGGGCGAGGTGACCGTGGCCGGGGACCGCTTCGAGGCCGGGCGCATGCTCGTCTTCCGCGCCGGCGACGGGTTGGCGCTGCGCGCGGGGCCACAGGGCGCGCGGCTGCTGATGCTGGGGGGCGCCGCGATGGACGGGCCGCGCTACCTCTTCTGGAACTTCGTCTCCTCCTCCTGCGAACGGATCGAGCAGGCGAAGGCGGATTGGCGCGAGGGCCGCTTCGCCCGGGTGCCGGGGGATGAGAAGGAGTTCATCCCCCTTCCGGAGGAGCGGGTGAAGGTGCAGGCCGCGGTGCAGGCGCCGGCGGCGGGCTCGCCGACGAGCTGAACCGCGCGCCCGGAAGCGGCTGGCCCTACAGCCAGCCCTTCCGCTTGAAGTAGACGATGGGCAGCAGCGCGCTGACCACCATCAGCATCAGCGCCCAGGGATAGCCCAGCGCCCATTTCAGCTCGGGCATGAGGTCGAAGTTCATGCCGTAGATGCTGGCCACCAGGGTGGGCGGCATCAGCGCCACCGAGGCCACGGTGAAGGTCTTGATGATGCCGTTCTGGTCCATGCTGATGATGCCCAGCACGGCATCCAGCAGGAACTGGGCCTTGTTGTTCATGGTGTTGGCGTATTCGACGAGGGACCGTACGTCGCGCACCAGCGTCTTGATCATCTGCTGGTTCTCCTTGCGCACGGCATTCGCCTTCTCGGCGCCGACGAAGGTGAGGATGCGCGTCAGGCCGAGCAGCGTGTCGCTCGCCCGCGTCGTCACGTCGCCCACCTGGCCGAGCGTCAGCAGCGCCTGGCGCAGGTCCACGTCGCGCTTGTTCGCCTTCACCTGCATGTTGCGGGCGTTGCGGAAGGTGGTCTGGCTCGCCCGGTCCATCTCGGAGGCCGTGCGCTCCAGGATGTCGGCCAGCCGGTCCACGATCTGCTCGAAGAGGTGCAGCATCACCCCATCCGGCGTCTTCAGGATGGGCAGCGCCTGGCGCTGGGCCCGCACGGCGAAGATCGAGAAGGCCTTCGGCGTGGCGTAGCGCACCGTCACCAGCGCGTTCGGCGCCAGCACGAAGGTGATGGGGGTGGAGCCGAACTCCCCCTCCTCCGCGCCATAGAGGAAGGAGGCGGTGAGGAAGAGCACCTCCCCTTCCTTGTAGAGCCGCGAGGAGCTTTCGATCTCCTGCATCTCCTCGCGCGTCGGCACCTCGATCTGCAGCGCCTCCTGAACCGCGCGCTCCTCCTCCGGCGTCGGGTTCAGCAGGTCGATCCAGGTGGCGGCGGCGATGGATTCGGCGTCGTCGAGCCCCCCGTGAACGGCGCAGGCGCTGCCGCGGAGGGAATAGGTGGTCATCATCGGCAGTGCCTCCCGGGATCCGGGCGAGGGGTCAGTCCAACGGCGCGCGGTCCGCGCAGCCCGGCCGATTCGGCCCGGGCGCGCCCCACGCTCCTAGCCCCGCGCGCGGCGCCTCGCCAGCGCGGGACGGTGACAGGGTGCTCAGCCCCGCCTTAGGCGGGGCGCGGCTCATCCGGGGCGGGCAGGCCGAAGCGGGCCGCCACCTCGGGGAAGGTGGCGCAGGCCGGGTGGCGGCCGCTCTCCACCGTGCCGTCCGCCTTCCGGACCAGCTGGCAGACCTGCATGCCCGCCGCGCCCGCGGCGTCCAGCTCCTCCGCCACGTCGGAGAGGAACAGGATCTCCCTCGGCGGCAGCCCCGTCGCCCGGGCGATGGCCGCGTAGGAAGCGGCCTCGCGCTTCGGCCCGGTGCGGGTGTCGTCGAAACCCGAGAGGAGCGGCGTCAGGTCCCCGGCCTCGGAATAGCCGAAGAGCAGCTTCTGCGCCTCGACCGAACCGGAGGAGTAGATCCGCAGCGTCACCCCGGCGCCCGCCCAGGCACGCAGGCAGGGCGCCACATCCGGCCAGAGATGCCCGCGGATGGCCCCGGATTCGAAGCCCTCGCGCCAGATCATCCCCTGCAGCGCCTTCAGCGGCGTCACCTTCTCGTCCCGCGCCATCCAGCCGCGCAGCGCCTCGGCCGGGTCCTGGCCGGGGGCGAGGGCCCGCACCTGATCGAGGATGGCCACCACCGCGGGTTCCGCGCCATGCGCGCGCAGGAAGCCGTCCAGCGCCCGCTCCGCGAAGGGGAACAGGATCTCCTTCACGAAGGCGATGGCGCTGGTCGTGCCCTCGATGTCGCAGATGACGGCCTTGGGCGGGGTGGTCACGCCGTGGTGGCCGGGAAGCGCTCCGACATGTCGGTGCCCGTGTAATGCGGCGTCCAGCCCGTCGTATCGGTGAAGATGCGCAGCGCGGTCACATGCGGCTTCGCGCCCGCGTCGAACCAGTGATGCGTGTTGGCCGGCACGGAGATCAGGTCGCCCCGGGTGCAATGGGCGTCATAGACCTTGCCGCCGACATTCAGGATGAAGTTGCCCGCGCCCTCATGGAAGAAGCGGACCTCGTCCTCGGTGTGCAGGTGCTCGGCCAGGAACTTGGTGCGGAGCGCATCGGCCTGGGGGTGGTCGGCGGTCAGGCGGATCACATCGGCCGTGCCGGCGCCGGTCTCCCCCATGAAGGCGTCCAGGCGGGGCTTGTAGGCGGCCAGCACCGTCTCGGCATCGGCGCCGTCGGGCAGGTCGGCCACCTCCCACCGCTCGAAGCGCACGCCGATCCCGGCCAGCGTCTTCGCGATCTCGGCCGCGTCCTGCGTGTCCTGCAGCACGGCATCGGTGGTGGCGTCGTGGACGACGAGGCGGCTCATGGCGCGGAACCTCCCGGCAGGGGATTGATGGACAGGTTGGCCATCTCGCAGGCCAGCATGAATTCCAGCCCCTCCAGGCGCGCCAGCGCGGCGTCCATGTCGGGGCCCCATACATAGACGCCGTGGCCGCGGATCAAATACCCGGGAAGGATCGGGGCGGCCATGCGGGCCCAACGGGCCTCCACCGCGGCCTGCAGGCGGGCGATGTCCTGGTCGTTGTCCAGCACCGGCAGCTCGATGGCGGCGTCATGGGTCGGCAGGCCCGGGAAGGCCTTCAGCAGCTCATACCCCGCCAGCCCGATCGATTCCCCGGCGCGGCGGGAGAGGACGGTGTTGGCGATGGAATGGCCATGCACCACCGCCCCCACCTCCGGGAAGGCACGGTAGGCGCCGCAATGCAGCCCGGTCTCGGCCGAGGGGCGGAGCGCCGGGTTTTCCGGCCGGCCATCCAGCCCCACCGCCATCACGGCCCCGGAATCCAGATGCGCCTTGTGGAAGCCCGAGCGGGTGATGGCGATCCGGCCGCCGGGTAGCCGGACGGAGATGTTCCCGGCGGTGGCGGGCACCCAGTTGCGCTCGGCCATGCGGCGCCCGGCCTCGACGATCGCGCGGATCGCGGCCTCGGGGATGGGATCGGCCATGGAAATGTAACCTGTTCCTCAAACGCAGCGCGCCGGCCCCTCGCAGAGCCGGCGCGCCGTCAGACCGCAAGGGCTGGGTTCAGACCGGCCCGGGGGGCTGGCGCACCACGGTGCGGTTCGGGTCGGACGAAGCCTGCACACTCGGCGGGGGCAGGTTGCCGGCCGGCGGATGCGCCGTGCTGTCCGCCATGGAGGCGTCCGGCTCGTCTTCCTTGATGTTCTTCTTGAAGGACTTGATGCCCGTGGCGAGGTCGCCCATCAGACCGCTGATCTTGCCGCTGCCGAAGAGCAGCAGCACGACCAGCAGCACGACGAGCCAGTGCCAGATGCTGAACGAACCCATGTGACGCCCCGATATCCTTGCGTGGTTTGGCGGACCGGTCCCTTTCCGGGAGGCCTTCGCCACGTTCCGCGGTTGAGACTAGGGCGGCGCCTTCCGGGGGTAAACCGGCCCACGCCATCCCCGTGGAATTCCGTAAGGGGACATGGGCCATGCGGGGCCCGGACGCAATGGGGAGATGACCGTTCCGTCATCCGGCCCGGGTTCAGTCCGCCAGGGCCGCCGAGGCCCAGCGGCGGTTCGGATGGATGAAGCCATGGGCCGGGAAGACGGTGTTCCCCACCACCCCCGCCGGCGGATACCAGACGCGGACGGCGGACCAGTCGTTCCGGGCCGAGACATCCACCACCAGCTGATCCCGCGCCACCCGGCCCTTCAGCCCGCCCGAGGCCCAGTTGGCATGGTCCACCCGGATCTGGCGCGGCCCCTCGACGCGGGAGACGACCGCCACATGCCCGTCCCGCAGACGGGAGGTGCGTTGGAGCACCAGCACCGCCCCGGGCCGGGGTTGCTGGCTGCGGTCGTACCGGCCCAGCGCCGCGTCCCACCACTGCCAGCCATCCCCGCGCAGATCGATGCCCGAACGCGCCCGGGCATAGGGCACGCAGGACTGGTAGCCGTCGCTCGCCTCATAGCCATGGCCAGCCGCGATCGGCCCGCGGGTGGAGCCGCAGGCGGAAAGCAGGCCGCCCAGCAAAGCGAGCAGCCCCAAGCGCAGGATGAACCCCGCCACGTCCTGAAATCCCCTTCGGACCTCCCCCGAGGCCCTTGGCCGCAGGCTAGCGCGGGGCCGGGGCCGGTGTCAGCGTCGTCCTGGCCACAGCGCGGGGCGAAAAAAGCGCAGCCGCCCCGTCACATCCGCCTCCGCCGCCTCGTCCTATGGGCAGCAACCCCTGAGAGGATGTTCCCCATGAACCCCCGCCTGAACTACTTCGCCGCCGCCCCCAAGCTCCTGCAGGCCATGGTGGCGCTGGAGAAGGCCGTAACCTCCAGCGGCCTGGAACACAGCCTGATCGAGCTGGTGAAGACCCGCGCCTCGCAGATCAACGGCTGCGCCTTCTGCATCGACATGCATGCGCGCGACGCGATCAAGGCCGGCGAGGACCCGGTCCGCCTGCTGCTGCTGGATGCCTGGCGCGAGGCCCCGCACTTCACGGACCGGGAGCGCGCCGCCCTGGCCTGGACCGAATCGCTGACCCTGGTCTCCGAGACCCATGCCCCGGACGAGGATTATGACGGGCTCCGCCTCCATTTCAGCGACCAGGAGATCGTGCACCTCACGGTGCTGATCGGCACGATCAACGCCTGGAACCGCCTCAGCATCGGCTTCCGCAGCGTGCCCGGCCAGCTTCCTGCCGCCGCGGCCGCCTGACCATGGCCGGCGAGCCCGATCCCGGTTCCGACCCGACGCATGGCTTCGCGCCGCTCCGGGGCGAGTTGATCGGGCTCGCCTATCGCATGACCGGTTCGCTGGCGACGGCGGAGGATATCGCCCAGGAGGCCTTCCTGCGCTGGAACGCCGCGGACCGCAGCGTGATCCAGCTTCCCCGCGCCTGGCTGCTCAAGACCACCGCGCGGCTGAGCCTGGACCACCTCAAATCCGCCCGGCACCGGCGGGAGAGCTATGTCGGCCCCTGGTTACCCGAGCCCTTGCTGGACAGCGAGGAGCCGCCCCAGCAGGCGGCGCATGAGCGCGCGCAGGACATCTCGGTGGCCTTCCTGCTCACGCTCCAGCGCCTCTCCCCGGCCGAACGCGCCGTCTTCATCCTGCACGACCTGTTCGAGACCCCCTTCGCCGAGATCGCCGGCCTGCTCGGCCGCACCGAGGCGGCCTGCCGCAAGCTCGCGACCCGCGCCCGCGAGCATCTGGGAGAGGCTAGGCCGCGCCAAGCCGTGGCCGAGGAGGAGGCGCGGCGCATCGCCCAGGCCTTCTTCGCGGCTTCCCGCGACGGGGACGAGGCGTCCCTCCGGGCGCTGCTGGCCGGGGATGTGGTGCTGCACACCGATGGCGGCGGGATCCGCAATGCCGCCCGCAACCTCATACAGGGCGCCGAGAAGGTCGGGCGGTTCTTCGCCGGCCTCGCCCGCAAGCGGCCGGAACCGCCGCCCCTGCTTCATCTCGGCCGCATCAACAGCCTGCCCGGCTATGTCACGCTGGAGGCGGACGGCCTGCCGCAGACCACGGCGCTGGACATCCGGGACGGACAGATCGTGGCGATCTACATCATGCGGAACCCGGAGAAGCTGGGCTCGGTGCGGGCTCGCCTCTCAGGCTGACGCCACGGCCGGAAGGGCGGTGCCTGCTGCGGGCGCCGCCAGTTCCGCCAGGGCCTCCGCCCGCGGCAGCACCTCGGCCATGGGCGTGTCGATCCCGGCCGTCCAGGCCGGGCCGCCGCGGGGGCGGGGGGCGAAATGCGCCCGCAGGGCCCGCGTGCCCTCGATCCGGGCCACGTCGAACATGCGCCACCCCTCCCCCGGGTCACCGGGACCGCGAGCAAGGCCAGCGGTCTGCCAGGTCAGGAGGCCCAGCCGGCCCGTGCCCATCTGGCCGATGGCGTGCGGGTGCACGACGCGCCAGGCGCCGCCATAGAGCAGCTCGAGCGCGCGCCTCTCCCGCACCGCCTCAGCAAGGCGGGCGGCACGGCGGCGAATGGTTCGGGGAAGGGGCGGGGACGCGTTGGCGCGGAGCCCCGCGGGGATCTGGCGCATAGGCCCGATATGGGGTCCAGACACCTGATTTTAAAGGCGACCAGCCTTTACCCGGGGGGGCCGGTCAGCCCTTCCGGCGCAGGAGGAAAAGCGCCTGCTCGCCGAACAAATTCGCCAGGCGCAGGCTCCTGCGCCAGGGGGCGCGCAGCCCGCGCTCATCCACCGCCAGCCAGCCATCCACCGCGTAGCCGTCCTGCTCGCACAGGGCCACGAAGTCCAGGATGGTGCAGGGGTGGATGTTCGGCGTCTCGTACCAGGGCCGGTTCCAGGTGTCCGTGTCCGGCATCCGGCCGGTGGAGAGGAGTCGCCAGCGCATCTGCCAGTGCCCGAAATTCGGGAAGGACACGATGGCATGGGTGCCGATGCGCAGCATCTGCCGCAGCACCTCCCGCGGCCGCTCCACCGCCTGAAGCGTGCGGGAGAGCACGACATAGTCGAAGGCACCGTCAGGATAGTGCGCGAGGTCCGCATCCGCATCGCCATGGATCACGGCCAGGCCCGCGGCCACCGCCCGCGTGGCTTCGGCCATGTCGATCTCGATGCCGCGCGCATCGGCGTGCTTCTCGCGGGTCAGATGCTCGATCAGCGCGCCGTCCCCGCAGCCGATGTCCAGGACCTTGGCGCCTTGCGGGATCATCTCCGCGATCAGCCGCAGGTCCAGGCGCATGTTCTTCGCGACGTAGCGGATCGTCTCCTTCGGCCGGATGCCCATGGTCAGACCCCCACCGCATCGGCCGCGCCGCGCAGGAAGCCGCCCAGCGCCGCATGGAATTCAGGCTCGTCCAGCAGGAAAGCGTCGTGGCCCTTGTCGGAATTCAGCTCCACGAAGGAGACGCGGGCCGCCGCCCGGTTCAGCGCGCGGGTGACCGCCCGGCTTTCCGCCGTGGGAAAGAGCCAGTCCGAGGAGAAGGAGGCCACGAAGAAGCGCGTCGGGGTTCCCTGGAAGGCCAGGGAGAGATCCCCGCCATGGTCAGCCGCCAGGTCGAAATAGTCCATGGCGCGGGTGATGGTGAGGTAGGAGTTCGCGTCGAAGCGGCGGATGAAGGTGCTGCCCTGGTGGCGCAGGTAGCTCTCCACCGCGAAGACGTCCTCCAGGAAGGTCAGCGCCTTCGCGCCCTGGAGGCGACGGCCGAACTTCCGTGTCAGCGCGCTTTCCGAGAGATAGGTGATGTGGGCCACCATGCGCGCCACCGAGAGACCCTGCGCCGGCAGCCGCCCCTCCTTCCAATAGGCGCCGCCGCACCAGTCCGGATCGGCATGGATGGCGGCGCGCCCGACCTCGTGGAAGGCAATGTTCTGGGCGGAGTGATGCGCGGCGGTGGCGATGGGCGCGCAGGCGAAGACGGCCTCGGGGTAGGTCGCGGCCCATTGCAGCGCCTGCATCCCGCCCATGGAGCCCCCGACCACGGCCAGAAGCCGCTCGATCCCGAGATGCTCGACCAGGCGCTTCTGGGCCCGCACCATGTCGCGGATCGTGATGGAGGGGAAATCGATCCCCCAAGGCCGGCCCAGGCCGCGCCCTTCGGCATCCGTCATCTCCTCGCGCGGGCCGGAACTGCCCATACAGCCGCCCAGCACATTCGCGCAGATGACGAAAAAGCGGTCCGTGTCGATCGGCAGGCCGGGCCCGACCACCTTCTCCCACCAGCCCGGCTTGCCCGTGAGGGGCTGGGTCTCGGCCAGGTACTGGTCGCCGGTCAGGGCGTGGCAGACCAGCACAGCGTTGCTCCTCGCCGCGTTCAGGGTGCCGTAGGTCCGGTACGCCACCGTCAGGGGCGTGATCGTCACGCCGCAATCCAGCATCAGGCCATCGGAGAAGACGACCCGCTGGTGATCCACCTCCGGCAGGGACGGAACAACCTCATTCATGGTGGGGAGGATTAGGAGCCTCGGGGGAGGGGAGCAAGGCGGCGCATGGTTTGGCAGGGCTCCATGCCCGGGCCATCCGCATTCCCCCAGCGGGAGCGCGCCCACCAAATAGCGGGACCCGCCCCACCCCTCCGCAACCTCCCGCCTTGGCGCTTCGCCAAGGGGGCGCTAGACCCGGCGGGCCCCCATTGCCTGGTTCCATGTCCGACCCCGCCCTCACCGACCCCTCCGTCGTGCAACCCCTCGCGCTGGCCTCCGCCCGCGCGGAGTTCGACGCCATCGACGACGCGGTGCACGACCTCCTCATGCGCCGCTCGGCCCTGTCCGCCCAGCTCTCGGCGCAGGGGATGAAGGCCGGTGGCGCCAGCTTCCGCCCGGGGCGGGAGGCGATGATCCTCCGCCGGCTGCTCGCCCGGCATGGCGGCCCCATGCCCCGTGCCACCGTGGTCCGGCTGTGGCGGGAGGTGATCTCCTCCTCGCTGCGCCTGCAATCGGCCTTCTCGGTGGCCACCACGGCGGGCTGCGAGCCCCTGGCGCGCGGGCATTTCGGGCTGGACACGCCGCTGCGGACGCATGCCACCCCCTCCCGCGTGCTGGCGGCCCTTTCGGCGGGGGAGGCCTCGGTGGCCATCCTCCCCTCCCCGGCCGATGGGGAGCCGCCGGAAGCCGCCTGGTGGATCAGCCTGGATGCGCCGCGCCTGCAGGTGGTCGCGGCGCTGCCCTTCCTCATGCAGCCGGGCCAGCTCCTGCCCAGCGCGATGGTGGTGGCCGCCTTCGCCGCCGATGCCACCCCGCGGGACCGCGGGCTGCTCCGGCTGGAGCGGGCACCAAATACCTCCCGCGATGCGCTGGTCGGGGCGCTCACCGCGGCGGGGCTGTCGCCCCTGCGCCTGATCCTCTCGGCGGATGGGCTGCGCGCCCTGGCCGAGGTGGAGGGGCTGATCGCGCCCGAGGATCCCCGCCTGGCCGGGCTGGCGGCGCTTCGCCCCTGGCCTGTCGGCGGATATGCCGAGCCGGAACCCGACACACCCGCCGCCCAGGCCGAGCCCGCCTGACCTCCTGCCGGGGCGTCCCCGCCCCGCCCCGGCCCCCGCCCGCTGAAGAGACGCCGCCCATGCCCGTGATGCCCCGCCCCTCCATCCTCTCGGTCGAGCCCTATGTGGGCGGCGAGTCGAAGGTCCCGGGCGTGAACCGGATCGTGAAGCTCTCCTCCAACGAGGGGGCCTTCGGGCCGCCCCCCGCCGCCGTGCAGGCTATCGCCGAAGCCGCGCGCGAGGCGCATCGCTACCCCGATGGCGGCGCGACGGCGCTGCGCGACGCCATCGGCCGCTACCACGGGCTCGACCCCGCGCGCATCGTGACCGGCAATGGCTCGGACGAGCTGCTGGCGCTCCTCATCCTCGCCTATGGCGGCGAGGGGACGGAGCTGGTCATGTCCGCCCACGGCTTCCTGATGTACGAGCTGACCGGCCGCTGGGCCGGCTGCAGCATCATCAAGGTGCCGGAGAAGGACCTGGCGGCCGATGTGGACGGGCTGATCGCGGCCTGCGGACCGCGCACCCGCCTCGTCATCCTGGCCAATCCGAACAACCCCACCGGCGCGCTGCTGCCGCAGAGCGAGGTGAACCGCCTGCGCGCGGGCCTGCGCGAGGACATCCTGCTGATCCTCGACAGCGCCTATGCCGAATATGTCGAGGCGCCGGATTACGACCCCGGCCAGGCGCTGGTGGATGCCGGCAGCAACACGGTGATGACCCGCACCTTCAGCAAGGTCTGGGGGCTGGGCGGGATGCGCCTGGGCTGGTGCTACGGCCCGGCGGCCATCATCGACGTGCTGAACCGCGTGCGCGGCCCGTTCAACGTGAACGCCTCCGCCATGGCCGCCGGCATCGCCGCGCTGACGGATGCAGACTGGGTGAAGAAGAGCGTCGTCCATAACAGCGAATGGCGCGCGAAGATGACGCAGGGGCTGGAGAAGCTCGGCCTCAAGGTGCACCCGAGCCACGGCAACTTCCTTCTGGTGGATTTCGGCAGCGCCGAGCGCGCGAAGGCGGCGGATGCGCATCTGCGCTCCCGCGGGCTCATCGTGCGCGGCGTTGCCGTCTACGCGCTGCCCACCTGCCTGCGGATCACCATCGGCAATGCCGAGGAATGCGTGATGGTGCTGGATGCCCTGGCCGAGTTCCGACATGCCTGAGGAACCGCTCTTCCAGCGCCTCTGCATCATCGGCCCGGGCCTCGTCGGCTCCTCCATCCTGCGCGTGGCGCAGGAGCGGGGCGACATCGCCCGCACCCTCGTCGCCACCGCGCGCAGCGAGCACACGCTGGAGCGCGTGCGGGCGTTGGGCATCGCCGATGTGGTGGAGGCGGATGCCGCCAAGGCCGTGGAGGGCTGCGACGGCGTGATCCTCTGCGTGCCCGTGGGCGCCTATGCCGGGGTGATGGCGCATATCGCGCCGCATCTCGCGCCCGGCTGCATCCTCAGCGATGTGGGCTCCACCAAGGGCAGCGTGCTGCGGGACCTGACGCCGCTGCTGCCGCCGGGCGTGCACCTCATCCCCGCCCATCCCATGGCGGGCACGGAGCATTCCGGCCCGGATGCGGGCTTCGCGGAGCTGTTCAAGGGCCGCTGGTGCATCATCACCCCGCCCCCGGGCGCCGACCCGGCGGCGGTGGAGAAGGTCCGTGCCCTGTGGGAGCGCGCCGGTTCGATGATCGAGACCATGGATGCGGCGACCCATGACAAGGTCGTCGCCATCGTCTCCCACCTGCCGCATCTCATCGCCTTCACCATCTGCGGCACGGCGGATGACCTGGCGCAGGAGACACGGGAGGCGGTGCTGCGCTTCGCGGCCTCGGGCTTCCGCGACTTCACGCGCATCGCGGCGAGCGACGTGGACATGTGGCGCGACATCTTCCTCAACAACCGCGAGGCCGTTTTGGAGATGCTCGCGCGGCTGACGGAGGACGCCCAGGCCTTCGGCCGTGCCATCCGCTGGGGAGAGGCGGGCTTCATCGAGGACCGCATCCGGCGCGGGCAGAAGATCCGGCGCTCGCTGATCGAGATGAAGCAGGCCTGACCGGGGACGGCGCCCCCGCGTCTCAGGGCCTGCCGGTCAACTGGTCCCAGGCTTCCTCGAACCCCTTGCACAGGGCCGTGGCGAGAAAGGCACGGTCCTGGATGAGGCGCAGCGTGACGGGAAGGTCCGGCACGGCCGGACCACGCTCCAGCAGGTGGTGGAGGCTGTCGCGCGCGGCTTCCAACGCCGCGTAGCGCTCCGCCAGGGGGCGGCCCGCCGGAACGGCATCCAGAAGCGCGAGGCGGAACGCAAGGCTCGCCGCGTCCAGTTGAGGCGTCTCAGGCAAGGGGGATCTCCGCACCCGGAAGGGCGAGACAGCTCGTGATCCCTTCTGGACGCGCCGGCACGCCGGCGCAGGCGGGACCGGCGATCATGCCGGCCCGCCGCATCAAAATACAACGGCTGCGTTACGAACCGCTGAACGACACCCGTTCGTTCTCGCCGCCCTTCGGCGGTTGGCCGGTCACCGCGGCTTTCACATAGCCGTAGGCATGCAGCAGCGTGGAAGAGGGGCTGTCCCAGTACTCGGCGCCCGTCATCTCCACGGCGATCAGCGCGATCCGCGCATCCTCCGGGCCGTCCGGGAACCAGGTCTTCATCGTCTCCTGCCAGAGCTCCTTCTGCTTGGCGACATCACGCACCACGCGCGCCGTGCCGGAGACCGAAACGTAGTTCTGGCTCGACGGGTCGGAGTAGGAGAGCAGCACGCGGTCGTTCTTCGCGATCTCCTCCGTCTTCTCCGTGCCGCTGCCGGAGAAGAACCACAGCGTCTTGCCATCGGCGTCGAGCCCGGCCGCAACCATGGGGCGCCCGCGCAGCTTGTCGCCGTCGCCATGCGTCACCATCACGGTGGTCTTCACGTCCTTGATCAGCTCGCGCACCTTCTCGCGCTGCTGGTTCTCGGTCTGCGCTTCGGCCATAGGGCCCTCCTTCCCGGTGTTCGGTCAGGCCAAGCAACGGCCCCGGCGCGGCCCGGTTGCCCGGCCCCTGCCCGCCACAGGCGCGCCCTCCGCACGCCGCTCAGGCCGCTGCCACCTTCGGCAACCCGCCGCGCGCTTCGAGGGGCGCTGAAGCCTACGGGACCTGGGTTGCCTTGAGGGCTCCGCCCTCGCCCGCCAAGGGCCTGAGGCCCTTGGAACCCCATCGGACTGCCGTGGATGCCCCGGATCGAAGGTATCTCTGGGTGAGGGTGCCCTCCCTGCGGTTGCAGTCGCCTGAGGTCGTCGACCTCAGGCGTACCGTCAGCCGGATGATTCCAACTCGAAGAAGAAGATGATGGTGAGGGGCCCGGGGAGAGGAAGAATTCCTTCTTCCTCTCCCCGGGACAAACCGACAGACCAGACCGAAGCCCCGTCCGCAACAGCCCCCATTCAGCCCTGGGGAGGCAGGTTCTCCGGCCGCCCTGCCCCGCCCCGGCGCCAGCGGTGGCGCGTCCGCCAGAGATGCCAGATATAGACCAGGAGCACGGCGCCCACGACGGCGATGCCTAGCGGCTCCATCCAGTGTTCGATTTCCTGCCACTGGCCTTCGAGCCACCAGCCCGCGGCCATCAGGAAGGCGGTCCAGCAGGCCGTGCCGATGCTGGTGGCGATGTAGAAGATCCAGCGGTTCATCCGCACGATGCCGGCGGGCACCGAGATGAGCGTGCGCGGCCCCGGCAGGAAGCGGCAGAGGAACACCGCCCAGGTGCCCCAGCGGATCAGCAGGGCGGCGGCGTCGCGCACATCCTCCCCGGTGATGCCGAAATACTTGCCCACCGTGTCGGCCAGGCGCTCGATCCGCTGCTGGCCCACCGCGCGGGCGGCCTCGTACCAGGCGGCATTGCCGAGGATGGCGCCGAAGGTGCCGGCCAGGAAAACGGCCAGCGGATCCATCTTGCCCTGGGCGGCGGCGAAGCCGGCCACGGGCATGATCGCTTCCGAGGGGATGGGCGGGAAGATGTTCTCGGCCAGCATCAGAAGGAAGATGCCGAAGGTGCCAGTGGCCGCCATCACATCGGCGATGAACTGCAGCATGGATCAGGACGCCCGGAAGAGGGTGATGGCCACGCGCCGGCCACGGACATAGTTGAAGCCCTCCACGCGCCCGACCGCGCGGGGACGGAGGCCGGCGGAGGCGGCCGCGGCCTCGAAGCGCGCGAACTCACGGCTTTCCACCGCGGCCAGCCGCTCGGGCCCGCCAGCGAGGAAGCGCGCGGCTTCGGTGCCATCTGTGAGGAGGCGCGTCGCCGTGCCGGTGGCGAAGACCACCGAGGGTTCATGGTAGCCGGCGATGCCGAAGCGCTCGGCGGGCACGCCCTCCGCGGCTACCATCGCGGCGATGCGGGGCGAAACCCAGGGTGCGGTCAGCCCGGGCAACACGCCGCCGAGCACCAGCCCGTAGAGCGGCACCGCCAGGATCGCGGCCAGCAGCCCGCCCCGCGCCCATTCGCCGAGGCGCGCGGCGCGGAGGACGGCCCAGAGCATGAGCCCCACCACCGGCAGGACCAGCAGCCCGGCCGGAGAGAGCCGCCCATCCGCCACCAGGGGCAGGGCCACGGCCCCGATGGCCAGCCCGATGCCGGTGCCGAAGAGGGACGCCCAGCCGAGCCAGGCGAGCCAGCGCGGGGCGGGCTTGCGCAGCGGGTCGCAGGCCCAGGCGGCCCCTAGCAGGAGCAGGGCCGGATAGGCCGGCAGGACGTAATGCGGCAGCTTGGTCGCCACCGCCTCGAAGAGCAGCCAGGTCGGCGCGGCCCAGGCCAGCAGGAAGCGGGTGCCCGGGCGCATCCGCGCCGCCCAGGCGCCGGGCAGCCCCCGCAGCACGAGGAAGGCGCCGGGGAAGGCGGCGATGCCGAAGGTGAGGAGATAGTAGCCGGGCGGCCCCCAATGGGCCTCCTCGCCGGAACCCACCTTGTTGAGCATGTCGTCGCCCAGCGCCTGGGCGAAGAAGCGGCCTTCCGTGGCGATGCCAATGGCTACCAGCCAGGGCAGGGCACAGGCGACCATGAGGGGGGCGCCCCAGGCCGGGCGCAGCACCCGCAGCCAGGGCGCCCCCACACGCCAGCCCCGGTCCGCCACATAAAGGGTGAGCCCGGCGAAGAGCGGCACCATCGGGGCGATCGGCCCCTTCAGCAGCACCCCCGCCCCGAGGGCGAGCCAGAAGCCGATCGCCGCCAGGGCGGAGAAGGTGGAAGGCGCGAGATAGGCCCGGCCCATGAGCCCCATGGCCGCCACGATGCTGGCCAGCAGCGCCGCATCGGTCTTGGCGATATGCGTCTCCACTACCAGCAGCAGCGAGGCCGCGAGAAGGGCCGAGGCCAGGAAGGCCGCCCGCCGCCCCACCAGGGCACGGCCGAGGGAGAAGGTGGCCAGCACTGCCAGCCAGGCCCCGATGGCGGAGGCGAGCCGGTAGCTGCCGATCCAGCCGCGCGCAGGCAGGCCGGCGGCTTCCAGCGCGTGGACGATGCCGGCCTGGGCCCAATGAATGCCAACGGGCTTCTTGTTCCGCTCCACCTCGCCATTGCGGATGCGGACATAGTCGCCGCTCTCCACCATCTGGCGGCTGGCCTGGGCGAAGCGCGCCTCGTCCCGGTCCCCCGGCGGCAGGGAGAAAAGGCCGGGCGCCCACATCAGCAGGCAAAGGAGGGAGAGGAGGAGCCGCGGCCGCCGGGTCTCCGGCAGGCGGTCCAGCGCGCCGGTCAGAGAGGGGGCAAGGGCCATGGCCCGGCGCCTTAGCGGGGGGGAACGGTCAAGTCGAGGGCCAACAAGAGGCGGCCTGGAGCGTTGAGCCCGGGAAGAGAGGATCCCCCATGTCCGATACGCCCGAAATCCAACCGCCGAACCCCTCCCCAGCCCCTGGCCCTGCGCCCGGTCCGGAGAACCCCGTGCCAGGTCCGATCTCGCCGCCGCCGGCACCCGGGCCCGAATACCCGGCGCCCGAGCCGGACATGCCGGAGCCCGGCCCCATCGGGCCGGACATCCCGCCCATCGGGCCGGGCCCGGGCGGAATGCCGCCGACGGTGATGTAGGCGCCGAAGCGCCGTGGCCAGCCGGCCCGCCGGGCCGGCTGGCCACGCACCTAGGCGGCCACGCGCCCCCTTCCCTGCCAGGCCAGCAGCGCGGCCCCGAGGGCAAGCCCGATCCAGTGCGGCGCGGGCAGCCAGGGCACGATGCCCTCCAGCAGGGCCGGGAAGACGAGCAGCAGGCCGGCTAGGGCAAAGCCCACCCGCTCCGCCCCGTTCAGCGCGCGCAGGAAGTAGCCCTGGCAGGCCGCGGCCAGCGCAGCCAACCCCGCCGTGGCCAGCAGGATCTGCCAGGCGACATCCAGCCAGGTCATCTCCGGCGTGAGGGAGAGAAGCAGGCCCACGCCCTCGGGATCCGTCACGAAGACGAAGGGCAGGACGAAGGCCGGCAGCGTGTATTTCCAGGCCTGCAGCGTGGTGGAATACGGCCCCGCCCCCGTGATCGCCGCCGCCGCGAAGGGCGAGAGGGCGGTGGGCGGGGACACCTCGCTCAGCACTGCGTAGTAGAAGACGAACATATGCGCGGCGTAGTCCGGCACGCCGAGCTTCATCAGCGCCGGCGCGGCCACCACGGCGCAGATGATGTAGCTGGCCGTCACCGGCACCGCGAGGCCGATCACCCAGACGATCAGCCCCGTGAACAGCGCCGTGCCCAGGATGGAGCCGTTCGCCGCCTGGATGGCGATGTCGGAGAACTTCAGCCCCAGCCCGGTCAGCGTGATGACGCCGACGATGATGCCGGCACAGGCGCAGGTCGCCGCGATGCCCACCGACTGGATCGCGCCGATCGCCAACGCCTCGATCAGCTTGCGCGGGAACAGGGCCGTCTCCCGGCGGATGAAGGAGAGCGCCACCGCCACCATCATCGCGTAGAGCACCGCCAGCGTGGAGCTGTAGCCCAGCACCATGAAGACGATGATCGCGACGAGGGAGGAGAAGTGGAACCCGTACTTCTTCACCAGTTCCCGGGCCGGGGTGGCGGAGGGCACGTCCACGTTCTTGCCCGCCGCCCCCAGGCGGCGCTGGTCCAGCTCCACCATGAAGAGCAGCGAGGCGTAGTAAAGGCAGGTCGGGATCACCGCCATGCGCAGCACGTCGAGATAGCCGATCTTCAGATACTCGGCGATCAGGAAGGCCGCCGCGCCGAGCACGGGGGGCGAGATGATGGCGCCCAGCCCGCCGGCCGCGAGCAGCCCGCCGGCATCGGCGGCGCGGTAGCCTACCTTCTTCATCATCGGCCAGGCCACCGTGCCCAGCGTGACCGTGGTGGCCACGCCCGAGCCTGAGGGACCGCCGAGAAGGAAGGAGGACAGCACCACCGTGCGCCCGGCGGAGCTCGCCTTCCCGCCCATGACGGAGAAGGAGAAGTCCACGAAGAACTTGCCCGCGCCGGAGAGCTGGAGGATGGCGCCATAGATGGTGAAGAGGATGATGAGCGTGGCCGAGACATCGACGGCCGTGCCGAAGATGCCGTCCAGCCCCACCGCCAGATGCGGGATCAGCCGTTCGGAATCATAGCCCCGGTGCGTCCAGGGCGCGGGCAGGTGGTTGCCGAAAAAGGCATAGGCGAGGAAGGCGATAGCCACGGCCGGCATCACCCATCCCGTCGTGCGCCGCGTTACCTCCAGCACCAGCGCCACCAGCATCCAGCCGACGACGAGGTCCATCGGCTCGGGGAAGATCGCGCGGTCCTGCAGGTCATCGCCGCCGGCGATGAGGTACCAGGTGCAATACAACCCCGCTGCGATCAGCACGGCATCCCACGGCATGAAGCGATGGCGGAAGCGCTTCGCCACGGGGAAGAGATAGAAGCCGATCGCAAGGGCGAAGCCCACATGCACGAAGCGCAACGTGGTGGTGGGCACGATGTCCCAGGCGGCCCAGAGATGGAACAGGCTCATCGCCAGCGCCATCGCCGTGCCAATCCAGGCGAGGATGCCGCGGAAGCGGTGCTGCGCGCCCTCCTCCTCCTCGATCAGCGCCTCGACGCGGGCCGTGGTGGCGGCGTCCAGCGAACCGGGCGCCACCTCCGGTGGCAGGCCGACTCCAAGGCCCCCAGTTCCCAGCCCTGATGCGGCGCCCGGCGGCCCGTCGGACGGGGCCGCCAGTTCCTCGCGCCGCATCAACCGAGATTCGCGCCGGTCTCGCGCCAGAAGGCTTCCGCCGCGGGGTGCCAGGGGATGCCGGCCGCCGCGGTCTTCTGGCCTTCCAGCTTGAAGTTGCGCGCCTCGGCATGGGTGCGCGCCAGGTCCTCGCGCCCTTCCCAGGCGATACGGATCAGCCGCGTGACCATCTCCGCCGGCATGTCCTCCCGCACCGCGAGCACATTGGCGACGGACATCTGCTTGTTGTCGGTGGTCTGGCCGGGATAGGTGCCGGCCGGGATCACCTCGTTGAAATAGACCGGGCCGTACTTCTCCACGATTTTCGCGGTGTACTGGTCGTGGTCGATCATCTGCAGCTGCACGCCGGGGCTGGCGCCGAGATCGGTGATCGCGCTGGTGGGAACGCCCGAGACGAACATATACGCGTCGAGCTTGCCGTCCTTCACCGCATTGGTGGATTCGGCCGGCGAGAGGCGTTCGCGCGCGCGGAAGTCCTTTGCGGGGTCGAGCCCCGCGGCCTCGAGCAGGCGCAGCGCCATCACCTCCGTCGCCGAACCAGGGGCACCGGTGGAGATGCGCTTGCCCCTGAGGTCAGGGATGGACTTGATCCCCGTGCTGGCCACGGTCACCGCCTGCATGCGGTTGGTGTAGATCACGGCGATGGCGCGCGCGGGCACGGGGCGGCCGCGGAAGCGGTCATTGCCGCGCACCGCGTCCACCGCGGCATCCACCTGGCTGAAGATGAGCCCCACGCGCCCGGCGCCGAGAAGCTGAAGGTTGCCGACCGAGCCGCCCGTCACCTCCACCGTGGCGGACATGCCCGGGATCTGGCGGGAGATGAGGTTGGCCAGCGCGCCGCCCAGCGGGTAGTACACGCCGCCTGTCGTACCGGTGGCGATGGCGAGCTGCTGGCTACCCTGGGCACGAAGAACACGCGGCGCCGCAAGAACCAGGCCTGCTGCGAACATGCCGCGGCGTGGGATCTTTCCCATCATCCGGACTCCTTGAATCGTTTTCCTCAAAACGAAGCATAGACCGCCCTTTCCGGCCGGTGAAAGGCCCGAGTTGCCTAACCCCGGACCGCCCGCGCGTTGTTGCCGGCAAGACGCGATCAGGGAGATGCCGCATGAATGATGACAAACGTGCCATGCAGAGCGCGAGCGTGGACCTGCGCCTGGGGGAGCATGTGACGCTGAAGGCGGAGGTGCGCGTGACGCCGGGCGGGCTGCTCGCCATCGGTGCCCTGGTCTCCGGCATCATCCTCTCGGTTGCGCCGCTGGTCTGGTCGGCACGCCGGCGCCCCTACTGAGCGGGGCGCTCCTCTCGCACGCCCATCAGCAGCACCGCCCCCAACGCCATGAAGAACGCGGTGGTGGCGATGCCCGCGCGCTGGCTGCCGCTGGCCTGGGTCACGGCCGCGAGCACGGCGGGGCCGAGGAAGCCGGTGATGCGGCCGGACAGCGCGAAGAGGCCGAAATGCGCCGCCACCTCCCCCGGCGGCGCCAGCCGCGCCATGAGGGTGCGCGACGCCGCCTGGGCCGGGCCGAAGAAGAGCCCCAGCACGAGGGAAAGGCCCCAGAACAGCGCCGTGCTCTCCACCAGCACGATCGCGACGCCGATCGCCGAGAGGCACCAGAGCGAGACCAGCACCATGCGGCGCGATCCCACCCGGTCCTCCACCAGCCCCGCCAGCGCGGCGCCGAGCCCGGCGGAGACATTCATGGCGATGCCGAAGAGCAGGACCTGCTGGAAGCTCAGCCCATGCACGCCGGCCGCGAAGATGGCGCCGAAGGCGAAGAGCGTGTTCAGCCCATCCGTGTAGAACAGGCGGGCGACGAGGAAGCGCAGCATGGCGGGGCGGGCGGGCAGGCCACGCAGAACCTCCCCGATCTCCTGCAGCCCGGCCCGCGCCGCGGCGCCCCAGCCCAGGCGCGCACCGGGCGGGTCGCGCAGCGCCATCAGGACCGGCCAGCCGAAGACCAGCACCCAGGCGGCCACCAGCAGCGCCGTGGCCCGGATCGGTTCGCCGCTCGCACGGTCGAAGCCGAAGAAGCCGGGATCGGGTTGGATGAGCCCGAAGAGGCAGGCCACCAGGCAGGTCAGCCCGCCCGCATAGCCCAGGCCCCAGGCCAGGCCCGAGACACGCCCCATCCGCTCCGGCCGCGCCACATCCGGGAGCATCGCGTTGTAGAAGACGGTGCCCACCTCGAAGGCCACCGTCGCCAGCCCGACGCAGGCCAGCGCATAGAGCGCCCAGTCCGGCGAGGGCCGGGCGAACCAGAGGGCGGCGGTGAAGCCGGCCGTGGCCAGGGTGCAGAGCGCCAGCATCAGCCGCCGCCGCCCACCCGCATCCGCCACCGCGCCCAGCACCGGCGAGAGCAGGGCGATGGCGATGCCCGCCAGGGTCTGCATCCATCCCCATTGCGCCTGCCCCGTCACCGGGTCAGGGGCGATCCCCTGGGCGAACCAAGTGGCGATAACGAAGGTGGTGACCACCGTGGGGAAGGCGCTGTTGGCCCAGTCATAGAGGGCCCATGCGAATTCGCGCCGGTTCATGCGGGCCTCCTCACGGCAAGAGCAGTCCCTCGGCCATGGCGCGGTTGTAGAGCGCCTCGATCAGCGGCGCGAAAGGCGCGCCGAGGGCCAGGGCGGGGCCCATGCGAACCAGGCTGCGTGCATGCGTCAGCCCGATCGCCTTCCAGGCCGGGGCGCCGCACTGGACCTGCTGGGCGAAGCCCTGGAGGCGGTCGCAGCCCATGGCGAAGCGGGCCTCCGGCGTCAGCCCGGCCTCGAACTCCGCCCAGAGAAGGGCGACATGCTCGCCCAGGGCCGGCGGCAGGATGGCAAAGAGGCGCCGCGCCGCCTCGGCCTCGCGATCCGCCTGGGTGAGCAGCCCGTGGTCGTCGAAGGCGAAGGTGTCACCCGCCTCGATCTCCACGAGGTCATGCACCGCGATCATGGAGAGTGCGCGGGCAAGATCCGGCTTGGGCCCCTCCACCGCGTCATGCAGCAGCACGGCGCAGAGCGCGACCTGCCAGGCATGCTCCGCGCTGTTCTCGCGGCGCGGGCCGGTCATCGCGGCCCGCTCCACATGCTTCAGCCGGTCGGACAGGGCGATGAAGTCCAGCAGCGCGTCGCGCTGCGCGGGCTGCATCAGGCGGCGCCCCCCGGGTGGCTGCAGCCGAGCATCGGATGCAGTTCCGACCCGAAGCCGCGCCCGGCGGCCAGCACCGGATCCCCGCCGAGCAGCGCCGCGGCGGCTTCCGCATCGGGTGCCTGAAAGATGCAGAGCCCATAGACGCCGCGCGGATCGGCCACGGGGCCGAAGCCCACCACCCGGCCCTGTGCCATCAGCCCGGACCAATAGGCGGCATGGGCCTGCATCAACGCCCCTTCCTCCGGCGTCATGTCGCCGGGGAAGGAGGGGCGGGGCGCCAGCAGGCGGAACAGGAAATACATGCGGCGGAGGCTATGCGCCGCGGCCGGGCCCGTCCATCAGCCCCGAGGGGCCGGACGGGCCCGGCCGCATCAGGCGCGTTCCAGTGCCCGGAGCGCCACGGCGACCGCGGCGAGTTCCCCCTGCCCAGCCGCCTCCCGCGCCAGGCGCAGGGCGGCGTCCGGGGGCTGGGGCGCCTCGCCGGCCAGCACGGCGCGGGCGATGCGCGTCTGAAGCGCTGCCAGATCCTCCAGCAGCGCGCCCCGGGCACGCGGGCCGTAGGCACCGGGGGCCGGCGCGGCCCGCGCGGCGGCGCGCAGGGCCTCCAGCCCGAAATCGCGCCCCGCGGCATCCCAGGCGGCAGCGGCATCGGCCGGGGCCACCCCGGCGGAAGCGGCCAGACGCACGATGCCGATGGCCGCCGAAAGCGAGGCCGCCCCACCCACCAGGCGCGAGGCCGGGTCGGGCAGCGGCCCGGGCGGCACGGCGACGGAGCCGACCAGGGCAGAGACGCCCGGGCGCAGCAGCGCCTCCGCCTCGCCCAGTGGAGAGGTGGTGTCGTCCAGCAGGGCCCGCGCGGCATCCTCATGCAGGCGGCGGATGGTCAGTAGGGCCGCCCGCTTCGCCTCCACGGGCACCACTGCCGCATCCAGCGAATCCATGGCCTCCCCGATGCCGAACAGCCGGTCGGCCAGCCAGGCGGCACGCGCCACGGCGGCGGGCTCCGCCTCCGCGGCCAGGCGGGACAGGCCGGCCGGGCCGAGCCGGTTGGCGGCGGCATTGGCCAGCATGGTGGCGGTCAGGTTGCGCCGGAGGCGGTGGCCCTCGATCAGGTCGGGGAAGCGCTCCTGCAGCGGATGCGGGAAGTAGCTGCGGAGCAGCGGCAGGAAGGCCGGGTCGTCCGGCAGCGCGCTCTCCTCGACCGCATCGGTCAGCCAGAGCTTCGCGACCGGCAGCAGCGCCGCGATCTCCGGGCGCGTCAGCGCATCGCCCTGGCCGATCCGCTCGGCCATGCGCGCGGCCGAGGGAAGGCCCAGCACGGCGCGGTCCAGCAGCCCTTCCGATTCCAGCCGCGACATCAGCGAGGCCTGGGCGGGCAGCGCCTCCGGCCCCGAGGCCTGCTCGAGAGAAAGCGCACCGAACTGCGCGGCATTGTCCGCCAGCACGAGGGCGGCGACCTCGTCGGTCATGGATCCCAGCAGGTCGTCGCGCTGGCGCCGCGTCATCCGCCCGCTGCGCTCCGCCTCGGCCAGCAGGATCTTGATGTTCACCTCGTGGTCGGAGGTGCTCACGCCGGCGGAATTGTCGAGCGCGTCGGTATCGAGCGCGACCCCCACGCGCGCGGCCTCGATGCGCCCGGCCTGGGTGACGGCGAGATTCGCGCCCTCCCCCACCACGCGCGCACGGATCTCGTGGCCGTCGATGCGGAGCGCGTCATTGGCGCGATCGCCGGCCTCGGCCTGGGACTCCGTGGCGGCCTTCACATAGGTGCCGATGCCGCCGAAATAGAGCAGGTCCACATGTGCCTTCAGGATGGCACGCATCACGGCGGCCGGCTCCGCCCGCTCCTGCTCGATGCCGAGCAGCGCGCGTGCCTCGGGCGAGAGCGGGATGAACTTGGCGTTGCGCGGGAAGACGCCGCCACCCTCGCTCACCAGCCGCACGTCGTAATCCGCCCAGGAGGAGCGGGGCAGCCGGAACAGCCGCTCGCGCTCGTCGAAGGAGGTCTCAGGGTCCGGATCCGGGTCGATGAAGATGTGGCGATGGTCGAAGGCCGCGACGAGGCGCGTCTGGCGCGAGATCAGCAGGCCGTTGCCGAACACGTCGCCCGACATGTCGCCCACGCCGACGCAGGTGAAGGGATCGCGCTGGATGTCGCGGCCCTGCTCGGCGAAATGCCGCGCGATCATCACCCAGGCGCCCTTGGCGGTGATGCCCATGGCCTTGTGGTCATAGCCGGCCGAGCCGCCGGAGGCGAAGGCGTCGCCCAGCCAGAAACCGTATTCGAGCGAAAGCCCGTTCGCGATGTCGGAGAAGGTGGCCGTGCCCTTGTCCGCCGCGGCGACGATATAGGGATCATCCCCGTCCCGCCGCACCACATGGGCGGGCGGCACCACAGCGCCATCCGCGCCGTAGTTGTCGGTCACGTCCAGCATCGCGCGGATCAGGGTACTGTAGGCGGCGATGCCGGCCGCCATGAAGGCCTCTCGGTCCGAGGCGGGCGGCACGTTGCCCTTCAGGATGAAGCCGCCCTTCGCGCCGGTCGGCACGATGATGACGTTCTTCAGTCGCTGGGCCTTCATCAGCCCCAGGATCTCGGTGCGGAAGTCCTCGCGCCGGTCCGACCAGCGGATGCCGCCGCGCGCCACGGGGCCCGCGCGCAGGTGGCAGCCCTCCATATGCATGGCGGAGACGAAGATTTCCCGCCACGGGCGCGGATCGGGCATCTCGCCCGCCCGCGCGCTCTCGATCTTCAGCGAGAGATAGTCCTTGCCCTGGAAGTAGTTGGTGCGCAGCAGGGCATCGAGCGCGGTGCGCAGCCGCGACAGGATGCGATCCGTGTCCGGGTCGGCGACGCCTTCGATCAGGGCGGACCATTCCGCGAGGGCGCGCGCCTCGGCGGCCTCGCGGTCCGTGGCCACGGGATCGAAGCGCGCGTTGAATAGCGCGACCAGGAGGCGCGCGGCATCCGGGTTCGCGGCGAGGGCGGCCTCCACCGCGGGCTGCGGGAAGGCGAAGCCCACCTGCTTGCACCAGCGGAACAGGGCGCGCAGCAGCCAGGCCTCGCGCCAGGTGATCCCGGCGCGGAGCACCAGCCGGTTGAACCCGTCCGCCTCCGCCCGCCCGCCCAGCAGGGCGGAGAGCGCGTCGAGCAGCTCGTCGAACCGGTCCTCCGGCGCCTCCACGCCGGATTCCACGCCATAAACGTGCAGTGCCACTGGCTCCGCGCCCGCGGGGGAGAGCGTCCAGGGCTGCTCCTCGATGGCCCGCAGGTCCAGGCTCTCGAAGAGGGGCAGCATGTCGGCCAGGGCGAGCTTCGCGCCCGGGCTGGCCAGACGCAGCACGAGCTGGCGCGGCCCCGCCCCGGGGGCGCGGGTGATCGCGGCCACCGGGCCGCCCGTTTCCAGCGCGGCTTCCGCCAGGCGCAGGTCGGCCACGCCCTGGGCCGGGCTCGAAACCTCCGGATAGGCGGCGGGGAAGGCGGCCGACCAGCGGGCGGAAAGGCGCGCTCCCTCTGCCTCGCCCGCCTCCTCGGCCAGCGCGTCCGCCAGCGCCTCCGGGAAGCCGCGCGCGGCGCGGATGATGGCCTTCTCCAGCGCCGCGACATCCACCTCCGGCGTGTTTTCCGGCCGCGTGCCGATGACGTAGTGCACCCGGGCGAGCGGCGTGTCGCCCAGCGCGATGTAGAAGGCGGAGAGGCGGCCGTTGAAGGCGGCGGCCAGCAGGCGCCCCACCGTCTCCCGCAGCCGGGTGTCGAAGCTTTCGCGTGGCAGCCAGGCGATGGCGGAGACGAAGCGCCCGAAGGGGTCGCGCCGCAGGGCCAGCGCGGGGCGCGGGCGGATGGCCAGGTCCACCGCCACCCGCGCGCCTGCGAGGATATCGGCCTCCTCCGCCTGGAACAGCTCGTCCCGGGGCCAGGTGTCCAGCACGGATTGGAAGGTGCGGGCGTCATGGCTGTCGGGCGCGGCGCCGGAGGCGTCCAGGATGCGCCGCACCTTGGGCGCCAGCCAGGGGATGGAGCGCGGGTTGCGGTTATAGGCCGTGGCGGCGAAGAGGCCCATGAAGAGCCGCACGCCCGTGACGCGCCCATCCGGCGCGAAGATGCGGGTGGCGATCACATCGGCATGGCTGGGCCGGTGGACGCGGACGCGCAGGTTGCCCTTGGCGACCGCCAGGGCCGTGGGCGTGGCGAGGGAGGCGCGCACCGCCTCCGGCACGGCCGAGAGGTCCCGCAACGCGTCGAACACCGCCACATCAGGGTCCCGCAGCAGGCCGAGCCCGTCCTCGGCGGTCATCGGCCCGTCCTCGGGCAGGCGCAGCAGGCGGTGGCCGAGCAGGACGAAGTTGTCGTCGGCCAGCCAGCGCAGGAAGGCGGTCGCCTCCTCGCCATCGGCGGCGCCCGCCATCTCCAGCTCGGCATCGGCCAGGCGGGCCAGCATGGCGCCGAAATCGGTGACGGCGAGGCGCACCTCGGCCATGGCGCGGGCCAGCGCGGCCTCCACGCCGGGCCAGTCGGCCGCAGGCGGGGCCCCCGCGCCCAGGCGGCGGACCGCGCCGGGCGCGATCTCGATCCGCATCATGCTCTCATTGGGCCCGCCGGGTTGGGCGGGGCCGATGGCCGTCAGCCGCCCCGCCGCGTCCCGCGCCACGCCCAGAATGGGGTGCAGCAGGCGCCGCACGCCCCGGCCGGAGAGGGTGAGGGCCGCCAGGGCGCTGTCCACCAGGAAGGGCATGTCGTCGGTGACGATCTCGGCCACCGCGCCGGCCCCGCGCCCATCCGCGCGCGGCAGCGCCAGGCGCAGCTTCGATTCGCCCTTGCGGCGCTGCCCGGCCAGAGCGTGGAGCGAGGCGGCCTCCTCGGCCAGCATCTCGGGCGCCATCTCGGCCAGTTCGGCCAGCGGAACGGCGGCGCCGAGGGCCCGGAGAAGGGAGCGGGCCGTGGCCGGAAGGCCCGGCACCAGCCGCACCAGCGCCGCCTCGGCCTCCGCCAGGAGGACCTCCCGCATGCCGTCGCCGGCCGGGCCGGGGCCGGGGGCCGGGGTTGGGATCGGCAACAGGTCGTCTGGCATTCCATTCTCCTCCGCCGCCAGAGGATCGGGATGGCAGGCCGGGGGCGCAAGCGCGGGCGGGTGACGTTGTGCCGGAATAGGACGCTCTTTCGCTCCCGGGCCCGTTCCGCCCCCGGCCGATCCGGCCTATTTTGTGGGCGCCATGGCCTTCACCCTCGCCGACCTGCTCGCCCCGATGGACCCCGCCCGGTTCCTGGCCGAGTTCAACGACAAGCAACCCCTTCATATCAAGGGCGGGGCGGCGAAATTCGCCCATGTGCTGTCCTGGGCGGGGATCGACCGGCTGCTGAACCAGACGCATATCTGGTCCAGCCAGTCCCTGAAGCTGCAGATGGACACGCAGCCGGTTCCGCCCGAGGCCTATTGCATCCGCGCCACGGGGCGCGACAACACGCCGGTGATGCAGCCCGAGGCCGGGCGCCTGCGCGAATGGGTGGCCAAGGGCGCCTCGGTGGTGCTGAACGACGTGGACAGCCTGACCCCCGGCCTAACGAGCGTGAGCGAGGCGCTGGAGAATGCCGGCTTCGGCCGCGCCCAGGCGAATGTCTACATCTCCTTCCAGGCCCATAAGGCCTTCCCGACCCATTTCGACACCCATGACGTCTGGGCCGTGCAGGTGGAGGGCGAGAAGACCTGGAACATCTGGTCCGGCCGGGCCGACTACCCGATTCCCCACCCCGCCTTCCGCAGCCTGGGCCAGGCGCATCACGAACGCGCCCGGGGCACGCTGCGGGAGAAGGTGCTGCTGAAGGCGGGCGACCTGCTCTACCTGCCGCGCGGCTGGTACCATGATGCCCTGGCCGAGGGCCCGGCCTCGGTCCATGTCGCCTATGGCGTCCATGCCCCGATCGGGCTGGACCTGGCCAATATGCTGGCCGAGCGGGCGCTGCAGGACCCGATGTTCCGCCAGCCCCTGCCGCGGCAGGACGGAACGCCGGCCGCGCAATTCGCCCTGACCAGCCGCGCCGCGCAGCTTGGCCAGCGCCTGGCGGAGCTGGCGCGGGACCCGCAGGTGCTGCAGGTGCTGGCCCGCCATGTCGCCGATGCCCGCTACCACCGCGGCGGGGTGAACCTCCTCGCCGCCCGCGGCCTGGCGCCCGAGGCGCCGGCGGAGGATGCGCCCGCCGACGGTGCGCCGGGCTTCCGGGTGATCGCCCCCGGGGCGAAGCCGGTCCGCCGCGGCACGGAATGGGTGCTCAAAACCGCCGGCGCGACCCTTCCCCTCACCGCGCCCGAGGCGGAGGCCGCCAACTGGCTCCTCGCCCGGCGAGAGGTGGATGCGGCCAGCCTCCAGGCCGCCCATCCCGCGGTCGATGCGCCTTCCCTCCTCCAACGCCTCACCGAAGCCGGAGCCCTGGCCAGCCTATGAGCCCCCTGCGCGCCGCCGCGCTTCTTCTGGCCTTCTCCACCGGCACCGCCCTCGCCCAGGCGCCGGGGCGCCCAGCCCCACCCTTCAACTGCGTCGGCGCGGAGGAGCTGGAGGATGATGTCTTCGCCATTCCCTTCGCCGCCGGGCGAGACCGGCTGACCGACGCCGCCCGCTCGAATCTCGACGCCGCCATCGCCCTGCTGAAGCGCGAGCCGGACCGCAACGCCTGCATCCTCGGCCATGCGCAGCGCGAGGGGGGGCAGCAGACCAGCGTGCAGCTCGCCGCCCGGCGTGCCCGGGCCGTGCGCGAGGCGCTGCGGGCGGCCGGGCTGCCGGAATCCCGGCTGCGCTCCGAGGCACGCGTCGCCGGGTTCAGCCGGACCACCAACAACACCGTGGCCCGCAGCGTTTCCATCGTGGTGATGCCCGTCGCGGCACCGCGGCCTGAGCCCGTGCCCCCGGCGCGCCAGACTACGCCGCCCCCGCCCCCGGCCACGCCCCCCGCCGGGGCGCCGCCGCGCGAAACCACGCGCCCGCCGGCCGCCCCACCCGCCGAGGCCCCGCCGCGCGAGACGGCCCCGCCTCCGGCCACGCCGCCCGCCGAGCCGCCGCCGCGCGAGACCACGCGCCCGCCGGCTGCTCCGCCCGCCGAGGCCCCGCCGCGGGAGACCACCCCGCCGCCCGCGCCGCCACCCGCCGAGGCACCCCCGCGCGAGACGACCCGCGCGCCCGGCGAACCGCCGGCACGTGAGGCACCGGCTGAGGCGCCGCCGGCCCGCCGGCCGGATTAGCGGCCGCGCTCCGCATCTTGCCCCGGCCTGCCCGGGGCAGGGTGTCAGAGGCCGGCGAGAAGGGCGCGGTTCACTGCCTCCGCAGCCTCGAAGGCCACCCAATGGCCAGCGCCCGGGATGACCAGCGGCTCCGTGCCCCGGGCACGGAAGAAGGCGATCCGTTCCGCCATATGGGGGACGACGATCGCGTCGTGCTCGCCATAAATGACGGAGAGCGGCGCCCGCACGTCCTCCAGCGCCCCGCTCAGGGCGGAGGGGTTCACCACGTTGCGGCTGCGGTAGCGCGCGTGGTCGCTGTTCCAGGCCTGGATCTCCAGGGCCTCGGCGTCGATCCGGGCGGGGTCCGCGATCATCAGCCGCCGCAGGTTCTCGCGATGCGCCGCCACGCGTTCCTCCCCCTGCCGGTCGCGCACGGCGACGAGGGGCACGGGCTCACGCGGCAGGCCCAGGGAGCCGGCGCCGAGAAGGGTGAGGCTTCGCACCACCTCCCCGTGCCGCGCGGCCATATGGCCGGCGATGGTGGCACCGAAGGAGAAGCCCACCAGGTCGAAGCGGGTGCCGGCGCCGAGATGCGCCGTGATCCCGGCCATGACGAGGTCCGCAAGCCCCCAGAGATCCGTGCCCGGCGGCGGCAGGTCGGATTCGCCCAGGCCGGGCAGGTCAGGCAGGAGGAGGCGGTGGTGGGCGGCCAGCGGCTCGATGTTGCGGGCCCAGTGGCGCCAGGAGCCCGCGCCGCCATGCAGCAGGACCACGGGTGGGCCGGAACCCCATTCGCGCCAGACCAGCCGTCCCGCGCCATTCGGGCTTTCCGTGCGGAGCGAGGTGGCGGTCAGGCGGTCCAGCCGGTTTTCGGCAGCGGTGGTCTGCATGGGCCGTTTCTGCGCGAAAATCGGGGCGGGGGAAACACCGCGCGGCATATTCACCATGCACGATCGTTTATTGTTGCATGCTAACTTGACCATTTCGCGGTTTTGGAAATCGCTCGGAGGAGATGTCGCGGGGCCGAGGAAGCATGACCCCGCCGACGTGATGCCGGCGGAGATGCGCGGAGCGCGATGGCCGCGCTAGGCTGATGACCGATCCGCCCATCCCCTTCCGAGAGGAGCGACGATCATGACGGGCACCCTTTCGCGCCGCGCGCTGGTCGGCGCAGCGCTCGCCCTGCCCGCCCTGCCCGCCCTGTCTGGGCGCGCGGGGGCGCAGTCCGCGCCGACGCTGCTCAACGTGTCCTATGACCCGACACGGGAGCTGTACCGGGCCTTCAACGCCGCCTTCGCGGCGCGCTGGGCCTCGGAGAATGGCGGGCAGCGCGTGCGGGTGAACACCTCCCATGGCGGGTCGGGCGCGCAGGCGCGGACGGTGATCGACGGCCAGCAGGCCGATGTGGTGACGCTGGCCCTCGCCTATGACGTGGATGCCATCGCCGAGCGCGGGCTGATCGCACGCGACTGGATCACCCGCCTGCCCCACAACAGCGCCCCGTATACCAGCACGATCGTCTTCCTCGTGCGGAAGGGGAACCCGAAGGGGCTGCGCGATTGGGGCGACCTGGGGAAGGACGGGGTGAGCATCGTCACTCCGAACCCCAAGACCTCCGGGGGCGCGCGTTGGAACTACCTGGCCGCCTGGGCCTGGGCCCGCCGCCAGCCCGGCGGCTCGGACGCCACGGCGGAGGAGTTCCTCGGCCGGCTGCTGCGGAACGTGGCCGTGCTGGACACGGGCGCGCGGGGCTCCACCACCAGCTTCGTGCAGCGTGGCCAGGGCGACGTGCTGCTGGCCTGGGAGAACGAGGCCTATCTCGCGATGAAGGAGTTCGGCGAGGGGCAGTTCGACATCATCGCGCCCTCCATCTCCATCCTCGCCGAGCCCTCGGTGGCGGTGGTGGACCGCAATGTGGAGCGGCGCGGCACACGAGCGGTGGCGGAGGCCTATCTGCGCCACCTGTACAGCCGCGAGGGACAGGAGATCGCCGCGCGCAACTTCTACCGGCCGCGCGAGGCCGCGGCGCTTTCCGCCGCCACGGTGCGCTTCCCCGAGCTGAACCTCGTCACCATCGATGCGGAGTTCGGCGGCTGGGCCAATGCCCAGCGCGCGCATTTCGCGGATGGCGGCAGCTTCGACCGCATCTACAGGCCGACGCGTTGAGCCTCAGCCTCTCCCGCCGGGATCCGCTGCCGGGCTTCGGGCTGTCGCTGGGCGTGACGCTCGCCTGGCTGTCGCTGATCGTGCTCGTTCCCCTCTCGGCCCTGGCTCTGCGGCCCTGGGAGCTGGGGCTTTCCGGCATCCTCGGCGTGCTGTCGGATGCGCGGGTGCTGGCGGCGCTGCGGCTCTCCTTCGGCACGGCGCTGGTTGCGGCGCTGGCTAACCTGCCGCTGGGCCTGCTGGTGGCCTGGGTTCTGGTGCGGCTGCGTTTTCCCGGAAGGCGCGTGCTGGATGCGATGGTGGATCTGCCCTTCGCCCTGCCCACCGCCGTGGCGGGGCTGGCGCTCACCGCGCTCTTCGCCCCCAATGGCTGGCTGGGTGCGCCGCTGAAGGCGCTGGGCATCACCGTGGCCTATACCCCGCTCGGCGTTTTCGTCGCGATGATGTTCGTGGGGCTGCCCTTCGCCGTGCGGACGGTGGAGCCCGTGCTGCGGGACCTGGGCACGGAGGCGGAGGAGGCGGCGGCGACCCTCGGCGCCAGCCGCCCGCAGACGCTGCTGCGGGTGGTGCTGCCGGCGCTGGCGCCCGCCCTGGTGACGGGCTTTGGCCTCGCCTTCGCGCGGGCGGTGGGGGAGTATGGGAGCGTGATCTTCATCGCCGGCAACCGCCCCATGGTCAGCGAGATCGCGCCGCTGGTGATCGTGCAGCGGCTTGAGGCGTTCGACTATGCGGGGGCGGCCGCGGTGGGGCTGACGATGCTGGCCATCTCCTTCCTGGTGCTGCTGCTGCTCGGCCTCATCCAGGCAAGGCTGCGGCCAGGGGGCCGCGCGTGATCCCCGGCCCCGCCGCGCGCGACCCGGCCGTGGCGCGCTGGGGGGCGGCCATCCTCGCGCTCCTGCTGCTCACCGTCTTCCTGGCCCTGCCGCTCGCCGCGGTGTTCACCGAGGCGCTGCGGCGTGGCTGGGGCACCGTGCTGGAGGCCTATTCCGACCCCGACGCCATGGCCGCAATCCAGCTCACCCTCCTTGTCGCCGCCATCGCCGTGCCGGTGAACACGCTGGGCGGAATCGCGGCGGCCTGGTGCGTGGCGAAATACGAGTTCCCGGGAAAGCGCCTTCTCGTGGCGCTGATCGAGCTGCCCTTCTCCGTCTCGCCGGTGATCTCGGGGATGGTCTTCGTGCTCATCTTCGGCGCGCAGGGCTGGCTCGGTCCCTGGCTGCAATCGCGGAACATCCAGATCGTCTTCGCGCTGCCGGGGCTGGTGCTGGCCACCGTCTTCGTCACCTTCCCCTTCGTCGCGCGCACGCTGATCCCGCTCATGCAGGAGCAGGGGCGGGCTGAGGAAGAGGCGGCAGCAACCCTGGGGGCGAGCGGCTGGCAGACCTTCCGGCTGGTGACGCTGCCCAACATCAAATGGGCGCTGCTCTCCGGTGTCCTGCTCTGCAATGCGCGGGCGATGGGGGAGTTCGGCGCGGTCTCGGTCGTCTCGGGCCATATCCGGGGGGAGACGAACACCATGCCGCTGCATGTCGAGATCCTGTACAACGAGTACCAGTTCGCGGCGGCCTTCGCGGTGGCGGCGCTGCTTGCCTTGCTGGCCTTGGTGACGCTGGGGGCGAAGACGCTTCTGGAACGACTCTCCGGCCGGCGGGGGGAGATGGTTTGATCGTCCTTTTCCCCATGCGGGCGCCTCGGCGATGATCGGCGCATGGATCAACGCATGACCCATCCGGTCACCGGCACCGGCGTCGAGGTTTCAGGGGTGGCGCGGCGCTTCGGCCCCGGGGCGGCGGCGCTGGATGGCGTGAGCCTTTCCGTGAAGCCGGGCGAGTTCGTGGCGCTTCTCGGCCCCTCGGGCTCGGGCAAGACCACCTTGCTGCGCATCCTGGGCGGGCTGGACCATGCCGATGCCGGCACGGTCGCGATCGGCGGGCGGGACGTGGCCGGGGTTCCGGCGCGGGAGCGCGGGATCGGCTTCGTGTTCCAGAACTACGCCCTGTTCCGCCACATGGATGTCTTCTCCAACGTCGCCTTCGGGCTGCGGGTGCGCAAGGCCGGCCGGCCGCCGGCGGAAGAGATCGCCGCGCGGGTTCGCCGGCTTCTCGCCCTCGTGCAAATCCCGGAGATGGAGCGGCGCTTCCCCGACCAGCTCTCCGGCGGGCAGCGGCAGCGCGTGGCGCTGGCCCGCGCACTCGCGATCGAGCCCTCCCTGCTGCTGCTGGACGAGCCCTTCGGCGCGCTGGATGCCCAGGTGCGGAAGGAGCTGCGCCTCTGGCTGCGCGGGCTGCAGGAGGAGGTGGGGATCACCACCATCCTGGTCACGCATGACCAGGACGAGGCGATGGAGGTTGCCGACCGCGTGGCGGTGATGCGCGCCGGCCGGATCGCCCAGTTCGACACGCCGGAAGCCCTGCTGGACCGCCCCGCCGATGCCTTCGTGGCCGGGTTCCTGGGCGAGGCGAACCGGGTGACCTGCACCGTGCGCGGCGGGGTGGCGCATTTCGCCGGCGAGGTGCTGCCGCCGCTCGCCGTCCAGGCGCCGGACGGGGCGGCGCTGGCCTTCATCCGCCCGCATGAGCTCTTCGCGCGGGAAGCGCCAGATAGCGGCTATGTCGTGCGCGCCGTGCGCCCGGCGGGGCCGGGAACGCGGCTGGTGGTTTCCGGGCCGGCGGGGTCCTTCGATGCCGTGCCGGCGCCGGATGCGCCCCAGCCCCGGCGCGGCGAACGTTGCGCGCTGGAGGCGCAAGGGGCCAGGCTCTTCCCCGCCTGACCGCCGAGCCGGCGGAGTCGGCACGCATCCTGCAAGTTCCGGCGCCCACGGCGTAGCCCGGCGGATCCCCGCCGTGCCGCCGCGCAAGGAGCCCTGCCATGGCGCTGCGCCGCCCCTTCCTCACCCTCGGCGCCGCCGTGGCGCTGGCCGCCTTGGGCGCCCCGCCCAGCGAGGCCCAGACCGCGCAACAGCCGACGACGCTGCGGATCGCCCTCTCCCTGCCGGCCTCGACGCTGGACCCCGTGCAGTCCACCGCCGCCACGGTCCGGAACCATGGCTTCTTCGTCTATGACCAGCTCTTCGGCCTGGACAGCAAGGGCGTGCCCCGGCCGCAGATGGTGCAATCCTGGACCGCCTCGGACGACAAGATGACCTGGCGCTTCACGCTGCGGGACGGCCTGGCCTTCCATGACGGCCAGCCCGTGCGCGCGGCCGATGCGGTCGCCTCCATCCGCCGCTGGGCGCAGCGCGACGTGGTGGGCCGCGCCCTGGCCGCCGCCACCGGCGCCATGGAGGTGGTGGACGACAAGACCTTCGAGATCCGCCTTTCCCAGCCCTTCGGCCTGGTGCTGGAGGCCCTGGCCCGGCCGACCGGCAGCGCGCTGTTCATCATGCCCGAGCGGATCGCGCAGACCTCGCCCAGCGTGGCCATCACCGAGGCCATCGGCTCGGGCCCCTTCATCTTCCAGGCGAGCGAATGGCGGGCGGGCGACCGCGCTGTCTATCTGCGGAACCCGAACTACCGGCCGCGGGACGAAGCGCCGGATGGGCTGGCGGGCAGCAAGGCGGTGTATGTGGACCGGGTGGAATGGCTGACCATGCCGGATGCGACCGTGGGGGTGAACGCGCTCGGCAACGGGGAGATCGACTTCCTGGAGCAGCCGCCGCCGGACCTGATCCCGACGCTGGAGCGCAACCGCCGCATCCGCGTGGCCCCGGTGAACCCGGTCGGCAGCATGGCCTGGCTGCGGATCAACCACACCCAGCCCCCCTTCAACGACCCGCGCGCGCGGCAGGCGCTGCTCTATCTGGTGAACCAGAAGGACGTGCTGGAGGGCATGGGCATCCGCGCCGCGGAGCAGGTGCCCTATTGCCCCGCCTATTTCATGTGCGGCACGCCGCTGGAGACGGCGGCCGGGGCGCGGGGGCTTCGCGAGCCGGATGTGGCGCGTGCGCGGGAGCTGCTGCGCGAGGCGGGCTATGACGGCCGCCCGATCGTGTTCCTCAACGCCACGGACAACGGGCTGAACAACGCCTCCACCCTGGTGATGGCGGAATCCTTCAAGCGCGCCGGCCTGAACATGGATGTGCAGGCGATGGACTGGGGCACGCTGACGGCCCGCCGCAACCGGCGGGAGCCGACGGCCCAGGGCGGGTGGAACCTCTTCATCACCATCGCCAATGCCTTCGACGCGGCGGACCCGCTGTCCAACCTCTATCTCGCCAGCAGCTGCGACGCCGCGCCGGCGGGCTGGCCCTGCGACGAGGAGCTGGAGCGGCTGCGCAAGGCCTGGGCGGGGGAGAGCGACCCGGAGAAGCGGCGCGCGCTGCTGGAGCAGGTGCATGCGCGGGCCTATGAGGTGCTGCCCTACATCAATGGCGGGCAGTTCCGTGCCAATGCGGCGTGGCGCACCAACATCACCGGCATCCGGCCGACGACGGTTCCGGTCTTCTGGGGCGTGAGGAAGGAATAGGACGCGCCGGGGAAGGCATGGCCTTCCCCGCCAGCGGCTCAGCCTTCGGTGACGGCACTATTGGTGGGCCGGCCCTACCGCCCCGCCAGCACCTTCGCGGTCGCGCCGGACAGGGCGCCGATCCGCGCCTCCCCGGCCGCCACGCGGCGGGCGGTCGCCAGGCCCTTGGCCTGGGATTCGACCGCGCGCCGAGCCTCCGCCTCGGCCTCGCCGCGCGGGAGGACCAGGACGCCGCTGTTGTCGCAGATCACCGCGTCGCCCGGCATCACCACCACCCCGCCGATGCTGACCGGCACGTTCATCTGCCCACCCATGTCCAGCATCTGAGTGGTGACGGGGGCGAGGCCACGGCACCAGACAGGGAAATCGGCCTCCTCGATCTCCTCCAGGTCGGTGCAGGGGCCGTCCACCACGGCCGCCACGGCGCCCGCGGCCTTGGCCGCGACGGCCAGCCCGCCACCCAGACAGGCATGGCGGTCGTCGCCCAGCCGGTCGATCACCAGCAGGTCGCCGGGGCGCAGTTGGTCCAGCGCATGGGCGAGGATGGTGCCGTCATTCGCCGGCATCATGACGGTGAAGGCCGTGCCGGCCACGCGGCGGCGGGGCAGCAGCGGGGCGATGCGCCGGTCGGCGAAGCCCCAATGGCGCCAATGCCCGATGGTGGCCGTCTCGGCCTGCTCCAGCAGGGCGAGGAGGGCGGGGTCGAGCGGGGGCGGCAGGGGGCCGGTCACGTAACGAGGCATGGCGCGAGCTTCGCAAGAAGGAGGCCGCGAGAGGAAGGGCGGGTTGGTGGCTTCCGGCCGGCGCGTTTTGCTCTAATCCGCTGACCCATGCCCGCCCTCGAACACGCCCGGACCTGGCTCCGCGACCAAGCATGGCCGCTTTGGCTGGAGCATGGGGTGGATTGGTCCCGCCGGGGCTTTCATGAATGCCTGGAGCTGGACGGGTCGGGCTGCCTCTCCTCCTTCCGGCGCCTGCGGGTGGTGACGCGGCAGGTCTTCGTCTTCGCCGCGGCGCATGGGGCCGGGCTGCCGCGCGCCGACGAGGCGGTGGAGCTGGGGGTGGAGTTCCTGCGGAAGCGTGCGCTCCAGCCGGATGGCGGCTACGCCCAGCGCTTCGCCCTGGACGGGACGGTGATCGACGACAGCCGGGACCTGTACGACCACGCCTTCGTTCTGCTGGCCCTGGCCAGCGCCGCCCGGGTGCTGCCCGTGGAGCCCCTGCGGCGGGAAGCCTTGGGGCTGATGGCCTATCTCGACGCGGCACTGCGGCACCCGCTGGGCGGATACCAGGAAGGCCGCCCGCCCGCCCTGCCCCGCCGCCAGAACCCCCATATGCACCTGCTGGAAGCCAGCATGGCCGCCTGGGAGGCCTTCCGGGAGCCGGTTTTCCTCCGCCGCGCCGACGCGCTGGTGCGGCTGTTCCTCGAGCACTTCTTCGACCCCGTCACCGGCACCTTGCCGGAGGAGTTCGACGACGCGCTGCGGCCGCTGCGGGACGGTGGGCGGCATGCGGTGGAGCCAGGCCACCATTGCGAATGGGTCTGGCTGCTGGACTGGCACCGCCGTCTGGGGGGCGCGGAAGGTGGCGAGGCCGCCATGCCCGGGCTGCTGGCCTTCGTGGACCGTCACGGGACCAACCCGGCCCTCGGCACATTGCGGGACGCGCTGTGGAGCGACGGGACGGTGAAGGAGCCGGGCTCGCGCCTCTGGCCCCAGACCGAACGGCTGAAATCCGAGGCACTGCGGGCCGATGCGACACTGGGCCGGCTGGCCGGGGCGGAAGCGGCGCTCTGGCGCCATATCGCCGGCGCACCACCCGGCCTGTGGTTCGAACGGCTGTCCCCGGAAGGCCAACCCCTTCCCGGCCCGGCTCCCGCGAGCAGCCTCTATCACCTCACCGCGGGTATTCTGGTGGCGGGACGGGGGTTCTGACGCCTGGGCTGTCGGCTTGTCCCGGGGAGAGGAAGAAGGAATTCTTCCTCTCCCCGGCCCACTCAGCATCATCTCCTTTTAGAAGTTTGGAATCACCGGGCTGACGGTGCGCCTCGGGTCATGGACCCGAGGCGACTGCAAAGGCAGAAAAAGCGCCCTCAACCAGAGACCCCTTCGATCCTGGGCATCCACGGCAGTCAGACGGGGTTCCAAGGGCCTCAGGCCCTTGGGGGGTGGAGGGCGGAGCCCTCCTCGAGGCCCCGGAGGACGGCGGCCGTAAAAGAGGCTATGTGCCCGGTGAAGCTCTCCGGAGCCGGGCGCGTGGTGGTGGCCCGGCGCGGTCCGGTCCTGAGGGGCGTTGCATGATTGATTTTGGCGGCCGGCGCATCCTGTGCCTTGGCGACGTGATGCTGGACCGTTTCCATTACGGGCGGATTGACCGGATTTCCCCTGAGGCGCCGGTGCCCGTGGTGCGGATGGCGGACAGCCGCGCCATGCTGGGCGGCGCGGGGAACGTGGCGCGTAACATCGCCTCGCTGGGTGGCGAGGCGGTGCTGGTGGGTGTCGTCGGGCAGGACGCGGCGGGGCGGGAGCTGGCGGGGCTGATCGCCGGCACGCCGGGGCTGACGGACGCGACCGTCGCCTCGGCCACGCGCCCGACGATCGCGAAGACGCGCATCATCGCGGGCCACCAGCATGTCGTGCGGCTGGACGAGGAGGTGACGGGTCCGATCACGGATGCGGATGCCGCCGCCATCCGCGCCCGGGTGGAGGCGCTGCTGCCGGGCTGCCATGCCCTCGTGCTCTCGGATTATGCGAAAGGCCTGCTGCGGGCGGATGTGGTGCGGCACGCCATCGATGCCGCGCGGCGGCTCGGCCTGCCGGTGCTGGTCGATCCCAAGCGGAGCGATTTCGGCTTCTATGCGGGCGCCACGGTGCTGACGCCCAACCTGAAGGAGCTGCGCGCAGCCGCCCAGGGCCCTGCCGATACGGAGGAGGAACTGGCCGCCGCCGCCCGGGCGCTGCTGGGGCCCGCCAGGGCCGACGCCATCCTCGTCACGCGCTCGGAGAAGGGGATGCTGCTGGTGGAGGCCGAGGGCGGCACCCACACGGTGCGCGCCCATGCGAAGGAGGTGTTCGACGTCTCCGGCGCCGGGGATACGGTGATCGCCGTCATGGCGCTGGCTGTCGCCGCCGGGTTTCCGCTGCCGCGCGCCATGCGGATCGCCAATGCGGCCGCCGGCGTGGTGGTGGGCAAGCTGGGCACGGCCACGCTGGACATGGGCGAGCTGACGGCGGCGATGGATGCCGAGACGCCGGAGCCAGCCGATATCGCGGGCAAGATCGTCTCCTCGGCCGAACAGGCGATCCCCGTCCTCGATGCCTGGCGGCGGCGGGGGCTGGAGATCGGCTTCACCAATGGCTGCTTCGACATTCTCCATCGCGGCCATGTCACCATGCTCCAAGCCGCCCGCGCCGCCTGCGACCGGCTGGTGGTGGCGCTGAACACGGATGACAGCGTGCGGCGCCTGAAGGGCGACGGCCGGCCGGTGAATGCGCTGGAGGACCGGCTGGCCGTGATCGCGGCGCTCCAATCCGTGGACCTCGTCCTCGCCTTCGGGGAGGACACGCCGCTGGAGCTGATCACCCGGCTGCAGCCGGACGTGCTGTTCAAGGGCGCGGATTACCGGCCGGAGGAGGTGGTGGGCGGCGATGTGGTGCAGGCGCGGGGCGGCCGGGTGGCGCTGATTGACCTGGTGCCGGGGCGCTCCACCACCGGGATCATCGCGCGCAGCCGGGCGGGGGCGGGCTGAAACACCGCCGGGCGGGTGAGCGTTAACCTCGCTCAGCCCTGCTGGCGGAAGGCGACATGTCCCAGGACAAGACCGGCCAGACCGAAGGCCCCGATGAGGGGCAGGCCAAGCTCAACCCCGGTGACGACGCCCCGCCGGGCACCCCCGGAACGGGCGAGGATGTGTGCCCCAAATGCTCGGGCCGCGGGCGCCTCGGCGCCGAGCCCTGCCCGGAATGCGGCGGGAGCGGCGTGGTGATCAAGGGGTTGGCGGGGGGCTGAGCGAGCGCCCCCGAGAAGGCGCTCCGGCGCTCCGGCTCAGTGCCGGAAGTGGCGCATCCCCGTCATCACCATGGCCAGCCCCGCCTCGTCGGCGGCCGCGATCACCTCGTTGTCCCGCATGGAGCCGCCGGGCTGGATGACGGCCGTGGCGCCAGCGGCCGCGGCGGCCTGGAGGCCATCCGCGAAGGGGAAGAAGGCGTCGGAGGCAACGACGGAACCCTGGGCGAGCGGGGTGTCGAGGCCTGCGGCCTTGGCGGCCTCGGCGCTCTTCCAGGCGGCGATGCGGGCGCTGTCCACCCGGCTCATCTGCCCGGCGCCGATGCCCACCGTCGCGCCGCCCTTGGCGTAGACGATGGCGTTCGACTTCACGTGCTTGCAGACGCGGAAGGCGAAGATGAGGTCCTGCATCTCCTGCGTCGTCGGCTGCCGCTTGGTCACCACCTTCAGGTCGGCCACCGCCACGCGCCCGGCGTCGCGGGACTGGGCGAGGAAGCCGCCGGCCACGCTGCGGAAGGTGGTGCCGGGGGCGCCCGGGTCGGGCAGGCCGCCGGTCAGTAGCAGGCGCAGGTTCTTCTTCTTCGCGAAGATGGCGCGGGCGGCCTCATCGGCATCCGGGGCGATCACCACCTCGGTGAAGATGGCGGTGATGCGCTCCGCGGCCTCGGCGGTCAGGGGCCGGTTGGCGGCGATGATGCCGCCGAAGGCGGAGACGGGGTCGCAGCGCAGGGCCGCGTCCCAGGCCGCGTTCAGCTCCGCGGCGGTGGCCACGCCGCAGGGGTTGGCGTGCTTGACGATGACGATCGCCGGTTCCTCGAACTCCGCCACCGCCTCATAGGCCGCGTCGGTGTCGTTGAGGTTGTTGTAGGACAGCTCCTTGCCCTGCACCTGCTCGGCGGTGGCGATGCCGGGGCGGTGGGTGCCGTCCACGTAGAAGGCGGCCTGCTGGTGCGGGTTCTCGCCATAGCGGAGGGTCTGCTTCAGGAGGCCGGGGATGGAGAGGCGCTGCGGGAAGTCCTGCGCCAGCTCCTGCGCGAACCAGCGGGAGATGGCGGCGTCATAGGCCGCGGTGCGGGCATAGGCGGCGGCGGCGAGCGTCTTGCGGGTCGCGAGGCTGGTGCCGCCGGTCTCGGCGATCTCCTTCGCCACCTCCAGCAGCTGCTCCGGCTCGGTCAGCACGGCCACATGGGCGTGGTTCTTGGCGGCGCTGCGGATCATGGCCGGGCCGCCGATGTCGATGTTCTCGACGCAGTCCTCGTAGCTCGCGCCGCGCGCGACCGTCGCCTCGAAGGGGTAGAGGTTCACGCAGACCAGGTCGATCGGGGCGATGCCGTGCTGCTCCACCTGGGCCACATGTTCCGGCAGGTCCCGCCGGAAGAGCAGGCCGCCATGCACGCCGGGGACGAGGGTCTTCACCCGCCCGTCCAGGATCTCGGGGAAGCCGGTGTGGTCCGACAGCTCCTTCACCGGAATGCCGGCATCCCGCAGGGCCTTGGCGGTGCCGCCGGTGGAGAGGATCTCCGCCCCCTGGGCGGCGAGGGTGCGGGCGAACTCCACCAGGCCGGTCTTGTCGGAGACCGAGAGGAGGGCGCGGCGGATCGGGAGGGTGGCCATGCGGCGGGCGATAGCGCGGGGCGGCCCGGGGTGGAAGGCGAAACGGGCGCGGGGCTGCTCTGAAGCGGCGTCGGGGCAGTGGGGGCGCCGAGTCGCGAAATGGAACCTTGCGGGAACCCTGTTGTGGGTGCCCGCGGGCCGACCCACCAGGGATTGTGGTCGGCGGCCCCGGAACACCCGTCAGCGATTCGTTCGCGCGACTCGGGCGAGGCAGCTGATTTCCTGAGGTTCCCGATGGCGGCCGTTCAGCATGTGTTCGGCCAGCGACTCGGGGCCGGGCGGAACACTCGGTTTCAAGCGGCGATACAACCGGCGCGCGGCGGGGGCGTTCCCTGGCTCAGCCCATCGAACGGACCCTCCATGCCCCCCGCCTCCCCCGCGCCTGACCGCCCGCTCCTCGCCGGGCGACATGCCCTGGTCACGGGGGCTTCCTCCGGAATCGGCATGGCCGTGGCGCGGGACCTGGCGGGGGCCGGGGCCGCCGTGGCCGTGAACTACCGCTCCGGCCAGGAGGCGGCGGAGGCACTGGTGGAGGAGATCCGCGCCGCCGGCGGCCGGGCCGTGGCGCTGCGGGGCGATGTCTCCAGCGAGGATGAGGTCGCCGCGCTGGTCCGGAGCACCGAGGAGGCCTTCGGCGGGATCGACCTCCTGGTGGCCAATTCCGGCATCCAGAAGGACGCGCCGATCGGAGAGATGTCGCTGCAGGACTGGCAGGCCGTGGTCTCGGTGAACCTCACGGGCCAGTTCCTGTGCTGCCGGGAGGCGATCCGGGCCTTCCGCCGCGGCCCGGAACGGCCGGGACGGGCGCGCGGCGCCATCGTCTGCATGAGCTCCGTCCATGAGCTGATCCCCTGGGCGGGGCGGGTGAACTACGCGGCGACCAAGGGCGGCATCCGGATGATGATGCAGACCCTTGCGCAGGAGGTGGCGGCCGAGCGGATCCGGGTGAATGCGGTGGCCCCCGGCGCCATCCGCACGCCGATCAACGAGGAGGCCTGGGGCACGGAGGAGGCGCTGCGCAAGCTCCTGCGCCTGATCCCCTATGGCCGGATCGGCGAGCCGGAGGATGTGGCGCGGGCGGTGACCTGGCTCGCCTCCGACGAGGCCGACTACGTGACGGGCACGACGCTCTTCGTCGATGGGGGCATGTCGCTCTATCCCGAATTCGTCGGCAACGGCTGAGGCCGGCCCTCATGGGAGAGCCGATCGAGAACCACGGCATCGTGGGCGACCTGCGCACGGCCGCGCTGGTGGCCCTGGGCGGGGCGGTGGACTTCCTCTGCTGGCCGCGCTTCGACAGCCCGAGCGTCTTCGCCTCCCTCCTCGACGACGAGCGGGGTGGGCGGTTCGAGCTGGCGCCGGCGCTGAACGGGGCGCGGCACCGGCAGCTCTACCTGCCCGATACCAACGTGCTGCTGACCCGCTTCCTCTCGCATGAGGGGGTGGCGGAAATTTCCGACTTCATGGCGCTCGGCCCCAGCCAGCGGCTGGTGCGGCGGGCCAAGGCGGTGCGCGATCCCATGCGCTTCCGCATGCGCTGCGCGCCGCGCTTCGACTATGCGCGGGCTTCCCATACCGCGCGAGCCGAGGGACCCACCCTCGTCTTCGAGGGCGCGGATGGCACGGCGCTTCGGCTGCGCTCCACCGTGCCGATGCGGATCGAAGAGGGTGACGGCTTCGCCGAGTTCACGCTGAAGGCCGGCGAGGCCGCGGCCTTCGTGCTGGAGGACGCCGCCTGCAGCCCCGCCGCCCCGGCCGACCCGCAGGAGGTGGCGGAGTGCTTCAAGCAGACCTCCGATTCCTGGCGCCGCTGGACGGCGCGCTCGACTTATCGCGGGCGCTGGCGCGACATGGTGAACCGCTCCGCGCTGGTGCTGAAGCTGATGACCTCGGCCGAGCATGGCTCGATGGTCGCGGCGCCGACCTTCGGACTGCCGGAGACGATCGGCGGGGTGCGGAACTGGGACTATCGCTACACCTGGATCCGGGATGCCGCCTTCACCGTCTATGCCTTCCTGCGCCTGGGCCACACGGCGGAGGCGATCGGCTTCATGCGCTGGCTCGCCGCCCGTGAGAAGGACGGCACGACCGACGGCAAGCTGGAGCTGATGTACGGGCTGGACGGGCATCGGGAGCTGACCGAGACGACACTGCCGCATCTGCGCGGCTATCAGGGCTCCACCCCCGTGCGCATCGGCAATGGCGCGGCGGGGCAGCTTCAGCTCGACATCTACGGGGAGCTGATGGATGCGGCCTATCTCTCCGACAAGTATGGCGAGCAGATCTCCCACGAGGCGTGGGAGGGCATCACCCGCACGATGAACTGGCTGACCGAGAATTGGGAGCGGCCGGATGAGGGAATCTGGGAGGTGCGTGGCGGGCGCCGGCACTTCCTGCATTCACGGCTGATGTGCTGGGTGGCGCTGGACCGCACGCTGCGCCTGGCGCGCAAGCGCTCCCTCCCCGGCCCGCTCGCCCGGTGGCTGGAGGCGCGCGACGCCATCTACCACGACATCCACACCAATTTCTGGGACCCGGCCCAGGGCGCCTTCGTGCAGAGCAAGGGCAGCACGGCGCTGGATGCCGCCTGCCTGCTGATGCCGCTGATGCGCTTCATCAGCCCGACCGACGCCCGCTGGCTTTCCACCTTGAAGGCGGTGGGGGAGCGGCTGGTGGATGACAGCCTGGTGCGGCGCTACGAGGATGAGAAGGTGGACGGGCTCGATGGCATCGAGGGGAGCTTCAACATGTGCTCCTTCTGGTATGTCGAATGCCTGGCCCGGGCGGGCGACGTGGCGAAGGCGCGCTTCCTCTTCGAGAAGATGCTCGGCTACGCTAACCATCTCGGCCTCTATGCCGAGGAGCTGGGGCCGGCGGGAGAGCATCTGGGGAACTTCCCCCAGGCCTTCACCCATCTCGCGCTCATCAGCGCCGCGCACTACCTGGACCGCGCCCTTTCGGCCCAGGAGGCGGCGCCGCGGGAGGCCATGGGCGCGGCGCCCTTCCCGACGACGGGGCTCTGAAGGCCGGGGGGGATACGCCTCCCCTGCCTTTCCCCTACCATTCGCCCACCATGACGATCCGCCGCTACCTCAACCAGCGCCTGAAGCTGCACCAGTTGCGGGCCTTGGAGGCGATTGTGGCGCAGGGAAGCCTGCTGCGGGCCGCCGCCGTGCTCGGCATCAGCCAGCCGGCCCTGACCCGCATGCTGCAGGAGTTGGAGGAGGTCACGGGGCAGCGCCTGTTCGACCGGCTGCCGCGCGGCGTGCGCCCGACCGAGGCGGGCATGATGCTCGCCCAGGCCGCGCGCCGGATCCTGGCGGAGCTGCGGCGGCTGGACGAGGCGCTGGACCGGATCTCGGATCCGGAGGGCGGAACGGTGGCCATCGGCACCCTGCCCGTGGCCGCCACCGGCGTCCTGCCCGGTGCGCTAACCCGGCTGACCGCCGAGCATCCCGGCATCCGGGTGCGGCTGGAGCAAGGGCGGACCGAGGAGCTGCTGCCCAAGCTGGCCGCGGGCGAGATCGACCTGATCGTGGGGCGCCTCTACGAACCCGCCATGCCCGACGGCTTCCCGCGCGAGCCGCTCTGGGAGGAGCCCATCTCCATCATCGCCCGCGCCGGCCACCCGGTCTTCGAAGAGGCCGAGGTGACGCTGGAGACGCTTCGCCGCTATGACCTGATCCTGCCGACCGTCAGCCAGCGGGTGGGACAGGAGATCGAGAACCTGCTCGCGCTGCTCTCGCTCGAGCCGAGCAGCTCCATGCGCTCCAGCTCCTATGGATTCATCCGGGAAATGCTGCTGGCCACGGACATGATCTCGGTGATGCCGCGCCTGATGATGGCCGGGGACATGCTGCGTGGCGTGCTGCGGGTGGTGCCGCTGCCCGTGCCCGCGCCGCAACGGCCGGCCGGGCTCATCCTGCCGCGCGGCCGCCCGCTGCCGCCCGCTGGCCATGCCTTCGTGGCCTGCCTGCGGGCCCATGTCGCGGAGATCGGCGAGCGGGGCCTGGCCGCTATAACGGGCCGTCATATGGGAGGGCGGGAAAACAATAGGACAGCGGCTCGGCCAGGGGGGTAGGGGAAAGCCAAGGCCCCACGGCACGCTGCGGGGCGGGAGGAAGCGCCCCATGACCAAGAGAACCGGGCGGGCGCAGCGCGCCCCGGCACGGGCCTAGCCCGGTGTCGCCGCCGGGAGAACCGGCCGTGTTGCGCGCGGCCATCGGCACCTATCCTCGCACGCGGGCCCTGAAGGATGGCGGGGTCACCTCGCCGCTGCTGCGGCTCGACTTCGCGGACGTTCCCGTCATCAGCCGCGCCTTCGCGCCGATGGTGCGGGAGCTGCGCTTCGACGTCTCGGAAATGGCGATCGCGACCTTCCTGCAGGCGCGCGCGATGGGCCGCCCGCTGGTGCTGCTCCCCGTGGTGCTGGCGGCGCGGTTCCAGCAATCCGCCTTGCTCTGCCGGCAGGAGAGCACGATCCGTTCACCCGCCGATCTCTCGGGCAGGCGGATCGGCGTGCGCGCCTACAGCCAGACCACGGGCATGTGGCTGCGCGGCATCATCGCCGAGGAAGGCGGGCCTCGCCCGGCCGAGAGCCGCTGGGTCACCTTCGAAGATGCGCATGTCGCCGGCATCGCCGATCCGCCCTTCGCGGAGCGCGCGGCGCCGGGGCAGGACATGCTGGCCATGCTGCGCGCGGGGGAGCTGGATGCGGTGATCGTCGGCAACGACATGCCGGACGATCCCGGCCTGCGCACCGTCTTCCCTGATCCGGCCGCGGCCGCCGAGGCCTTCTGGCAGCGCCACCGGATGGTGCCGGTGAACCACATGCTCTGCGTGACGCGTGAGTTGGCCGAGGGGCGCCCTGAGCTGGTGCGGGAGGTCGTGCGCATGCTCCGCCAGGCCGCAACGGCTGTTCCGCCGGATGGCCGCGGCCCGCCGCCCGCCAGCCGCGCGGCGCTGCGCCCCGTGATCGAACTCGCGCTTCGCTACATGACCGAACAGGACATGCTGCCGCGCCCCCTGACCCCCGACGAGGTCTGGGACGGGCTGCCGGACGGCGTGGATTAGGGAGAGGAACGGCATGACCAGCTTCGCCATCATCGGCTTCGGCGAGGTGGGCGGGATCTTCGCCCGTGACCTGCGCGCGGGCGGCGCCACCGACATCCGGGCCTATGACGTGCTGCCCGCCGCTCGCGAACGCGCCGCGGCCTTCGGCGCCGAGGTTCCCGCCAACGCAGCCGAGGCGGCTATAGGGGCGGATGTCGTGTTCATCTCCGTCACGGCGGGATCCGCCCTCGCCGCGGCGGAATCGCTCGGCGGCGGATTGGCCCATGCCCCCTTCGTGGTCGATGTGAACTCGATCTCCCCCGCCGCGAAGCAGGCGAATGCGCGTGTGGTGGCAGCGGCGGGCGGCCGCTACGTCGAGGCCGCGGTGATGAGCAGCGTGCCGCCCCGGGGGCTGCGCTCCCCCATGCTGCTCGGCGGGGCGGATGCGCCGGCCTTCATCGAGCGGATGGCGCCCTTCGGGATGAAGATGACGGTCTTCTCGCCCGAGATCGGCAAGGCCTCCTCGGTGAAGATGTGCCGCAGTGTCATGGTGAAGGGGCTGGAGGCGCTGACGACGGAATGCATGCTCGCCGCCCGCCATTACGGCGTGGAGAAGGAGGTGCTGCGCTCCCTCGCCGACACGCTGCCGCATGAGGATTGGCGTGGCCTGGCCCGCTACGTGATCAGCCGCGCGCTGATCCATGGTCGGCGCCGCGCGGAGGAGATGCGCGAGGTCTCCCGCACTGTGGACGAGGCCGGGGTCGAGCCGCTGCTCAGCCGCGCCATCGCCGAGCGCCAGGACTGGGCGGCCGCGCGCGGGCGGGAGATGGACAAGGCGCAGCTCGCGACCACCGATCTGGACGTGCTGCTGGATGCGCTGGCCGCGACCATCCAGTCGCGCGCGGCCGCCGAATAGCGCCATCAGGCATCGCCCCGGCCGGGGTCGCCAAACAAGGGAGACAGGTGCATGTCCATCACACGCCGTGACGCGCTGCGGCTGGGCGGCATCGCCGCGGCCGGTACCCTGGGGGCCCCTGCCTTCGGCCAATCGCTGCCCGACAAGCCCATTCGCCTCATCGTGCCGAATGCCGCGGGGGGCGTGGCCGACCTGACGGCCCGGACCGTGGGCGCCGCGCTGTCAGAGCGACTGAAGCAGCCGGTGGTGATTGAGAACCGCCCCGGCGCGGGCGGGATCGTGGCGGGGCAGACGCTGCTTCAGGCGCCGGCGGATGGCGCGACGCTGATGGTGGCCACCAATGCCCATGCCATCAGCAAGTCGCTGTTCCGCTCCCTTCCCTTTGACCCCATCCGCGACTTCGCGCCTGTCGGGCTGATGGGCACCTTCGCCATCGCGGTTCTGGTGGCGCCCCAGTCGCCCATCCGGACGGCGGGAGACCTCATCGCCCAGCTGAAGCGCGATCCGCGCAGCGGGAATATCGGCACGATCAGCGTGGGCAGCACGCAGAACCTCGCCGCCGAGCTGTTCAAGACCAGCGCCGGGATCGAGGCGACCACGGTGCCCTTCTCCGGCACGCCCGCCCTGCTCACAAGCCTGCTCCGCAACGACGTGACGGCGGCCTTCGAGATCGTGGCGCCGCTGATGGGGCAGATCCGCGACGGCTCGCTGCGCGCCATCGCCGTCACCTCCGCCCAGCGGGCCGCCAACCTGCCGGACGTGCCGACCCTGCAGGAGGCCGGGATCGCGGGTTTCGACGTGACGTCCTGGAACGCCATCGTCGCGCCGGCGCGCACCCCCGCGCCGGTGGTCGAGCGCATCAACGCGGCGCTGAACGCCTCCCTGGCCGATCCGACCGTGCGCAGCAAGCTGCTGGAGGCTGGGGTGGAGGCCAGGGGTGACGCGCCCGCGCATCTCGGCCAGCTGATGGAAGCCGAGGCGGAGAAGTGGCGTGGCGTGATCGAGCGCGCGGGCATCGAGAGGCAATGAGCATGAAGAGCTGCAAGGCGCCGGACCCGAACCCGAAGACTCCGGCCTACAAGCTGCCGGCGGGGGCCTGTGACGCGCATTGCCATGTCTTCGGGCCGGCCGACCGGTTCCCCTACGCGCCGGACCGTTCCTACACCCCACCGGACGCGCCGGTGGAGGACCTACGCCGCGTGCACGCGGCGATCGGCGTAGAGCGGGCGGTGATCGTGCAGGCGAGCTGCCACGGCACCGACAACGCGGCGATGATCGACGCGATCGAGCGCAGCGAAGGCGCCTATCGCGGCGTCGCCATCGTGGATGGCGGCATCACCGATGCGGGGCTGGAGGAGCTGGACCGCGGCGGCGTGCGCGGCGTACGCTTCAATTTCGTGAAGCATCTCGGCGGCACGCCCGATCTGGAGGTGTTCGATCGCGTCCTGGACCGCATCCGTCCCCTGGGGTGGCATGTGGTGCTGCATCTCGACGCCGGTGACATCCTGGAGCATGCGGAGCGCATCTCCCGCATCCGCGTGCCCTTCGTGATCGACCATATGGGCCGGGTGCAGGCCAGGAACGGGCTGGAGCAGGAACCCTTCGGCCGGCTGCTCGAGCTGATGAGGAACGAGCTGGCCTGGGTGAAGATCTGCGGGCCCGAGCGCGTTTCCACCGAAGGCAGCCCCTTCCATGACGCCGTGCCCTTCGCGCGCAGGCTGGCGGAGATCGCACCGGATCGCACGCTGTGGGGTACCGACTTCCCGCATCCGAACATCGCGGGCGACATGCCGAATGATGGCGACCTGGTGGATCTCCTCGCCCTGGCGGTGGAGGATGAGGCCGTGCGCCGCAAGATCCTGATCGACAATCCGAACCGCCTGTACTGGGCGCGCTGAGAGGGATGAGCACCATGTCCGGGCAGCAGAAATCCGGCCTCGTCGTTACCGCCCATCCCGGCGACTTCGTGTGGCGCGCGGGCGGCGCCATCGCGCTGCATGCGAAGATGGGCTACCGCGTGAAGATCGTCTGCATGTCCTATGGCGAGCGCGGCGAGAGCCAGGGCGCCTGGAAGCAGCCCGGCATGACGCTTGAGGCCTGCAAGGCGGCGCGCAAGGCGGAGGCCGAGGCCGCCGCCGGGGTGCTGGGGGCCGAGATCGAGTTCTTCGATGCCGGCGACTACCCGCTGCGGATCACCGGTGCGATGATGGACCGGCTGATCGACATCTATCGCGAGGTGAATCCCTCCTTTGTCCTCACCCATGCGGTGAAGGACCCCTACAATGTCGATCACCCCGAGGCCGCGCGCATCGCGCAGGAAGCGCGCATCGTCGCACAGGCGGCCGGCCACAAGCCCGGCCCGGACGGCGTCACCTATTCCGCCCCGCAGGTCTTTCAGTTCGAGCCGCACCAGCCCGAGCAATGCGACTTCAAGCCCAACCGCATCCTCAACATCACCGAGGTCTGGGAGAGGAAGTGGAAGGCCTTCGAGCAGCTACCCGCCCAGCGCCACCTGTGGGACTATTATGAGCGCGTGGCGCTGAACCGCGGCATGCAGGGCGGGCGCAACTCGGGCAAGGCCATGAAGTATGGCGAGGCCTACCAGACCATCTTCCCGGATGCGGTGGAGGTGCTGGCATGACCCCCGTTGTCATCCGCCACAACCCGCGCGCCGACCTCGCCATCATCGAACGTTTCGCTCCCCTCGGCGTCTCCACCACGCATGAGGCGAGCGGCCGTGCGCCCAACCTGATGAAGACCTATATGCGCCCGGCCTGGGCCGGCGCCGCGGCGGTGGGCAGCGCGGTGACAGTGCTGGCGCAGCCCGGCGACAACTGGATGATCCATGTTGCCGTCGAGCAGTGTCAGGAGGGCGACATCCTCGTCGTCGCCTGCACCACGGACAACACGGACGGCATGTTCGGCGACCTCCTCGCCACATCGCTCAGGGCACGCGGCGTGCGCGGGCTTGTCATCGATGCCGGGGTGCGGGACGTGGCGGTGCTGCGGGAGATGGGCTTCCCCGTATGGTCCCGCGCCATCTCCGCGCGCGGCACGGTGAAGGCAACGCTGGGCTCGGTGAACATCCCCGTGGTTTGCGCGGGCGTTTCCGTGCGGCCAGGCGACGTGGTGGTGGCCGATGACGACGGCGTGGTGGTGGTGCCGGCCGCCGATATCGCCGCCACCCTCGCGGCCGCCGAGAAGCGGCAGGCGAATGAGGGGGAGAAGCGGGAGAAGCTGGCCGCCGGGGTGCTCGGGCTCGACCTCTACGGCATGCGCTCGGCGCTGGAAAAGGCGGGCCTGCGCTACCTGGACCGGCTCGAGGACATCTGATCGCCCGGGGCAGGGCGCCCTTGCCCCGTTGCAAAGCCGCAGGGCCGTTCTGCCCTGCGTTGCGGTGGCGTTGACGGTATTGCGAGTAACGTGCATTCGCACTTCATTACTTGAGCCGATGCCCTGCCGGATCCCCCATGGCCCTGCCCTCTCGCGCCCCCTGGGTGCATCCGTTGCTCTGGTTGATGGCCGGGGCGCTGCCTGCCGCCGCGCAGGTGGCACCACCTGCCGCCGCTGATGACCCGGTCCCCGGCGCGGTCGCGGTCCCTACGGTGGATGTGCAGGGCTCGGCGCCCAGTCAGGTCGGCTACCAGCCCCTGCGGGCGACCGTCGGAGCCGGAACCGAGGCCCGCATCCTCGATATTCCCCAATCCGTCGTCGTGGTGCCCTCCCGCGTGCTGCGGGACCAGGCGGCCTCGACCCTGGACGAGGCCCTGGCCAATGTCAGCGGCATCGCCCAGACCAACACGCTGGGCGGCACGCAGGACGCGGTGATCCGGCGCGGCTTCGGTGACAACCGGGACGGCGGAATCCTGATCGATGGGCTGCGGACCGCCCTGCCCCGCAGCTTCAACGCCGCCACCGATTACGTGGAGGTGCTGAAGGGTCCCTCCGCCACGCTCTATGGCATCCTCGACCCGGGCGGGCTGGTGAACGTGGTCACGCGCCGCCCGCAGCTCACCCAGGCCGGCAGCATCACGGGGCGCCTTTCCTCCTTCGGCGGCGGCTCCACCGGCTTCGACCTCACGGGGCCGCTGGGCACGGGTGGCTTCGCCTACCGGCTGATCGGCGAATACGAGAACCAGTCCTACTGGCGGGACTTCGGCTCCATCCGGCAGAGCATGATCGCGCCCTCCTTCGGCTGGTACGGGCCGGACACGACGGCGGAGTTCTCCTACTGGCATGTGGATTACGACGTGCCCTTCGACCGCGGCACCATCTTCGACACGCGGCGCGGCCAGTTCGTGGACATCCCGCGCGGACGCCGCCTCGATGAACGCTACAACATCACATCGGGTGATTCGGACCTGGCAGCCTGGCATCTGGGCCAGCGGCTGAACCAGGACTGGCGCGTGGACCTGCGCTACACCTACAGCATCAACAACTATTCGGATAACCAGGCGCGCGTCACCGCCTATGATTCCGCGACCGGAATCGCCACCCGCCGCGCGGATGCCACGCAGTCCTCCACCATCTTCAACCATGCGATGCGGGCGGATGTGAACGGGCAGGTGCGGCTGCTGGGTCTGCGGAACAACCTGCTCTTCGGCACCTCCTACGATTATTCCAGCACGCGCCGCTCCAACCTGATCCGCGGCACGGTGAACCAGCGCTTCAACATCTTCGACCCCGTCTATGGCCGGCTGGCGCCCAGCACGAATGTCGTCGCCTCGGACAGCGACCAGACGGAGCGGCTGGAGGCCTGGTCGGTCTATGCGCAGGATTCCGTGCATCTGAACGACCAGTGGATTGCGGTCGCGGGGCTGCGCTTCCAGCACTATGACCAGTTCGCGGGGCGCGGGCGGCCCTTCAACGTCAACACCAACGCCACCGGTGGGCGGCTGACGCCGCGCCTGGGGCTTGTCTATCAGCCGCGCCCGGACCTCTCGCTCTTTGTGAACTACAGCCAGTCCTTCAAGCCGAACTCCAATATCGCGAGCTATATCGGCTCCCAGCCGCCGGAGACCGGCGAATCCTGGGAGGCGGGCGTGAAGGCGGAGCTGCTGGAAGGCGTGACGCTGACGGCCGCCGTGTTCAACATCCAGAAGCAGAACGTGCTCTATTCCGTGACGACGGGCGGCGTCACCTCCACCTACACGGCGGGCCGCGTGCGCTCCTCCGGCTTCGAACTCGATCTCGCCGGCCGGATCACCGAGCGCCTGAGCGGAATCGCGAGCTTCGCGGTGACGGATGCGATCGTGGTGGAGGACCCATCCGTGCAGGGCAAGCGCCTGCCGAACGTGCCGCGCACCACCGCCTCCGCCTTCCTCACCTATGACTTCGGCCCGGTGCTGGGCGGCGAGGGCCTGTCCGTCGGCGGCGGCGTGCGGCATGAGGGGCGGCGGGCCGGCGATGCGGCGAACAGCTTCTTCCTGCCATCCTATGCGGTCGCGGATGCCTTCATGGCCTATGACTTCCGCCTGGACCGCACCCTGCTGCGCGCGCAGGTGAACGTGAAGAACATCTTCGACCGGACCTACTACACGTCGTCGATCGGCTCGAACAATCTGGGCGTCGCCTATGGCGAGCCGCTGGAGGCCGTGGCCTCGCTCACGGCGCGCTTCTAGTGATGGCCAGCCGCCGCAGCCTGCTTGCCGCTCTGCCCGCGCTCCTCGCCGCCCCGGCGGTGCGGGCGGAGGAGGAGGTCGCGGCGCAGGACCTGCTTGGGCGGCGCGTGCGGCTCCCGCGCTCGCCCCGCCGGGTGGTGCTGGCGCATGGCCGGCAGCTGAATCTCCTCGGCTTGCTGCACCCGGACCCGGTCTCGCTTCTGGCTGGCTGGGCCGAGGACATGCCGGCCGCCCAGCCCGGGGAGATGCCTCCCTGGCGCCGCCGCTTTCCCACCATCGACGCCGTGCCGCTCCTTCCGCGCCGGCTGGAGGAGGGGCCGGCTCTGGAACGGCTCCTCGTCCTCTCCCCCGACCTCGTCCTGCTGCCGCGCCCGGGCACCGGCGCCAGCGCCGGAATGGCCATGGTGCTTTCGGTACTGGAAGGCGCTGGCGTGCCCGCAGCGGTGGTGGACATCGCGGCCGACCCGCTGCGCGACACGCTGCCCAGCATCCGCCTGCTCGGCGCGCTGCTCGGGCGAGAGGCGCAGGCCGCCGCCCTTTCCGAATTCTACGCCACGCGGCGGGACCGCGTGGCGGCGCTGGTGGGCATCGTGCCCGAGCGCCCGCGCGTGCTGCTGCACAACCATGCCGGCGGGCGCGAGGGCTGCTGCATGACCATCGCCCGCGGCAGCTTCGCCGAGATGATCGCCTTCGCCGGCGGCCGCAACATGGCCGCGGAGATCCTGCCGGGCGCGTTGGGCGAGATGAGCCTGGAACATGTGCTGACCCGGCCGCCCGAGGTCTATCTCGCCACGGGCGGCGTCTACAACGAAAGGGGCGGCGTCGCCCTGGGCAGCGGGGTGGATCCGGCGGCGGCCCAGCGGAGCCTCGCGCGCGTCCTCGCCCGCCCCGGGCTCTCGGGGCTGGAGGCGGTGCGGCAGGGCCGGGCCCATGGCATTTGGCACGGCTTCAACGAGACGCCGCTGCATGTGCTGGCGCTGGAGATGCTGGCGCGCTGGCTGCACCCCTCGGCCGCGGCCGGCCTGGCGCCGGAGCAGGGGCTGGACGAGTGCAACCGCCGCTTCGCGGCCGTGCCGCTCGAGGGCAGCTTCTGGTGCAGTCTCTGACCCACGCCTGACGGATTGCCGCTGCGGCGGCCCACATGCGAGCCTTCTCCGACGGCCCCGGATGAAGGCGGGCCGCGAAGAGGAAACGCCATGTCGGATCTCACCGTGCCGCGCCGCGCGCTCGGCGCCATGATCGCCGTTGCGGCCAGCCTTCCCGGCGGGGCCGGTGCCCAGGGATCCAACCCGGGCGGAGGCGAGGCCTGGGTCACCAGCTGGGCGGCTTCCGTCCAGGGCCCCTATCCCATCGGCAATCCTTCCGCCCAGCCGAACCAGAGCTTCGCCTTCCCCTCACCCGAGGCGGGGGCACGGGACCAGTCCCTTCGCCTGATCCTTCGCCCCACCGTCTGGGGCCGGCAGGCGCGGCTGCGCTTCTCCAACGCCTTCGGCACGCGCCCGCTCGTACTGGATGGCGTCTTCGTCGGCCTCCAGCACGGGGGCGCCACGGTGCTGCCCGGCACCAACCAGCCCGTGCGTTTCGGTGGCCAAGCCGGCGTGACCATCCCGCCGGGCGGCGATGCGTGGAGCGATGCGGTCGCGCTGCCCTTCGCCGAGGGAGCGCCCCCGCTGCTCGCCGGGCGCAAGCTGGCCGTCTCCTTCCATGTGGCGGGGGAAAGCGGGCCGATGACCTGGCACGCGAAGGCCCTGCAGACCTCCTATGTCACCGCGCCCGGGGCCGGGGCGAAGGGCATGGAGGAGGGAGAGGCCTCCTTCCCCAACCCCACCGCCTCCTGGTTCTTCCTGGATGCGGTGGACATGATGATGCCCGCCGGCACGCCCGTGGTGGTCTGCTTCGGGGATTCGATCACCGATGGCACGGCCAGCACGATGAATGGCGACGACCGCTGGCCCGACGTGCTGCAACGGCGCCTCCACGCCGCCTTCCCGAACCGGGTGGCGGTGGTGAATGCGGGGATCGGTGGCAACCAGGTGGTGGGGCCGGCGGAATATGGCCCGCAGCGGCCCTTCCCCGGCGGCCCGGCGGCCTTGCAGCGCCTGGAGCGGGACGTGCTGAACCTCTCGGGCGTGACCAGCTTTGTCTGGCTTGAGGGCACCAACGACTTCTCCCGCAACGGCAATGCGACAGTCGAGGCGGTGACTGAGGGGATGCGCCGCGGCGTGGCCCTGCTGCGGGAGAAGCGGCCGGGCATCCGGGTGTATGGGGCCACGGTGGTGACGGCGCTGGGCAGCACGAGTGCGGCCCATGGCTTCCCCGAGCAGGACCAGAAGCGCCGCGCGCTGAACGACTTCATCCGCGGCGGCGGCACCTTCGACGGCGTAATCGACTTCGACCCCGCCATCCTGGACCCGACCACGGGCGGGATGCGGCCGGAATTCGTGCCGGACAGCACGGTGGGCGGCCCGGGCGACAAGCTGCACCCGAACCGCGCCGGCTATCTCGCCATGGCCATGGCGATCGACCCGGCGGCGTTGCTGCCCGGCCTGGCCCGACCGTAGCGCCTCCGGCGCCCCGGCCCGGAAAGGCCGGGGCGCCGCTCCTTTGGCCGCCGCGCGTCAGGGCGCGACCCGCACCCGCGGCGATATCGCGGGTGACGTTGACCGGGCGCCGCCATGCTAGGATCGACTCGGAAACGTCCTCGCGGTATCGGAAGCGGCCTCCGGCCCGACGATCCGGCGCCCGCCGAGCGCCCGTCGCGGAGGATCCCCGCCGCCCCCCGGCCCGGCCACCGGAACCCCGAGCCCTTCCGATGCCAGACGCCCGCCGCCCGCCGCCTTTTTCCCGTCGCGTCGCCTTTGGGCTGCTTCTCGCCGCCCCGGCGCGCGCGGATTCACGCTTGGCGGCGCCGATCGGGCCCGTTCTGCTGAGCGTGACCGGCCGCCTCTCCCGGCCCAATCGCGGCGCCCAGGCCGATTTCGACCGCGTGATGCTGGAGGCCCTGCCGCGCCACCGCCTCGACACCGCGACCAACTGGACCACGGGCGTGCGCCGCTTCGAGGGCCCGCTGGTGCGCGACGTGCTGGCCGCGGCGGGAGCGGAAGGCGAGCGCGTGACGGCCGTGGCGCTGAACGACTACACAATCGAAATTCCCCTCAAGGATTTCCAGGATTACGACGTCATCCTGGCGATGCGGATGGATGGGCAGGTGCTGACGGTGCGGAACAAGGGGCCGGTCTGGGTGGTCTATCCGCGGGACCGGCATCCGGAGCTTCGGAACAGCCTGTATGACAGCCGCTGGATCTGGCAGCTCAGGACCCTGCAGGTGCGCTGATGCCCAAGGCTGCCCCGGACCTCCCGAGGAAGCGGCGCTTCCTGGCCACCCTGGGGGCCGGGGCGGTCATCACGGCCTTTTTCGTCTCACTCGTCCTCACCTGCATCCATCTCCTCCGGCTGGAGCGGCAGCTGACCCCGCATCCCGGGGAAAGCGTGGTCTGGCTGGCGAGCCAGGCCCAGTTCGAGGCCATGCGGACCCTCGACGTCGCGGTCCGCCGGGTGGCGGGCGATCCGGAGGCGGACGAGGCCGCCGTGCAGCTGCGCTACGACCTGCTGCTAAGCCGGCTGGTGGTGCTGCTCGAAGGGCGGCCGCTGCTGCGCGTGCGGGAGACCGGCCTGTCCCAGGCCATGGAACGCCAGCACGCGGCCATCGCGTCGCTGGAGCCGGCGCTGTTGAGCCTGGCTCCCGGCGACCGGGATACGGAGGCCGCCCTGCGTGCCGCGCTGCATCCGCTCGCCGGCTTCCTGCGCGAGGTGGCCAACCGCGTGCTGCTGGAGGACCAGCGGAACGCTGCCATGCTGCGCCAGGCCCGGGGCCGGGCGGTGACCGAGATCCTGCTCTACGTCGTCGGCGTGCTGGCAAGCGGCATGCTGCTGATGCTGGTGCTGTTCCGGCAGCGCAAGGCACAGATCCGGGCCGAGGCCAGCCTGGAGCGGGAGCGGGAGGTCAGCCGCCTGCACCGCGCCTTCGTCTCCATGGTGTCGCACCAGTTCCGCACCCCGCTCGCCATCATCGATTCGAGCGCGCAGCGCATGATCCGCCGCGGCACCGCCATGCCGCCGGAGGAGGTCACGGCACGCGCGGGCAAGATCCGCGAAGCGACCCGGCGCCTGACCCGGTTGATGGAGAGCACCCTCAACGCCGCGCGGCTGGAGGCGGGGGAGATCAACTTCAACCCGCGGGATTGCGACATCGCGGCGCTGATCCGCGAGGCCTGCGCGCATCAGCGCGAGCTCGCCCCGAGCGCACTGCTGGAGGAGCAGCTGGACGGGCTTCCCACCCGCCTGCATTGCGACCCGACGCTGGTTGAGCAGGCCGTGGCCAATCTCGTGTCCAACGCGGTGAAATACTCCCCGCCTGGCGCCCCCGTGCTGCTGCGCGGCGCCACCAGCCCCGGGGGCGGCGCGGTGCTGGAGGTGGTGGACCAGGGCGTCGGCATCCCCGCCGACGAGCTGGGCCGGGTGTTCGACCGCTTCTTCCGCGCCCGCACCGCCGAGGGCGTGACCGGCACGGGCATTGGCCTTGCCTTCGCGCGCCATGTGGCCCGCTTGCACGGCGGCGACGTGACCGTGGTCAGCGAGGAGGGCAAGGGCTCCATCTTCACCCTGCGCCTCCCCCCTGCGCTGCCCCCGGCCTGGAATCCCGCGGGCCGGACGGAGCCGGTCGCGGCATGAGGCAGCGGCTGATCCTTTGCGTCGAGGATGAGGCCGACCTCCGCGCCGACATCGCCGAGGAGCTGCGCGCCGCCGGCTATGCCGTGGCCGAGGCGCCGAATGGCGAAGCCGCGCTGGCCCGTATCGCCGAGGCGGCGCCGGACCTCGTCCTTTGCGACATCAACATGCCGAGCATGGACGGCTTCGCCCTGCTGCGCCGGCTGCGCGAGGACCGACCGGACCTGGCGGACACACCCTTCCTGTTCCTCACCGCCCTGGCGGACCGGCGGGACATGGTGGCGGGGAAAGAGGCCGGGGCGGACGACTACCTCGTCAAGCCGATCGACTATGATGTGATGCTGGCCACCATCGCCGCCCGGCTGCGCCAAGTGGACCGGATGCGCGGCAAGGCCGCAGCCGAGATGGAGGCGGCCCGTGCCGCTTTCGGCGCCCTGGCCCGGACCCCGGAAGCCACGCTTCCCGCCCCGGACGGGGCGGCCGGCGCCGCGGCGGCCGCGCTGGACCGGGTGGCGCTGGGCGTCTTCCTGCTGGGTGGGGACCGGCGGGTGAGCTTCGTCAATCGTGCCGGCCGGGCGATGCTGGCCGAGGCGGAGGGGCTGCATCTCTCGCCCGAGGGCATGCTGCGCGGCGCCGCCGCCGCCCAGACGGCCGCCCTGCGCGAGGCCGTGGAGGCCGTCCTCTCCCCCCGGGGGTCCGGCGCGGCGAAGGGCGGGGCGGGGCTGGCCCTGCCCCGCCCCTCCGGGCGCCGCCCGCTGACGGCGCTGGTCTGCCCGCTGCGGGCGGAGGACGGGGCGGCCATCGCCCTCTTCGTCTCCGACCCCGAGCGCCAGCCGCAGCTCGCGCCCGATGTCATCGCCGGGCTCTACGGCCTCACCCCGGCCGAGACGCGGCTGGCCGTCGCGCTGACCCAGGGACAGCGGCTGGAGGAGATCGCGGAGGCCTTCGGCCTGTCCCGCAGCACCCTGGCCTATACGCTGCGCAACCTGTTCCGGAAGACCGAGACGGACCGGCAGGCCGATCTCGTGCGGCTCTTCCTCGCCAGCCCCCTGGCCATCGGCTCCACGGAGGCGTAGCGCCCGTTCATGAAGGTCCTGCTGGTTCACCCGAACTTTCCGGGGCAATACGCGCATCTCCTGCCTGCCCTCGCGGCACGGCGCGACACCCAGGTAGTGGGCATCGGAGCCCGGCAGTTTCCCGTGCCGGAAGGCGTCAGCCTGCGCGTCTACGAGCCCCCGCCGCCTCCGGCGGAGGGCGTGACCCGGCGCGCGCGGGCGGCCGATGCCGCCATCGCGCGGGCGGAACGCGCGGCCCACCATGCGCTGGACCTGCGGCGCGGCGGCTTCATCCCCGACGTGGTGTTCAGCCATATCGGCTGGGGCGACACGATCTTCCTGAAGGACGTCTTTCCCGAGGCCGCGCTGCTCCTCTATGCGGAGTTCTTCTACAGCGCGACGGGCGCGGATGTCGGCTACGAGCCCGGCAAGCCCTCGACCATCCAGGATGCGGTGCGCGTGCGCGCGATGAACATGCCGCTGGTCTCGGCCATGAACGCCTCCGACTGGGGCATCGCCCCCACGGCCTGGCAGCGCGCGCGCTTCCCCGAATGGTACCACAGCCGCATCAGCCTCGTGCATGAGGGCATCGACACCGAGCTCTGCCGCCCGGACCCGGACGCACGCTTCGACCTGCCCGATGGCAGCACCCTGCGCCCGGGCGACGAGGTGGTGACCTATGTGGCGCGCGGGCTGGAACCCTATCGCGGCTTTCCCACCTTCATGCGCGCCCTGCCCGCCCTGCTGGCGGCGCGCCCGCAGGCCCGGGTGGTGATCGTGGGGGGCGACGAGGTGCGCTACGGCCGCTCCCCCGAAGGCTTCGCCAATTGGCGGGAGGCGATGCTGGCCGAGGTCGGGCCGCTCGACCCCGCGCGGGTGCATTTCCTCGGCCGCATCCCGCATCCGGCGCTGCACGCGCTGTTCCGCGTCTCCTCCGTCCATATCTACCTGACCGTGCCCTTCGTCCTCTCCTGGAGCGTGCTGGAGGCGATGGCCTGCGGCGCCCTCATCCTCGGCTCCGCGACGCCACCGGTGCAGGAGGTGATCGTTGATGGAAAAAACGGGTTGTTGACCGACCTGTTCGACCACACCGCCCTGGCGCGCCGGACGGCCGAGGTCCTGGCGGATCCGCGGCGCTTCGCGCCGATGCGCGCCGCGGCACGCCGCACGATCGAGGACCGCTACGACCTGTGGCGCGTCTGCCTGCCGCGGCAGGTGCAGGTGCTGGAATCCCTCGCGGCCCGGCGCCGCCCTCCGACCTTCGCCTGACGCAGCGCGCGTGACGTTTGCCCGCCTCGGGCGTTGCGCGCGAAGGGGAAGAGAAGAGGTCGGTCTTGCGAAAAGCGCTGCTCCTCGCGGCGATCCTTGCGGTTCTGGGTGGCGGGGCCTTCTGGCTTCTCTCCGCGCCTCGCCCGGCTTTCGGCGAGGAGGACGCGGCGCGCTTCGAGAATGGCGATGCCGCCCGCGGGCGCCTCGTGTTCATGGCCGGGCAATGCGCCTCCTGCCATGCCTCGCCGGGGCAGCCGGACCGGCTGCGCCTGGGAGGCGGGCTCGCGCTCGCTTCGCCCTTCGGAACCTTCTTCCCGCCCAACATCTCCCCGCATCCGCGTGACGGCATCGGCGGCTGGCGCGGGATCGACCTGGCGAACGCGCTGATGTCCGGCGTGTCACCGGACGGCGCGCATTACTATCCCTCGCTGCCCTATGTCGCCTATGCGCGGATGCGTGCGGAGGATCTGCGCGACCTCATGGCCTATCTGCGTAGCCTGCCGCCCGTGGAGGGCCGGCAGCCGCCGCATGAGCTTCCCTTCCCCTTCACCATCCGCCGCGGCATCGGCCTGTGGAAGCTGCTCTTCCTCGATCGCACGACCATCACGGAGGATCCCGCGCGCGACCCGGCCTGGAACCGCGGCCGCTACCTGGTCGAGGCGCTCTCCCATTGCGCGGAGTGCCATTCCACGCGGAACCTCCTCTATGCGGTGAAAGAGAGCGCACGCTTTGCCGGCGGGCCGGACCAGGAAGGCACCGGCTTCGTGCCGAATATCACGCCCCATGCCATCAGCGCCTGGTCCGTCGAGGACATCGCCACCGTGCTGACCACGGGCCAGACACCCGACCTGCGAAAGGTCGGCGGCTCGATGGCGGAGGTGGTGGCGAACATGGCAGCACTGCCGGACGAGGACCGCCGGGCGATCGCCGTGTTCCTGCGCACCCTCCCCGCGCGGCCGACACCAGGACTTTCGAACTGATCTGTCGGAGCCCTGCGCCGGACCTTCTCGGTTGAGGGCTCCGCCCTCGCCCGCCAAGGGCCTGAGGCCCTTGGAACCCCGTCTGACTGCCGTGGATACCCCGGATTGAAGGCGTCTCTAGGTGACCGATACTCGATCCTGTCTTTGCAGGCGCCTGAGGTCATCGACCTTAGGCGCACCGGCAGCCGAGTGCTTCTAAACTCGAAGCAAAAGATGATGGTGAGGGGTCCGGGGAGCGGAAGAATTCCTTCTTCCTCTCCCCGGGACAAACCAACAGCTCAAACACCCGGCGAAACCCATCAACGGGCGTAGAGATAGGCCGCCACGTCCCGCGCCTCCGACTCGGTGATGCCGGTCCGCGGCATGGCCGAGCGGGGCGAGAGGGCGCGCGGATCGACGATCCAGGCGATCAGGCTTTCGGCCGAGTTGCGCGCGACGCCGCCGACATAGACGCGCTCCCGCAGCCCGCTCAGCGGCGCCGCCGCGCGGCCATCCGCGCCGGGCACGCCGGGAATGGCGTGGCAGCCGCCGCAGCCGTAGCGGATCATCAGGGCAGGCGCGCGGGAGGGGTCGCCGCCGGTCAGGGCTCGGGCGATGCGGTCCTTCTCATGCCTCTGCGCCAGCAGCCAGGCGGCGCCGCCCGCCCCGCCGAGCAGGACCAGGGCGGCCAGGCCGATCAGAAGGGCGCGACGCCCTGCCGGCGTGGGACGGGGGAGGGCTGCTTGTTGCGGCGGTGGGGCCGCGCCGCGCCCCGCACGCCAGGCCGCCCAGCCGAGCAGCCCGGCTGCGAACAGGCGCCAGGCGATCCTAGGGCGCGGGAACGGCATGCTCTCCCCCCCTGCCCTGCCCCGTCCGGCTGATCCAGGATGCGAGGAAGGCGAGCATCGCGCCAGCATAGACCGTGCCCGCCGGAATCCACATGACCAGCCCGGCCAGTTGCTGGTCCTCCATCGGCGTCAAGCCCCAGATTCCGGCCCCGGCCGTTTGGGTGTGGTAGAGAACGCGGGGAGCCAGTGCCATCAACGCGCCCAGGATGCCGGTGTGCATCATGGTGACGAAGAGATGCAGCGCGGCCGAGCCCGCCGAACAGCGCCGCAGCAAGGCCCACCAGAAGAGCAGCGCGGTGACGATGAAGCTCAGATGCTGCAGCCGGTGCAGCAGGACATCCACCACCGCCGCATCGAACAGCGCGGGGATGTGCCAGGCCCAGATTGCGACACCATGCGCGATGGTGGCGAAGATCGGCGCGGTCAGCGCAGCCCAGATCGCCCACATTGCCGGCCGGCGTCCCAGCCGCCCCATGGCGCGCCGCGCCGCGGGGGGGAGCGCCCAGGCCAATGCGCCGGCGGGGCGCGCCAGCACCAGGAGCGGTGCGGCGACGGCCATGACGATCTCATGCTCGATCATGTGGAGCGTGAAGACCCGTTCGCCGAACCAGTGCAGCGGCGAGAGCAATGCTCCGGCCATGAAGAGCCACCCCGCCAGGTAGAAACCCACCTGGCTGAAGCGGATGCCGCGCCCGGCACCGGCCCGCCGCCACAGCCGCAGCGTGCCGCCGAGATAGAGCAGCAGGGAGAGGAGCAGCGGGGCCAGCACCCAGGGGTCGAAGGTCCAACTCGCGGCATGGTCGTGGTGCTCGCCCCCATGCGCCAGGGCGCCGCCCGCGAGGAGCAGGAGCGGGAGGGCCGCCGCTAGCGCGCGCATCCGCTCACCATCACCATCGAGAGGGTCTGGAGCATCATGGCGAAGGCGACGAGGCACCCCAGCAGCGCGCCGATGGAGGCGACGAAGCCGGGCATGCCGCTGCCGCGCAGCCGCATGCCGGACACACGGTAGGACAGCCATGCCCCCGCCAGCGAAAGCAGCACCCCCAGCCCGGAGAGGAACAGGCCCGGGCGGAAGGAGGCCCCGCATTCCACATAGGGCAGGATCTGCCCGAGTTGCGTGTTCACGGCCCAGGCCGCCGGCCCGATGACATAGCCGGCCCAGCCGGACAGGGGAAAGAGCCTGGTATTCTCCGCCATCACAGCCTCGCAAGCCCGTAGAGGCAGGCATAGACGGGCAACCAGGTGAGCGTGACGAAGTTCCAGTACAGCGCGTTGTCCTGCACGTCGCCATAGCGGCGCTTGTTGTCGCCATGGCGGGTGAACATCACGGCCAGGAGCACGACCGTGTCCGCCACGTCGGTGATGAGATGCGTGGTGTGCAGCCCGAGCAGCACCCAGACGATCGAGCCATAGGCATTGCTGTCCCAGGAGACGTTGAGCGCGCCAAACTCATAGACGCGCAGCACCAGCGGGACGATCCCGAGCACCGTCATCACGATCAGCCCGATGCGGACCTTGCGCAGGTCATGCGCCGCCGCCCAGCGGGATACGAGCATATTCGGCACCACGCTGATCACCAGGGCGGCGGTGATCAGCGTGCCCCAGAGCGGATCGGGCGCCGCCGCCCCCAGCGGCCACTCGGGCGCGAGGCTGGCGAGGTAGAGGTAGACCCCGACGCCCAGCGCGAAGCCCGTCCCCTCGATGAGCATGAAAGCCAGCGTACCCCACCAGGTGAGGCTGGCGCTGCCCGCGCCATGGAGTGGCAGGTGCGAGAGGTCGGCGACGATCCGGGGCTTCACGAGTCGTCCTCCGGCGTTCCGCGCGGCCAGAACCAGCCGACCAGGGTCACCGCCACGGGGATGGAGCCCCAGACGACCGCCCAGGGGGTGAAGATGGAGCAGACGAGCATGATCGTCGTCGCGATGGCCGCCCAGAATGGCCAGGCGGAGTCGCGCGGCGAGGTCTCGCGCGCCTCCGGCCGCGCCTCGGCCGTGGTGGTGATGAGAAGCTCGCGCCGGTTCACGCTCAGCCCGGAGGCGACGGGCAGGGCGCCGCCATCATCCCAGAGCGGATTGGCGCTGCGCACCACGGGAATGCGGGTGAAGTTGTAGGGCGGCGGCGGGGAGGATGTAGCCCATTCCAGCGTCGCCGCCCCCCAGGGATTGTCCCCCGCCGCCTCGCCGGCCCGCGCGCTGCGCAGCGCATTCCAGACGAACAGCAGGAAGCCGGCCGCGAGGGCCAGGGAGCAGAGGCTGACGAACAAGTTCATCCCGCCCCAGGGTAGGTCCGCCTGGTAGGTGTAGATGCGCCGGGGCATTCCCTGCAGCCCCAGGATGTGCATGGGGAAGAAGGTGAAGTTGAAGCCGATGAAGAGCAGCGCGACGGACCAGCGCCCCAGCCTCTCGCTCATCATCCGCCCCGTCATCTTCGAAAACCAGTAGGTGACGGCGGCTAGCAGCGGGAAGACCGCGCCCCCCACGAGCACGTAGTGGAAATGCGCCACGACGAAGTAGGTGTCATGCACCTGGGTGTCGAGCGGCACGGAGGCGACCATCACCCCCGTCAACCCGCCGAGGACGAAGGTGAAGAAGAAGGCCAGGATGTAGAGGAAGGGCACGCGCCAGACCGGACGGCCCAGCCAGATCGTCGCCAGCCAGCAGAAGATCTGCACCCCCGAGGGAACGGCGATGGCCATGGAGGAGGCGGTGAAGAAGCTCTCCCCCACCCGTGGCAGGCCCGTGGTGAACATGTGGTGCACCCAGAGGCCGAAGGCGAGGATGCCGGTGCCGATCAGCGCCAGCACCAGGGGCAGGTAGCCGAAGATGGGGCGCCGCACGAAGGTGGGCAGGATGGAGGAGATCATCCCCACCGCCGGCAGGAAGATGATGTAGACCTCCGGATGGCCGAAGAACCAGAACAGGTGCTGCCAGAGCAGCGCATCCCCGCCTTCCGCCGGGTTGAAGAAATGCGTGCCCACCAGACGGTCCAGGATCAGCGCCGTGCTGGCCACCACCACCGCCGGCATGGCAAGGATCACCACGAAGGAGGTGACGAACATCGCCCAGACGAAGAGCGGGATCCGGTCCAGCGACATGCCGGGCGCCCGCTGCTTCAGCACCGTCACCACGATTTCCACGGCTATCGCCAGCGCCGCGATCTCGGTGAAGGTGATCATCTGCGCCCAGATATCCGCGCGCTTTCCGGCCGAGTATTGGGGGCCGGAGAGCGGCACATAGGCGAACCAGCCCACATCCGGCCCCACATCCAGCACGAAGGCGACCCAGAGCACGAGGCCGCCCGCGAGATAGATCCAGTAGGAGAAGGCGTTGAGCCGGGGGAAGGCGATGTTGCGCGTGCCCAGCATCAGCGGCACCAGCAGCACGCCCACGGCCTCCATCACCGGCACGGCGAAGAGGAACATCATGGTCGAGCCGTGGACCGTGAAGATCTGGTTGTAGAGGTCCGGCCCGATCAGCCCCGCTTCCGGCCGCGAGAGCTGCAGGCGCATGAGCAGCGCCAGCACGCCGCCGAGGAGAAGGAAGGCGAAGGCGGTGACGATGTAGCGCACCGCGATGCGCTTGTGGTCCACGGTGGTGAAGAAGCCCACCCAGCCCGGCGGCGTGTGCCAGGTCCGGGCCAGGCGCGACTCCAGCAGCACCTCGTCCAGCGCGGTGTCGCGCAGGTCGCGCTGCTCCAGCGCCTCGCTCACCGCAGCCTCGTCAGATAGGCGGAGACGGCCTGAAGCTCGTCCGCTGTGAGGGACACCATGGGCATGTTGTTGCCGGGCTTGATGGATTGCGGATCGGCCACCCAGGCGGCGAGGCTGCCGCGGGTGGTGGGAAGCATGCCGGCCGCGATGAAGCGCCGGCTGGCGACATGGGTGAGGTCGGGGCCCAGATTCCCGGCCGCCTCGGTGCCGCGCACCGTGTGGCAGGCGGCGCAGGCCTTGCTCTCCAGAACGCGACGGCCCTCCTCCTCCTCGGCGTCTTCGGGCGCCGGGGCCTCGGCGAGCTGGGCGGTGCGCCAGCGCTCAAAGGCCTCCGGCGGCTCGGCCACGACATGCAGCGCCATATGTGCGTGCTGCAGCCCGCAGAACTCCGCGCATTGGGCGCGATAGGTGCCGGGCTTCTCCGCCGTGAAGACGAGGCTGTTGCTGCGGCCCGGGATCATGTCCTGCTTGCCGGTGAGGTTGGGCACCCAGAAGGAATGGATCACATCGGCCGCCGCCAGCTCGATCCGCACCGGGCGGCCGGTGGGGATGTGGATCTCGTTGGCGGTCAGCAGGGTCTGGTCCGGCTGTTCATGCGGGTAGGTCACCTCCCACCACCACTGGTAGCCGCGCAAGCGGATCACCAGCGCCTCCGGCTGGTCGGAGGAGATGGCCCGCGTGGCGAGATAGCTCGCGAAGGTCAGCCCGGCGACGACCAGGACCGTGGCCGCCACCGCGCCGCCCACCACGCGCGCGGAACGCCGCCCGGCCGCCTCCGCCGCGCCCTTCGTGGCGGGCGGGCGCCGCAGCAGCGCGGCGAGCAGGACGAGCATCACCGCCAGCCAGATGACCGTGCAGGTGATGGTGAAAAGCCAGAACAGGCCGTGCAGGTCCTGCGCGGAGGGCCCCCGCGGGTCCAGGGCCGACTGCCAGCCTGAGCAGCCGGCAAGCAGGAGCGGGAGCAATCGCGATGCGCGCTTCACGGCCCGCCCTCATGGGGAGAGGGCAGGCGGGACATCGAAGGCACGCGGTTCTCCCCCGGGCGGGTCTGCATGGAATCGTTGCGGCCGGGCGTGGCAGCGGTGGACGATGTCGCGCCCAGGCTCTGCAAATAGCCGGTGAGTTGCCAGATCTGCTCCGTGGTCAGGCGCTCCCTGAAAGCCGGCATGCCGTTCGGGCGTCCGTCGCGAATCGACAGGAAGATGGAGACGGCATCGGGACCATAGCGCCACCAGCCATCCATCAGCGCGGGCGCGGAGCCACCGCCGCCATCGGTATGGCAGCCCTGGCAGTTGAACCAGGCATAGAGCCGCTTCCCCTGGGAGAGCTGATAGGCATTCGACCGATACGGCTCGCCCATGGCCAGCAGCACGGGCGGCGGACGGCCATTGATGCCGATCGGCAGCGTGGCCACGCTGTCCATCGCCTCTGCCACGGCCGGATCCAGCCGTGCCTGCCGCGTTTCCCGCTTACAGCCGGCCAGCAGCAGAAGGCTCAGGAGCGCGGCGTGCCAGGGCTTCATGGCAGGCCGAAGACGTAGAGGACGCCGCCCGCCTCGCGCGGCGGCGGCAGGCCGCGCAGGGCGTGGGCCAGGCCGGAATCGGCACTGGCGTCGCGCGGGTCGATCTCCCGCCCGGCCCCGCGCCCATCCCCGGCGAGGATCGCGAGGTAGGGCCGGCCATCGCGCCCGAGGAAGCCCACGGGCCGGCTGACCGCGCCCGTGCCGAGGTCGAAGCGCCACAAGAGCTGCCCGCTGCGTGCATCCACGGCCTTCAGCGCGCCGTCGCGCGTTCCGTAGAAGACCAGCCCGCCCGCGGTGGCCAGCGCGCCGCCGCCGAGGGGAAACGGCTCCTCCACACGCCAAGCGGCCCGCGCCGCCGCCACGTCCCAGGCCACCAGCGCCCCGCGGGGCGCACCGGGCGCCGTGCCGAGGCGGATGTTCGCGCCGGTATAACCCGTGCCGCGGATATAGGCGGCATCGCGGAACTCGATATCCATGCAGAGCAGGCTGGCCGGGATGTAGAACAGCCCCGTGTCGCGGGAGAAATCCGGCTCGCCGCCCACCGCGCCCGGACGGCCGGGGCACACCTCCCGCAGGATGCCGTTGGCATCAAGGAGTTTCGCTCCGTTCCACTGCGGACGGCCGTTGGCGAGATCGACGCCCGTGGTCGAGTTCACCGGAGCGAAGGGCTCGGCGGAGAGCATCTCTCCGCTCGCCGGGTCGAGGAGATAGACCCGGCCATTCGGATCGGGATGGATCAGCAGCCGCCGCGGCCGGCCCTGCCAGGACAGCTCCACCAGCGCATTGGCCGTCGCGCTGCCGAGCGCATGCGGGTCATGCGGGCTGATGCTGTCGAACCACCGGGCCATGCCGGTTTCCGGGTCGCGGGCGAAGAGACCGGCCGTCCATTTGTTGTCGCCCGGCCGGCGGGCCGGGTTCCATGGCGCCGCATGGCCGGTGCCGTGGAAGAGCAGGCCCAGGGTGGGATCCCACAGGATCGGGCCGGTGACGCCGCCGCCACCCTGACGCCAGGCGGAAGGCGGCCAGCTGGCCTGCCCGAGGTCGCGGCCCTGATCTGCGTGATGGTGCGGCCGGAAATCCGGGCCGATCCCCACATCGGAATCCGGCCCGGTGGTGTAGCGCCGCCAGAGGGGCCGACCCGTCGGCGCCTCCCACGCCCCGATCCAGCCGCGCACGCCGAAATCGTCGCCGGCATTGCCGAGGAAGAGCCGGTCACCCACCACCAGGGGGGCCGCGCCGAGGGTTTCCCCCGCCCCGGGATCGGCAGCGCGCGAGTCCCAGAGCACCGAGCCCGTGGCAGGCTCCAGCGCGGTCAGGCGCCCATCCAGGGTCGCGAGGAACAACCGGTTTCCGGCGGCGGTGACGCCGCCCGACGCGCCGCAACAGGCTTGGCCAGCGGCGCGTCCGTCCGCCTCGGGAACATGACGCCAACGCAGCGGCGCCGTCGGCGAGGCGGGGTCCAGCGCGAGCAGGTGATGCGGAAAGGGGGTGAGGACGAAGAGGAGGCCATCCGCGGCCACGGGCGCGGCGAGATGCGGCTGGGCGCTGCCGGTCCGCAGCGTGAGGACTGGCCTCAGCGTCGCGACATTCGCCGGCGTGATTCTGTCGCGCGCGGCCTCCTGCGCGCATGGCGCCGCCATCGGCAGCACCATCGCCATGAGCACCACGGCGACGCCCGCCCGGAGGAGGGGCCGCATGACCCGGCTCAGTCTTTTCATCCGATGCAGCGGCCCCACCCGCCCGCGTGTCCCATCGGGCACAGCAAGCGAGGAGCAGCTACAAAGTTGCCGGAGCCGCGCGAGCTCAGACGATCTCCGTCCGGATTGTCATCCCGCGGGAAGGTTCAGGCCGAGAGACGGAAGGAGGATGTCCCGGCCGGGGATCGGGGCGCGAGCAGCCGCCGCCGAAGGGAATGCACGCCATCTCGCCCTATCCTGTGCCCGTCGAGCAGGAAGAGGTTGGCCTCCCGCAATGCGGGGACGATGATCGCGCAGCAATCGGCGCCGATCTCCAACATATGATGCAGCACGATGGCGGCGAGCGCCTCGCGTTCCATTTCCGTGCGGCTTGCGGGCAGTGCAAGCGAGGTGACACCGCCGCCGGGTGACGGGAAGAAGGCACAGGGCGCGGCGATGCGCCAACCCGCCTCCGCCACCATCCGCTCGACCCGGTCCAGCAGATCCTCGAGCTTCTTGCCGCCCGGTTGAGTCATCGCCGGCATCCGCGTTGAAGACAGGGTAACGCCGGGGCTCCGCGAAGGATTCAACGCGCCGGGCGCTTTCGCTGGCGAATCAAGGTTTCCAGCCGGAACTTCACACGGGAACGCAGGTCCAGCCGCTAGCAGGCTGGCGGGAATGACTCTCCCGAGGACGTCATGCCGAACCGCTAAGATTCGGATTTCCTTCGAAAAACTGCCGCCGACATCCTTCGTTGAGCGGAAGGATCAGTCGCCTGGGGATGCCGTCATGCCTGCTCGCCCAACCTGGGAGGGCCATCTTCGCCTGTCCCTCGTCACCTGCCCCGTCGCCCTTCACAAGGCGGTGGGGGAGCCGCCGGATTCGGTGCACTTCCATCTTCTGAACCCCGACACGCACAACCGGGTGAAGCAGAAGTGGTGTGATCCCGAGATCGGCAAGCTGGTGGACCGCCGCCAGCTCGTCCGCGGCTTCGAGGTGTCGAAGGGCGAATACATCATCGTTAGCGAGGAGGAGCTGAAGGGCATCAAGCTCGAGAGCACGAAGGTGATCGACATCGAACGCTTCGTGGCGGCGGACGAGATCGACCGGCTCTACTGGGACCAGCCCTATTACATGGTGCCCTCCGGCAAGACGGCGGCGGAACCCTTCGCGGTGATCCGGGAGGCGATGGCGGGGCAGAAGCGCATCGGCCTGGGCAAGGTGGTGATGGCCAACCGCGAGCGGCAGGTCGCGATTGAGGTGCGCCAGAACGGCATGCTGGTGAGCACGCTGCGCTCGCATGACGAGGTGCGATCCGACAGCGAGACGCTCGGCGCCATCCCGGATGCGAAGGTGACGCCGCAGATGGTGGAGATCGCGAAGCAGATCATCGCGCAGACCGCCGGCCCCTTCGACCCGGAGGAGTTCCGCGACCGCTACGAGGATGCCGTGCGCGAGATCGTCGAGGCCAAGGGCGGCAGCACGAAGCCGAAGCGCCGTGCCGAGGCGCCGAAGGAGAGCAACGTGATCGACCTGATGGAGGCGCTGAAGCGCAGCCTGAAGGGCGAACCGCCCAAGGCCTCCGCCAAGGCTCCCGCCCGTCGCGCGCCCGAAAAGGCCGCGCCGGAGAAGGCCGCGCCGAAGAAGGCGCCCGCGCCCAAGCGCCGTGCAGCCCGCGCCGGCTGACGCTGGCCGGCCGGAGCGGGACACGCCGCGCGCGCGGTCCCGCTGGGCACGGCGCGGCACCCCGCGCCCGGCGCCGGTTCCCGCCGATCCGTCCTTCATCGCGCCCCAGCTCTGCGCCGTGGCGCAGCAGCCGCCGCAAGGCCCGGGCTGGGTGCATGAGATGAAGCTGGACGGCTACCGCATCCAGGCATTGATCCGGGGCGGCCGGGCCAGGCTGTTCACGCGCAACGGCCATGACTGGACGAGCCGCTTCCCCGAAACGACGGCGGCGCTGGCGCGTCTGCCGGATGCGGTGCTGGATGGCGAGCTGGTGGCGCTGGATGCGGAGGGCCAGCCGGACTTCCCAGCGCTGCAGGCCGCGCTGGATGCGGGGCGCACCGGCACGCTGCGCTACTATGCGTTCGATCTCCTGTCCGAGGGCGGCATCGACCGGCGCGGCCAGCCCCTGGGCGAGCGCAAGGCGGCGCTCCGCCGCCTGCTGGCGCAACCGCCGCGCAACACGCTCTTCGTCGATCATTTCGAGGCGGCGGGCGATGCGGTGCTGCACTCCGCCTGCCGCCTCGGGCTCGAGGGGATCGTCTCCAAGCGCCTCGACGCATCCTATCGCTCCGGCCGGGGCGAGGCCTGGGTGAAGACGAAATGCCGGGGCTCGGACGAGTTCGTCATCGGCGGCTTCGCCACCGGCGCGAAGGGCTCGCTCAGCCTGCTCCTCGGTGCATGGCGGGATGGGGCGCTCGTCTATCTCGGCCGCGTGGGCTCCGGCATCTCGGGCGCGAAGGAGGCCCTGCTCGCGCAGCGCCTCGCTCCGCTGCGGCGGCCGCGCTCGCCCTTCGCGAAGGGAGCCGGGGGTGGCGAAGCCCGCTGGGTGGAACCGCGCCTGGTGGCCGACATCGCCTATGCCGGCTTCACCGGCGACGGGATGCTCCGGCAGGCCAGCTTCCGCGCGCTGCGGGAGGACAAGCCGGCCGGGGAGGTCGAGCCGCCCGCGCCCGCCCTGGTGCGTTCGCGCGCCCAGTCCTCCGTCGCGGGCGTGGCGCTCAGCCATCCGGACAAGCCTCTCTGGCCGGAGGAGGGTATCACCAAGCGGGCCCTGGCCGAGTATCTGGCGGCAGTGGCCGAACCGCTCCTCGCCTATGCCGGAGGGCGGCCCCTCACCCTGCTGCGCGCGCCGGACGGCATCACGGGCCAGCATTTCCACCAGCGCCACGCGGGCGCCGGCACCTCCGCCCTGCTGCGCCGGGTCCCCATCGCCGGGGAGGCGAAGCCCTATCTGGCGGTGGAGGACGCGCCGGGCCTCGTCGCCCTGGCGCAGGCCGGGGTGGTGGAGTTGCACCCCTGGGGCTCACATGCAGAGGACCCGGAGCGCCCGGATCGCCTGGTCTTCGACCTCGACCCGGAGGAGGGCCTGCCCTTCGCCCGGGTGATCGAAGCCGCGCGGCTCATACGCGACCGGCTGGCCGCGCTGGGCCTGACCGGCTTCCCCAAGACCACCGGCGGCAAGGGGCTGCATGTGGTGGTGCCCATCATCCCCCGCGCGGAATGGCCGGAGGCGAAGGCCTTCTGCCGCGCCTTCTGCGAGGCGATCGCGCGGGAGGCGCCGGACCGCTACACCACCGCCCTCGCCAAGCGCGCCCGGGCCGGGCGCATCTTCCTCGACTACCTCCGCAACGAGCGGCAGGGCACGGCCGTCGCCGCCTGGTCTCCCCGTGCGCGGGCCGGCGCCACCGTCTCCGTCCCCCTCTCCTGGCGGGAGGTGACGGCCCGGCTGGACCCGCGCGCCTTCACCATCGCCACGGCCCCGGCCCGGCTGCGCCGCGCCGATCCCTGGGCGGGGTATGAGGCCGCCGCGCGCCCCCTGCCCGCGGCGGAATCTCCCCTTCCCTCCGGCCGGACACGCCGTGCTAGCCTCCCCTCCCATCGAGCAGGGCCATAACCCGCCGAGCGGAGGAAACATGGCCGGGACCAGTCCCCGCCCGCATGCCGAGCAGATCCGCGCCGCGTTGGAGGACGGCATGGCGGCGCGTTCCGCCATCGCGGCCTCCTGGCGCCGTTCCATGACGCTCTACGGGCTGGACCCCGAGAACCACTGCCCGCCCCGAACCCTTTCCTCCACCGAGCTGCGCCTGGCGCGGGAACGGATGGAGCCGATGATCCGCCTGGCCCAGCCCGCGATGGAGCGCCTGTTCCAGGCCGTGGGCGGGATCGGCTGCTGCGTCATGCTCACCGACCGGCACGGCGTGCCCATGGAGCGCCGCGGGCTCTGCGGCGACGATGCCCAGTTCCGCCAATGGGGGTTGTGGACCGGCACGGTCTGGAGCGAGGAGGCCGAGGGCACGAACGGCATCGGCACCTGCCTCGCCGAGCAGCGGCCCCTGACCGTGCATCGCGACCAGCACTTCCACACCCGCAACGCCGACCTCTCCTGCACCACCGTGCCCATCTTCGACCATGAGGGGCTGCTCGCCGCCGCGCTCGATGTCTCCTCCTGCCGGGCCGACCTGACCGAGGCGGTGACCGGGCTCATCGCGGCCGCGACGCTGGAGGCGGCACGGCGCATCGAGGAACGGCATTTCCGCCAGGCCTTCCCCCGCGCCCGCGTGGTGCTGGCCGATGACCGCGCCGCCGGCGCGCTCCTGGCGATCGATGCCGACGACCTCGTGATCGGCGCCACCCGGGCGGCGCGCCAGGCGCTGGGCATCACGCCGGAACGGCTGCGCCGCCCCCTGCCCGCCGCGGACCTCCTGGGCGCCGATGCCCCTGCGGCCGACCTGCTGCAGGCCGAGCGTGGCGCCGTGCAGCGCGCGCTCGCCCGCGCCGGGGGCAATGTCTCCGCGGCAGCCGAGGCGCTGGGCATCAGCCGCGCCACGCTGCACCGCAAGCTCCACCGGCTGGGGCTGCGCGTGGCGCACTGATGGGGTGGCTTTCGTTCTGGGCTGTTGGTTTGTCCCCGGGGAGAGAAAGAAGGAATTCTTCCTCTCCCCGGCCCCCTCTCCATCATCTTCTTTTTCGAGTTTGGAATCACTCAACTGACGGTGCGCCTGAGGTCTGAAACCTCAGGCGACGGCAAAGGCAGGAAGAAGCACCCTCAACCAGAGACCCCACCTATCCGGGGTATCCACGGCGGTCAGACGGGGTTCCAAGGGCCTCAGGCCCTTGGCGGGCGAGGGCGGAGCCCTCACCTCAACCACATCGGGCCTGCATGAGGCGCCGCCTGTCGCAGAACTGCGACAGCCGCCGGGCGCATCCGCCGTGGGATGGATGACAGGCGCGCCGCCTCCGCGCCAGCCTCTCACCGATGCCATCCACGAACGGAGGCACGGAGGGAAGCATGACCAAGATCGACGGCCTGCAGGTGGCGGATTCCCCCTTCAAGCGCCGCTACGGCAACTTCATCGGCGGGCAATGGGTGGAGGCGGCGAGCGGCCGCGTCTTCTCCAACATCTCGCCCGTCAACGGGCGCGTGCTCTGCGAGATCGCGCGCTCCGATGCGGTGGATGTCGAGCGCGCGCTGGACGCCGCCCATGCCGCGCGCGAGGCCTGGGGCCGCACCAATGCGGCCGAGCGCGCGCGGCTGTTGAACGCCATCGCCCAGCGGATGGAGGACAATCTCGACCTGCTGGCGCGGGCGGAGACGCTGGACAACGGCAAGCCGATCCGTGAGACGACCGCCGCCGACCTGCCGCTGGCCATCGACCATTTCCGCTACTTCGCCAGCTGCATCCGCGCGCAGGAAGGCACGCTGAGCGAGATCGACCACGACACCATCGCCTATCACTTCCATGAACCGCTGGGCGTGGTCGGGCAGATCATTCCCTGGAACTTCCCGCTGCTGATGGCCTGCTGGAAGCTGGCGCCCGCGCTGGCCGCCGGCAATTGCGTGGTGCTGAAGCCCGCCGAGCAGACCCCGGCCTCCATCATGCTCTGGGCCGATCTGATCGGCGACATCCTGCCGCCGGGGGTGCTGAACATCGTCAACGGCTTCGGGCTGGAAGCCGGGAAGCCGCTCGCCACCAGCCCGCGCATCGCCAAGATCGCCTTCACCGGCGAGACGACGACGGGCCGGCTCATCATGCAGTATGCCAGCCAGAACCTCATTCCCGTGACGCTGGAGCTGGGCGGCAAGTCGCCCAACATCTTCTTCTCCGACGTGGCGGCGGAGGATGACGACTTCCTGGACAAGGCGCTGGAGGGCTTCACCATGTTTGCCCTCAACCAGGGCGAGGTCTGCACCTGCCCCAGCCGCGCCCTGATCCATGAAAGCCTGTATGACCGCTTCATGGAACGCGCGCTGAAGCGCGTCGCCGAGGTCAAGCAGGGTGACCCGCTCGATCCCTCCACCATGATCGGCGCGCAGGCCTCCAGCGAGCAGCTGGAGAAGATCCTGGGCTACATCGATATCGGCCGGCAGGAGGGCGCGGAGGTCCTCATCGGCGGCGAGCGCAGCATCCTGCCGGGCGAGCTGCAGGGCGGCTTCTACATGCAGCCCACCGTCTTCCGCGGCAACAACCGCATGCGGGTCTTCCAGGAGGAGATCTTCGGGCCGGTCGTCTCCGTCACCACCTTCAAGGACGACGAGGATGCGCTGGCGATCGCCAATGACACGCTTTACGGCCTGGGGGCCGGCGTGTGGACGCGCGACGTGAACCGCGCCTACCGCTTCGGCCGCTCCATCCAGGCCGGGCGCGTCTGGACTAATTGCTACCACGCCTATCCCGCCCATGCGGCCTTCGGCGGCTACAAGCAGTCCGGCGTCGGGCGCGAGACGCACCGGATGATGTTGGATCACTACCAGCAGACCAAGAACATGCTGGTGAGCTACAGCCCGAAGAAGCTGGGCTTCTTCTGACAGCGCGGTGGCGCCTGGGGGTCTCGCATTCCTCCCCAGGCGCTGCCGGAGGGCTCGACCGCGCCGCCCGGGCATGGCACTCCGGGCCATGCGGCCGAGCCTCCACCCGCGCCTCCTGAACGGCCGCACCGGCGACCCCGGCGTCTATGTCGAGGCGCTGCATCTGCCGGATGCGGTCTTGCTGGATTGCGGGGACCTCTCCAGCCTCTCGCCCCGGCATCTCCTGCGGGTGGGGCTGGTGGCCGTGTCCCACGCCCATATGGACCATTGGGCCGGCTTCGACCGGTTGCTGCGCCTGCTGATCGGGCGGGAGAAGCGGCTTCGCCTCGTCGGCCCCGCGGGCTTCGCGCAGCGGCTGTTCCACCGGCTGCAGGCCTATACCTGGAACCTCGCGAACCGCATTCCTGCCGATCTCTCCTTCGAGGTGACGGAGGTGCAGGCAGCCGGATCCTGGCCACGCACCCGCTTTCGCCTGCATGGCGGATTCCAGCCGGAGCCGATGCCGGCGCAGCCCGCCTCACCGGATGGCACGGTGCTGCATCTCGGGCCGCTCCGCCTGCGGGCCGCCGTGCTGGACCATGGCACGCCCTGCCTCGGCTTCGCCCTGGAGGAGGAGGCGCATCTGAATGTGTGGCGCAACCGGCTGGCCGAGCAGGGCCTGCCGACCGGCCCCTGGCTCTCCGCGCTGAAGGCCGCCGTGATGGCGGGGCGCCCGGATGACGAGCCGATCCCCATCTATGCGCGCCGCGGCGAGGCGCCTGGCGCGCCGGTGCAGCCCCTCGGGCAGCTGCGCGGCCTGATCGGCGTCACGCCCGGGCAGCGCCTGGCGTATCTGACCGATTTCGCGGATCTTCCGGCCAACCGCGCGGCCGCCATCGCCCTGGCCCGGGACGCCGACATCCTCTTCATCGAGGCCCCCTTCGCCGCGGCCGATGCCGAGATCGCCCTGGACCGCCGGCACCTGACCACCCGGGCCGCGGGGGAGATCGCCCGCGCGGCAGGTGCGCGCCGGATCGAACCCTTCCATTTCTCGCCACGCTATGCCGGCGAGGAGGAGCGGCTGCTGGCCGAGGTGGCACAGGCCGCCGGTCATGGTGACCCCTGACCAGCCTGGAGAGGGGCAAGGCAATCTTGCACCCCGCGCCATCCGATCCGACACTGCGACGCCTCCGGCCCTAAGGCCATCCTGTCCCTGATCGACCGCTCCGGATCCCGTCCCGCCGCCATGCCCAGGGCCACGCCCCCATGATCCTCGTCAGCGGCATCGTCCACCGCAAGCCGGAGCTGATCCGCGAGCAGATCCTGCTCTACAACGCGGCCATGGGCGGCGAAGCCGCCTGCCACCACCTCCTGCATGTGAATGCCGAGGCGGTCCGGGAGGGGCTGCTGCAGGCGCTCGACCTGCCCGCCAATGTGACGATCAACCCCACCCATCTCCATTCGCGCCGGCCGACCTTCCTGGCCTGCCACGTGCTCAACCTGCTCCATGCTATGCGCGCCGGCATGGAATACAGCCATGCCTATCTGCACACGGAATCCGACATCCCGTACCGCCCCGGTCTCGGTGAGCATATCCGGGCGCATGACCTCGGCTTCGCGCGGCCGGCCATCTTCCACCCGGAGAAGAGCCGCAGTGCCTGGGCGGGACCGGTGTCGGAGGACTGGCGGCTGCAGCGCTTCGTGGAGACGATCGGCGACGGCTGCATCTACACCTCCCGCTACGAGGGGATGTTCGCTACGCGCGGGCTGATGACCGAGATCTTCGCGCAGATGATGGCGGTCTGGCCGATGGACGAGAACCATTGGCGCGGCGACTACCCCTATGAGGAATACGCGCTGCCCACGGTCACGGCGGCCGTCGTGCGCAACCGGGCCTTGCGGCGCACGCGCCACGCGGTGCTGACCACCTGCTCCAGCCGCGCCTATGGCCTGGCGGACCGGGAGACAGTGCGCCCCGAGAGCATCCCGCTGCTGGAAGCCGAGCCGCCCGAGATCTTCGCCGCGAAATTCGTGCCGCATGATCTCCGCTCGCCAGTCCGGGTCTTCGCCCGGCGGGCGCTCGGGCTGGCGGAGTAGGCGGCCCGGTTGGCCCGGGATGGCGGCCGCCCCTATAGCTGGCACCCGTGACCTCCGCCCTCTTCGAATCGCTCCCCCCCGCCCGCGCGCAGCCATCTTCGGAAGGCGCCGTCCGCCATCAGCGGGCCGATGGCGTCGCCGAGTTGCGCTTCGAGCGCCGGGGCGAACGGAGCGTGCTACGCCATCTCTACCAATCCGCGCCGCTGCGCGTGCTCTTCCCGCAACCGGAGATGGGGGAGCCACCGCTGGCCGCGCTCGTGAATACGGCGGGCGGGCTGGCAGGTGGGGACCGGCTGCGGGTGGAGGCGCGTGCCTGCGCCGCCACCACCGCCACGCTCTGCACCCCCGCGGCCGAGAAGCTCTACCGCTCCCTCGGTCCCGAAACCCGCATCGACAGCGCCCTGCATGCGGAGCCCGGCGCCACGCTCGAATGGCTGCCGCAGGAGACCATCCTGTTCGACGGCGCGCGGCTCCGCCGCCGGCTCGATGTTGATCTTGCCCCCGATGCGAAGCTGCTCGCGGCGGAGATGCTCGTTTTCGGCCGCACGGCCCGGGGCGAACAGTTCCGGCAGGGAAGCCTGCATGATTCCTGGCGCCTGCGGGTGGGCGGCCGGCTGCGTTGGGCGGATGCGCTGCGCCTCGCCGAACCCGGCGAGGCGCTGGCGGACCGCTTCGGCTTCGGCGGCGCCGGGGCGTTCGCCACCCTTCTCTACGCCGCCCCGGACGCGACCGCCCATCTTCCGGCCCTGCGCGAGGCCGCCGGCCCGCTCGGCGCCGCCACCCTGCCGCGCGAGGGCGTGGCGCTGATCCGCTGGCTCGGCCCCTCGGCCCCGGTGCGCGCCGCTCTCGCCGCCGCCATCCCCTCGTTACGCGCGGCACTGCTCGGCCTTCCCCCCCTCCTCCCCCGCCTCTGGACCAGTTGAGCCGGCGCCCGCCATACTTCCAGCCCTCCCCAACCGGAACGACCGATGCATCTGACGCCGCGCGAGAAGGACAAGCTGCTGATCGCCATGGCCGCGCAGGTGGCCCGGCGGCGCCTGGAGCGGGGCGTGCGGCTCAACCATCCCGAAGCCGTGGCACTAGTGAGCGACTTCGTGGTGGAGGGCGCGCGGGACGGCCGCAGCGTGGCGGAGCTGATGCGGGACGGCGCCACCGTCCTCACCCGGGAACAGGTGATGGAGGGCGTGGCCGAGATGATCCACGAGATCCAGGTGGAGGCGACCTTCCCGGACGGCACGAAGCTCGTCACCGTCCATCAGCCGATCCGCTGAGGAGGCGCGCATGATCCCCGGAGAGGTTTTCCCGGCCGAGGGCGAGATCGAGCTGAATGCCGGCCGCCCCGTGACGGAGCTGGAGGTGGCCAATACAGGCGACCGTCCGGTGCAGGTCGGCAGCCACTACCATTTCGCCGAGACCAACCCCGAGCTGGCCTTCGACCGGGAGAAGGCACGGGGCCTGCGGCTGGACATCGCGGCCGGCACCGCGGTGCGCTTCGAGCCCGGGCAGACGCGCACCGTGCGGCTGATCCCCCTGGCCGGGGCACGGATCGTGCACGGCTTCCGCGGCGACGTGGAAGGAAAGCTCTAGACGATGCCCGCCCGCATCTCCCGCTCCGCCTATGCCGGCATGTACGGCCCCACCACGGGCGACCGCGTGCGGCTGGCGGATACCGACCTCATCATCGAGGTGGAGCGCGACCTCACCACCTATGGCGAGGAGGTGAAGTTCGGCGGCGGCAAGGTGATCCGCGACGGCATGGGCCAGTCCCAGGTCGGGCGCGACGGCGGCGCGATGGATACGGTGATCACCAACGCGCTGATCCTCGACCACACCGGCATCTACAAGGCCGATATCGGCTTGCGCGACGGCCGCATCGCGGCCATCGGCAAGGCGGGCAACCCCGACACCCAGCCCGGCGTGGATATCATCATCGGGCCGGGCACGGAGATCATCGCCTGCGAGGGGCGCATCCTCACCGCCGGCGGGATCGACGTCCACATCCACTTCATCTGCCCGCAGCAGATCGAGGAGGCCCTGGCCTCGGGCGTGACCACCATGTTCGGCGGCGGCACCGGCCCGGCCCATGGTACGCTGGCCACCACCGCGACACCCGGCGCCTTCCATCTTGCCCGCATGCTGCAGGCGGCCGAGGGCTTCCCGATGAATCTCGGCTTCCTGGGCAAGGGCAACGCCGCCCTGCCCCGGGGGCTGGAGGAGCAGATCCTGGCCGGCGCCGCTGGGATGAAGCTGCACGAGGACTGGGGCACGACGCCCAAGGCGATCGACAACTGCCTCGCCGTGGCCGACGCCATGGACGTGCAGGTGGCCATCCACACGGACACGCTGAACGAGAGCGGCTTCGTCGAGAGCACCATCCGCGCCATCGGCGGCCGCACCATCCAGGCCTTCCACACAGAGGGCGCGGGCGGCGGCCATGCGCCGGACATCCTGCGACTGGTGGGCGAGGCGAATGTGCTGCCCAGCTCCACCAACCCCACCATGCCCTACACGGTGAACACGCTGGACGAGCATCTCGACATGCTCATGGTGTGCCACCACCTCGACCCGCGCATCCCCGAGGACGTGGCCTTCGCCGAAAGCCGCATCCGGCGCGAGACGATCGCGGCGGAGGACATCCTGCACGACCTCGGCGCCATCTCCATGATGTCCTCCGACAGCCAGGCGATGGGGCGCGTGGGCGAGGTGATCATCCGCACCTGGCAGACCGCGCATAAGATGAAGCAGCAGCGCGGCCGCCTGCCCGGCGAGAGCGGCGATAACGATAACCTGCGCGCGCGCCGCTACATCGCCAAGTATACGATCAACCCAGCCATTTCTCAGGGCATCGCCGATCATGTGGGCAGCCTGGAGGTGGGCAAGCTGGCGGACCTGGTGATGTGGTCCCCGGCCTTCTTCGGCGTGAAGCCGGAGATGGTGCTGAAATGCGGCACCATCGCCATGGCGCCGATGGGCGATCCCAACGCCTCCATCCCCACGCCCCAGCCCGTGCATTATCGCCCCATGTTCGGCGCCTTCGGCCGCGCGCTTCCGGCGGTGGGCGTCACCTTCACCTCCCAGGCGGCGCTGGAGGCCGGGATCGGCGACAAGCTCTGGCTGGAACGCCCCTTGCTTGCCGTGCGCAACACGCGGGGCGGGATCTCGAAGCGCGACATGGTGCTGAACGACCTTTGCCCCCGCATCGAGGTGGATGCCGAAACCTATGAGGTGCGCGCGGATGGCGAGCTGCTGGTCTGCGAGCCCGCCAAGGTGCTCCCCATGGCGCAGCGCTACTTCCTGTTCTGAGACCTGAGATGACCGAAGACACCCTGCCGCGCGCCACGAAGGTCCTGCCCGCCGGGCAATGGAACACCGCCGAGACGCGCGACACCGTCACGCTCGACTTCGACGACCGGCACCGCCGCCGCCGCCGCTACACCGGGGAAGGCGGCATGGCCTTCCTGCTCGACCTGCCGGAGGCCACGGTGCTCCATGACGGAGACGGGCTCGTGCTGGAGGATGGCGGCACCATCGCCGTGCGCTCGGCGCCGGAGCCGCTGGTGGAGATCACCGCCGGGGACCGCGCGCATTTCGCCCGCCTCGCCTGGCATCTCGGCAACCGCCACCTGCCGGCCGAGATCGGGGCGGATCGCATCCTGATCCGCGACGACCACGTGATCACCGCCATGCTGCGCGGCCTCGGCGCCACGCTGCGCGCGGTGCAGGCGCCCTTCAACCCGGAGGGCGGCGCCTATGGCGAGCACAACCGGCAGACCGGGCACCATCACGGCCCGCAGCACGGGAATCACGACCACGATCACGGCCATAGCCACGACCACGGGCATGGCCACCACCATCACTGACCCCATCCAGGGGGGCGACGCCGCCCTCTACCGGCTGCTGGCCTGGACATCGCCGGCCTATCCGGTGGGCGCCTATACCTACAGCCATGGGCTGGAGACGGCGGTGGAGGATGGGGCGGTGACTAACCGCGCCGGGCTGATCGCCTATGTGGAGGCTGCGCTGGGCCGCGGCGCGGGCGCCGTGGACGGGCCGCTGCTCTCCGCCAGCTGGCGTGCCGCCGTGGCCGATGACGCGGCGGCACTGGACGAGGTGGCCGAGCTGGCCGCCGCCTGGCGCGGCACCGCCGAAACCGCGCTGGAAAGCAGCGCGCAGGGCGCCGCCTTCGCCTCTGTCACCGCCGCCGCCTGGCCGGAGCCGCGCTTCGCCGCCCTCATGGCGCGGCATCCGCGCCGGCTGGTGCATCCCGTGGCCTTCGGCGCCGCCGCGGGCTGGAGCGGTATCCCGCTGCGGACCGCGCTGTTCAGCTGGCTGGGAGCCTTCGCGGCCAATCTGGTGTCCGCCGGCGTGCGGCTGGTCCCGCTGGGCCAGACGGATGGCCAGATCGCCACCGCCACGCTGCTGCCCGCCGTGCAGGCCGCGGCCGAGGCCGCCCTTACCACCGAGCTGGACGAGGTCGGTACCTCCGCACCAGTGCTCGATCTCTTCTCCATGCGCCACGAGACGCAATACACGAGGCTCTTCCGATCATGAGTAACGGCCCCTTCCGCGTCGGCATCGGCGGCCCCGTCGGCTCCGGTAAGACCGCGCTGACCGACCGGCTGTGCAAGCATCTGCGCGACACGCACGATATCGCGGTCATTACCAACGACATCTACACGCGCGAGGACGCCGAATTCCTCACCCGCTCCGGCGCGCTGGCGCCCGAGCGGATCACGGGGGTGGAAACGGGCGGCTGCCCGCACACCGCGATCCGCGAGGACGCCTCGATCAACCTCGCCGCCGTGCAGGACATGAACGAGCGCTTTCCCGGGCTGGAGATCCTCTTCATCGAGAGCGGCGGCGACAACCTGGCCGCCACCTTCTCCCCGGAGCTGGCGGACCTGACGATCTACGTCATCGACGTCTCAGCCGGAGATAAGATCCCGCGCAAGGGCGGGCCGGGCATCACGCGGTCGGACCTCCTGGTGATCAACAAGATCGACCTCGCCCCGCTGGTCGGCGCGGATCTCGGCGTCATGGACCGGGATTCGAAGAAGATGCGCGGGCAGCGCCCCTTCCTCTTCACCAACCTGAAGGAGAACCAGGGCGTGGCCGAGATCGCCGAGTTCATCCTGCAATCCGGGGGTCTCGAAGCCCGCCGCCTTGGGAGTGCCGCCTGATGCGCCGTCTGCTTCCTGCCGCCCTGGCCGTGCTGCCGCTGCCGGCTCTCGCCCATACGGGCGCGGATCACGCGATGGGCTTCACGGCCGGCTTCGCCCATCCGCTGGGCGGTGCGGATCATCTGATGGCGATGGTGGCAGTGGGCCTCTGGGCCGGGCTGCTGGGCGGCCGCGCCGCCCTCGCCCTCCCCGCAGCCTTCCTCGCCGCCCTGACACTGGGCTTCGGCCTGGGCACGGCGGGCGTGGCGCTGCCCATGGTGGAGGCAGGCATCGCTGCCTCGGTGATCGTGCTCGGCGCCGTGGTGGCGCTGGCCACGCGGCCGCCTCTGGCCGTCTCTCTCGCCCTCGCCGCGCTTTTCGGCCTCGCGCATGGGCATGCACATGGCACGGAGATGCTCGCCGGCTCCGGCGTCGTTGCCTATGCCACCGGCTTCCTGCTCGCCACAGCCGCGCTGCATGCGGCGGGCTTTGCAATGATGCGCCTGCCGGCCCCGCGCATACTGGCCCGTTCAGCGGGCGCGGCCATGGCACTGGGCGGTCTCTTCCTGCTCGTGCAGGGCTGACGGAGGGGCGGGGGAGCGCTTCCTCCCCAGCCTTTCCATGCCGCCGGGCGCTCGTTCTGGTCTGTTGGTTCGTCCCGGGGAGTGGAGAAGGAATTCTTCCTCTCCCCGGACCCCTCACCATCATCTTTTTCTTCGAGTTTGGAATCACGGGGCTGACGGTGCGCCTCGGGTCATGGACCCGAGGCGACTGCAAAGGCAGGAAGAGACACCCTCAACCAGAGACCCCTTCGATCATCGTATCCACGGCAGTCAGACGGGGTTCCAAGGGCCTCAGGCCCTTGGCGGGTGAGGGCGGAGCCCTCTCTTCCTGCCCCACCCCCTCCGCAGAACGGGATCACATCCCCTTCAAGGCCTCGATCCCGATCGCCGTCAGTCGGTACACGCCGCGCTCCGCGCGCTCGAACCATCCATAGACATTGCGCTGCAGGATGCGCGCGGCATCGGGCGCCGCGAGCCGTATCTGCTTCACGGGCGCGGGTCCTTCCCGCAGGGCTTCGGCGCAGGCGAGCGCCTGCTGGCGATAGGCCGTCATGATCGGCGTGCGGGACGCACCGCCCTGGTTCGGGTCGCCCTTGCGGTTCCGGTGCTCTCGCAGCAGCAGGGCACGCCGCTTGGGGTTGGGGCGCGGGCGGTAGGCGGCTGGCTCCGCCAGTACCTCCACCCGCTTCCCGGCCGCATCCACCGCCAGCAGCCCGAAGCCGAGCAGACGGCACAGCTTATGGACACGCCGGTCCCGGTCGCGCCCGCGGCGCGATGCCCGGATGGCGAGCCAGACCTCGTCCGCGACGGCCAGGCGGTCCACGCCTTGCAGCAGCAGGTCGAGCGTGAAGCTCATCTTCAGTTCGGTGATGACGAGGAAAGGCGGCTCGCCCGGCCGCAGCGCGACGATGTCGCAGCCGCACACCTCTCCCTTGGCCTCGTAGCCCAGGGATTCGAGATGTGCCTTGACCGCTTCGTAGAGCGACGTCTCCGGCGCGCGGGCCCGCCTTGGCGTGGCCTTGGCGCGCCGGAGGGAGCGTGGCGCCGGAATTACTCGCCCTTGGACTTGGCGGCCTTGCGCTTGGCCTTCTTGGCGCCGGCGAAGGCTGCGGCCTTCAGCGAGGGGCTCGCCTTGAACTTCACGGTGGCGCCGGCCTTCACGGCCACCTTCTCGCCCGTGCGCGGGTTCAGCGCGGTGCGCTTCGGCGTCTCGCGCACGGTGAAGGAGCCGAAATCAGGCAGGGAGAAGCGCCCGTTCTCGACGATCTCCGACTTGATCGCCGCGATGATCTCGGCCGCCAAGCGGCCGGCGGCGACGCCGGTCATCTCGGACGACTGCTGGATGACGTCGGTCAGGAACTTCTTCGACACTCTCTCACCTCTCCTCAAGCCGGATCACGATCCCCCGGAAGGGCCGATCCGAATCCCCTATGGAAAACACGGCGCTCTTACGGCTTTCACGCCGGGGCTGTGAAGGGGCAAGACCCCTTTACGCCGCCACCGGCCGGGAACCGACCAAGCGGCGCACGGCGCCCACGAGGTCCTCGGGCCGGATCGGCTTTGTCAGCACGGGCGCGCCCTGATGCCCGGCGGGCGCCTCTCCATAGCCTGTCGCGAAGAGGACGGGCACCCCACGCGCGACCAGCATATCGGCCAGGGGAACGACCTCCTCGCCGGCAAGGCTGACATCGAGGATCGCCGCGTCGATCGGGCCTGCCCGAGTGGCGAGGGCGATGCCCTCGTCCAGCGTCGCGGCCGGGCCCAGCACCTCGCATCCCGCCGCCACCAGGGATTCGGCAGCCTCGATCGCCACCAGGACCTCGTCCTCCACCAGCAGGACCCGAGCCCGCTTCAGGTCGCCGCCAGCGAGGAGGGGCGCGTCCGGAGCCGTGGCATTGCGCGGCGGAGCCGGTGAGGCGCCGATCCCGGAGATGCAGCCCGATCCCACCTCGATCCGCGCGACCAAGCCTTCGGGCTTCCAGTCCAGCGACACCGAGCCGCGGAGTTGATGGCGCACGGTGACCTCGATGAGGCGCGATCCGAAGCCTTTCCGGGCGGGCGGGGATGACACGGGCGGGCCGCCCTGCTCGGTCCAAGTCAGCAATATCCCTGGCCCGTTCCCTGGCCCACCATCGCCCTCCCGCGCCGCGAGTTGCCAGCGTAGAGTCACCCTACCCTCCTGGCGGGAGAGGGCGCCGTATTTCGTGGAATTCGTGACCAGCTCATGCAGCACCATGGAGAGCGGCTGCACCACGTCCGGCTTCAGCATGATGGCTGGGCCGTCGAGCTCCACGCGGCTCGGTCCGCCCTGCCCCTCCTCGCGCGCCGCCACCTCCTCCTCGGCCAGGTCACACAGCGAGGCGCCCTCCCAGCGGTCGCGGGCGAGCAGGCTGTGGGCGCGCGCCATCGCCGAGATGCGTCCCTCGATCGCCTTTCCGAAGGACGCTGGGTCGCTCTTGGGCGAGAGCTGCACCAGGGACCGGACCACCGCCATCACGTTCTTCGCCCGATGATCGATCTCGCGCATGAGCAGTTGCTGATGCTGGTCGGCCGCACGGCGTTCCCGCAGATCCCGCAGGATGACGGAGACGCCGATCACCCGCCCATCGGTCGCCAGCATGCGCGTCATGGTGATGGCGACAGGGATGCGCTCCCCGTTCCGGGCAAGGCGGATCGCCTCTCGGTCGCGGATCGTCTCCCCCGCCAGGGCGCGCGGATAGAAGATCCCCTCTTCGTCCTCCGGCGGGAGCAGCAGGCCGATGCTCTGACCGACCGCTTCCTCCGCCGAGTAGCCGAACAGGGTTTCGGCCCCCCGGTTCCAGGTCATGATCCGTCCGTCATGGCCGGACAGGCTGATGATCGCCTCTGCGGCCGAGGTGACGATCGCCGCGAGCCGCGCATTCGACTCCTCGGCCAGACGCTGCTCCGTCACGTCCTGCACCACGGCCACCGCCCGGGTTGGCACGCCCTCCGTCCGCTCCGACACCGAAGCGAAGACGCGGAGCCAGCGCACCGTTCCATCTCCCCGGGTGATCCGGTGCTCGATGGTGCTCTGGCCGATCCGCCGGAGCCGACCGAGGCTCTCCATATGGCCGCGCAGGTCCAGCGGATGCACATGGGCGGACAGGTCGTGGCCGACCAGCGCCTCCTCGTCCCGCTCCAGGATGTCGCAAAGGCGCCGATTCACCCGCTCGATCCGCGCATCCCGGAGGTCCAGCTGGGCCACGCCGACGGCCGCCGTCTCAAAGATCGCGCGGAACTCGGCCTCGCTGTCGCGCAGGGAATGCTCGCGCGCCTCGGTCGCCTCGGCCATGGCGTTGAACGCGGCCGCCAGCCGGGCGAATTCGGAGCGCCCACCCTCCGCGCCTTGGAGGCGGGCCGAGGTGTCGCCCGCACGCCAGCGCTTCGCCGCATCCAGCAGCCGGCCCACCGGGCGCCGGACCAGGGTGCGGGCCCCGAGCACCGTAAGCCCCAGGGCGAGAAGCGTGGTGCCGAGGAGGACGAGGGCGCCGTGCCGCTGCGCGCTGGATGCCTCGGCCCGCATCGCCGCCTGGTCGAGGCCGACCACCACCAGATGCGTGCCGCTCTCGCCCGGCGGCAGATAGGCATAGATCCGGTGCGTGCCGCTGTCGCTCACCGCCTCTTCAACCCCCTCTGCCGGGCGGTCGAGAAAACCGCGGATCGGGCCGCGGACGGGCTCGCCGACCTTCTGGCCATGCCCGGGGCGGGCCGCGAGGACGATGCCATCCCGGTCCACGATGGTCAGGACCGCCGCTGCCGGCAGCGGCACGCGCGACATCTGCTCGCCCAGCCAGTCCAGCCCGATGGAGGCATGGACCACTCCGGCCATCCGCCCCTCATTGTCACGGAAGGGCTGGGCGAAATGGAAGCTGCTCTGCCCGGAGGAGCGGCCCAGCACGAAGCCGCCGACCACGAAGCGCTGCTCAGTCAGCGCCCGGCGGAAATAGGCGCGGTCCGCGATGTTGTTGCCATAGGCGGTGGGCTGGGCCGAGCAGACCACCCGCCCGTCATTCAGGGCCGTTGCCAGCACGACATAGCGCGGGAAGTCCGCCATGATCCGCTGGAAGAAGGACTGGCACTCCTCCTGGTCCAGGGCCCTCACCGCGCGCAGGTTGCCCAGGGAGGTGAGCAGCTGCCGGGCCCCGTCCGCCAGGCGCTGATGATCGGCCGCGACCAGCCGCGCGAGGCGGAGCGCATCGTCCCGCGCGGCCGCCTCCCGGCCACGGCCAGCTTCCAGCGCGCCCCAGACGAGCGCCGCCAGGGCGGGCAGCAAGGCAAGGCCCACCAGCGACAAGAGGCGAGACAGAAGCGACATCGGGCCGTATCCAACGCAAACTGCCGGGGCGCTGCAACCTGGTGTCTATGCTGCCCCGCCTCTTACTCCCGCCCGCTGTGGCATGGCAGCCACGTAGGCCAGGCGGCAACCCCTGCCTTGCGTTAGATCAAGGCGTCCTTAACGGCGGGCGTGCGACGGGCGGCCATGCTGTCCGACTGCCTGCACGGGCTGACCGCCCTTGGCGCCGAAGGGATGCTCGCCCTGATGGGCGCGATGCTGCTGGCCGGCCTGGCAGGCGGGGTCACGCATTGCGCCGGGATGTGCGGCCCCTTCGTGATCGCCCAGATCGCCGATGCGCAGCCCGGCGGCCGCCTGGCGCGGCTAGCCGGCGCGGCGCTGCTGCCCTACCACGCCGGCCGGCTGATCGGTTATGCCGGGCTCGGCGCGCTGGCCGGCGGGACGGCCGGGCTCCTTTCCTCCACGCTCTCGCGCGGCCTCCTGGCTGTGCCGTTGGCCCTGGCGGCCATCGTGATGCTGTCCCAGGCCGGAGCGCGCCTGCCCTTGCCGGCCTGGCTGCGCCTGCGTCTGCCGCACCCCTCCCTGCCGGGCTTCACCGCCCTCGGCAGGGTGCTCCGCGCACCCCCGGGCCCCGGGCGCGGCTTCCTCCTCGGCCTCATGCTCTCCGCCCTGCCCTGCGGCCTTCTCTACGGCGCGCTCGCGGGCGCCATGGCCGCCGGCAGCGCCCTGGGCGGGGCGCTCGCCATGACCGCCTTCGTCGCCGGTACCGTCCCGGCCCTCGCCGGGGTCGCGCTGCTCGGGCGCTTCTTCGGCCGGCGCTTCGGCGCCGGGCTGCGCTTCGCCTCGGCGGCCGCGCTGGCGGTGAACGGGGCGGCGCTCGCCGCCCTCGCCCTCCGCACGGCAGGTGCCGGTTGATCTTGATCAAGGAACCCCCGCGCGGGTCGTGGGACCACGCGTGGATCAACAGGAGTGCCCCATGCCAGAGGGTTTGACAGCCCAGGCCGTACCGATCACCGGCACCGGCCCTCTATCGCGCCCGCAGCCCGACTATGTGGATGCGCCGCTGCGCGCCTTCGCCATCGCCACGGTGTTCTGGGGCATTGCCGGCTTCCTGGCCGGCGTGGTGATCGCGCTGCAGCTCGCCTATCCCCAACTCAACCTGGGAATCGAGTTCACCACCTTCGGGCGGCTGCGGCCGCTGCACACATCGGCGGTGATCTTCGCCTTCGGGGGCAACGCGCTCTTCCTCACCAGCCTGTATGTCGTGCAGCGCACCTGCCGCGCGCGGCTTCTGGGCGGGGATGACGCGGCCTGGCTCCTCTTCTGGGGCTACCAGTTCTTCATCGTCATTGCGGCCACCGGCTATTTGCTGGGCATCACCCAGGGCAAGGAATACGCCGAGCCCGAGTGGTACGCCGACCTGTGGCTGACGGTCCTCTGGGTCTCCTACCTCGTTGTCTTCGGCGGCACGATCCTGCGGCGCGAGGAGCCGCATATCTACGTCGCCAACTGGTTCTTCCTGGCCTTCATCATCACCGTCGCCGTGCTGCATCTCGGCAACAACGTCGCCATCCCCACCAGCTTCGGCAGCGCCAAGTCCTATGGCGCGGCTTCCGGCGTGCAGGATGCGATGATCCAGTGGTGGTATGGCCACAACGCGGTGGGCTTCTTCCTGACCGCCGGCTTCCTCGGGATGATGTACTACTTCGTGCCGAAGCAGGCGGACCGCCCGATCTACTCCTACCGCCTGTCCATCGTGCACTTCTGGGCCATCACCTTCCTCTACATCTGGGCCGGCCCGCACCACCTGCACTACACCGCGCTGCCCGACTGGGCGCAGGTGCTGGGCATGGTGTTCAGCATCATGCTGTGGATGCCCTCCTGGGGCGGCATGATCAACGGCCTGATGACCCTCTCGGGCGCCTGGGACAAGCTGCGCACCGATGTCGGCCTTCGCTTCTCGGTGGCGGCCGTCGGCTTCTACGGCATGGCCACCTTCGAGGGTCCGGTCATGTCCATCCGCGCCGTGAACTCGCTCTCGCACTACACGGACTGGACCATCGGCCACGTGCATTCCGGCGCGCTGGGCTGGAACGGCTTCATCACCTTCGGCGTGCTCTACTGGCTCGTGCCGCGGCTCTGGGGCCGCACCAAGCTCTACTCGGAGCGCCTGGCGAGCTGGCACTTCTGGATCGCGACCCTCGGGATCCTGCTCTACATCACCTCGATGTGGGTGTCCGGCATCATGCAAGGCCTGATGTGGCGCGCCTATGACCATCTCGGCTTCCTCCAGTACTCCTTCGTGGAAACGGTGGCCGCGCTGCACCCCTACTACGTGATCCGCGCCACGGGCGGCGTCCTCTATCTCACCGGCGCCCTGCTCATGGCCTACAACCTGTGGCGCACGGTGCGCATGCCGGTGGCGGAGGCGAACGTCGCCCTGCCCAACGCATCCACCCTGCCGGCCGCGGCCTGAGGGAAGGACCGGCAATGTTCGGCATCCGCTTCAACCACGGCACGATCGAGCGGAATCTCATCCTGCTCGGCTTGCTCACCCTGATCACCATCTCGATCGGCGGCCTCGTGCAGGTCATCCCGCTCTTCACGGTGGAAAGCACCATCGAGCGCGTGGGCGGCATCCGCCCCTACACACCGCTCGAGCAGGCCGGGCGCGACATCTATGTGCGCGAGGGCTGCTACACCTGCCACAGCCAGATGGTCCGCCCCTTCCGCGACGAGCGCGAGCGCTACGGCCACTACTCGCTCGCGGCGGAGAGCATGTTCGACAAGCCGTTCCAGTGGGGCAGCAAGCGCACCGGGCCCGACCTCGCCCGCGTCGGCGGCCGCTACTCCGACGAGTGGCATGTGCTGCACCTTCGCGACCCGCGGCACCTGGTGCCGGAGAGCATCATGCCCTCCTACGGCTTCCTCGACCGCCCGCTGGACTATCGCGACATCGGCCAGCGCCTGGCCACGCTGCGCACCGCCGGCGTGCCCTACACCGATGCGATGGTCGCCAATGCCCGCGCCGACCTGGAGGCGCAGGCGAGGCCCGCGGAGGACGGCAGCGCCTTCTCCGCCCGCTACGGCCGCGCCCGGCAGATGGACCCGGACGGCAACGCCCGCGCCATCACCGAAATGGATGCGCTCGTGGCCTATCTGCAGATGCTCGGCACCCTGGTGGACTTCACCGAGGCGACCCCCGAGCGGCTGCGGCAGCAGTGAGGAGGGCGGGATGACCATCGAAGAATTCCACAGCCTGCTACTGACCACCTGGATCGTCTGGTTCTTCGTGCTCTTCGGCGGGATCGTCACCTGGGCGCTGCTGCCCAGCCGCCGGGAGAAGTTCGAGCGCGCGCGGCAGATCCCGCTGCGCGAGGCCGAGTAGGAGCGCGCCGCGATGTCCCATGTTGTTGAACGCGACGAAGTCACCGGCACCGCCACCACCGGCCATGAGTGGGACGGCATCCGGGAGCTGAACACGCCGCTGCCGAAGTGGTGGCTCTGGACCTTCTACGCCACCATCGCCTTCGCGGCGCTGTGGGTGGTCCTCTACCCCGCCCTTCCCATCAGCGGCGCCACGGGCCTGCTCGGCTACACCGCGCGCGGCGCGGCCGACCAGGACCGCGCCGCCCAGGCCAGCGCGGCCGAGCCGATGCTGGCCCGGCTGCGCGCGACGGAGCCCGCGCAGATCGTGGCCGACCCGGACCTGCGCGCCTATGCCATGGCGGGTGGCCGCGTGGCCTTCGCCAACACCTGCGCCGGCTGCCATGGCGCGGGCGGCCAGGGCGCGCCCGGCTTCCCCAACCTGGCGGATGACGAGTGGCTCTGGGGCGGCACGCTGGCCGATGTGGAGCAGACCATCCGCCACGGCATCCGCGCCCCGGATGACGACGCCTCCCGCACCTCCCTCATGCCCCGCTTCGTGGCGGATGGCATGCTGACCGCGGCCCAGGCGAATGACGTGGTGGAGCACGTGCTCTCCCTCACCAACCGCGCGACCGATGCGGCCGCGGCCCGGCGCGGCGCCCCGGTCTTCGCCGAGAACTGCGCGAGCTGCCATGGCGAGCGCGCCGAGGGCAACCGGGAGATGGGCGCGCCGCGCCTGGATGATCAGGTCTGGCTCTTCGGCGGCGACAAGGCGAGCCTCCTGCGCACCGTGTCCTTCGGGCGCGGCGGCGTGATGCCCGCCTGGGAGAAGCGGCTGGACCCGGCGACCATCCGGATGCTGACCGTCTACATCCACAGCCTCGGCGGTACGGAGGCCGCCCCGCAGTGAGCCGTATCCAGAAGCCCGAGGCCTTCGCGGCCGACGACCGGGAGCAGCCGCTCTACGCCGACCGCGTGCGGGTCTATCCGCAGGCTGTGCAGGGGCCGGTCCGTCGCGCGAAGTGGGTCATCCTGACCCTCTGCCTCGGGCTTTACTACCTCGTGCCCTGGCTGCGCTGGGACCGTGGTCCCGGCCAGCCGGACCAGGCGGTGCTCGTGGATATGGAGCATGGCCGCCTGTTCTTCCTCTGGCTCGAGATCTGGCCGCAGGAGGTCTACTACCTCACGGGCCTCCTGCTGCTGGGGGCGATCGCGATCTTCGCGGCCACCTCCCTCTTCGGGCGCGTCTGGTGCGGCTTCACCTGCCCCCAGACCGTCTGGACCGACCTCTACATGCTGGTCGAGCGCTGGATCGAGGGCGACCGCAACGCCCGGATGAAGCGCGACCGCAAGGAGCGCTGGAGCGCGGCCGACTGGGGCCTGAAGATCGGCAAGCACGCGGCCTGGGTCGTGATCGCCGCGATCACGGGCGGCGCCTGGGTGATGTACTTCACCGACGCCCCGACCCTCGCGCGCGAGGTGCTCGCCTTCGACGTGCCGCTGACCACGCTCGGCTTCATCGGCCTCTTCACCTTCACCACCTACCTTCTTGCCGGCTGGGCGCGGGAGCAGGTCTGCACCTACATGTGCCCCTGGCCGCGCTTCCAGGCCGCGATGCTGGACCAGGACAGCCTGGCCGTCTCCTACCGCGCCTGGCGCGGCGAGCCGCGCGGCAAGGCGCGCGATGCCGGCGTCGGCGACTGCGTCGATTGCCGCGCCTGCGTGAATGTCTGCCCCACCGGCGTGGACATCCGCGACGGTATGCAGCTCGCCTGCATCAACTGCGGCCTCTGCATCGATGCCTGCGACGGCATCATGACGAAGCTCGGCCGCGAGAAGGGGCTGATCGGCTTCGAAACCGTGGGCAACCTCGCCGCCGCCGAGGCCGCGACCGCCGCCATCCCCCCGGGCCCGGCCCGCTGCGCGCCCGGCATGGCTGCGCGCCGCCCGGCGCAGCTTCTGCGCCCCCGCACCTATCTCTACGCGGCCGCCCTGACCCTGATCGGCGGAATCATGCTGATCGGCCTCGCCAGCCGCGTGCCGGTTTCCGTCGAGGCGCTGCGCGACCGCTCGCCCCTTTTCGTGCGCCTCGCCGATGGCGGGATCCGCAACAGCTACACGCTGAAGATCTCCGAGCGCCGGCACAGCCCCGACCGCCTCGCCGTCGCCGTGGAGGGGCTGCCCCCCGGTGCCGCCTGGCAGGTGCTGGACGCGCATGAGACCGATGCCGCGGGCCGCCCCGTGGTCGCCACCCGCCCCGATGGCGTGGCCGAGTTCCGGCTCTTCGTCGTCACCTCCCCTCTCGGCCGGCCGGATGAGGAGAGCACGCCGCTGATCATCCGCCTGCTTCCCGCTGAGGGCGGCGCCGAGCGCGCCTCCGTCGGCACCACCTTCCTGAGGCCCCGCACATGAGCGCGATGGCTACTCCCGCCCGGCGCGGGCGCTGGATCCCCTGGGCTTTCGTCGGCGCCTTCGGCGTGGTGATCGCGGTGAACGGCGTGCTGATCACCGCCGCGGTCCGCACTTATAGCGGCACCACCACGGCCGGTGCCTATGACCGCGGGCGCGGCTATGGCGAGGTGCTGGCCGAGGCCGCCCGGCAGCGGGCCCTGGGCTGGCAGAGTGAGATCACCCGCGATCCGGGCGCCGTCGCCGTTTCGGTGCGCCTGCCCGATGGCAGCCCGCTTCCCGCCGATGCGCGCGTGACGGGCAGCCTCCAGCGCCCGCTGGAGCGCGCCTCCGTGCCGCTGGACTTCCACCCCGCCGCCCCGGGCGGCTGGCGCTCGGCGGTCGAGCTTCCCGCCCCCGGCGCCTGGGAGGCGGTGCTGACCGTCACCCGCGGCACGGACCGGGTGGAGCTGCGCGAAAGGCTGATCTTCCCGTGACCGCCCTCCCCGCCCGCTTCGAGACCGAAGCCCCGCGCGTCTCCGCCGCGGCCTGCGCCCATTGCGGCGCACCGGTCCCGCCGGGCGGCGGCCGCTATTGCTGCACGGGCTGCGAGGGGGCGGCCGCCCTCATCTCCGGCCTGGGGCTCGATGCCTTCTACCGCCGGCGGGAGGCGAGCTTCGGCTCCATCCGCCCCACCGCCCTGCCCCCCGTGGATTTCGCCGCCCGCGCGGAGCCGCTGCGCGGCGGCACGGAGCACCGGCTCGACCTCATGGTGGCCGGCCTGACCTGCGGCGCCTGCGTCTGGCTGGTCGAGCAGGCGCTGGCCGCCGATCCGGCGGTGCTGAGCGCGCGCGCGAGCCTCGCCACGCGGCGGCTGACCGTCACCTGGCGCGGCCCGGCGGAAAAGGCCGAGGCACTCGCCGGCCTGGTCGCGCGGCTGGGCTTCCAGGTCGCCCCCTGGTCCGCCGCCTGCCTCCGCGCCACCGAGGATGCTGAGGAAAAGGCGCTGATCCGGGCGCTGGGCATCGCCGCCTTCGGCGCCTCCAACGTGATGATGCTCTCCGTCGCCGTCTGGGTGGGCAGCGACATGGGCGAGGGCACGCGCGGGCTGATGCACTGGCTGGCGGCGCTGGTCGCGATGCCGGTGGTGCTCGTGGCCGGCATGCCCTTCTACCGCTCCGCCATCGCTGCCCTCCGCGCCGGGCGGATCAACATGGATATGGCCGTCTCCCTCGGCGTTCTCGCCACCACGGCGATGAGCCTGTCGGAGGCCCTGCGCAACGGCCCCTTCACCTGGTTCGACGGCGCCACCGCGCTGCTCGCCCTGCTGCTCGGCGGCCGGGTTCTGGACCGCGCCGCCCGCCGCCGCGCCCGCCAGGCCTGCGCGGAGCTGCTGGCGCTGCAATCGGCCGAGGTGACGCGGCTTGACGCGGATGGCGCGCCGCACCGCATCGGCGCCGAACAGGTGCGCCCGGGCGACCGGCTGCTGGTCGCCCCCGGCGAGCGCCTCTCGCTCGACGGTGTGCTGGAGGAGGGCGAGGCCCTGCTCGACACCGCCGCGACCACGGGCGAGAGCCTGCCCCGCCGTTTCGCCACCGGCGCGCCCCTGCCGGCCGGCGCCGTCAATCTCGGCGCGGCCCTGGTGCAGCGCGTGACCGCCGCCGCTTCCGAAGGGTCGCTGGCCGCCGTCGCGCGGATGCTGGAACGCGCGGAGCAGGCGCGCGGCCGCTACGTCTCCATCGCGGACCGTGCCGCGCGCGTCTATGTGCCGATTGCCCATGTCGTCGCGCTGGCCACCTTCCTGGGCTGGTGGTTCGGCATGGGCGTGTCCTGGCAGGCCGCGCTGGTGCCGGCTGTCGCCTCGCTGATCGTCACCTGCCCCTGCGGCCTCGCCATCGCGGTTCCTGCCGTGCAAGTGGTGGCAGTGGGGGCGCTGTTCCGCCGCGGCGTGCTGGTCGGTTCCCCCACGGCGCTGGAGCGGCTGGCCACCTGCGACGTGGCGGTGCTGGACAAGACCGGGACGCTGACCACGGGCCGCCCGGAGCTGCTGGCCGATGCGGCCCGCCCCGCCGGCGCGCTGGAGGCCGCCGCCGCGCTGGCCGCGAACAGCCGCCACCCGCTGTCCCGCGCCCTGTCCGCGGCCTGCCCTGCCGTTCCGGCCGCCGCGGGGGTGGAGGAGATCCCCGGCGCCGGGCTGCGCCGCGGCGGCGAGCGCCTGGGCAGCGCCGCCTTCTGCGGCCTCCCCGACGCGGAGGAGCAGGGCCCGACCCTGTGGTACCGCGCCGCCCCGGATGCCGAGCCGCTGGCCTTCCGCTTCGCGGACCCGCTGCGCCCGGATGCGGCGGAGGCGGTGGCCGCGCTCCGGCGGCTCGGCCTACGGGTGGAGCTGCTCTCGGGCGATGCGCCTTCCGTCGTCGCCCATGCGGCGGAGCAGCTCGACATCGCCGAATGGCAGGCCGGCGCCAACCCCGCCGACAAGGCCGCACGGATCGAGGCCCTTCGCGCCGCTGGGCACCGCCCGCTGATGCTGGGAGACGGCATCAACGACGCGGCCGCGCTTGCCCTCGCCCATGCCTCGGCCAGCCCGGCCGGCAGCACGGACCTCGCGCAATCCGCCGCCGACCTGGTCCTGCGGGCCGAGGGCCTCTCGCCCCTGCCCGCCGCGATCGCCACGGCGCGCAAGGCGCAGCGCGTGGCCCGGCAGAACATCGCCTTCAGCCTAGTCTACAACGTCATCGCCGTGCCGACCGCCATCACCGGCATCGTCACGCCGCTGATCGCGGCGCTGGTGATGGCCTCTTCCTCGCTCGCCGTTATCCTCAATGCGCTCCGCGTGGGGCGGGAGGCTTCCAAGTGACCGCGCTCGCCCTTCTCGTGCCGCTCGCCTTCGGGCTGGGCGTGCTCGCCCTGCTGTTCTTCGGCTGGACGCTGAAGAACGGCCAGTATGACGACCCCGACGGGGCCGCCAGCCGTATCCTCTTCGACGAACCACGGGAGAACCCGCCATGCCCGCCAACGGCTTCACGCTGAGCCGCGTACTTTACATCGTCCTTTCGGCGCTGATCGCCCTGATCGGCCTCTTCGCCGTGTCGCGTGCCGGCGATGTCGGCTTCGCCCTGTTCGGCTACGGGCTGATCTTCTTCGGCTATGCCTTCGGCTTCTGGATGCTGAAGCGCGGCCTGGACGCGCGCGAGACGGCCGCCGGCTGAAGCCCGGCCTGAGGAGCGGCGGACGGTGTTCTGATCCGTCCGTCCCGGGGAGAGGAAGAAGGAATTCTTTCTCTCCCCGGACCCCTCACCATCATCTTTTTCTTCGAGTTTGGAATCACTCGGCTGACGGTACGCCTGAGGTCGATGACCTCAGGCGACTGCAACGGCAGGATCAGCCTCCAACCAGAGACCCCGCTGATCCGGGGCATCCACGGCAGTCTGATGGAGCTCCAAGGGCCTCAGGCCCTTGGCGGGTGAGGTCCGGAGAGGGCAGCGCCCTCTCTGGCCCCCAAGAACCTCGGCAGGAGGGCATCAGGCCGCCGCGGCGCGGTTCCAGGGCATCCGCCGAAGCAGCGTCGCCATGCCGCAGGTGCCGGTGAGGCCCGCGAAGACCAGCCCCGCGCCCACGAAGCCCGAAAGCGCGAGGAACCAGGGCGAGACGAGCGCGGCCAGCACGAGGCCGAGCAGCACGAGGGAACCAGCGGCGATCTGCACCTGCCGCATCAACTCGATCGGCCGGCGCCGGTCTTCCGCAACGGGTAGGCCGGCCGCCTTCCAGCCATCCAACCCGCCTTCGACCAGATAGGCCTCGCAGAGTCCGGCCTTCGCGGCCAGGCGCTGGCTGTTGGCGCCGGTGCGCGCGCCGCTCCGGCAGTGGAACAGCACGGGCCGGCCCTCCTGCACGGCAAGTTCCGCAGCCTCCAACCGCGAGAGAGGGAGGTTGCGCGCGCCCGGAATGCGCTCGCGCGCATGCTCGTCGGGCTCGCGAATATCCACCAGCATGGCGCCCTCACGCATCAGCCGTGCCGCTTCCGGTGGGGTGATCGTCCTCATGTCCTGTCCTCCTTGCTCCGCTCAGTCTTCCGGCGGGCAATAGAGGTCGCGCAGCAGCGTTAGCAGCCGCTCGGCCTTCGGATCGGCGAGGCGGTAGAACACCGCCTGCGCTTCCTTCCGCGTCGTGACGAGCCCGTCCTCCCGCAGCCGGGCGAGATGCTGGGAGAGCGCGGGCTGGGAAAGGCCGATCGCCTCCGCCAGCGCCCCCACCGTCATCTCTCCCTGGCCGACCAGATGGCAGAGCAGGAGAAGCCGGTTTTCGTTGGCGAAGAGCCGCAGCATCCGCGCCGCCTCCGCCGCCTTCTCCTGCAGGACCTCGAGGTCCCGGGTCTTTGTCCCCAACGCGCACCCACCTTCCATAAGATGACTCTTATTAAGATATCCCTTATGGATGGTTCAAGCCCGGAACTCCTATCCAATCGAGACGGGCACCGGCGGCTCAAAGGCCTGAATCGGAGGAAGATTCCCCTCGAAGCGCTCCACTTCCAGGATGGTGAGCTGCCCCGTGCAGCCCTGGGCGAGGCGCGATGTGCCCGCATCCCGCGTCAGCACATTCGGGTTGCCATGGACGCAGAGAGGCTTGTCCTCCGTCGGGTCCGCCGGGTCGTACCAGGCACCGGTGGGGAGCTGCACGACGCCTGGCCGCACATCCTCGGTGATGGAGGCGCAGGCAAGGCAGGCGCCGCGGTCGTTGAACAGGCGCACGATGTCGCCCTCCGCGATCCCGCGCGCGGCGGCATCGGCGGGGTTCATGCGCGCAACCTCACGCCCCCGCCGCTTCTGGCTGGCGCTGTACCCACCGAAATCCAGCTGGCTGTGCAGCTTGGTATAGGGCTGGTTCGCGACCAGCTGCAGCGGGTGCCACGCATCTGGCACCTCCACCTTCGGCAGCCAGGCCGGGTGGCCGGGGCAGTCGTCATAGCCGAAGCCCGCCACGGTCTCGGAGAAGATCTCCACCTTGCCGCTGGGCGTGGGCAGGGGCTGGCCGTCCGGATCCTCGCGGAAGGCGCGCAGGATGCCACCGTCATCCGGGGCGGAGGGAAGCGTGATCTCCCCTGCCTCCCAGAACTCGTCGAAGGAGGGGGCGGGCAGGCCCTTCCCGGCCAGCGCCTCCTGCGTGCGGGTGTAGAGGTGGCGCAGCCATTCGCGGGCGGTGCGGCCCTCGGTGAAGGCCTGCTCCGTGCCCAGGCGGCGGGAGAGGGCAGCGAAGATCTCGTAATCGTCCCGCGCCTCGCCGAAGGGCTCGGCCAGCTTGTGCATGGCCACCATCAGCGGGTCGGTCGCGGCGGCGCCGATGTCGTCGCGCTCCAGCGTCATGGTGCAGGGCAGGACGATGTCCGCATGGCGCGCGGTCGCGGTCCAGGCCAGCTCATGCACCACCAGCGTATCGATGCGCGCGAAGGCCTCGCGCAGCCGGTTCAGGTCCTGGTGGTGGTGGAACGGATTGCCACCGGCCCAGTAGACCAACTTGATGTCCGCATAGGTCATCCGCCGGCCGTTGTAGTCGTAGTCAGCGCCGGGGTTCAGCAGCATGTCGGCGATACGCGCGACGGGGATGAAGTTCTTCACCCCGTTCGTGCCCTGCGCGAGCGTCGGGATGGGCACCGCGTTCTGCTGCTTGCCGTAATGCGCCAGGCTGCCGAGCGCGTAGTTGTAGCCGCCGCCGGGAAGCCCGATCTGGCCGAGCATCGCCGCCAGCACCGCCGCCATCCACACGGGCTGCTCGCCGTGCTCCGCGCGCTGCAGCGACTGCGCGACGGTGATGAGGGTGCGGCCCTTCGCGATCTGCCGGGCGAGGGCGACGATGCGCTCGGCCGCAATTCCGCAGATGGCGGCGGCCCAGGCGGCGTCCTTCGCCTGCCCGTCCTCCTGGCCCAGGAGGTAGCATTCGAATTGAGGGTAGCCGACGCAGAAGCGGCCGAGGAAGGCGGTGTCGTGCAGTCCCTCGGAGGCCAGCGTATGGGCCAGACCGAGCATCAGCGCGACATCCGTGCCCGGCACGGGCGCCAGCCATTCCGCGCCCGCCTCATCCGGCAGGTCGGTCCGCAGCGGTGAGACGAGGATGAAGCGCGTGCCCCGCTCCTTGGCACGGGCCATGGACTCCCGTTCGATATGCCGGCTGATGCCGCCGCTCGCCACCGCGCTGTTCTTGATGGCCATCCCGCCGAAGGCGAGGACGTGGTCCGTGTGCTCCAGGATCTGCGTCCAGGTCACGTTCCGGCGGCAAACCGCGTCGAAGGGGCCGAGGATATGGGGCAGGATCACCGCCGAGGCCCCGGCGCTGTAGGAGTTGACCGAGCGCACATAGCCGCCGAGCGCCGTGTTCAGAAAGCGGTGCACCTGGCTCTGCGCATGGTGGAAGCGCCCTGCGGAGGACCAGCCATAGGAACCGCCGAACACCGCCTCCGGCCCATGGGCATCGCGCACCCGCGCCAGCTCCCGCGCCAGCAGGTCCAGTACCTCGTCCCAGCCCATCTCCACGAACTCGTCCCGGCCGCGACGGTGGTCGGGCCCAGGGCCGTTCTCCAGCCAGCCGCGGCGCACCATCGGGCGCGCGATGCGGGCGCGGTGGCGCAGCGCATCGGGGAAGTTCTGCAGAAGGGGGGAGGGATCGGGGTCCGCCGGGTGCGGGGCGACCACCAGCCGCCCATCCGCCCAATGCGCGCGGAACACGCCCCAATGGGAGCTGTGGGTACGCGGCTGGTTGGGGCTGGCATTATGTGTCACGGGCTGACCTCGAGCGACGGGGGAGGCTGGTAACCCTGCCCCTCTTGCTTCACTGAATGAAATTGTTTTTATTGGTTGAAGTGGAAGCCTAGAAACCGGCCAGGCCGACGTCAAGCTTGGCCCGATATCAGCGGATAACAGCATGACGGCAGGCGCGACGCCCGGGAATAAGGCGCCTCCCACCGGCGTATTGGAGCGCGCGCTCCTCGTCCTCTCCTGCTTCACCGAGGCACATCCGCGCCTGCACCTGCGCGAGCTCGCTGCCCACAGCGGGTTGGACAAGGCAACGCTGCTGCGGATGCTCGGCACCTTCGCCGCGCATGGCTTCGTCCGCCGGGGAGAGGACGGGCGTTATGCCCCGGGGCCCGCCGCCCTGCGCCTCGCGGCCCTCTACGGCGCCACCAATGATTTCCCGGCGCGGATGATGCCGGTGCTGAAGGCGGTCATGGAGCGGACCGAGGAGAGCGCCGCCTTCTACGAGCGAGACGGGGATGACCGCGTATGCGTGTGCCGCGTGAACGCGCCGCGCGCCTTGCGCCACCAGGTGGAAATGGGGGAGCGGCTTCCCCTCTCGGCCGGCGGCGCCGCGGCGCATGTGCTGCTTGCCCATACGGGCGGCGAGACACCGCGCGCGGAGGAGGTACGGGCCCAGGGCTATCTCAGCACGGCAGGACAACGCGACCCCGGGCTCGCCTCGGTTGCGCTGCCGGTGTTCGATGAGGAGGGGCGGTTCATCGGGGCATTGGTCGTCAGCGGCCCCATCAGCCGCCAGACCGGGGAGGGCTTCGAACGCGCGCGCGCCATCGCGGCGGAGCTGCTGCGGGAGCAGGGCTTCTCGACTGGAACGGGGCGTTGATGTGGCGGGATCTGTTGGTGCATCCCGGGGAGAGGAAGAAGGAATTCTTCCTCTCCCCGGCCCCCTCGCCATCATCTTTTTCTTCAAGTTAGAGTCACTCGGCTGACGGTGCGCCTGAGGTCTAAAACCTCAGGCGACTGCAAGCGCAGGAAAAAGCCCGGAACCAGAGACCCCACCTATCCGGGGCATCCACGGCAGTCAGACGGGGTTCCAAGGGCCTCAGGCCCTTGGCGGGTGGAGGGCGGAGCCCTCAATAAGATCAACCTAACCCGACCATCTTCCCCGGATTGAGAATGCGCGCGGGATCCAGCGCGTCGCGCAGGCGTCCCATCAGTTCCATCTCCACCGGGTCCTTGTAGCGCCGCAGCTCGCCGGCCTTCAGCAGGCCGATCCCATGCTCGGCCGAGATGGAGCCCCCGAGATCGACCACGATGTCGTGGACGATTCCGTTCATCTCCTCCCAGCGCGCCAGGAAGGCGGCCTTTTCCATCCCCTCGGGCTGGGTGAGGTTGTAGTGGATGTTGCCGTCGCCGAGATGGCCGAAGGCGCAGATGCGCGCGCCCGGCATGGCCGCCGCCACCGCATCCCCGGCGCGCTTGAGGAAGGCCGGCACGCGGGAGACGGGGACGGAGACATCGTGCTTGATGCTGCCGCCGGCCTTCTTCTGTGCCTCCGGAATGCCTTCGCGCAGACGCCAGAGGGCGGCGGCCTGCTCCAGACTTTCAGCGATCACGGCATCCGCCACCAGCCCCGCCTCGAAGGCCTGTTCCAGCAGGGATTCCAGCACCGGCCGCAAGGTGCCGTCGGCATCCGAACCCGCCAGCTCGATCAGCGCGTAAACGGGGTGGCGCTCCGTGAAGGGGCTCTGCCCGCCCGTATGGTGCTCGACGATCTCCAGCGCGAAGGAGGAGACGAGTTCGAAAGCCGTTACCGCCTCCCCCGCCCGGTCGCGTGCCATGGAGAGGAGGGTCAGCGCATCGGCGGGGTCCCGCAGCGCGCAGAAGGCCACCTGCCGGTCCGTCAGGCGGGGGAAGAGCTTCAGCACCGCGCGGGTGATGATGCCCAGCGTGCCCTCGCTGCCGATGAACAGGTGCTTCAGCGCGTAGCCGGTGTTGTCCTTGTGCAGGGCACGCAGGCCGTTCCACACGCGGCCATCGGCCAGCACCACTTCCAGCCCCAGCGTCAGCTCCCGCGCGTTGCCATAGCGCAGCACGTTGATGCCGCCCGCATTGCTCGCGAGATTGCCGCCGATCTGACAGCTTCCCTGCGCGCCGAGGCTGAGCGGGAAAAGGCGCCCATGCGCCTCCGCCGCCGCCTGGATATCAGCCAGCACGCAGCCCGCCTGCACGGTCATGGTGAAGTTCAGCGGATCGACGTCCTCGATCCGGTTCATGCGGCCGAGGGAGAGCAGCACCTCATGCGCGCCCGAGACGGTGCCGCCGACCAGGCCGGTATTCCCGCCCTGCGGCACGATGGGGACGCAGGCCTCGGCGCAGATTCGCACCGCCGCCGCCACCTCCGCCGTGCTGCGGGGGCGGAGGACGATGGGCGCCTGGCCGCGATAGAGGCTGCGTTCCTCCACCAGATAGGCCGTGCGATCCCCCTCCTCGGTCAGCACCGTGCCCTCCGGCAGGGCCGCGCGCAGCCGTGCCGCGAGCTCGGCGGGCACGCGCCGCGCGTCGCGGGCCGTGGGACCGGGCGCCAGGGAAAAGGGCGCGCCGCTCATGCCGCGCTCTCCAGGCCATGCCGCGCCGGCTGAAACACCGGGCCGAGGCGGCGGTCCAGCCCCGCCTCCCCCGCCCCGAAGCCGCGGCACCAATCGACGACCGCCTCCCGCGCGCGCGCGTCCCGCATCGAAAGGCCGGCGATGCCGTGGAAGCGCTCCACGAGCGGCTCCCATTCCCAGGGCGCCTCCGGGTCGCCGCGGCGGAAGCTCCGCTCCTCCACCAGCACGCGGCCGTCCCGGGTCCGCACCGTGATCCGCGCGGGCCGCTCCTTCGGGTAGCGGGCGGAGAACTCGGCCGGCGCCAGCACCTCCACCCGGTCCGCCAGGGCCTGCACCGCCTCATCCGCCACCGCACGCCCGTCGAAGCCGGTGAAGGAGAGATCGCCACCGGCCAGCAGCAGCGCGACGCAGAAGGCGGTGGAGAACTTCGCATCCGTGGCATTGGCGGGCCGGCGGATGCCGGCGATGTCGAGCAGCGCCTGGGGCGCCTCCACCTGCACGCGGTCGATTTCCTCCACCTTCAGCCGCGCGGCGCGCACCAGGTCCTGGGTGGCGTCAAGCAGGCTGTGCATCTGCCCGCAGACCGGCCAGCCCTTGATGGTGGTGGTGAGGATCTGCGGCTCCGCGCCGGGCCGGAGGCTCGCGGAGTCCTCCGGCGCGATCTTCCAGGCGGCCAGCATGCCCCGCCGCCCTTCCAGCACGCGCGTGGCGCCGGGGATGCGTGCTTCGGCGAAGAGCGCGGCCGTCACGCCGTTGCGCACGGCGATGGCGGGGTGCAGCGCCTTGGCCTCCGTCGCCCCGTCATCCAGGAACTGCCAGAGGCCCGCGGCCTGGGTGCCAGCATGGCCGAGGGCCCAGAGGGTGCGCTCGGCATCCAGCCGCAGCAGCCGCGCGGCGGCGGCGGCGGCGCCGAAGGTCCCGGCCGTGGCGGTGGTGTGATTCGTGGCCGAATGCGCCTTGCCGAGATGGGCGCCCATGCGAAGCCCGGCCTCGTATCCCGCCACCACGGCCGCGCGCATGTCCGCCAGCGTCGTGCCCGGCCGTGCCTGGGCCAGCGCGACCACGGCGGGCATCACCGTGATGCCGGGATGCATCATCGCCGCGCGGTGGGAATCGTCGAACTCCCAGAAATGGCTGATCGCGGCATTGGCGGCGGCAGCCTCCACTGGTCCCCAGCCGCGCGCATCGCCGGCCACCGCGCAGGGGCCCGAGCCCGGCGCGGCGCCGGCGGCGAAGGCGTCACGATAGGCGGGGTAGAGCGGGTGAGCCGCGCCGGCGATCAGCGCGCCGCACCAGTCCAGCGCGCTGGAAGAGAGGGAGGACGCCACTGCCTCGGGCCAGTCATCGGGATCGAGCGCCGCGATCCACTCGGCCAGGGGCCGCAGGGCGGGGGTGGTCACGGTTTCTCGGTCTCCTCGGCGTCCTGCGGAATGACGCCCCTGCCCGCCACGGGGATGCGCAGGAAGGTCGGGCCACCCTCCCCGCCCGGGAAGCGCCCGGCGCGGATGTTCACCTGGATGGAGGGCAGCAGCAGCATCGGCGCCGCGAGGGTCGCGTCCCGCTTGGTGCGCATCGCGACGAACTCCTCCTCGCTGCGGCCGCCGCCGACATGGATGTTCTTCGCCCGCTCCTCCGCCACCGTCGTCTCCCAGGCGAAGTGGTCACGGCCCGGAGCCTTGTAGTCGTGGCAGATGAAGACGCGGGTCTCCGGCGGCAGGGCGAGGAGGCGCTGGATGGAGCGATACAGCGCATGCGCGTCGCCCCCCGGGAAGTCCGCGCGCGCGGTTCCCGAATCCGGCATGAACAGCGTGTCGCCCACGAAGACCGCATCGCCGATGCGGTAGGCCACGTCGGCGGGGGTGTGTCCGGGGACGTGCAGCACCTCCACCTCCAGCCCCCCAAGGGCGAAGCGTTCCCCGTCCGCGAAGAGCCGGTCGAAATCCGCGCCGCCCGGGCGCAGGTCCCGGGCGTCGAAGACGGGGCGGAAGATGGTCTGCACCTCCGTGATGCGCGCACCGATGCCGATCGGCGCGCCGGTGCGGTGCTTGATATAGGGCGCGGCGGTAAGGTGGTCGGCATGGGCATGGGTCTCCAGCACCCATTCCAGCCGCAGCCCCTTCTCCTCGGCGGCCCGCAGCATCGCATCGGCCGAACGCGTATCCGCCTCGCCGGATCGGTTGTCCCAGTCCAGCACGGGGTCGATCACCGCGGCCGCGCGCGTCGCGGCGTCCCAGACGAGGTAGCTGACCGTGTTCGTCGCTTCGTCGAAGAAGGCCTGAATGGCCGGTGCCGCGGTGGTCATGACATGACGCCCCTATTGCGGATCGATGCGGACCTTGGTGCTGAGATCCGTCCAGCCTTTGATCTCGCGGTCAAGAATTTCCGCCAGGGCCTGACGCGGGCCAGGCACGAACTCCACTCCGTCCGCACGAAAGCGCTCGCGCAGCCCCGGATTGGACAGGGCCTTGTTCAGCCCGGCGTTCAGAGTCTCCAGCACGGGCACGGGCGTCGCGGCGGGGGCGAAGATGCCATTCCAGCTGAACACGTCGAAGCCCGGCACGATCTCGGAAATGGCGGGCACGTCTGGCAGCAGCGGGGCACGGTTGAGCGAGCTGACGGCGAGCAACTTCGCGCCCTGGCGCTGCAGGGCCAGTGCATCGGAAAGCTGGGCGAAGATGCCGTGTACGCGGCCCGAGAGCAGGTCGGTCGCCACCACGCCGCTGCCGCGATAGGGCACGGGCGTGATCTCGGTGCCAATGCGCAGGCCGAGCAGTTCCCCGGCGAGGCGCGTCGCGGTCATCTGCCCCGTATTGGCCAGCAGGAAGGCGCCGGAATTCGCCTTCGTCCAGGCCACGAAGCCGGCGAGGTCATTCGCGGGGAAGGACTTGGTCACCGTCAGCACATAGGGCTGCGTCGCCATCCGCCCCACCGGCGCCAGGAACTGGCGCGGATCGCCGGGCAGGAGCTGCGGCTGGAAGGCGGCCGTGATGGAGGTTCCGGGGGTCGCGATGAAGAGCGTGTGCCCATCGGGCTCCGCCCGCGCCACCGAGGCGGCCGCGATGGCGCCCGAGGCGCCAGGCCGGTTGTCGATGACGATCGTGGTGCCGAGGGCGGCGGCCAGCGGCTCGGACAGCGCGCGGGCGATGATGTCCACCGCGCCGCCGGGCGCAAAGGGCACGGCCAGCAGCACGGGGCGGGAACTCAGCGACTGTGCCCGGGCGGGGCCCGCGCCGAGCAGGGCGGCTCCGCCGCCGATCACCCCCAGGAGGGCGCGGCGTCGCGTCAGGAGCGGTCCGGTCGAAAGGGATGTGTCACGCATGGTTGGTTCCTCCAGATGCACCGATCCCTGCCGCTTCATACGGCTTATGTCCAGATCAATGCGTTAATTGCCAATTTTCACATTTCTTGACTGTGCATCCTATCGCGCGGCCCCCTGGCCCACCGGCGCATCCGGCTGAGCCGACCACTCGCTCCAGGAGCCGGCATAGAGGGATGCGCCGTGCAGGCCCGCGACCTCCATGGCCAGGAGGTTATGGCAGGCGGTCACACCGGAGCCGCATTGCGCCACCAGCTCGGCCGCTGGGCGGCCACCGGTGATGGCGTCGAACTCGGCGTGCAGGACGGAAGCGGGCTTGAAGCGGCCGTCCGGCCCAAGATTGTCCCGGAAGAAGCGGTTGCGCGCGCCCGGGATATGACCGCCGACCGGGTCGAGTGTCTCGTTCTCGCCGCGGAAGCGGTCGGGGGCGCGCGCATCCAGCACCTGCCGCGTCCGGGGGCCGAGATCGGCCAGCACCGTAGGGTAGTCCACCGTCGGAACGAGGGAGGGGCGCAGCGCGAGGTCGCCGGCCCGGCGCGGCGCGGGGGTGCCGGTCTCCAGCGCGCCACCCGCCGCCTGCCAGGCGGGCAGGCCACCATCGAGCACCGCCGCGGCCTCATGCCCGATCCAGCGCAGCATCCACCAGAGCCGGGCAGCATACATGCCGGCCGCGTTGTCATAGGCCACCACCTGCATGCCGGCCGAGAGCCCCAGCGCGGCCATGCGCGCGGCGAAGTCTTCGCGGCTGGGAAGCGGATGGCGGCCGTTGCGGCCGGTCTTCGCGGCGCTCAGGTCGCGCTCGAGCTCCAGATGCATGGCGCCGGGCAGATGGCCCGCCGCGTGAACCCGCGCACCCGCGGAGGGGTCGGTCAGATCGGCGCTGCAATCGCAGACGAGGATCCGGTCCGGGCCTTGCGCCAGGAGCGCTACGAGTTCCCCGGCCTGGATGAGGGTGGTGAAGGCCACGCCCTCAGCCCTCCAGCCAGGCGGCGGTGCGGGCGAGCACGCGGTCCACGCTCGCCCCGGCCTCGCCGAGATAGCCGCGCGGGTCGGTCATCCGGGCGATGTCGGCATCGTTCGAGACCTTCGAGATCTCGGGATGGCGGCGCATGGCCTCCGCGAAGTCGAGCTTGTTCTCGATGCCATGCATCGAGGCCTCGTAGATCCAGTGATGGGCGTTCTGCTTGCCGACCTTCTCGCCGAGTTCAAGCATCACGCGCTCGGAGAGGAGATAGCCGCGCATCCGGTCGAGATTGGCCATCATCGCCTCCTGGTCCACGCGGAGGCCGCGCAGCAGCACGGAGCATTGGAACAGCAGCGCGCCGGCGATGAGGCAGCATTCCGGCATGGCCTTCCACTCGGTCTTCCAGCCGATGCCGTCGCGCTCATGCTCCGCGACCATCGCTTCCACCATCATGTTGGCGGAGGCGCGCAGGCCGCGGGCGATGCAGGGCAGGTTCTCGGCGAAGACCGGGTTGCGCTTGTGCGGCATGGTCGAGGAGCCGAGCTTGCCCTCGGTGAAGCCCTCCTCCACCTCGGCGAACTCGTTGCGCTGCATGTTGAACAGCTCGTTGCCGATCTTGCCGATCGTGCCGCCGATGAGGTTCAGGATGCCCGCATATTCCGCGAAGCGGTCGCGCGCCGGGGCCCAGGAGATGTCGGGCACGCCGAGTCCGAGGATCGCCATCGTCTCCTCCTCGACCTGCCGGGCCTTGGGGCCGAGCGAGGCCTGGGTGCCGACCGCGCCCACCAGCTCGCCGACGAAGAGGCGCGGCTCGCACTCCTTCAACCGGGCGTGGTGGCGGGAGAGCTCATCGAGCCAGATGGCGCATTTGTGGCCGAAGGTGATGGGCAGGGCGAGCACGCCATGGGTGCGCCCGGCCATGATGGTGTCCCGGTGCTGCCGCGCCAGCCGCGCGAGCTCCTTGGCGGTGGCCTTGATGTCGCGCAGGAACAGGGCATGGGCATCGCGGATCTGGAGCACCATGCCGGTGTCGATCACGTCCTGGGTGGTGGCGCCGTAATGCACCCACTGCCCGTTCTCCTCCGAGCAGGCCGCCTGGAGCTGCTTCAGCGCGGGGACCAGGGCGTGCTTCACGCGCCGGATCTCGGCGGCCATCTTCGGAATGTCGATCGTCTCGGCCCTGGCATGGGCCACGATGTCGTCCGCCGCCGCCTGCGGGATGATGCCGAGCTTCGCCTGCGCCTTGGCCAGCGCCGCCTCGACCTGCATCCATTTCTGCACGCGGCTGGTCTCTTCGAAGATCGCCCGGGTCTCGTCCGTGCTCCAGTTGTGCTGGAGGGCCTGCATGTCGAAGACCGAGATCGCCATCGCTTCCTCTCCGCCGGCGCACCGGGGCCGCCGCGCTTATTTCAATGAATGAAAGATATTTTGCTAAGTGAAATTTTGAGTAGTCCGGTCGAGGCGCCGAGTCAATCATCCCCGGCGCCGCGCGCCTTCCCGGCAGGATTTGATCGGGGGCCTGGAACTTGCACGTCGCCCATCCCTTCCCCTTCCCGCATCCGACGGTGAAGCTCGCCCCATGCCCCTGCACGTCGCCCTGACGCACCGCACCGCCTACCGCTACGACCGGCCGGTCTCGCTCGGCCCACAGACGATCCGGCTCCGGCCCGCTCCCCATGCGCGCACGCCGGTCCTTTCCTACGCGCTGGCGGTCGAGCCGAAGCCGAACTTCATCAACTGGCAGCAGGACCCGCAGGGGAACTTCCTCGCCCGCGTGGTCTTCCCCGAGCGGGTGACGCATTTCGACGTCACGGTCGATCTCCTGGCCGACATGGCCACGATCAACCCCTTCGACTTCTTCCTGGAGCCGGAGGCCGAGACCTGGCCCTTCACCTACGACCCCGTGCTGGAGCAGGAGCTGGCACCCTTCCGGCGGAAGGAGGAAGCGGGCCCCCTGCTCTCCGCCTTCCTGGCGGAGACCTCGCAGGAAGGGGGCCAGGGGACCGTCAACATGCTCGTGGCGCTGAACCAGCGCCTGATGCAGCGCGTCTCCTATGTGGTCCGCATGGAACCCGGCGTCTGGACGCCGGAGGAAACGCTGACGGCCTGCAAGGGCTCCTGCCGCGACAGCGCCTGGGTGCTGGTGCAGGTGCTGCGCCATCTCGGCTTCGCCGCGCGCTTCGTCTCGGGCTACCTCATCCAGCTCGTGCCCGATGTGAAGCCGCTGGAAGGGCCGGAGGGGCCGAGCGAGGACTTCACCGACCTGCATGCCTGGTGCGAGGTCTACCTGCCCGGCGCAGGCTGGATCGGCCTCGACCCCACCTCCGGCCTGCTGACGGGCGAGGGCCATATCCCGCTCGCCGCCACCCCCGAACCCGCCTCCGCCGCGCCCATCTCCGGGATGGTCGAGGAGAGCAAGGCCGAGTTCGACTTTGCCATGCGCGTCACGCGGCTGCGCGAGACCCCTCGCGTGACCAAGCCCTATACCGAGGCCCAGTGGCAGGCGATCCTCGTCCGCGGGCGGGAGGTGGACCGGGTGCTGGCGGCGGGCGACGTGCGCCTGACCATGGGCGGCGAGCCCACCTTCGTCGCGGCGGACGACATGGACGCGCCGGAGTGGACGACGACGGCGCTCGGCCCGACCAAGCGCAGCCTCGCCGGCCGTCTGATCCGCCGCCTGGCGGCGCGCTGGTCCCCTGGTGCCGCCCTGCAATACGCCATGGGCAAGCACTATCCCGGGGAACAGCTGCCGCGCTGGGCGCTGTTCTCTCATTGGCGGGCCGATGGGGAGCCGGTCTGGCGCAACCCGGACCTCCTCGCGTCGGATGACGACCGGGGCGATGCGACGGCGGAGGATGCCGCCCGCTTCGCCGCCGCCCTGGCCGAGCGCCTGCAGGTTGATCCCGGCCTCGTCACCCCGGCCTATGAGGACATCCACTACTTCCTCTGGCGGGAGCACCGGCTGCCGGCGAATGTGGTGGTGGAGGATGCGAAGCTGCGCGACCCGCTGGAGCGGGCGCGGCTGGCCCGCGTCTTCGGCCAGGGCCTTGCCTCACCCGTGGGCAGCGTGCTGCCCATCCGGCGCGTGCTTCAGGATGGCGCTCGGCGCTGGCAGTCCGGCCGCTGGTTCCTGCGCGGCGAGCACCTCTTCCTCGTGCCCGGCGACAGCCCGATCGGCTTCCGCCTGCCGCTGGAAACCCTGCCCTGGATGTCGGAGGAGGATCGGGCGCGGGAGTTCGAGATCGCGCCCGACCCCTTTGCCCCGCTCGCTCCCCTGCCCTCCCGCCAGGCCTTCGAGCCCGTCTCCGGCACGGATGGGCGCGGCCTTGGCGCGGGCCTAGGCAACGGTCTGAGCAATGGGTTGGGCAACGGGCTGGCGAATGGTGCCGAGGGCTTCCGCCCCGTGCCGCAGGACCTGCCCGTGGTGGGCCGCAGCGAGCCCGGCGTGGTGCGCACCGCCATGACGGTGGAGGCGCGCGGCGGCCTCATCCACGTCTTCTTCCCGCCGCTGCATCAGGCGGAGGACTGGCTGGACCTTGCCGCCGCCATCGAGGCAACGGCTGAGGAGACCGGCCGCAAGGTGGTGCTGGAGGGCTACCTGCCCCCGCGCGATCCGCGGCTGCTCAGCTTCTCCGTCACCCCCGATCCGGGCGTGATCGAGGTCAATGTCCACCCCTCCGCCTCCTGGGCGGAGCATGTGACGCGGACGGAGGAGCTGTATGAGGAGGCGCGCCAGACCGGCCTCGCCTCCGAGAAGTTCATGCTGGACGGCCGCCATGTCGGCACCGGCGGCGGCAACCATGTGGTGATGGGCGGCGCGACGCCCGCCGACAGCCCCTTCCTGCGGCGGCCGGACCTGCTGAAGTCGCTGCTGGGCTTCTGGCACAACCATCCCAGCCTCTCCTACCTCTTCTCCGGCCTGTTCATCGGCCCCACCAGCCAGCACCCCCGCGTGGACGAGGCGCGGCAGGACAGCATCGCGGAACTGGAGGTTGCCTTCTCCCAGATCCAGGCCGGGAAGGAGACGCCCCCCTGGCTGGTGGACCGGCTGTTCCGGCACCTGCTGGCGGACATGACCGGCAACACGCACCGGACCGAGTTCTGCATCGACAAGCTCTACGCGCCGGAAAGCGGCTCCGGGCGCCTCGGCCTGGTGGAATGGCGCGCGGCGGAAATGCCGCCCCATGCGCGCATGTCCGCCGCCCAGGTGCTCCTGCTGCGCTCCGCCATCGCGGCCTTCTGGCACCACCCCTATGAGCGGCGGCTCGTACGCTGGGGCACGCGGCTGCATGACGAGTTCATGCTGCCCCACTACGTGGCGCAGGACTTCCACGACGCGCTCGAGGAGCTGGCCGGCCTGGGTTGCCCGCTGGAGCGGGAGTGGTTCGCCCCGCATCTCGAATTCCGCTTCCCGCTGATCGGGGAGGTCTCCCTCCGCGGCACGGGGATCGAGCTGCGGCACGCGCTGGAGCCCTGGCACGTGCTGGGCGAGGAACCCGGCGGCGGCGGCACGGTGCGCTACGTGGACAGCTCCACCGAACGCGTGCAGGCCAGGGTGACAGGCTGGGTGGAGGAACGCTTCATCCTCTCCTGCAATGGCCGCGCCGTGCCGCTGGCGCCCACCGAACGCCAGGGCGAATACGTGGCCGGCGTGCGGTTCAAGGCCTGGGCGCCCCCCTCCGCCCTGCACCCCACGATCAAGGCGCAGTCGCCGCTGGTCTTCGACCTGTATGACCGCTGGACCCGCCGCAGCCTGGGTGGGCTGACGCACCACGTCTCCCACCCCGGCGGACGCAACTACGAAGCCCTGCCGGTGAACGCGAACGAGGCCGAGGCGCGCCGCCGCATCCGCTTCCAGCCCTTCGGCCACACGCCGGGCCCGATGGCGGAGCCGCCTCTCGAGGTCTCGCGCGAGGCGCCGCGCAGCCTGGACCTGCGGCGGGGGGCTTTCTGACCGGGGGAGCCCTGCTTCATTCCTGGCGGCCGGCGCGCCGCCGCACAGGACGACTTCGAGCTCCGGGGCTCTGGTTCTGGTCTGTCGGCCTGTCCCGGGGAGAGAAAGAAGGAATTCTTCCTCTCCCCGGACCCCTCATCTTCTTCTCTTTCTTCAATTTGGAATCGTTCGGTTGACGGTGCGCATCGGGTCGATGACCTGAGGCGACTGCAAGGGCAGGAAAAGCCAGAACTAGAAACCCCTCCATTCCGGGGCATCCACGGCAGTCAGATGGGGTTCCAAGGGCCTCAGGCCCTTGGCGGGTCGAGGGCGGAGCCCTCCCCTTAGGGTCAGAGCCCCCCGCCGGACCGCATCAGCCCGAGGACTGCCCATCGGACCGGACGAGGTCGTGGATGAAGCCCAGTTTCCCGATGGCGGCGGGTGACAGCACGAAGGGGTATAGATCCGGCTGTCCCATGCTGCGGTTGAGGCTGTTCACCGCGAAGGCCAGGGGCAGCCAGTCGTCGATGATCCTGTGGATGTCCGGTTCCTTGTAGGGGTCGTAGTCGATCCTGGCGTGCAGTTCGCCGGTCTTGTCGAGCTTCGGCTGCACCCGCAGGCCGAAGGAGCTGGCCGTTTCCAGCGTGTCGACGATGTGCAGGTAGTGGGCCCAGCTTTCCGCGAAGTCCTCCCAGGGGTGGGTGGTGGCGTAGGCGCTTACGAAGTGGTCCTGCCAGTCGGCCGGCGGTCCTTCCGCGTAGTGGCGCTGCAGCGCCGCCTCGTAGCTCTCGCTGTCGTCGCCGAAGATGGCGCGGCAGGCTTCCAGCTTCCCGCCGTCCCGCACCAGCTTGTCCCAGAAGTAGTGCCCGACCTCGTGCCGGAAGTGACCGAGGAGGGTGCGGTAGGGCTCGCCCATGTTCTTGCGCATCATCTCGCGCTCGGCGTCGTCCGCCTCCTTGAGCGCGATGGTGATCAGGCCGTTGTCATGACCGGTCATGATCTTCGGGCCGCCCGGGTCCGGGGAATCCGCCAGGAAGTCGAAGGCCAGCCCTTCCGGGTCGTCGTTCCGGTTCGCCAGGGGAAGGCAGAAGCGCACCAACGTGTAGAACAGCCGGTGCTTCGCGAATTCCAGCTTCCGCCAGCGCTGCAGGTTGTCGCCTTCGGCTGTGTTCGGGACGGTCCGGTTGTGCCGGCAGGCCGCGCAGAAGCTTTCAGGCGAATCCGCCGGAATGGTCCAGTTGCACACATCGAACTCGGCATTCGAGCAGAAGCGCCGCAGCCCTCCGGGTGCCGCCAGGGGGCGCCAGGCATCGCCTTCGGGCTGCATCGCGGAGAGGGTCGCGTTGTCCGGGAGATAGCCGAGGCGCAGCTTGCAGCGCTCGCAATGCGTGTTCTCGAAATACAGCAACTGCTCGCAGTTCTGGCAGCGGAACAGGCGCATCGGGTCGGCCTTCGGAGGGGGGCGGGGTGGTCGGAAGCCGTGAAACGCGACCGGCCTGTATGCGTTGCCCGGAGCCACGGCGAGCGGTCAAGATTCACGTGGGAACCCGGATCGGTAAGGGCCGGAGCAGGCGCTACTGCAGAAGCCCGGGAAGATTCCTGATGTGGAGATAGGTGGGGTCGAAGGCCGCCAGGTCCTTGAGCGCCCCCCATTGCAGCACCGTGATCGTGTTCCGACGCCAGACGATCAGCTCGTCCCGCCGCAGGTCCTGCAGCACCCGGTTCACATGCACATTGGACAGGCCGAGAGCGTCGGCGATGTCGTTCTGCGTGACGGGCATCTGGTACGTCATCCCCTCGGCCAGGCCCACCGCGGCGAAGCGAAGCGTCATCTCGCAGAGAAGATGCGCCACCCGCTCATGGGCGGTTCTGCGCCCGAGCGCGACCATCCAGGCCCGGAAGACCGAGGCGTCGATCAGCGTCTCCCGCCAGAAGGCGTGCAGGAGGCCGGGAAATCGCTGGGTCATCCGCTGCAGGTTCTCATGCGGGATGAAGGCGGTCGTGGTGCGGGCCATGGCGGCCACGCTGTGGTCCATGGTCTTAAGATGCAGGCTCTGGAGGTCCGGGATGTCGCCCGGCGGGTGGAAGGCGACGATCTGGCGCCGACCGTCCGGCAGCAGCATGTAGCGGCAGACGAAACCGGTCAGGATGAGGCAGCAGCTTTGGGGGTGATCGCCGGAGCGCACGATGTCATGGCCCGCATCGAACTCCCGCAGGATCACGGGAAGGTCCATGAGAGCCTGCCGCTCCTCCTCGGTCAGGTCCGTGATGCTCTCCAGCTTCCGGACCAGCCTTTGCCGCTCCGGCACATGCTCCATGTTCTGCAAGGCACGCTCCATGGGCGTCCGCGCCGCCCCCGCACCGGGACGTTGGCCCCAGAGCCTCAGCTTAGCCGAACTCGGCTTCTTCTACGAAATGCGACTGAATGCGGCATGGCGGTACAGGCCCCGGCGCCGAACGCCGGAGCCTGCTGCATCCCTGAGGGAACTTTAGGCCGACCGGGTCCTGGTCGCCCGCCGCCCGGCATCCCGGGCCCGCCGCTCCTCCTCCAGCTCGCCCAGCGCGGCCGCGAGGATCGGCAGCGCATCCGGGTCCTCGGGGACAGGCGAGCCACGCATCTGGGTTTCGAACACCGCCCGCTGGCGCCGCAACTCCAGGGCGAGAGGCCCATGGCAGGGGCGGCGCCCCCCGCTGGCCTCCAACTCGAACAGGCCGTTGGGGCAGTAGCGGTCATTGTCCCAGCCGAGATGGCTCAGCACGGGGTAGAGGCAGATGCCGCCGACCGGCACGCCCAGCCGCATCGCCGCCCGGACCTCGGCGCAGACATAGCGGAGCCACGGGGCGCGTGGCTGGCCCTCGATGCTTGTCTCGGCCAGGAAGATGGGGCGGCGGTAGCGCTGCCAGGCGTCCACCAGCAACTCGCGGAACGGACGGTAGCGGGGGTCGCCGGCCTCGATCTTCTCGCCTTGATACTCCCACTGGTTGTTCCAGTAGTAGTTCACGCCCATCACGTCGAAGCCGTCATCCCCGCCGCCCAGTTCCGGCCAGCCCTGGCCGAGAAGGGCATCCCAGCCCTGCCACTGGGAGCCGGTATAGGCCTCGGCATGGCCCGCATCCTCCGGCTTGAGCGGCACGACCCGGATCAGCGGATCCACCGCGATGATCCGCGTCCCCGGCACGGCAGCCCGGGCCGCCCGGCCAGCACGCAGCGAGGCCCGGATGAGCTGCTGCTTCAGCTCGCCGCCACGCCCCTGCGCCTTAGGGTTGAAATGCGCGACCTCTCCTCCCGCCCAGGCCCAGAACGAGATCTCGTTCACCGGGCAGAGAATGGGCGGCTGCCCCTCCTCCTCCAGCGCGAGGCGGGCGAAGGCGGCGGTGTAGCGGGCGAGGGATTCGACAAAATCCTCCGACCACGGGTCGATGAAGTCGGGATAGCCGTAATGGGCCATGTCCCACGCCACCCGCACCCCGGCCGCGCGGGCGGCCCGCATCTGCGGCAGCACGCTGGACCAGTCGTATTCCCCCGGTGCCGTCTCCACGAGATGCCAGCGGACGCCATCCCGGGCGCCCAGCATCCCGTGGGTGGCCAGCGCCGCGTAATCCTCCTCCGCCAACTCGTCGTGACGGGTGGAGGCCACGAGATCCAGGCGCCGGCCGTCGTGCCGGCGATGCGTCGAGCATTCGAAACCGCCCATGAAGAAGCTGGGGAAGAGAGGCTTCCCCTGGTCATCCGTCATGGCCGCCATTTCAGTCGGCCGCCGCCACGAGGTTCTGGCCACCGTCGCCGCGCGGCAACGTCGTCTCGATCCGGCGGAAGGTCGCGAGCGCCTGGGCCACGACCTGGTCCATGTTGTAGTAGCGGTAGGTGGCGAGGCGGCCGACGAACCAGACGTCCTGCGTGGCATCCGCCAGCGCTTCGTATTGCTTGTACAAGGCCGCGTTCTCCGGACGGGGCACGGGATAGTAGGGATCCCCTTCGGCGGCGGGGAACTCATAGGTGATGCTGGTCTTCGGATGAGCCTGCCCGGTCAGGTGCTTGTACTCGCTCACACGGGTGAAGGGCACCTCCTCCCCGGGATAGTTCACGGTGCCCACGGGCTGGAACCACTCCTGGTCATGCGTCTCATGCCGGAAGGTGAGCGAACGGTAGGGCAGTTTGCCGAAGCGGAAGCCGAAGAACTCGTCCACCGGTCCCGTCCAGACCATCCGGCGGTGGGGGATGCTGTCCTTCACCGCGGCATAGTCCGTGCTGGTCATCACCGTGATGTTCGGATGGTCCAGCATCTTCCGAAACATGGCGGTGTAACCATCGGCCGGCATGAACTGGTGGGTGTCCGTGAAGTAGCGGTCGTCGTTATCCGCCCGCGTCGGCACGCGGGAGGTCACGGAGCGGTCCAGCTCCGACGGGTCCAGGCCCCATTGCTTGCGCGTGTAGCCGCGGAAGAAGGTCTCGTAGAGCTTCCGCCCGACCCGGGAGACCACCACGTCCTCGGAGGTGCGGATCTCCTCCACCGGCTCCGCCTGGGCGGAGAAGAACGCCTCCACCTCCTCCTCGGAGGTCAGGCTCAACCCGTTCAGCCGGTTCACCGTGGTGCGGTTGATCGGCATGGGAACGAGCATGCCGTCCGCCATCCGCGCGAGCACACGGTGCTCATAGGCCCGCCAGCGCGTGAACTGCGAGAGGTGCTCGAACACCGCCGCGCTGTTCGTGTGGAAGATGTGCGGGCCGTAGCGGTGGATAAGGAGCCCCGCTGCGTCCAGCTCATCATAGGCATTGCCGCCGACGTGATCACGGCGATCGATGACGCAGACCTTCTCGCCACGGACAGTGGCGATCCGCTCCGCCAGCGTGGCCCCGGCGAAGCCGGCGCCGACAATGAGCCAATCAAACATGGGGAGCCGCCGTGGAGCTGGACATCGCGCGGTTCTGCGCCCCATCCGCCAGGTCGCGCGCCGCTGCCTGTCCGATCAGGGCCTTCATCCTCGCCCAGACCGAATCCCAGGAGATACGGGCGAGACGCATATCGGCCTTGGCGAGCCAGGCACTGCGGGGCTGGATCATCGCGGCCTCGGCGCCGGCGATCACCTCATCGGCGTTGCTGGCGATCGCCGCCAGCCCATCCTCGCCCCAATCCCGCACCACATCCGTGATCGGGGTGGACACTACCGGCACGCCGGCCGCCAGATACTCCGGCGTCTTGGTCGGGCTGATATAGCGGGTGGACTCATTCAGCGCGAAGGGCATGAAGCCCACATCCCAGCTTGCCAGGTACTGCGGCAGCTCGTCATGCGACTTGAAGCCGAGCCAGTGGATGTTCGCCGGGCGCGGCAGGCTGGCGGGGTCGATCTTCACCACCGGGCCAAGCATGACGAAGGTCCAGTCCGGCCGGCGCTCGGCGACGCTGCGGAGGAGCTCGAGATCCATCCGTTCATCGACCACGCCGAACCACCCGAGGCGCGGCCGCGGCAGCCCGGCCTGATCGGCCGGCTCCTGACAGGCATCGCCCAGGTTCCGCGCGGGGGCGAAATGCGCGGCGTCCACGCCACTGGCGAAGAGATGCGCATGCGGGTGCAGGCCACGCTTCGCCTCGTAAAGGCTGCGCCCGCCGGTGAAGACGAGGTCCGAGCGCTGCATCAGCCGGCGCTCCAGCAGGCGCAGGCCCGGCGAGGCACCGCGGAAGGCCGACAGCTCGTCCATGCAGTCATAGACCGTGACCTGCGGCTGCAGATGGCCCGAGAAGGAGAGCGCCATCGGGGTGTAGTACCAGGCCACCGCGATCGGCTCGGCCCCCTGCGGCCCTTCCAGCAGGTCGTCGATCAAGGCGCGCTGGGCGGCATCGCTCCGCGCCTCGTCTAGCCCTGCGGGCAGGATGGGGGTCGCGACCTGAACGCCATCCGGGGTGTCGCGCAGCTCCATGCGGGGAAGGCCTGCCTCGGCTGGACGGTGCATCGGCTCCTCGATGAAGAGGACGCGATACGTCTCGGCCGCCCGGGTCAGGAGATGCTGGGGGCGCTGGAACACGAAGTTCCAGCGCAGATGCGAGAAGCAGATGAGAAGCGGCTTCGAGACCTGCGCCTCGGACGGGAAGGAAAGAATGGGACGGCTCCTGCTTCTCGAGGGAGGAAGGGCCGGCCCACCGGTGGCCGGCCTCAAACCCGGTGTGATGTCGCGTTAGGAGATGGTGCCGCCAGGCACGCCTGCCGGGGGCTGCATGGTCGTCTGCTCCGCCTGGGCGCCGCCATCGGGGCGGGCCGGCGCGAGCTGCGGAACCTCGCCGAGCGGCTTGGAGATCATCGCCTCGAACTGGCCCTTGCCGTCGAGCGACGTACCGGTCGTCCAACGCCCCTCGGGCGCGATGCCATCGGCGCTGTGGACGAAGAAGGCGTAGGCGAACTCGCCCTTCTCCTGCGCCTGCGGGAAGCTGTTCGGGATCGGCAGCGCCGCGGTGCCGCCAAGTTCCTCGATCACGGCCAGCCATTGCTGCTGATGCATCGTGTCGCGGGCGATGAGGAAGGACAGCATGTCCTTCATGCCCGGATCATCCGTCATGCCGTAAAGCCGCACCGCGAGGGCGCGGCCGGTCGCCTCCGCGGCGACATTCGCATACATGTCCGCGGCCAGGTTGCCGCTCGCATAGACATGGCTGGCGTTGAAGGGAACGCCGTTGCAGTTCTCCGGCGTGGCGGCAAGGCCGGTCGAGAGGATGTGGCGGAGGTTCATGCCGTTCAGCACGGCGCCCGCCATCGGATCCGCGGACATCTCCTCCTGAAAGGAGAGTGGCGCGCCTTCGAGGTTCAGCGCGACGGCGGTGGAAAGCATCTCGACATGCCCGATCTCCTCCGTGCCGGTATTGAGGAGCATGTCACGATACTTCATCGGCCCCCGCGCGCCCCAGGACTGGAAGAGGTACTGGAGCATCACGCGGATTTCGCCTTCGACGCCGCCGATCGCCTGCTGCAAGGCCCTTGCGAAAACGGGATTGGGCCGATCCACTCGAACAGGGTATTGCAGGCGAGGGGTGGAGAAGAACATGAGGGAATCCTGTGGCAAGCGAGCCGGTGCAGGCTCGTAACTCCGTTCTCCTTGGGGCGGTTTCGAAGCATCCGGCTTAACTTAGGATGATGGACACGCAGCTTTGACCGCTTTTCACTGACGACGGAGCCGCTCATCCAGAGGAGCAACAAGGCCGCGGAGTCGAAGCCCGGCGGGTGCGCAACGCGCGAGAAGCGAGTATTCCGAGAGCTGCGGCGCATGCGATTAACCCATGTTAGTTTCGTCATCCATCTGAAATGTCGTGGGCCGCTGAACCGGTCTGATGCTGGCGCGTTCGAAGGGTCTCGGTGGTGCTTCCACCCTTCCCGGAGAATGTGACGAATGAGCGAACTGCAGACGATGCTGGTCGACCAGCTGAAGGATGCCTTTAGCGCGGAGAAGCAGGCGATCCAGGCGATGAAGAGGACGCTGCGCAAGGCGTCTGACCCCCAGCTGAAGCAGGGGATCGAGGCCCATATCGCGCAGAGCGAAGAGCAGCGCGACCGCGTGGAGCAGGCGCTGGACAAGATGGGCGCGCGCCCCGGCCGCAAGGTGTGCGAGGCGATGCGCGGCCTCGTCGAGGAGGCGATGCATGAGATGGAGGAGCAGGACAAGGGTCCGGTGATGGACCTGGTGATCGTGGCCAGCCAGCAGCGCATGGAGCATTACGAGATCGCGGCCTACGGGACGATGGTCGAGCTCTCCAAGGCGATGGGGCAGACCGAGGTCGCCGAGCTGCTCGCGCAGACGCTCGCCGAAGAGAAGGCGCAGGACCAGCAGCTCACGGATGTCACGCGCGCCAGCATCCTGCCGGCGGCGCTGGAGATGGAGCAGGAAGCCGCCTGACCGGCGGACCGCGCACCACCCCGTCCCGACCAGAAAGAAGGAAGAGTTCATGCAGGAAAGTGCCCGCGACCTTTACGTCACCGGCCTCGTCAATGCCCGCGCACTGGAGACTCAGGCGATCGAGCTCCTCTCCCGCCAGGTGGAGCGGCTGGAGAACTACCCCGAGGTTGAGCAGGCCCTCCGCCGGCATATCACGGAAAGCGAACAGCAGCGCGAGCGGCTGGACACGATCCTTGAGACCCTCGGCAGCTCGAATTCCACGGTGAAGGACTTCATCACTGGCCTGATGGGCAACATCGCCGCCCTGTCCCACGCGCCGATGCAGGACGAGATCCTGAAGAACAGCTTCGCGAACTACGCCTTCGAGCACTTCGAGATCGCCTCCTACAAGGGTCTCCTGGTGCTGGCGGAGATCGCGGGCGACAACACCTCGCCCACGGCCCTGCGCCAGTCCTTGCAGGAGGAGGAGCGCATGGCGCAGTGGTGCGCCGACAACCTGGAGCCCATCGTGCGGAAGTATGCGATGCGGACCATCGGGGGGACGACGGCCGGTATCTGACCGGTCTGACGTGACGTCGGCGGGGCGTGGCGCCCGAGTTCTCCTTCCGCGGGAGGACCTGCGGCACGCCCCGCTGTCATGAGGGGGACGAGTAAAGCGTGACGGACGGCCTCGCGGATCGCTTGCTTCAGCTCGAGCCGGATCCTGCCGGATCCACATCGCAGAACACCGGGGTGGATCGCCTTGCCTGGATCCACCGCGCACCCGATGCGCCCTACTTCATCACGGAGGATGGGGCGGCCTGGGCGCCAGTAGGCCAGAACGATGCCATCACCTGGCCGGAACTGGCCAGCCTTTTCCGGCGCCGCGACCTGGCCGCCGTGGAGCGCCACGTCCGTTACCTCCGCGACCATGGCGTGACCTGCCTCCGGCTGATGCTCGAATACGCCCATACGGAGCACCGCTATATCGAGCGGCCGGCGGGGCGCTTCGTGCCGGCGATGGTCCAGCTCTGGGACGACCTTCTCGCCATCTGCCAGCGCAACGGCATGCGGGTGCTGCTGACGCCGCTGGACACCTTTTTCACCTGGGTTCGGTGGGAGCGCCACCCGTACAACCAGGCGAATGGCGGGCCCTGCGCCGACCGCTCCCAGCTCATGGTTTGCCCGGCCACGCGCGCCCTGCTGAAGGAACGGCTGGCCTTCGCCACCCGCCGCTGGGGCGGAAGCGGCGTGATCTTCGCCTGGGACCTCTGGAATGAGATGCATCCGGCCCAGGCGGACAACCGGCCCACTGCCTTCGCCGACTATATCGACGATGTCAGCCCCTTCCTGCGCGACCTGGAGACGCGGCTGCACGGGCGCGCGCATTTGCAATGCGTCTCCGTCTTTGGCCCCGAGCTGGCCTGGAAGCCCTGGATCGCTGATCCGATCTTTCGCCACCCCCGGCTCGACTTCGCGAACAGCCATTTCTACGAAGAGGGGACGATCGACGACCCGCGGGACACGCTCGCGCCGGCGCTAAGCGCCGCGCGGCTGACACGCGAAGCCCTGGCCCATATCACGGACCAGCGCGCGTTCTTCGATTCGGAGCACGGGCCGATCCACCGCTTCAAGGACAAGCACCGGAACCTGCCTGAAGCCTTCGATGACGAGTACTTCCGGCACATCCAATGGGCGCATCTCGCCTCCGGCGGAGCGGGCGGCGGCATGCGCTGGCCCAACCGCCGGCCGCATGTGCTGACGCCGGGGATGCGGGCCGCCCAGAAGGCGCTGTCCGGCTTCCTGCCCTTGATCGACTGGACGAGCTTCCGCCGCCGCAACCTGAATGACGAGATCACGGTCTCGGCCGGTGACATCCACGCCCTGGGCTGCGCGGATGAGGAGCAGGCCGTGCTGTGGCTGGTGCGCAGGGCGCTGCGCGAGCCGGAAGCGGGGCTGCGCCGGGTGGCGGAGAGCGGAGAGGTGCAGGCGCGCCTCACCGTGCCCGGGCTTCGCCCTGGCCGGTACCATGTGATCCTCTGGGACACCCGGGCGGGGCGCGAGGAGGCGCGGCTGGAGGCCCTTGCGGGAGGCGAAGCCGGGCTGGAACTGGCCGTCACCTTGTCCCGGGCGGATGTCGCAATCGCCATCCGCAGGGCGGAGGGCTGAGGGGCCGCTCCCCTTGCCTCCCCATAGCTCGCGGGACATCCTCGCCGGATCATTCCACCGGGCCTGCGCGGGGGCTGCAAGCCGCGCCCGGCGAAGGCGGAGCCTTTCCATGAATCTGCATTTCCGCGCCGCGCTGCTGCCCCAGGGCTGGGCGCGGAACGTTCTCATCCGTATCGAGGACGGGCGGATCGCCGCGGTCTCCGCCAGCGAGGCGGCGCCGGCGGATGCCGAATGCCATGGGGCGGCGGTGCCCGGGCTGCCGAACCTGCACTCCCACGCCTTCCAGCGCGCCATCGCCGGCCGCACCGAACGGCGCGGACCCGGCGAGGACAGCTTCTGGTCCTGGCGCGAGGTGATGTACGGCTCGCTCGACGTGATGACACCGGAGGATGTGGAGGCGATCGCCGCCCTCGCCTATGTCGAGATGCTGGAATCCGGCTTCACCCGGGTGGGCGAGTTCCACTACCTCCACCACGCGGAGAACGGCGCGGCCTATGAAGAGCCCGCGGAGATGGGTTTCCGCATCGCCGCCGCCGCCGCGCAGGCGGGATTGCGGCTGACGCTTCTTCCCGTCTTCTACGCGCATGCGAATTTCGGTGGCCTTCCGCCCACGCCGGGCCAGCGCCGCTTCGTCAGCGGGCTGGATGGCTTCGCCCGCCTGCTGGAGGGCAGCGCAAGGGCCGTGGCCGGGCTGGAAGGGGCGGGGCTGGGCGTGGCGCCGCACAGCCTGCGGGCGGTCACTCCGTCGGAACTGGCGGCTGTCGCCTCCATGCTGCCCGGCCGCCCCGTGCATATCCATGCGGCGGAGCAGGTGCGGGAGGTGGAGGATTGCCTGGCCTGGAGCGGGGCTCGCCCGGTGCAATGGCTACTCGACCATGCCGGAGCCGATGCGCGCTGGTGCCTCGTTCATGCCACCCACATGCAGCCCGAGGAGACCGCCCGCCTCGCCCGCAGCAGCGCCACGGCCGGCCTCTGCCCCGTGACCGAGGCGAATCTCGGGGATGGCGTCTTCGATGCGGGCGGTTGGGGCGCGGCCGGTGGCGCCTGGGGCGTGGGGACGGATTCGAACGTCTCCATCGCCGCCAATGGCGAATTGCGGATGCTGGAGTATTCGCAGCGCCTGGCCCGGCGCGGCCGCAACCTGATGGCGCGGGCACCCGGCGCCTCCACCGGGCAAAGCCTGTTCGAAGCGGCCCTGGCCGGTGGGGCGCGCGCCCTGGGCGAGGCCACGCCTGCCCTGCAGCCCGGCGCGCCGGCGGATCTCGTCGCCCTGCGCGAGGCCCCCGGCGCGAGGGAGGACGCGCTGGACCGCTGGATTTTCGCGGAGGCGGACCGGGGCGTGGCGGCCGTATGGTGCGCCGGGCGTGCGGTGGTGCGCGACGGCCGGCATGTCGCGCGGGATGCCGTGGCGGCACGTTACGCCGCCACGATGCACCGCCTGCTGGCGGCGCGCTGACCGCGCCTCACCCCATGGTCATCAGCCCCGCATTGCCGCCCGCCGCGGCGGTGTTGGTGCTGATGGACTGCTCCGCCAGCAGCAGCTCCAGCGGGTAGTCCTCGCCGGCGCGAAGCGCCCCGGGCGTCAGGCCAAAGACGAGCCGGATCGGTCCCTCCAGCGCCGCGACCTGCCGGTTCAGGCCGAGCAGCGCATCGGCTTCTCCCTCGAACAGGACCGCCGCGCAGCCCGCCGCATCCGCGGCCCCGATCCGGGAGACGCGCCGGCGCAGCATGGGGGGCAGGGCGGCCATGGCCTCGCCCCATGCGGCCGGCGCGAAAACCCGCGCGGTGTTGCCGGTGGCGAGCGCCGCGCCGATCTGCACGAACAGCCCCAGCTCCGTCGCCGGAACGCAGAGCAGCGCGCCGCGCGGATGCAGCGCATAGACGTTGCTCTCCCCGACCGGCCCGGGCAGCACGGTGCGGAGCCCGAGGCGGGAGCGCCGGGCGAAGGCCTCGCAGCGCGCCGCCGCATCGCCGTGCCCCTGCGCGCGCAGCCAGTCCTGCCAGGCGCCCAGCGCCGGGGCCGGGTCGGCGACCGGCGGCAAGGGCGGCTCGGCCGGGCAGGCCGCGAGCAGCCGGCGGAGATAGAGCGGCCCGCCCGCCTTCGGCCCGGTGCCGGAGAGCCCATGGCCACCGAAGGGCTGCACGCCGACCACCGCGCCGATCAGGTTGCGGTTGACATAGATGTTGCCCGCCGCCGCGCGGCCGGTCGCCCGGGCGATGCTCTCGTCGATACGCGAATGCACGCCGAAGGTCAGGCCGTAGCCCGTGGCGTTGATCGAATCGATCAGCGCGTCCAGCTCCTCACGGTCGAAGCGCAGCACGTGCAGCACGGGGCCAAAGACCTCCCGCTCCAGCTCCGCCAGGTCCGGGATGGTAATGACGGTGGGAGCGACGAAGGTGCCGTGGCGGCTGGACTCGGGCAGGGCCACCGCCTGCACCTCTCGGCCGCGCACCCGCATGGCATCCACATGCGCCTGGATGCCGCGCCGTGCCTCCTCCGAGATCACCGGGCCGACATCGGTGGAGAGGCGATCGGGGTTGCCGACCGAGAGCTCCGCCAGCGCTCCGTGCAGCATGGTCATCACACGGTCCGCGACATCCTCCTGCAGGCAGAGGACGCGGAGCGCGGAGCAGCGCTGCCCCGCGCTGTCGAAGGCCGAGGCGAGCACATCCGCGACGACCTGCTCCGGCAGGGCCGAGCTGTCCACCACCAGCGCATTCTGCCCGCCGGTCTCCGCGATGAGCGGCACGGGCCGCCCATCCCGGTTCAGCCGCTTCGCCAGTTCGCGCTGGATCAGCCGCGCCACGTCGGTAGAGCCGGTGAACATCACGCCCTGCACCCGGGCATCAGCCACCAGCGCGGCCCCGACCGGCCCTTCGCCAGGAAGCAGCTGCAAGGCCGCGGGCGGCACGCCGGCCTCGCGCAGGATCCCGACCGCGAGGGCGGCGGTGAGCGGCGTCTCCTCCGCCGGCTTGGCGAGCACGGCATTGCCCGCCGCCAGCGCCGCCGCGACCTGGCCGGTGAAGATGGCCAGCGGGAAGTTCCAGGGGCTGATGCAGGCCACCGGGCCCAGCGGCCGGTGCGTGTCGTTGTGGAACCCGTCGCGCACCTGCGCCGCATAGTAGCGCAGGAAGTCCACCGCCTCCCGCACCTCGGCGATGGCGTTGGAGAAGGACTTCCCGGCCTCCCGAACGATGGGGCCGAGCAGCTGGGGCAGGCGCGCCTCCATCAGCTCCGCCGCGCGCATGAGACGGGCGGCACGGTCCGCCGGCGCGGTGGCCGCCCAGCCGGGGGCGGCCTCCACCGCCTGGGCCAGCGCGGAGTCCACCACCGCCGGCGTGGCCTCCACCACACGGCCGACGAGGTCGCGATGGTCGGCTGGGTTGCGGATCTCGCGGGCCGTGCCGCCCGCTTCGCCGTCGCCCAGCATGGGGGCGGCCCGCAGCGCGGCCGAGGCGCCTTCGCGCAGCCGCGCCGAGAGCGCCGTGAGGCCGAGCTCGTTGGACAGGTCGAAGCCCGCGCTGTTCGGCCGTTCCTTGGCGAAGAGGGCGCGCGGGTGGGAGATGCGCGGATGCGGCGCGCCGATCGGCCCGGCGGCGCGCACCGCCTCCACGGGGTCCGCCGTCAGCTCCTCCGCCGGCACGGCGGGGTCGTTGATCCGGTTGACGAAGGAGGAGTTCGCGCCGTTCTCCAGCAGGCGGCGGACCAGATAAGCCAGCAGCGTCTCATGCGTGCCCACGGGGGCGTAGATGCGGCAGGGGCGGTTCAGCTTGTCGCGCCCCACCACCTCCTCATACAGCGGTTCCCCCATGCCGTGCAGGCACTGGAACTCGTATTGCCCGGCATAGAAGTTGGCGCCGGCCAGGGCGTGGATGCTCGCCAGGGTCTGCGCGTTATGGGTGGCGAATTGCGGGAAGACCGCATCGGGCGCCGCCAGCAGCTTCCGCGCGCAGGCGAGATAGGAGATGTCCGTGTGGATCTTGCGTGTGAAGACGGGGAAGTCCTCCAGCCCGTCCAGCTGTGCGCGCTTGATCTCGCTGTCCCAATAGGCGCCCTTCACCAGCCGGATCATCAGCCGGTGCCCCGTGCGGCGCCCGAGCGCGATGATCCAGTCCAGCACGAAGGGGGCGCGCTTCTGATAGGCCTGCACCACGAAGCCGATGCCGTTCCAGCCGGACAGCTCCGGCGCCTCGCACAGCGCTTCAAGCAGGTCGAGCGAGATCTCCAGCCGGTCGGCCTCCTCCGCATCGATGTTCAGGCCGATGTCGTAGCGGCGGGCGAGCACCGCGAGGCCCAGCACGCGCGGCAGCAGCTCGCCCATCACCCTTGCGCGCTGGGCGCGGGAATAGCGTGGATGCAGGGCAGAGAGCTTGATGGAGATGCCGGGCCCCTCATAGATTCCGCGTCCCGCGGAGGCCTTGCCGATGGCGTGGATCGCCGTCTCGTAGTCGCGCAGGTAACGCGCGGCGTCCTCGGCCGTCGTCGCGGCCTCGCCCAGCATGTCGTAGGAGTAGCGGAAGCCCTTCGCCTCCATCTTGCGGCTGTTCGCCAGCGCCTCCTCGATGGTCTGGCCGGTGACGAACTGCTCGCCCATCATCCGCATCGCGAGATCCACGCCCTTGCGGATCACTGGCTCACCGCCGCGCGCAATCAGGCGGGTCAGCGCGCCGGTCAGCCCCGTCTCGCTGTTCGTGCCGGTGAGGCGGCCGGTCACCACCAATCCCCAGGTGGCGGCATTGACGAAGATGGAGGGGCTGTGGCCCAGATGGGCGCGCCAGTCGCCGCCGCCGATCTTGTCGCGGATCAGCGCGTCGCGCGTCGCGCGGTCCGGGATGCGCAGCAGGGCCTCCGCCAGGCACATCAGCGCGATGCCCTCCTGGCTGGAGAGCGAGAATTCCTGGATCAGGCTCTCCACGCCGCTGCGGCCGCCCTTGCTCCGCAGGGCCTCCACCAGCCGGCGGGCGAGCGCCCTGGCGGCGGTGGCCTCTGGCGCCTTCAGGGTTGCGGCAGGCAGGAGCGCGGCGACGCATTCCTCCTCCGGCCGGCGATAGGCGGCCGTGACAGCAGTGCGGAGGTCGGTGGGCGGGACCAGCTCCTCCGCGAGGGCCGCGAAGGGGACCGGGGCGGAAGCCAGATCGGTGGCGGTGTGTGACATGCGGATCTCCGGACCGGGGCTGCCGGGGCCTGCCCTATCGGGTCAGGCCGCCGCCGGTCCGCGAGCTGGATTTTCGCATAAGAAAACTGGATCGCCAATAAGAAGCGCATTAGGCTTTCCAGGATTGGTTCGCCGGACCCGGATGAGGTCCGTGACGGACCGCCAGGAGGTGACGAACCATGTCGAGTGCAGCGCGCATTCCGCCCGCGCCCGCGGAGGGCAGCCTGGGCCTGCGCGTGCGGGCCCTGCGCGCGGCGGCCCGGCTGACGATCCGGGAGGTGGCGGAGCGCAGCGGGATCGCGATCTCCTCTGTCTCCAAGATCGAGAACAACCAGCTCTCGCCCACCTATGAGAACATCGTGCGGCTCGCGCGCGGCCTCGGCGTGGACATCGCGGAACTCTTCTCGGACACCAAGAAAGAGAGTCCGGGCGGGCGGCGCTCCCTTACGCCTAAGGGCGGGGGCAAGATCTACCGGACCCGTACCTATGCCTATGAGATGCTCTGCACGGACCTGATCGGGAAGAAGATGATCCCGATGAAGGCCCGCATCCTCGCCCGTTCCCGCACGGATCTCAGCCCGCTGATGAGCCATGAGGGCGAGGAGGTGCTGCTCATCCTGTCCGGTGCCGTCGAGCTGCACACCGAATTCTATGAGCCCGTGGTGCTGAGGGAGGGCGACTGCGCCTATTTCGACAGCACCATGGGTCATGTCTGCGTGCTGCACGGCGTGGAGGACGCGGAGGTCTTCTGGGTCTGCTCGAGCAGCGACGTCCTCGGTTTAGTGGCTGGCACCCCTGGTTGACAAGGCCGTGAGCGGCGGTCCAGTGTTTCCGATAAGAAACTTTCTGGTGCCTTACAGGCCCCGCCGAGGAGAGGTGAGCATGGGAACGAGCAATTCGGGCCGTCGGGCCATCCTGGGCGGCGGCGCCGTCGTCCTCGCCGCGGCGCCGCTTGCGGCCCCTGCCGTGGCGCAGGGCGCGGGCAACACGCTGCAGGCCATCCGCGACCGCGGCGAGCTGCGTGTCGGCGTCGCCCCCGGCGAGCCCTGGTTCTTCCGCGATCAGCGCAGCGAGCAGTGGCACGGCATCGGCTGGGGCGTCGCGGTCGCCATCGCCCGCGAGCTGAACGTGAAGCCCGTTCCGGTGGAGACCACCTGGGGCAATGCCGTGGCGGGCCTGCAGGCCGGCCAGTTCGACGTGATGTTCGTGCTCGATGCCACGCCGCAGCGTGCCCTGGCTGTCGATTTCCCGGTGCAGCCGATGTTCTACTACGCCCAGGGCCTGCTGGTGCGCCCCGGGCTGACGGTGAAGGCCTGGGAGGATGTCAACAAGCCGGAGATCCGGCTGGGCGTCGTCCTTGGCACCTCCCCGGACCGCGACGTGACGGCCCGCCTGCCCCGCGCGCAGATCGAGCGCTTCCCGACGGCGGACGAAACCGCCGCCGCCTTCCAGGCCGGGCGCGTGGATGCCATCTCCCTCTTCCATCCCGCACTGGTGATGCTGCGTGCCCGGGTGCGCCGCGGCACGGTGCTGCTGCCCGAGCCGGTGCGCGCCGCAAGCACCAGCGCCGGCGTGCGGCGTGAGGCGGACAAGTCCTGGCGCGACTGGCTGGGCCTGACCCTCGCCCATCTGTACTCCACCGGAGAGACGCAGAAGATCTACGAGGAATACCTCGCCTTCCGCGGCGTCGAGGCGGGCCAGGCCCCGCCCGTGATGCGCGAGATGTGGCAGAGCCGCGGCTGACGCGGCGCACGACCGGCCGTGGGATACGACTGGGACTTCTCGCCGGTCTGGCGCAATGCCGGGCCCCTCCTGGAGGGGCTCGGCAACACGCTCTGGCTTTCCGGCTGGTCCATCGCGGCCGGGCTGGCGCTGGGCCTCGTGCTCGCGCTGCTGCGGCTCTCGCGCTCGCGCGTCCTGTCCGTGCTCGCCCTGGCGGTGATCGAGTTCTACCGGAACACGCCGCCCCTGCTGCACTTCTTCTGGTACTTCTTCGGCCTGCCGATCCTGCTGAACATCAGCATGAGTCCCTTCGGGGCCGCGCTGCTCGCGCTCTCCGTCCAGTCCGGCGCCTTCTTCGCCGAGATCTTCCGCGCCGGCATCATCTCGATCGAGAAGGGGCAGTGGGAGGCTGGGCGCGCGTTGGGGATGACGGAGGCGCGGCTGATGCGCCGCATCATCCTGCCGCAGGCCGTGCGCCGCATGATCCCGCCGCTGATGGAACGCTCCTTCGAGCTGGTGAAGACCACCGCCCTGGCCGCGACCCTGGCCTATGGGGAGCTGCTCTATCGCGCCATGGTCATCGCGTCGCAAAGCTTCCGGCCGCTGGAGACCTATAGCGCCGTGGCCGTGATCTTCTTCCTCGTCCTCTTCCTCGCCAGCCTCGGCATGCGGCGGGTGGAGGCGGTCCTGCACCGCGGGCGGCGGTAGCCCGGCATGGATTACGAGTTCGACTTCCTCGAGATCCTCCGCAACGCGGACCTGCTGCTGCGCGGCATCTGGTTGACTGTTGCCCTCTGGGTCATCGCCTTCGTCCTGGCCCTGGTCGTGGGGTTGTTCCTCGGCATCGCACGCGGCTCGCCGCGCAAGATCCTGAACTGGCCGGCCACAGCCTACATCGAGGTTTTCCGCAACACGCCCGTGCTCGTGCAGCTCGTGTGGTTCTACTATGCCTTCCCCGTCCTCACGGGCATCCAGACCACGCCCTTCTTGGCGGCCAGCCTGGGCCTGTGCCTGAACACCTCCGCCTATTGCGCCGAGATCTACCGCGGCGGCCTGCAATCCATCACGGCCGGCCAGTGGGAGGCAGGGCGCGCTCTCGGCATGTCCTACTGGACGCTGATGCGCCGGATCATCCTGCCCCAGGCCATCCGCCGCATGATCCCCGCCTTCACCAACCGCGGGGTGGAGCTCGCGAAGATGACCTCCATCGCCTCCGTCATCACGGTGCATGAGCTGATGCATGAGGCGCGGACGCTGAGCACGCAGACCTTCCTGCCGCTCGAGACCTTCACGGTCGTCGCGGTGATCTACTTCTTCCTCATCTATCCCGGCACGGTGGTGGCATCCATCATCGAGCGCCGGCTGAACGCCCGGGGGGCCTGAGCATGGACACGCCGCAGGAGGTCCTCCGCATCGAGGGGCTGCGCAAGAGCTTCGGGCAGCTGGAGGTGCTCTCCGGCATTGACCTGACCGTGGCCAAAGGCGAGCGCATCGCCATTCTCGGCTCCAGCGGTTCGGGCAAGAGCACCTTCCTCCGCTGCATCAACATGATGGAAATGCCGAGCGCCGGGCGCGTCGCGCTCGACGGCCAGCTTCTCGGGCAGGAGAAGGGCGGCACCATCCGCTACCCCGAGGCAGAGCTTTGCCGGCTGCGGACACGCATCGGCATGATCTTTCAGCAGTTCAACCTGTTTCCGCACATGACCGTGGCGCAGAACGTGATGGAGGGCCCCGTCTCCGTCCTCGGCGTCCGGCGGCGGGAGGCGGAGGAGCGCGCGTTGCGCTACCTGGCCAAGGTGGGGCTGACGGAGAAGGCGGCGGAGTATCCCTCCCGCCTTTCCGGCGGCCAGCAGCAGCGCGTCGCCATCGCCCGTGCCCTGGCGATGGAGCCGGAGATCCTGCTCTTCGACGAACCCACCTCCTCCCTCGACCCCGAGCTGGTGGGGGAAGTGCTTCAGACCATTCTCGACCTCTCGCAGGAGGGGCGGACCATGCTGCTCGTCACGCATGAGCTGGGCTTCGCCTATCACTTCGCCACCCGCGTGCTGTTCCTCCACCAGGGCCGCATCCTGGAACAGGGCACGCCGGAGGAGGTGCTGAAGCACCCGCGCGAGGAGCGGACCCGCGCCTTCATCGGCCAGCACTCGGCCTTCGCCTTCTGAACGGACATCGCTGACATGGAAACCAAGGGCGCCCAGACCCCCGCCGAGGACCCGCGCAACGAGAAGGTGCTGATCTGGCTGAACGGCCGCCTCGTGCCGCGCGCCGAGGCGGTGGTCTCCATCTTCGATGCCGGCTTCGGCCTGGGCGACGGCGTGTGGGAGGGCATCCGCCTCAGCCATGGCCGGCTGGTGCTGGTGGACGAACATCTGAAGCGCCTCTACCAGGGGGCGAGCACCATCGCGCTGGACATCGGCGTGGACCAGGCGGGCATGCGCCGCATCCTGGAGGAGACCTGCGCCGGCAACGGCATGGAGCATGGCGCGCATCTGCGGCTGATGGTCACGCGGGGCGAGAAGCGCACCGTGCACCAGGACCCGCGCAACGCGCTCGGCCGCCCCACCATCGCGGTCACGGCCGAGTACAAGCTCCCCGATCCCGAGATCAAGCGCGCCGGGCTGAAGCTCGCCACCTCCACCTTCCGCTGCAGCACGCCGGACGTGTTCGACCTGCGGCTGAACTCCCATTCCCGCCTGAACCTCATCCAGGCCCTGCTGCAGGCCATCCAGGCCGGCGCGCATGAGGCGCTGATGCTGGATCCGCTGGGCTTCGTCTCCAGCTGCAACTCCACCAACTTCTTCATCGTGCGGGATGGCGCGGTGATCACCTCCACCGGCCGCTTCTGCTTCAAGGGCATCACCCGGGCGAAGGTGATCGAGCTCTGTGCCACGGTCGGCGTGCCCTGCCGGCAGGAGGATTTCACCCTCGCCGAGGTCTATACGGCCGACGAGGCCTTTGTGACCGGCACCTTCGGCGGGCTGACGCCGGTGGCCGCCGTGGATGGCCGGCCGATGGGCGCCTCCCGCCCCGGCCCCGTCACGGCACGCCTCTCCGCCCTCTACGACCAGACCTTCCTCGGGCCCTGGGCGTGAACGACGCGGCGGGGACGCTGACGCAACGCGTCGCCTCCTTCGCCGCCGGCCTCACCTTCGAGGCCATTCCGCCGGAGCTGGTCGCCAAGGCCAAGCTCCACCTGCTGGACCTGATCGGCTGCGGCCTGGCGGGGGCGGATTCCACGCTCAGCTACCAGGCGCTCGCCTATCTGGCGGCCGAGCACCGGGGGGGCCTCTGCCCCGTGCTCGGCACCGCGCGGCGCCACGGCCCGGCAGCGGCCGCCTTCGCAAATTCGGTCGCCATGAACGCGCTCGATTTCGACGACGGGTTCGAGGTGGATGGACGCGGCATGGGGCATCCGGGCGCCAGCCTCATCGCGGCCGCCTTCAGCGCGCCCTTCCTGCGGGCGACGGAGGGTGCGGCCTTCCTCACGGCGCTCGTGGCAGCCTATGAGATCAACGGGCGCCTGATTCACGCCATCCAGCCGAGCTTCGAGCGTTTCCGGCAGGTCTACGGCGTGTGCCAGCACCAGGGCGTCGGCTCCGCCATCGCCTATGGGCTGCTGATGGGGCTGGACGCGGTGGCGCTGGAGAATGCCGTCGGCCTCGCCGCCACGCTCAGCCCCCTGCCGAGCCTGCGGAAGTACAATTGGGAGAGCCGCCCCCTCGTCTCCTTCAAGGATTTCAACGCGCCCGCCGCCGAGGCTGGCATACGCGCCGTGCAGATGCATGCCGCCGGGATGACGGGCTCGCGCGACGTGCTGGGCGGCGAAACCGGTCTGTGGCGCATGCTCGGCTCCGACCGCTTCAATCCGGCCTTGCTGGTCGAGGGGCTGGGTTCCGAATGGCGGATGTGGAACGCCAGCCTGAAGCCCTTCCCCACCTGCCGCTGGATGCACACGGCGCTCGAAGGCTTCGCGGACATCCTGCGCGCGGAGGCCCTGGCACCGGAGGAGATTGGACGCGTCACCCTATATACCTCCGCCGGGCTGGCGCGGGACTTCATGCAGGCCGCGCCGGAGACGATGGTGGACGCCCAGTTCAGCTTCCCCTTCGCCTGCGCAGCCCTCGCCCATGGCATCGCCCCCGCGGCCCAGTGGTACCGGGCGGAGACGATGGCGCGGCCGGACCTCGCCGCCTTCGCCCGGAGGGTGGTGGCGGAGGTCGATCCAGCGATCGATGCGATGATGAGCGGCCCGTTGCGGCGGCCGGCGGGGCGGGTGAGCGTCGAGGCCAGGGGCCGCGTCTTCGCCTCACCGCTGATCGCCTTTCCGCTCGGAACCCGCGAACGCCCGATCGGTGCCGAGGCCGTGCGGCGGAAGTTCATGGAGAATGCAGCCCCCGTGCTGGGTCCCGGCGCTGCTGAGGCCCTGGCGGAGCAACTCCTCGGGCTGGAGCGGCAGGCGGATTTGGCACGGCTTCTCGGCGGCCTGGCCCTGGCCTGATCCCCCTCTGCCCCATGGCCGGAACTAGAAGTCGGCGCGCAGCGAGAGGTAGAAGCGCCGCTCCGCCTTCAGGGCATAGGTCTGCTCCTGCCGTTCGTGCAGCAGGTTCTCGCCTTCCAACGCCAGGGTCATCCGGTCGGTCAGGCGGTAGGCGATGCGCGCGGCGACGGAGACGTAGTCCTTGCTGCGCGCCAGCACCGCATCCGCCTCGTTCACCGTCCGGTATCCCTGGGCCAGGCTGGCATAGCGGCCGAAGAGATTGAGCTCCAGCGGACCGCTGCTCCAGCCAAGGCGCGCCGAGACGAGGTGGCGGGGGGAGGCGCGCTTCGGGTCGAGGAGGGACGGGCGGAACTCGGAGGAGACGGCGGCGAGCCGATATTCCACGCCCCAGTCGATGGCTCCGAGCGCCCGCCCCCTCAGCGAGAGGTCGAAGCCCGTGACATCGGAGCGGCCGAGCGCATAGGGGGTGTAGGTCTCATAGGCGACATCCGGCGGGAAATGGGTGGCTGCCGACAGCCCGCTGCTGAAGCCCCGGTTGCGCTGGTGGAAGCCGGTGATGCTGAACCGCCCGTCGATGGCTTCGATCCGCCGCCTGTACTCGAGCTGGTAGTCCGTCACCACCGTGGGGCCGAGATAGGGATTGCCCGTGTCCTGGTAGCCGAAGGCCGGGTAGGAGTCCCGCCAGCCCAGGTCATAGAGGGTGGGCAGCCCGACGCCGCGCGCCGCGCCGAGGCGGAAGGTGTCATCATCCGTCGCGCGCCAGACGAGGCCGAAGTTCCAGGTGGCCGTGCCGAAGTTGCGGTCATAATCCCGGTCCCCATAGGGAAAGGCCGGATCGTCATAGCCCGAACCGTTGAGCCAGAGATGGTCGTAGCGCAGCGCCAGCGTGGTCTCGACCCGGTCCGTGACGGCCCAGTTCCACATCGCGCCGGCGGCGGCGATGTCATAGACCACCTTGCTGGCGCCGATATCCATCGTGGCGCGCCGAAACTCGACCATCGGACGCAGCGTGTGCGCCGCACCGAGCTTCACCGTGTCGCTCAACTCGGCGACGGTCACGGAATGGTCCGTGACGAAGGGCGTGGCCGCGTAGGTGGCCCGGAAGGCGTTGCGATAGATCTGCGCCTCCACCAGGCCGAGCGAGGTGTTGGCCTCCACCCGGCCGCGCAGGCTCCAGATGCGCTTGTCCTCGCGCCAGAACTGGCCGTAATCGGCGAACGGCGCGCCAATGTTGCGGCCGAAGCTCGCATCGATGGCGCCGCGGGCGGCGGGGCCGAGGCGGAAGGCGGCTTCCCCCGCGAATTGCGCACGGGTCGGCGAGCGGCCGGCGTCCAGCGAGGCGCGCTCGAAATCCGTGTAGCCGCGGCCCCAGTTGTGCTCTCCGCGCAGGCCGGCGGAGAGGCGCAGCCCGCCGCCATCGCCCAGGGGCGCGCTGACCACGCCCGAGGTTTCGCGGTAGCCCCCTGTCCCGAGCCGGACCACCGCGTTGGAGCGATGCTCATAGGAGGGATCGTAGGTGATGATATTCACCACCCCCGCGACCGCGTTGAACCCGAACAGCGCGCTGTTCGGCCCCTTCACCACCTCGATCTGCCGGATCTCGCCCAGCTGCACCGGGATCGCGTCCCAGGCGGCATAGCCATAATGGTCCAGATAGACCTGCCGGCCATTCACCAGCACCAGCAGCCTCGGCGTCATCGGCGTGGCATAGCCGCGCACGCCCACCGCATAGTCGGAGGCGTTGTACTGATGCACGTCGAGCGACGTGTAGCGCGCCAGCACGGCCGGAATGTCATGCGCGCCGGAGCGGCGGATCTGCTCGGCGGTGATGATGTCCATCCCCAGCGGCACGTCTGAGGCGCGCTGGGGCTTGCCGCTGGCGCTCGTCGTCACGGACTCGCCGAAAAGCTCCTCCAGCGCCGCACGGTCCATGCCGAGGGCGAGGGCCGGAAGGGCCGCCAGCAGAACCAGGATTCCCGCGACGCAGGCGAGGAGCCGCGATGGGAGGCATCTGCTCCTGGTCACGTCAGCGCTCCTGAATCATCATGCGAAAGGCCGCAGCGAAGCTGACCCCGGCCGCCTGGGCCGCGGCGCGGTTGACGACGATTTCCACCCGTGGCCCGCCCCGTACCGACAGCACGCTCGCCCCGGCCTCCGGAGCCGTGGTTCCCGCGGCAATGGTCACCACCCCGCTCCGCGCCACGGCGGCCGCGACCCGATGCACCTCCGGCAGGGCCGCATCGGTCAGCAGCAGGGCCACCGCGCCGGCCTGGCCGGCCCCGGCGACCGTGACGAGCTTCGGCCGCAGGGTGAGATTGCCGGCCCGCAGCCCCTCACCGAAGATCGCAGCGATCCGCCGGGCCTGGGACAGGCCCTCGGCTGATCCATCGGGGTAGACGATGCCGATATCGGCCAGGCCGGTCGGCGGCTCCTCGAGGAAGGCAAGGGCGCGGACGGCGGCCTGAAGGTCGCGGAGCGTCGGCTCCGCCAGGCCAGGGCCGGGCATCCCGATCAGCGCCCCGGTCAGGCTGAGGAGCACGAGGCGCCTCCCGCCTCCCCACCAGGGCGGAGGCGCATCGGTCAGGCCGGGCCGATTCCAACGCGACAAGCCAAACGCCTCCTGCCCGCACGTCCTACGTCCCGAGGCTCGGCCGGTCTCTGAACCAGGAAGCTGCCCGGCTGCGGCGATTGTGCAACGTTTTTCTGAACAAAGTACCAATAATCAGGCAAGACCGTTGCGCCCGATCCACTGTTGATCCTTTGTTTGCGAATGAGCCCCAGGTTTGCCGGGCTCGCATGAGGACGTGACCTTGCCCTGGAGCTTCGCGCTTCCCTCGCTGGACCGGGTTGCGCAGGAACCGCCTCCTGCCATCGCCGAGGTCCGCCCGAAGGCGCCTCGCGGGGTGACGCGCATGGTGACGGCGCTGGCGGCGCTGGCCGCGCTGCTGATCGCGGCTGCTCTCCCGCTCACCTATTTCTCGGCCTCCCGCTACCGGATGATCGGCGGGCTGGAGGCCAGCGCGCGCATCCATGCCGCGGAGGTGGTGGAGCTGGTGCGCCGCAACCCGGGCTTCTGGGAGTTCGAAGGTCTGCGTGTCTCCGTGCCCCGGGGCGGGGCGTCCGAGGAACGCCGCCGCGTCTTCGCGGCCGATGGCCACCTCGTGATGGAATCCCTGCCGGAGCGGGAGCTGGCCTGGCCCGTCCTCAGCCGGCAGGCCCCCATCACGATGGATGGGCAGGAGCTCGGCCAGGTCGAGGCCGCCCTCTCGATGCGGGACGTGCTGGCCAGTACCCTGGTGGTCTCGCTGGCCTCCTGCACGCTCGGCGCCCTGATCTTCGTGCTGCTGCGCATCGTGCCGCTGCGCCTGCTGAACAACGCGCTGGAGCGGGCCAGCTTCCTCGCGGCGCACGACCTGCTGACCGGACTGCCCAACCGAGGCCTCTTCAGCGACCGGCTACGCCAGGCGCTGTCCCTCGCCCGGCGCGACGGAAAGCCCATGGCGGTGCTCTGCCTCGATCTCGACCGCTTCAAGGAGGTGAACGACACGCTGGGTCACGCCGCCGGCGACCAGCTGCTGAAGGTCGTCACCGGCCGCCTCTCCTCCATGCTGCGGGAGAGCGACACGCTGGCCCGGCTGGGCGGGGACGAGTTCGCGGTCATCCAGCCGCGGGCGGAGCAGCCCAGGGCGGCCGCTTCCCTGGCCCGGCGGCTGATCGCGGCCCTGGACGCGCCGATCGACCTGGACGGCTACCAGGCCAAGGTCGGCCTCAGCATCGGCATCGCCATGACAGACCGCTTCGGCTCGGCGGACCCCACCCAACTCCTTCGGGACGCCGATCTCGCGCTCTATCAGGCGAAGGAGGCGGGCCGCGGCGGCTATCGCTTCTTCGCCCCCGAGATGAACCGGAAGCTGCAGGAGCGGCGGGCCATCGAGGCCGACCTGCGGATCGCGCTGGAGCAGGGCGGGTTCCGCCTCGCCTATCAGCCGCAGGTCCGGCTTGGCAGCGGCACCATCACGGGGGCGGAGGCACTGCTGCGCTGGGCCCGTCCCGCAATGGGCGAGATGTCGCCCGATGCGTTCATCCCGGTGGCGGAGGATACGGGGTTGATCGGGCCGATCGGCGCCTGGGTGCTGCAGGAGGCCTGCCGCCGTGCAGCCCGCTGGCCCGACGGAATGACCGTGGCCGTCAATGTCTCGCCGGTGCAGTTCCGTCAGTCCGACCTGTTCGAGGTGGTGATGGCCGCCCTGGAGAGCAGCGGCCTGCCGCCGGAGCGGCTGGAGGTGGAGATCACCGAGGGCGTGCTGCTGGGCGACACGGAGGAGACGCTGGCCACCCTGCGCCGGCTCCGCGCCGCCGGCGTGCGGATCGCGATGGACGATTTCGGCACCGGCTATTCCAGCCTTGTCTATCTGCAGAAATTTCCCTTCGACAAGGTCAAGATCGACCGCTCCTTCATACGCAACCTGGAGAAGGACGCGAGCGCCGTGACCATCCTCCGCGCCGTGCTGGGCATGAGCAACGCGCTGGGCCTGAGCACGCTGGCGGAGGGGGTCGAAACCGCTGCTCAGGCCGAGATGCTGCGGCATGAAGGCTGCGAATCCGCGCAGGGCTATCTGTTTGGCCGGCCGCTGACGCCCGAGGCGCTGGACGAGCTGATGCTGCGGCAGCGTCACGCCGGCGGAGAAGCGCTGCGCGCCCTGGGCTGAGGCCGCGTCAGGCCTGCCTACACAGCATGGAACGGGAGTAGCTCGCAGGCGCGCTGGGCCTCGGCCCGTGCGCGCGTTGCCGCAGCCCATATCGGCAACAGACTCTTGCCCCGGCGGGGGAGCCTCGCTCCGGACGTGCAAAGCCCGCGCCGTATGCATCCGGAAGGCGCATCACAACTCGGCGAGCCCGGGAGAAAACCTGCCCTAGCCTTGCACCGCAGGTCCTGAAGGCAGTCCGCCGCGCATCATGTCCGGGCTACGAGCGACGAAAGCACGCTAACCAGCACATCCGCGTCGAGCGGCTTTTCCCAATGCGGCACATCCCGGAAACGCGGCGGCAGGGCACCCCGCGCATAGCCCGTCGCGATCACGAAAGGCACGCCGCGCTCGGACAGCGCTTCGGCGACTGCGTAGCCCGCCTCACCGCCGAGATTGATGTCCAGGACCGCGAAGTCGATCATCCCCGTCCCGGCGACCATGTCGAGCGCGCGCTCTCGCGTCGGCACGGGGCCGATCACCTCCGCGCCCGCGCCGCGCAGCGCCTCGGCGAGGTCGTCGGCGATGAAGAACTCATCCTCGACAACGAGAACCCGACGGCCGATCAGCTCCACTTCTGTCTTTGAAACTGTCACTGGGATATCCGCTTTCTGCTTGTGGATAACGCAGCGGCTAATCGCGCCGACGGGACAATAACGTATGTTAAGGCAGCAAGATGCCGGGACGGTAGGAGTTTGCCCGTACACCGGGAACAAAATGACCAGTCACCTGATTCGGAAGCTGGAGCAGTTCACCAAGCTCTCCAGCAAGGACAAGCACGTGCTGGATCAGGTCTCGACCGAGGGCCTGCGGCAGCTCGGAGCCCGCGAGGACATCATCCGGGAGGGCGAGAGGCCACAGGCTGTCAACCTCATCCTCTCCGGCTGGGCTTGCCGGTACAAGTATCTGGAGGACGGGCGGCGGCAGATCATCGCCTTCTTCCTCCCCGGCGACCTCTGCGACAACCATGTCTTCGTCCTGCGGGAGATGGATCATTCCATCGGGACGCTGACCCCGGTGACGATCGCTCAGATCCCCCGGCAGCGGATCGAGGAGGTGTCGCTCCACCATTCCCGGATCACGCAGGCGCTCTGGTGGGAATCCCTGGTGAACATGGCGATCCAGCGGGAATGGACCGTCAGCCTTGGCCAGCGCGACGCGTCGGAACGGCTCGCGCATCTGCTCTGCGAACTCTTCCTCCGCTTGCGCGGCGTGGGCCTGACCGATGGCGACAGCTGCGAGCTGCCGGTCAAGCAGGCGGAGTTGGCCGATGCGCTCGGCCTCTCCACGGTTCATGTGAACCGCACGCTCCAGGAGCTGCGGGCTGCCAAGCTGATCGTCCTCAAGGGCAAGATGCTGACCATCCCGAACCTGGAGGCGCTCCAGGACGTCGCGCAGTTCAGCCCCAATTACCTGCACCTCGACCGCGAGGGCCGGCATCTCGACGCGAACGACTAGGTGCCGTTCCCTGGCTCGCGGGCAGCTCTAGGGTCACCAGATCGGGAGACAGGCGCTTGAACGACGAAGCCGAGGCGGATCGCCCGAGGGAGTGGCTCATCGGCGGCGGCTTGGCAGGGAACGTCATCCGCACCCGCGACTGGTCCGCCACGCCCCTCGGCCCCCGTTCGGAATGGCCGGTCGCGATGCGGACGGCGCTCGGAATCCTGCTCTCCTCCCCCGCGCCCGGCTTCATGCTCTGGGGCGGACCGATCCTGCTGCACAATGACGCCGCCGCCGCCCTCATGGCCGCGCCCCGGCCCGACATGCAGGGGCTTCCGCTGCCCGAGTCCTGGCCCGAGGCCTGGGTCCTGCTCTCGCCCATGGCCACGCGGGTCTTTCAGGGCGGCGAGGCAACGTCCCTCGACGGCATTGCGCTGCCGGGCCAGGACGATGCCGCGGACCGTCGCTTCACCCTCTCCTGCACGCCCCTGCTCGGCGAGACAGGGCGGGTGGAGGGCCTCTTCGCGAGCCTCGCCGAAACCACCCCGCCGGTGAGGGTGGCGGTCCCTCTTCTCGAAGCGGTCCCGCATTTGGTCTGGCGCTCCGCCGCCGGTGGGCGATGGCTCTGGTCCGGCTCGCTGTGGAGTGCGTTCACGGGCCAGTCCGAGGCCGAGAGCCGCGGCTTCGGCTGGCTCGATGCGCTTCATCCCGATGACCGACAGGCCGCCCTGGCCGCCTGGGGCCGGGCCGATGCCGGCGAGGGCTTCGAGGTGGAGTTCCGGCTCCTCGATGTCAGCCAGGGCCACTACCGCTGGTTCCAGAGCCGCGCCACGCCGCTGCGGCAGGACGGCCAGGTTGAGGAGTGGCTGGGCACCTCGACCGATGTGGACCGGCTGCGCCAAGCCGAGCGGCGGCAGGGCATCCTTCTCTCCGAGTTGCAGCACCGCGTTCGCAACACGCTGTCGGTGATCCGCTCCATCATCCGCCGCACGGTGCAGACGGCCGAATCGACCGAGGATCTCGCCATGCATCTCGATGGCCGGATCAACGCCTTCGCGCGCGTGCAGGGTGCCCTCAGCCGGGATCCCTCGGCGGGGCTCGAACTGGCGCAGCTCATCGCGGATGAGCTGCTGGCTCATGCGGCGCGCGAGGACAAGCAGGTGACGATGGAGGGGCCGCCCGTGCAGCTGCGCCCGAAGGTCGCCGAAACCCTCGGCCTCGCCGTCCATGAGCTCACCAGCAATTCCGTGAAGTACGGCGCCCTCTCCGCGCCGGAAGGGCAGATCGTCGTGACATGGCGCCTGCAGGGCCCACCCGGGGAGCGCAGCCTGGAGCTGACCTGGAAGGAAAGCGGTGGCCCACCGGTCCGCCAGCCGCGACGCCGCGGCTTCGGCACCGACCTGCTGGAACGCACGCTCCCCTATGACCTGAAGGCTGAGGTACGGCAGGATTTCCATGAGGCCGGGCTATGCTGCCACATCAGCCTGCCTTGCGCGGAGTGGGTCACCCGCGGCCAGGCCCCGTAATGCGGCACCTCTATCCTGTGTGAAAGACCGGGCACCGCCCATGGCGGAAGCTTCGTGTCGCGGCGTGCAGCACGGAAAGACCGAAGTCAGGCGATGACGGCAAGCATCTGGAAGCCGATCGGCAAGGCGCCGAAGGATGGAAGCCCCGTGCTGCTGTGGTGCCCGGATGGCAGCCGGCTCCCTGGCGCCGCGCAGGACGCCCATGCGGCGGTGGGCCACTGGCACGCCGAAGGCCGCTGGGTGCTGTCCCACCCCCGGGATGGGGAGCCTCTGGACCTTGCGCCCGAATACTGGGCGCCGCTGCCGCCACGGCCGCGCGTGCGCAACATCGCGCTGCGCAGGCCGTTGGGTCGGGTGATGGTGCGCCGCTAACAACCCGATGCGCACCGCCCCCGGCAAGAGGAGACTTTCCGATGGTCACGATGGTTGGGACCGAGGCGACGCTGACCGGTCTGGTCGAGAACCTGCTGCTGCTCGAGCACGACGCCATCGCCGCCTATGAGCAGACGATCGAGCGGCTGGAGAACCCCGCCTACAAGGCGAAGATCGCCGAATTCAAGGCGGACCACGACCGGCATGTGCAGGAGCTGACGGCGCTCGCCACCAGCATCGGCGCCACACCCTACCGTGAAGGCGACGCGAAGCAGCTTCTCACGACAGGCAAGGTCGCGCTCGCCAGCATCATGGGGGACGCCGCGACGCTGCAGGCCATGCGCTCGAACGAAGAGGACACAGTGACGGCCTATGAGCGTGCCTCGGGCCATGCGGACGCAACGCCGGAGGCCATGGCCATGTTCCGGCGCGCCCATTCGGACGAGCTGCGCCACCGCGAATGGATGTCCAACGCCTCCGCCGCAGCCTGAATACGGAGGGGCGGCGGGGGGTGTCCCCCCGCCCCTCACCCCATTCGCCACACCAGGATGCCCGCCAGGAAAAGCAGGCAGACGACGCCGAGCGCGATGGCCAGCGGGCGATGCCCCTTGCTGGGCAGGGCGCGCGTGGCCGCCGCATCCGGCGGAATGGGGGCGTCCCGCCGCTCCCTCTCGCGCACCTCGGCCACCAGCTTCGGGTCCAGCGGCGCGCCGGCAGCCTCGTCATCGGTGCCGAGCGGCGCCAGCCCCGGATCGAGCATCGGCACCTTGTCGCCCGTCGCGCCGCTCTCGACATCGCGCTTGAGTTGCGCGGCATTCGCGCCCCTCGTCAGCGGCGCCGGGACGGGACGTGGCTCCAGTTCGGTAGGGTCGTCATTCTTCGGCATGTTCAGCCTCCTGCCCCGGTCGTCACTTCGGCGCGGAGCCGGCGCCGGTGGGGGCTTAACGCGCGTGCTCAGCCGGACGCCGGGGTGGAAGGCGAGATAACTTCGCCGCCGCGCGTCGAGGGCGGGCCCACCTGCACGGGATGATCCGTCCGCCTTCCCTGCCCGTGCCGAGGATGATCGGCGGTCGCTCACCGGCGGCCACGATCAGTCAAGGTCCAGCTCTTCCCCCTTCCACAGATAGGTGCGGAGGATGCCGTCCTCGCTCGTGGCGATGCCCACCGCGAAATGCGGGCTGTTATGCGCCCAGCCGACATGGCCGGCCCGGTCCAGGACAATGCCGCCCGCTTCGCCGCCCACGCGGCGCAACCTTGCCATCGCCAGCTCGGCGGCGGCCTGTGGGGAGCCTTCCTCGAGCGCCTGCATCACCCGCGCGGCGAGGAGGGTGCGCGCGATGTTCTCTCCGTCGCCGGAGAAGGCCACGGCGCCCATGAGATCATCCGCGTAAAGCCCGCATCCCGGCAGAGCCGAATCCCCCACCCGGCCGGCCATGCTGCCCTCCAGCCCGCCGGTGGAGGTGCCTGCCGCGAGATGGCCGTGGCCATCCAGCGCCACGCAACCGACCGTGTCATGCCCCGCATCCCCGAGCATCGGCAGGTCAGCGGATTCATCCAATTCCGCCCCATGCATCTCGGCGAAGTGGCGCGCGCCCTCGGCGACGAGCAAGGTGGGCGCCTCCCGCAGCATGAGGCGAGCGACGCTCACGGGATGCCGCACGCCGCGCAGGGCCGCGACGCCGCCGAGGTCGAGCGTCGCGCCATCCATCATGGCGGCGTCCATCTCGGTCTCGCCACCGGGCCTGCGGGCGGAGCCGCGGCCCGCGTTGGAGATGGCGTCATCCTCCAGAATGCGGATGGTGGCCTCCACCGCGTCCAGCGCCGTGCCGCCACCCCGCAGGATGGACGCACCCACGCGGAGCGCGGCGCGGCAGCCCTCGCGCTTCGCCTCGGCCCTCTCCGGCGGGATTGCCTTCGCGCCACCGTGCAGAACCAGGGCCCAGATTCCAGTGCCACCTGACATGATCAAGCCATCTCCTCGGTGCGGGCACGGGCAGCGGCGGAGGCAGGGGCGAGGCGCTGCTTCCCTCCCGCGGGATGCGGCCCGGCGCCTTGCGTCACACCGCCAGGCGGGTCCATCCCAGGCAACCGCCGGTGATGGCGGAGCGGCCAACCAGCAGCGCGCCACCGCGATACAGATCCAGCACCGAACCGCCGTCGCGGAGGTCCACGGCCAGCAGCCCGGCGGCGGGATCGCTCCAGGCGACCCGCCCACCCGCCGCGATGGCGGCGGCGAAGGCCTGGTCAGGCGTCACGCCCGAGCGGAACAGCACGAGCACCGTCGTCACGCCCGCCGGCGGCAGCGCGGCGACAGGAGCCGCGCCGAGGACGAGCAGCACCAGGCCAAGCGCGGCCACCACGCCGCGCGGCCCACCGGCCGATTGCCCCGGCGAGGGGGGACCAGGGCGCCGGCGCAGCCACAGCCCGAGCGCCAGCGGCGGCAGGCCCGTGAGGACGAGCCAGCCGATATCCCAGGTCAGCGGATCCGGCACATCCACGCGGACCCGATGGATCCCGACGAGCCAGTGGAAGACCACGACGTCGACCGCCTGCCAGGCCGCGAAGCCGAGCAGCGCCGCGCCCAGCAGGCGGCCTCCCGCGCCAGCCGGCGCCATGGCCCGCCTCGCGCCCCAGAGCAGCAGCAGCCCGAGGGTCGCGATGAGGTAGACGGCCACATGGAACATCCCATCCGCCAGGATCTGCATGCGCAAGTCGCGGAGCGCCTCACCCGGCACCAGGGACAGGAAGTGATGCCATTGCAGGATCTGGTGCAGCAGGATGCCGTCGAAGAAGCCACCCAGCGCAAAACCGAGCACACCCCCCGCCATCCCGAGGCGCATGGAGGACTCGGGGGCCGAAGCCATCATGCTTCCCGCACCAGGGCCGGGGCGGCCGCCCCTCCTCCGCGAACCGCTGCCGCGATGCGGCGCGCGCTCAGCAGCTGCCCGTCGACCGACATCTGGAGCAGGCGCGCCGCCTGGTACTCCTCGCATTCGTGGGCCAGGTGCTGAAGCCGCAGCGTGCCGGCCGAGATGCGCCCGATGGCCCAGGTGGAGAGCGCGACGAGCGAGGCGTCATCCGCCCCCGGGGCCAGCGCGAGGTCGCCCTGGCGGAGCCAGCAGCGCGCGCCCCGGGCGGAGCGGCCTAGGCCCGCCAGCACGTATTCCACGCGCCGCAAGGCCTCCTCGGCCTCGCGGCGCAGCAGGAGGAACTCCTCCCGGAGGGATTCGGCGCGGCCGGCCCGGTGCCATGCGGCGGAGCCCTGGACGAGCGCCTGGTTGCTCGCATGTGCCTCCCGCAGCCCGGCCAGCAAGGTCGAGCGCGCCGAGATGTGCTCGTTCGAACGCCACGGCCCCAGCCAGGGGCGCGGTGACGATCCGCTCAGGTTCAGCTCCGAGGTTCTCACGGTTGGTTCTCCTGCAGGCCGCGACCGCCGCAAGCAGCGCGAGCCCGGCATGCGGGCTGCCGTGGGGCCTGCCAGCTCCGCTCCATGGTGCGTCTCGACGCCAGGGACATCGCGGTCTTCCTCTCTCGCCTATCGCCGGCCAGCATCCTCTAACCTGTGTTAGGCGGCGTCTCCTGCGCCGGCCCGCTCCCGCATCGTTGATGATGCAGCGCGCGCAGGATGAGCCGGAGACGGTGCGGCGGAGGCGGGCGGCGCACACGCAACTTGCGCGGCTAGGTCGTGTTCCTCAGCCCTGACCATGATGAGAGACGACATGGGCCCCGCGCGCTTCGGCTTTCACGCCTCTCATGAACAGTTCCCGCCTTCCGAACTGCTCACCCTCGCGCAGGAGGCCGAGACGGCCGGGTTCGACTGCGGCATGTCCTCCGACCATTTCCGCCCCTGGGGCGCGGCGCAGGGGCATTCGGGTTTCGCCTGGTCCTGGCTGGGCGCGGCCATGGCGCGGACGCGCATCCCCTTCGGCGTCATCTCCGCGCCCGGCTATCGCTACCACCCCGCCATCCTCGCGCAAGGCGCAGCGACGCTGACCGAGATGTTCCCCGGCCGCTTCTGGTTCGCCCTCGGCAGCGGGCAGCGGCTGAACGAGGACATCACCGGCCTCGCCTGGCCGGAGAAGGCCGAGCGCAACGCGCGGCTGCGCGAATGCGCGGAGGTCGTGCGCGCGCTGCTCTCCGGCGAAACGGTCACGCATCACGGCCGCATCACCGTGGTGGACGCGAAGCTCTACAGCCGCCCCGAGACGCCGCCCCCTCTCCTCGGCGCCGCGGTGACGGAGGCGACCGCGGACGCGGTGGGGGCCTGGGCGGACGGGCTGCTCACCGTCTCCGCGGAGCCGGAGCAGCTGCGCAAGGTGATCGAGGCCTTCCATCGCGGCGGCGGTCGCGGCAAGCGCCTCGTGGTCCAGGTGGCGCTGAACTGGGCGCCCACGGAGGAGGAGGCGCTGGCCGGCGCATACGAGCAGTGGCGCACCAACGTCCTGGGCGGCGAGGTGAACTGGGAGCTGCGCCTGCCCGAGCATTTCGACACGGCCACCCGGCTCGTGCGCCCGGAGGACATGCGGGAATCCGTCTGGATCTCGTCCAACCTGCGCTGGCATGCGGCACGGCTCGCGGAGCTGGTCGCGCTGGGCTTCGACGAGATCCAGATCCACCAGGTCGGCCGCAACCAGCGCGCCTTCATCGAGGCCTTCGGCCAAGGCGTGCTGCCCTCCTTGCGTCGGGGGGCGGCGTGACGACGGGTTCAACCATGAAAGGGAGACGGGCATGACGACCGAGAAGAAGGCCAACCGGCACGCCGAGGAAACCGGCTCGGGCAAGGGCGGCGGCATCAGCAACGACGAGGGCACGGCCACGGGGCCGGGGAGCGCTCCGTCGCAGCCGGCGCGGCACGACAACCAGCGCAGTATCGCCGGCGGCGGTTCGGCCAAGGCCGCGAGCGGGCGGCCGGGCCACAAGACCAGTGGCTGAGCGCAGCACGCGCAGCCCCTGCAACGCCGCCGGATGAGCGGGGGCGAGGCGGGGCCGCCGGCAACCACGGTGCTGGTGCTGGGCGGCGGGATCGCCCTCGGCGCCTTCGGTGCCGGCGCCTGCGAGGCGGTCGAGGAGCAGGGCGGCGCCGACTGGCTCCTCGGCTCCTCGGCCGGCGCGCTCAATGCCGCCATCATCGCGGGCAACCCGCCGGGGCAGCGCGTGGAGGCACTCCACCGCTTCTGGTCATCGGCCTCCGCGGATCCGACGCCCTGGGCCTCCTTCTGGCTCGGCCCCCCGCCCGGCGCCGGCGCATGGCGGCGCGCGCATAACGAGACGGCGGCGTGGCAGACGCTGTTGCTCGGGCGCCCCGGCCTGTTCCGGCACCGTCGCTCTCCTGGCGAGACGCCCTCCCTCTACGACCTCGAGCCGCTGCGCCGCCGCCTGCCGGAGTTCGTGGATTTTGGGCGCCTCGGGGCAAAGGGTGCCCCCCGCCTCACCATCGTGGCGACCGATGTGGAAAGCGGCGATCGGGTGGTCTTCGACACGGCCCGCGGCGCGCGCATCGGGCCGGAGCACCTCCTTGCTTCCTGCGCGCTGATGCCGCTCTTCCCGCCCATAGAAATCGACGGGCGCTTGCTCTGCGATGGCGGCCTCGCTTCCAATGCGCCCGTCGATCTCGTCTTCGCCGAGCCGTCGCAAGGCCCGGTGCGCTGCATCGTGACGGAACTCTTCGCGCGCGCCGGGCAGCGTCCGCGCAGCCTGGCCGCCGCGGCGGGCCGCGCCGCCGATCTCGCCTTCGGCAACCAGACCTGGCGCATGATCGAGGCAGGCGCGCGCGAGCATGCGCTGCGCGCCCGTCTCGCGCAGCTTGCAGCGCAAGGGCCGGGCGCGGCGCAGGGGAATCAGGCGCCGGTGCCGCCCGTGCTGGATCTGCTCCTCCTGGATTACCGCGCCGGGCTCGACGAGGCGGGCCCCGGCAAGCCTTTCGACTTCTCCCGCGCCACGGTGGAGGAGCGCTGGCAGGCCGGCGCCACCGCCATGCGAGAGGGAGGGGACCGGCTGCAGGCACGTGGCGGCGGCACGACCCTCGCCCCTGGCTTCACCCTGTTCGAGATGGACGGAGGCGCTGCCAGGCCCGCGAAATGAGGCAAGGCTAAACTATGCAAGTGCGGACACGGCACCGTTCCGTTAGCGCCCCCGGGGTGATGGGCGGAACGACCATGGATCCCGAAGAGACGGTGTTCGAACGCGCCCTGCGGCGCATACGGGAGAACGAAGCCCGCATCCTGCAGCAGCGTGCGCTGATCGACCGCCTGGAACAGCTGCGCCAGGAGCACCTTCTGCCCGAGGCACGGCGTATCCTCACGATGATGGAGAGCAATCAGCGGCTCTTCAGCGAGCAACTCCGCGTCTTCAACCAGGATCCGCCCGGAAAGGCCTGAGCGTTACCCTCGCCGCCCGCGCTGCGGCGCCCGCGCGCCGGGCAGCGCGGCCGCGGCGGGCGCGACGCAGGCGGCCAGCTCCCGCAGCATCATCGGAACATCCCGGGACGGCCGCAGCGCGCTGAACAGGAACCCCTGCACCTCCGAGCAGCCCAGCTGCCGCAACTGCTCCAACTGTGCCTCGGTCTCCACCCCCTCGGCATTCAGGGTGAGGCCCAGCGTCGCGCCCAACGTGCTGATCGCACGCACGATGGCCGCCGCGCTGTCCGAATGCGCCAGGTCGCGCACGAAGGAGCGGTCGATCTTGATCTTGTCGAGCGGGAAGCTGCGGAGATAGGCGATCGAGGAATAGCCCGTCCCGAAATCGTCCAGCGCCACGCGAACGCCCAGGGCGCGGATGCGGCGCAAGGTGCTCACCACCTCCTGGCTGTCCTTCAGCACGATCGCTTCGGTGATCTCGAGTTCGAGCCGCTCCGCCGGCAGACCGGAATAGCGCAGGGCCGCCGCGACAGAGGCATACATGTCGCGCCCCGCGAACTGGGCGGCTGAAAGGTTCACGCCGACCCGAACGGGCTCTGGCCATGCGGCGGCCTCGGCGCAGGCCGTTCGCAGCACCCATTCGCCCAGGGGAAGGATCAGGTCGCAATCCTCGGCCACCGGGATGAACTCGGCCGGGGAGACGAGGCCGCGCTCCGGATGCCACCACCGCACCAGCGCCTCGAAGCCGAGGACGCCGCCGTCGATGGCCATCTGCGGCTGGTAGAAGAGCTCCAGCTCCTCCCGGGCCAGCGCCACGCGCAATTCCGCTTCCATGTCACGCCGCGCCTGAAGCCGGCTCGACATGCTCCAGTCGAAGAAACGGTGCGTCCCGCGCCCGGCGCCCTTCGCCTCGTACAAGGCCATGTCCGCGTGGCGCAGCAGCAGATCGGCCGAGCCACCATCACGCGGCGCGAGGGCGATCCCGATGCTGACGCCCACCGACACCGCCTGCCCGTCGATCCGGTATTCCGCCCCCACCTCACATGCGACGCGCTCGGCCAGCTGCGCAACCGCCGTCGCACTCGCGGCGCCGTCGATGAGGGCGGCGAACTCATCGCCGCCGAGGCGGGCGATCATGTCTCCCGGACGGAGGCAGAGCCGGATGCGGTCCGCTGCGGCGATCAGCAGCCTGTCTCCCACGGCATGGCCGAGGCCGTCATTCACCTCCTTGAAGCGGTCGAGGTCGAGATAGAGCACGGCGAAGGATGCGCCGGCCGGCAGCTCCGCAACGGCACTCTCCAACCGGTCCTGAAACACGGTGCGGTTGGGCAGGCCGGTGAGCGCGTCGTGCCTCGCCATGTGTCGCGCCCGGGCTTCGGCCTGGCGCCGCTCGGTCACGTCCTCATAGGTCGTCACCCAGCCGCCATCCGGCATCGCCTCGCGGGAGAGGGCGACGGACCGGCCGTCGGGCAGGTCGAGCACGGCCCGGTTCGCGTCGCGGTTGCCGTCCTGGGCGGCCGGCACGGCCCATGCGCCCGCATCCGGCACGCCGCGCCCTGCCAGCGCCGCGGCGAGGGCTGCCGCGCTGACGCCGAGCCGGGCTTCCTCCGGCGATAATCCGAAGATCTCGCGGAACCGGCCGTTGACGACCCGCAGCATGCCGTCGGCATCATAGAGGGTGAGCCCCTGGCTCATATTCGTCAGCGCGGCATCGAAGCGGGCAGCGAGGGATGCCTTCTCCCGCTGCGCATCCATGATGCGGCGCACGTCGAGGTAATGGCGCCGAACGATCGAGCAGAGCGCGATGAAATACACCGTGACGAGCGCGGCCTCGACCCAGTGCCACGAGCCGTTCACGACCCCGCCGACGGCCTGCGGCAGCAGCAGGGCCGTGATCTGCGCCAGGGCAAAACGCGGCGTGGCCGCGTTGCGCGAGGCGATGCCGCCCACGGTGCCCATGGCGAGGGTAACGGCAAGGGTCCGGCTAGCCTCATCCTCCAGGGCGACATAGCACATATAGCAGAAGGCACCGGTCACCAGGGCCCAGGCGACGCCGATCGCGAAATAGGGCCGCGCAGCCCGCAGCAGCGCGACGGAGCTGGGGTCGCGCACGCGGCGGATGGAGAGAACCACCCAGAGCCGTGCCGCCATGATGAGCAGATCGGCCGTCAGGAAGAAGAGCGGCCATTCCTCATCCGTTCGTGCCGTGACGAAGAGACAGAGCGAGAGCGGCGCGGCATGCGCCACGAAGAGCGAGGACAGGCGGTCGAACAGCGGGGCGACGAGGGAGGCGGCGGCGTCCACATGCATGCGTCCGCCCGGCATGCCGGGCACAGACCGAAGAAGCCCCTTCAACCACGCGACGAGACCGCCCGATCTGACACCCATAGGAGCAATCCTGCCGACCGCGGAAACCTATGGGAAGGGCCGTGAAGGTTTTCTGAACCCCCACGGCCCGGCGGCCCCCCCGGCCAGCGGGCGCCTATTCCTCGGCCTTGAATCCTGATTCCCGCACGATCGGCCCCATGCGTTCCCGGTCGGCACGGATGCGCGCGGCGAATTCCGCGGGGCTGCTGGTCAGGGCGCGGTATTCCAGCTTCTGCAGCGCCTCCACCATGTCCGGGCGTGCGGCAGCCGCGGCGATCGAACGTTGCAGCCCCTCCACCACCTCGGCCGGCGCTCCGGCCGGCAGCAGCATGCCGAACCACTCCTCGGCCGTCAGCGCGGGAAAGCCCAGTTCGGCGAAGTTCGGGAGGGCGGGAAGGCGCGGCAGGCGCATGGGCGCCGTGTGGGCCAGAATGCGGAGCTGACCCGCATGGTGCATTTCCGTCGCCTCGCCCAGCACCACCATCACAGCGGGGATGGAGCCGGCCAGGAGGTCCTGCAACGCGGGCGCGGCCCCGCGATAGGGCACGTGGCTCATCTCCACCCCGATCGCCTTGCCCAGCTGCATGCCCAGGAAATGCGGCAGGGAGCCGGCGGCCGGGCTGGCAAAGGGCACGGCAGCGCCCTGTGTCTTCGCCCAGGCGACGAAACCCGCCAGGTCCTTCGCCGGATGGGCCGCCGAGACGGCAAAGCCGAAGGGGAAGGTGCAGACCGGACTGACCGGCGTCAGTTCCGTCAGGGCGTCGTAGCGGAGCGTGCGAGTATAGATGTGGGGATAGATGGTGAGCATGCTGGAGGGGGTGAGAAGCACCGTCGTGCCATCCGCCGTCGCGGCCTTCACCGTTTCGATCGCCAGCCGCCCGCCCGCGCCCGAGCGGTTCTCCACCAGGATCTGCGGCGCGAAGCCCGGCCGCATCCGCTCCGCATACAGCCGCGTGACGGTGTCCGTGGAGCCGCCGGGCGGGAACCCCACCAGGATGCGAGCCGGGCGGTTCAGGAGCTGAGCATGGCCCGGGCGGGCCGCTAGCCCCGCCGCCAGGGCCGCGGCTCCGCCCAGCAGGGCGCGGCGCGCGAAGGGGGTGCGATGCATGGTTGTTTCTCCCTTGTGTTGTTTGTCCGGCGTGCCACGGCTTTCTCGCCGCGGCATCGTCCTGTAAGCCGCACTTCATGGCAGCGGACCTGGTCAGCCCTCAGGACAGCCCTCCCGTGCAGGACAAGCGGGCGGAGCGACGTGGTCCGACCGAGGCGGCGGGCGTGGACCTCTCGCCGGTCTCGCATCATCTCGGCTTCCTCGTCCGCCTGGTGCAGCAGCGGATCTTTGACGAGTTCCATCGCCGCTTCGGCGCAGAAGGGCTGACGCCGGCGCGCTACTCCGTCCTCGCCGTGCTGGCCGCCAACCCCGATGCGCGGCAGGTCGCGGTGGCGAATGCGCTGCAGATCAAGCCCTCCAACATGGCGGTGCTGATCGGCGCCCTGGAGGCGGACGGGCTGGTGGAGCGGCGGACGGATGCCGAGAACCGGCGTGCCAACATGCTGCGCCTGACCGCCCGGGGCGCCGCCCTGCACGCCACCGTCGCGCGTGAGATCGAGGAAATGGACCGGGGCTTCGCCGCGCATCTCGCGCCGCAGGAACGCGCGGCGTTGCTGGCGGCGCTCGGCCGCTTCCTGCAACCCTGATCCGCCGCCGGGCGGAACCGGCCCCCTGCACATGGCACTTGCGTTCCCTCTCCCTGACCGTATTGTTATGGACAATAACACCTATGGTCCATAGGAAACATGGAAACGTCTTCGGCGCCGAATGATCAAGCGGGCCTCGTCACCTACGACCTGCGGGGCGCGGTGGCCTGGATCGGGCTGAACCGCCCGGGTAAGCGCAACGCCATCAGCGACGCCCTGCTGGACGCCATCGGCGCGGCGTTCCGCCGTGCCCAGGCCGAGGCCCGGGCCGTGGTGCTGCACGGCCATGGCCCTTGCTTCTCCGCCGGGCTGGACCTGGGCGAGCATCGCGCCCGCTCCGCGGAGGAGGTGTTCCACCACTCCCGCGGCTGGCACGCCACCTTCGCCGCCATCCGGCGCGGCCGCGTCCCCGTCATCGCCGCGCTCCACGGCGCGACGGTGGGCGGCGGGCTGGAGCTGGCGGCGGCCTGCCACCTGCGCGTGGCGGATGAGAGCACCTTCTTCGCCCTGCCCGAGGGACAGCGCGGCATCTATGTCGGCGGGGGCGCCTCGGTCCATGTCGCGCGGCTGCTCGGCGCCTCGCGGATGGCCGATATGATGCTGACCGGCCGCGTGCTGGATGCGGGAGCGGCGGAGCGCGCGGGCCTCGTCAACTATCTCGTCCCGCCCGGCGAGGCCCCCGCGCGCGCGGGCGCGCTGGCTGAGAAGGTGGCCGGCATGGCGCCGCTCACCGTGCTCGGCGTGCTGCACGCCCTGCCCCGCATCCAGGACATGAGCGAGGAGGACGGCCTCTTCGTCGAAAGCCTCGTCGCCGCCCTGGCCCAGACGGGACCAGAGGCTGCCGCCCGGCTCGCGGATTTCATGGAGAAGCGGGGCACGAAGGTAGCCGGCCCCGGGAACTAGGCGGAAGGCGGGCCAGCCGCGCAGGGCGGACCCGGGGGACCAACCCCGGGCCGCGGGGAAACGGGAGAAGGGCAATGGGCATGCAAGCGGACGCCGACGGCGATTGGGGCTGGATTCCCGATTTCCACGTCTTTTCCGAGCCGCGCGTGCGGGTGGCGGCGCATCCGGGCGGCGGCTGGGTCGTCCGCTCGGCCTCCCCGCTGCCGGGCCACTCCCCGCTCATCACGCGCCATCTCTTCGCCTGGGCGGAGCGGACGCCGGACCGCCCGTTCCTGCGGCAGCGCTTGGCCGGCGCGGGCTGGCGCGGCATCACCTACGCCGAGGCGGCGGAGGCCATCCGGCGGATCGCGGGCACGCTGCGGCGCCTCGGCTTGGGCCCCGAGCATCCCGTCGCCGTGCTCTCGGGCAATGCCATCGAGCATGCGCTGCTCGGCCTCGCCGCACAGACCGTGGGCATTCCCTATGCCGCCATCTCCCCGCCCTACAGCCTGGCCGATCCGGAAATGGGTAAGCTGCGCCATGTGCTGGCGAAGCTGCGGCCCGGGCTCATCCATGTGGACGCGGCCCTGCCCTTTTCCCGCGCCCTGGCGCTGGAGGAAGCCCGAGGCGCCCTGGTCTTCGCCTCCGATCCAGGCGGGGTGACGCGTGCCCGCCCCTTCGCGGAGCTGACGGCGCAACCGGCCGATGCTGCGCTGGACCGGGCCATGGCGGCCGTGGACCCGGACGCGCCGGCCAAGCTCCTCTTCACCTCCGGCTCCACCGGCATGCCCAAGGGCGTGATCGCCACGCATCGCATGATGGCGGCGAACCAGGAGCAGATCGCCGAGGCCTGGACCTTCCTGCGCCACGAACCGCCGGTGCTGCTGGACTGGCTGCCCTGGAACCATGTGTTCGGCAACAGCAAGAACCTGAACATGGTGCTGCGTCACGGCGGCACGCTGTGGATCGACGACGGACGGCCGGTGCCCGGCGAAGTCGAGCGCACGCTGGAGAACCTGCGTGCCGTCTCCCCCACCATCAGCTTCAACGTGCCAAAGGGATATGAGCTGCTGATCCCCCGGCTGGAGGCGGACCCCGCGCTGGCAGGCGCCTTCTTCGCCCGGCTGCGGCTGATGTTCTACGCCGGCGCCGCCCTGCCGCCGCCGCTCTGGCGCCGGCTGGAGGCGCTGGCGGAGCGGCATGGCCGCCCGGGCGGGGTGCATATGGTCTCCTCCTGGGGGCTGACGGAAACGGCGCCCTCCATCTCCATGGTCCATGTGCCGCGCGCCGCCGTGGGCTGCGTCGGCACGCCGCTGCCGGGGGTGGAGATCCGCCTGGTCCCCGATGGGGACAAGCTGGAGGCGCGGGTGCGCGGCCCCAACATCACCCCGGGCTATTGGCGCGACCCCGAGGCCACGGCGACCGCCTTCGACGAGGAGGGCTTCTTCCGCACGGGCGACGCGCTTCGCTGGGTCGATCCCGCCCATCCCGACCATGGCTTCATCTTCGACGGGCGCCTGACGGAGGACTTCAAGCTCTCCACCGGCACGCGGGTGAATGCGGGGGAGCTGCGGATCCGCGCCCTGGCGGCGCTGAACGCGGCCGCGCGGGACCTGCTGGTGGTGGGCGAGAACCGGCAGGAGATCGGCCTCCTGCTGGTGCCACCCGATCACCGCCGGGCGGAGCTGGGCTCCCCGGCCCTCGCGGCCGAGGTCGCGGCCGCGTTGCGGGTGCTGAACGAAGGCGCCCCCTCCTCCCGCTTTATCGCCCGCGCGCTGTTCCTCCGCGAGCCACCCTCGCTGGCGGCCGGGGAGATGACCGACAAGGGATCGCTGAACCTGCGCGCCATCCTGCGCCGCCGCCCAGAGGAGATGGTGCGCCTCTATGAGGACGAGGACCCCGAGGTGATTCGCCCGTGATGGGGATGACCGGCGCGTCGGGGTGGCGCACCGATCCCGACCCGGCCATCAAGGCCGCCTTCGCAAAGGATGAAGAGACATGGAGCTGAAGGGCATCGCCGCCATCGTCACCGGCGGCGGCTCCGGCCTCGGCGCCGCCACGGCGGAGGCGCTGGCGGCGGCCGGGGCACGCGTAGCGGTGATGGACCGTAATGGCGAGGCGGCGCGGGCCGTCGCCGCCCGCATCGGCGGCACCGCCTCGTTGGGAGACGTCACGCAGGAGGAGGATGTCGCCGCCGCGCTGGATGCGGCGCAGGCGCTTGGCCCGCTGCGCCTCGCCATCTCCTGTGCCGGGATCGGGACGGCGAAGCGGATCGTCGGGCGCGACGGCCCGCACCCGCTGGACCACTTCGCCCGTGTCATCGCCATCAACCTCACCGGCAGCTTCAACCTCATGCGCCTCGCCGCAGCGCGCATGGCGACCGTGGAACCCGATGAGGAAGGCGAGCGCGGGATGGTGCTGAACACCGCCTCCATCGCGGCCTATGAGGGGCAGATCGGGCAGGTGGCCTATGCCGCCAGCAAGGGCGGGATTGTCGCGATGACTCTGCCCGCCGCGCGGGAGCTGGCGCGCTTCGGCATCCGCGTGAACACCATCGCCCCCGGGCTGATCGAGACCCCGCTGATGGACGAGCTGCCGCCCGAGGCACGCGAGGCGCTGGGCCGGTTGCCGCTCTTTCCCCGCCGCCTCGGCCGCGCCGGGGAATTCGCCGACCTCGTCCTCGCCGTCGCACGCAACCGGCTGCTGAACGGCGAGACCATCCGCCTGGACGGCGCCCTGCGCCTCAGCCCGCAATAGGGCCGGGCCATGCGCTTCCTCGCCGATGCCGTGGAACAGGGGCAGCTGCCGGCGGCCATCCTCGGCGGCTTCCTCGGCAGCGGAAAGACCACGCTGCTGAACGCCCTGCTGCGGCAGCCCGGCATGGCGGGCACGGCGGTGGCCATCAACGAGTTCGGCGAGGTGCCAATCGACCAGCATCTGGTGGAGGCCGAATCCGGCACCGGCCCGGACCGCACCGTGACCATGGCGAATGGCTGCCTCTGCTGCGACCTGTCGGGCGATCTCGAAGGCGCCGTGATGCGCATCTTCGCGCGGCGGGAGGCAGGGGCCCTGCCCCGCTTCGCGCGGCTGCTGGTGGAGCCCTCCGGCCTGGCGGACCCTGCGCCCATCGCCCAGGCGCTGCTACGCAACCCCGTGCTGTCACGCGTGCTCCGGCTGGACAGCATCCTCGTCACGGTGGATGCCCTCTTCGCCCGCGGGCAGCTGGCCGAGCATCCGGAAGCACGCGCCCAGGTGGCGCTGGCGGACAAGCTTCTCCTCACCAAGACCGATCTGGCCGAGCCCGCCGGAACCGCGAGGCTGCGGGAGGAGCTGGCCCGGCTGAACCCGCTCGCCCCCGTGATCGGGATGCGGCAGGGCGAGGCCGATCCGGGCGTCCTTTTCCCCGCACGCTTCCTCGGCACTCCCGGCGCGCCGCCGCCCGTCGTCGAATGGCTGGACGCGCTGCCGCCGCTCCACCACCGCCACCAACACCACGCACATACGCAGGGCACCGCCGCCCTCTCCCTCGTCTCCGATACGCCGCCGCTCTGGCAGGCCTTCGAGAACTGGCTCCGCCGCGTGCGGATCGAGGGCGGGGAGAAGCTGCTGCGCGTGAAGGGGTTGATCGGGGTGCCGGGCCAGTCCGGCCCCGTCGTGGTGCAGGGGGTGCAGCATGTGCTGCACCCACCCGTGCAGCTCCCCGCCTGGCCGGGCGGGGACCGCCGCTCGCGCCTCGTGCTCATCACCAACGGCCTGTCCCATTCGCCGCTGCGCCAGGGTTGGGACGCGCTGTTCGCCGCCCCGGCCCCCGCCTAAAGGAGAGGATCGCCCGATGCGCGCCATCGACGTCCATGTTCACCCGATGAACGCCGCCTATGTGGAGGCAAGCGCCCCCTTCGTGCCGGCCACACGCCGCATGTTCGGAGACCGCTTCGACGCCCGCCCGGACGAGGTGATCGCCGAAGACTTTCGCCGCGATGACACCCTTGCCATTCCCATCGCCTGGGACGCGATGGCCGGCGCCGGGGGCGCGGTCTATGGCAATGACCAACTGGCCGCGCTCTGCGCCGCCCATCCCGATGTGTTCCTGCCAGGCTGGGCCGTGGTCGATCCCTGGCGCGGCCGGGCGGGGATGGAGGAGATCGAGCACGCCATCCGCGACCTGAAGCTGATGGGCGTGAAGTACCAGCCGCCCGTGCAGGGCTTCGCGCCCTCCGACCGGCATTTCTACCCCATCTGGGATCTGCTGCAGGATCTCGGCGCGCCGGTGCTCATCCATTGCGGCACGACGGCCATCGGCTCCGGCGAGCCGGGCGGGCTCGGCTTCAAGCTGGAGCATGGCCGGCCGCTGCATATCGATAGCATCGCGGCCGATTTCCCGCGGCTGAACATCGTCGCCGCGCATCCCGGCTGGCCCTGGACCGAGGAGCTGATCGCGGTGGCCCTGCACAAGGGGAATGTCTCGATCGACATCTCCGGCTGGGGCCCGAAATACATCCCCGCGCCGCTGAAGCACGACATGCAGCGCCGGCTGCAGGACAAGGTGATGTTCGGCTCGGACTATCCCGGCTGGTCGCCGGGGCAGACGCTGGACGAGTGGGAGATGCAGGGCTTCAAGCCCGGTATCATCGAGAAGCTGTTCCGCGCCAATGCCACGCGCATCCTGAACCTCGCCGAAGCCGTCGCCCGCGCGGAAGCCGCCCGCCCGGCCTGAGCCGGCTGGGGGCCGCCAAGGCGGGGCGCATGGCGACCCTTTCCGAGCGCCTCCCGCGCCGCTGACACATCTCCTTCATCCGACTGCAACACGGCTGTCAGACCCTGCACCTATTGCGCCGCCCGGGATAGGCGGGGACAGCTTGTGCAGGGAATCGCGATTGACCGCTTGGCCAAGCGTTTCGGCGGCACCACGGTGCTGCGCGGGATCTCGCTGGAGGTCGCGGCCGGGGAGTTCCTCGCGCTCGTCGGCCCCTCCGGCTGCGGCAAGTCCACGCTGCTGCGGAGCATCGCCGGCATCGAGCACGCGGATTCCGGTACCATCCGCATCGGCGGCCAGGATGTGACCGGGCTGCGCCCGTCGCAGCGCGACGTGGCGATGGTGTTCCAGTCCTACGCCCTCTACCCGCATCTGACGGTGGAGGAGAACATCGCGGTTCCCCTGGCCATGCGCCGCCTGAGCGCGATGCAGCGCCTGCCGCTGATCGGTGGCTGGATGCCGGGCCCGGCCACCGCGCGGGACTCCATCACCCATGACGTGCGCCAGGCCGCCAATGCGCTCGGCCTCGGCAACCTGCTCAGCCGGCGCCCCGGCCAGCTCTCTGGCGGCCAGCGCCAGCGCGTGGCGCTCGCCCGTGCCATCGTCCGGCGCCCGGCGGCCTTCCTCATGGACGAGCCCCTCTCCAACCTCGATGCCAGCCTGCGCGTGCAGACGCGGCGGGAGATCGTGGCCATCCACCGTGCCGCGGGCGTCGCCACCGTCTATGTCACCCATGACCAGTCCGAGGCCCTGACCATGGCCGACCGGGTGGCGGTGATGCAGGCGGGCGAAATCCTGCAGGTGGCGCCGCCCGCCGAGATCTATGCCGACCCGCAGGACCTGCGCGTCGCCACCTTCATCGGCTCGCCACGCATCAACACCCTGCCCGCCGAGGCCGATGCGGAAGGCGTGCTCCGCGTGGCGGGCCAGGCGGTCGGGCTGCGCGTGGCCGGCAGCGGGGCGATGACCCTGGCGATCCGGCCTGAGGATCTGCAGCCCGCCGGCACGGGCATCCCGGCCCGGATGGAGACGGTGGAGTTCCTGGGCGAAAGCCTGCTGGTGCATCTGCGCCATGCCACGACCGGCACGCCACTGGTGCTGCGCCTGGCGCCGGAGGATCGCGAGACCCTGCCTCCCCAGGGGGAGCTCTCGCTGCGCTTCCCGGTGGATCGCGCGCTCGTCTTCGGCGCGGACGGCAAACGCGCCGCCGTGCGCAGCATGGCGCCGGAGGCCGTCCTTGTCGGCTAGCCTCGCCTTCCCCGCGCGGCGCCGCACGACCGGGGAGGCGCTGGCGGGCTGGATGCTGACCGCGCCGGCCGCCCTCGCCTATGCGCTGATGCTGCTGCTGCCCACCCTGGCCACCATCGCCCTGGCCTTCACGGATTACGAGCTGGGCGCGGATGGCCTTGCCTGGATCGGGCTGGACAACTTCGCGGAGCTGCTGCGGGACCGCGGCTTCGCCATCGCCCTGCGCAACACCATCCTCTATGTCGCGCTCGTCGCGCCGCTCTCCGTGCTGGGCGGCCTCGCGCTGGCGCTGCTGATCGAGACGGGAACGCGCGGCCGCGCCTTCTTCCGCGCCGTGTTCTTCCTCCCCGTGGTGTCGCTGCCGGTCGCCATGGCCGCCGCCTGGCAATACCTGCTGCACCCCACCATCGGCCCGTTGAACGCCGCGCTCCGTGGCATCGGCATCGAAGGGCCGGCCTGGCTCTCCTCCTCGGACACGGTGCTGCTCTCCCTCGCCGCCATCGGCGTGTGGGAGAATATCGGATTCAACCTCGTCCTCTTCCTCGCCGGCCTCACCGCCATCCCGCGGGAACTCTACGCCGCGGCCGAGGTGGACGGGGCGACGAGCGGCTGGGAGCGCTTCCGCCTCGTTACCTGGCCACTGCTCGGCCCCACCACCCTTTTCGTCGTCACCATCACCATGACGCGCGCGGTGCGCGTCTTCGACAGCGTGGCGGTGCTGACCCAGGGCGGGCCGAACAAGGCCTCCGAGGTGCTGCTCTACGCGATGTATGAGGAAGGCTTCACCTATTTCCGCCTGGGCTATTCGGCGGCCATCACCCTCGTCTTCCTCGCCATCGTGCTCGCCCTGGTCTGGCTGCAGACCAAGGTGCTGGAGAAGCGGGTGCACTATGCCTGAGCGGTTCCTCCTGCGCGACATGCCGCGCCTGGCCCTGCTGACGGTGCTCGGGCTTGTCGTGCTGATGCCCTACATCTGGATGGTGGCCGCCAGCCTGAAGCCGCTGGACGAGATCTTCCGCGCCTCCCTCTCCCTGCTGCCGGAACGGCTGCATGCCGTGGAGAATTACGGGAAGGTCTTCGCGAAGATCCCGGTCTGGCGCTACCTCTGGAACGGCGTCGTCGTCTGCGGCGGCATCCTCTTCTTCCAGCTGCTCTTCGCCGTGCCGGCGGGCTACGCGCTGGCGAAGCTGCGCTTCCCCGGCAGCGGCATCGCCTTCGGCGCGGTGATGCTGGGGCTCCTCGTGCCCTATCACGTCCCTGCCCTGCCGCTCTATGTCGGCTTCAGCCAGCTTGGCCTGCTGAACGGCTACACGGCCCTCATCGCCCCGGCGACGATCTCGGTCTTCGCCATCTTCCTGTTCCGCCAGTTCTTCAAATCCCTGCCGGACGACCTGATCCACGCCGCCCGAATGGACGGAATCGGGGAGGCGGAGATCGTCTGGCGCATCGTGCTGCCCAATGCCTGGCCCGCCGCCACCGCCTTCGCGATCTTCTCCGTCGTCGCGCATTGGAACGACCTGTTCTGGCCGCTGATCGTGGTGAACGGCCCGAACTACGCCACCCCCGCGCTCGGCGTCCTCTACTTCCGATCGGATGAGGCCGGCGACGATTTCGGCGCGCTGATGGCGGCCGCGGTGCTGATGACGGCGCCGCTCGTCCTCGCCTTCCTCCTCGCGCAGCGCCGCTTCATCGAAGGCATCGCCACCACCGGCCTCAAAGGCTGAGGCCGCCCCAAAAGGAGTCCCCCATGTTCGCTTCCCCGCAGCTCAGCCGCCGCGTGGCGCTGTCCGCGCCGGCCGCCATGCTCTTCGCGCCGCGCATCCTGCGCGCCCAGGCGCCGGTTGAGATCACCGTGCACTACGCGCAGCCCTTCATCTACAAGGAGGCCTATGGCGCGCTGCTCGCCGCCTTCGCCCGGCGCGAGCCGAACATCAAGGTGAACTACGTCACCACCCCGAACTACGAGGAGGGCGCGCAGCTCATCCTGCGCCAGGCCGCGACGAACCAGCTGCCGGACCTCTCCTACCAGGGCTTCAACCGCCTGCGCGTCTTCGCCGAGCGCGGCATCGCCCAGGACCTGCTGCCCCTGCTGAAGGCCGAAGCGACGGACCCCGCCACGGCCGGCTACACGCCGAACCTCCTCGCCCTCGCCCATTTCGGCGGCTTCCAGTCCGGCCTTGCCTTCGCCGCCTCCAACCCCGTCACCTACTACAACGCCGATCTGGTCCGCCGCGCGGGCGGCGACCCCGACAACTTCCCGACGAACTGGAACGACGTGCTGCAGCTCGCCGGCCGGATCGACCGCCTCGGCGACGGCAATGAGGGCATGTGGTTCACCTGGAACGGCGACGACTGGATGTTCTCCGCCCTTCTCTTCGGCCATGGCGGCCGAATGCTGACGGAGGATGAGCGCGATGTCGGCTTCGCCGGGCCGGAGGGGCTGGGCGCGATCCGCCTGATTGACCGCATGGTGAAGGAGGGCGGCATGCCCAACCTCTCCGCCGCCGCGGCGCGCCAGGCCTTCACCGCCGGCAAGCTGGGCATAATCTTCCAGACCACGGCGCTGGTGCGCGGCATGGTCGCCGGCGCGGGCAACAACTTCGTCCTCCGCACCACCGGCATGCCGGTGATCGACCCCGGGAAGGGGCGCCTGCCCACCGGCGGCGCGGCGGGCATGCTGACCGCCAAGGACCCGGCGAAGCGGGACGCGGCCTGGAAGTTCCTCCGTTTCTCCACTGGCCCCGAAGGCCAGGCGCTGATGGTGAGGAACACGGGCTACCTGCCCTGCAACCAGATCGCGATCGACGACCCGCAGTATCTGGGCGAGTTCTACCGCGCCAACCCGCTCTTCATGGCGGCGGTGCGCCAGATCCCGATCTCCATCCCCTGGTATGCCTTCCCCGGCACCAACAGCGTGCGCGTGACGCAGACCATGGTGGACAACCTGGCGCGCATCGTCGAGCAGCGCGCGACGCCGGAGGAGGTGCAGCGCGACATGGCGGCCGAGGTGCGCCGCCTCCTGCCGCGCCGCTCCTGAACGTCTCGTGCGGCGCCGGCGGGGCACCCGCCGGCGCCCATCCTTCCCAGCAGCCGGCGCCGCAGCGCCTGAGGATGGTTCCATGGCCTTCCGTCTCGCCCAGATCAGCGACACCCATCTCTCCCCCCGGGTGCCCGCCTTCAGCGCGAATTTCAGCATCCTGGCGGACCACCTTCGCGGCCTCCGGCCGGACCTGGTGGTGAATACGGGCGACCTCTCGCTCAACGGCGCCGACGACGCGGCGGATCTCGTCCTGGCCCGCACCGCGCATGACGGCCTCGGGCTGGATTGGCTGGCGGTTCCGGGCAACCACGACCTCGGCGATGATCCCCTGCCAAAATGCCGTCAGCCCGCGAACGCGGAGCGCCTGGCCCGCTGGCGCGCGCAGATCGGCCCGGACCTGTTCCTGCGCGATGTTCCCGGCTGGCGCCTGATCGGCCTTAACAGTCAGATCACGGCGACGGAGCTGCCGGAGGCCGAGGCGCAGATCGAGGCCCTGGCGCGTGCTCTGGAAGGCGCTGCCGGCCGCGCCGTCGCCATCTTCCTGCACAAGCCGCTCTGCGAGGAGCGGATGGACGAGACCGGCGTCACCTACTGGTGCGTCCAGCACGCCCCGCGCCAGCGCATCTTCGATCTCCTCTCGCGCCATCGCCCGGCCTTCGTCGCCAATGGCCATGTGCACCAGTGGCGGGACCGGGGCGTCAGCGAGGGGCTCCGGCAGATCTGGGCACCCTCCGCCGCTTTCATCGTGGGCGATGCTTATCAAGCTGTCGTCGGTGAGAAGCAGCTCGGCTATGTCGAGCACCTGCTGCACGCCGACGGCACCTTCGAAAGCCGGCTGGTGACGCTGCCGGGCCTGATGCGCCACGACATCGGCGAGATGCCGGAGCTCTACGGGCCTCAGAAGCGGCTGGCGGCCTAGGTGGGGGACTCATTCAGGTCCACTCTGCGACGGCGGCGACGAGTGCGAGACTGGCGAGGTAATTTCGGGCCAGCCGATCGTAGCGCGTGGCCAGCCTTCGCCAGTTTTTGAGGCGGCAGAACAGGCGCTCGATGACGTTGCGGCGCTTGTAGGCGCGCCGGTCGAGTGGGTAGGGCACGGTGCGGGTGGCGGTGGAGGGGATGACGGCCTTGATGCGCCCCTCCTTCAGCCAGCGGCGCAGGCTCTCGGCGTCATAGGCCTTGTCCGCGATGAGACGGCGTGGCCGGGCCGCCGCCTGGAGCAGCGGCAGGGCCATGGTGATGTCGGCGATGTTGCCGGGCGTCAGCGCAAAGGCAATCGGGCGGCCACGATCATCGGCCAGGCAATGGATCTTGGAGGTGCGACCGCCGCGCGAGCGCCCGACCGCTTGCGTCCACTCCCCCCTTTTCCACCCGCGGCAGATCGGTGGGCCTTCACGTGGGAACTGTCGAGGCTCAGTTCCTGCGGAACCTCGCCGCAGGCAGCTACCTTTTCGAACAGGCGCTGCCAGAGACCGCGCTGGGACCACCTGTTGAAGCGGTTGTAGACGGTCGTTGGCGGGCCGTACTCGGGCGGCACATCGCGCCAGCGGCACCCTGTCTTAAGCACGTGCAGGATGCCGCTGATTACCCGTCGGTCGTCCACGCGCGGCTTGCCTGGTCTGCCACGCGGCAGGTGCGGATCGACCGCCGCCCAGGCCTCGTCTGAAAGCCAGAACAGACGCGCCATCTCAGCCTCCTGGTCACTCAAACCCCATCAGGAGGTAAAACGCCAGCAAACCCATGAAGTTGTTTGGGTTCCCTACCTAGGGCCCCAGCGCGGCGCCGTAATCCGGCATCACCAACCCGTCCGGCAGTCGGCGGAAGTCCAGCCCATAGACCTCCCGCAGCCGCGGGGGGTCCAACACCTCCGCCACGCTGCCCTGCCCCGCCACGGCGCCGTCCCGCAGCATCAGCACCCGGTCGGCGCCGATCGCGGCCTCGTTCAGGTCGTGCAGGATGACCATCACGGCCAGCCCCTCCCCCGCCAGCTCCCGCAGGATGCGCAGCAGGGCCACGCGATGCGCCACGTCGAGGCTCGCCGTGGGCTCGTCCAGCAACAGCGCGGCCGGGCGCGGCGCGCCATCCAGTTGCGCGAGCGCGCGGGCCAGCTGCACCCGCTGCTGCTCCCCGCCGGACAGGGTGGCATAGGCCCGGGCCGCCAGGGGCAGCACACCCGCCCGAGCCATGGCCTCGCGCACCGCCTCCTCGTCCCGCGCCGAGCCGGGGTGGCCGTGCCAGGGCAGTCGGCCGAGGCCGACCACCGCCCGCGCGCTCATCGGGAAGGCCAGGTTCGCGTGCTGGGTCATCACCGCGCGGCGCCGCGCGAGGTCCAGCGGCCGCCAGGCCGGCAGCGCCCGCCCCTCGGCCAGCACCACACCGGCATCGGGCCGCAGGTCGCCGCAGAGCAGCCGGAGCAGGGTGGACTTGCCCGCACCGTTCGGCCCCACCACCGCCAGCACCTCGCCGGCGGCCAGTTGCACGGAGACATCCCGCAGCAGCGCCCGCCCGCCTCGGCGAAGGCTCAGGCCCTCCCCCGTGATCATGCCGATTGCCGCCGCAGCAGCAGCAGGAAGAAGGGCGCGCCCAGCAGCGCGGTGACGACCCCCACCGGCAGCTCCGCCGGCGCCGCCAGACTGCGCGCCACGAGATCGGCCGCGACGAGCAGCGCGCCGCCCAGAAGCCCGGCGCAGGGCAGCACGATCCGGTGCTCCGCCCCCACCGCCATGCGCACGAGATGCGGCACCAGCAGCCCGATGAAGGCGATGATGCCGGAGAAGGCCACCCCCGCGGCCACCGCCACGGCGGCCAGCACCACGGCCACGCGCTTCGCCGTCTCCACCTGCACGCCGAGATGGAAGGCCTCGCGCTCGCCCAGCATCAGCGCGTTCAGCGGCCGGGCCAGCCGCAGCAGCCCAAGGCAGGGCAGGCCCACCAGCGCCAGCAGCACGGGAAGATGCACCCAGCGCGCCCCGGCCAGGCTGCCCAGCAGCCAGAAGTTAATGTCGCGCGCCTGCCGGTCATCCGCGATCGCCACCAGCAGCCCCAGCCCGGCGACGCAGAGCGCGTTCACGCCGATGCCCGCGAGAAGGAGGTTCGCCACGCCCACGCTGCCCTCCCGCATCGCCAGCCGCGCGATGAGGAAGGTGGCGCCGAGCCCGCCCGCGAAGGCCAGCAGGGGCAGCAGCCACAGGCCGAGCAGGCCCGCCCGGCTGCCCATCAGCCCGCCGCCGAAGACGATGCCCGCCGCCGCCATCAGCGCGGCGCCGGAGGAGACGCCGATCAGCCCCGGATCGGCCAGCGGGTTGCGGAACAGCCCCTGCATCACCGCCCCCGCACAGGCCAGCCCCGCCCCGATCAGCGCGCCCATCAGCGCCCGCGGCGCCCGGACGACGGAGAGGATGGCTCGGTCTCCCGCAAATTCGGCGGGCAGCGGCGCGAGGCCCAGCAGGTCCGCGACCACGGCCAGAAACCCGGCCGGGGAGACGCGCGCCGGCCCCAGCAGCACGGCGGCCAGGAGCGAGGCGAGCAGCAGCCCCGCCGCGAGCGGCACTGCCCGTGCCGGCGCCCGCAGGGCCAGGCCGGTGCCGCCGATTCCGTCTACCCCCGCAGCCATGGGCGCTCCGGCAGGGCGGGAAGGGTGGCGCCGGGGCGCAGGGCAAGGGCCAGGGCCCGGCGCGCCTCCGCGGCGCGCGGACCGAAATTCAGGTGGGAACCGGGCATCGGCACCACCCGGCGCGCGGCGGCGGCCGGCGTCACCGCCAGGGCGGGCATGCGCAGCACTGCCTCCGGGCCGCCCGCCGCCTCCAGGGCATGATCCATCATCAGGATGAAATCGGGCGCCATGCGCGCCGCCATCTCCGGCGAAAGCGGGCGATAGCCGCGATAGCCCTCCACGAGGTTCACGGCCCCCGCCGCGCGGATCGCCGCATCCGCATGTGTATCCCGCCCCGAAACCAGGGGAGCCCCGGACGAGCCGGACAGGACGAAGATCCCGCGCGGCCGCGTCGGCAGGGCGGCAATCGGCGCGTCCAGCGCGGCCCAGTCCTCGGCCAGGGCGGAAGCCATGGGCTCCGCCGGCAGCTCCAGCGCCTCGGCCACGGCGCGGAGCTTCGCGACGGCAGCCTCCCCGCCCGCCCCGTCGGGCACGGTGCGGATGGGCATGCGGGCGGCACGAAGCACCTCGATCGCAGCTGGCGGCCCCGCCTCTTCCGACAGAAGGAGCAGGTCCGGATGGAGGGCGACCAGCCCCTCCGTCGGCAGGGCGCGCATATAGCCGATATTCGGCAGGCGCTGCGCCGCGGGCGGGACAAGGCTCGTCGTGTCCACCGCCACGAGGCGGCTCCCGGCCCCCAGGGCGAAGGCGCATTCCGTCAGCGCGCCGCCCACGCAGACCACGCGGGAAGGCACGGCGCGCGCGGCCCGGGCGGCAAGCAGCGCCGGCCCGGCCGCCAGGAGAGAGCGGCGCCGCATGGGCTTCAGGCGGCCGCGCCGAGCGGCGTGGTGCCCACCACCTGTTCCACCAGCGCGCGCCAGTCCTCGCGCTCCGGCACGCCCGGCTTGCGCGCGCCGAACAGGAGGGCGACCGGCGCGCCATGCGCGTCCAGCAGCTCGATGCTCGTCACCGGCCCGTCCGTGGTCGGCTTCACCACGCGCCAGGCCTCGGCCACCCCGGCTTCGCGCAGATGCAGGTTGAAATCCGGGTCCAGCACGTTGAACCACCCCGGGATATCCATGAGGCGGCTCACCGGCCCCGTATGGATCTGGATGGCGTGGCGGTTGCCGACGAAGACCATCACCGGCTGGCCGGAACCGGCGGCGAGGCGCAGCGCGGCGGAACCGGCGATGCTGTCCAGCCGCAGCGCCAGGTCCTCCCCGGCCAGGCGGAAGGCCTGGCGGCGGCTTGCCTTATGGCGGCGCAGCAGGGTCACGAAGTCATGCGTGTCCTGCAGCGCCAGCCAGTCGTCCCGCAGCGCCTTGGCATCCACCAGCGTCTCGGCCGCCGGGGGGGTCGGGGCGGCCGCCTCCTGGGGCGGGAGCGGGGCATCGGGGGCGGCGTGGCGCGCGACCAGGGCGGCCCAGGCGTCGCGGTCCGTCGCCTCGGTCGCATAGACCTTGTGCACCGCGTTGCCGTCCCGGTCGAAGATCTGGATCGAGCGGCGCTCCCCCTCCAGCGCATAGGCATGGGCCCAGGCGCCGGGGAACAGCCGCAGGTCGATATCCGGCCCCACCACCAGGATATGGCCCGGGCCGGAGGAGACATCCTGGAAGGCGCCGTGGCGCTCATGCACCGCATGGTCGTTGCGGGTCAGCGCCATGATCCGGCCGAGCTGCGGGAACTCCGCGAAGAGCGTGCCCCAATCGGCGCGCAGCGGCGTCGCCCTTCCTTCCGTGCCGGCGGCCACCAGCGCGGCCTCGGTGGTGCCGAGGGCCGCGGCGGCATCCCGCACCCGCAGCCGCGGCTGCTCCCGCCGGAGGGTCGAGTGGCGCTCCAGAAGTTCGTTCATCCTGTCCTCTCCCTACCAGCGCATCACGACGTTGACGGCGACGTATCGCCCGGGCTGCGCATAGAGATCGCGCGTGGCGCTGTTCGCCGCCACCCCGACCACATCGGTGGCCAGGAAGTACTTCTCGTTCGTCACGTTGAAGAGGCCCGCATTGATCGAGAGATTGCGACCCAGGTCGTAATGCACGGCCAGGTCGACCACCGTGTAGGACGGTGCGCGGAAATAGGTGCCGGTGCTCACCTGGTTGTGCCGCAGGGCGTGGGTGACGTTCACCTCCGCCCCCAGCCCCGAGCCGCTGCTCCAGGCCAGGCCGCCGACCACGCGGAAGGGATCGACGGAGTCGATGGCGGTGCCGGTCTCCTTGTCGATGCCGCGGGCATAGGCCGCGCTGCCCCGCAGCGCCCAGCCGCGCGCGAACTGCCACTCGCCCCGCGCCTCCACGCCATAGATGTCGACGCTGCTGAGGTTGCGGTACTGGAACTGCGTGAGCCCGGCGGCGGTGGTGCCGATCACCTTCGTGTCGATGAAGTCGGAATAGTGGTTGTAGAAGCCGCTGATCTGGAAGTTGCTGCCATCCGCGAAGCGGCCGCGGATGCCCGCCTCGAAGCCGTCGCTCGTCTCCGGCTTCAGGTCGAAGCTGGGCAGGATTTGGTAGCGCTGGACCGAGTTGGTGAAGCCGAAATTGGCCGTGTCATAGGGCGGCGCGCGGAAGCCATGCGCATACTGGCCGAACAGGCTGATATCGTTGTCCAGCCGGTAGAGCGCGCCGAGCTTGGGCGATACGGCGAACTCATCCATGTCGCGTACCCGCGCCGCGATGGCGGCGCCGGCCGAGTTGATGAAGGCCTGGTCGGGCGAGACGCGCAGGGAATACTGGTCCAGCCGCAGCCCGGGCGTGATGGAGAGGCGCCCGATGGTGATCTCATCCTGCACATAGGCGCCGAACTGCGTGGTTTCCGTATCCGGGAAGTTCTTGTTCGGATAGGTCTCGCCCGCGATGGCGTTGGTCACCGCGCCGGTCTGCAGGTTCTGCTCGAAGCGGTTGCGCGGCCGCGCGGTCTCGATCCGCTCGAGCGTCGCGCCATAGATCACGCTGTTGGGCAGGCCGAAGGCGGTGAAGTCGCTGCGGAGCTGCACCTCGCCGCCATAGATGTCCTGCTGGAAGCGGAAGTCGCTGTAGCGCAGCCGGTTGGCGCCCGCCGCGGCGGTGGTGGTGGACCGGTACTGCTCCGTCCGCTCCCGCCGGTCGAGGCTCACCACCCAGCCCCGCAGGTCAATGCGGTCTGCGAAGAGGAAGGGCGCGTCATGCGTGTATTGCGCGCTGATCCGGGCGCGCCGGCTGTAATCCTCCCCGAAGGAGGAGAGAACCGCCGCCCCCGCGGCGTTCGACAGCTCGGAGTTCAGCGTGGTGTCCACCTGGCGCTCGAACAGCTCGCCCGTCACGCGCAGATGGTCCGCCGGCGTCAGGTGCCAGATGCCGGTGCCGAGAAAGTTGTTGACGGTGTAGTCCTGCGGGTTCGGCAGCACATTGCCGTTCGGCCGTACCTCGCTCCCCGTGCGGTTGGTGAACTGCGCCAGCGCCTCCACATCCCCCGCGCGCGCCGCGCCCGTGATGGTGCGGGAAAAGGACTGGTCCGCGCCGCTATAGCCGAAGCGCAGGTTGAAGCCGAGGTTCCGCCCCTCCTCGATATAGTCCGAGGGATCGCGGGTGATGTAGCTGACCACGCCGCCCAGCGCGTCCGAGCCGTAGAGGGCCGAGGCCGGGCCGCGCAGGATCTCGATCCGCTTGACGCTCTCGAGGTCCACGAAGTCGCGGGTGTAGTTCCCCGCCCCGCTGTTGCTCTCGGGGAAGTCGGGGATGCGCACGCCATCCACCTGCACCCGCACGCGGTTGCCGCCGATGCCGCGGATGTAGAAGTTCGTGCCCCCGTTGCGCGCGGGCTGGTTGCCGAAGGAGACGCCGGGCTCGTAGCGCAGCGCCTCGCGCGGGCTGTTGGCGTTCTGGCGGTCGATCTGCTGCGTGTCGATCACCGTCACCGTTGCCGGCACGTCATCGACCGAGCGCTCCTCGCGCGTCGCCGTCACCGTCACGGGCGGCACGGCCACAGGATCGGCGGCGGGGGTCACGGCCGCCTGGGCCAGGGCGGCGCCCGGCAGAAGGACGAAGGCGGTGAGGGCGGCAGGCGCGCGTCGCGGGAGCAAGGTTGTCTTTCCAGAAGATCGAGATCACGGATTCTCTATCCAAAATGCGACTGATTTGCAAAGCCATTCGCAACGCAGCGATACACAAGCTCTTGCGTCAGCTGAAACGAAGGTAGCCCGCCATCTGGAAATGCCTCGCTGGCCCGCGAAGGCAGCTTTCGCCCGCCCGCCGGCCGCCGGGCTGGCCCAGGCAGCGCCGAAGCCGGGGGCGGCTACCCCGCCGCCGCGGGCGCCCCGGCGCTGCCTGGGCGCTGGGCGCGCAACAGCATCAGCGCGAGGAAGGAAAGCGCGGTCAGACTGCCGGACAGCGCCAGCGCCCAGTACGGGCCCGCTCCGTCCAGCACCATGCCGAAGAGCAAGGGTGCCCCACCCTGCAGGATGCGCGCCGGCGCCGCGATCAGCCCGCTGCGCAGCCCGTATCCCGCCGGCCCGAACAGGGCCAGCGGCAGCGTGCCGCGCGCGATGGTCAGAAGCCCGTTCCCCGCGCCATGCAGCAGGGCGAAGGCCATGGCGGCCGGCGCCCCCAGCAACGCCACCACCGCCACGCCGCAGGGATGCAGCGCCGCGGCCAGCCGCGCGGAGGTAAGCGGCGAGAAGCGCCGCAGCAGGCCGTATTCCATCAGCCGCGCCGCCACCTGGGCCGGCCCGATCATGGCGGCCGCCGCGATCGCCGCGGCCGGCGCCGCGCCCAGCGCCAGAAGCAGCCGCGGCAGATGCGCCGCCATCGCCGCCGCGACGAACCAGCAGGCCGCGAACACCCCGGCCAGGATGTACATCGCCCGTGGCGTGGCGGCGGGATCGGCCTCTGGCTCCGCCTCCACCACCGGCGGCGGCGCCTTGGGCACGAGGAGCCGGTTCAGCGGCAGCCCCATGGCCAGGTGCAGCACCGCCCAGGCGATGCAGGCGCCCCGCCATCCCAGTGCCTCGATGAAGAAGGCCGTGGCCGGCCAGCCCACCGTGCTGGCGAAGCCGGCGATCAGGGTGATGCCGGTGATCGACCCCCGCGCCGCGCGGCCGTAGAGGCCCGCCAGCGTGGCGAAGGCCGCCTCATAGAGGCCGAAGCCCATCCCCGCCCCGATGACCGCCCAGGCCAGCACCAGCCCGGCCAGCCCATGCGCCGCCGAAAGCAGCAGCAGCCCGGCGGCGAAGACAAGATTCGTCAGCACCAGGATGTCCCGCCCGCCCCGGCGGTCGATCGCCGCGCCCGCCATGGGCCCGAGCAGGCCGGAAAGCAGCAGGGCCGCGGAGAAGACGCCGAAGAACCAGTCGCGCGAGAGGCCGAGCTCCGCGGCCACCGGATCGGCGATCACCGCCGGCAGGTAGTAGGTGGAGGCCCAGCTCAGCGTCTGGGTCAGGCCAAGGGCGACGACGACCGCCCGGGGCGAGGTGGTTGGCACCTCCGGCGGCTCAGGCCGGCTCGCGCCGGGGGGCGCAGCAGGCCACCACAGGCGCGGGCGCCACGGCCGGCGCCACCCCGCAGCAGCCCCCCGCACCGGCCGGTTGCAGCGGCGCCACCGCCGGGCCCGCATGGCATACGCCGGTTTCCGGCAGGACCAGCTCCACCCGCCCTGCCGCGTCCACGTCACCGGCCAGGGCGGCCGCGATGGAGCGCACCTGCTCGTGCCCCGTGGCCAGCAGGAAGGTCGGCGCGCGGCCATAGCTCTTCATGCCCGCGATGAAGAAACCGGGTTCCGGATGCGCCAGTTCCCGCGCGCCATGGGGGCGCACCGTGCCGCAGCTGTGCAGGTTGGGGTCGATCAGCGGGCCGAGCGCCGCCGCGCATTCCAGCCAGGGATCGAGCCCCAGGCGGATCTCCCTGAACATGGAGAGATCGGGCCGGAAGCCCGTGGCCACGACGAGGGTATCGGCGGTGAAGGCGCGCGGATGCCCGGCGCCCTCCCCCAGCACCCGCAGGCCCTTCCCCTCCCGCCGAATCTCCGCCACATGAAAGGGAGAGACGACCTCCACGGCACCGCTTTCCACCAGTTGCCGCGCCGCGCTGCCCAAGGCGCCCCGGGCGGGCAGCCCGTCCGCCGCCTCACCGCCGAAGGCCTCCTCCAGCCGCTGCTTCCGCGTGACCCAGAGGATACGCGTGCTCGGACACTCGCGCCGCAGCGCGGCCAGGTCGATCAGGGCGTTCAGCGCGGAATGCCCGGCGCCGATCACCGCCGTCACCCGGCCGGCATGGCGGGCGCGATCCCGGCCGAGAACATCGGGGATGCCGGTTGCGATCCGGTCGGCCGCCGCCGCCTCGCCGATCGCGGGCAGCCCATCGGCACCGGCCGGGTTCGGCGTCGTCCAGGTGCCGGAGGCGTCGATCACCGCCCGCGCCTCGATCAGCCGCAGCGCGCCGTCCGGCTCCTCGACCCGCAGCACGAAGGGCAGCGCCTCCCGCCCCGCCGTTCGCATCTTGTCCGCCCCGCGCCGAGTCACCGCCACCACGCGGCTGTTCAGCCGGATGTGCGGGAGCAGGGCGGCCAGAGGTTCGAGGTAGCGCGCCACCAGCTCCGCGCCCGTCGGCACGGCTTCGGCGGGCGGATGGACCCAGCCGGCCTCCTCCAGCAGCGCCCGTGCCGCCGGATCCACGCAGTAGCGCCAGGGCGTGAACATCCGCACATGCGCCCAGGCGCGGATGCTGTGGCCGACCGCCGGCCCCGCCTCCAGCACCAGCGGGGTGAGACCGCGCGCGCGGAGATGCGCAGCCGCGGCCAGCCCGACCGGACCCGCGCCGATCACCGCGACGGGAAGCGCGCCGTCCGTCATGCCCGAAGCCCTTCCTCTCGGGAAAGGCCGCCCAACCCGGAGCCGCAACCCCGGTCACGGCCGCAGCAATTCTCGGTCAGGAAGCCGACCAGCCCGTTCATGGCCGCGTATTCAGCGGCATAGATCAGGGACCGCCCCTCGCGCCGGAAGGTGACCAGCCCCGCCTGGCGAAGCTGCGTCAGATGGAAGGAGAGGGTGGCGGAGGCCAGGCCAAGGCTCTCCCCGATGGCGCCGGCCGGCATACCGGCCCCGCCGGCCTGGACCAGCAGCCGGAAGATATCGAGCCGCGTCTCCTGGGCCAGGGCTCCAAGGGCGGCAATGACGGCCTTCTTATCCATATCTCCACAATATTGGAGATATGGAGATGGTCAAGCCGGGTCCCGGGCGCCGGTCAGAACCCGTAGAGGCGGGCCGGATTCTTCACGAGCAATCGTTCCAGCCCCGCCTGATCGGCCATCAACGGCAGCAGTTCGAGAAGGCTGGCATCGTCCTCCACGATGTGACGGGGGTTCGAATGCGGGAAATCCGTCCCCCACAACACGCGGTCCGGCGCCGCCGCGATCAGCGCGCGGGCGAAGGGCAGCGCGTCGTGGAAGGGTGGGCCGGCGGTGGAAACGCGGTCCGCACCCGAGACCTTCACCCAGCAATTCTCCCGCCGTACCTGCTCCAGCAGCGCAAGGAAGGCGGGCTGCTCCACGCCGCCCGCCGCATCCACCCGGCCCATATGGTCGATCACGAAGGGGATGCGCAGCGCGTCCAGCTCCTCCCGCAGCTCGATCAGGTCGGCCGCGTCCAGATGGATCTGCGCGTGCCAGCCCAGCGGGGCGATGCGCGCGACGATGCGGCGGAAGAAGCCGAGATCGGGCCGCGCCTTCAGGTGCTTCACGAAGCCGAAGCGCACGCCGCGCACCCCGCCCTCATGCAGAGCCTCCAACGCGCGCTCGTCGAAGCTGTCATCCACCAGCGCCACGCCGCGGTAGCGGCCACCGCTGGACGCGATGGCGTCCAGCATCGCGCCGTTGTCCGTGCCATGCACGATCGCCTGCACGATGACGGACCGCTCGATGCCCAGCCGCGCATAGAGCGCCGCCAGATCCTCCTTGCCACGATCCGGCGGCGTGAAGGGGCGGCCCTCCGCGAAGGGGAAGCGCGCCGCCGGACCCCAGATGTGGCAATGCGCGTCGCAGGCGCCCGGGGGCGGGGTGTATCGGGGCGCCATCAGTCCGGCTTCACCCCGGCGGCGCGCACCACCTCCGCCCAGCGCCCCACCTCGTCCCGGATGAAGGCCAGCGCCTCATCCGGCTTGCTGACGATGATCCGCGCGCCCTGGCTCGTGAACTGCCCAGCCGTCGCCGGCTTCGCCATGGCGGCAGCCGTTGCGCCATGAAGCCTGGCCACCCGCTCCGCCGGCGTGCCGGCGGGCGCGAGGATGGCATACCAGTTCTCGATCTCCATGCCGCTCACCCCCGCCTCCGCGAAGCTGGGCACGTCCGGCAGGGCCGGGGAACGCTGCGCGCTCGTCACCGCCAACGCCCGCAGCCGCCCCTCCTGCACATGTGGCAGCAGCACGGGCAGGTCGAGGAAGGCGATCTCCACCTCATTCGCCAGAAGCGCGGTGATGGCGGGCGCCGCCCCGCGATAGGGCACATGGGCGATGTTGACGCCCGTGTTTAGCTTGAAGCGCTCCCCCGAGAGATGCGGCGTTCCGCCCGGCCCCGAGGAGCCGAAGTTCAGCCGGCCCGGCCGCGCCTTCGCCAGCGCCACCAGCTCCGCCACGCTGCGCGCCGGGAGCTGCGGATGAACGCAGAGCAGCGTCGGCACGCCCGCCACGATGGAGACGGGCGCGAAATCCTTGCGCGAATCATAGGGGTTGTTCGGCATCAGCGTGACGTTCACCGCCACCGCGCCGGTGCTGCTGAAGCCCAGCGTGTAGCCATCGGGCGCGGCCTTGGCCACCGCATCCGTGCCCACGACCCCGCCGGCTCCCGAGCGGTTCTCCACCACCACCGGGCTCTTCAGCTCCTCGGAGAGGGCCTGCGCGACGATGCGCGCGGAAAGATCGACCGGCCCGCCCGGCGGAAAGGGCACGATCAGCCGGATCGGCCGGTCCGGGAAGGACTGCGCCAGGACGCCTGAGGGGCGCAGCGCCGGCAGGGCGAGAGAGGCGCCCAGCAGACCCCGGCGCGTCGGCATGAGATGGTTCAGTCGCATCGGACGGACATTCCTCCATCGACCACGATTTCCGTGCCGGTGATGAACCGCGCTTCGTCGGAAGCGAGGAACAGCGCGGCATTGGCGGTATCCCGCCCATCTCCGGCGAAGCCCATGGGAATGCGCTTCACGCGCGAGGCCAGCAGCGCCTGCGCGTCACCGCCCGCGCGCTGCCCGGCGAGGCGCACCTCCACCATCGGCGTGTGCATCTGCCCCGGTACCACCGTGTTCACGCGGATGTTGCGGCTGGCATATTCCACCGCGACGACTCGGGAGAACTGGATGATCCCCGCCTTGGAGGCCGCATAGGCCACCTGCGCCGCGCCGGTCCAACGGATACCGGAGGTGGAGGCGGTGTTGACGATCGCGCCCCCGCCCTGCGCCTCCATGATCGGCAGCACATGCTTGCAGGTCAGGAAGACGCTCTTGAGGTTGTAGTCGATCTGGGTGTCCCAGACCTCCTCGCTCATCTCCACCGGCCCGCCCTTGGCGGAGCCGCCGACATTGTTCACCAGGATGTCGATGCGCCCGCATTCCTTGTGGGCGGCCTGCACCATGGCGGCGATGGAGGCGCCGCTCATCACGTCGCATTCGCCCATGACGAAGCGCCCGCCTTCCTCCCGGATGCGGGCGGCGGTCTCCTCCATGGCGGAGAGGTTCTTGTCCACGCCATAGACCAGCGCGCCTTCGCGCGCGAAGAGCACGGCGGCGGCACGCCCGTTCCCCCAACCGGGACCGACCGATCCCGCCCCGGTGATGATGGCGACCTTGCCTGCCAGACGTCCTGCCATGGTGCTGTCCTGCGTTCCGTTCATGCGGCCGGCGCCGGGCCGGCGGGAGGGGCCGGGCGAGGCCCGGAGGGGAGGGAGAGCGTCACGCGCCCCGGTCCCGGCGGGGGATGCGAACACCTCACCTCGCTTAATCCATCGTCACATTGGCGCGCCGGCCGATGGCTCCCCATCGCTGCGTCTCCGCCACGATGAAGTCTCGGAATTCGGCGGGGCTGTTCCCCACAGGGCGCGCGCCCTGCTCGCCATACGCCTTGACCAGCTCCGGGTCCTTCAGCGCGCGGGCCGCGGCCTCATGCAGCAGGTTGCGGATCGGCTCCGGCGTGCGGGCGGGGGCGACCAGCCCGTACCAATTCTCCGCCTCCACGCTGGGCTGGCCCGCCTCGGCCAGGGTCGGCGTTTCCGGCAGCAGCGGGGAACGCTCCTTGCTGGCCAGCGCCACGGGCCGCAGCGCGCCGGACTGCACCTGCGACATCATCGCCGGCATGTCCGCGAACATCATCTGCACCTGGCCCGCCATCAGGTCCGTCACGGCCGGCGCGGCACCGCGATAGGGCACGTGCACGATGTCGATCCCCGCCGCGGCCCGCAGCGATTCCCCCGCCAGATGCGGCATGGAACCATTGCCCGAGGAGGCGAAGTTCAGCTTGCCCGGGTTCCGCTTCGCATAGCCGATCAGCTCCGCCAGCGTCCGCACGGGAAGCGAGGGCGTGACGGCCAGCAGTTCCGGCATCAGCGCGACAAGGGTGATCGGCGCCAGGTCCTTCGCGGCGTCGAAGGGCATCGGCGCGCCCAGGGCGGGGGAGATGGCGATGGCTCCGGCGCTGGTCAGCGCCAGGCTGCGCCCGTCCGGCGCGGACTTCGCCACATTGTCCGTGCCCACCACCCCGCCGGCGCCGGAGCGGTTCTCCACCACCAGGTTGCGCTCGAGGATCGGGCCCAGCTTCTGGGCCAGCACGCGGGCCACCAGGTCGTTCGGCCCGCCCGGCGGGAAGGGAACGACCAGCCGCATCGGGCCGTCCGGCAGGCGCGCGGGCTGGGCGATGGCCGGGCGCGCGAGCGGCAGCAGCGCCGCGCCGGCCATGATCGCGCCGAATTGGCGACGGGTATTCATCTCGTGTTTCCTCTCCCAGTTCTGGTTGCTTGCTTCCGGGCGCGGCTCAGCCGCCGGGCGCCCCCTGCGTGTTGACGTAAAGCGCGTAAAGGGAGTGGCTGGCGGCCATGAAGAGCCGGTTCCGGTGCCGCCCGCCGAAGCAGAGATTCGCACAGCGCTCGGGCAGCGCGATATGCCCGATCGGCTGGCCCGACGGGTTGAAGACCCGCACGCCGTCCAGCTCCGGGTCGCCCATGCCCCAGCCGCACCAGAGGTTTCCATCGACATCCACGCGGAAGCCATCCGGCGTGCCCGCCCCGGCCTCCAGCAGCACGCGCCCGTTGCGCAGCCGGTCTCCCTCCACGTCGAACACCCGGATGGTGCGCGGACGGGAGCGGGATTCGATGACGTAGAGCCTGGATTCATCCGGCGAGAAGGCGAGCCCGTTCGGCCCGCTCACATCATCCGCCACGACCGTGGCGCGGCCCGTCGCGCCGTCGATGCGATAGACCCGCTCCGGCAGCTCCTGCGGCGCCTTCACCCCCTGGTAGTGGCCCAGGATGCCGAAGGGCGGGTCGGTGAACCAGATGGAGCCGTCCGACTTCACCACCACGTCGTTCGGCGAGTTCAGCCGCTTTCCCTCGAAGGAATCGAGCAGCACGGTGATGGCGCCGTCATGCTCCGTGCGCGTCACCCGCCGCCCGCCGGAATCCCCGCCATGCTCACAGGTCACCAGCCGCCCCTCGCGGTCCCGCGTGTTGCCATTGGCGTTGTTGGACGGTGCGCGGAACGGCGTCACCTGCCCCGTCACCTCGTCCCAGCGTAGGATCCGGTCGCTCGGCACGTCGCTCCAGAGCAGGCTGCGCCAGGCGCCGAACCAGACCGGCCCCTCCGCCCAGCGGCAGCCGGTGTGCAGGCGTTCCACCCCCGCCAGGGCGAGGTGGTATTTTTCGAAGCTCGGATCCAGCGCGCGGATGGCCGGATCGGGGTAGCGCAGGCTCGGCTCCCACATTGGCGCGTCAGCCTACCGGCATGGGGTCGCCCGGCTCCGCCCCCAGCTCGGGTGCGAAGGCTTCGGGCAACCCGATCTCGAAGACATTCAGCGTCATCGCGACCAGCGCGTAATAGCCCAGGATTCCCACCAGCTCGACCATGCCGCGCTCGCCCAGCGCCGCCACGCCGCGCCAGTATAGCGGCTCCGGCACGCGGCGCGTGGCAAGCAGCGTGGAGGAGACGTCATAGACCGCGCGCTCGGCGTCGTCGCGCAGCGCGGGCTCGCGCCGCGCCGCGATCGCAGCCACCACCTCCGGGTCCATCCCGGCCTTCAGCCCCTCGCGCTTGTGCACGGTCCATTCGTAATGGGCGGTCCAGTGCCGGGCGGTGACGAGGATGGCCAGTTCGCTGAGGCGCGGTTCCAGCGTAGTCTGGTAGCGCAGCAGCTCGCCGAGCTTCTGGCCGCGCCGCGCCAGCTCGGGGTTCTTCAGCCAGGCGATCATCGGCGCGGGCACGCGGCCGCGGATGCCGGAGATGGCCTCCTGGCAAACCGCCTGTTCCTCGGGGCTCCGCTCCGCCTCCGGCGTCAGCTCAATCCGGGCCATGCTTCTTGTCCTCTCCCCTTGCCGCCTCAGCGCGCGGCTGCCTGGAGGCGCGCAGGATCGCCACCCAGATCGCGCGTCATCGCCGCCGCTTCCCGCATCACCAGCGGAACGCAGAGCGCCTCCACCTCCGGCGTGAAGCGGTAGAGCGGCACGGAAATGCCGATGGAGCCCGCCACGCCGCCCGCCGAATCCAGCACGGGGCAGGCAATCGCGGCGATCTGCGGCAGGCGCTCGCCACGGCTCACCACGGGCAGGCTCTCGCCATTCTCCAGCGCAATCAGGGATCGCCCATGCGCGCCGCGCCCCAGCGGCTGCGCCTCGCCCACATGCGCGACATCCCGCACCAGCTGCGGGGAATCGAGGCGGAACACGCAGCGGCGCTGGTCGCCCTCGCGCACGAAAAAGGCCGCGCTCTCCCGGCTCTCGGCGCGCAGCCGCTCCAGCGCGGGCATCACATGGTGCTCCAGCCGGAGGGAGCGGCGGAACAGGTCGCCGAGCAGCAGCAGAGTCGGGCCGAGAAGATAGCCGCCGGAGGGGAGGCGCTTGACGAAGCCATGCCCCTCCAGCGTGCCGAGCAGCCGCAGCGCCGTCGTCATGTTCAGCCCGGCCCGGCGGGAGAGTTCGGTCAGCCCCAGCGGGCCGTCCTCCTCCCGGAAGGCCCGCAGGATCACCAGCGCGCGGTCCACGGCCCGCACGCCGTCGCCGCCAAGCCCGCGCACCTCCGGCGCCGGCGCGACGGAGCGCAAGGCACGCGGGGCCGTCCCCGCGGTCGCGTCCTCTACCAACTTCTCGGCCCCTGGCTGCGCCCTGGCGCGTCGCGGCTGCTTTCCCATGCGCCGAGCCTAGCACGACTTCCGTCAGATGGAAGTCACTTGCATATGATGAAAGTTGCCGCCTAGGATGGCCGCAGGCCGCCGGCACAGGCGGACCGGCAGCTGTTGCCGGAACGGACGGAGGAAGCTTGATGGTGATCCGGCGGCGCGGCGCGCTCGGCCTCATGGCGGCGGGCATGGCAACCGGCCTGGCGCGGCGCGCGGCCGCGCAGCCCGCATGGCCCTCCCGGCCCGTGAGCTTCATCGTTCCCTTCGCGGCCGGCGGCGCCTCGGATGTCGTGGCGCGCGCCAGCGGCAACCAGATGTCCCAGGCCATCGGCCAGCCGGTGGTGGTGGAGAACAAGCCCACCGCGAACGGGCAGATCGCCGCGCGGCAGCTCGCCCGCAGCGCGCCGGACGGCTACACGGTGCTTGTCGGCTCCATCGGGGTTTTCGCGCTCAACGCCGTGCTCTACCGCGACCCCGGCTACGACCCCCTGCGCGACTTCGCGCCGGTCACGCTGGCCGTCACCACCCCCAACGTGCTCGTCACGAACCCCGAGAAGGTGCCCGCCACCGACCTGCCAGGCGTGATCGCCTGGATGAAGGCGAATGCGGGCCAAGTCTTCCACGCCACCAGCGGCATCGGCTCCTCCCCGCACCTGACCATGGAGCTGTTCACGCAGAAGACGGGCACGGAGGCCACCCATGTCCCCTCCCGCGGCGGCGCGGCGGCGGTGACGGACCAGTTGGCCGGCCGCACCCAGATCTCCTTCCAGGGCCTCGGCACCATCATCGAGCCGGTGAAGGACGGGCGGCTGCGCGCCATCCTCGTCACCTCCGCCGAACGGAACCCGTTGCTGCCCGACGTGCCCACCGCCCGGGAATGCGGCCTTTCGGACTTCGAGGTCAGCTCCTGGCAGGCGGTCATGGAGCCGGCCGGCCTTCCCGCCCCGGTGCTGCGCCGCCTGCATGAGGAGGTGGTGCGCGCCCTGCGCCACCCGGAGGTGGCGCCCCGGCTGGAAGCGGCCGGCTATGGCGTGGTGGGCAACACGCCGGAGGAATACGGCGCCTTCCAGCGTGCCGAGATCGAGCGTTGGCGCCGCGTGGCCAGCGCGGCGCGCATCTCGCTCGACTGACGGCGGAGGACGGATCGTGACGCAACGCCGCAGCCTGTTGCCGCTCCTCGCCACGCCCTTCGTCGCCGGCCTGGCGCGGCCCGCCTCGGGCCAGCCGGCCTGGCCCAGCCGCCCCGTGCGCGTGGTGGTGCCCTTCCCGCCCGGTGGCAGCAACGATGCCGTCGCGCGCCCCCTCGCCGAGGAATTGCAGCGCGCCCTCGGCCAGCCCTTCATCGTGGAAAACAAGGGCGGCGCCGGCAGCACGCTGGGCACGGCGGAGGTCGCGCGCGCGCCGGCCGACGGCCACACGCTGCTCGTCACCTCCTCCACCTTCGCCACCAGCGCGGCGGTGCAGAGCACGCCCTATGATGCCGGGCGCGACCTCGCCATGGTTGGCCTCCTTGCCACCGCGCCCCTCGTGATGCTCTCCGGCCCGGATTTCCCGCCCGGCACCATGGCGGAGGCCATCGCCTATATCCGCGCCCGTCCGGGCAAGGTGGATTACGGATCGGCCGGCATGGGCAGCATCGGCCATATGGGCGGCGCGCTCTTCGCCCTGAAGGCGGGGCTGGACATGCAGCACGTGCCCTATCGCGGCACCGGCCCCGTGCTGAACGACATGATCGCGAATGTCATCCAGCTCACCTTCACCACCGCCACTGCCGCCGCCGGGCTGATCAGCGGCGGCCGGGTGAAGCTGCTGGGCTGGACCTCCGAGGATCGTCCCGCTGCCGGCCCCGCGGCCCCCACGCCGCGCGAAAGCGGCCTGCCGGATTACGAGGCCGGGATCTGGTGGGGCCTGATCGGCCGCCGCGACATTCCCGAACCCATCCGCGCCCGGATCAACGCCGCCGTGAACACCACCCTGTCCGGCGGAAGGCTGGCCACGAACCTGGCGAATGAGGGCGCGACGGCCCGCCCCTCCTCGCTCGAGGCCGGGGAGGGGTTCCTGCGGCAGGACCTGGCCCGCTGGCGCGAGGTGGCGCAGGCCGCGAACATCCGCCTGGAATGACGGGGCGCGGCGCCTCCCTTCAGTCCGCGGCCGAGGAGGGCGCCGAGGCCCCTCCCCGCCCACCGCGCAACCGCCCCAGCAGGGCCTGCACCGGCGGTGCAAGCGTGCCGACGAGCGGGATCAGCGCGGCCCCGACCAGCAGCCCGAAGATGCCGGAGGCCGCGGCCGTCACCAGCCATTCCGCCATGCCCGCGGCGGCCGGTGCCGCATGGCCCACCGCCTCCGCTGTCCGGTGCACCGCATGGCCCACCATGCCCAGGTGGAACGCCTCCAGCCCGTGGATGATGATGCTGCCGCCCACCCAGACCATGGCGGCCGTGCCCACGATGCTCAGCACGCGCAGGAAGACCGGCATGCCCAGCACCAGGCCGCGCCCCAGGCCCTGGGTGAGCGGCCGCAGCAGCCGGTCCGCCGCGCCGGGCTCCCTGGCCCGCCCCCCCAGGCCGGAGACCGGCCGGTCGTTCCGCGCCAGGGCCACGCCCACGTCATCCGCCTTCACGATCAGCGCCACCCCGCCATAGACGAGGGCCGTCAGCGCCAGCCCCACCACAGCCAGCACCGCCACCTGCGTCAGCAGGGAGGAATCGGGCACCGTGCCGAGCGTGATGGCCATGATCTCGGCCGAGAGGATGAAGTCCGTATGGATCGCGGAGCGGACCTTCTGGTCCTCCAGGCGCTTCGGATCGAGCCCCGCAGCCCCCGTCGCCACTTCATGGGCCTCGGCCCGGTGCGGCAGGATGGCGTGGTAGACCTTCTCGCTCCCCTCGTAGCAGAGATAGGCGCCGCCCAGCATGAGCAGGGGCGTGATGAGCCAGGGTGCGACGGCGCTCAGCAGCAGCGCCGCGGGCAGCAGGTAGAGCAGCTTGTTCTTCACCGAGCCGAGCGCGATCCGCCCGACGATCGGCAGCTCGCGGGCGGCCGAGAAGCCGGTGAGGTAGCGCGGCGTCACCGCCGCGTCGTCGATCACCACCCCCGCCGCCTTGGCGCCGGACCGGGTGGCCTGGGCGGCCACGTCGTCCAGGGATGCGGCGGCGACCTTGGCCAGCCCCGCCACGTCGTCGAGCAATGCGATGAGGCCTGTGCTCATGGGGACTCCTGCCGAACAAGGCCCTATAACCGGCCGCCGCGCCGGGCGTTTCGGTCCATGGTTCAGGCCCCCTCCGCAAAGCGGTCTCGCCCGCCCCTCAGCCGCTCGCGCGCCGCATCGATGATCGGGGCGGCGAAGCGGATGCCGCCGGCCGCGCTGAGCTCCTCCGCCTCCTCCAGCAGGCCCGCCGCCTCGGCCTCCCGCCCCGGCGGCAGGATCCCGGCCAGCAGCGCCAGCCCATAGGGACGCAGCAGCCCCGCCCCCATGGCGGCATAGTCGCGCAGGCCCTGGCGCAGCAGCGTCTCGCCCTCCGCCGCGTCGCCCATGCGGGCGCGCGCCCATCCCTCCAGCATCGCGCCCCAGGCCGACCAGTATGGAAACTCCGGGGCGGCCGCGACGGCCTGCAGCTCGCGCGCGGCGGAGAGGCAGGCCGCGGGATGCCCGGCGAACTGCGCCAGCGCGCAGCGGAAGGCGAGTGCGAAGCAGAGGCTATGCGCATGGCCCATCGCCCGCGCGGCCGCCACCCCCTCGGCATCCGCCGCGAAGGCGCCGTCGGCATCCCCCTGGAACCAGCGCGCCCAGCCCAGATGCGCCCGCGCCAGCACGGCCGGGTCGGAGCCGTAGTCGAAGCGTTGCGGCTCGTCCCGCGCCGGGTCGTACAGCGCCAGCACCCGCTCCAGATGCACCTGCGCCTCCGCATGGCGCCCGAGATAGAGAAGGCCGAGCCCGAAGGGCCGGTGCGCCTGCAGCAGCACCGCGGCATCCCGCTCCCCCGCCATCAGCGCCATGATCCGCTCGCCGATCGCATGGCCCTCGAGCACCGCGCCGCGGACGAGGTGAAAGGTCTGCAAGCCCCGCAGCGTGCGCAGCAGCAGGGACCGGTCGTCCAGCCGCAGCGCCGCCGCATGGGCGGTGGCGAAGGCCTGGCCCACCTCCGGCACGGCATTGCCCCGCGTGATCGTCAGCTGGGATGCCAGCCCGATCTGCAGCGGCGCCTCCATCGTGTCGCGCTGGGTGGCATCATCCAGCTTCGGCAATTCCGCGATGGCGGCGCGGAAATGCCCGGCGGCCTCGGCATGGGCGCCGGCGCGCATGGCTCGCCCGGCCGCCTTCTCATAGGCCACGATGGCCTCCCGGGCCGCGCCGCCCGCCGCCAGATGCCGCGCCAGCATCTCGGGGCGGGCCGAGACCATCTCCCCGAACCGCTCCGGCAGCAGGCGCGCCAGGGCCAGGTGCAGGCTCGCCCGCCGGCTTCGCAGCAGCGTCTCATAGGCCATGTCGCGCATCAGCTCGTGCCGGAAGGCATAGCCCGTGGGGGCCTCCGCCGGCCCCTCCGGCTCCATCAGCCCGGCCTCCACCAGCCGCCGCAGCGGCCGGCGCGGGGAGGGTAGCCCCACCGTCTCGGCGAGGGCCGTGATGAGATCCCCCCGGAAGGACCGGCCGATCACCGCGGCAAGCTGCGCCACCGGCTTGGCCTCCGGCATCGCGTCCAGCCGCGCGGTCAGCCCCGCGCGGAGGCTCAGGGGCAGCGTGGCGTCGGATTGCGCGTCCCGCGCCGCCTCCACCAGGAAGATCGGCACCCCGCCCGCGCGGCTGATGATCCGGTCCAGCAGGCCGGGATCGGCTCCTTCCGGCGCGGCGGCGGCGGCGAGATGCCTCGCCTGCTCCTCGCCCAGCCTGGCCAGGCGCAGGGTGAGAGGCGCGGGCCCGGGCAGGTTGGCTCCCTCGGTCCGCCGGGTCAGCAGCAGCAGCATCGGCGTCTCGGGGGCCGCGCAGGCATCGGCCAGGCTCCGCAGGACGGCCAGCGTGCTCTCATCCGCCCAGTGGATGTCCTCGGCGATGAAGAGCGGGGTGGGCCCGGCCGCCCCGGCCCGCAGCGCCGCCAGCAGCGCGGCCAGGTTCCGCCGCCGCCGGCGACGCCCCGCCGCCTCCATCTCCGCCGCCTCCTCCGGGGTCGCGCAGTCCATCAGCACGGCCAGCGGCGCCGCGTGCTCGCCGCCTTCCAGGCCACGGCCCGCCATCCATGCCCGCAGCGCCTCCCGTGCCGCCGCCGGCGGGGTGGCCGGGTCCGTCCCCGCGGCGCGGGCCAGCCAGGCGAGCAGCGGGCGGAAGGCGCTGGCCTCCTCCCCCGCGCTGCAGGCGACCAGCACCGCCCCGGGGCCCGCCTCGCCCAACCGCAGCCGGAACTCCTCGATCAGCCGGCTCTTTCCATGCCCCGGCTCGGCCTCGATCATCACCGCCGTGCCCGCGCCCTCCTGGGCATCGCGCCAGGCGGCGAAGAGGCTTCGCAGCTCGTCCTCGCGCCCCACCATCGGCAGCACGGGCGGGACCAGCCCGGGCGGCAGCTCCGCCTCCAGGCGATGCGCGAGCACGGGCCGGGGCAGCCCCGCCAGCGTCACTTCCCCCTGCGGCGCGTAGCGGAAGCGCCGCGGGGCCAGCCGGCGCGTGGCCTCGCTGACCCAGACCTCGCCCGGGCCGGCCGCATGCTGCAGCCGGGCGGCGATAGTGGTGGCCTCGCCGACCATGGCCCCGGGTTCCGCCGCCGCCCCATGGCCCAGCGTGGCCACGACGACGATTCCGCTGTGCACCGCCACGCGCACCCGCAGCGCGGGTTCCAGCCGTTCCCGAAGCCGCCCCACGGCGGAGACCAGGTCCAGCCCCGCCCGCAGGGCCCGCTCCGCATCGTCCTCACGCGCCAGGGGGAAGCCGAAGCGGGCCAGCAGCCCGTCGCCCTGGTGCTGCGCCAGGCTTCCGCCATGCCGGGCCACGACGGCCGCCGCCGCCTCCCGATAGGCCAGCAGCAGGCGGCGGAGATCCTCGGGGTCCAGCCGCGCCGCCAGGGCGCTCGATCCCACGAGGTCCGCGAAGAGGACCGTGACGGGCCGCCGCTCCCCCGCCTCGGCCGTCACGCCCCCCGCCGGCTCGCGCAGCCGGACCCCGCACCCGCCGCAGAACCGCATGCCCGGAGGGTTGGCGAAGCCGCAGGCCTGGCACGGCTCGATGGGCGGAAAGCGGTTCAGGGCCGGGCCTCCAGGACGGGGCGGAGCAGAGCCGGAGCCCGGCGGCAGTGCCCTTCAGAGGCCGCCGGGAGGTGACGAAAGTTGCTGCGGGGCAACATTAGGCCCTGCTAGCCTCCGGGGACCAGGGGGAGGGGTGAACGCTGTTCGAAACGGACACCGCGGGCCCTGGTGCGGCCCGCTTCGGCGTCGATCCGGTCCTCCGCGCGGCCGCCTTCGCCCTGGCCATGAATCCCGGACAGTCGGAATTCGGGGTGCTCGCCCGCATCCCGGAGGGCGGCACCATCCGCCCGCGCCCCGGGATCCGCTTCGGCCATGCGGTGCGGGAGGCGGACGGCACGGTCCTGCCACCGGACGGCAGTGCCCCGCGGGCGGAGGGCCCGCTCTATGTCTCCCTCCGCATCGATCTTGCCCCCGGTCCGCCGGAGGAGATGATGCGCGGCCTCCTCACCACGCTGGGGGATCTCGCGGAACAGGGCTGGGCCATGCAGGTGCAGCAGCTGGCGGGCAGCCCTTTCTCCACGACCCTGGCCGCCCTCCACGCGGAGCCCGCCGCCCTGCCCCACTTGCCGGGCGGCCCCGCCGATGGCGCCGGGGTACTGGTCGGCGTGGTGGATTTCGGCTGCGCCTTCGCCCACCCCGCCTTCCGCCACGGGCCGGATGGGCTGGGCGGCACGCGGCTGCGCCTCCTCTGGGACCAGAACGGTCCCACCCAGCCCGGCGCGGCCCTGCCCGGCCGCTTTCTGGACCCGGCCGAGCTGGACGGGTTCCTCGCCCGGCCGGATCCCTATGCGGCGGCGGCCTACCTCCCCTGGGAGAACGGCTACCGGCTGCAGGACCCGGCGACGCGCGGGGATCCGGCGGCGGAGCTGGAATTCCGCACGGCCGTCCACGGCACGCATGTGCTCTCCCTGGCCGGCGGCCGGCGCCCGGCCCAGGGGCCCTGGGCCGTTCCCACCCCGCCCGGCGTCGCCCCAGGGGCCGCCCTCGCCTTCGTGCATCTCCGCCCGCGCGCCCTCGTCTCGGAAGGCGACGCGACGGATGTCTTCGACGGCGTCTGCGCCCTGTTCCACCTGGCCGCGCGGGAGGGAATGCCCGCCGTGGTCAATCTCAGCATCGGGGCCAACACCGGCGCGCATGACGGCCAGGGGCTGATGGACCGCGCCTTCGATGCGCTGCTCGCCACTCCCGGCCGCGCCATCACGGTCGCGTCCGGCAACATGCGGGAAGCCGGGCTGCACCGGGCGGGGGAGGTGACGCCGGAGAAGCCGGCCACCCTCACCTGGCGCTTCGCCGCCGGGGACCGCACCGCCAACATGCTCCGCATCTACACCCCGATGCAGGAGGGCATGCCGGCGCTCGACCTCTCCCTCGGCCGCCCGGGCGAGGCGCCGGACTCCCTGCTCGAGCCCGGGCGCCTCCGCGACGACCCCGCCATCGTGCTGCGGGACCGGGAGGACGCGATGATCGGAACCGCCGTCTCGACCACCCGCCCGCCCCATACCGAGGCCCCCCTCCAGCATTTCGAGATCCGCCTCATGCCGTCCGGGGCCGAGGAGAGCTGGCAGGTCACCCTGCGGCTGGCGCCCGACGCCGTGCCCGCGCCCCGCCCCTTCCAGGCCTGGATCGAACGCGACGACCGGCGCCCCGACAGCTCCTCCTGGTTCGAGCCGCGGCTTCCCCCGCCGGGGGAGACGCTTGACGGGGCCGGCTGCTCCCTGGGCTCCCTGGCCTGCGCCGAGCGCCCGGTTTGCGTTGCCGCCTATGCCCTTCCGGGTCAGGCTCCCGCGCAGTTCAGCTCCATGGGCCCGACCGGCAGCGGGACGGAGAAACCCGACCTCGCCGCCCCCGGCGTGAATGTCCCCGGCGCCTCGGGCCTGGGCGGGCTGCGCGACGGCGACGGCATGACGCATCGCGCCAGCGTCCCCATGACAGGCACCAGCATGGCGGCACCGCAGGTGGCCGGCATCGTCGCGCTCATGCTCCAGGCCCGGCCGCACCTGCCCGCCGAACGCATCCGCGCCATCCTGCGCGAAACCACGCGGGAGGCACGGGCGGGCGCGGCATGGACCCCCGAACTCGGCGCGGGCCGCGTGGACGCGGCCGCGGCCCTCGCCCGCACGCTGGAGGAACCCGCATGAGCCTCGTCGGCGGCTCCCCGCCCCTGCACCGGCCGATGAAGGTGACGATCGGCTACACCCAGTCCTGCAACCTCGACTGCCGGGTCTGCTACGCCGACTGCACGCGCACCCCCTCCGCGCGCGAGCTGCCCGCCGCGACATGGACCGGCCTGCTCGACGAGTTCTTCGAGGCCGGTGTGATCTCCGTGATGATCGAGGGAGGCGAGCCGCTGCACCGGCCGGATGTGCTGGAGGTCATCGCCCATGCCGCCCCGCGCGCCATGACGCGGCTGCGCACCAACGCCACCCTGGTGGACGACGCCATGGCCGCGCGGCTGAAGTCCATCGGCCTCGGCGATGCGATGGTCGATCTCCTCGGCGCCACCGCTGCGACGCATGACGGGCTGACGGGTGTGCCAGGAAGCCAGGCGCGCAGCCTGGCCGGAATCCGCGCCCTCCGCCGGGCCGGGCTTCCCGTGACGGTGCTCGTCATCATGAACCGCGAGAACCGCCGGGAGCTGCAGGCCCTGCTGGAGCTTGCCCATGCGGAGGGCGTGGAGGCCGTGGGCGTGCTGCGCCCCTATCCGCTCGGCCGCATGCGGCGGGACTGGGCCACGCTCTCCCTCTCGCTGGAGGAGATGATGACGGCCATCGCGGCGCTTCGCCCGCCGCAGGGGCTGCGCCTCATGCAGTCCTGGCACCCGAACGACGCGAATTGCTGCTGGCAGATGGCGGCGGTGAATGCCTATGGCCGCTCCATCGGCTGCATGTACCTGCGCGAATATGTGGACTACGGCGACGTCACCACCACGCCCTTCCTGGAAACCTGGGAGCATCCGCTCTACCGCCGCCTGCGCGCGGGGCAGGTGGAGGCGAGCTGCGCCGGATGCGCCTCCACCCAGCACACGCATGGCGGCTGCCGCTCCACCGCCTATGCCTTCCACGGGCGCTGGGACGCGCCGGACCCATTCGATGCGGGGCTGAACGACGGCACCGACCTTCGTGTCCTGCCCGCGCGGGAGGCCCTGCCCGATGCGCCATAGCCGCGCGCCCGGCCTGCGGCTGCGTCCCGTGCCCGAACTCGGCGCCTGCCTGGCCTACACGCCCGCCGCACCGCGGTTGCACCAGCTCAACGCCACCGCCTGGCTGATCCTCGAGCTCGTGGACGGGCGGGACGATACCGCGCTGGAGGCAGCCTTCTTCGAGCGCACGACGCCTGCCCTGAACGCGGAGACCGCGCGCCAGACCCTGGAGGCCGGCCTGGCCGATCTCCGCGCCGGCGGCCTGCTGCAACGCATCCCCTTCCCGGAGTGTCTCCCATGAGCGACGCAGCCGATCCAGCCCGTGCCGCCGAGGCCCTTCTTCGCGCCCAGGGCCATGTGCCCCCGGCCAGCGTGGCGCCGCTCGTCTCCGTGGTGCGGAGCGGCGAGCAGTTCCTCCTCGTGCCACCGGCCTCCAGCAGCGGGACAGGCGGCGGAACGGCGCCCGGCACGGGGGCGGCGAACACGCGCCGCATCCTCCTCGAATGGGGCTATGAGGTGCCGCGCGAGCAGTACGGCGCGTTCCAGACCTTCATCAGCGACAGCAACGCCACGCTCCTCGCATGCCCGGCCGGCATCGCCTATCTCGGCACCTACACCGTCTTCCAGCAGAGCGAGCGCAGCCTTGGCAGCTTCCGCACGATCTGGGGCTTCGAGCGCCTCTCGCTCATGGAGGAGATGACGCTGCGCGTGGCCGACCCGAAGGACGACTGGGGCAAGGCCGTGAAGCAGCTGATGGCCTTCCGTGACCCGAGCTACGCGGCGGGCCGGAGCCAGGTGATCCTGCAGCTCGCCGCGGCGACGCTGATGGCGTGATCCCTCATCCGCGGGAAGCGGCGGCGTAGCCCTCCTCCACCTCCGCCTCCAACGCCTCGGGCCGCAGCAGCAGCACGCCGCCGCGCGTGGAATCGGCCAGCCCCTCGCGCTGCATCGCGCTCAGCGTGCGGGACACCACCTCGCGCCGCGTGCCGATGCGCGATGCGAGCTCGTGATGCGGACGCGGCGGGGAGACGATGCGCCCGCCCCCTTCCCTCGGGCGGGAGAGGCGCAGCAGCAGCGCCGCCAACCGCGCGCGCACCGGCAGCACGGCCAGCTCCAGCAGCCGCGCATCCTTCTCCCGCACCAGCCCCGCCAGCATGCGCATGAGGTGATGCGATGCCTCGGGGGTGGAGAGGGCGAAGGCCATGAAGGGTGCCGCCGCGATGGAGCAGACCCGCGCGCGGGTCAGCGCCACGATGCTCACCGATCGCGGCCCACCATCGATGGCCGCGATCTCGCCGAACACGCCGCCGGGACGCAGCTCGTTCAGGATCATCTCATGCCCGCCGCTGCTGCGCGCGACCACGCGCAGCTCTCCCTCCGCGATGAAGCACACGTCCTGGGCCACATCGCCGGCTTCCAGCACCGTCTGCCCGGCCGTGAATCCGCGCCACCGCGCCACCGCGACCAGCGGCTCCAGCGCATCTTTACCGAAGCTCCGGAAGAAGGGCAGGCGAAGGAGATCGTCCATCACACAGGGCTCATCCGGCCAGATTGGCGCCGCGGCACGCCGCCGTAAATGCACGGACGCCCCGTTCGCCCTGGCGTAGCGGCGGCCATCCCGGAACCTCGCCGCGGAGGAGTCCTCCGCGCGGCAGCAGGCGGACATCTTGCGCGGATCCATCCGGCGCCTCCGGAAAGGGGAAGGGCCGGAGTCTCCTCACGCCGCCCTCCGCGCGGTGTGACGAAGCGCACAGCGCCCGGAACGGCGGCGCGGCCAGTCTCCCCGCCTCCGACCGGAGGAGTGATCCCATGTTCGCGCCGACTGCCCTCGCTGTCCTTCTGCTGGCCCCCGCGGCCGCCGCGGCCTGCTGCCAGGGAGGATTGCAGATCGAGCTGACGGGCTGGCCCGGCCTCGGCGCGCTGCACATCGCCCGCCCCGACCTCCCGCACGCTCCGCCCCTCGTCGTCATCCTGCCGGACCGCCTAGGGCGCGACCGCCGCGCGGATGTCTATGTCGAGCGCCTGAACGCCGAGGGGATGGCCACACTGGAATTCGACCCCGGCGACGAGGACGAGGCGGAGCCTGATCCCGGCCGCCTCGCGGAGGCCCTCGCGGCGGTGGTGACGGAATCGCGGCTCGACGCGCGGCGCATGGCCTTCCTCGGCTTCGGCCGGGGCGGCCGGCAGGCTCTCGCGCTGGCCCAGGGACGGCCCGCGGCGGCCCTCTATCCCGGCTGCCCGCCATCCTCCGCCATCACCGCATTCCCTGCCCTCATCCTCTCGCCCGGCCTCCCCTGCGCGGCCGGAGCCCCGGGACTCGCCGAGCATGCCTATCCCGGCGCTACCCATGCCTGGGATTATGCCGACGGGGCCTGGCCAGAGAGCCACCAGAGCCTGCCGGCGCCCGAGGGCGGGATGCGCCTTCCCTCGCGCAGCGACCCGCAGGTGACGGAGAACGCGGTCGGGCGGGTCGCAGCTTTCCTCCGCGCGGCGCTACGGCCGGTGCCGGCGGAGCTGCGCCGATGACGCGCGTCGCAGGCCAGAGGTCCCTGAGGCGCCCGCCCCTGGCATTCCGCGGCTGGGCTGTGGTGGCGGGCTCCTTCACGGTGCAGGCCATCAGCTTCGGCGCCATCTACTCCTTCCCCGCCTTCGCCGTGCCGGTGCGGGAGAGCTTCGGCGCCTCCCATGCCTCGGTCACCCTGCTCTACGCCATCAGCGGCGCCATGGCCTTCGCCGTCGGTGCGATCAGCGGCCCAATCTCGGACCGCTTCGGGGCCCGCTGGCCTGTCTCCATCGGAATGGCCACCATCGCGCTCGGCTTCCTCCTCGCGGCACGGGCAGAGAGCTTCGCGGAGGTGCTGCTCTGCTACGGGCTGATGGTGGGGACAGGTGCCGGCCTGGCCTATGTGCCGGCGCTGGCCGTGGTGCAGCGCTGGTTCGTCGCCTGGCGCGGCCTGGCCTCGGGCATCGCGACGGCCGGGGTGGGGGTCGGCACCGCGCTCGTCCCCCTTTCCGCGACCCTTCTCTCCGCCTGCGGAAGCTGGCGCGCGGCCTTTCCCGTGGCGGGCCTCGCCATCGCCATCCTCGGCCTGCTGGCGGCGCAGCTCCTGGCCCCCTCTCCCGAACGCTGCGGCCTGCGCCCCGATGGCCTGGATAGCCCGGCCCGGGAGCCGGTGCCCTCCAGTCTGGAGGGGGTGAGCATCGGCCGCGCCATGGCCGGCCGGCGCTTCCCCTGGCTGATGGCCGGCTGCCTTCTCGTCTCCGCGCCGATCGCCCTGCCCTTTGCCGAGATCGTCAACACCGCACGCGCCCGCGGCCTCGACGCGGCGGAGGCGCTCTGGCTCCTCGGCCTCATCGGCCTCGGCTCCATCATCGGCCGCCTGGCCCTCGGCGCCGTGGCCGACCAGCACGGGCGGGGGCAGACCCTGCTCGCCTGCTGCCTGGGGGTGGCGGCCAGCATGGCTTGGTGGGCCCAGGCCAGCAGCGCCCTCGGCTTCGCCGCCTTCGCCCTCGCCTTCGGCATATTCCAGGGCGGCTTCGTCGCCCTGCTGCCCAGCGTGGTGGTGGATCTGTATGGCCGCCGCTGCGCGGGCGGGGTGATCGGCGCCCTCTTCGCCGGGCGTGCCCTGGCGGTGCTCCTCGCCCCGCCCGGCATGGCCGCCCTGGCCGGCATCACCGGTCCCGATGCCCCGCTTCTCCTCTCCGGCGGCCTCGCCCTGCTCGGCACGGCCGCCCTGGCCCTCGCGTTGCGGGCGTGCCCGGCCGCGGCGCCCCTGGGCGGCCGCTATTCCTCGCCCCGGCCCTGAAGCGCCAGGGCCCCGCGAGGGCATGCAAGGAACCGGATGGGCCGAGCCCGCGTTTGCCGCCTGCCCACAGCATGCACCGGGGAGAGAGATGACGGCGAAGAGGAAGGGCCTCGAATGGCTCGCGCGCCTCGGCTACGCGGCACGTGGCCTTGTCAGCCTCCTGGTCGGCCTCATCGCCCTCCTCGCCGCGACCAGCGGCGGCGGCGAGGTGGCCGGCTCCAAGGGCGCGCTGCAGGCCATACCCTCCCAGCCCTGGGGCGGCGCCCTGCTGCTGGTGGTCGCCCTCGGGCTGTTCGGTTTCGCACTCTGGAGGGCCATCCAGTCCCTCACGGATGCGGACGGACTCGGCACGGGGTGGCGCGGCCTCGGCCCACGGATCGGTCAGCTTGTCTCTGCGATCATCTATGTCGGCCTTGGCCTTTTCGCCCTCGACCTTCTCCTTGGCTCGGCCCCGCGCGGCGGCGAGGAACAGGCGGCGAGGGACTGGACCCGCTGGCTCCTCGCCCAGCCCTTCGGCCGCTGGCTGGTGGCCGGCGCGGGAATCGCGGTGCTCGGCGCCGGCCTCGGCATGGCGGCGAAGGCCTGGACCGCATCCTTCCGGCGCCATCTCGTCTGCGGGCCTGGCACAGCGGGCTGGGTGGTGCCGCTGGGCCGCGCCGGCTATGCGGCGCGGGCGGTGGTCTTCGTCATCATCAGCGCCTTTCTCGTCATCGCGGCCGTGCAGGCGGATCCGAGCGAGGCGCGCGGCCTGGGCGGCGCCCTGCTCGCCCTGCAGGAACAGCCCTTCGGGCGCGTCGCCTTCGGGCTGGTGGCGCTCGGCCTCGCGGCCTTCGGCGCCTTCCAGTTCGCCGAGGCCCGCTACCGGCGGATCGCCACCTGAGCGGCTTGCAGGGCCTCAGCTCTTCAGCCGCGCGTCCTCCACGCCTTCCAGCGTCGGTGTGCCGCGCGGCGCGGCGGGTTCGTCCGGCCGGGCCGGCGGAAGGGCTGCGGGCAAACCCGCAGCCCCGGGGCGCCCTTCGGGCGGGTTGGCGCTAGAAGAGGGCCGAGGGCGCGACGGTGGAACCCGTGCCGCCCTGGATCTTCAGCGGCTGCACGGCGAAGGCGAACTCGTATTGCCGCCGCTGCGCCAGCACATCCAGCTTCATGTTCTCCAGCAGGTGAACGCCGTGCACGGCCAGGGCCAGCTGATGCACCGGCAGGCTTGCATCGGGCATGGTCTTGGAGGGCGCGCATTCCACCGGCCAGTTGTCCGAGCCCATCAGCATCGGGTTCTGGCGGATGATCCATTCCGCGGCCGCCACGCCCAGCCCGGGGCAGGAGGCGACGTAGCGTGCGTTGTCGCGGGCCCAGAGCAGCCCCCAGCCCGTGTGGATGAGGACGGCATCCCCCTCCTCGATCCGCGTGTTCTGCCGGGCCAGCGCCTGCTCCAGATCCGCCGGGGTGATCTCATAGGTGTCGGGCAGGGTCGCCACGCCCTTCAGCGCCGCGACATCGATCAGCACGCCGCGCGTGAAGATCGTGCCCACGCGGTCCACGCCCATCTCGGTGAAGCCGTTGCGGCTGGAGATGCGCGGGATGTTGACGCAGTTGTAGCCCTCATCCCCAATGGTCTGGTGTGGGAAGGCGTCGAGCTGCGTGCCCACCTGCGCGATCTCCGCCACCACCAGCTCCTCGTTGGAACCGCGGCGGTTCGGCTCGGGGTTCATGAAGGTGCGCTTGAGATGCACGTCGAAGCGGCGCGTGCCGAAGAAGGGCATGGTCTGGGCCAGGGTCTGCCCGCATTCCACGATCTCGCCCGTGCGGATGAGTTGCGCGGCGCGCTTGGCGCGTTCGGGCGTCATCAGGTTCATGGAGCCGCGGCGGTCGGCCGCGCCCCAGCGCGAGGGGCAGCGATCGGCCGCGGCCGGCGGCGACCAGCGCTGCGCCTCCTGGGCCTGCACGGCGGAGGCGAACAGCCCGTGCATCCCGGCACAGGCGAGGCAGGCCGTGCCGAACAGGGTCTTGCGGCGCGATAAGATGGTCATCTGGCATTCCTCCCGGCGCGCTCTCCGGCCATGATGCATGGCTTCGGGCGGCCAGGGCCCAGCATGACGGGAGGAATGGGCGCGGGCCTACACCATCCCGCCCTGCCGGGGCGTTGAATTGACCCTTGCGCGATCAAAACCGCTTGCGCATTCCGCCGCGCGGCATGAGGGATGGGAGTGAGACACCTTGGGACAGCTGCGCATCTGGGGTCGGTCCAATTCGGTCAATGTGCAGAAGGTGCTGTGGGGCTGCGACGAGCTGGGCCTGCCCTTCGAACGCCTCGATGCCGGCATGCAGTTCGGCGTGGTGGACTCCCCCGAATACCGCGCGTTGAATCCGAACGGGCGGGTGCCGACCCTGGTGGACGGGGACGTGGTGCTGTGGGAATCGAACAGCATCCTCCGCTACCTCGCGCTGCGGGAGATCGAGCGGACCCCGGATTCCGAAGCCCGCCTTCTCTACCCCACCGGCGCCGCGGACCGCGCGCGGGTGGAACGCTGGATGGACTGGACGCTTTCCACCATGCAGCCGGCCGAGCGCCCGCTCTTCTGGGGCCTGGTGCGCACACCGCCGGCGGAGCAGGACTGGGCCGCCATCAACGCCGCCGCCAAGGCGACCGGCGCGGCCTGGGCCGTGGTGGATGCGCATCTCGCCGGGGGCCAGGGCTATCTGGAGGGGACGGACTTCACCCTCGCCGACATCGTGCTCGGCTCCTATGTCCGCCGCTGGTTCGCCATGCCGGTGGAGGGCCGCCCGGAACTGCCTGCCCTGCGCCTCTGGCATGACCGCCTGGCCGGGCGCCCGGCCTTCCAGCGCCATCTCGGCATGCCTCTCTCCTGAGACGCCACGCCCCGGCCACCACCCCGGTGTCATCAGCCGGCAACAGGGCTGACACCATGCTGTAGCGCCCGCGCACTAAGGGTCCGCCGCCTTCGGACCTTTTCGCGGACAGCATGCCCTCCTCCTCCAGCTCCCCACGCAACGTGCTGCTGGTCGTCGTCGACCAGTGGCGCGCCGACTTCGTCCCCGCCCTCGGCGCCGGCTTCCTGAAGACGCCGAACCTCGACCGGCTCTGCCGCGAGGGCGTGACCTTCCGCAATCACGTCACCAACACCGTGCCCTGCGGCCCGGCGCGCGCGAGCCTGCTGACCGGCCTGTACCTGATGAATCACCGGGCGGTGCAGAACACCGTGCCGCTGGATGCGCGGCACACCAACCTGGCGAAGGAGCTGCGGCGTATCGGCTACGACCCGGCGCTGATCGGCTACACCACCACCACCCCCGACCCGCGCACGACGGGCGAGCGCGACCCGCGCTTCACCACGCTGGGCGACCTGATGGACGGCTTCCGCGCCGTGGGCGCCTTCGAGCCGACGATGGACGGGTATTTCGGCTGGCTGGCGCAGAAGGGCTACGAACTTCCGCCGAACCGCGAGGATATCTGGCTGCCCGAAGGCGAGGACAGCCTGCCCGGCGTAACCAGCCGCCCCAGCCGCATCCCCGCCGAGTTCTCCGACACGGCCTACTTCACCGAGCGCGCGCTGACCTATCTGAAGGGCCGCAACGGCAAGCCCTGGTTCCTGCATCTCGGCTATTACCGCCCGCACCCGCCCTTCATCGCCCCTGCGCCCTACCACGCCATGTACCGGCCGGAGGACATGCCCGCGCTGCACCGGCGCGACACCTGGAAGGAAGAGGCCGGGCAGCACCCGCTCCTCGATTTCTACCTGCGCGGCATCAGCCAGGGCTCCTTCTTCCACGGTGCCGGCGGTGCCGCGACGGAGCTGGATGCAGGCGCCATCGCCCAGATGCGCGCCACCTATTCCGGCATGATCTCGGAGGTGGATGCCGCGCTTGGCCAGGTCATCGCGCATCTGGACGAGACGAACCAGTGGAAGGACACGCTGGTCATCTTCACCTCCGACCATGGCGAGCAGCTGGGCGACCACTACCTGCTCGGCAAGGTCGGCTACCATGACGAGAGCTTCCGCATCCCGCTGGTGATCAAGGACCCCGATGCACCCGCCGGCACCGCCGGCCGCATCGAGGACGCCTTCACCGAGAGCGTGGACGTGATGCCGACCATCCTGGAATGGCTGGGCGGCGAGACGCCGCGCAACGCGGATGGCCATTCCCTGCTGCCGCTGGTGGCCGGAGAGAGGCCCGCGGATTGGCGCGACCACCTCTTCTACGAATACGACTTCCGTGACGTCTTCTATTCCCGCCCGGAGGACGACCTGGGCCTGCACATGGACGACTGCTCGCTCTGCGTCGTGCAGGACGAGCGTTGGAAATACGTGCATTTCGCCGCCCTGCCGCCGCTCCTCTTCGACCTGGAGACGGACCCGCACGGGTTCCACAACCTGGCGAACAGCCCCGCCCATGCCGGCGTGGTGCGCGATTACGCCCAGCGCGCCCTCTCCCACCGCATGCGCCATGCCGAACGCACGCTCACCCATTTCCGCGCCACCCCCAAAGGCCTTGAGGAGCGTAACCCGTGATGCTGTCCCGCCGTCCCCTCCTGCTCGGCGCCGCCGCCGCGGCGTCGCTGCCGCGCTTCGCCATCGGCCAGTCCGACCAGCGCCCCTCCATCAACATCGCCGTCCAGAAGATCTCCAACTCCAACACGCTGGAGGTGCTGCGCGAGCAGTCCAACGTGGGCGAGCGGATCTTCTTCTCCTCCCTCTGGGAGGGGCTGATCGGCCGTGACTGGCTGAACGAGCTCAAGACCGTCCCGATGCTCGCCACGGAGTGGCGGCGCATCAGCGACAGCGTGGTGGAGCTGACGCTGCGCGAGGGCGTGCGCTTCCACAATGGCGACGTGATGACGGCCGAGGACGTGGCCTTCTCCTTCGGCCGCGAGCGCATGTTCGGCGACACCCAGCCCACCGCCCAGGGCCGTACCATCTCCGTGCGCGGCGACATCATCCCCTCCCCCGCCCAGCGCGAGCTGCCGGCGGAGGTCACGGGCGTCGCCCGCCGCTCCTGGCCCGCGCTGGAGCGGGTGGAGATCGTGGATGCCCGCACCGTGCGCTTCCACAACGCCACCCCCGACGTGACGCTGGAAGGCCGCCTCTCCCGCTTCGGCAGCGAGATCATCTCCCGCCGCGCCTATCAGGAGGCCAATGGCTGGTTCGACTGGGCGCGCAAGCCCGTCCTCACCGGTCCCTACAAGGTGGTGGAGTTCCGCCCGGACCACTCCCTCACCCTCGTCTCGCATGACGAGTACTGGGGCGGCCGCCCGCCGCTGCGCCAGATCCGCTTCCTGGAGGTCCCCGAGGTTTCCGCCCGCGTCAACGCGCTGCGCACGGGCGAGGTGCAGTTCGCCTGCGACATCCCGCCGGACCAGATCGCGGGCATCGAGCGCGAGCGCGCCTATGAGGTGCAGGGCGGCACCATCCTGAACCACCGCCTGACCTGCTTCGACAAGAACCACGCCGCCCTGCGCGACCCGCGCGTGCGCCGCGCCTTCACCCATGCCATCGACCGCAAGGCGATCGTGGACAGCCTCTGGGGCGGCCGGACCGTCATCCCCCGCGGCCTGCAGTTCGAATACTACGGCGAGATGTATGTGCAGGACTGGGAGGTGCCGAAGTTCGACCAGGCCGAGGCCCGGCGCCTGCTGCGCGAGGCGAACTACAAGGGCGACCCCATCCCCTACCGCCTGCTGAACAACTACTACACGAACCAGACCCCCACCGCGCAGATCCTGGTGGAGATGTGGCGCCAGGTCGGGCTGAACGTCTCCATCGACATGAAGGAGAACTGGTCCCAGATCCTCGAGCGCGGCGACAGCCGCGCCGTGCGCGACTGGTCCAACTCCGCGCCCTTCAACGACCCCGTATCCTCGCTCGTCGCGCAGCATGGCCCGAACGGGCAGCAGCAGCAGGTGGGCGAGTACAGCAATGACGAGCTGAACCGCCTCTCCGTGGAGCTGGAGACGGGCACGGACCGCGCCCGCCGCAAGCAGGCCTTCCGCCGGATGCTGGAGATCGCCGAGCGCGAGGACCCGGCCTACACCGTGCTGCACCAGAACGCGACCTTCACCGCCAAGCGGCGCGACATCAAGTGGCGGGCGGCTCCGGCCTTCGCCATGGATTTTCGCCAGGGCAACTGGGGCTGACCCCGATGCCGGTCCTCTCCCGTCGCACCGCGCTGGCCTCCGCCGGCGCGGTTCTCGCCCTGCCCCGCTTCGCCATCGCGCAGGCCGACCAGCGCCCCTCCGTGACCGTGGCGGTCCAGAAGATCGCCAACACGAACACGCTGGAAACCCTGCGCGAGCAGTCGAATGTCGGCGCCCGCCATGGTGGGTCCTATGGCGAGGCGCTGATCGAGCAGGACTGGCTCGGCGACCTCACCCTTCAACCCGGCCTGGCCACCGAATGGCGCCGGGTGGACGACCGCACGCTGGAATTTACACTCCGCCCCGGCGTCCGCTTCCATGACGGGCGAGAGATGACGGCCGAGGATGTCGCCTTTTCCTTCGGCCCGCAGCGCATGTGGGGCGCGGACCCGGCCGCGGCCCGCAACCTCTTCGGCAACGTCCCCGGCCGCACGGGCGGCAAGGAGCCGCCGCCCGAGGCCGCCGCCATCGCCCGCCGCACCTATCCGGGCTTCGAGCGGATCGAGGTGGTGGATGCGCGCACCGTGCGCTTCGTCAACCGCATCCCCGATCCGGCGCTGGAGGGACGGCTGTCCCGCACCACCGGCATGGTGCTCTCGCAGGCCGGCTTCGAGGCCGCGAATTCCTGGCTGGACTGGGCGCGCAAGCCCGTGGGCACCGGCCCCTACAAGGTGGCCGAGTTCCGCCCGGACCAGTCCCTCACCCTCGTCGCGCATGACGAGCACTGGCGCGGCCGCCCGCCGCTGCGCCAGATCCGCTTCATCGAGGTGCCCGAGGTCTCCGGCCGCATCAACGCGCTGCTCTCCGGCGAGGCGGACTTCGCCTGCGACATCCCGCCCGACCAGACCGATGCGCTGGACCGCTCCGCCCGGCATGAGGTGGTGGGCGGCCCGATCATGAACCACCGGCTGACGGTGTTCGACAAGTCGCACCCCAGCCTGCGCGACGCCGGCATCCGCCGCGCCTTCACCCATGCGGTCGACCGCAAGGCCATCGTGGATGCCCTCTGGGGCGGCCGCGCGCCGGTCCCGCCGGGGCTGCAATTCGCCTATTACGGCCCCATGCTGGTGGAGGGCTGGGAAGCCCCGCGCTTCGACCCCGCCGAGGCCCGCCGCCTGCTGCGCGAGGCGAACTACCGGGGCGAGCCGATCCCCTATCGCCTGCTCAACAACTACTACACCGCCCAGGTCCCCACCGCGCAAATCCTGCTGGAAGGCTGGCGCGCGGTCGGGCTGAACGTGGTGATCGAGATGAAGGAGAACTTCCCGCAGGTTCTCTCCAACGCCGGCGCGGGCACGCCCGCCGGGCGCGGCGTGCGGGACTGGTCCAACTCCGCCTCCTTCAACGACCCCGTCGCCTCCCTCACCGCCCAGCACGGTCCGGAAGGGCAGCAATGGCAGATCGGCGAGTGGCGCAACGAGGAGTTCGGCCGGCTCTCCGCGGTGCTGGAGGGCTCCATGGACCGCGAGGAGCGCCGCCGCGCCTTCCGCCGCATGCTCGAGATCGCCGAGCGCGAGGACCCCGCCTACACGGTGCTGCACCAGACTCTGAACTTCACCGCCAAGCGCCGGGACCTTCCCTGGAAGGCCGGGCAGTCCTTCTTCATGGACTTCTCCGCCCGCAACTGGGGCGCCTGATGCACCCGCTGGTCGAGATCCGCGGCCTCACCGCCGCCTTCGACGGCATTCCCGCCCTGCGCGGCGTGGATCTCGCCATCGGGCGGGGGGAAGCCGTGGCGCTGGTGGGGGAGTCCGGCTGCGGTAAGTCCGTCACCTGGCTCGCCGCCCTCGGGCTCCTGCCGGGCAAGGCGAAGGTGGGTGGCAGCGTGCGGCTGGACGGGCAGGAGATCCTGCACGCCGCCCCTTCCGTGCTGGACGAGGTGCGCGGCGGCCGCGTGGCGATGATCTTCCAGGATCCCGCCAGCAGCCTGAACCCCGTCCACCGCATCGGCCGCCAGATCACCGAGGCGCTGCGCCTGCATCGCGGCATGGCGGGCAATGCCGCGCGCGAGGAGGCGCGCCGCCTGCTGGACCGCGTGGGCATGCCCGATGCGCGCCGCCGCCTGGATGCCTATCCGCATGAACTCTCGGGCGGGCAGAACCAGCGCGTGATGATCGCCATGGCCCTCGCCGGCCAACCGGAGCTTCTGGTGGCCGACGAGCCCACCACCGCGCTGGACGTGACCATCCAGGCGCAGATCCTCGAATTGCTCGCCGAGATCCGGCGCGACACCGGCATGGCCCTCGTCCTCATCTCCCACGACCTCGGCGTCGTGGCGGAGACCTGCGAGCGGGTCTGCGTCATGTATGCCGGCCGGATCGTCGAGGAGACGGCCGCGGCCGACCTCTTCGCCGCCCCCGCGCATCCCTATGCCGCCGGGCTGCTTGCCGCCCTGCCGCCCATCGATGGCCCGCGCCGGCCCTTGGCCGCCATCCCCGGCGGCGTGCCGGAGCCCTGGGCCATGCCGCCCGGCTGCCCCTTCGCCCCGCGCTGCCCGCGCCATGTCGCGGCCTGCGACGCCGCGCCCCCCGCGCTGATGACCGTGGCGCCCGGCCACCGCGCCGCCTGCATCCGGCCCATCGAGCCCGCGCACAACCCGGAGCTGATCCCGGCATGATCGACCCTGCGCCCGAGCCGCTGCTGCACGCCCAGGGCCTTGTCCGCCGCTACACCATGCGCCAGGGCTTCTTCGGCCGCCCGGTGGAGGTGCGCGCGGTGGATGGGGTCTCCCTCACCCTGCATCGCGGCCGCACGCTCGGCCTGGTGGGGGAATCCGGCTGCGGCAAGTCCACCACCGGCCGCATGGTGCTGGGGCTGGAGGTGCCCGATGCCGGTGGAGTCGCCTTCCGCAACGAGCAGATGCCGCATCCCGCCTCGCCGGAATGGCGCCGCCTGCGCGCGCGCATGGCGATGGTCTACCAGGACCCGCTCGGTGCCCTCGACCGCCGCCTCGACATCGGCACGCAGGTCGCCGAACCGCTGGAGATCCACGGCATCGGCACCCGCGCCGACCGTCCCAGGCGGGTCGAGGCGCTGCTCCGCGATGTCGGGCTGCGCCCCGACCATGCGGCGCGCTATCCGCATGAGCTCTCCGGCGGCCAGCGCCAGCGCGCCGTCCTCGCCCGCGCCCTCGCCACGGGCCCGGACCTGCTGGTCTGCGACGAACCGATCAGCGCGCTGGACGTGTCCATCCAGGCCCAGGTCATGAACCTCCTTTCCGAGGTCCAGGCCCGCACCGGCATCTCCATGCTCTTCATCTCGCACGACCTGCGCGCGGTGCGGCAGATGAGCCACCGTGTCGCGGTCATGTATCTCGGCCGGGTGGTGGAGGAGGGCGAGCCCGACGACGTGCTGCACGCCCCCGCGCATCCCTATGCCCAGGCCCTCGTCTCCGCCATCCCGCATCCCGGCCGCAAGGGCGGCCGTATCGTGCTGCGGGGCGACCCGCCCAACCCCGCCGCCCGCCCGCCCGGCTGCGCCTTCCACCCGCGCTGCGCCCTCGCCGCCGCCCTCTGCGCGCGCGAGGTTCCGGCCCTGAAGCGGCGCGCCAGCGATGGCCGCCTGGTGGCCTGCCATGTGGCCCATGGCGAGGTGGCGCCGAACGAAGGCGCGGTGCCCACCGCCATCTCCCAACCCCTGCCCACGCGCGAGGCCGCCTGATGCTCCGCTTTCTCGGGCTGCGCCTGGCCCGCGCGCTGCTGACCCTCGCGCTGGTCGTCACCTTCGCCTTCGTCGTGCTCCGCCTCTCCGGCGATCCTGCGCTTCTCATCATGTCCGCCGACGCGCCGCCGGAGGCCATCGCCGCCTTCCGCCGCGCCTGGGGCCTCGATGACCCGCTCTGGGAGCAGTATGTCCGCTACTTCGCCGCGATCTTCCGGGGCGACCTCGGCCAGTCCATGCGCGACGGCCGCCCGGCCATCGAACTGGTGGCCGAGCGCATTCCCGCCACCCTGGCCCTCACCCTTCCCGCCCTGCTGATCAAGATCGGCCTGGGCATCCCGGCCGGCGTCTATGCCGCACTTCACCGCAACTCCTTCGCCGACCGCGCGGTGATGCTGCTGGCCGTGGCGGGCTTCACCGTGCCATCCTTCGTGCTCGGTCTCGTGCTGGTGCTGGTCTTCGCCGTCACGCTGGGCTGGCTGCCCTCGGGCGGGCAGGAGAGCTGGCGGCATGCGATCCTGCCCGTGATCACGCTGGGCATCGGAGGCGCCGCCGTGCTGGCACGCTTCACCCGCTCCGCCATGCTGGAAGTGCTCGGCCAACCCTACATGCGCACGGCGCTGGCCAAGGGCGTGCCCTGGCATGTGGCCGTGCGGCGCCATGCCCTGCCCAACGCGGCCATCCCCACCGTCACCATCGTCGGCTTCATGGTGGGCAGCCTGCTCGCGGGCGCGGTGGTGGTGGAAAGCGTCTTCTCCTGGCCCGGCGTGGGCCGGCTGCTGGTGGTGGCGGTGGCGAACCGCGACCTGGCGGTGGTGCAGTGCATCCTGCTTCTCGTCGCGGCCACCATGGTGACCGCCAACCTGATCGTCGACCTGCTGTACGGTGCCCTGGACCCGCGCCTGCGCGTGGCGCCGAAGGGAGCCAGCGCCTGATGTCCGACATCACCCTGAACTCGGCGCCGGCGGCATCCGCCACCGCCGCCCCGCCCGCCCGCAAGCAGGCCCGCATGCCGGCCCTCGTGGTCTTCGCCATCGCCTGGCTGGCGATGATGCTCCTCACCGCCCTCGCGGCGGACCTCGTCAGCCCCTATTCCTACACAGCGCTGGACCTGCGGAACCGCCTCACACCACCTATCGGCCTGGGCGGGGAATGGGTGCATCCGCTGGGCACGGACGAGCTGGGGCGCGACGTGCTCTCCCGCCTCATCCAGTCCATCCGCATGAGCCTGCTGATCGCCTTCGGCGCGACCACGATCGGTGCCGTGCTCGGCGTCTCCCTCGGCTTCCTCGCCGCGCATTTCCGCGGGATGGTGGAACAGGCGGTGCTGGCGCTGGTGGACTTCCAGGCCGCCATGCCCTTCCTCATCCTGGCGCTATCGGTGCTGGCCTTCTTCGGCAACTCGCTGCCGCTTTTCATCTGCCTCCTCGGGCTGCATGGCTGGGAACGCTACGCCCGCATCGCCCGCGGCCTTGCCGTTTCGGCCGGGGCGCAGGGCTATGCGGCGGCGGTGCGGCAGCTCGGCGCCTCGCCCTGGCGCGTCTATGGCCGCCACGTCCTGCCGAACATCGCGTCCACCCTCATCGTCTCGATGACCCTCGCCTTCCCCGAGATCATCCTGCTGGAAAGCGGCCTCTCCTTCCTCGGCCTCGGCGTGCAGCCGCCCATGACCTCGCTGGGCAACATGGTCGGCTACGGGCGCGAATACCTGACCCGCGCGCCCTGGATCCTGCTGGCGCCCTCATCGGTGATCGTGCTGACCACGCTCTCGGTCAGCCTGCTGGGCGACTGGCTGCGGGACCGGCTGGACCCGACGCTGCGGTAAGACCCTGGAGGGAAGCGCGGCTTCCCTCCAGCCCTGCCCGGGCCGCGTTGGCGCTCGGCGCGCCGCCTGAACATTCGGCAGCTTCAGGGGCTCAGCGTTCCGTCGGAAGGCTCACGGGAGGGGCAGGGTCGTCCCCAGATGGAACCGCCTTCCTCATCTCGACCGCGTAATCCCGGAACCCGAAGCGGCGGTACAGCGCCGCAGCCTCGGCGTTCCCCGCCAGAACCCCGATCATCAGCCGCGGCACGCCGCGCGCCGCCGCCAACCGCTCCGCCTCCGCGAGCAGGGCACGGCCAATTCCCCGGCGCCGCGCCTCCTCCCGCACAAACAGCTCGGAGATATAGGCGTAGGGGCGCAGCGCCGCGCGGACCGCGCGGACATAGGCCGCGTCCTCCTCGAAAGTGAGGAAGAGGTGGCCAGCCACGGCGCCCCGCCATTCGGCGATCAGGGCTGCGCCGCCGGTGCGCTCCACGCGCTCCAGCGCGGCGTCGAGCGATTCCTCCGCCCCCGCCAGGTCGGTCCGGCGATTGCGCGCCAAGGGTTCCTCGTAGCGGTTGAGGGCGAGGAACTGCTCGACCAGCGCAGGCCGGTCCTCCGGCCGGCAGGGCCGGATGAGAAGGCCCGCTGGGATCACCCCACCCGCCCGCCATCCCGGATAATGGCGCCGCGCCCCTCGCCCGCCAGGACGATCCGCTGGCGGTAGTCGCCCGCGCCCGTCTCCAGCACCCGGCGCTCACGCGGTGCCTCGCCAGCCAGCACGGACCGCCCGGCCATCGGCGCCGTCGGGGCCACGCCCAGCAGCGACAGCAGCGTGGGCGCGATGTCGATCAGCCCCACCGGCGCCGCATCCTCCCCGGCCTCCACCCCCGCCATCCGCAGCGCGATCAGGTTCGCCATCTCCTGCCGGTGCAGCCCGCCATGCATGCCGCCGCCCAGCGGGAAGTCCTTGCCCACGATGGGGCTGTTGCCCGCCAGGCCCCAGCGGTCCGGCTCCGGCCCGCCCCGCATGCCCAGCAGCAGCGGCGCCGAGCGCGGGTGCTCCACATTCAGCAACGCCAGGTCGAAGGTGCCGGGCCAGGGGCCTTCGATGCCGTTCCCGCCCGCCGCCAGCAGGGCGCCGCACCACGCCTTCTCCCGCAGCGCCGCCACCAGCCGCCCCAGGCGCACGGCATCCGCCACCGAGGGCCAGAGCCAGCAGAGCGTCCCCGCCGCGATCGAGAGATCCTCGCCCGGCCGGTCCAGCGTGCCCTGAAAGCCGAGTGCATCGAGCTCGCCCACCAGATCGAAGGGCTCCGTCGTGCCGACATGGCCGTGGTCGGACATGGCGATGACCGCCATCCTCTCCGCCTGCGGCAGGGCCGCGGCCGCGGCGAGCACCCGCGCGAAGGCATCGTCGGAAGCGCGCAGCGCCGCACGGGTCGCCGGCGTGTCCATGCCGCTGTAGTGGAAGGACCAGTCCGGCTCCGTCAGCCAGAGCAGGGCGACATCCGGCCGCAGCTCGGGTAGCACCACCTCCGCCATGGCCTTTCCGGCGTAATCCATCAGCGGCACCTTGTCCGCCGCCACGGGCGGTGCGCCGATCCGCGCCGTCACCGCGTCCCACAACTCCGGCGTCTCGCTCGCCTCGCGCCCGGCCAGGCTCATCACCGCCGAGCCATTCGCCCGCGCGCGGGGATCGAGCAGATAGGCGCCGCCGGCCGAGCCGCTATGCACCAGGGCGAAGCGTCGCCCCGCGGCGGCCAGGGCATCGGCGAAGCGGGGCGTGGCCACGAAGCCCGGTCCGTGATGCCGCGCCGCGCGCCGCATGTCCTCGGCCGAGGCCGTGTTCAGGAAACGCCCCTCCTGCGCCGCGGCATCGGGGAAGGCATTCTGGATGATGCCGCTCACCGCCGGCGGCTGGCCCGTTGCGATGGTGGTCGCGCAGACCCGGGTGAGCGAGGGAAAGACCGAGGACGCCTCCGTGAAGCGCCGGGCATCGGCCAGGAAGGCCGAGAGCGCCGGCATGCGGTCGGGCGTGACGAGGTCCGGCCGCAGGCCGTCGAACAGCACGATCAGCACGCGGCTGGCCTGGGGGTGAGGCATGGATTCCGCTCCGCGGGGTCGGGATGGAGGCGTCAGCGCGCCGGGTCGTGCTTCGCGCAGAAATCCTCGGCGCTCAGGCTGCGGAAATCCCGCAGCGCCTCGCCCAGCCGCTCATGCGGCCAGTTCCACCAGGCGATGCGGTGCAGCGCCGCGATGATCTCGGGCGAGAAGCGGTAGCGCAGCACCCGCCCCGGCACGCCGACGACGATGGCGAAGTCCGGCACGTCCTTCGAAACCACCGCGCCGGCCCCTATCGCGGCGCCGGTTCCGATCGTGACGCCGGGCAGGATCACCGCCCCGTGCCCGATCCATACATCGGGCCCCAGCACCACCTTGTGCTCGCGCCGCCATTCGAAGAACGCCGCATCGTCGTCGCCCATGCCATAGGCGGAGGAGCGGTAGGTGAAGTGGTTGAGCGCCACGCGCTCCAGCGGATGGTTGCCCGGGTTGATCCGCACCTGCGCGGCGATGGAGCAGAAAGGGCCGACATCGGTGTGCATGATGTCGCTGTCATTCGCGACATAGGCATAGTCACCGAAGCGGCTCTCCGCCACGCGGCTGCGCGCGCCCACCTCGCACCAGCGGCCGAAATGGCTGTCGCGCACCCGCGCGCCGTCATGCAGGAAGGGAGCCTCTCCCAGCGCCTTCCCGGCGCTGTCGGGATGGGCGGTCAGGGTATCGGGATGAGTGTCCATGATGGGCGCGGACCCTCTGACACATCCGGATGATTCGCCCGCTCGCCTCGGTGACGCTTCGGGGAAGGATTGGTGACGGGTCGGCACCCCGATTTGTCACCCGCAACCGCCCCACCTAGTCTGCCGCGCCCCGGGCGGCCGGGCCTTTCCCGTATCCAGGACGACCATGGCCTCCTCCGCCCATCCAGCCCCGCCCGATGCCGAGGAGACGAAGCCCCTGGCGGTGCGGGACGCCGAGGCGCTCCGCCTCGCCCTGGCCAGCGCGGAGCCTGGCTCGGTGGTGGAGATCGGAACCTCCTTCACGCTCGGCGAGGCCCTGCGCCTGGACCGGCCCCTGCATCTGCGGGCCGCCCCGGGCCCCCGCCCGGTGCTCACCCTGGCCGGAGAGGCGTCGCTGATCCTGGGCGCCGGGGCTGGCGGCGGCAGCCTGCGCGGCTTGGGCCTGACCAGCCGCGGGCACCGCGCCCGCCCCCTGCTGGAGCTGCGCGGCCCCGCGCGCGTCCGGCTGGAGGACCTGCTGCTCACCGAGGCCGAAGGCGCGGGGCTGGAGGCCAAGGGCTGCGCGGAGCTTTACCTGCGCGACATCCTGCTCGCGGAACTGGGCCTCCAGGGCGCCAGCTTCTCCGCCTGCACGAATCTCGATGCGGCGCTGATCCTTTCCGGCATCGGCCGCCGCGCCCGCTCGGCCGGCGTCACGCTCACCGGCGGCGGCGGCACGCTGCGCCTGCGCGCGGCCGAGGTCTCGGGCAATGCCGTCACCCTCCAGCCCGGCGAGGCGGAAGCTGGCCACGACATCGCGTTGGAGGCCACGCAGAGCTTCCGCGGCCTTGCCATCATGGGCAGCGCGGAACGGGTGGTGGGGGGTGCCACCGCCCATGTGGTGGCGGAGGAGATGGACGATGTCGCCGTCCTGCTCAGCAACTGCCGCGGCATCACGCTGGATCTGCACGCGCGCCGCTGCGCCCCGCTGCAGCTGAATGGCGGCGCGGGGGCGCGGGACTGCCGCATCGCCCTGCACTCGGACCGTCCCGGCCAGGTCGTCCAGCGCGGCGGCAGCGGCGGCAACATGATCATCGACGAGCCCCTCGCCGGCTGGCCGGCCACCGAGCCGCCGCCGCGCCTCGCGGCCTATCCGCGGCACGAGGTGGAGGAAACCTGCTCGGTCTGTGGCTGGCATGGGCGCTTCCGCCGCACGCACCGGCTGCTGCGGGAAACCTTCGCCTGCGGGTCCTGCCGCGCCACCTTGCGCTATCGCTCCCAGGCATCGGCGCTGCTCGCCAGCCTTGCCGGCGGCCTGCATCCCACGATGAAGGCGCTCGCGGAATCCGGCTGGCTCGCGGACAAGGCGGTGTTCGAGCCCGGGCAGTCCGGTCCGCTCCGCCCCTATCTCTCCCGCGCCCAACGGTATGCCGTCTCCACCTTCCGCCCCGGCATTCCCAGCGGCGAGATGTGGGAGGGCGTGGAGTGCCAGGACCTGACCGCGACCAGCTTCGCGGATGAGAGCTTCGACCTCGTCGTCAGCTCCGACATCATGGAGCATGTGCGCCGGCCCGAACGGGCCTGGGCGGAAATCCGCCGCATCCTGAAGCCCGGCGGCCTGCACGTCTTCTCCATCCCGCTCGTCGCGCCGATGCCGCCGCATTCGGTCGCGCGGGTGGACGTGTCCGGCGAGGAGGACGTGCACCTGCTGCCCGAGGTCTATCACGGGGACGGCGCGGGCGGCCGCTCCCTCGTCTACACCGATTTCGGCGCCGACCTCCTGGACCAGCTCGCCGCCCTCGGACTGCCCACCCAGGCCTTGCTGCATCCCGGCGGCGACCCGGTCTGCGCCCCGGCCCTGAGCTTCGTGTCCCGCCGCCTGAACCGATAAGGCGCCGAAACGGCCCATTGACAGGCTTTAACTATTTTATCCAATCTCTCTGCTGCACTGCGAGGGCGATGGTGGACCATGCCGCTGCTCGAGGTTCGCGGCGTGACCCGTTCCTTCTACGGCGTGCACGCCCTCAACGGCGTGGAGCTGTCGGTGGAGGCCGGCCGGATCACCGGGCTGATCGGCCCGAACGGCGCCGGCAAGACCACGCTGTTCAACTGCATCACCGGGGTGGTGCCGCCCAGCACCGGGCGTGTGGTCTTCGATGGCGAGGACATCACCGGCTGGCGGCCGGATCGCATCAGCACGCGCGGCCTCGTCCGCACCTTCCAGATCGCCCGCGGCTGCCCGCGCCTGACGGTGCGGGAGAACCTGCTTCTTTACGGCGCGCACCAGCCCGGGGAAGGCGTGCTCACCGCCCTGCTCCGCACCCGCGCCGCCCTGGCGCGGGAGGAGGAGCTGCAGGCGCGCGCCGAGGCCATCGCCGCCCGTCTTCGCCTGACCCAGGTGCTGGACAACAAGGCCTCCGCCCTCTCCGGCGGGCAGAAAAAGCTGCTGGAGATCGGCCGCGCGCTGATGACCGCGCCAAAGCTCATCCTGCTGGACGAGCCCTGCGCCGGCGTGAACCCCAGCCTGACGCGCGAGATCGGGGAGCGCCTGCGCGAGATCGTGGCCGAGGGCATCAGCCTGCTGCTGATCGAGCACCAGATGGACACCATCGCGCGGCTCTGCGACCACGTGATCGTCATGGCGGAAGGCCGCCACCTCACCGAAGGGACCTTCGCCGAGGTGGCGGCGAATGCCACGGTGCAGGAAGCCTATATGGGGCGGCCGCGATGGGCCTCCTGACCGTCTCCGGCGTGGTCGCCGGCTATTCCGCCGCCGACCAGATCCTCAAGGGGCTCGATTTCCGGGTGGACCCGGGCGAGATCGTCTGCATCGTCGGCCCGAACGGCGCCGGCAAGTCCACGTTGCTGAAGGCCGTCGCCGGGCTGCTCAGGCCCTCCGCCGGCTCCATCCTGCTGAAGGACCGCCCCATCGCCGGCCTGCGCCCGCGCGAGGTGACGAAGCTCGGCATCGCCTATGTCCCGCAGGAGCACAATGTCTTTCCCTCCATGACCGTGCGCGAGAACCTGGAGATGGGCGGCTATGCGGACCCTGCCGCGGCCGCGCGGCGCCTGGACGGGGTAATGGAGCGCTTCCCCGTGCTTGGCCGGAAACGCCGCCAGGCCGCGCGCACGCTTTCGGGCGGCGAACGCCAGATCCTCGCTATGGGCATGGCGCTGATGGTGGAACCCGCGGTGCTGCTGCTGGACGAGCCCTCGGCCGGCCTCTCTCCCGTAGCGGCCCAAGGGCTCTTCGCCGAGATCCAGGCGATCAACCGTGACGGCGTCGCCATCGCACTGGTCGAGCAGAACGCCAATGACGCGCTCGAGATCGCTCACCGCGCCTACATCCTGGTGGATGGCCGCAACCGCTCCGACGGCATCGCGCGCGAGCTGGCGGCCGATCCGGAAATCCGACGCATCTTCCTGGGCGGGTGAGCCGCCGCAGCATTCAACGGGAGTCCCGAGCATGACCGGATCCACGCCTCTGCTGCCCCGCCGCACCGCGCTCCTCGCGGGCATGACGGCCCTCGCGGCCCCAGCCGTTTCGCGAGCCCAGGGGACAAGCGCGGGAGCGCCGCTGCGGCTGGGCATCCTCACCCCCCTCACCGGCGCCGGCGGCTTCGACGGCCCGCGCATGCTCAAGGCCATGCAGGCGGTGGGCGAGGAGATCAACGCGGCCGGCGGGCTGCTTGGCCGCCGCATCGAATTCGCCGTGGAGGATGACCAGACCAACCCCGAAGGCGCGGTGCGCGCCGCCCGCAAGCTCATCGACGTGGACAAGGTGCCGGTCATCATGGGCACCTGGGCCTCGGCCGTCACCGCCGCCGTGGCGCCGGTCTGCTGGGAGAGCAAGACCTTCCTCACCACCGTCTCCGGCGCGGATTCCATCACCCAGCTGCCGCACCAGGGCTATCTGATCCGCACCCAGCCCAACAACCACCTCCAGGCCGGCAAGCATGCCGAGTTCATCGCGGGCACGGGCGCGAAGAAGGTCTTCGTGATGTCGCTGCAGTCGCCCTTCGCCATGCCCACCCAGAACCGGGTGCGGGAGGTCCTGGCGCAGAAGGGCGCGCAAATGACGGGCGCCCTTCTCTACGAGAAGGACAAGACGAGCTACCGCTCCGAGGTGGACCAGGCGCTGCGCACCCGCCCGGACCTCATTTACCTCAACGGCTACACTCCCGATGTCACCATCCTGCTGCGCGAGCTCTACCGCGCGGGCTTCGAAGGGCCCCGCTTCGCCCAATCCTATTCCGTGACCGACAAGGCGCTGGAATCGCTGCCGAGGGAGGTCACCGAGAAGGTCTATACCGTCCAGCCCTCCTCCGACGTCGACAGCCCGGCCTTCGAGGCCGCAAAGAAGCGCCTCGGCACCGGGGTAGATTCCTACGAGGCGCAGGCGACGGACTGGATCAGCCTCGTCGCCCTGACCATCGCAAAGGGGCGGGAGGCGACGGGCACCGCCCTGCGGGAGAATGTCCGCAAGATCGCCCAGGGCGAGGGCACCAAGGTCTACACCGCCGTGGAGGGCCTGCGCCTGCTCGGCGAGGGCAAGGAGATCAACTACGAGGGCGCGAGCGGCCCCTGCGACTTCACCGAGATCGGCGACATCGTGGACTGCAAGTTTCGCTACCAGATTGTCGAGAACGGCGCCTTCCGCTTCCTGAAGGTCGCGTAAGCGGGTGCTGTCCGAGATCCCCCAGCTCCTCATCAACGGCATCATGGCCGGCGCCATCCTCGCGGTGCCGGCCATCGGCCTCACGGCCATCTATGCCGTTCTGCGCTTCCCCAACTTCTCCCTCGCCTCCCACGCCACCATCGGCGCCTTCGCGGGCTACGTGGCCAACACGCAGCTCGGCTTCTCCGTAGTGCCCGCGCTGTTCTGCGCATTCCTGGTGGCGGGGCTCGTCGGGCTTCTCAGCGACGAGTTCGTGCTCAAGCCCTTCCGCTCCGCCGGCTTCATCACCACGGCCATCGGCTCCATCGCCCTCACCATCGCGCTGGAGAACGTGGTGCGCTTCATCTTCGGCAACTCACTGAACGGCTATGACCTGCCGATGCAGCGGGACTGGCGCTTCGGCGACCTGCGCATCGGGCCGCAGCAGGTGGAGAACCTGGCGATCTCGGTCGTCGTCATGGCCGTCGTCTTCGCCTTTCTCTCCTTCACCCGCACCGGCAAGGCCATGCGCGCGGTGGCCGACAATCCCTCCCTCGCCGATATCAAGGGCATCGATGCCGCCCGCATCGCGCGGATCGTCTCCTTCGCCGGCATGGGTCTGGCCGGGGTGGGCGGCATGCTGATCGGGCTCGATACCAGCATCGACCCCCTCACCGGCTTCCGCGCCATGCTCTCGGTCTTCGCTGCCGCGGTGGTGGGGGGGCTCGGTTCCATCCCCGGCGCCGTGGTGGGTGCCCTGACCGTCGGCATCGGGGAGGAGCTGTCGCTGCTCTTCCTCTCCCCCTCCTACCGCAGCGTCATCGGCTTCCTCGCGATTCTGCTGGTCCTCATTCTGCGGCCCCGCGGCATCCTTGGGCAGCGGGCCTACTAGGATGGAGAACTACCTCATCGCCATGGGGGTGTCGGCGGGCATCTACGCCCTGATGGCGCTCGGGCTGAACGTCATCTGGGGCATGGCCGGGCTGGTCAATCTCGGCCTGGTCGGCTTCTTCGCGGTCGGTGCCTACACCTCCGCCCTGCTGACCACCAAGCTCGGCCTGCCCATCCTCCTCGGCGTCGTCGCCGGCGCGGGCATGGGGGCGCTGGTGGGCGTGCTGGTCGCGCTCATCACAGCGCGGTTGCGCGGCGACTATCTCGCCATCGTCACCCTGGGCTTCGCCGAGGCGCTGCGCGTCATCGCCAGCAACGAGGTCTGGCTGACCAACGGCACCGACGGCATCTCCGGCATCCCCGGCCCCTTCCGGGCCGATCTGGGCCCGGTCGGCTTCAACCTCTTCTTCCTCATCCTCGTCGCCGCCCTGGTCACGGCCGTGTTCTTCGCCTTCGAGCGGCTGAGCTATTCCCCCTTCGGCCGCGTGCTGCGCGCCATCCGCGACGACGACCAGGTGGCCGCCGTCGCGGGAAAGTGGGTCATCGCCTACAAGGTGCAGGCCTTCGCCATCGGCTGCGCCGCCCTCGGCCTCGCCGGCGCGCTCTACGGCCACTACACCTCCTATATCGCGCCCGAAATCTTCGTTCCGCTGCTCACCCTCTACATCAAGCTCTCGCTGCTGGCGGGCGGGGTGGGCAACAACCGCGGCGCCGTGATCGGCGCCGTGCTCGTCGTCGCCTTCCTCGAATCCACCCGCTTCATCATCCCGCTCCTGCCCGGCCTCTCGGCCGTCCAGGGCGCGGCGCTGCGCGAGATCATCGTCAGCGGCGCGCTGATCGTCCTGCTGCGCTTCCGCACCCAGGGGCTGGTGCCCGAAGCCCATTCCCACCCGCTGATCCCGCGCCAGCCGGGCGCCGCCGCCAAGGAATCGCCCACCCATGCCTGATGCCGCCATCACGCTGGACGACATCGCCCGCATCGACGCAATCATCGCGGAGAGCGATCCGGCGGTGGCCTATGCCGCCATCGACGCCCTGGCCAAGCGCGCCTTCGACCACTGGCTCTTCACCGTCACCCGCTCCATCCACGCCACCATGGAGGTGGAGCGCGTCTACTCCTCCAATCCTGCCGCCTATCCCGTGGGCGGGCGCAAGAAGAAGCAGGGCACGCCCTGGGGCGAGCAGGTGCTGGACCGCGGCCAGCCCCTGATCTGCCACAGCCCCGAGGACATCCGCCGGGTCTTCGCGGACCACGAGCTGATCCTCAGCCTCGGCATCGGCGGCATGGTGAACATCCCCGTGCTCTTCGCCGGGCAGTCCCAGGCCACCATGAACATGTCCCATGCCGGGGACCGGTTCAGCGAAGCGGACTTCCCCGCCCTCCGCCTCCTCGCCAGCCGGCTGCTGCCGCTCGTGCTGGCTGAGAAGGACTGATCCGGTCGAGCTCTTGTTCTGATCTGTCCGTCCGTCCCGGGAAAGGAAGAAGGAATTTTTCCTCTCCCCGGACCCCATCGAAGGCAGTGCCTTCGACCATCATCTTTTTCTTCGAGTCGGAGTCACTCGGCTGACGGTGCGCCTCGGGTCATGAACCCGGGGCGCCTGCAAAGGCAGGAAAAGCACCCGCCCACCAGAGACCCCTTCGATCATCGTATCCACGGCAGTCAGACGGCGTTCCAAGGGCCTCAGGCCCTTGGCGGGTGAGGGCGGTGCCCTCCCCGGACCAGCCAGCCCCCAGCAGAACGACCTAACCGCCCCTTCCGCCTCAGCGTGGAAAGGGGCGGCTGAGGAAGGCCGAGCCCTCCAGCCCGAAGCGCCAGGGCGTCTCCGCCCCGCGCGTGATGCCGATGCGCGGCCCGGCGACGACCGGGACCGGGCGCGCGGCCGGCCGGAGCGCGAAGGGCGCGCGGTCCAGCGGCTGCCCGTCCAGCAAGCGCGTCACGCCCAGGGCCTGGCTGAGCCGCCCCGGCCCGCTGCAAAGGAGCCGCGCCTCCGCCACCCCGCGCCGCTCCCGCATCGCCTCGAGGCCCGCGACGGGTTCCAGCGCGCGGATCAGCACCGCGCTTCCCGTGGCCCCGGCCCCGCAGACGAGATTGAGGCACCAGTGCAGCCCGTAGGAACGGTAGACATAGGCATGCCCCGCGGGCCCGAACATCGCCGCATTGCGCGGCGTGGGACCCCGGAAGCTGTGGGAAGCCGGGTCCTCCCGGTCATAAGCCTCGGTCTCGACCACCACGCCGCCGACACCGTCCACCAGCAGCGTCACGCCGATCAGGTCCCGGGCCACGTCGGGGGCGGCACGCTGGAAGAACGGTTCGGGCAGCAGATCCAACGGAACCTCGATGATCGGGCAAGGGACGGAGCGGGGCCGGCCCCGTTCCGATACAGCCCGGCCCGGCACACGTCATCCCAGCCGGGCAACCAGACCGGCGCGCATCTCGTTCGCTCGTCGGAGCCACCCCGCCCAGGGATCATGCGTCCACGCGCCCCGGCGCCGCTCCGCGCAGCAAGGACCTCTCCCCCATGCCCCAGTCCGCCGGCTCCACCGTCATCGTCATCACAGGCGCGTCCAGCGGCATCGGCCGGGCCACCGCCCAGGCCTTCGCCCGCCTCGGCGCATCCCTCTCGTCCTGGCCGCCCGCCGGGCGGAGATGCTCGCGGATGCTGCGCGCGAATGCGAGGCGCTGGGTGGCACCGCCCTGGCCGTGCCGACCGACGTGACGCGGGAGGAGGAGGTGGAAGCGCTCGGCCGCCGCGCCATCGAACACTTCGGCCGGATCGACGTGTGGTTCAACAATGCCGGCGTCGGCGTGTTCGGACGCCTCGAATCCATCCCCTCCGAGGCCTGGCGGCACGTCATTGAAACCAACCTGTTCGGCTGCATGCACGGTGCCCGGGTGGCCATCCGCCAGTTCCGGGCCCAGGGGCGTGGCACGCTGATCCAGAATGCCTCCATCGTCGGCTGCACCGCCAAGCCGGACGGCTCCGCCTACGCCACCAGCAAGTTCGCCATCCGCGGCTTTTCCGAGGCCCTTCGGCAGGAGGTGCTGGACCAGCCCGGCATCCAGGTCTGCACCGTGCTCCCATCGGTGATCGACACGCCCTTCTTCCAGCACGCCGCCAACTACAGCGGGCGCCAGGTGCGCGCGGCCCCGCCGGTCTATACGGCGGAGGAGGTGGCCCAGACGGTGGTGGATCTCGTCCGCCAGCCACGGGCCGAGGTGATCGTCGGCGGTTTCGGCAAGATCGCCAGCGCCCAGAAGCAGTTCGCCCCCGGCTTCACCGCCTGGCTCACCGGGCGCGCGCTGCACACCGGCTTCCTCTCGGGGGAGCCAAGCGGCGACACCCCAGGCGCCCTGTTCGAGCCGATGCGGGACGGCCGCGCCGTCAGCGGCGGCTGGCGCGAACGGCCGGAGAGCGGCGGCGCCCCGCTCGCCGCCATGACCTCCATGGCCGGCCTCTCGATCGACTTAGCGACACTGCCGCTGCGCATGGCCGATGCCGGGCTGACCAGCGCGGCCCGCATCCTCGAATCCATCACCCCGCCCGGCCCGCCTGGCCCGGCCTCGAAATAGGTCCGCCCCGGAGGGGATCCTCCTAACAGGTCGCTGAATTACTCGGCGTTCTGGAGCGTTTTCCCGTCGGAGGGACCAGCGGCTTTGCGCGTCCGGCCCGTTCCTACGAGCGGCATGGACGCCGGATGCCGGTTTTCGGCTTCATGCTGCCAGCAGCCGGGGCAGTCGGGCCAGGTTGTTGGCGACCATCGTCAGGATGAAGCGGGATCGCACGCGTTCGATGCGACGATAGACGGTCTGGGCCATGCCGCCGACGGTCTTGGCCCAGCCGAAAGCCTCCTCGATGCGCTTGCGGTGTTTCTGGGACAGGGCATGGCTCTCGTG
>NZ_FQZF01000002.1:320527-483090 GCF_900141905.1 Muricoccus roseus | reverse complement strand
GACCGCCACGGGCGCAGCTCCACCATCGTCACCAGTCAGGTGCCGGTCGAGGAGTGGCACGCAGTGATCGGCAGCCCAACCCTGGCCGACGCCATCCTGGACCGCCTCGTCCACAACGCCCACCGCATCGAACTCAGCGGCGAAAGCATGCGACGCATCACCGCCAGACGCGCCACGACCACCGAAACGCTTGACGCCAGAGAGCCTTCCTGAACGATTAGCCAATCGGCATGAAGCCTGCCCACGATGCCGTGGAATTCGTGCCCACGATCGCCTGGAACTGCTGCCCACGATCACTGGAATACGCAAACCAGACCCACCCATCCGCCTCGATCGCTCGGATCACGTCGCGTGTCTTCATGCGCACTTTATACTTACACTTGCCGAAAAGCGCAAGGGGAGAGTGTGTATTTTATACTCGGCGCCGCGTCAGTCGGGTTCGCCGAGGGTGGCGCTGACTGCGCCCTCAGGGCCTGCTATGCGGCAGTCGATGCCCGACCCGATCCTTGAGCCTGTGCGGCACGAACTCCGCCAGACAGCCACGGCCGGTGCGCACGACGGCCCGAGCTGGACCTATCGCGGCGCCACCATCCACTCGAACCAGAAGGGGACGCTGTTCGCCCTTGACGGCGGCCCGGCGGATCTTCCCGGCAGCTGGCTCGGGGTGGGGACGAAGGAGCTGCTGGTTCGGGTAGTGGACGCTTGGCTGGACCATCGCAGGCTGCCGCAGGGATATCGGGTGCCGGAGTGAGAGGATCCGCCTGGGTGGGATCCCCGGGGCGGCTTTTTTGCGTCCCGAGCGACGCGGGATTATCCTCGCTAATCAAGACCGACCTGCCGCGCCATGCGCCGCAGTTCTGCCTCCCGAAGGGCGTTCCATTGTGACCCAGGTTCGTCAGAGTGTGGTCGATGAACTCAATAGCTTCGCGGAGGACACGAGCAATCGTCGGCGCCGCGAAGTCGATCCTGGGTCGGCTCGCCCTATTCGCGGGATCAACCACATTGGGCTCACTGGGCAGAGCCTCGGCGCAGGATGGGGCGCCAATCCGCCGTTTACTCCAGACCCCCCGTTCACCTCGAACCTCTCTCTTGGGCAGTCGGTGCACGGCGGCCGAGGTGCAGGAGAAATCTGGGCGCCGTACCGATCTAAGACTTTTGAGCCGCTTCGAGGAGTGATTGTCGGTCGAGGCGGGGAGACGGTCCAGGAGCAGGCTCTTGCGTATTTAAAGCACGTCATGAGCATCCGGGCAGGAGTGCCGGAGGAAGCCGCGACAAAGCTGGTTGCGACCAATGGTGCATTCGGCGGGCGAACGCTTGAGATGCTATCGAAGGGGGCAACGCCTAACGAATACGGCCGCATGCCTACCGCCTGCGAAGCAGTCAAGCGAGAGGCTGAGCGGATCGGCGAACCTTATCGCTATCTCGCTACCCTGTGGTTGGGCGGAGAGCACAACTACTTGGATGAAAACGGCGGGTCATCAGATAAGGCGCAGTACAAGGCTGGGCTTCGGCGGCTAGTGGCAGACCTCCGCTCGGACTGTCAGTGCGGGATTGCACAGCAGGCCGAGCCTTTTGCCGTTTTCTCGTATCAGGCAGGCTGCCAGTTCACGCGAGATGGGACCAATCTGTCGGTGGGAATGGCGCAGTGGGAGTTAAGTGAAGAGGAGCCGCACTGGTACCTTGCTTCCCCGGCCTACCCGGTGCCTGACATCGGCGGGCATCTATCGGCCCTTGGCACTGCATGGCTCGGACAGATCTTCGGCAAGGTCATGGCACGTGTCCTCTTAGACGGGGTGAGATGGCGCCCACTCGCCCCACTCATGGCTGTCAGGCATGGCCGAGACGTCTTTGTACCGTACGACGTTCCCGTTGCCCCTCTTGCTTTCCGGCCGACGTTTCTCGGGCGAAGGTCGGTGATGTTCCCGCTCAAGGGCTTCGCGCTTATCGATGACGCTGGTGAAGTGCCTTTAAGGTTTGCGGAAATCGTCGCTCCAAGAGTCGTGCGTGTAGAACTAGGCCGCGAGACATCCGCCGAGGCGCGTCCTCGTCTTCGGTATGCTGGCCGCCGAAATTATAACGGCCATGGAAATCTGACGGACAGCGATGCGACGCTCGCCACAGCCAACTTCCGTCAGGATCCAGCAGTAACAGAAGAAGACGAGTTTGCCTCCAGCCTGGAAGGTAAGCCATTCCCGCTCTGGAATTGGTCTATCGCTTACGAAATCCCTATCGAGGAGCCGAGCAAGTCCGTGCTTGGCTGACGGGCGCTACTCCCGTTCGACCTCCACGCGCACGACCTGACCGGGAGCTCTTCCTCGCGCACCGCAATGGCGACGATCAGACCGGCCCCGGCTGCCTTGAGCAGCACCTCGCTAAACGCGATTGCCGCTGCCCGCGGCTGCCGGCATGAGGCTATAGCCGGCTTGGACGATGCGGCGGCGGGCGAGCGCAACAGTCTTTTGGTGCGCCCCCTTTCCGGCCGCAGCGTCAACCGCGGCGCAAGCGCCCTCCAAATCGCCGACCGAGCGCAGGATTTCCGCCTTGGTGAGGTCCAGATGAAACATCGTGGGGAAGCGCGTCACCGCCTCACCAATCGCGTTTAGAGCGTCGTTCGGCCGCCCGCACTTAGCTAGCGCGGTGGCGTAGGCCGCATACAGTCTGGAGTTGCCGGGTGCTCTGCTCATCGCGTCGGGCGCGAGCTCAAGCGCACGCTCCCAATCTTCCGCGGCTACGTTCGCCAGAGGGCGTGCTTGTGTCAATCTTCCGGCAAAGCGTGCGTCACCCCACACGCTAGTTCCAGCGTTTCAGCGGCGAGTTACGCTCTCCGCAAACCGCCGCGCTTCCATGTCGTAGAATTCGCCCGTGTCCTGCGGCACGGCCTCCAGCACGCGCTGGGCGGCAGCGTGAATGACCTCTTGTGCGCCAGGCAGGCTGGCCAGCGCGCTCACCACCTCGGTCAGCACGTCCACCCGGGCTGAGAGGGTGCCGAGATCGTGGCCCTTGGGGGCGAAGGCGTCATTCGGGGTCTGGGTCAGCATGCCGGAGAGATGAGCATCCGCCGTAATTCGGTTCAAGGCGACGGCGACGGGTTTCATCCCGGAACAATCCGCTCCCGTTATGCCCAGGATATCCGGACACCGTTTTGTCACTGCAACCTTGCAGCGAAACGACTCTAGACTAACCCAGCGCCGGCTTGCGCTGACTTCCGATCCGAGTACCCCGCCCGTCCTCTGCGGGCGGGGGTTCGTCACCTACTCGCGCCACCCCTCAGGCATGCCGCCCGGATTGGGGCTGAAGTCGCTGGTGCTGTGGTTCGGCAGCGGCGGCCCCTTCATGATGCGATAGTTCGCGCGCGCCAGGTGCTCGACAATGTGCCGCGCCATCCATCGTGGCTCCTCGCGGATCTTCTTCCCGTGCGGCTTGCCGGTCAGCGAGAAGCGCAGGGCGTAGAAGACGGCCTCTTCCAGGTCGGCGGGGTCGGCCGGGGTGAGGGGCTTCTCCTTGCTCAAGCGACACTCTCCGGAGGCTCGAACAGAGCGCCGTGCACGGGCTCCTGCGAGCCGTGCCGATCCACCCATTCCTGCGCCGGCCCGAAGAGCCAGTCCCCATGTTCCCGCGCCAGCTGCGCCACCATGCCGAGCACGGCCTCGCGGGCCCCGGCCGGTGGGCCGCCTGCCGCGAGGAAGGCCGCCTCGGCCTCCTCGATGCACCGGAGCCGGTCCAGCCCGCGGCCGCCGGCGGCGCGGTAGGCGCGGCCCACGGCGCGCAGCTGCTCGACGCGCGAATCGGCCGCGCCGGTCACGCCCGCGGCTCCGGCGTGTCCCGCACGCGCCCCGTCACTTCGGCCACCGCGCGCGCCTGGGCCATCAGCATGCGCCGCCCGTCCGCATCGAGGCCGTCCCAGATTGAGACCAGCTCTGCTCGGCCCGCCTCTCGGGTGACGGGCTGGGCGGGGGGAGGAAGAAGGTTCAGGGTCATCTCGGCCCCGCTCAGAGCATTGGCCGCAGAGGAGCCAGCTCGTTCTCGTCCAACTCGAGCGTACAGGCGCCCAGGTCATCGCCGGGTATCGGCACCATGTTGAAGACGGGCACCACGCCGAGCCGCAGCATCAGCGCCTCGGACGGCAGCTCCGCGACGCCGGAGAGGGCGTTGCGCATGGCCTCGGCCGCGATGGAGGCCGGGATCTCCATCAGCAGGCCGCCCGTCGCCATCATCATCTGCACCGTCGAACCGGCGGGCTGGTCCGCGAGGCGCGCCGCCTCGGCTTCGAGGTCTGCGATCCGCCTCGTCAGGCTGATGGGGAGGGTCATGCCGCCACCGGCGCGCGGAGGTGGCGGGCAAAGGCATCGCGGCACGCGCCCATGGCCGCGGCGGCACGCTCGGCATTGCGTTGCGCGGCCTTCTCGGTGCTCTCGATCTCGTCCACCGCCTCGGCGGCCGATTCGGCATTCTCGGCGAAGCCGTCACGCAGCTCCTCGAGCCAGGCCTGCACCTCCTCCGCATCGCCCGATTCGCGGAGCCGGGCGACGATCGCGTCCACCTCTCGATCCATCCGTTCGGGCCCGGCGCCGCGCGCCAGGATCTCGACAATGCGCTGCATGGCCGCCCGCTGGGGCGACGGAGGGCGCTTCTGGGCCATGGTCTCGTCCTTGGTCAGGGTCCGGCGCGGGATGCCGGGCGTCCTCCTATATAGTCCGTGTTCTTCCTATGTTCTACTTTTCCGTCGCCACCCTGGAGCGCGGCAGGCGGAGAACGTCGGCCACAGGCATCAGTCCCTCGCTGATCAGGTCGGCCCACTCGCAAGCCAGTTCCCGGCGCCGCGCCTTGTATGAGGCCCGGTTGTAGACCGCCTCCACGCCGGTCTTCGGCTTATGCGCCAGCATCAGGTCGATGATGGCGCGGTCCTGCTCATTGCCGGCATGGCGCTCGTTCATGATCGTGCTGAAGCTGCTGCGCATGCCGTGGGGGGTCTGCCTCCCCTCGTATCCGGCGCGGATCAGCATGGCATTCATGGCGGTAGGGGAAAGCGACGCGCTGGCCTGCTTTGCCCCCGGAAAGAGCCAAGGGCATCCCCTGGTGAAGGCCAGGACCACCTTCACGAGCTCCACGGCCTGCGGAGCGAGCGGCACCTCGTGGGAGCGGCGCTTCCCCACCCTCCCCTTCATGCGCTCCTTCGGGATGATCCACCGCGGCTCCGGGCCATCGAGATCCACGAACTCCTCGGGCCGCGCCAGGCGCAGCTCCGCCGTGCGAACCGCCGTGAGCGCCAGGAGCCGGAGCGCAAGGCGGGTCAGCGGGAAGGCCGGTATGGAGTCCACCTTCTGCAGCATGGCCCGGAACTCCCCCAGGCTGGTGAGGGCGGGATGGTGCCGCTCCTCACCCAAGGGCATCAGAGCCGGGGCGATGATGGCAGCAGGGTCCGTCTCGGCCAGGTCCTCGGCGATGGCATGCACGAAGACCCCGCTGATCTGCTGCCGCATCTTCCGGGCCTGATGTCGCGACCGGTCCTCGACCTCCCGCAGGAGGGCCAAGACCATCCGAGCCGTGATCGCCTTCACCGGGACCTTCCCGAAGGCCGGGATCACGTCGCCATCCAGGTTGCGCCGGACATCCCGGGCATGGCTGGCCGACCAGAGAGGGCTCTTGGCGGCGTACCAGCGCTCGGCCACCACCGCGAAGGTGGCGCTCGCCTCGGCAACGGCATCGGCGCGCCGCACCCGCTTCGCCACATTCGGGTCCAGGCCGGCCGCCACCCCTTCCCGCGCGGCGTCGCGGGCCTTCCTCGCGTCCGCCAGGGAGACTGCCGGATAGGCCCCGATCGCCAGGGTCTTCTCCGCCCCCTTCACCTCGTAGCGATACCGCCAGAGCTTCCCGCCCGCCGGCGTCACCAGCAGGTGCAAGCCGCCGCCGTCCGCCAGCTTATAGGGGCGCTCCGCCTTCTGAGCCTTGCGCACGGCCGTGTCGGTGAGCTTCACACCATCCACCCCTCATACCCGGTTTTCCCTCGCCCGCTACCCGGATCGTACCCGGTCAAAGCCGGGCATCATGGAGCGGCAAGCGGCGATCATAGGACCGCACACCCAGGATAGAGCCAAGCGGATCAGGGCGATACGGCCTATTGCGGCGGTTGTAGGTCTCTAATCATGCGGATGATGCCGGAGAAATCCGTCTCCCCGCCGCCGGCCTCCACGAAGCGCCGGTAAAGCTCCAGCGCCCGCGCGCCCATGGGGGTGGCCGCGCCGGTATCGCCCGCTGCCTGCTGCGCCAGGCCGAGATCCTTGACCATCAGCGCGGCGGCGAAGCCCGGGCGGTAGTCCCGGTTGGCCGGGCTGCCCGGCACCGGCCCCGGCACCGGGCAATAGGTGGTGAGGGACCAGCACTGGCCCGAGGATTTCGACGCCACCTCGAACAGCGCCTCATGCGAAAGCCCGAGCCTCTCGGCCAGGACGAAGGCCTCGCAGGTGCCGATCATGCTGATCGCGAGAAGCATGTTGTTGCAGGCCTTGGCCGCCTGCCCCGCACCCGCATCGCCGCAATGCACCACCGTGCGCCCCATGGCGCGCAGGACCGGCTCGGCCCGGGCGAACCCCTCGGCCTGGCCGCCCACCATGAAGGTCAGCGTCCCGGCCTCGGCCCCCATCACGCCGCCGGAGACGGGCGCATCGAGGAAGAGGCGCCCGGCGGCCGAAGCGACCTCCCGTGCCGCCGCCACGTCGATGGTGGAGCAGTCGAGCAGAACGGCATCCGGCGCGGCGGCCGCGGCCATGCCGCCCGCGCCCAGCCAGGCCTCGCGCACATGCTTGCCGGCCGGGAGCATGGTGATGACGAACTCCGCCCCCGTGGCCGCCTCGGCCGCCGATGCCGCGGCGCTCGCGCCATCCACCCGCGCCATCGCCTCGGCGGAGAGGTCGAAGACCGCGACCTCATGCCCTGCCTTGACCAGGTTGCGCGCCATCGGCGCGCCCATGTTGCCGAGTCCCACGAAGCCGATCCGGGCCACCGCTTCCTCCATCCCCTGTTGCGGGAAGGCTAGAGCGGGGCCCGGACCGGGTCCACCGGGCGAGGGTCAGTAGCCCACGGTGAAGCGCTGCCGGAGGTGGCGGGGGTTCTCCAGCTCAACGGCCAGGGCGATGGCGTAGTCCTCGAAGGAGATGCGGCTGTCCCCCTTCGCATCCACCAGCAGCTGATCCTTGCCGATCCGGAAGCGGCCCGTGCGCTCGCCCGGGACGAAGAAGGCGGAGGGGGACAGGAAGGTCCAGTCCAGCTCTGTCTCGCGCCTCAGCCGGTCCAGGAAGGCGGCGCCGGCCAGCGCCTCGGCCTTGTAGGCGGAGGGGAAGTCCGGCGTGTCCACCACGCGCAGCCCCGGCGCCGCCTCCAGGCTGCCCGCACCGCCGACGACGAGGTAGCGCCTCACCCCGGCCCGCTTCACGGCCTCGATCAGCTTCTCCGGGTCACTGGCGGTGAAATGGACGCTGCTGACAACGGCATCATGCCCGGCCAGCAGCGGCGCCAGCGCGGCCGGATGCTGCGCATCCCCGGCCACCGGCTTCGCGCCGGCGGGCAGGTTCGCGGCGGGATTGCGGGAAATGGCGGTGACCTCGTGGCCGCGCGCCGCCAGCTCCGCGAGGATGCGCGAGCCGGCATTTCCAGTGGCGCCGATCAGGGCAACCTTCATGGGGATTCTCCGGTGATTGGTTTCCGATGGGAACCAGCTATCCGTCTTGCCCCCTCGTGTTAAGAAGGCACCATCCGGTGATCTGGTCACCTCAGGGAAACCAATGCGGAGCGCCCCATGCAGCCCAACGCCTATACCGGCGCCTGCCCGACCCGCGTCGTGCTGGACCGCATCGCCGACAAGTGGGCCGTGCTGATCCTCGGCCTACTGGCCGAGGGGCCGATGCGGTTCAACAGCCTTCGGCGCAGCATCGAGCGGCTTTCGCAGAAGGTCCTGGCGCAGACGCTGCGGCGGCTGGAACGCGACGGGCTGCTCACGCGCACGGCCTTTCCCACGGTGCCCGTCACCGTCGAATATGCGCTGACGCCCCTCGGCCGCACCCTGGCCGAGACAGTCGACGCCCTGCGCCTTTGGGCCGAGGCGCATATCACGGAGGTCCAGGCGGCCCAACGCGCCTATGACGGGCGCGGGCTCGTCATGCCCGATGCTTAGCCGATCCCCCGTCTCACTTTTTCTTCCTTCCGGCACGGCGCTTCCTCAATACTGCGGGCGAGGAAACCGTCCGGGAAACACCCCATGCCAGTCACCCGCCGCCACGCGCTCGGGCTGGGCGCCGCCGCGCTCGCCTCGCCCGCCCTCGCCCAGCGCAGCTTCCCCGACAAGCCCATTCGCATGCTCGTGCCCTGGGCCCCCGGAGGCACCACCGATGTGCAGATGCGCGCCCTTTGCGAACAGGCGGGCAAGCGGCTCGGCCAGGCGGTCGTGGTCGACAACAAGCCGGGCGCGGGCGGCATCCTCGGCGCGCAGGCGCTGCTGAACGAACGGCCAGACGGCTACACGCTCGCGCAGATGCCCATCAGCGTCTTCCGCGTTCCCTTCATGAGCCAGCGCCCACCCTTCGATCCGCTGGCCGACTTCACCTATGTCTCCCACCTCACCGGCTATCTCTTCGGCGTGGTGGTGAAGGCCGATGCGCCCTGGCCCGACTTCCGGGCCTTCCTGGCGGATGCCAAGGCCAGTCCGGGCAAGTTCAACTACGGCACGCCGGGCGTCGGCACCTCCCTGCACATCACCATGGAACAGATCGCGACCGGCCGGGACATCAACTGGGTGCACGTGCCCTTCCGCGGCGTGGCGGAGAACATGCAGGCGCTCCTGGGCGGGCAGATCCACGCCACCGCCGACAGCTCCGGCTGGGGCCCGCTCGTCGAGGAGGGACGCCTCCGCCTCCTCGTCACCTGGGGGCCGGAACGTGCCAAGCGCTTCCCGCAGGTGCCCACGCTGAAGGAACTGGGGATCGATATCGTCTCCACCTCGCCCTACGGCGTCGCCGGCCCCAAGGGCATGGACCCTGCCGTGGTGCGGGTGCTGGACAACGCCTTCCGGGACGCCGTGGCCGATCCCGTCCACGCGGCCGTGCTGGATAAGTTCGACATGCCCGCGATGCCCATGGGGCCTGAAGCCTACACCGCCTTCGTCCGCCGGAGCGTGGAGGTGGAATCCGCCATGATCCGGCGCATGGGGCTGCGGATGTGATCTTGTCCTGAGATAGCCCTTCGTTGAGGGCTCCGCCCTCACCCGCCAAGGGCCTGAGGCCCTTGGAACCCCATCGGACTGCCGTGGATACCCCGGATCAGTGGGGTCTCTGGTTGAAGGGTGGCTTTCCTGCCTTTGCAGTCGCCTGAGGTCGATGACCTCAGGCGCACCGTCAGGCGACTGATTCCAACTTCCAGAAAAAGATGATGGTGAGGGGTCTGGGGAGAGGAAGAATTCCTTCTTCCTCTCCCCGGGACAGACCGACAGTCAAGAACGAGAGCCCACCAAACCTCAGGCCCGGATCAGCGCCGCCCGCTCCGCCTCCACCACGAAATGCGCCCGGTTCTCGATCGGCGCTCCGGGCCGGGAGACATAGGGGACGGCGCGGAACCAGGTTTGCATCTGGCGCGCATCCGCCTCGTGCAGCGTGTAGCCGCGGCGCGCATTGAAGAAGGCGATATGTGGGTTGCGTTCCAGCGCACGATGCCCGGTCGCCGTCATCTCGGCCCCGTCGCCGACGGAGGACATGGAGGAGGCGATGAATTCCACGCCGACCGGTGGTCCCTCCCGGTCGTAGTCGGGGCGGAGCACGCCGGCCCAGGCGGTGTGCACGTCGCCCGTCAGCACGACGAGGTTGGACACGCGCGCGTCCCGCACGTGGTTGAGCAGCCGAGCGCGCGCGGCGGGGTAGGCATCCCACTTGTCCATGTCGTAACGGGGCGTGTCGTCCCCGTTCAGCCCGCCCACGTCGCGCCGCATCATCGGCACCTGCTGCGCCAGGATGCTCCACACCGCCTCCGCCCCGGACAGGCGCTGGAACAGCCACCGCTCCTGTGCGGGGCCGAGGACCTGGGCGGTGGGGTTCAGCACCGCCTCGCAGACCGGCTTCACGAGATCGCCGCAGGGCTGGTCGTCGCGATAGCTGCGCGTGTCCAGCACGGAGATGGAGGCGAGGGTTCCCCAGCCGATGCCGCGCCAGGCAGTGATGTCGGGCCCGCGCGGGACTTGCCCGCGGCGCAACGGCATGGACTCGTACCAGGCCTGGAAGGCGGCGGCCTTGCGGAGCGCGAAGGCCTCCGGCGTGACCGATGGCCGCGCGCTGACCCCGCCTGCCCAGTTGTTCTCCACCTCGTGGTCGTCGAAGCTCGTGATGAAGGGATGCGCGTGATGCGCGGCGCGCAGGTCGGGGTCGAGCTGGTACAGGGCGTAGCGCCGCCGATAGGCGTCCAGCGTCTCCACCGCGGGCGAGTTGTGGCTGCGGATCGCGGGGAAGGCGCCGCTTCGCTCCGTGTTCGCACGCCCCTCGTAGATGTAGTCGCCATAGTGGAAGACGAAGTCGAGATCCTGTTCTGACGCCACATGGCGCCAGGCGGTGAACAGCCCCTGCTCGTAGTGCTGGCATCCAGCGGAGACGAAGCGCATCCGCGCCGGGCGGGAATCCGCCGCGGGCGCCGTGCGGGTGCGCCCCACCGGGCTGGCCACGCCGCCGGCATGGAACCGGTAGTGATAGCGCGCCGAGGGCCGCAGCCCCGTCACCTCCACGCGCACCGAATGGTTCAGCTCCGGCCGCGCGAGGACGGTGCCGCGCGCCACGATGCGCGCGAAGCCCTCATCCTCCGCCACCTCCCAGCCCAGTTCGAGCGGTGCAGGCGGCATCCCGCCATCGCCGAGCGGGTCTTGCGAAAGGCGCGTCCAGATCACCACACCCTGCGGCCAGGGATCGCCGGAGGCCACGCCGAGCGGAAAGGGATCGGTCCGGAACACCGGCATCGGTGCCACGGCCTGGGCAAAGGCGGGCCGCGTGGCGGCCAGGGCCGCCATTGCCGTCGCGCCACGCAGCAGGCCGCGCCGCGACAGGTCGAAAATGTGCCGCGTGACGCTGTCCATCCGACGTTCCCCGTTCAGACGGGAACCTCTCCCGGCGGCTTGAGGGCGGTCAAGACGAAGGAGGATTTCGTTTCCTTCACCCCGGGCATGCGCAGAAGCGCCTTCATGGAGAATTCGGCATAGGCCTCGAAATCCGCCGCCAGCACATGCAGCAGGTAGTCCATCTCGCCGCTCATGGCATAGGCGGCCAGCACCTCCGGCCGCGCAGAGAGTGCTTTCTGGAAGGCCTCCACCACCTCCTCGGCATGGCTCGACAGGGCGACCATGACGAAGGCCTGAAGGGGCAGCCCCACCCGTGCGGGATCGAGCACGGCGGCATAGCGGGCCACCACGCCCGTTTCCTCCAGCCGCCGCAGCCGGCGTTGGCAGGGGGTGGGGGAAAGCCCGACCTGCTCGGCCAGGGCGACGACCGAAAGACGCCCGTCCCGCTGCAGGGCGCGCAGGATACGCCGGTCCGTGGAATCCAGCGCCGGAGCATCTTTCACCATTCTTTCCTCTTCCGTGAGCGATTTTCACCCATCTTTGCCGACCGGCCGGCAGATTTCGCCGATTCTCTCCCTCGCGCCGGCGCTAGGCTCGAAGCAACGAAGAACGGGAGACGACACCATGGAAGGCACCATGCAGCCGGCCGCCGGCATCATCGGCACTGCCACCCTGCCCAGCGGCCTTCGGGGCGACTACGACCGCGCCCAGGCGGATGGCACGCTGCCCGAAGCCGCCCTTGCGCCCAGGACCGAAGCCGACCACGCGACCTGGCGCACCCTCGTCTCGCGCCAGCGCGCCATCTATCCCGGCCGCGCCGCCTCCGCCTGGCTCGATGGGCTGGACCAGCTTCGCTGCGAAGGCGCCGTCCCGCGGCTGGAGGATGCCTCGGCCATCCTCCGCGCCGCCACGGGCTGGAGCCTCGTCCCCTGCCCCGGCCTGCTGCCGGATGCGCAGTTCTTCGGCCTGCTGGCCAGCCGACGCTTCCCCGTGACCCACTGGATCCGCAAGCCGGAAGAGCTGGACTACATCGTGGAGCCGGACATCTTCCACGACTTCCTCGGCCATGTGCCGCTGCTCACCCAGCCGGATTACGCGGACTTCCTGGAAGCCTACGGACGCCTCGGCCTGCATGCGGAGAAGCGCGGCCAGCTCGCCCCGCTCGCGCGGTTCTACTGGTTCATGGTGGAGTTCGGCCTGATCGCCGAGCGCGACGGGCTCCGCGCCTATGGTGCCGGCATCCTCTCCTCCCGCACGGAGACGCTGCACGCCCTCTCCGACGCGCCGCGTCGCCTCCGCTTCGACATGGCGCGGGTGCTGCGCAGCACCTACCGGATCGACGACGTGCAGCCCGTCTACTTCGTCATTCGCGACTATGCAGAACTCTTCGCCGCCATCGAGACCGCGCCGGGGCTGCTCGAGGCTGCGGTCATGGCGGAGCCGATCGCGCCTGGCCGCGGCGCACCGGGGGATGAGGACTGGCCGGGCTAACCCTGGCCCCCGCCCCCGAAGGCTGCGGGAGAGGCCGCACGGCGCGCGCCCGCCTCGTCCAGCACGCGCTGCTCGGCGCGCCGCGCCGCGCGGCGCGCTTCGCTGGCCCGCAAGGCCGCAAGCCTCTCCACGGTGCGCTCGGCCGCGCGCGCCTCGCCGAGCGCGGCCGCGGCGGCCCGCGCCCGCTGCTCCGCCTGCTCCGCGGCATCCGCCGCCGCGTCCCTCAGGGCGAGGCCACGCGGGAGCCAGGCCGCATAGGCCTGGCCGTCCTGGCCCGCCTCGTCCCGCAGCGCCTGCATGGCCTCGGCTTCCCGCGTGATGGCCGCGTCGCGCGCCGCCGCCTCCCCGGCTAGCGCCCGCCGCGCCTGCATCACCTCCACCTCGCGCAGGCGCGCCAGCACGGTCAGCGGGTCGCGCCTCATGCCGGGCCCGCCATCGCCGCCGCCAGCGCCGCGAAGGCGCCCGCCACGGTCCCGCCCTCCTCCTTGCCCTGGCGCAGCACATCCTCGATCAGCGGGGCCAGCCGGACGGCCTCATCCACCGCAGGGTCGCTTCCGGCGCGATAGGCGCCCAGCCGCACCATGTCCGCCATGTCCTGGTGCAAGGAGAGGATCCGCCGCGCCCGGGCCAGGATCGCCCGCTCCGGTGGCTCCAGGCAGCCCGGCACGGTGCGGGAGAGGCTGCGCAGCACATCCACGGCCGGATAGCGTCCCCCTTCGCCGATCCGGCGGTCCAGCACGACATGGCCGTCCAGGATGCCACGCACGGCATCCGCGACCGGCTCGTCATGGTCATCCCCCTCCACCAGCACGGTGAAGAGGCCGGTGATCGATCCCACGCAACCCTCCGGCCCCGGCCCGGCCCTTTCCAGCAGCCGGGGCAGTTCGGCGAAGACGCTGGGCGGAAAGCCCCGGGTCGCGGGCGGCTCGCCGGCGGAGAGCCCAATCTCGCGCAGCGCCATGGCGAAGCGCGTAACGCTGTCCATCATCAGCAGCACGCGTTTGCCGGCGTCGCGGAAATGCTCGGCCACCGCCATGGCCGCCAGCGCCGCGTCCCGCCGCATCAGCGGCGCCGAATCGGAGGTGGCGCAGACCACCACGCTCCGCGCCAGCCCCTGCGGCCCCAGGTCGTCCTCGATGAACTCGCGCAACTCCCGCCCGCGCTCGCCGACCAGTCCGATCACCGCGACATCGCAATCCGCATGGCGCGCCAGCATGGACATCAGGCTCGACTTGCCGACACCGGACGCGGCGAAAGGGCCGAGTCGCTGCCCGCGCCGGCAGGTGGCGAACGCATCCATCGCGCGGACGCCCAGGTCGATTCGCGGGCCGAGCCGCGCGCGCGTGCCCGCGGCAGGCGGAGAGGCGCGCAAGGGCCGCGCCGCCGCACCGCGCGGCAGCGGCCCGCCGCCATCGATGGGCCGCCCCATCGGGTCCACCACGCGCCCCAGCCAGCCCGCGCAGGGACGCAACGTGACCGGTCCGGCATCCTCCACACGCGCACCGACCGACAGCCCTTCCAGCCCCTGACGCCCCACGGCCATGGCTGCCCCTTCCCGCAGAGCCACAACCTCCGCGTGTACCATTTTGCGAGACGACTCGATGATCTCGATACAACCTCCGATGGGTGGAAGCGGGTGCAGCCCCACCACCTCCAGCGAGAGCCCCTGGGCTGCCCCGACCCTGCCATACCGAGCTAGATGGCTGATAACAGCCATATTATGCCGAACCTGCGCGGTCCGATGCCTGAAGGACGGAAGAGGGTGTATCATTTTTTGATCCACAATCTCATGTCTTTATACGTCCAAAGAGTGAAAATACCCCTTCACGGCTCGCGCAAAAGTTGTCCTAATGCTTACGGAACGAGTGGAGAACACAGATGCGCGTCCTACTTGTCGAAGACGACCTGACCACCGCCCGGGGCATCACCCTGACCCTCAAGACCCAGGGCATGATCGTCGACGCGGCCGACACCGGAGAGGAGGCGCTCGAGCTCGCCCGCCTCTACGACTATGACATCGTCATTCTCGACCTGATGTTGCCGGACATGGAGGGCTACGAGGTGGTCCGCCGCCTTCGCGCCGCCCGGCAGGCGACCCCGGTGCTCATCCTCTCGGGCCTCTCCCGCCCGGGCGCGAAGGTGAAGGGCTTCGGCCTCGGCGCCGACGACTTCATCGTGAAGCCCTTCGACAGCCAGGAGCTGATCGCACGCATCCAGGCCATCGTCCGCCGCGCGAAGGGCTTCGCCCAGCCCACCGTCTCGGTCGGCAACCTCACCCTCGACCTCGGCGCCCGCGAGGCGAGCGTGGCCGGCCGCCCGGTCCACCTCACCGGCAAGGAATACGCGATCCTGGAACTCCTCACCCTGCGCAAGGGCATGGTGATGACGAAGGAGGCCTTCCTGAACCATCTCTATGGCGGGATGGACGAGCCTGAGGTGAAGATCATCGACGTCTTCATCTGCAAGCTCCGCAAGAAGCTCGCTCAGGCCGGCTGCGACGAGCTGATCGGCACAGTCTGGGGCCGGGGCTACGTGCTGCGCGACCCCTCGGCCTCGCCGTTCCGCACGGGCGGGATCCTCCCCGCGCCGGTTCCGGCCAACGCCGCGGCCTGAGCCGCGGCGCATGCCCGGACCCCATTCAGCGGCAGAGCCGGGCAGGGAACAGGGCGTGCGAACCACGCGCCTCCCTGCCCGGCTCGCCCAATACCTGCTTCAACCGGCGGCAGCCATCCGCACGACCGGCGCGTAGACGCCGCGCTCGCCCTCGATAATCGTGAAGCGCTCCGTCAGCCCCAACACCGTCTCGGCCCCGCCGAGATAGAGGACCCCGTCCGGCGCGAGCCGGTCGGCAAGGGCGGAAAGCACGCGCGACTTGGTGGGCGCGTCGAAGTAGATCAGCACGTTGCGGCAGAAGATCACGTCGAAATTGCCGAGATGCCGCAGGTCGGCCAGCAGGTTCCCCGTCTCGAAGCGCACCCCGGCGCGGAGAGCCGGCGAGACACGCCACTGCCCCGCCTCCTGCTTGAAGTGCTTCACCAGCATCTGCACCGGCAGCCCGCGCTGCACTTCGAACTGGGAATAGACCCCTTCCCGCGCGCGCCGCACCACCTCCTGGCTGAGATCCGTGCCCAGCACCTCCAGCCTCGGCAGCAGCCCGAGCTGCTCCGCCACCATGGCGATGGAATAGGCTTCCTGCCCCGTGGAGCAGGCCGCGGAGAAGATGCGCAGCTTCTGGGCCGGGCCACGCGCCGCCGCGATCCGCGGCAGCACGCGCTTCAGATGCTCGAACGGCTTCCCGTCCCGGAAGAAGAACGACTCGTTCGTCGTCAGCGCCTCCGTCACGGCGGCGGCCAGGCGCTCCGATCCCGGCGCGCGCAGCTTCGCGGCCAAGGCGTCGAGGCTTGCGAGGCTCAGCTCCCGCATCAGGCCGCCCAGCCGCGTGTCCAGCATATAGGCCTTGTCGGCCCCCAGCACGATTCCGGCCCGCGTCCGGACCAGCGACGCGATCGTCTCGAAAGCCGCTCCGCTCACGATGCCATCCTCTTCGATTCGCCCATGCCTGCCTCAGCGGCGATCGCCGCAACCCGCGCAGCCAGCCGGTCCGGCGGCAGCAACTCGCGCGCGATCCCGGCCCGCGCCACGGCCCCCGGCATGCCCCAGACCACCGACGACGCTTCGTCCTGGGCCAGCACCATGGCCCCGGCCGCAGCCAGCGACCGGCAGCCCGCGAGCCCGTCCTGCCCCATCCCGGTCAGAATCACGGCCAGCACCCGCCCCTCGCAGGCGCGCTGGGCGCTGCGCAGCATCGGGTCCACCGCCGGACGGCAGAAATGCTCCGGCGGATCGTCGCGCAGCCGCGCCACCAGGCCAGCCTGGCTCCGCTCCACCAGAAGGTGCCGGTCACCGGGCGCCAGATAGGCCCGGCCCGCCAGAAGCGCCTCCCCATCCTTCGCTTCGGCCACCCGCAAGGCTCCCACCCGGTCCAGATGGTCGGCCAGCATCGTGGTGAAGCCGGCCGGCATGTGCTGGACGATCACGACCGGCATCGGCGGTAGCGGAACCAGCGCGCGCAGGAAACTAGCCAGGGCCTGGGGTCCGCCGGTGGAGGACCCCACCGCGATCAGCACCGGAGGCGCTCCGGGTCGTGCACCCGGGGCAGTGACGGGGGGAGCCGCCCGTGTGGCCGGGGCGGTCGGGGCAGCGGCACTGACGGCGGGCTTGCGCCGCATGCGCGCCCAGCCCTTCACCTTCTCCAGCAGTTCGGCGCGGAAGACCGGATCGAGTGCTCCCCCGCCGGCGGCGCCGGGCTTGGGGATGTAGTCCGATGCCCCGGCCCGCAAGGCCGCCATCGCGGCAGCGGCACCGCGCTGCGTCAGCGCACTCGCGACGATCACCACCGGCCTCGGCTCGGCGCGCAACAGCAGCGGCAGCGCCGTCATGCCATCCATGACCGGCATCTCGAGGTCGAGCAAAACCACATCGGGCCTTGCGGTCGGCAGCGCATCCAGCGCCTGGCGTCCGTCGCCCACTCGCGACACGACCTCGATCGCGGGATCCGCGCCCAGGAGCCGGGCGAGGATGCCCCTTACGGTTGCGCTGTCATCGCACAGCATCACCCGCACACGACGATCGCCCGCCGTGGCCGGGGGCGGCGCGCCCGAATGCGCGGGGCTCACGCGGCCTCGTCGGGCAGCAGCCCCAGCACTTCGAGCTTGCCGGCGAGGATCTCGTCGTCGAACGGCTTCATGATGTACTCCTGCGCGCCGCTCTCCAGCGCCGTCACGATCCGGGAGAAGTCGCTCTCGGTCGTGCACAGCATGATCTGCGGCTCATCCGGCCCGAACTCCTTCCGCGCATGGCGCAGGAAGGTGATCCCGTCCATGACCGGCATGTTCCAGTCCAGCAGCACCAGCTTCGGCAGTGCGGCGCGGCAGGCATCCAGCGCCTGCTGTCCGTCTTCCGCCTCGCGCACGGCGAAGCCGCGCGCCTCCAGCATCCGCCGCGCGGCGCGCCGCACCGTGCGGCTGTCGTCCACCACCAAACAGTCGAGCATCCCCTGCCCCCCTCATCCGATGTCCAGAATGCGCTCGACGTCGAGCATGATGAGAAGGCTGGGCGACCCCTCCCCGCTGCCGCCGGGCAGGTCCTGGTGCACGCCGGCGCAGACGTCGCGCCACAGCGGGTCCAGCGTCGGCGGATTCGGCGCCAGGCTGGATTCCGGCAGGGCGAGGACATCGCCCACGGAATCGGCCAGCAGGGCGTAGAGTTCGCCGCCACCCTCCACCACCACGCTCATCGGCGCGCCCGCGCCGGGCTCCCTCGGTGGCAGGCCGAGGCGGCGGCGCAGATCCACGGCCGTGACGATCCGGCCGCGCAGGTTCAACCCGCCCGCCACTTCAGGCGGAGCCAGGGGGATAGGCGTGATCGCCTGCGAGCCGAGGATGTCGCGCACCCCCAGAACCGGCACGCCGCAGAGCTGCCCGGCGACGGTCAGGGTCAGGATGGCGGTCTCGCTCGAGGCCGGCACAGCGGCGGGGCGACGAGAGGCAAGGGCGGCTTCCATGGCGGGCTCCACTCAGTGCAGCGCATTGGGGGTAAGGCAGCCGCGCAGCACGTCGAGCAGCGCGTCGCGGTCGAACTTCGGCACATGGCGGTCGAAGCCCGCATCGCGGCTCCGCCGCACGGCCGCGTCGTCGGTGTGCGAGGTCAGGGCGATCAGCGGGGTGTCGTGCCAGGGTCCGCCATCCCGCGCGGCCCGCGCGAGCCCGAGCCCGTCCAGCTCCGGCATCTCGATATCCGAGACGATGGCATCGAAGCACTCGCCCGCCTCTCGCAGCTTCAGCGCCTGTGTGCCGCTGGCAGCCGCCACCACTTCGAAGCCGGCGGCACCGAGGGCGGGGACGAGCATGTTGCGGAAGAAGGCGCTGTCCTCCACGACCAGGAGCCGGGTGCGGCGCGCATCCGCCGGGCGCTGCGGGCCGAACCAGTCCTCCCCGGCCTGACGCAGCCACCAGGCGCAGTCGATCACCTCGGTCGCGCGGCCCGCGATCACGGCCGTGCCGAGATAGCCCGACCGCTCCTGCCCGCTCTCGATCTTCAGCGTTTCCTCGACGACGTCGAGGATTTCATCGACCGCCAGCCCCATGGCCCGCCCGCCATCGTTGAAGACGAGCACGGCCTGGCGGCCACCCGGCTCCGGCGGCACCCAGCCATCGCTGATCGGCACCAGCGGCATCAGCGCGCCGCGGTACTGCACCACGGGCTGGCCATGCGACATCTCGATGCGCTCGGCCGGCAGGTCCTCCAGCCGCGCGACCAGGCCCAGCGGCACCGCACGCGGCCCGCCGCTGCCCGCGCGGAAGAGGAGCAGGGACATCTTCTCGGTGGAGGAGGTGCTCGTGACCGCCGCGCCGCGCCGGTCCTCCTGCACGCCCTCGGCGCCCACGCCGGTCGCCCGCGCGATCCCGTTGGGGTCGAGGATCATGATGACGCTGCCGTCGCCGAGGATGGTGTTGCCGCTGAACATCGTCACATGGCGCAGGATGGGCGCCACCGGCTTCACCACGATCTCCTCCGTGTCGAAGACGCGGTCCACGATGATGCCGAACAGGTTCTGGCCGACCTGCGTGACCACCACGAAGCCGCCATGCTCCGCATCCGGCTTGTCCTCCAGCCGCAACAGGCGGGAGAGCGAGACCAGCGGCAAGAGGCGGTCGCGCAGCCGGAGCACCGGCGCGTCCTTGATGTGGGTCACGCCGTCGCCCGCGCGCACCAGCTCCACCACGCCGATCTGCGGAATGGCGAAGCGCTCGCCCCCGGCCTCGACGATCAGGGCGGAGACGATGGCGAGGGTGAGCGGGATCTTGATGAGGAAGGTCGTGCCCTTCCCCTCGCGCGAGCGCAGGTCGATGGTGCCGCCGATCTTCTCGACATTCGTGCGCACCACGTCCATGCCGACGCCCCGGCCGGAGACCGAGGTCACGGCGGCCGCCGTCGAGAAGCCGGCGCGGAAGATGAAGCGCTGAATGTCGCGCTCCCCCATTCCCGCCAGCTCCTGCTCCGTCGCCAGGCCCTGGGCGAGCGCCTTGGCGCGGATCTTCTCCACGGGCAGGCCGCGCCCGTCATCGCCCACCTCGATGATGATGTGGCCACCCTCGTGATAGGCATCGAGGGTGATGCGGCCCGCTTCCGGCTTTCCGGCCTCGCGCCGCTCGGCCGGGCCTTCCAGCCCATGGTCGCCGGAGTTGCGGACCATATGGGTCAGCGGGTCGCGGATCATCTCCAACACCTGACGGTCCAGCTCCGTCTCTGCGCCGCGCATGTCCAGCTCGATCTTCTTGCCCAGCTCGCGCGCGAGATCGCGTACCAGCCGCGGAAGGCCCTTCCACGCATTGCCGATCGGCTGCATGCGCGTCTTCATCACGCCCTCCTGCAATTCGGAGGTGATGTGCGACAGCCGTTGCAGCGGCCCGGTCAGCGCGCTGTCCTCCCGTGCACGGGAAAGCTGCAGGAGCTGGTTGCGCGTGAGCACCAGCTCGCTGACGAGCGTCATCAGGCTTTCCAGCACATCCACGTTCACGCGGAGCGTCTGGGCGACCGCCACGGCCTCGCCCGCCGGGGCCGCAGCGGCATCCGGCGCGGCGGCCGTGGCCACGGCGGCGGGGGCCGGAGTGGGCTCGGGCCGCGCGACCGCCTCGGCGGGCGGGGCCTCCACCACCTTCGGCGCGGCGTTGCGCCGCGGCCGCGCGGGGCTGGCCTTCGCCGCCGTCGTCTTCGTCGCCTTCGTCACGGGCTGCGCCTGGGCGAGTGGCTCCGCCATGGTCTCGGGCAGCTTGGCCGCCGCGGGCTTGGCCCGGCTCCGTCGTGCCTTGCCCCCTTCGGCCGCCACGGGCGCGGCCGGTTCCGGCGCGGCTTCCGCAGCCAGCGCCTTGCCCGCGAACACCGCATCCAGCTCCGCGATAATGGCGGAGTCATCGCCGGCCGGCTCGGCCCCGGTGGCCTCCAGCCCGCCCATGATCTCCCGCACCCGGTCCACGACGCGCAGGATCAGCGAGACGCCCTCGGAGGTGACGGGCAGCGAGCCGTCGCGATAGCGGCCGAGCACGTTCTCCCCGGCATGGGCCACCTTCTCCAGGCGGGAGAGACCGAGGAAGCCGCAGGTGCCCTTGATCGTGTGGATCAGCCGGAAGATCTCGCCGATCGTCTGCGGATCGTCCGGGTGCTTCTCCAGGCGGAGCAGGGCGGCATCCAGCCCGGCCAGCCCCTCGCCCGTCTCGGTCAGGAAGTCGGCGATCAAGTCGTCCATCGGAACCCCGCGATCGGTCTGTTCCGTCAGGATCGCCGCTGGACACGAAGATTCCGTAAAGCCGCCCCCTCCGGGCGCGGCGCGTCAGGCCTTGTCCGATGCCCCCGCGGGCAGCAGCGTGAGCGGCGCGATCGCCTCGTTGCCGCCGAGGGCGAGGGTCATGTGCATTCCGGCAGCCTGGGCGACCTGCGCCAGCAGCGGCGCCAGCACGTCCCGCGGGCCGGCCACGGCCTGCCCCGCCAACACCGCCGTCAGGGCGGTCGGCCAGGCGGCGCCGCGGCCCTCCGGCCAGACGGCCAGTCCCGACTCCCCCCCGGCCAGATGCACCACCCCGCCACGCGGCAGAGCCTCCCCGCCCATCATGGCGGCGACCAGCGCGGCTTGGGCAAGGGGGGCCGGCAGGGGTTCGTCCGGCAGACCTGAGAGATCCACGGTCACGCGCCCGTTTGCCAGCGCGCCGTCGAGCAGCTCCGCCATTCCCTCCCGGCCGAGGGGGCCGGTACCGGCCCCCGCCGCCGCGCGCCATAGCCGCAGGCGGCGCCGCATGGCCTCCGCCCCCTCACGCGCCACGGAGAGCGCCTCGTCCGGCGCCACCTCGGCCAGGTCGAGCGCGCCCGACAACACCCCGAGCGGACCGCCCAGGTCGTGACAGATCCGCGCGCACATGTCCTGCGCCAGGGTAACCACATCCATAAGGGCGCTCCTGAAGGGGCATGCCGCTTGTGCGCCCGCCCTGCTTGATGGCTAGTAAAGCCTCGAGGCGAGGGAAAGCAGCCCTGGTGCCCGGCCGATGCGACAGGGGGCGAACCAAGCCATGCCGGACAGCATCTTCGAGCCAGGGCAGACGGTGCAGCACCCCGCACGTCCTGACTGGGGCATCGGCCAGGTCCAATCCGTGGTGGGCGATCGCGTGACCGTGAATTTCGAGCACGCGGGAAAGTTGCTGATCAACACGGCCAACACAACCCTGGATATCGTGGACGGGCCGGGGGCTTGAGCGAACTCCTCACCGTGGCGGCCGAGTCGGTCCTGAACCCGGCTTTCCTCCTCGCCGCCCTGGCAACCGCCGTCGCGGGGCTCATGCGCGGCTATTCCGGTTTCGGGACCGCCATCCTCCTCGCGCCCGTCTTCTCCACCCTCTGGGGCCCGCGGGCCGGGGTGCCCATCGTGCTGCTGGTGGAACTGGTGGTCTCCGCCCAGCTCCTCCCGCGCGCGATCGGGGAGGCGGACCGGCGCATGGTCGTGCCGATCGGCCTCGCGGCTATCATCGCCATGCCGCTGGGCTCGCTCGTCCTGCTCGCGGCCGACGGGGTCAGCCTCCGCCGCGCGATCGGGGCACTCGTGCTCGTCTTCGGCTTCATCCTGCTCTCCCCCTGGCGCTATCACGGGGCCAGGCCATTGAGCCTCAACCTCGTCGTCGGTGCGATCAGCGGGCTGCTTAAGGGCTCCACCGGCATGTCCGGCCCGCCCGTCATCCTCTACTTCCTCTCGGGGCCGGAGGAGGCCCGGCGGCACCGGGCCAACTTCATCCTCTTCTTCGGGGTGATCGGCATCGCCTCGATCATCCCGCCCCTCCTCGCCGGCTTGGTCGATGCCCCTGCCCTGCTCCGCTCGGCCGCCCTGCTGCCAGTGCTCCTCGTCTGCGTCCGCTTCGGCGCCCGGCTTTTCCATGTGATCCCGGTGGCCTGGTACCGCCGCTTCGCCTTCGGGGCGCTCATCGCGGCCGGCGGCATCGCCCTCTTCGGGTAAAGGCTGTTCGGATAGGGGCTGTTGGGGCCGGGCGTTCCCGCCGGCTCTTGCGCAAACAGGGGTCGGAGGCCCAAATCTCTCCTCTGTTCCAGGAGCGCCCCCAGCCATGCTCGATCCGTTCGGCCGACGGATCTCCTACCTCCGCGTCTCGGTGACGGATCGGTGCGACCTCCGCTGCGTGTACTGCATGGCGGAGGACATGACCTTCCTGCCGAAGAAGGACCTCCTCACCCTGGAGGAGCTGGAAAGGCTCTGCGGCGCCTTCATCGACCTGGGCGTGGACCGGATTCGCCTCACGGGCGGCGAGCCCCTGGTCCGGCGTGGCGTGATGCAGCTCTTTCAGGGCCTCGGCCGCCGGATTGGCGATGGGGGCCTGCGCGAGCTCACCGTGACCACCAACGGCACCCAGCTGACGAAGATGGCCGAGGACCTGTTCAAGGCCGGCGTCCGCCGCATCAACGTCTCCATGGACACGCTGGACCCGGACACCTTCGCCGCGGTCACGCGCTGGGGAAAGCTGGAGCAGACGCTGGACGGGATCTTCGCCGCTAAAGCCGCCGGGCTGGGGGTGAAGATCAATGCCGTGGCGCTGAAGGGCGTGAACGAGCACGAATACGACCGCATGATCGCCTGGTGCGGCGAGCATGGCTTCGACCTGACGCTGATCGAGACGATGCCGATGGGCGACATCTCGGGCGACCGGACGGACCAGTACCTGCCCCTCTCCACCGTCCGCCGCCGCATCGCGCAGAACTGGACCCTGCTGCCCAGCACCCACCAGACAGGCGGGCCCGCCCGTTACGAGACGGTGCAGGAGACCGGCCGGCGGATCGGCTTCATCACGCCGATGAGCCACAACTTCTGCGAATCGTGCAACCGCGTGCGGCTGACCTGCACCGGCACCCTGTACATGTGCCTGGGCCAGGAGGATGCGGCGGACCTGCGCGCCCCGCTCCGCGACCCCTCGGTCGATGATGCGGGCTTGCGGGAAGTCATCCTCTCCGCCATTGCCCGCAAGCCGAAGGGGCATGACTTCGTCATCGGGCGGGAGCAGCGTCCCTCGGTCGGCCGCCATATGAGCGTGACCGGCGGGTAACCCAGGCAAGGGAACGGCACGGCGTGCTGGATTCGGAATTCGTCACCAGGCTCGCCATTCCGGGCCTGCCGGAATGGAGCGGCCTCGTCGTCCTGCTCCTCGGCCTGCTTTTCCTCGCCGCCTTCCTGATGATGCCCTTCAGCGTCTTCGGCCTGAAGTCGCGGCTGGACGCGATCGAGGCCCAGCTCGACGATGTGCAGCAGGAAATCCGCAGCCTCGCCCTGCGCCTCCCGGAGCCCGCCGCGCTGCGGCGCCGCACCAGCCCCGCCGAGGAAACCTATGACGACCCCCCGGTGCTGGCCCGCCATGAGCCCGCCTTCCGTGAGGAACGGGCGCCACGGATGACTCCCCCCATCCCCCCGCCCCCGGCCTATCCCGAAGCCGGGCGCGACGGGGGCCGCCGCATGGAGCCCAGGCTGGGCGGCCCGCGCCGTTGACCTTCTAGCCGGGCTTCGCTGCGGCCCAGCGTCCCTCCTGGGTTCTCCCGCCATAGCCATAGGCATGGCCATCCGCCGCATGCACCAGCACATAGCTTTCCTCGTGCAGCGGCCCGAGCAGCGCCTCTATCTCCGGGAACACCGCCCGGACGAAGCCCGTGGTCTCGCCCTTGGTGTTGGTGCCGGCGGTGATCTTGATGTCCAGCCAGAAGGCCGCGAGCCCCTGCTCCGCCAGACTGCGCCCCGCCACAAACCAGTCCGCCGGGTCCGCGCGCTCCACCAACACGGCCGTCACGGCGGGGTCCTTGCCCAGTTCCCGCGCGGCCAGCATCGAGGCGAGAGCGGCCAGGGCGGGCCGGGTTCCCGACTTCTCCTGCGGGGTGGCGTAACGGATCACGATCATGGGCATGGCCAGTTCCTCCGAGAACGGCCCCTGTTTCACCCAGCCCTCACAATCTTGGAATTCTATGATCGACTGGTTTCATCATAGCCTTCCGAAATCATGCTCGACCTGGAATCCGTCCGCCTCTTCATCCTCGCCGTCGAGTTCGGGAACCTCACCCGTGCCGCCGAAGCGGCGGGCACGGTGCAGCCCGCCGTCAGCACGCGGCTGAAGGCGCTGGAATCCCGCCTCGGCCGCCGCCTGCTCGACCGCTCGCCCCGCTTCGTCCGCCCCACGGCCGAAGGAGCCGCCTTTCTTCCGCGCGCCCGGGCGCTGCTCGCCGCCCATGACGCCGCCCTGTACCCGGCCGACCGCCCCGCCGCCCGTGTCTCGGTCGGGCTGAGCGACCACGCCGTCGGGCTCGGCCTTCCCGCCATGCTGGCCCGCCTGCGCGCCGCCCTTCCGTCCGGGGCGGTGCTCGAGCTGCGGAGCGGCGCCTCCATCCCCCTCCGGGAGGCGTTCGAGGAAGGAGAGCTGGACGCGGTCATCCTGCGCCGCGAGGCTGGCGGCTCGGAGGGCGAGGTTCTCGGGCAGGATCCGCTGGGCTGGCGCGGAGCCCCGGATTTCACCTTGCCGGATGGCGCTCCCGTGCCCCTCGCGCTGCTGGCCCCGCCCTGCGGGGTGCGCGCCGCGGCCGAACGGGTGCTGGAGGCGGCAGGCCGCCACTGGCGCGAAGCCTATCGCGGAGGCAGCTGCGCCATGCTCCTGGCAGGGGCACAAGCAGGGCTGGGCCTCGCGCCCATGGGACGGATCAGCGCTGGCGGCGCGCCGGATCTGGGCCCGTCCCTCGGCCTGCCGCGCCTCCCGGCCTCCGAGATCGTCCTGCTTGGCCGCGCCGGAACACAGGAGGCGAGCGCCGTGCTGCGAGCCCTGGCGGCCGGGATCCGCTCCGCGCTCGGGTCTTGATTTGGCTTCCTGTCGAGGGCTCCGCCCTCACCCGCCAAGGGCCTGAGGCCCTTGGAACCCCGTCTGACTGCCGTGGATACCCCGGATCGAAGGGGTCTCCTGTTGAGGGTGCCCTTCCTGCGTTTGCAGTCGCCTGAGGTCGATGACCTCAGGCGCACCGTCAGCCGAGTGATTCCAAACTTCCAAGAGAAGATGATGGTGAGGAGTCCGGGGAGAGGAAGAATTCCTTCTTCCTCTCCCCGGGACAGACCGTCAGCTCAGACCGAAAGCAAGCTGGCCCGGATCAAGGGCAAGCCCATCCGTCAGCCGATCTCGATTTTCGCGCTCTGCACGATCTCGGCCATGATGCGGCGCTGGTCCGCCACATAGGCCGCGAAGGTGGCAGGATCGGTGCCGACCGGGATGGCCCCGAGGGCGTCCAGCCGCTGCTTGACCGCCGCATCCGCCAGCGCTGCCTTGGCGGCCTCGTAGAGCTTGGCCACCACCGGCCCGGGCGTTCCGGCCGGGGCATAGAGGCCGTTCCACTCGTTCAGTTCGTAGCCGGGGAAGCCCTGCTCCGCGATGGTGGGCAGGTCCGGCAACGGCGCGATGCGCTGCGCGGTGGTCACGCCCAGCGCGCGCAGCTTTCCGTCCCGGACGAGCTGGAGGGAGGAGGACACGGTGCCGAAGACGAAAACGGTGCTGCCGCTCATCAGGTCCTGCAGCGCCGCGGTGCCGCCGCGATAGGGAACGTGCTGAATGTCCAGCCCTGCCCGCTGCAGCAGCAGCGCGGCCGCGAGATGCGCGGCCGTGGCGTTGCCGGAGGATCCGTAGGACAGATCGGGCTTGCCCTTCGCCCAGGCGATGAACTCGGGCAGCGTCCTTGCCGGAACCTTGGCCGGATCCACGACCAGCATCTGCGGCAGCACGACCACCTGACTGATATAGGCGAAGGCGCGGGCGTAATCGAAAGGCAGCCCCTTCAGCACGAAGGGGTTCACCACATGCGCCAGAGCATCGACCATGATGGTGTGCCCATCGGGCGCCGAACGGGCGAGCTCGCCCGCCCCGAGGCTGCCGCCGGCGCCAGGCCGGTTCTCCACCACCACGGGCTGGCCGAGCGCCGCGCCCATTGGCCCCGCAAGGAGTCGCGCCGTCGTGTCCACCCCGCCGCCCGGTGTGTAGGGGGCGAGGAAGCGGATCGGCCGGTTGGGATATCCGCCCTGGGCAGACGCCGGGCGTATGCGCAGCGCGGGCAGGGCGAGCAGGCCGGCGCCCAGGGCCCGGCGGGTGGTGTTGGTCATGGCAGTCCTCCTGCGGGGCTTCTAGCGCGGCGGCAGGATCGGCGCTGCCGGTTAATGCTCCCCTGCACGCAATCCATCCGCCGGGGCGGACCTGCGCATCCAGCGCAGCCAGGCCGGCACGGAGATCTCCGGCTCGGGTTCCACCACGATCTGGAGGAGCCGCGCGTAGTCGAGCACCAGGCCGGGCGTCCAGGCCATGGATTCCGCCCGTCGCCGCAACACGCCGGCCGCCCAGAGATCCGGGCTTAGCATGGCCTGCAACCCGGCCCGCCAGGGGCGGCCGTCGCGGCCCAGCGCGCCCTCCAGCGCGGCGTCCAGTGCCTGCGCCACCACGCTCGAGCAGTTCCGGTTGGTGAGATTGTAGGTGTTGTCCGCGCCGTATTCGCGCCAGAAGGCGCGCAGCCGCTCGGGGTCGAAGCGGCTGAAGCGCACATGTTCCGTCGCCTCGCACCATCCGGCCGCCTCCTGCGCATAGCTCGGCTGGAAGCGCCCGGGCACGTCGTTTTCGCGCCCTGCGCGCAGCACGCGGGCGAAGTCGTCCGGCGAGCGGTCGATTTCCTGGGCGGGGTAGTGGCTGATATAGAGATCGGGCTTCAGCTCCAGCGCGGCATGGCCGGTGGAGATGACGCCGTTCGGATCCACGGCTGCCACGTAGCGGTCCACGATCGGCCGCCACGCGACCGTCCCGGCGGAGCCCGCGGGGGTCCAGACATGCACGATCAGATCGCCGCGGGACTCATCCGCATCCGCGGCCTGCCGCGCCCAGGCCGCCGCCGGCATGGCTGCGCCGAGCAGAACGGAGATCGGCGCGCCCGGCGGCATTCGCCGCAGGCGTAGCGAGATCCGCAGCGTCGCCAGCCCGCCCACGATCAGCAGCGCGCCCACATTGACGCCGATCGTCCCCTCATAGCCCGTCGGCCAGGGCTGCAGCGTGCCGATGGCGAAGAGCACCTCCACGACACCCGCGCCAAGCGACCATTTCCAGCCGCGGAAGCGCACGACATGCGCGCTGGCGATCCGGAACCCGCCATCCACCAGCAGGACGATCCCGAGCAGGATCGCGATGATCAGGTTGCCATGGGTGGGCTGCAGGATGATGGCGACGGAAGGGATGACCAGCACCGCCGCGCGGGCGAAGCGGTATCCCCGTCGCGAGACCGCCGCCATGGCCGCGCCGAGCGCGACCACGCCCTCCAGCAGCAGCAGGTAGCCGAAATAATGCGGCTGGATGACCGTGTCGCCGTCCAGCGCGTCGATGAGGATGGCCAGTCCGATCGCCGCCCAGAGAAGGCCCAACGTGGCGAGGGCGCGCCATCGCCGCTGGATCAGTTCGGAGCCCAGGAGAAGCAGCAGAAGCCGGATCATCGTCTCGCCTCGTCATCCCTCCATGCGCGGCGGGGGACCACCGCCTGGAACATTCGACCATCACATGCAACCCTGCAACGAGCCCGACGAGGATTCCGCCCTTGCACCCTTCCAGTCCCGAGCCGCGGGCGCCCGACCTTCTTTCGCAGGGCGCGGTGATCGTGACGGCCATGATTTTCGGCCTCACCTACAGCCTCAGCGCGGCGCTTATCGCGCTCGACCTGGCGGAGCTCGGCTTCGGGGAAGGGATGATCGGGGCGAATGCGGCCATGCACGCCATCGGCGTGCTCGTCATGGCATTCCTGCTGCCGCGGATCGTGCCACGGACCGGAATGCGCCGCCTCGTGGTCGGATCCCTGGTGCTCGCCGCCCTCATCCTCGTCCTGTTCCCAGCCGCGCCGCTGGTGTGGCTCTGGTTTCCCCTGCGGCTGCTGCTGGGCGCTGCCTCCGAAACCTTGTTCGTGCTGTCCGAGACCTGGCTGAACAGCCTCAGCACCGAGAACACGCGCGGCCGCGCCATGGGTGCCTACACCGCGGCCCTGTCCGTCGGCTTCGCCCTTGGTCCGCTGATCCTGTCGCTCGTCGGCACGGGTGGCGCCCTGCCCTACATCATCGGCGCAATCCTCACGGCCGCGGCCGCACTGCTCGTCGCTTCTCCCCGTGTCCAGGAGCCCGGGGTGGACCATGCCGCCCATTCCAACCCGCTGCGCTTCCTCGCCCTCGCCCCCGTCGCCATCGCCGCCACCACGCTGAACGCCGCGGTGGAGACGGCGGGCCTGTCCTTCCTCGCCATCTATGCCGTCGGCCTGGGCTGGGCGGAGGCAGAGGCGACGCAGCTCATGTCCTGCATGATGTTCGGCGCCATCGTGCTGCAGCTTCCGATCGGCTGGATCGGCGACAAGGTGAACCGTGAGGCGCTGATCGTGGCGCTGGCCGGCTTCGCGGCCCTGGGCGCCCTCGTCTGGCCCTGGGCGCTGCAGAACCCCTGGGCCATCTACGCCCTCCTCTTCGTCTGGGGCGGTGCCTTCGTCGGCATCTACACGATGATGCTCACCATCATCGGCAGCCGCTTCAGCGGTGGGGAGCTGGTCGGCATCTATGCCGCCATGGGGCTGATGTGGGGCGCGGGCGCGCTCGCGGGCCCGGTGCTCGCCGGCGCCGCGATGCAGGCCACGCGCCATGGCCTGCCCATCTTCGTCGCCCTGGCCTGCGCCGCCTTCATGGCGGTGGCGCTGGCCGCCTCGCGCCGGGAGCGCCGCGGGGCGCCCGAGCGGGGGTGAAGCCGGAGAGGCTGAGCTGGCGGGGCTGAAGCCGGGCGCGTCCTGGCCTATTCTCCGCCCCATGCCGCCCCGCCGCACCGATACCGCCCAGGACCTTTTCGGGGCGGACCCCGCCACCGATACACCGGCCGGTACACCGGCCGAGGCCCCGCCGGGCGGCGCCCTGCGCCCGCTGGCCGACCGGCTTCGCCCGCGCAACCTGGAGGAGGTGGTCGGCCAGGAGCATCTCCTCGGCCCCGAGGGCGCGCTCCGCCGCATGCTCGACCGGGGGGCGCTGGCCTCCCTCATCCTCTGGGGGCCTCCCGGGGTGGGCAAGACGACCATCGCCCGCCTGCTGGCCGAGGCGGCCGGGCTGCGCTTCGCCGCCCTTTCCGCCGTCTTCAGCGGCGTGGCCGACCTCAAGCGCGCCTTCGACGAGGCCCGCGCGCGCCGCAGCAACGGCCAGGCCACGCTGCTGTTCGTGGACGAGATTCACCGTTTCAACCGCGCGCAGCAGGACGGCTTCCTGCCGGTGGTGGAGGACGGCACAATCGTCCTAGTCGGCGCGACGACCGAGAACCCGAACTTCGCCCTGAACAACGCCCTGCTCTCGCGCTGCCGCGTCCTCACGCTCCGGCGCCTGGATGACACCGCGCTGGAGCTGCTGCTGGCCCGCTCCGAGGCGGAGACGGGCCATGCCCTGCCGCTGCGGCCCGAGGCGCGCACCGCCCTACGCGGCCTGGCCGATGGCGATGGCCGCAACCTCCTGAACATGGCCGAGCAGCTCCTCGCCCTACCGGAGGGCACGGCCCCCCTCGCGCCGCAGGACCTGCCCGCCCTCCTCTCCCGCCGCCCCGCCCGCTTCGAGGCGGAGCGCGCCGAGCATGACAGCCAGATCTCCCCCACCATCACCGGCGACCGGGGCAGCGAGCTGAACGGGCTGCTCTCCGCCTTCCATAAGTCGCTGCGCGGCTCGGATGTGCAGGCCGCGCTCTACTACGCCGCCCGTATGATGGTGATGGGCGAGGAGACGGCGCCCACCATCTTCCGCCGCCTGGCCTGCGCCGCCTCGGAGGATGTGGGCATGGCGGACCCGCAGGCCCTGCCTCAGGTGCTGGCCGCCTGGGACGCCTTCCGCCGGATCGGCTGGCCCGAGGCGCATCTCTTCATGGGGCAGGCGATCGTCTATGTGGCGACCGCCCCCAAATCCAACGCCACCCACCTGGCCTTCAGCGAGGCCCTCCGCGTGGCGGAGCGCACGGCGCGCCTACAGCCGCCGCTTCACATCCTGAATGCGCATACGAAGCTGCTCGCGGAGCTCGGCCATGGTGCCGGTTATCGCTACGACCATGACGAGCCCGATGCCTTCGCCGGCCAGGAATTCTTCCCCGAGCCGCTGGCGGGGCAGAACCGGCCGGAATTCTACCAGCCGACCCCGCGCGGCTTCGAGCGGGACATCGGCAAGCGCCTGGAGTTCTGGGCACGCCGGCGCGGGCACCGCTGAGCCGGGCCGCCCGGCCTGCCGCAGAGGCCCCGCGCCTCCTCTCAGCTCCTGGACGGCTTGGCCCCATGCGACACGTCCGGCGTGCCGCGGAAGAGCGACATATGCGTGTGCGTCGCGACCCAGGGATCGCCCACCCGCTCCCGCGCCAGGGCGACGGTCGCCCGCCCGCGCCGGTCGAAGGGGGAGCCGTCCAGCCGGTAGCCCGTCGAGTCCCAGACCGCCATCCCGGTAGCGTGCAGCCGGTCGGGCGAGACCACCGCCTGCACCCCCTCCAGCCGCCAGGTGAAGCCGTCGATGGTCGGCCACACCTTGCGCCACTGCTCCTGCTCGATCCGGTCTCGGCCATGGAGGAAGTCGCTATAGGTGCCGAAGGCGATGGCATCCTCGGCGAAGAGCGCGCGGGCGGGCGCGAAATCGACCACGCGGACATGCTCGGAGAGTTGGCGGAACCAGTCGCGCACCAGGGCGAGGTCCTGCGGATCGACGGCGGCTGCGGCCTTCACGGACATGCGGAATCCTCTTCCCGACTTCGGCCGCATCAGACGCGCGGGCGGACCGCGTGCAAAGCCCCGCCGCGTATGCCGGGCACCGCCCGTTAACCTTCCGATAGCTCTCCCCGCCCCATCTTGCGGCGACGAGCCGCAGGATGCTGCCATGGACCTAGGACCCACGCCCGACCTCTTTCCGGTCGAGCCGCTCTCCTTCAGCGCCCAGGCGTTCCGCCTGCGCCACATCTTCCCCACCCCGCTCCTGATCGCCCCGGTGAACGAGGCGGCCCAGCTGAACGAGCATCTCCGCCGCACCATCCTGGAACGCGCGGCGGGGGCGCCGGGCGTGCAGCGCAACAATGATGGCGGCTGGCAGTCCGAGGACGATTTCTGGTCCTGGTGCGGTCCCGCGGGCGATGCCCTGCTGGAAGCGGCGACCGGCCTGATCAACGGCTTCACCGGCCTGAAGACCGCCGAGGGCGATTCCCGCGGGGGCAAGCCGGAATGGCGCAGCAACGCCTGGGCCAATGTGAATGCGGAAGGCCATGCCAACCACCCCCACCACCACCCCGGCGCCTTCTGGTCCGGTGTGTATTGGGTGGATGCCGGGGACGGGCCGGGCGGGGAGTTCGAGATCCACGACCCCCGCGGCATCCTGCCCAGCTTCTTCGCCCCGCAGATCCGCATGGCCATTCCTGGCTGTCTCAGCGCCGGGCTGACCGATTATGTGACCCCCGAAACGGGCACGATGCTGATCTTCCCGGCCTGGCTGGTCCATGCCGTGCGCCGCTACCACGGCACGCGGCCACGTATCTCGGTGGGGTTCAACTTCTCGGTCTGAGTGGCCTTTTGCCCGCCTCCGGCGGGCGAATCCCGCCCCAGCGGCCCGGAATGGCGTTCCTGGCCCCAGGCGGAACTCGACGCGAGGGCCCGGCATCGCTACCTCCGCCCTCATGCCCGCCGCCCTGATCACCGTCGCCGAGGATGAGGCCGATCTCCGCCTCGACCGCTGGTTCCGCCGCCATCACCCCCACCTCACCCAGGGTGCGCTGCAGAAGATGCTGCGCACCGGCCAGGTCCGCGTGGACGGCAAGCGGGCGGAGACCGGCACGCGCCTGACCCCGGGGCAGCAGGTCCGCGTCCCGCCCATGCCCGAGGCGCCGCCGCCCGGGCCCGAACGCCCCGCCGTCTCCGAGCGCGACGCGGCGGAGCTGGAGCGGATGGTGATCTATCGGGACGACTCGGTGATCGCGCTGAACAAGCCGCATGGCCTGCCCGTGCAGGGCGGCCCCAACATCGCCCGCCACCTCGATGGCATGCTCGACGCCCTGCGCTTCGGCCATGAGGAGCGGCCGCGTCTGGTGCACCGGCTGGACCGCGACACCTCCGGCGTCCTTCTCCTGGCCCGCAGCGCCGCGGCGGCCTCGAAACTCGCCTCCGCCTTCCGCAGCCGCGACGCGGAGAAGACCTATTGGGCCCTGGTCGTCGGCCGCCCGCATCCCCTGGCCGGCCGGATCAACATGCCGCTCGCGAAGCAGGGCGGGCCCAGGGGGGAACGGACCGCCCCGGCCGAGGAGGGCGAGGAGGGTGCCCATGCCATCACGGACTTCCGCGTGGTGGACAATGCCCGCAAGCACGTCTCCTGGCTGGAGATGCACCCGCTCACCGGCCGCACCCACCAGCTCCGCGTCCATGCCGCCGCGGCGCTGAAATGCCCCATCCTGGGGGATGGCAAGTATGGCGGGGCGGCGGCGCATCTGGAGGGGATGTCGAACCTTCTCCACCTCCATGCCCGCTCGATCGAGCTGCCGCATCCCGAGGGCGGCACCCTCTCCGTCTCGGCGCCCCTGCCGCCCCATATGAACGAGAGCTTCGCCTTCCTCGGCTTCGACCGACCGCGCACGCCGCCCGCCAAGCGCACGCGCTGACCTTCCAGGGAGCCCGACCATGACCCAGCCCGCGCGCCCCGGGCGCCTCCGCCGGCTGCGCCCCTGGCTCATCGCCCTGGGGCTCCTCGTGGTCGGCCTGCCCCTGGCCGCCTATGGCGTGCTCTGGGCGGCGCTCCGCTCCGATGCCATCCGGCCCCGCGTGGAGGCGGCCGTGGAGGCCGCGACGGGGCGGCGCCTCACCCTGGGTGCCCTCACCATCCGCCCTGCCCTGATTCCCACCATCGGAATCGAGGATCCGGTGCTGGCCAACCCGCCCGGCTTCTCCCGGCCCGAGATGCTGCGCGCCCGCCGGATCGAGGCGGAGCTGGCCCTCCTCCCCCTCCTCTCTCGCCAGGTGGAGATCCGCCGGCTGGCGCTGGTCGAGCCGGATCTGCTGCTCGAGATCGGGCCCGAGGGCCGGGGCAACTGGCAGTTTGCCCGCGCCCGCCCCGAGGGCGCGGCGCCGCAGACCGCGCCCGCCCCCGCCAACCCCTCCCGCCCCTTCGGCTTCGAGGTCGATTCCATCACCATCGAGCGTGGCCGCCTGACCTGGCGGGCGCCGGGGCAGGAGGAGGTGGTCGAGCTCTCCCGCCTCACTCTCCGGGGGACCGACCAGGCCATCCTGGCCGAGGGCCAGGTGAGCGCGCGGGGCGTGACCGCCACGGTAAATGGCGGAACCGGGTCGCTCGCCGCCCTGCTGGAGGACGTGCCGGGGGACTGGCCCTTCCGCCTCGGGCTTTCCGCGCCCGGGCTGAATGCGGAGGCGAGCGGCAGCCTCGCCCTGCCCTTCCGTCCCAATGGTTGGCGCGCCCGGCTCGCCGCGACGGCGGACACGGCCGCGCGCCTCGCCCCCCTGCTGCCCGGCACCACGCTGCCGGAGGCCCGCAACCTCTCGCTGGTGGCCGAGACAGGGGGTGCCGGGCTTTCCAACCTGCACGCCTCCGTGGCGGAGGCCACCTTGCCACTGGGCGGGCGGGCGCTGGCCATCGGCCCCGCCCAGCTCACCGCCGCCGCCGCCGACGCCCCGGTGGAGCTGACCGGCACGCTTCGCCTCGCGGAGCTTCCCCTCAACCTCACGGCCCAGGGGCCGAGCCTCACCGCCGTGCGGGGGAGTGGAGCGCTTCCCCTGAGTCTGCGGCTGGAGGGGGAGGGGCTGGCCGTGACGGCGGAGGGCGCCCTCGCTCCCGGCTGGCGGATCGAGGGAACGGAGTGGCAGGTTTCGCTCCGCGCCGCGGATCTGCAGGCCCTGGGCATCCGCGCGGGCACGCCCGGGCTCCCCGCCCTGCATGACGCCGCCCTCGACGGGCGGCTGCGCCTTCTGCCGGAGGGGCTGGAGGCGCCGGCCTTGACCCTGGCGGCGCGCGAGGCGGCGGGGCGCGGAAGCCTGGCCTGGCGCCGGGCGGAGCCCCTGCCCCGCGTCACCCTGCGCGCCAGCCTCGACCGGCTGGATGCGGATGCCCTGTCGGCGCGGCCCCCCGCCCCGGCTCCCGCGCCGGCACCCGCCCCAGCGCCGGCGCCCGCTGCCACTCCGGCGCTCGCGGCCGAGGCCCCGCCGGCACGCCCCGATGGCCGCGTCATCCCCGACACGCCGATCGACCTCTCCGCCATCCGGGATGCGAAGCTCGCCCTGGATGCGGAGGGAAGCATCGCCATGCTGCGCCTTCGCGGCGCGGACTGGCGGGATGTCTCCCTGCGCGCGGTAATGGAGGGCCAGGCCCTGCGGCTCGAGCGCTTCGCGGCGGCCACGCCGGGCGGGCCCGTGCAGGGCAGCCTTTCCGCCGAGGCGGGCGGCGCGGCGCCCCGGCTGGCCTTGAGCCTGCGCAGCGGTGAGGGCGGCGTCGATCCCGCGGCGCTTCTCGCCGCCTTCGGCAGCCGCTCCCCGGTCTCGGGCCGTGCGGCGCTGGACCTGTCTCTCACGGGGGAAGGGGCAGGCCTGCGCGCCCTGGCCGGAAGCCTGGGGGGGCATCTCGGCCTGGCGATGACGGGCGGACAGATCGACCCGCGCCTGCTCGCCGGCGCCACCCAGGCGCTGCGCGGCGTAGTGCCGGAGAACACGGCGGGCAGCGCCGCCGAGATCCGTTGCCTCGCCCTGCGCTTCGATCTGCGCGGCGGCGTCGCCCAGTCCCGTGCGCTGCTGGTGCAGACGGGCGTGGCGAGCACCACGGGCGCGGGCGCAGCCAATCTGGGGGACGAGACCCTGGCCTTCCGCCTGCGCCCCGTCATCCGCGTGGGGGATGTCTCCCTCACCACGCCGCTCGGCATCACCGGGCGATTCGGGACTCCGCGCTTCTCGGTGGATCCGAACGCGGCCGCGGCGGCCGCGGCCGGTGTGCTGGGTGGTCTCGCCCGCCGGTCCGACGACCAGGACACGGCGGCGGTCGGGGCGCTGGTGGAGGGGCTGCTGGGCGGCCGCAACGGCGCGGCACCGGCACCGGACTGCGCGGGCCAGCTCGCCCTGGCGCGTGGCGAGGCGCCGGCCGTGGGCGCGCCGCCCGCCGCCCCGGCCGAGCCGCAGCGCGAGCGCCGGCCCGCAGTGGGGGACCTGCTGCGCGGGCTGCTGGGGCGCTGACGCGCCGAGGCCCTGACGCGCCGAAGCGTTGAGGCGCGGGATGGGCCGGGCAGGAATCGAACCCGCAACCAAGCCGTTATGAGCGGCCAGCTCTAACCGTTGAGCTACCGGCCCATCCCGGGCGTTTCTCTAGAACAGGGTCAGGTTCCGAGGAAGCGGCGGATCGCCGGCTCGGCCTTGTTCATGCTGGCGACCCCTTCCAGATGGCCAAGGCCCCCCTCCAGCTCCACCATCTCCACCGGGCGGCCGGCCTTGCGCAGCATCTCGACCATGTCCCGGTTGTAGGAGATCGGGAAGATCCGGTCCCCCGGCGCCGGCACCACCAGCCAGCGCGCCTGGCTCCGCGCCAGCGCCGCGGCACTGTCCGGATACTCGTTCAGGAAGAGCTGGTTTGCACGGGTGAGATAGAGGAAGGCGTTGGCGTCCGCGGTCTTGGCACGGGCCGCGGCGGCCTCATCGAGGAATCGCTCCACCGCGAAGCCGTCCGTGATCTTGCGGGCGGGGTCCTGGCCGTCGATCGGGCGGCGGCCGAACTGGGCGAGGGAGCCGCGGTCCCGTGCCTGGAGGGTGACGATCTTCAGCGCTTCGGCCAGGCCGCGGTGCGGCGGTTCCCGCCCCTGGCCGTAATAGTCGCCGTTCCGCCAGTTTGGATCCATGCGGATCGGAACCTCCCAGATCTCCATCCAGCCCAGGAGGAAGGCGTCGAACTCGCCGGTGCCCACGGCGGGCATCACGCGCTCCACCATCTCGGGATAGGCGCAGGCCCATTCGATGGCCTGCAGCGCGCCCATGGAGGGGCCGGCCACGAGGGCCAGGCGCTTCACGCCCAGACTGTCGAGCAGGCGCTTCTGCACCTCGATGAAGTCACGCATCGACACGACGGGGTAGTTCATCCCGAAGGGCCGGCCGGTGGAGGGGTCGAGGCTCGACGGGCCGGTGCTGGTGGTGGTGGCGTCGTTGAGGTTCAGGTTGACCAGCGTGTCCGAGGACACGACGAAGAACCGGTTGGTGTCGATCGCCTTGCCCGGGCCGACGATGTTGTCCCAGTAGCCCGGCGGCCCGTTGGCGGCGAAGCGGCCGAAGGCATGGCTGTTGGCCGAGAAGAAATGGGTGATGAGCACGGCATTGTCGCCCGCGGCGTTCAGCGTGCCGGCGGTCTGGTAGCCGATCCGCGCATTGGGCACGGTGCCGCCGCCACGCGTGCGGTATTCACCGGCCTCGAAGACCTGCTTGCGGACGATCAGGGGCTCGGGCGCCGCGGAAGGCGGAGTGGCGGAGGGCGGTGCAGGGGCGGATGCCGAGCCCTGGGCCAGGGCGGGGCGCGCCAGCAGAGGCGCCGCGAGAAGAGGCGCCGCCAGCAGGGCGCGGCGGGGCACGGGACGGGTCACGGGCACTCTTCACTCTCCTCCCTGGGTTCCATGGCCCATGCTGCGGGCCGGGGCGGCGTGCCGCAAGCGGCCGATTTGCGACGGGAACCGGGCGCTGCTAGAGGCGCTGCGACATTTTGTCGCCATTCGCGCCGATGCGCCCCGCCAGAACCAGGACCGACGCCGCATGAATCCGAGCCTGATCCCGACCGGCAAGGCCCCGCCCCACGACATCAACGTGGTGGTCGAGATCCCCCAGGGGTCCCAGGTGAAGTACGAGCTGGACAAGGAGAGCGGCGCGGTCATGGTGGACCGCTTCCTCTTCACCCCCATGGCCTATCCGGCGGCCTATGGCTTCATCCCCGGCACCATCGCCGATGATGGCGACCCGACGGACGCGCTGGTGCTCACCCCCGCGCCGGTGGTGCCCGGCTGCGTCATCCGCTGCCGCCCGATCGGCGTGCTGCTGATGGAGGACGAGGCGGGCCAGGACGAGAAGCTCGTCTGCGTGCCGCATGACAAGGTCCATCCCCTCTTCACCGATGTGAAGACCTGCGACGACCTGCCGAAGATCACCAAGCAGGCGATCGAGCACTTCTTCTCCCGCTACAAGGACCTGGAGCCGGGCAAGTGGGTGAAGGTGACGGGCTGGGGCACCGCCGAGCAGGCGGCGGAGCTGATCACCCAGGGCATCGCGGCCGCGACGAAGAAGTAACCCATGGCTGCGTCGGCCGAGATCCCCGGCCGGCGCCGCTGGGGCTGGGGGCGATGGCTCCTCCTCGCCCTCACCCTGGTCGGCTGGGCGCCCACGGCCTTCTGGGCCGCCGGGCTGATCCTGGCCGACCACTATGGCTGCCGGATCGGTGGCTCGGCCGCGCCCTGCCAGACGCCGTTCGGCGACATCGGGACCAGCCTCTACGGCATGACCATGGCGGGCGGCTGGCTGATGATCCCGGCCGCCCTCATCGCGCTGCCGACGGGCCTCGCCTGGGCGGTCATCTTCTTCCGCTGGGTGTTCCGGCGGTCACGCGGGCGGACCGGCGGCTGACCCCGCCCCTGCCCCCGGGGATCGGGCCGGGTCGCCCGATCAATAAGCGGGGGCTGCTGGCCGGCCTCGGCTTGCTCACCCTGCTGGCCTGGGCGCCCTTCCTCTCGGTGCTGTTCACCTCGGCCGTGGCATCGGCCATGGGTTGCCGGGTGGACGAGGCCGGCAGCCATCCCTGCCCCGGCCCCTTCGGCCTTGATCTCGGCGAATTGCTCTACGCCACCGGCATGATGGGCTGGCTGATGCTGGCCACCGCCCCCGTCATGCTGCTTACGGCCCTGGCCTGGGTCGTGATCCTCTTGCTCTGGGCCGTCCGGCGCGCGAGGTAGCTACCAGGCGCGCTGCGGCAGGCGCAGGCCGATATCGGTCGGAACGGGCCATTCCTCCCGCACGCGCCGCACGACCCTGAAGTCGGCGGCCAGGTAGTTCGGCAGGGCGCGCGGGTGGTCGGCCGTGCAGGTGTTCACCGTCAGCACGGAACAGGGGCCTGCCCAGGCCGCGTCGATGGCATGCCGCAGGAAGGCGCGGCCCATCCCCTGCCCCACCGCATGCGGCATCAGCCCGAAATAGGAGAGGTTGGTGGTGCCGTCCCAGCGGCGCTCCAGCTCATAGAAGCCGGCCGGTTCCCCGGCGCGGTAGAGGGCGTGGATGGAGACCGAGGGATCCCGGAGGATGGCCTCGATCTTGGCATCGGGGAGCGTGCGGCGGAGCCACCAGCAGTAATCGCGGCCCACCGTGTCGTAGAGGTAGCGGTAGAAGCCCACCGTGCAGCCCGGCACGGGCACCACGCCGGTCTCGGGCGGCAGCGCCGCCGGCGGGTCCGCCGGCGGGCGCTCCATGCGGAGGAAGGTCACCTCGACCTGGACCGGGGTCGTGGGCATCCTCGACAGCCTAGTTGTCGAGGAAGGAGCGCAGCTTCCGGCTCCGCGTCGGGTGCTTCAGCTTGCGGAGCGCCTTCGCCTCGATTTGGCGGATACGCTCGCGCGTCACGTTGAACTGCTGCCCGACCTCTTCCAGCGTGTGGTCCGTGTTCATGCCGATGCCGAAGCGCATGCGGAGAACGCGTTCCTCACGCGGGGTGAGAGAGGAGAGCACGCGCGTCGTCGCCTCGCGCAGGTTGGACTGGATCGCGGCATCGAGCGGGATGATGGCCGCCTTGTCCTCGATGAAGTCGCCGAGATGGCTGTCCTCCTCGTCGCCGATCGGCGTCTCGAGGGAGATCGGCTCCTTGGCGATCTTGAGGACCTTGCGGACCTTCTCCAGCGGCATGCCGAGCTTCTCGGCCAGTTCCTCCGGCTGCGGCTCGCGCCCGATCTCGTGCAGCATCTGCCGGCTGGTGCGGACCAGCTTGTTGATCGTCTCGATCATATGGACCGGGATACGGATGGTCCGCGCCTGGTCGGCGATGCTGCGCGTGATGGCCTGGCGGATCCACCAGGTGGCATAGGTGCTGAACTTGTAGCCGCGGCGGTACTCGAACTTATCCACCGCCTTCATCAGGCCGATATTGCCCTCCTGGATCAGGTCCAGGAACTGGAGGCCGCGATTCGTGTACTTCTTGGCGATGGAGATCACGAGGCGCAGGTTGGCCTCGATCATCTCCTTCTTCGCCTGCGTCATGTCGCGCTCGCCACGGGAGACGGTCGCGTAGACGCGCTTGTATTCGCCCACGGGCAGGCCGGTCAGGGCGGCCACCTTGCCGATCTCGGCGCGGATGGCCTCGGCGTCGTCGCGGCTGTTCGCCACGAAGGCCTGCCAGGCCTTGCCCTTCAGCTTGCCGATGCGGTCGAACCAGGCCGGGTCCATCTCGGAGCCCTGCCACTGCTCCAGGAACTCCGCGCGCTTGACCTTGTGGCCCTCGGCCAGGCGCAGCACCTGGCCCTCGAGCCCCACCAGGCGGCGGTAGAGGCCCTTGATCTGGTCGACCAGCTCCTCGATCCGGTTGTTGTGCAGGTGCACCTTCTGCACCAGCGCAACCAGCTCCTGGCGCTGCTTCTCGTAGGACTTCTCGGACTTGGCGGCGAGCTCGCCGCCGGTCGTGTAGGCCTCCATGCGCTTGGAGGACATCTTCTCGAGCTTGGCGTAGGCGGCCTCGATCGCCTCGAAGGCGGCCAGCGCCTCCGGCTTCAGCTTCTCCTCCAGCGCGGAGAGGGACAGGCCGACGCCCTCGCCCTCCTCGCCTTCCTCGAACTCCTCGGCCTCGGGCGGCGGGCCGTCCGGCATGTCGGCGTTGTTCGTGGCTTCGAGGTCGATGACGTCGCGCAGCAGCAGCTTGCCGCTCACCACAGACTCATGCCAGCCGACGATGGCGCGGAAGGTCAGCGGGCTCTCGCAGAGGCCGCCGATCATCATGTCGCGGCCGGCCTCGATCCGCTTGGCGATGGCGATCTCGCCCTCGCGCGAGAGCAGCTCCACGCTGCCCATCTCGCGGAGATACATGCGGACGGGGTCGTCGGTGCGGCCGAGGGATTCCTCGTCCACGTTGCCGCCGGACTCCTCGTCCTCGCCCTCGGCCTTCTCCTCGCCTTCCTCGCCCTCGGCCTTGGCCGGGGCCTTCTTCTCCGTGTCGTCGTCGGCGCTTTCCTCGGCCTCGACGAGGTTGATGCCCATCTCGGAGAAGAGGGCCATGGTGTCCTCGATCTGCTCCGAGGAAACCTGGCCCTGCGGCAGGGCGGCGTTGAATTCGTCGTAGGTGATGTAGCCGCGCTCTTTGCCCTTCGCGAGGAGCTTCTTGACGGAAGCCAGCAGGCTGTCGAGCAACGCGCCCTCCACCGCCTCGTCGCGGTGCTCCGCCGTTTCCGTGCCGTTCGCCACCTTCGTCGCCATGCCTGTCTCCCGCCACGGAAAGACCCGCCGGGGGCGCCGGAGCCCGCCGGGGATCGAAATCTGTCTCTACCTATGGAGTGGCGCTTGTGGCGCCCTCCTCCAGCCCCGTCTCGCCACGGCGCAGCGCGGAAAGGGCCTGGCTCAGCCGGATGACGCGGGCCTGGGCGGCGACCTCATTGGTCGTCTCCAACTCGCGTCTCGCTTCCACCAAGTCCTCGACCAGCGCGCCCTCGCCCCGCAGGAAGCCGAAGAAATGCCACCAGCCGTCCAGGGTCTCTCCCGGTTGGGCATCGGGACTCGCCTCCCTCGGGAGACCGGTCGCGCGCATGACCCAGGCCCGGGCCTCGTCCAGGCCGGTCGCGTCCAAGTGGGCAACCAGATCGGCCGAGTCAAGCGAGCTCGTGCTCTCGTTTGACGCTTCCGTGAGGACGAGACCAGCGTGCCACGCCAGAAGTGCGGCCTGGAGGGCGGATGGATGGCCGTGCGGCAGCTCCAGCAGGGCGAAGGCCTCCTCCACCTCGTTCAGCAGCCAGGGATGGGCCAGGATGATGGCGAGAAGGCACCGCGCCTGTTCCAGCCGGGTGTTCCCCGCCTCGGGCACCACCCGGGGCGGCAGGCGGGGGGGCGGGCGGAAGCCAGGGCGACCGCCACCCCCGCGCGGGGCGAAGCCTCCCCCTCCGCCCGGAGCCCGCTGGGGCCGCTGCGGCCGGGCACTCTCGAAGAAGCGGTCCAGCAGGGCGCGGCGGTATTCGGCGGCCAGGGCCTTGTCGGGGATGCGGCCCGCGGCGGCGGCCAGGTCGTTGCGGAAGGCGGCCCGCCCCTCGGGGGTGCCGAGGGGGCGGCCATCGGCCATGAGGTCGTAGAGGGCGACGGAGAGGGGCCTTGCCGCGTCCAGCACCGCCTGGAACGCGCCCGGGCCCTTCTGGCCGATCAGGTCGTCCGGGTCCTGGCCAGTGGGCAGGGTGGCAAAGTGCAGGGTGCGCTCGGTCCCGAGCAGGGGAAGCACCATCTCGGCCGATCGCGCGGCCGCACGCAGCCCCGCCGCATCGCCATCGAGGCAGAGGACGGGTTCGGGCGTGACCCGCCAGATCTCCTCCATCTGCTCCGGCGTCAGGGCCGTGCCGAGTGGCGCGACGGCGCCCTCGAAGCCGGCCTGGTGCAGGGCGATGACGTCCATGTAGCCCTCGGCCACGATGAGCCGTGCCTTGCCCCGGAACACGGCCTCCCGCGCCATGTCGAGGCCGTAAAGGGTGCGGCGCTTGGAGAAGACGTCGGTCTCCGGCCCGTTCAGGTATTTCGGCTGGCCGTCGCCCAGGATGCGGCCGCCGAAGGAGACGATGCGGCCGCGCTTGTCCCGGATGGGGAAGATGACGCGGTTGTAGAAGAAGTCGTTGAAGGCCCCTTCCCGCCCCTCGACGGGCTTGGACAGGCCTGCCTCGGCCAGTTGCCGGGGCTCGATGCCCAGCGGCTTCAGCGCCTCGGCCAGCGCCCCCCGGCCCGAGCCGGACCAGCCGAGGCCGAAGCGGTCGATGGTCTCCGCGGTCAGCCCGCGCCGTTGCAGGTATTCCAGCCCCTGCCGCCCCTCCGGCGCGCGGAGCCAGCGCTGCATCGCCTCGGCGGCGGCGGCCAGCACATCATGCAGGTCCCGCGCCCGGGCCTCCCGCGCCGCCTGGCGGGGGGATTCCTTCGGAACCTCCAGCCCGGCCTCATGGGCCAGGCGCTCCACCGCTTCCCGGAAGGGCAGGCCCTCGGTCTGCATGGTGAAGCCGATGGCATCCCCGTGCTGGCCGCAGCCGAAGCAGTGGTAGTGGTCGTCATAGACGTAGAAGGAGGGGGTCTTCTCGTTGTGGAAGGGGCAGCAGCCCTTCCACTGGCGCCCGTTGCGGGTGAGCTTGACCTTGCGGCCGATCAGCGGCGGCAGGGGCGTGCGGGCGCGCAGCTCGTCGAGGAAATTGGGAGGGAGGGGCATCAGCCCCTCCTATGTAGCCCCCCCGGCTACATCCTCCCAGCATCAACCGCCGAGGGCGGCCTTCACCATCGGCCCGGCCTTGGCCATGTCCAGCACCGCGGCATGCTTCGCCTTAAGCACGGCCATCACCTTGCCCATCTCCTTGACCGATGTGGCGCCGGTCTCGGCCACCGCCTCGCGCACGGCGGCCTCCATGGCGGCGTCGTCCATCTGCTGCGGCAGGAAGGATTCGATGACCGCGATCTCGGCCTCCTCCTTCGCCGCCAGCTCCTCGCGCTTGCCCTGGCGGTACATCTCCACGCTCTCGCGCCGGCTCTTCACCATGCCGCGCAGGAGGGAGGTGATGGCCTCCTCCGGGATCTGCTCCACGCCGGAGGGGCGGGACGCGATATCCGCGTCCTTCAGCTTGGCCGTGATCATGCGGATGGTGGAGGTGCGGGCCGTGTCGCCGGCGCGCATGGATGCCTTGAGCTCCTCGGTGAAGCGGGCGCGCAGGCTCATGACGGGGTCTCCTCGGGTCGGGCTGGGGGTCTAGATCGGATCGGGGGCCCTGCGGAAGGTGGGAAGTGCTTTCCCATAGGCACGCCGCAGTTCCCACTTCCATTGGGAACTTATTTCCCACATATAGCCGGCATGCGAACGGTCGAGCAGATTCTGACCCTGATGGGTGGCGCCAGCGCGGCTGCGGCGCATTGCGGCGTGGGCACGGAGGCCATTCGCAAGTGGCGCCAGGCCCGCGCCATCCCGCCCCGGCACTGGCCGGCGGTGCTGGCCGCCACCGGCCTCACCCTTGAGGACCTGCCCCGCAGCTCCCTGCCCCATGACGCCGACCCGCTGCCCCCTTCCAGCCCGGAGCCCTCGATGACCCCAGCCCCGACCACCGCCGAGGACACCGTTCCCGAGGGCGCGACCGCCTGCCTCGTGCTCGGCAACGGGCGGGTGATCTGGGGCCGCGGCTTCGGCGCCGCCGGGAAGAAGGTCGGCGAGGTCTGCTTCAACACGGGCATGACCGGCTACCAGGAGACGCTGACCGACCCCTCCTATGCCGGGCAGATCATCACCTTCACCTTCCCGCATATCGGCAATGTGGGCGCGAATGCCGAGGATGTGGAGGCGACCACCGCGGCCGCCCGCGGCCTGGTGGTGAAGGCCGACATCACCGAGCCGTCCAACTACCGCGCGACGCGGGACCTCGATGACTGGCTGAAGAGCCACGGAATCCCCGGCATCTCCGGCGTGGACACCCGCGCGCTCACCGTCCTGATCCGCGATGCCGGCGCCCCGAACGGGGTGATCTGCCACGCGCCGGACGGCCAGTTCGACCTCGCCGCGCTTCGCGCCGAGGCGGCGGGCTGGCCGGGGCTGGAGGGCATGGACCTCGCCAAGGATGTCTCCTGCCGCCAGTCCTACAAGTGGGACGAGGCGCTCTGGTCCTGGGGCCAGGGCTATTCCCGGCAGACGGCGCCGAAGCACAAGGTCGTCGCGATCGACTATGGCGCCAAGCGGAACATCCTGCGCTGCCTGGCCGATGCCGGCTGCGAGGTGACGGTCGTGCCCGCCACCGCCACGGCCGAGGAAATCCTGCGCCACGGGCCGGACGGCGTCTTCCTCTCCAACGGCCCGGGCGACCCGGCGGCGACGGGTGAATACGCGGTGCCTGCCATCCGAGGCGTGCTGGAGGCGGGCAAGCCGGTCTTCGGCATCTGCCTCGGCCACCAGCTCCTGGCCCTCGCGCTCGGGGCGAAGACCTACAAGCTCGACCGCGGGCATCGTGGCGCGAACCAGCCGGTGAAGGACCTGGCCACCGGGCGGGTGGAGATCACCTCGCAGAACCACGGCTTCGCGGTGGACGACAAGTCGCTCCCCGAGGGTGTGTCCGTCACCCATGTGAGCCTCTTCGACGGCTCCAACGAGGGCATCGCCTGCCCGGCGAAGAACGCCTTCTCCGTGCAGTACCACCCCGAGGCCTCGCCGGGGCCGAGCGACAGCCACCACCTGTTCCACCGCTTCACCGACATGATGGCGAAGGCGGGGTAACTTGCCGTCCCTCGCCTCCCTCCTCGCCTTCGCGGCGCTGTCGGTCGGGCTTGCGCTGACGCCCGGGCCGAACCTGTTCTACCTCGTCTCCCGCACGCTGACGCAGGGGACGCGGGCGGGGATGCTGTCGCTGATCGGCTGCCAGGCCGGAAGCCTGGTGATCATGCTCGGCGCGGCGGCGGGGGTGACGGCGGCGCTGCTGGCGGTGCCCTATGCCTATGACGCCATGCGGCTGGGCGGGGCCGGCTATCTCGCCTGGCTAGCCTGGCAGAGCGTGCGGCCGGGCGGGGCGGCGCTGTTCTCCCCGCGCCCCATTCCGCCGGAGGGCGGGCTGCGTCTCTTCACCCTCGGCTTCGCCACGGCGGCGCTGAACCCGAAGGTGGCGCTGTTCTATGTCGCCGTGCTGCCGGCCTTCATGGACCCCGCGCTGGGCAGCCTCTTCACCCAGGGGCTGGTGCTGGGCGCGGTCCAGATCGGCATCTGCACCCTGTTCGATGCCCTGCTGGTGGCGGGCGCCGGCGGCGTGGCGCGCTTCCTCTCCACCCGCCCGGCCTGGCTGGCCGTGCAGCGCTGGGTGCTGGGCGGGGCGCTGGCCCTGCTGGCGGCGAAGCTGGCGACGGAATCGCGCGCGTGATCCGCCTCCTCCTCCTCGCCCTTCCCCTCTCCCTTCTCGCCTGGTGGGCGCTGACCCGCGTGGGTCAGCCACGGGACAAGGCGTGGCTGCGCGGCGTCGCCATCTCCTTCGTGGCGCTGGGCGGTATCGTCTTCTTCGCCGAGGACGGGCGTGAGGGCGGGCGCGTGCTGGCGGCGGCGCTCTGGGCGGGCATTCATGTGGTGCTCTTCCTCATCGGCCGCCCCTTCCTGGGTCGTGCCCGATGAGCGGGCAGCTTGTCGCCGGCGTCGTCGCGATGCTCTTCGTGCTCGCGCTGATCTTCGACATCCCCTTCGTGCTGCCGGCAGTGATGGCGCTGGCCGGCTATGTGGCGGGCAGCGCGGTCTGCACGGCGACCACGCTGGTGATCCGCTGGGCGGTGAAGCTGCTGCTGGAGCCGGTGCCGCGGGTCATCGTCGCGATCGGCGGTTCCTTCCTCCTGCACGCCTTCGCCTGGTGGGACGGGTGGCATCCCTTCGGCAGCCAGCTGACGGAGGCCTCGGCCTTCAACGCCCTCGTCTTCCTCCTCTTCGCCCATGTGCCACCGGCGATCCTGCTGCTGCGGGACCTCGGGGCACGCCCTGCGGGCAGGACCGGCGCGCCATGAGCGGCCACGCCCTGAACCTCGATCCGCTTCTCTACGGGGCCGGCATCGCCTTGCTCGTGCTGGTGGTGGCCACGCCGCTCGCCTGGCGGGCGCTGCGGGGCACGGCGCATCCCGTCCGTGCCGCGATGAGCAGCCTCGCCTGCCTCGGTGCCGCCGGGCTGATCGCCCTGCCCGTCTCCTCCCTGGCGCCGCGCCTCGAAGGCACGGCGCTGGCGACCCTCGTCTTCTCCGCCGTGCTCCAAGGCGCGGCCGCCATCATCCTCTTCCTGCTGCCCCGGAGGGCCTGAGCCATGCCGAAGCGCACCGACATCAAGTCCATCATGATCATTGGCGCAGGCCCGATCATCATCGGCCAGGCCTGCGAATTCGACTATTCCGGCGCCCAGGCCTGCAAGGCGCTGCGCGCCGAGGGCTACCGCGTGATCCTGGTGAACTCCAACCCCGCCACGATCATGACCGACCCCGAGCTGGCGGACGCGACCTATATCGAGCCGATCACGCCCGAGGTGGTGGAGAAGATCATCGCCAAGGAGCGGCCGGACGCGATCCTGCCGACCATGGGCGGGCAGACCGCGCTGAACACGGCGCTGAAGCTCGACGCCTCCGGCGCGCTGGCGAAGTATGGCTGCGAGCTGATCGGCGCCAAGGCCGAAGTGATCGACAAGGCCGAGGACCGGCTGAAGTTCCGCGATGCCATGACCAAGATCGGCATCGAGAGCCCGCGCAGCCACATCGCCCATACGATGGAGGAGGCGCGTGCCGGGCTGGAGCTGGTGAAGCTGCCCTGCGTCATCCGTCCCTCCTTCACGCTCGGCGGCACGGGCGGCGGCATCGCCTACAACAAGGAGGAGTTCGAGCAGATCGTCGCCTCCGGCCTCGACGCCTCCATGACGACCGAGGTGCTGATCGAGGAGAGCGTGCTCGGCTGGAAGGAGTTCGAGATGGAGGTGGTCCGCGACAGCGCGGACAACTGCATCATCGTCTGCTCCATCGAGAACCTGGACCCGATGGGCGTGCACACCGGTGACAGCCTCACCATCGCCCCCGCGCTGACGCTGACCGACAAGGAATACCAGCGCATGCGCGATGCGAGCATCGCCTGCCTGCGCGAGATCGGCGTGGATACCGGCGGCTCCAACGTGCAGTTCGGCATCAACCCGGTGGATGGCCGCATGGTCGTCATCGAGATGAACCCGCGCGTGTCGCGCTCCTCCGCGCTCGCCTCCAAGGCCACCGGCTTCCCCATCGCTAAGATCGCGGCGAAGCTGGCGGTGGGCTACACGCTGGACGAGCTGGCGAACGACATCACCAAGACCACGCCGGCCGCCTTCGAGCCGACGATCGACTACGTGGTCGTGAAGATCCCGCGCTTCACCTTCGAGAAGTTCCCGGGCACGCCGAACACGCTGACCACCGCGATGAAGTCGGTCGGCGAGACCATGGCGATCGGCCGCTCCTTCGGCGAGGCGCTGCAGAAGGGCCTGCGCGGGCTGGAGACGGGGCTGTCGGGCCTGGATGACATGGCGGTGCCGGGCGACGGCTCGCCGGAGGCCTATTTCGCGGCCCTGGCGACGCCGACGCCCGACCGGCTGCTGATGGCCGCGCAGGCCTTCCGCGCCGGGCTGGATGTCGATGCCATCCATGCCGCCTGCAAGTTCGACCCCTGGTTCCTGCGCGAGATCGAGAAGATCGTGAAGGCGGAGGCCGCGGTGATCCAGAACGGCTTGCCGACCGACGCCACCGCCATGCGCCGGCTGAAGGCGATGGGCTTCTCCGACAAGCGCCTGGCCAAGCTGGCGGGCCTGCATGAGGCGGAGGTGGAGACGCGCCGCCAGCGGCTCGGCGTCACGCCGGTCTACAAGCGCATCGACACCTGCGCGGCGGAGTTCGTCTCGGGCACGCCTTATATGTACTCCACCTATGAGGGTGGGTTCGGCACCCCCGTCTGCGAGAGCAACCCGACCGACCGGAAGAAGGTGGTGATCCTCGGTGGCGGGCCGAACCGCATCGGCCAGGGCATCGAGTTCGACTATTGCTGCGTCCACGCGGCCTATGCGCTGCGCGAGGCCGGGTTCGAGACCATCATGGTCAACTGCAACCCTGAGACGGTCTCCACCGACTACGACACCTCGGACCGCCTGTATTTCGAGCCGCTGACGGGAGAGGACGTGATCGCCCTCATCCGCAAGGAGCAGGAAAAGGGCACGCTGCTCGGCTGCATCGTGCAGTATGGCGGGCAGACGCCGCTCAAGCTCTCCCAGGCGCTGGACAAGGCGGGCATCCCCATCCTCGGCACCTCGGCGGAGGCGATCGACATCGCCGAGGACCGCGAGCGCTTCCAGCAGCTGCTGAAGGGCCTCGGCCTGAAGCAGCCGCAGAACGGCATCGCGCGCAACCTGGACGAGGCGGTGCTGGAGGCGGAGCGGATCGGCTACCCCGTGGTGGTGCGCCCCTCCTACGTGCTCGGCGGCCGGGCGATGGAGATCGCCTACAACCACGAGCAGCTGCTGCGCTTCGGCAAGGAGGCCGTGAAGGTTTCGGGCGAGAACCCGATCCTGATCGACCAGTACCTGCAGGACGCGATCGAGGTGGATGTGGACTGCATCGCCGACAGCGCGGGCGAGGTCTATGTGGCCGGGGTGATGGAGCATATCGAGGAGGCCGGCATCCATTCCGGCGACTCCGCCTGCTCCCTGCCGCCCTACTCCCTGCCGCCCGCCATCATCACCGAGCTGAAGGCCGAGACGGAGGCCATGGCACGGGCGCTGAAGGTGCGCGGGCTGATGAACGTGCAGTACGCCGTCAAGGACGGGGAGATCTTCGTGCTCGAGGTGAATCCCCGCGCCTCCCGCACCGTGCCCTTCGTGGCGAAGGCGACCGGCGTGCCGGTGGCCAAGATCGGTGCCCGGGTGATGGCGGGGGCGAAGCTGGCCGAGTTCCACCTCGACGACAGCCTCATCAACCGACATGTCGCGGTGAAGGAGGCGGTCTTCCCCTTCAACCGCTTCCCCGGGGTGGACGTGCTGCTCGGGCCGGAGATGAAGTCCACCGGCGAGGTGATGGGGCTGGATCTTTCCTTCGAGCGGGCCTTCCTCAAGGCTCAAATGGGGGCCGGGGTGAAGCTGCCGGAGAGCGGCACCGCCTTCATCTCGGTCAAGGATTCCGACAAGGCGGCCGCCGTTTCGCTCGCCCGGCGTCTTTCGGAGATGGGCTTCGACATCCTGGCCACGCAAGGCACCGCGGTTCGGCTGCGTGAGGCGGGGCTGGCCGTGCGGGTGGTGAACAAGGTGCTGGAGGGGCGGCCGCATTGCGTGGACGCCATCAAGTCCGGCGAGATCCAGCTGGTGATCAACACCACCGGTAGTGGGCGGTCCGTTTCCGACAGCTTCGACATCCGCCGCAGCGCCCTCACCCAGGGCGTTCCGCACTACACCACCATCGCCGGGGCGCGCGCCGCGGTGCATGCGATTGCGGCGCTCCGGGCGGGAACCCTTGATGTGGCGCCGCTCCAGGCGTATTTTCAGCCTTCGTTCTCGTAGCGGGTCCTGAGGGACCCTTACTGGATTGGGGCGGGACTGGCTCAGCCAGCGCCCGCCCCAAGCGTTTCAACCCGCCGCGCCCTCCTCGCAGGGGGCGCGGCGGCTGTATCTGAGCCGCCCGTAGCACTCCATGGCGGGGTGCGCGGGCGGGTCGTCCTGTGTCGCAAGTGGGGGGATCACCGCCCGTGCAGAAGTTCCCGATGACCGCCGAGGGGCTCGCGCGCCTCGAGGAAGAGTTGCGTGTCCTGCGAGCCGAAGAACGGCCGGCCGTGATTCGCGCCATCGCGGAGGCGCGCGCCCATGGCGACCTCTCGGAGAATGCCGAGTATCACGCCGCGCGCGAGAAGCAGTCCTTCATCGAAGGGCGCATCGCCGACCTGGAATCCGTCATTCCCTCCGTCGAGGTGATCGACACCTCCAAGCTCTGGGGCGACCAGGTGCGCTTCGGGGCCAAGGTCACGATCGTCGACGAGGAAACCGAGGACGAGAAGACCTACCGCATCATCGGCGCCTATGAGGCCGATATGAAGAACGGGTCGATCTCCATCTCCTCCCCGCTCGCCAAGGCCCTGATCGGCCGCAAGGTGGGCGACAGCGTCGAGGTGCCCGCCCCCGGCGGAGCGCGCTCGGTCGAGATCACCGCCGTCACCTACAACTGACCATGACGGCCACCCTCGCCCGGGCTGCGGCGGTGCCGCCCCTGCCCGCCACGCCCGCCGTCACCCTCGCCGATGTGCGGGCGGCGGCGGAGCGGATCCGGGGGGCGGTTCTCCGCACCCCGCTGGTGGAACCCCAGGCGGTCGCGCGCATCGCGGGCGCCCAGGTGCTGCTGAAGCTCGACAGCCTCCAGGCCACCGGCGCCTTCAAGGAGCGCGGCGCGGCCAATCGCCTCGCCCTCCTCACGGCGCGGGAGCGGGAGGCGGGGGTGATCGCCATGTCCGCGGGCAACCATGCCCAGGCCGTGGCGCGCCATGCCGCCCTGCGGGGCGTCGCCGCCACCATCGTCATGCCGCGCTTCACCCCGGCCACCAAGGTGGTGCGGACCGAGGGCTGGGGCGCCAAGGTGGTGCTGCATGGCGAAACGCTGGCCGAGGCCGCCGCCCATGCGCATGAGCTGGCGCTGCGGGACGGGCTGGTCTTCATCCATCCCTATGACGACCCCGCCGTGATCGCCGGTCAGGGCACCATGGCGCTCGAAATCCTGGAGGATGCCGAGGGCCAGGGGCAAAGGCCGCTGGATGCCGTGATCCTGCCCGTGGGCGGGGGCGGCCTGCTGGCCGGCTGCGCCGCCGCCCTTGCCGAGGCCCGGCCGGGGCTGAAGGTCTATGGCGTGGAGGTCGAGGGCTATCCCGCCATGGCGCAGCGCCTGGCGGGCAAGCCTGTGCTTGTGGGCGGGCCGACCGTGGCGGAGGGCATCGCGGTGCGTGATGTCGGGGAACTGCCCTTCGCCCTGCTGCGGGAGATGGGCATCGAGGTGCTGGTGGTGCCCGAGGCAGCGGTGGAGCAGGGCATCGCCGTGCTGGCCGAGAACGCCAAGGTCACCTCCGAGGGCGCCGGCGCGGCCGGGCTGGCCGCCGTTCTCGCCCGGCCGGACCTCTTCGCCGGCAAGCGCGTGGCGACGGCGGTCTGCGGCGGCAATATCGACCCGCGCATCCTGGCGAATGTGCTGCTTCGGAACCTCCTGCGGGACGGCCGCATCCTGCGGCTCCACCTGGATATTCCGGACCGTCCCGGCGTGCTGGCCGACATCTCCACCCGCGTGGCCGCGGCCGGCGGCAATGTGATCGAGGTGAGCCATCAGCGCCTCTTCGCCGCGCCCTCGGTTCAGACGGCCGAGCTGGAATTGATGGTGGAAGTGCGCGACGCGGCCCAGGGGGCGGCCATCGTTGCCGCGCTCGAAGCCGGGGATTACGTCGTCCGCCGGGGCTGAGCCGCGGCCGGGAACCGTGCTGGGTGAGCGGCGTTGGCCCCCTGCAACTTGGATGGGGGCCAGCGTGGCGCGTATCATGAACCGCATGGTTGGGCCCTGATGTCGGGCTCCAGCGCCACACCCGCGTCCGCACCAGGCGGCGCCTCCTCCCGGCCCCGCCGGGTGCTGCGTGGCGCGACCGGCATCCTCCGTTCCCTGTTCCGCCCCATGCGGCTGCTGCTGGGCCTTTCCGTCCTTGCCGTAGTCGTGCTGGGCTTCCTCGGCTGGTGCCTCATCCGCATCCCCGTGGGCGGCGGCATGGCCCCCGAGGCTTCCCCTGCCTCCCTCATCCTGGAGGCACGGGACGGCGCGGCCTTTGCGGCGCGCGGCAGCCTGCATGGCGACCCCATCCAGCCAGAGGCCATCCCCAAGCCGCTGATGGACGCGGTGGTGGCGATCGAGGACCGGCGCTTCTTCGACCATAAGGGCATCGACCTGCGCGGCCTCGCCCGGGCGATGTTTCGCAACGTGTTCACCAGCCGCACGGAGGGGGCGAGCACCATCACGCAGCAGCTCGCGCGGCTGCTCTACCTCTCCCAGGAGCGGAGCCTCGTTCGCAAGACGCAGGAGGCGATGCTCGCCCTGTGGCTGGAGACGCGGCTCTCGAAGGAGGAGATCCTCGCCCGCTACCTGAACGCCGCCTATTTCGGCGCGGGCGCCACGGGGGCGGATGCGGCGGCGCGACGGTATTTCGGCAAGCCGGCGGGGGAGCTGACCCTGGGCGAGGCGGCCATGCTGGCGGGGCTAGTGCGGGCCCCCTCCGCCCTGGCCCCCACCCGCAACCCCGAAGGCGCGTGGCGCCGGGCCGAGGTGGTGCTCTCCGTGCTGGAGGAAACGGGACGGGCCGACACGACGCAGCTGGCCGCGGCCCGCGCCGCCCCGCCCGCCCTGCGTACCCCGCCCGAGATGCAGCCTGGCCGCGGCTATATCGCCGACTGGGTGGAGGCCGAAGCCCGGCGGCTGGTCGGCCCCATTCCCATCGACCTCGCGGTCCGCAGCACGCTCGACCCCGCCCTGCAGGACCTGGCGGAGCGCGTGGTCGCGCGCTGGCTGGAGCGGGAGGGTGCGAGGCAGAAGGTGGGCCAGGCGGCCCTAATGGCCATCACCCATGACGGCGCCGTGCTGGCGGCGGTGGGCGGGCGCGACTATGCCGCCAGCCAGTTCAACCGCGTCACCCAGGCGCGGCGCCAGCCGGGGTCGCTGTTCAAGCTCTTCACCTATGCGGCCGCCCTGGAGAACGGGGCGCGACCCGACAGCACGGTGGTGGACCGGCCGGTTCAGATCGGCGACTGGTCACCCGGCAATGCCTCGGGCGGCTATCGCGGCGCCATGACGCTGCGCCAGGCCTTCGCCGGCTCGGTCAACACCGTGGCGGTGCAGCTCTTCCAGTCGCTCGGGCGAGAGCGGGTGCTGGATGTGGCGCGGCGGATGGGGCTGCGCTCCACCATGCCGGAGGTGCCCAGCGTCGCCCTCGGCAGCGGTGAGGCGACCTTGCTGGAGATGGTGGCGGCCTTCGCCTCCATCCCCGGGAACCGTGCGGTGGAGCCCTATGTGGTGCGCGGCGTGCGGGCGCGGGACCGTACCCTCTATGCCCGGCCGGAGGGGCCGCAGGCCGGGCCCCAGGTCCTCTCCCCCACCGCGCAGCAGGGCATGCTGGACCTTCTGCTCTCGGTGGTGCGCGACGGTACGGGCCGCGCGGCACGGCTGGACCGGCCCGTGGCCGGGAAGACCGGCACCAGCCAGGACAACCGCGACGCCTGGTTCATCGGCATGACCGCCGATGTGATCGTCGGCGTCTGGGTCGGGAATGACGACAACTCGCCCATGCAAGGCGTGACCGGCGGGAGCCTGCCCGCACGGATCTGGCATGATTTCGTAGACGAGGCGGACCGGGCGAAGACGGCCGAGGCCCCGCTGCCGACGCAGGCCCCGGCCACCACGGCCGAGACGCCCCGCCAGGTGGCGCCGCTGCGTGGCCCGGCCCGGGTGATCGACACGGCCACGCTGCGCATCGGCGACCGCGCGGTGCAGCTCACCGGCGTGGTCGGCATGCGCGGTGAATATGCCGAGAGCATGGAGTCCTTCATCGCCGGGCGGGACGTGACCTGCGAGCCCCTGGGGGACGGCGCGCATCGCTGCGCCGTGGGCGGGCGGGACCTGTCCGAGGTTGTGCTCTCCAATGGCGGCGGCCGGGCGGCGGCGGATGCCTCCCCGGCGCTGCGCGCCAACGAGGCGGCGGCGCGCCGGGAGCGGCTGGGGATCTGGCGGCGCTGAGAGGGGCCTGAGGCGCCTCAGCCCTCGACCGGCACCCCGGCCTCATCCTTGGAGGTGCGGATGGTCTGGAGGGTGCGGACATGCATGACGGTCGCCGCCCCGGTCAGGCGGTTCGTCAGCTCGTTCTCATGGGCCGCGTTGCGCGCCACCAGGCGCAGCAGGAAGTCCCCGCCGCCGCGGATCATGTGGCACTCCCGCACCTCCGGCCAGTCGCGCACCATCGCCTCGAAGGCTTCGAGCACGGGCAGCTTTTGGCTCTCCAGCCCGACCACGGCGAAGAAGGTGATCTCCCAGCCCAGGGCGGAGGGCTCCACATCGGCATGGTAGCCGCGGATCACGCCTGTCTCCTCCAGCCGCCGCACCCGGCGCAGGCAGGGCGGTGCGGAGAGGCCCACCTTCGCGGCCAGGGCCACGTTGGTCATCCGGCCATCCGCCTGCAGCTCGCGCAGGATATCGCGGTCGGTCGCGTCCAGGGCGCCAGGGCCGAATTCTTTGCCGAGTTCTTTCAAGGGTGGGTCTTCTCTCGGGCCGTTCGGGTCTGGGCGCACAGGGGCTGGCTCTCGGCACGAGGAGACCGGACAGGGCCCTCGCACACGGACGATCACGCACTGCCCGCCCCTTTAGGAGGGATCGGGCAAGCCGCGGAGCCGTCCGGCGCAAGAAAACCCATGCGACCGGCCTGCCCGGTGTACCGAAGAGAAAGCCCGGGGCTGGCGGACTATCCTCCGGACCGGGGTGCGGCTTCAAGGGTGGGGTGGTGCATCGCGGCGCGCCGCCCGATATGGTGCGGTGACGACTCTGCACTGCACTTGGAACATGGACGTGGCCGAGACCCACCGTACGCGACTGCTGATCCTCGGGGCCGGGCCGGCCGGCTACACCGCCGCGATTTACGCGGCGCGTGCCGGTCTGGAGCCGATTCTCGTCGCGGGGCTGCAGCCCGGCGGTCAGCTGACCATCACGACCGATGTCGAGAATTTTCCCGGCTTCGCCACCGCCGTCCAGGGCCCCTGGCTGATGGACCAGATGCGCGCCCAGGCCGAGCATGTCGGCACGCGCATCATCCAGGACGTGGTGACCAGCGTGGAGCTGGCCGCCCGACCCTTCCGCGCCCTGGGCGATTCCGGCGATGCCTATGAGTGCTCCGCGATGGTGATCGCCACCGGCGCCCAGGCGCGCTGGCTCGGCATTCCCGGGGAGAAGGAACTCTCGGGCTTCGGCGTTTCCGCCTGCGCCACCTGCGACGGCTTCTTCTTCCGGGGAAAGGAAGTGGCGGTGATCGGCGGCGGCAATTCGGCGGTGGAGGAAGCCCTCTACCTCGCCGGGCTGGCCTCCAAGGTCACGCTGATCCACCGGCGCGACAGCCTGCGGGCTGAGCGGATCATGCAGGAGCGGCTGTTCAAGCACCCGAAGATCTCGATCATCTGGAACACGGTGGTGGAGGAGGCGCTGGCCACCGAGGGGCAATTCCGCGCCCTGCGGGCGCTGAAGCTGCGGGACCTGCTGGGCGGCGGCCATTACGAGCTGCCGGTGCACGGCATGTTCGTGGCCATCGGCCACGACCCCGCGACGGGCCTGTTCCGCGGCCAGCTCAAGACCGACGAGGACGGCTACATCGTGACCGAGCCGGGTTCGGCCCGGACCAGCATCCCCGGCGTCTTCGCCGCGGGCGACGTGCAGGACCGCATCTATCGTCAGGCCGTGACGGCAGCCGGCAGCGGCTGCATGGCGGCGCTCGATGCCGAGAAATGGCTCGCCCATATCCCGGATGATGCCCCCTCCCCCGCTGCCTATGATTCGGTGAGCGTCTGATGCCACTCGACTGGGATAAGCTGCGCGTCTTCCACGCGGTGGCCGAGGCCGGATCCTTCACCCATGCCGGGGACACGCTGAACCTCAGCCAATCCGCCGTCTCCCGCCAGATCCAGGCGCTGGAGGAGAGCCTGGCCGTGCCGCTCTTCCACCGGCACGCCCGCGGCCTGATCCTGACCGAGCAGGGCGAGACGCTGAACAAGACGGTGCGGGAGGTCTTCGCCAAGCTGGCCATGACCGAGGCACTGCTGACCGAGAGTCGGGAGCGCGCGGCCGGGCGGCTGAAGGTGACCACCACCACGGGCTTTGGCTCCACCTGGCTCGCCCCCCGGCTGGAGAAGTTCCTGACGCTCCACCCCGAGGTCACGGTGACGCTGCTGCTGGACGACACGGAGCTGGACCTCGCGATGCGCGAGGCGGATCTGGCGATCCGCATGCACCCGCCCCGCCAGCCGGATCTGATCCAGCGGCATATCGCCACCTTCGGCTGGAAGGTGGTGGGGTCGGCCGACTACCTGCGCACGGCTGGCATCCCCCAGCGGGCGGAGGACCTCGATGCCCACCGGCTGATCATCTATGGCGACTACCACCCGCCAGTGGACGACATTAACTGGCTGGCCGAGGCCGGACGCCGCCCTGGCTCTCCGCGCCGGGCTGCGGTGGAGGTTAACTCGCTTCCGGCCATGCTGCGGGCCGTGCGCTCGGGCCTCGGCCTAGCCGCCCTGCCCGACTACATGGGCGAGGACCTGGCGGAGCTGGTGCAGGTGCTGCCCGAGTTGAAGACGCCCAAGATCGAGGCCTATTTCGTCTATCCGGAGGAGATGCGGAACTCGAAGCGAGTGGCCGTGTTCCGCGACTTCCTCGTGGCGGAGTTGGCCTCGGTCGGGTGACCATCCGTTCCGTGCTGCGCTGCGTCATGCGGCTCCCGCATAGCGGATGGACGATCTTGGCACGCCGCGCATGGGAAAACGGGGAATAACCTCGCTCCCGTTCGGTGATTGATCCGGACCGGGGTCTCCGGACCCCCGCGTCTCCCAGACGTGAAGCCTCCCTGTATGCACTTGCCCGGAAGGCCCCTGGCTCAGGCCGTGGCTTTCCGGGCTTTCTTTTTCGCGTGCGCGGTGCCACCTGACGCCTATCGCGTGACGTGGCCCACCACCGGATTCCCAGTCATCGGAACAGGACCGGCACCGGACCCCAGCAGAGAGCAACGATGCGAACCCTCAAGGGCACTGACTTCAACGACCGCAGCAAGAATTCTCTCGAGGCCAAGAAGGCCCTTCTCGAGCGCTTCAAGTCGCGCCCGCCCGCGGATGACCCGACGGTGCAGGCCCGGCAGGAGGAGCGCCGGCGGATCATCGAGGCCCGCGAGGCCCGTGAAGCCGAGCGCCGCCGCCAGAAGGAGGAGGAGAAGGCCCGCCAGGAGGCCGAGCGCCTCCGGCTGATCGCCGAGGAGGAGGCCCGCCAGGCCGAGCTCGCCCGCGAGGCCGCCGAGGCGGCTGAGGCCGCGAAGCAGGCGCTGATCGAGGCGAAGCTCGAGCGCGACCGCCGCTATGCGGCCCGCAAGGCACGGGCGAAGGGCAAGAAGTAAGCGACTTCATCGCCGACCCGATTCGGGCCGCCGCTCCCCCTGGGGGCGGCGGCCCTTTTCGTTCCGGGGCGGCTGCCGGGCGGCCCTAGGCGGCCAGGGCCACGCCGATGAGCCGCGCATGGGCGCGGATGATGGGCTCCAGCCCCGGATCGGCCAGCCCTTCCGAGAAGGCGGGATGCAGCGTGCCGAGCCGGGCGGGCCAGCCGGCCACGAGCCGCTCCACGGCCGGATCGAGCACGCAGGCGATGCGGGGCGTGATGCCGCAGCGCTCCAGCGCGTCGCGGGCAGCCTGCGCCGAGCCCGCCAGGGAGGGCACGTGGAGCAGCCGCGCTGGCACGGGCCCCAGCGCGGCGCGAATCGCCAGGCCCAGCGAGGCGCCCAGCGATGCCACGGGCACGGCATGCCCGGGCGCCAGGGGAGCGGTAAAGGCGCGGCCGCGCAGGGCCGAATCGATCAGGTCGGAGACGAATCCCGCACCCGGGGGTGCGGTGCGCGGGGCCGTGCGGATGATGGTGACGGGCAGGCGCAGGACGACGCCGTCCGTCTCGCCCCGCCGGGCGGCGTCCAGCAACAGCCGCTCGGCGATCACCTTGGTGGTGCCATAGGTGGAGCGGGGTTCCGGGGGCGTCTCCTCGGTCGCCACCGGGTCGCCGCGGCCGAAGACGGCGATGCTGGAGAGCAGCAGGATGCGGGGCGGAGCCGGCTGCGCGCGGGCCCAGCGAAGCACCGCGCGCAGGCCCTCCACATTGATCGCGAAGGCGGCCTCGGGATCGGCTTCGCTCGCCTGGCTCGTGATGGCGGCGGCGTGGACCACAACATCGGCGGCGGGCGCCAGCTCCGGGAAGCGGGCGATGTCGCCCTGGATGGGCCGGAACGACGTGCCGGGCGGCGGCATCGCGCGGTCCAGCCCGGTCAGCGCCGTGACGCGCGGATCGGCCGCGAGCATCGCCGCCAGCGCACCGCCGAGAAAGCCAGCGGCCCCGGTGACGATAACGCGCACTGCCGATTCCGGGCCTGTTCCGAGCCTATTCCGGCTTCACATTCGCCACGCGGATCACCTCCGCCCAGCGCGCGATGTCCTCCTTCAGGAAGGCACCCATCGCCTCGGCGTTCCGCACGTTCACGGTCATGCCCACCTCCGTGGTGCGCGCCCGCACGGGTTCCCGCGCGATGGCGGCCAGGGCCAGCTCCCGCAGCCGCGCCAGGGCGGGCGCGGGCACGGCGGCGGGGGCGAAGAGGCCGAACCAGGCATCCGCCTCGACGCCCGATACCCCGGCCTCGGCCAGGGTCGGCAATTCCGGCAAATGCGGGGAGCGGTGGGGCGAGGCGACCGCCAGGGCCCGCAGCTTGCCGCTCTGCACCTGGGCCAGCACCGTCGGGGTGGTGGCGAAGCTCACCTGCACATGCCCGCCCAGCAGGTCGTTCAGCATGGGCGAGGAGCCGCGATACGGGACATGCACCATGTCCACCCCGGTCTTTGCCCGGAACAGCTCCAGGGTCAGGTGCGAGGCGGAGCCCTGGCCGGTGGAGGCGCAGGTGATCTTGCCCGGCTGGGCACGGGCGAGCGCCAGCAGCTCCGCCACGCTGTTCGCCGGCACGTCCGGGCGCAGGACGAGGATGTGCTGGAGGTCGGCCAGCCCGGCGACCGGGGTGAAGTCGCGCACCGGGTCGTAGCCGCCGCCGTCGGGCAGCAGCGAGATGTTGGTGGCGTGGGTCTGGTTGGAGGCCAGCATGATGGAGGTGCCGTCCGCCGGCCCCGTCGCGACGCGGCGCGCCCCGATGGAGCCGCCGCCGCCCGCGACATTCTCCACCACCACGGGCGAGCCGAGGTCCTTCGCCATCTCTCCCGCGACCAGGCGGGCAAGCACGTCGGTGGGGCCGCCCGCGGGATAGGGCACGACCAGCACGACAGGCCGGGCTGGCGACCAGGCGGCCTGGGCGCGCGCGGCGGCCGGCGCGACGAGCGTGGTGGACAGGGCGAGCGCTTGGCGTCGCGTGATCATGCGGGGACCTCCCTTCCCTTTCGTGATGGCCGCGCCGGGCGCGGGGGATTGCCCGACCGATGACACGGATCGCGCGGCAGGGAAACGGTACGCATGCGGCTTCCGCCCTGCGGCGCCGGCATGGATGGCCGGTAGCAGGCTGACGTGGCCTGCATCCGGGCGCAGGATGCGCCGGAGGATTCCGGGGAGGCAGCATGTTCTTCGAGGGCTTCACGCTCGAAACCCGCGCGGTGAACGGCGTCACGCTGCGCTTCCGGCGCGGCGGCAGCGGACCGCCGCTCCTCCTGCTGCACGGCAACCCGCAGACGCATTGCATGTGGCACAAGGTGGCGCCCGTGCTGGCACGGCGCTTCACCGTGATCTGCCCGGACCTGCGAGGCTACGGCTTCAGCACCAAGCCGCCCGTCTCCGACGGGGCGCTGGCCTTCGCCAAGCGCGAGATGGCGGCGGACATGGCCGCGCTGATGACTGCGCTCGGCTTCGAGCGCTTCGGCGTGGTGAGCCATGACCGCGGGGCGCGCGTGGCGCACCGGCTGGCGCTGGACCATGCGGAGCGGGTGGAACGGCTCTGCACGATGGATATCGTCCCGACCCTCGCGCATTTCGAGCGGACCGACATGGCCTTCGCCATGGGCTATTATCACTGGTTCTTCCTGGCCCAGCCGCATCCCCTGCCCGAGCGCATGATCCGCCGCGACGTGGAGGACTGGTTCCGCCTGCACACCTCGCGCGAGCCGAAGGACGATGGCTTCTTCCATCCGGAGGCGCGGGCCGACTACCTCGCGGCGCTGCATCTGGAGGGCACGGTCGAATCGATCTGTGAGGATTACCGCGCCGCCACCGGGATCGACCTGGAGCATGACCGGGCCTCGCGCCGCGACGGCGTGCGGGTGCGCTGCCCCATGCTCGTGCTCTGGGGCTCCAAGGGAAAGATCGGGCAGTGGTACCAGCCCTTGCAGCTCTGGCGGGACTATGCCGACGGGCCGATCACCGGCAGGCCGGTGACGAGCGGGCACTACCTGGCCGAGGAGGCGCCGGAGGGGGTGCTGGCGGCGCTGGAGCCCTTCCTCACACCGTGAACTGCTCGGCCAGGATGCGCTCGGGCAGGCCGTGGTCGGGGTCGAAGAGCATCGTCAGGCGCACGCCCAGGTCCTCGCAGATCTCCACGCGGCGGACGTCGCGTACCTCGGTGTAGTCCGCTACGGCGGCGACGGGGCGCTTCTCGGCCTCCAGGATGTCGAAGGCCACGGCGGCATGGCCGGGCAGCAGCGCCCCCCGCCACCGGCGCGGGCGGAAGGCGGAAATGGGAGTCATGGCCAGGAGGTTGGTGCCCAGCGGGATGATCGGCCCATGGGCGGAGAGGTTGTAGGCCGTGCTGCCGGCCGGGGTGGCCACGAGGATGCCGTCGCAGATCAGCTCCGCCATGCGCTCCTTGCCATCGACCAGGATGCGGATCTTCGCGGCCTGACGCGTTTCCCGCAGGAGGGAGACCTCGTTGATCGCCAGCGCCTCATGCACCTGCCCTGCCGCGTCGGTGGCCCGCATCCGCAGCGGCTGGAGAGAGGCGGCCTGCGCCGATTTGAGGCGGTCCCACAGGCCTTCCACCCGGTAGGCGTTCATCAGGAAGCCGACGCTGCCGCGGTTCATGCCGTAGACCGGCAGGTTCTTGCCGAGGAGGCGGTGCTGTGTCTCGAGCATCGCGCCGTCCCCGCCCAAGGCCACCACCACCACCGCGTCATCCACCGGCGCGTCGCCATACAGCGCGACGAGCTGGTTGCGGGCGGCGGCGGCTTCCTCCGTGGCGGCGGCGACGAAGGCGATCCGGCCGGTCAGGTCGTCCGGCAGCTCCCGCACCGCATCGGGGTCGGGCGCGCCGCCCAGCAGGGCGGCGGTCATGCGAGCCGCCTGTGCTCCAGCACCGGCATGTCGCGCCGGACACGCTCGGTGAGCCCCGCATCGACGCGCGCGCTGGCCCAGCCGGTGCCGTCCGAGCATTTGGCGACGACATGGCCCCAGGGGTCGCAGATAAGGGAATGCCCATAGGTGTGGCGCGGCCCCTTGGGCTCCATGTGCTGGCCCCAGCAGGCGGGGGCCGCGAACCAGCACTGGGTCTCGATCGCGCGGGCGCGGATCAGAACCTCCCAATGATCCTTCCCCGTCTGCAGGGTGAAGGCGGCGGGCAGGAAGATCAGCTCCGCGCCGGCCTTGCGCAGGGAGAGGAAGAGTTCGGGGAAGCGCACGTCGTAGCAAATAGCCAGGCCACAGCTGATGCCGCCGACCGGAGCCGTCACGACCGCGCTGCCGCCGTCATAGGTGGCGCTCTCGCGATAGCCTGTCCCATCCGGCGCGGTGATGTCGAAGAGGTGGATCTTGCTGTAGCGCGCGATCTCCTTCCCATCGGGCCCGAAGAGAAGGCTGGTGTTGCGCAGGCGGTCCCCCACCCGCTCCCCGATGCTGCCGCCATGGACATGGATGCGGTTGGCGACGGCCATGGCGCGCAGGGCCTCATAGGCCTCCCCACCCCGCGCGTTCGAACCGGGTTCGGGCAGCATCTCCGCGGCCGCCAGCTTCGTGGCGCGGTCCCCGCCCAGGCAGGTCCAGATCTCGGGAAAGGCGATGACGTCGGGCCGGTCCGCGGCGATGGCCCCCTCCGCCAGGCGGCTGGCCTGGGCGATGTTGGCGGCCTTGTCGGCGCCGGGATTCATCTGGACGACCGTGACGCGCATGCAGGAGCCTCCGGGGGGACAGGGGGACGCATCAAGCGCGCCTGGGTTACGCACCGCAAGAGCGCCGATGGGAGGCCCGGGGCTTGACGCCGGCCGGCCCCGGCGCCTCCATCCGCGCAACGAAGGGCAGAGGGAACCGTCGCATGATCCATCGTCGCGCGTGGCTGTACGGTGCAGGGGCGCTGGCCCTGCCCGGCCTGGCCAAGGCCCAGCCGGCCTGGCCCCAGCGCCCGATCCGCCTGATCGTCGCCTTCGCCGCGGGCGGCGCGGCGGACAGCGTGGCGCGCGTGCTGGCCCCGAGGCTCGGCGACCGGCTGGGACAGAGCGTGGTGGTGGAGAACCGGACCGGGGGCAGCGGCTCGAACGGCGGAGCCGTGGTGGCGCAGGCCGCGCCGGACGGGCACACGCTGCTCTGGGACGCCTCCTCGCATGTCGTGAACCCCAGCCTGCTCCGAGGCCTGTCCTTCGACTACACGACCGCCTTCCTGCCCATCACCCTGGCCACGACCTTCCCCCAGGTGCTGGCCGTCAAGGCGGAGAACCCGGCGCACAACGTGGCTGACTTCATCGCCCAGGCGAAAGCGCGGCCAGGGGCGCTGAACATCGGGACGCAGGGCAACGCCACGGCGGGCCACCTGGCATTGGCGCAGTTCCAGCGCCTCGCCGGGATCGAGGTGACGCACGCGCCCTATCGCGGCGGGGCCGACGCGGCACGGGACCTGGCGGCAGGAGTGCTCGACGGCGCCTTCATCACGGCGCTTTCCGCCGGCCCAATTGCGGATTCCGGCCGAGCCCGGCTTCTTGCCGTCGCCACGGAGGCACGCCTGGCCTCGCGGCCGGATGTTCCCACCTTCGCTGAGGCCGGGGTGCCCGGCCTCACGATCGCCGAATGGTGCGCGCTTTTCGCCCCGGCCGGCACGCCGACCGGCGTCGCGGAACGGCTGCATGGCGCCGTGACGGCCGCACTGGCAGACCCGGAGGTGAAGGCCCGGCTCGAACAGCTCGTCGCGGTGCCCGTCGGCTCCTCGCCCGCCGAATTCGCGCGCTTCGTGCGCGAGGGGCGCACCAGCATGGCCACGCTGGTACGGGAGGCGCGGATCAGCCTGGAATAGCTATCGCGGCGTGGTGTCCGGCGGCCCCGAGCGGGCCGTCGTGCGCCCGGCGACCGCCGTTCCGATGGCGGCCAGCAGGGCGACACCCGCCACGACCAGCAGAGCCACGGAAAAGCCGAACTGCAGGATGCGCGCCAGCAGGGCGAGCAGCGCGAAGAGAATGGCGAGGCCAAGCGCCCAACGCATCATGGAGGTGGCTCCTTCCCGATCCGTCCGCTGAACGGCCGAGGCGACACCGCGTTGCGCTGGTTCTTCGCACCGTCCTGTGGCGGTTCTGAGCTGTCCGGTGTTTGCAGAAAGGGCTCCGCCCTCACCCGCCAAGGGCCTGAGGCCCTTGGAACCCCATCGGACTGCCGTGGATACCCTGATCGAAGGGGTCCGCGGTTGAGGGTGCTTCTTCCTGCACTTGCAGTCGCCTCGGGTCGGTGACCCGAGGCGCACCGTCCGCCCAGTGATTCCAAACTTCTAGAAGAAGAAGATGGGTCGAAGGCGCTGCCTTCGACCGGTCCGGGAAGAGGAAGAGTTCCTTCATCCTCTCCCCGGGGACGGAGCAACATACGAGAACAGAAACCGCCGCCCTACTCAGAGCGAAAGCGGCGCAGATCCGGCTTCACTGCGAGCACTGCCTGGGCCAGCGGCGCCGGCCAGGGCGCGCCGCGCGTCGGCACGGTGAGGCTCGCGACGCCCTCATCCAGCAGCAGCAGGTAGAAGCGCTCGGTCTCGCTGTCGTAGCCGAGGAACAGGCCCGCTTCGGCGCAATCCCCGCCATCGCAGGTCCAGCCGAAGACATAGCGGTCCTCCGCGGTCCGAAGGGTCCCGGGCTCTTCCGCGCGCAAATGCCGGAGGATGTAGGTCTGCCGCCCGCGCGTGACGGAGCGGAAGCCGATGGAGATGTCGGGATGGGCCGCGAGCGCCGCGACCGGCTGACCCGCCAGGGCCATCGGCGGCGGCTCCGGCGCGGGCTGCGCGTAGGCCCGAGGTGTGACGAGCCCGGCCAAAAGCAGAAGGGCGAGTGGTTTCCCACCCGCCCTTCGCGAGAGCTTCCGAAGAGGCGTGATCACGCCTCGGCCGTCTCGGCCTCCACCACCTCGGGCTTCGGACCGCTGTCCAGGCCCTTGGCGGCCACGTCGCGCTCGACCAGCTCGATCACCGCCATCTGGGCGGCGTCGCCGTAGCGGATGCCGGCGCGCAGCACGCGGGTATAGCCGCCGTTGCGGGCCGAGTAGCGCGGCGCGAGCGTGTCGAACAGCTTGCGGACCACCGCCGCGTCGCGGATCTGCGCAGCCGCCTGGCGGCGGGCATGCAGGTCGCCGCGCTTGCCGAGCGTGATGATGCGCTCGACATACGGGCGCAGCTCCTTCGCCTTGGGCAGCGTGGTGGTGATCTGCTCGTGCTTGAGCAGGCTGGTCGCCATGTTGCGGAACATGGAGAGCCGATGGGCGGAGGTGACGCCGAGCTTCCGGCCCGAAACCCCGTGACGCATTGTTCTAGTCCTCTGTTACGGGCCGCTTAGAAGGGCTCGTCGACCTTGCGGGCCAGGTCCTCGATGTTCTCCGGCGGCCAGCCGGGGACGTTCATGCCGAGCTGCAGGCCCATGGAGGTAAGAACCTCCTTGATCTCGTTGAGAGACTTGCGGCCGAAGTTCGGCGTGCGGAGCATCTCCTGCTCGGACTTCTGAACGAGATCGCCGATATAGACGATGTTGTCGTTCTTCAGGCAGTTCGCAGAACGGACGGAGAGCTCGAGCTCGTCCACCTTGCGGAGCAGGTTGCGGTTGAACGGCAGGTCGTCCTCGACCTCGGCGGCCCGCGCCTCGCGCGGCTCGTCGAAGTTGATGAAGAGCTGCAGCTGGTCCTGCAGGATGCGGGCGGCGAGCGCCACGGCGTCATCCGGCGAAACCGTGCCGTCCGTCTCCACCGTGAGCACCAGCTTGTCGTAGTCCGTGCGCTGGCCGACGCGGGTCGGCTCCACGCGATAGGCGACACGGCGCACCGGGGAGTAGATGGCGTCCACGGGGATCAGGCCGATCGGCGCGTCCTCGGGGCGGTTCTCGGAAGCCGGGACATAGCCCTTGCCCGTGGCCACGGTCAGCTCGGCATTCAGCCGCGCGCCGTCGTCCAGGGTGCAGATGACCAGGTCAGGATTCGCGATCTCGATATCGCCCGTGACCTGGATCTGGCCGGCCGTCACCTCGCCCGGGCCAGTCGCGGTCAGGGAGAGGCGCTTGGAGCCCTCGCCCTGCATGCGGATGGCCAGGCGCTTGATGTTCAGGACGATGTCCGTCACGTCCTCGCGCACGCCGGGCAGGCTGCTGAATTCATGCAGCGCGCCGTCAATCTGCACCGCGGTCACCGCCGCCCCCTGGAGGGAGGACAGCAGGATCCGGCGCAGGGCGTTGCCGAGCGTCATGCCGAAGCCGCGCTCGAGCGGCTCCGCAATGATCGTCGCGGTGCGGGAGGGGTCGTTGCCCCCCTCCACATCCAGACGCTCGGGCTTGATGAGGGAACGCCAGTTGCGATCCATCGCGCCACTCATGGTGGGGTACCCCTCAGACGCGGCGCCGCTTGCGAGGGCGGCAGCCATTATGCGGGATCGGCGTCACGTCCTTGATCGCGGTGACGTAGAAGCCGACAGCCTGCAGGGCGCGAAGCGCGCTCTCACGGCCCGAACCGGGGCCGGAGACCATGATCTCCAGCGTCTCCATGCCGTGCTCGCGCGCCTTCTTGCCCGCATCCTCAGCCGCGACCTGCGCGGCATAGGGGGTGGACTTGCGGCTGCCCTTGAAGCCCTGCGAGCCGGAGGACGACCAGGCGATCGCGTTGCCCTGGCTGTCCGTGATCGTGACGATCGTGTTGTTGAAGGAGGCGAGCACGTGGGCCACGCCGGAAGAGATGTTCTTCCGTTCCTTCTTGCGGGGGCGAGAGCCCGCGTTCGGCTGACGCGCCATCTTACTTGGTAACCTTCTTCTTGCCGGCGATCGCCACGGCCTTGCCCTTGCGGGTACGGGCGTTCGTGTGCGTGCGCTGGCCACGCACCGGCAGGCCGCGACGGTGACGGAGGCCGCGGTAGCAGGCCATGTCCATCAGCCGCTTGATGTTCATCGCCACTTCGCGGCGGAGGTCACCCTCGACGCGGTAGTCACGGTCCATCGTCTCGCGCAGACGAAGCAGCTCGTCCTCGGAGAGCTGGTTCACCCGGCGCTCCTCGGGGATGCCGAGCCTGGCGCAGATGTCGGCCGCGTTCTTCGGGCCGATGCCATAGATGTAGCGCAGCGAAATGTGCACGCGCTTGTTGTCGGGGATGTTCACGCCGGCGATGCGCGCCACGTTGCTCTCCTGGAGCCCTAAGCTCCGTTCGGGCCGGTCGGTGGAGCCGTCCGGCGAGGTGATCCTGGCCCTGCCCGCGAGGGCGGAGCCAATGCGACTCCTGACGTTGATACGTCAGTGCAAGCGGAATTGCGGCCGGGTGAGGCCCTGCCGCGAAGGTGGGCGATTTACGGGTCTGACCGGTGAGAGTCAAGCCCCATCGAGGATGGCCTCGATCTGGGTGGAGACGGTGGCCATGTCGGCCATCCCGTCCACATGCTTCAGCTTTCCCTGGGCCGCGTAATAGGGCAGCAGCGGGGCCGTCTGCCGGTGATACGCATCCAGGCGCGCGGCGACCGTCTCGGCCTTGTCGTCAGCCCGACGGGTGAAGTCGTGGCTGCCACAGACATCGCAGATCCCGGCCACCTGGGTCGGCTTAAAACGGTCGTGATAGCCGGTTCCGCAGGAGGAACAGGTGAAGCGACCGGCAATGCGCTCGACCAGCGCGGCGTCGTCCACCTTCAGCTCGATGACGTGGTTCAGGGCGAGTCCCATCTCGTCCAGCATCACGTCCAGGGCCTCGGCCTGGGGCACGGTCCGGGGGAAGCCGTCCAGGATGAAGCCACGGGCGCAGTCCGGCTTCTGGACGCGGATGGCCAGCATGGCGGTGATGATGGCGTCCGGGACCAGGTCGCCCCGCTCCATGATCGCCTTGGCCTCGTTCCCGATGTCGGAGCCCGACTTCACCTCGGCCCGCAGCATGTCCCCGGTCGAGATCTGGGCGATCCCGTGCCGGTCCTGCAGCAGCTTCGCCTGGGTCCCCTTCCCCGCCCCCGGCGGGCCCAGAAGGATCAGGTTCATCGACGGGGGCTCCCTCCGCGCGGGGTCACAGGCGCGGGGCCGGGGCCCCGGCCGCCCACGCGGGCCTTCCGAATCAGGCCCTCATACTGGTGCGCGAAGAGATGGGACTGCACCTGGGCCACCGTGTCCATGGTCACGGAGACGATGATCAGGAGGCTCGTGCCGCCGAAATAAAAGGGGACGCCATACTGGCTGATCAGGAACTCGGGGATCAGGCAGACGATGCAGAGATACACGGCGCCGACTAGGGTCAGCCGCGTCAGCACCCGGTCGAAATACTCGGCCGTCGCCGCGCCCGGGCGGATGCCGGGCACGAAGCCGCCATACTTCTTGAGGTTGTCCGCCGTCTCGGTCGGGTTGAACACCACGGCCGTGTAGAAGAAGGCGAAGAAGATAATCAGCGCCACATATAGGCCCATGTACAGCGGCTGGCCGTGGGCCAGCATCGCCGCGGCGCGGGTCAGCCAGTTGTCCTGCCCCTGCGTGGCGGCGAAGCCCGAGAAGGTCGCCGGCAGTAGCAGGAGCGAAGAGGCAAAGATCGGCGGGATGACGCCGGCCGTGTTCAGTTTCAGCGGCAGATGGGTCGAGTCGCCGCCGAACATGCGGTTCCCCACCTGGCGCTTAGGATACTGGACAGGGATCTTCCGCTGAGCCCGCTCAATGAAGACCACGAAGGCGATCACCGCCAGTGCCATCAGCAGGAAGAAGATGATGAAGAAGGCGGACAGGGCGCCCGTCCGGCCCAGCTCAAGCGTGGAGATCAGGGCGTGGGGGAGGTTCGCGACGATCCCGGCGAAGATGATCAGGGAAATGCCGTTTCCGACGCCTCGGGCCGTGATCTGTTCGCCGAGCCACATCAGGAACATCGTCCCGCCGACCAGGGTGGTCACGCAGGAGACGCGGAAGAACAGGCCCGGATCGAGCACTGCCGCCCCGAAATTTCCCCGCATGCCCTCGAGCCCGACCGCGATGCCGTAGGCCTGGAAGAAGGCGATCAGGACCGTGAGGTAGCGCGTGTACTGATTAAGCTTCTTCCTCCCGGACTCACCCTCCTTCTTGAGGGCCTCCCAGGCCGGAATGGCGGCCGACATCAGCTGCACGATGATCGAGGCCGAGATGTAAGGCATGATGTTCAGGGCGAAGACGGTCATGCGCCCCAGCGCACCGCCCGTGAACATGTCGAACATGCCGAGGATGCCGCCGCCATGCTGCGACAGGATCTCGGCCATCACCGCCGCATCCACGCCAGGCACGGGAATATAGGTGCCCAGGCGGTACACGATCAGCGCACCGAGGGTGAACCAGAGCCGCTTCTTCAGCTCGGTCGCGCGGGACAGCACGCCGAGGTTGAGATTGGCCGCGAGCTGCTCGGCGGCGGACGCCATGGGGGGAACCCTCTTCTCACGACTGCGGCGCCGGGGGAGAGCCCGCGGCGCCGCAGAACACTACATCAGGTCAGGTAGAGGTCGCAGCAACGGCGATCAAGCCGCCGGAGCTTCCTCGGCCGCAGGCTCACGCAGGGTGACGCTGCCGCCGGCCGCCTGCACCGCCGCGATCGCCGCGGCCGAGGCCCGGGCCACCGAGATGGTCACGGCCCGCTTGATCTCGCCCTTGGCCAGCAGGCGGACGCCCGCCTTCTTGCCGATGCGGACCAGCCCGGCCTTCACCAGGGCAGCCTCGTCCACCGTCTCGCCCGCGGGGAGCACGCCGGACTCGATCGCCTTGTCCAGCGAGCCGAGGTTGATGACGGCGTACTCCTTGCGGAACAGGTTGTGGAAGCCGCGCTTCGGCAGACGGCGATACAGCGGAAGCTGACCACCCTCGAAGCCGTTCAGCGACACGCCGGTACGGGCCTTCTGGCCCTTGACGCCGCGACCACCGGTCTTGCCCTTGCCGGAGCCGATGCCCCGGCCGATGCGCTTGAACTTCGGGCGGGCACCCTCGTTGTCGCGCAGCTCATTGAGCTTCATGGTTCAGCCCACCTTCACCAGGTGCGCGACCTTGCGGATCATCCCCTGCACGGCGGGGGTGTCCTCAAGCTCGCGGGACCGGTGCAGCTTGTTGAGGCCGAGACCGATCAGCGTCTCGCGCTGACCAGGCTTGCGGCCGATGGGCGACCCGATCTGGGTCACCTTCACCGTCTTCTTCGTCACGTCAGACACCGGCGGCCTCCGTGGCGGGCGCCTCGCCAGCGCGCGGATTGGGGAGGAGGTCGGCCACCTTCTTGCCGCGACGCGCCGCGACCGCCCGGGGGGAGGTGCAGCGAGCCAAGCCGGCGAAGGTCGCCTTGACCATGTTGTGCGGGTTCGTGGTGCCCGTGCACTTGGCGACGACGTCGCCCATGCCCAGGACCTCGAACACGGCGCGCATCGGGCCACCCGCGATGATACCCGTACCGGCCGGAGCCGCACGGAGGATCACGCGGCCAGCGCCGAACTCGCCGATGACGTCGTGATGCAGGGTACGGCCCTCGCGCATCGGCACGCGGATCAGGCCGCGCTTGGCCCGCTCCGTTGCCTTGCGGATCGCCTCCGGCACCTCGCGCGCCTTGCCGGCGCCCCAGCCGACCCGGCCCTTCTCATCGCCCACGACCACGAGGGCCGCGAAGGAGAAGCGCCGGCCGCCCTTCACGACCTTGGCGACGCGGTTGATGGTGACGAGCTTGTCCTTGAACTCGTCCTGCTCGCGATCCTGGCGGGAATCGCGGTTGTCGTCACGACGGCCGCGGCCGCGGCGGCGGTCGCCGTCGCCGGCGCCCTCGCCACCTGGACGCGGCGCGTTGGAACGCGGTGCGTATGCCATTCTATCGGCTCCTCAGAACGACAGCCCGCCCTCGCGGGCGCCGTCCGCCAGGGCCTTCACCCGGCCATGGTAGAGATAGGGACCGCGGTCGAAGACCACCTCGGTCACGCCGGCCGCGAGCGCACGCTCGGCCACCAGCTTGCCGATGGCGGCCGCCGCGTCGGTGTCCGCGCCGGTCTTGCCGGCCTCGCGCACGGTCTTCTCCAGGGTCGAAGCAGCGGCAAGGGTGCGGCCCGCCGTGTCGTCGATGACCTGGGCGTAGATGTGCCGGCCCGAACGATGAACCGAGAGGCGCACGCGCCCCCCACCCTTCAGCTTGATCTGGTAGCGCGTGCGCGAACGCCGGCGCTGCTGCAGTGCGAGCTTGTTCGCCATTACTTCTTCTTACCCTCCTTCCGGAGGATCGTCTCGTTGTCGTACTTGATGCCCTTGCCCTTGTAGGGCTCGGGACCGCGGTACGCCCGGATCTCCGCCGCAACCTGACCAACGCGCTGCTTGTCCGCGCCCTCGACCTTGATGGCCGTGGGCCGCTCGGTCGTGATCTTGATGCCCTCGGGGATCGGGTAGCGGATCTCGTGGCTGTAGCCGAGATTGAGCACCAGCTCCTTCCCCTGCACCGCCGCACGATAACCCGTGCCGGTGATCTCCATGGACTTGGAGAAGCCCGTGGACACGCCCGTGACCATCCCGTTGATCAGGGACCGGGTGGTCCCCCACATCGTGCGGGCCGCGCGATCCTCACCGCGCGGAGCCACGGCGACCTCGCCGTCACCGACGGTGACATCAACCTTGTCCGTGAGCGGCAGGCGCAGCTCGCCGAGCTTGCCCTTCGCCACCACGGCGTTGTCCTGAATGGTGACGGTGACGCCGGACGGCACCTTCACCGGATACTTGCCAACGCGAGACATATCCCTGCCCTCCGTCAGAACACGCGGCAGAGAACCTCGCCGCCAACATTGGCAGCGCGGGCCTCGAGGTCGCTCATCACGCCACGCGGCGTGGAGAGGATGGAGATGCCGAGCCCATTATAGAACTTCGGCAGTTCCTTGATCTTGGAGTACACCCGGCGGCCCGGCTTGGACACGCGGGTGATCTCCTTGATCGCCGGCTCGCCCTCGGAATACTTGAGCTCGATGTCGAGCACCTTGATGCCGGGGCGAAGCTCCTCCGCGCGCCAGGCGCGGATATAGCCCTCGCGCTTCAGAACGTCCAAGACGTCGGAGCGAAGGCGAGAAGCCGGGGAAACGACGCGCGCCTGACGAGCACGCTGGCCGTTGCGGATGCGGGTGAGCATGTCACCCAGTGGATCGGAGAGCTGCATGGCCCCTTACCTTACCAGGAGGCCTTGACGAGACCCGGAATCTGACCGTTCGAGGCCAGCTCCCGGAGCATGTTCCGGCTCAGCTTGAACTTGCGGTAATTGCCGCGCGGACGACCGGTCAGCTCGCAGCGCAGACGAATGCGGTTCTTCGCACCGTTGCGCGGCAGCTGCGCCAGCTTGATCGTCGCTTCGAAGCGGTCCTCGACCGGCAGCTCGCGATCCATCACCGTCTTCTTCAGGGCGGCGCGCTTCGCGGCATGCGCCTTGGCCAGGTGCATGCGGTGCTTATTCTTCTCGACTGACGAAGTCTTGGCCATTCGATCAGTGTCCTCCGGAACCTGCCCGGGCTGCCGGGCGGTTTTCCAAGATCAATTGATGAAGGGAAGCTGGAAGCCCTTCAGCAGGGCCTTCGCTTCCTTGTCCGTCTTCGCCGTGGTGACGAAAACGATGTCCATGCCGCGGATCGCATCCACCTTGTCGTAGGCGATCTCGGGGAAGATGATCTGCTCCTTCAGGCCCATGGCATAGTTGCCACGGCCGTCAAAGCCCTTGCCCGAAACACCGCGGAAGTCGCGGACACGCGGCAGCGCGATCGTCACCAGACGGTCCAGGAACTCGTACATCCGGGCGCGCCGCAGCGTCACCTTCGTGCCGATGGCCTGACCCTCGCGGATCTTGAAGCCGGCGATCGCCTTCTTGGCCTTAGTCTTCACCGGCTTCTGACCGGCGATGACCGTCAGCTCGGCAACGGCGGCATCCAGCTTCTTCTGGTCGCCCGCGGCCTCACCAACGCCCATGTTGATGACGATCTTCTCCAGCTTCGGAACCTCCATCGGGTTCTTGTAGCCGAATTCCTCGGACAGAGCCTTGCGGATCTGCTCGAGATACTGCTGCTGCAGGCGCGGCAGTTCCTTCGTGGTCGCGTCGCTCATGCGATCACCTCGCCGGAGGCCTTCGCCACCCGGACCTTCTTGTCGCCATCGATGCGGAAGCCGACGCGGGTCGGCTTGTCGCTCTTCGGGTCGATCAGCGCCAGGTTGGAGAGGTGGATCGCAGCCTCCTTCTCCTGGATGCCACCGGGCTGGTTCATGCCCTGCGGCTTGGCATGGCGCTTGACGATGTTCACGCCCTGCACCACGGCGCGGTTCTCGGTCGGGGAGACCGAGAGAACCTCGCCGCGCTTGCCCTTATCCTTGCCGGCGAGGACCTGGACGCGATCGCCCTTCTTGATCTTCGCAGCCATCACAGCACCTCCGGAGCCAGGGAGATGATCTTCATGTACTTGCGGGCGCGAAGCTCGCGCACCACCGGCCCGAAGATGCGGGTCCCGATCGGCTCGTTCTGCTTGTTGATCAGCACGGCCGCGTTGTTGTCGAAGCGGATCGCGGTGCCGTCCTGACGGCGCACGGCATAGGCCGTGCGCACGATCACGGCGCGATGCACCTCGCCCTTCTTTACCTTGGCGCGGGGGATGGCGTCCTTGACCGACACCACGATGATGTCGCCCACGGAGGCCGTCTTGCGCTTGGAGCCGCCCAGCACCTTGATGCACTGGACACGACGGGCGCCGGAGTTGTCGGCGACGTCGAGATTGGACTCAACCTGGATCACGCCGACACCTCGTCGCCGAGCTCGATGTTCTCGAGCAGCTCATAGGCGGCGGGACGCGCGACGGTCTCGCCGTTGCGCTGGACGACCAGCCAAGACTTGCGCTTGGAGATCGGCCGGCACTCCTCGATCGACACCATGTCACCCTCGCGGCACAGGTTCGTCTCGTCGTGCGCGGCGTACTTCTTCGAGCGCCGGATGAACTTCTTATAGAGCGGATGCATCACGCGACGCTCGACCAAGACCGTTACGGTCTTGTCCTGCTTGTCGCTGGTCACCCGCCCCGTGAGGACGCGCTTCGGCATATGCCGCGGTCTCCTCTCAGGACTTCTGGGATTGACGGGCCTGCTGGCCCAGGACGGTCTTTACACGAGCGATGTCGCGCCGAACAGCACGAATTCGCCCGACGGCCTCCAACTGCCCGGTCGCCCGCTGGAAGCGCAGATTGAACTGCTCCTTCCGCAGGTCGAGCAGCATGGTCTTCAGCTCGTCCGCGGTCTTGCCGCGGACATCCGCGATCTTCGTCATTGCCTTCAGGCCTCCGCCGCGCCCAGGCGGGCCACGACCTTCGTCTTGATCGGCAGCTTGGCGGCACCGAGGGCCAGCGCTTCACGCGCCGTCTCCTGGCTCACGCCGTCGATCTCGAACATGATGCGACCCGGCTTGATGCGGGCCACCCAGTACTCGGGGGCACCCTTACCGGAGCCCATGCGGACCTCGGCGGGCTTGGTGGAGACGGGCAGGTCCGGGAAGATCCGGATCCACACGCGCCCCTGGCGCTTCATGGCGCGGGTGATCGCGCGGCGAGCCGCCTCGATCTGCCGGGCGGTCACCCGCTCCGGCTCCAGCGCCTTCAGGCCGTAGCCGCCGAAGGACAGGGTAAACCCGCCCTTGGCCACGCCCTTGATGCGGCCCTTATGGGCCTTACGATACGTCGTGCGCTTCGGCGACAACATGATACGTGTTCCTCAGCCCGTCGCTCAGCGCTGCGGCGCCTGCTCGGCGGCGCGCTTGTCCTGCGCCATCGGGTCGTGCGCCATGACTTCGCCCTTGAAGATCCACACCTTCACACCGCAGGTGCCATAGGTGGTCTTCGCGGTCGCCACGCCGAAGTCGATATCGGCGCGGAGGGTGTGCAGGGGAACACGGCCCTCGCGATACCACTCCATGCGCGCGATCTCGGCCCCGCCGAGACGGCCGGAGCAGTTGATGCGGATCCCGCCCGCGCCGAGGCGCATGGCGGACTGCACGGCGCGCTTCATCGCACGGCGGAAGGCCACGCGACGCTCGAGCTGCTGCGCGATGCTCTCGGCCACCAGGGTGGCGTCCAGCTCCGGCTTGCGGATCTCGACGATGTTCAGCGCCACCTCGGCCCCGGCCATCTTGGCCAGGTCCTTGCGCAGCACCTCGATATCGGCGCCCTTCTTGCCGATCACAACCCCGGGGCGGGCGGCGTGGATGGTCACACGCGGCTTCTTGGCCGGGCGCTCGATCACCACCTTGGCCACGCCGGCGCCCTTCAGGCGCTCACGTAGCTTGTTGCGAAGCTTCAGGTCGTCGTGGAGCAGGCCGGCATAGTCGGCGTCGCCGGCGTACCAGCGGCTGTCCCAGGTGCGGTTGATGCCGAGCCGGAGCCCGATCGGATTGACTTTGTGACCCATCTTACGCGGCCTCCTCGGCCACCGGCGCCGGCTGCTGCTCGGCGACGACGATCTTCAGGTGGCTGAACCACTTCTCCACGCGGGCGGCCTTGCCGCGGCCGCGCGCCTGGAAGCGCTTCATGACGATCGAACGACCCACCTCGACCCGAGCCACCACCAGCTTGTCCACGTCCAGGCTGTGGTTGTTCTCGGCGTTCGCGATGGCGCTCTCGAGCGTCTTCTTCACCGTGTCGGAAATACGGCGCTTGCTGAAAGTCAGCACGGCGACCGCATCGGACGCAGCGCGCCCGCGGATCAGGCCGGCGGCCAGGTTCAGCTTGCGCGGCGACACCCGGATGTTCCGGGTGACGGCCTGGGCCTCGGTCTCGGCGAGGCTGCGCTCGTGCTTCGGCTTGCTCATCGGATCAGCCCCGCTTGGCCTTCTTGTCCGAGGAGTGCCCGGTGAAGGTACGCGTCGGCGAGAACTCGCCGAACTTGTGGCCCACCATGTTCTCGGACACCTGGACGGGGATGAACTTCTTGCCGTTGTAAACGCCGAAGGTCAGGCCCACGAACTGCGGGAGGATCGTGCTGCGGCGCGACCAGATCTTGATGATCTCGTTGCGCGTGGAGCTGCGAGCCGCCTCCGCCTTGTTGAGCAGGTAGCCGTCGACGAACGGCCCCTTCCATACGCTGCGCGACATGGCGATCAGCCCTTCTTCGCGGTGCGGCGACGGACGATGAGACGGTCCGTGCGCTTGTTGGTGCGGGTCTTGTAACCCTTGGTCGGCTTGCCCCAGGGCGTGACCGGGTGACGGCCGCCCGAGGTCCGGCCCTCACCACCGCCATGCGGGTGATCGACCGGGTTCATGACGACACCGCGGTTATGCGGACGGAAGCCCATCCAGCGACGACGCCCGGCCTTGCCGAGCTGCTGGTTGGAGTTGTCCGGGTTCGACACGGCGCCGATCGAGGCCAGGCATTCGGCGCGGAGGAGCCGCACCTCGCCCGACATCAGCTTCACCTGCGCATAGCCGGCATCCTTGCCGACCAGCTGGCAGTAGGTGCCGGCCGAGCGGGCAATCTTGGCGCCGGCGCCCGGCTTCATCTCCAGCGCATGCACGATCGTGCCCACGGGGATGGAGGCCAGCGGCATGGCGTTGCCGGGCTTGATGTCCACGCGGTCACCCGCGATCACCGTATCGCCCGCCTTCAGGCGCTGCGGCGCGATGATGTAGGACAGCTCGCCGTCCTGATACTTGATCAGGGCGATCCAGGCCGTGCGGTTCGGGTCATACTCCAGGCGCTCGACCGTAGCGGGCACGTTGAACTTCGTGCGGCGCTTGAAGTCGACATAGCGGTAGGACTGCTTGTGTCCGCCGCCCCGGAACCGAACCGTGGTGCGGCCGTGATTGTTGCGGCCGCCCGAGTGGCTCTTGCCCTCGGTCAGCTGCTTGACGGGCTTGCCCTTCCACAGCTCCGAGCGGTCCACCAGCACCGTGCCGCGAAGGCTCGGGGTGACCGGATTAAATTGCTTCAGCGCCATGGCTTACGCGAGCCCCGTCGTGAGATCGATGCTCTGGCCCTCGGCCAGCGTCACGATCGCCTTCTTCCAGTCGGAGCGCTGGCCGGGACGGCCGCGGAACCGCTTGGACTTGCCCTTGACCACCACGGTGTTCACCGCGGTGACGTTCACGCCGAAGAGACCCTCGACGGCCGCCTTGATCTCGGGCTTCGTGGCATCCGAGGTCACCTTGAAGGTCACCTGGCCCACCTCGTTCAGAATCGTCGCCTTCTCGGTGATCACCGGGGCAACGATCAGCTGGTACATCCGCTCCTGCGAGATGACCGGCTTCTTGGTCTGCGTCTCGCTCACGACAGACGCTCCTTCAGGGCCTCGACGCCCGCCCGGGTCACGACCAGGACGTCGTGGCGGACGATGTCGTACACATTGGCGCCGACCGTCGGCAGCACCTGGACCCGCGGCAGGTTGCGCGCGGCGCGAACCAGGCCCGCATCCGGAGCGGCATCGAACAGGAGAGCGCTGGTCCAGCCGAATGCCTTCACCTGCGCGGCGAGGGTCTTCGTCTTGGCGCTGTCGCCCGGGGCGGCAGCGTCGAGCACAACGAGCTTGCCGCTAGCGGCCTTCTCGCTCAGCGCGCTGATCAGGCCCAGGCGGCGGACCTTCTTCGGCAGGCTGTATTCATGGCTGCGCACCACCGGGCCGTGAACCACACCACCGGTGCGGAACTGCGGCGCGCGAAGCGAACCCTGACGAGCATTGCCCGTGCCCTTCTGGCGGTAGGGCTTCTTGGTGGTCCCGGAGACCTCGCCCATGCCCTTCACCTTGTGCGTTCCGGCACGGCGCTTCGCCAGCTGCCAGTGCACGACCCGCGCCATGATGTCGGCGCGCGGCTCGGCGCCGAACACCTCGGAGGGGAGCTCGATCTCGCCGGCCTCGGCGTTGTCGAGCGTGATGACCTTCACCTGCATCACCCGATCCTCAGGCCGTCGCCGCCGGATACGGCGCGTCGGCATGGCGCTTCCGCTTCACAGCGTCGCGCACCATCACGTAGCTGTTCGCGGCGCCGGGAACGGCACCCTTCACGAAGAGCAGACCCTTCTCCACGTCCACGCCCGCCACTTCCAGGTTCTGGGTGGTGATGCGCTCGACGCCGAGGTGACCAGCCATCTTCTTGTTCTTGAAGGTCTTTCCCGGATCCTGACGGTTACCGGTCGAGCCATGCGAACGGTGGCTGATCGACACGCCGTGCGACGCCTCGAGGCCGGCGAAGTTCCAGCGCTTCATCGCGCCGGCGAAGCCCTTGCCCTTCGTGATGCCCGTCACGTCGATCTTCTGGCCCTTCACGAAGTGGGCCGGGGAGAGCTTGGCGCCCGCCTCCAGCACCGCATCGCCAGCCGTGCGGAACTCGATGACCTTGGCCGGCGCCTCGACGCCAGCCTTGGCGAAGTGCGCACGGTTCGGCTTGGAGACGTTTTTCGCCTTCGCGTGCCCGATGCCGAGCTGCACGGCCGTGTAGCCGTCCTTGTCGGCGGAGCGCACCGCCACGACGCGAACATCATCCACGTGCAGCAGCGTCACCGGCACGGTGGAGCCGTCCTCGTTGAACAGCCGGGACATGCCCAGCTTGCGGGCGATCAGGCCGGTACGGCCATCTTTCGCGGCCATGGTGTATGCGCCCCTCAGACTCAGATCTTGATCTCGACGTCCACGCCCGAGGCGAGGTCGAGCTTCATCAGCGCGTCCACGGTCTGCGGGGTGGGGTCGACGATGTCCAGAAGACGGCGATGGGTCCGGATCTCGAACTGCTCGCGCGACTTCTTATCGACGTGCGGAGAACGGTTCACGGTGAACCGCTCGATATGGGTCGGGAGCGGGATAGGCCCCCGCACCCGAGCGCCGGTCCGCTTCGCGGTGTTCACGATCTCCCGCGTGCTGCCATCCAGCACGCGGTGATCGAACGCCTTGAGGCGGATCCGGATATTCTGGGCGTCGGCGGCCATCTTACTTCTCGATGCTCGCGACGACGCCGGCGCCGACGGTACGGCCGCCCTCGCGGATGGCGAAGCGCAGGCCCTGGTCCATGGCGATCGGCGCGATCAGCTCGACGCTCATCGCCACGTTGTCGCCCGGCATCACCATCTCGACGCCTTCCGGCAGCTGCACCACGCCCGTCACGTCGGTCGTGCGGAAGTAGAACTGCGGACGGTAGTTGGTGAAGAACGGCGTGTGGCGGCCGCCCTCTTCCTTCGTCAGGATGTAGGCCTCGGCCTTGAACTTCGTGTGCGGCGTGATCGAGCCGGGCTTGGCCAGAACCTGGCCGCGCTCCACGTCCTCACGCTTCGTGCCACGCAGCAGCGCGCCGATGTTGTCGCCCGCCTCGCCGCTGTCCAGCAGCTTGCGGAACATCTCGACGCCCGTCACCGTCGTCTTCACGGTGTCCTTCAGGCCGATAATCTCGACTTCCTCGCCCACCTTGACGATGCCGCGCTCGACGCGGCCCGTCACCACCGTGCCGCGGCCCGAGATCGAGAACACGTCCTCGATCGGCATCAGGAACGGCAGGTCCTTCGGGCGCTCCGGCTGCGGGATGTAGCTGTCCACCGCCTCCATCAGCTTCAGGATGGCCTGCTCGCCGATCTCGGGGCGCTTGTCCTCCAGCGCCATCAGCGCCGAGCCGTGGATGATGGGGATGTCGTCGCCCGGGAACTGGTAGGAGGAGAGGAGCTCGCGCACCTCCATCTCGACCAGCTCCAGCAGGTCCGGATCCGCCATGTCGACCTTGTTCAGGAAGACCACCAGCGCCGGCACGCCGACCTGGCGCGCCAGCAGGATATGCTCGCGCGTCTGCGGCATCGGGCCGTCAGCCGCCGACACCACCAGGATCGCGCCGTCCATCTGCGCCGCGCCCGTGATCATGTTCTTCACGTAGTCGGCGTGGCCCGGGCAGTCGACGTGGGCGTAGTGCCGGTTCGCCGTCTCGTACTCGACATGCGCCGTCGAGATCGTGATGCCGCGAGCCCGCTCCTCCGGAGCCTTGTCGATCTGGTCATACGCCGTGAAAGACGCGCCACCCGACTTCGCCAGAACCTTCGTGATCGCAGCCGTCAGCGACGTCTTGCCATGGTCCACATGGCCGATCGTGCCGATGTTGCAGTGCGGCTTGTTCCGCTCGAACTTCGCCTTCGCCATTCGCGTCCAGTCCTATCCCATCCGGGGGCCGTGAGCCCCCTGCCCGCCCGTGCAGGCCTTGTTGATCGCCATATGGTGTTCGGTAAGACCGGTTTCAGTATCCGAAACCGAAGGGCGCGTCTGGAGCGGGTGACGGGAATCGAACCCGCACAGCCAGCTTGGAAGGCTGGAACTCTACCATTGAGCTACACCCGCCCACTGGAACCGCCCGTTTGAACAGGCGGGCCGGAATGGACCGCCGCCGCGCGCACCGCGCCTGCCGGGGGAATGGGACACATGGAGGGGGTTGGATTCGAACCAACGTAGGCGCGAGCCAACGGATTTACAGTCCGTCCCCTTTAGCCACTCGGGCACCCCTCCACAGGGTGTCCCCAACCCTGACGGGCGGGAGCCGGCGGACTATCCGAGAAGCGGTGGTGCTGTCAACGTGAGGGAAAGGGCCCGCGCGATGAAAGGGGCATCGCAGCGCGCCTTGCGGCTTCGGCCGCGATTTGCAGGATGCCGCCATGTCACCGCCCCGCAGGCCTCAAGGCCCTCGTCCCCCCTCCGCCCCCGGCGCATCGCATGATGGCCGCGGCAGCGGCCAGCCCTCCCGCCCCCGCGCCTTCGACGGCAAACGCGGCTGGAAGGGCGGCGAGGCATCGGCCACCGACGCGCCACGCCGGCCCGGATTCAAGGCCACGGGCTTCAAGGCCAGCGGCAAGCCCGGAACCTCCCCCCGCTTCACCGCGAAGCCGGAGCTGGGCGCCGAACGGGGGCCGCGCCGCCCTGAACCCGCTCCGGCCGCGCCGCGCGGCCGCCCCGAGCCCTCGCGCCGGGAGGAGGATCGCGCGCCGGCCAACACGATCTGGCTGCACGGCCTGCATGCGGTGGCCGCCGCCCTGCTCAACCCGCGACGCCGACTGCGCCGGCTGCTGCTGACGGCCGATGCCGAGACGGCGCTGAAGGAGCGCCTGCCGGAGGGCACCTTCGCCGCCCGCAAGCTGCAGCCCGAGCGGGTGGAGGATCGCGCCCGGTTCCACACCTTCCTGCCCGAGGACTCGGTGCATCAGGGCGCCGCCCTGCTGGCCGAGCCCCTGCCCCAGCTGGCGCTGGACGACGTGCTCAAGAACTCGAACGGCCCGGTGCTGCTGCTCGACCAGGTGACCGACCCGCGCAATGTCGGCGCGATTCTCCGCTCGGCCGCTGCCTTCGGCGCCGCGGCCGTCGTGGTGCAGGACCGCCATGCCCCGCCCGAGACCGGGGCCCTGGCCCGCGCCGCCTCCGGCGCGCTGGAGATCGTTCCCATGGTGCGGGAGGTGAACCTCGCCCGCGCCATCCGCCACCTGCAGGACGGCGGGGCCTGGGTCATGGGGCTGACGGGCGACGCGAAGCGCACCCTGGCCGAGGCGAAGCCCTCCGACCGGCGCGTGGGGCTGGTGCTGGGCGCCGAGGGCGGCGGCCTGCGCCGCCTGCAGCGGGAGACCTGCGACGAGCTGGTCCGCCTGCCCATTGGCGACGCTATGGAAAGCCTCAACGTCGCCGCCGCCGCCGCGGTCGCGCTCTACGAGCTGGGGCGGGCGTGATGGACGGGCTGGCCGAGCGGATCCTGGCCGAGCGGCGGGCGCGCAGGGGCTACCCCGATCTCGGCGCCGAGGCACCGGCGGATGAGGCCGCGGGCTATGCCCTGCAGCTGCGGCTGGCACAGGCCCTGGGGGCGGTGCCGCCGGCGGGCTTCAAGATCGGGGCCACCGCCAAGGGCATGCAGGCCTATCTCGGCCTGACGCATCCCTGCGCCGGCTTCTGCCCCGCCCAGGGAATCCAGCAGGGGCCGGGCCGCTTCCGCCTCGCGGATTTCCACCAGCCCGGGGTGGAATGCGAGATCGGCCTGCGGCTGGGCCGGGACCTCGCCCATGGCGCCCATAGCCGCGAATCCGTCGCCGAAGCCGTCGAGCACGTCTTCGCGGCAATCGAGGTGGTGGATCAGCGCTACGGCGACTTCATCGCCCTCGGCGCGCCGGGGCTGATCGCGGACCAGATGTTCCATGCGGGCGGCGTGCTCGGTGCGCCCGCCTCCGGCTGGCCGGGGCTGGACCTCCCCGCGGCGCGCGGGCAGTTGCTCGTCGATGGCGTGGAGCGGGCGGCGGGCACGGGCGCCGAATTGCTCGGCCACCCGCTGGATGCCCTGGCCTGGCTCGCGGGTTCGCCGGCGGCGGAGCTGTTCGGCGGGCTGCGGGCCGGCCAGGTGGTGTTCCTCGGCTCCGTCACCCCGCCCCTCTGGCTCGAAGGCCCCTGCTCCGTCACGGTTCGGTTCGACCTGCTGGGCGAGGTGGAGGCGCGCTTCGAGTGAGGCGGCCGGGGCCGGCCGAAGGGGCTCCGGTTACCGGCGGTTAACCCTCCCGGAGCCATGGTGGTTCCGCACCCGAGAGGGGCCACACCGTGCCAGAAGGGCTGCCGGGAGAAGGAAATCCTTCATGCAGTCCGTCCCGCAACTTTCGGGAGAATTTCCGGCGGTGCCGAGCGCGTGGCACGCCTTGCCGGACGAGGTTCAGCTCACCTTGTCGCGCGAGGCACTTCGTCGCGCGGCGGAGACCCTCGCCGACCATGCCGAGCTGCTGGCGAGCGAGATGGAGGCCGGCACCCTGCTCGACCAGGGCGGGCCGGATGCGCTCCGCCTTTTCGCAGCCGTCGTCCGCGCCACGAATCGGGATGGCTTCGCGACCGTCGGAACAGCCTGATGAACCGGGGATGAAGGGGCGTTGCGCGTCTGCCGCATGCATGCCCCTTCATCCTTGCCGGGGTGAAGCCCTCGACATGCTGCATTGCAGCATCCACTTTGAGCGCAGGGATAGGGAGGAAGAAAACAAAGAGGTTCCATCCCATGCTCGTCGTCTCTGCCATGATCCTCGGCGGCCTCATCGCCGCCCAGATCGCCACCCGCTTCGCCCAGGATCGTTTCATGACGCTCCAAGGCCTCCCGCGCCTGCCGCAGGAGGGCTGATCCCCCCCCCGCCCCGGGGCCGTTGCCCGGGGGAGAGGCGGCCCTTTCTACAGCGTGAGAAGCGTGGCGGGTTTCTGAGGTCCGTCGCCGGCGTCCCTCGCCGGCACGGGCGCCTTGTTTCGCTTGGCGTCGTAGAGTGCGATATCCGCCCGCTCGATGGCCGCTTCCATGGTATCGGCCTGCTCGGCCATCACAGCGACCCCCATGCTGCAGCCGAGGCGCAGGCGCCCTTCCGAAGTGGGCACCCCCTCCTGAAGCATAGCCTTCAGCCGCGCCCCGACCTCAAGGGCGGCGGCCCTGCCCCGGCTCGCCTCGCCGGGCAGGCAGAGCAGGAACTCATCCCCCCCGAGGCGCACCGCGGCGTCCTGCGCGCGAAGATGGGTTTGCAGCCAGCTTCCGATGCCGCGCAGCACGGCATCGCCCGCCGCATGCCCGTGGGTGTCGTTGATCGGCTTGAACCCGTCGAGGTCCAGCGCCACCACGGCGCAGCCCCGGGCCAGATTCGGCTGCGCCGCGCGCCAGGCCTCGAAACCCGCGCGGTTCAGCAGCCCCGTCAGCGGTTCAGCAGCCCCGTCAGCGGATCCCGCCAGGCCTGGTCCCGCAGCTGCTCCAGCCGCACCACCACATCGCCGCCACCGTCGCTCCCCAGCACACGCCGGAGCGCCGAGCCGACCCGCCCCGCCTTCCAGCCCGCCAGCAACCCGCCTAGGGCGGAGAGGGCGAGCGTTCCGATGCCGAGCCAGAGCGCGAGGGGCCGCAACGGCGCGAGCACCGTCGCCCGGTGGGCCTGCGCGACCGCCACCCATCCCAGGCTTGGGCGGCCCGGCGTCTCGGTCGCGCTGACATAGGCCAGGATGGAGGGGGGCTGCGCCGGCAGGCTGGCCTCACGCCAGCGCGCGCCATTGCGCGGCGGCTCCGGCTGCAGCGGACGCCCCTGCTCTCCCTCCGGCCCAAGCAGGACGGTGCCATCGGCGGCCAGCACGCGCAGCTCCGGCGCGGGCTGGCGCGGCGCCACCCCGGTCACCTCGCGTCGCACATCCTCCGCCCAGCGCCAGCTCATGTGCCCGGCGATCACGCCGAGCACGCGCCCGTCAGGCGACCGCACGGGCGCCGCGGCATCCACGAAATACGCGCCCTCACCTCCGCCCTGCTCAGGCGGCAGGAGCTTCGCGAGAAGAACCGCGGGATGGACATCGCCCAGGAAAAGGCCGGCCAGCCCCGGCCGGAACCAGGGCCGGGCGGACACGTCTACCCCTTCCAGCAGCCCGCCGGTGGCGGCGATCACACGGCCATCGGCCCCGGTGAAGCCGATCCAGGAGAAGGTCGGCGAGCGGAGACGGAGATCCTCCAGCAACCGCCGAGCGAGGCGCGGGTCCGGGGGTTCACGCTCGAAGGCCTCGAACCGGGCCAGAAGCCCGACATCATGGGCCCAGCTGCTCAGCCCGGATTCGAGGCGCTGCGCCATGACCTGCGCATAGCCCGCCAGCTGCTCCCCCGCCTCGCTGACCAGGCGCTGCCGTTCGGCGCTGAGAAGGAGCGCCGAGCCCGCCATGCCGACCAGGGCACAGATGGCTGCAACAGCCAATCCGTGACGCCATCCTGGGCCAAGCCGGGCCGCACTGCGCATCAGCTCCTCCAAGCGGGTCCGCGGGCTGCCCCGGGGACGAGCGGACTCGCGGATAGTTGTAGAAAGATAGTAATACTCTGTTCAGAGTTGTAGCACCCGACGTATTCGCACCGTAGCAGGAGATTCCCCCTGGCGTGATCGGGGCCACACAGGGCTCCTGGCCTGGCGCATGTGGTGCCGGGTGAGGGGATCGAACCCCCGACCTTCGGTTTACAAAACCGCTGCACTACCGCTGTGCTAACCCGGCCCGGGATGAAGGAACGCCATCGTCGCACTATCGCCTGGAACCACACCGCGAGGCGGAGCGGCCGGCGCCATGGTGACCGGGGACTATTTAACCTCGCACTGCGGCATGGGCCAGAGGCAGAGGGCGCTCGAAGGCGGAGTTGGCCTCGGTTTGCCCCTCCCCTCCCCCGCAGCTAACCTCCCGGCGCAACAGCCGCGATGACCCTGTGGAAGACGAGCCGACTTCTATCCCCCAGCCGCGCATGTCCGATGCGGAATTCCGGCTGTTCGAGAGCGTCGTGCGCTGCGCGCGGAGCTATGTGGAATTCGGCACCGGGGGCAGCACATGCCTCGCCGCCTCCCTGGTCGAGGGCTCCGTCATCTCGGTCGATTCCTCGCAGGAATGGCTGGACCAGGTCGCCCAGGCCTGCGCGACGCGTCCGGGATGGACGCAGCCCCGGCTGATCCATGCGGATATCGGCCCGGTGGGCGAATGGGGCCGGCCGACCGACCCGAGCACCGAGGAGCGCTGGCCGCGCTATCACGAGGCGCCCTGGTCCATCCCCGGCACCGAATCGGCGGATCTCTACATGGTGGACGGGCGCTTTCGGGTGGCCTGCGCCATGCAGGTGCTGCTGCGCTGTCGCTGGGACGCGCTGCTGGTCATGCATGATTTCAGCTCGCGCAAGGGCTACCACCCCGTCCGCCACGTGGCGCGGGAGATCGCGATCGCGGAGGATCTCTCGGTATTCCAGCGCCGCCCGGATTTCAACCTGGAGAAGGCCCGTGCCCTTCTCGTCCACCATGCCTACGACCCCGGCTGAAAGAGGCTGAAAAGCCGGCCCGTCCACCCTATGTTCTCCGGGCCATGGACACCCTGCCGCCCGTTCTCTTCCAGCCGATCCGCCGGCCCGTTCCGGCGGGGGGGAAACCCCTCAAGGTCGTCTCGCCCTATGAGCCCGCGGGCGACCAGCCCCGGGCGATCGCGGAGCTTGTCGAGGGGCTGAAGGAGCGCGGCGAGCGCGACCAGGTGCTGCTCGGCGTCACCGGCTCCGGCAAGACCTTCACCATGGCGAAGGTCATCGAGGCGGTGCAGCGCCCGACCCTCATCCTGGCGCCGAACAAGACGCTCGCGGCCCAGCTCTATGGCGAGATGAAGTCCTTCTTCCCCGACAACGCGGTGGAGTACTTCGTCTCCTACTACGACTACTACCAGCCCGAGGCCTATGTGCCGCGGACGGACACCTACATCGAAAAAGACGCCCAGATTAACGAGCAGATCGACCGGATGCGCCACTCGGCCACCCAGGCGCTGCTGGAGCGGCGCGACGTGGTGATCGTCGCCTCGGTCTCCTGCATCTACGGCATCGGCTCGGTCGAGACCTACGGCAACATGACCGTGAAGCTCGAGATCGGCGGCAAGATCGACCGTGACGTGCTGCTCAAGGCGCTGGTGGAGCTGCAATACCGCCGCAACGACACCGCCTTCCAGCGCGGCACCTTCCGCGTGCGGGGCGAGACGGTGGATGTGTGGCCCAGCCACCTAGAGGACCGGGCATGGCGCATCAGCCTGTTCGGAGACGAGGTGGACGGGCTGCGCGAGTTCGACCCGCTGACGGGCGAGGTGGCGGGCGAGATGGAGCGCGTGGCCATCTACGCGAACAGCCACTACGTCACGCCACGCCCGACGCTGATCCAGGCCATCCGCGACATCAAGGTGGAACTGCGCGAGACGCTCGCGCGGCTGCAATCCGAGGGCAAGCTGCTGGAGGCCCAGCGGCTGGAGCAGCGCACCACCTTCGATATCGAGATGATGGAGACGACCGGCGCCTGCAAAGGCATCGAGAACTACTCCCGCTATCTCTCCGGGCGTGGCCCCGGCCAGCCGCCGCCGACCCTGTTCGAATACCTGCCCGAAGGCTCGCTGCTCGTCGTGGACGAAAGCCACGTCACCATCGGGCAGATCGGCGGCATGGCGCGCGGCGACTTCGCGCGGAAGTCCGTGCTGGCCGATTTCGGCTTCCGCCTGCCCTCCTGCATGGACAACCGGCCCCTCAAATTCGAGGAGTGGGAGCAGTTCCGTCCGGAGACCGTCTTCGTTTCCGCCACCCCCGGCCCCTGGGAGATGGAACGCACCGGCGGCACCTTCGCCGAGCAGGTCATCCGCCCGACCGGCCTGGTGGACCCCACCACCGAGATCCGCCCCGTGGAGGGCCAGGTGGACGACCTGCTGGCCGAATGCCGCGAGGTCATCGGCCAGGGCGGCCGCATCCTCGTCACCACGCTGACCAAGCGCATGGCAGAGGACCTGACGGAGTACATGACGGAGACGGGCATCAAGGTCCGCTATCTCCACTCCGACGTGGACACGCTGGAGCGCATCGAGATCATCCGCGACCTGCGCCGCGGCGTCTTCGACGTGCTGGTGGGCATCAACCTGCTGCGCGAGGGGCTGGACATCCCGGAATGCCGCCTCGTCGCCATCCTGGATGCCGACAAGGAGGGCTTCCTCCGCTCCACCACCTCCCTCATCCAGACCATCGGCCGCGCCGCGCGCAACGCCGAGGGACGCGTCGTGCTCTATGCCGACAAGATGACGGACAGCCTGCGCCGCGCGCTGGAGGAAACGGAGCGCCGCCGCAACAAGCAGATCGCCTGGAACGAGGCGCATGGCATCACGCCCCAGACCATCCGGCGCGACATCGCGGATGTGCTGCAATCCGTCTACGAGCAGGACTACGTCACGGTGGAGGCCGTGGAGGGCGACGCCACCGCGGAGTTCGTGGGCAAGGACCTGCGCGCTTCCATCGCCGAGCTGGAGCGCCGCATGCGCGCCGCCGCCGCCGACCTGGAGTTCGAGACCGCCGCGCGGCTGCGCGACGAGATCAAGCGGCTGGAGAACCTGGAGCTGGGCCTGGACGCGCCCCCGCCCTCAGGCCACGAGGCCCGCGCCAGGGCGGATTGGAAGCCCAAGCCGCTGGGGCCGGGCGGGGGCGGCTACGACCCGGACAAGCGCTCCACCCGGACCGCCTCGCGCGGCGCGCCGCGGCGCAAGAAGGCGGGCTAGAAAGGCGCCCGGGTGGAAGCCCCGCTTCCACCCGGGGACGCGATCACCCGTCCAGCCGGACGTCGGCGTTCTTCGCCACCTCGCGCCACTTCGCGATTTCCGCGCGGACAAAGGCATTCGCCTCGGCCACCGTCTGCGGCGCGGGGGTGCCGCCGAGTTGGACCACGCGGGCCGCGAAGGTAGGATCCCGGAGCAGCGCCGTGGCATCGGCGTTGATGCGGTTCACGATCGCATCGGGCGTGCCGGTGGGCACACACAGCCCGGCCCAGCCGATCGCCTCATAGCCCGGCAGGGTCTCGGCGATGGTGGGCACGTCCGGCAGCTGCACGGCGCGGGTGGCGGAGGTGACGCCGAGGGCCTTGATCCGGCCGCCGCGGATATGCGGCAGGGCACTGGCCACGCTGTCAAACATCATGGGAATGTTGCCGGCGATGAGGTCCGCGACGGCCGGGCCGCTGCCGCGATAGGGCACATGAGTCAGCTTGATCCCCGCCTGGCTGGCGAAAAGCTCGGCCGACATGTGCTGGGAGGTGCCGGGGCCGCCGCTGCCGTAGTTGATGGCCCCCGGCTCGCGCTTCGCCGCGGCGATCAGGGCGGGCACGTCGCTGGGTGCGAAGGACGGGTGCGCCACGATCATCAGCGGCACGGTGAACATCAACGTGACGTAGTTGAAGTCCCGCTCCGCGTCGTAGGGCAGGTTGCGGATGACGCTGGGATTGATGCCGTTGGTGCCGCTGGTGGACGCGACGATGGTGTAGCCGTCCGGGGCCGCGCGGGCGCCGGCCTCCATCCCCACCACCCCCGCGCCGCCGGCGCGGTTCTCCACCACCATGCGCTGGGGCCACTTGGCCGAGAGCGCCTCGGCCAGGACCCGGCCGATCGTGTCGGTCGCCTGCCCCGGGGGGAAGGGGATGAGGAAGCGGACCGGCTTGGCCGGCCAGGCATCCTGCGCCGCCGCGCCACGGATCGCGGGAAGCGCCAGGGCGGCGCCGAGCAGAGTGCGACGGCTGGGGCGGATGGTCATGGCGTTGCCTCCCGGGCTGGTTCATGCCGGGATTAGGCGTGGCGGCCCGCGTGAGCAAGCTATGCCAAGCGCATGGCCGTTCTGCACAAGAATATTGCCGGATCACACCGGACCGGGGAAGGAAACACCATGGACTTCAGCGAGGCGCCGGAACTGGAAGCCGTGCGGGAAGCCGTGTCCCGCATCTGCCAAGGCTTCGGGGATGATTACTGGCTGGAGCGGGACCGGCATGGCGGCTTCCCCGCCGAGCTGCACCAGGCGCTCGCGCGGGATGGCTGGCTGGGCATCTGCATCCCGGAGGAATACGGGGGCGCCGGGCTTGGGATCACCGCGGCGGCGGTGATGATGCAGGCCATCTCGGAATCGGGCGCGGGGATGTCCGGCGCCTCCGCCGTGCACATGAACATCTTCGGCCTGAACCCGGTCGTCGTCTTCGGCACCGAGGAGCAGAAGCGCCGGATGCTGCCGCCCCTGGTGGAAGGTCGGGAGCGGGCCTGCTTCGCCGTGACGGAACCCGATGCGGGGCTGGACACGACGCGGCTCCGCACGCGGGCCGAGCGGCGGGGCGACCGCTATCTGGTCCATGGGGAGAAGGTGTGGATCTCCACCGCGCAGGTCGCGGAAAAGGTGCTGCTGCTCGCCCGTACCACGCCGCTGGAGGAGGTGAAGCGCCGCACTGACGGGCTCAGCCTCTTCTACACCACGCTCGACCGCAGCCGGGTGGAGGTGCGCGAGATTGAGAAGATGGGCCGCAAGGCCGTGGACTCGAACCAGCTCTTCATCGACGGGCTGGAGGTGCCGGTGGAGGACCGGATCGGGGAGGAAGGCCAGGGCTTCGCCTGCATCCTGCACGGGCTGAACCCGGAGCGGATCCTGATCGCTTCCGAGGCGCTCGGCCTCGGCCATGCCGCGCTCCGGCGCGCGACGGCCTATGCGAAGGAGCGCCGCGTCTTCGGCCGTGCCATCGGGCAGAACCAGGGCATCCAGCACCCGCTGGCGGAGAACTGGATGGAGCTGGAGGCGGCACGGCTGATGGTCCGCCAGGCCGCCTGGCGCTACGACCAGGGGCTGGAATGCGGCGCCCAGGCCAATGCGGGGAAGTACCTGGCGGCCGAGGCGGCGCTGAAAGCCTGCCAGCAGGCCGTGATGACCCATGGCGGCTTCGGCTACGCCAAGGAATACCATGTGGAACGCTTCCTGCGGGAGGTGATGATCTGCCGCATCGCCCCAGTCAGCCCGCAGCTGATTCTCTGCCACATCGCGGAGAAGGTTCTCGGCCTGCCCAAGTCCTACTGAAACCGCCCCGCCCTCCCCCGCCTTGTAGCGGCAAGGCAACAAGGGACGCCGGGGAACAGCATGCTCGGTCGGCTTTGGAGGCTGGTGAAGGACGCCATCTCGGGCTTCGTCGAGCACGAGGCGATGACCCGTGGCGCGGCCATCGCCTGCTACACCCTGTTTTCCATCGCACCACTGCTCGTCGTCGCGGTCGCCATCGCCGGCTTTTTCTTCGGGCGGGACATGGTGAGCGATGCCGTCTCGGCGCAGCTCACGGGCCTGGTCGGCAAGGAGGGCGGCCAGGCGATCGAGGAGGTGATGAAGGGCAGCTCCGACGATACCAGCGGCAAGGGCTTCGCCGCCCTCATCGGCTTCGGGATCCTCTTCATCACCGCGTCGGGCGTCTTCGCCGAGCTCCAGGGCGCGCTGAACGTGATCTGGGCGGCGGAGACGAAGGCGGTCTCGGTCGGCGCGTTGGTCCGGGCGCGGGCGCTCTCCGTCGGGCTGGTGGCCGCCACGGGCTTCATCCTGCTCGTCTCGCTGCTGGTCAGCGCAGCGATCTCGGCCTTCGGCGGCTGGATCACCGGCTTTCTGCCGGCGGTCGAGTTCCTGCTGAAGGTGCTGAACTTCGTCGTCAGCCTGGGCATGGTCGCGCTGCTCTTCGCGGCCATCTACAAGATCCTGCCCGACCGGCAGCTCGCCTGGCGGGACGTGGCGGTGGGAGCGGTGATCACCGCCTTCCTGTTCAGCATCGGGAAGACCGCCATCGGCTGGTACATCGGCGGCAGCGGCCTCGCCGAGGATTACGGCGCGGCGGGCGCGCTGATCGTCGTCCTGGTCTGGGTCTACTACTCCGCCCAGGTCTTCCTGCTCGGCGCCGAGTTCACCCGGGCCTGGGCGGCGCGGGAGGGGTCCTGGAAGGGCGCCATTCCCCGCCGTGTGGCGGAACCGATCGGCGCCGACGCGCCCTGACCCCGGCGCGTCCCGGCATCAGGCCGGGGCGGGGGCCGCGTCGATCCACTCCCGCAGGCGCTCGGCATAGCGGCGCCCGGCCGCCGCGAGCTCACTCTCCTCCAGCCGGTTCGCGCCGTAGATGAGGAACGGGTCGGCCCAGGGCAGGCCGCAACGGCTGGCCATGGCCTGCAAGGGAAAGAGCAGGTCCGGCAGCGGGAAGCGGTTCACCCCTTCGGGCGAGTAGGCCTGTGGCGTGTTCCCGGCGGTCGCGGCCACCATCAGCGGGGTGCCTTCGAGCCGCCGGCCCTCCGTATCGGGCCTGATGTAGTACATCCGGGTCAGCACCGCGTCCTGCCAGGCCTTCAGGAGCGGTGGCGTGCTGTACCAAAGCACCGGGAACTGCAGCACGAGGCGATCGGCCGAGATCAGCCGCTCCACCTCCCGGTCCAGCTCGAACGCGCCGCCGGGATAAAGCGCCTGCATGTCCACAACCTCGACCGACGGGACGGTCCGGGCGGCGGCGGCCAGCGCCGCGTTCGCCTTGGAATGGGGGGGATCGGGGTGAAAGAGGAGGATCAGGGTTCGAGACATGGCGCTCTCCATCCGGGGCAAGGGTGGAGGAAGGATCGGGAGCCCTAGGCCATCGTTCCAATCGATGATCCATATATCGTAATATCGAGCCGATGAATTTACGCTCGGTCGACCTCAACCTGCTGGTCATCCTCGGCGCGCTGCTCGACGAGGCGCATGTCTCGCGCGCGGCGGAGCGGCTGGGCCTTTCCCAACCCGCCACATCCGGTGCGCTGGACCGATGCCGCCAGCTCTTCGGCGATCCGCTGCTCGAACGCAGCCGGGGCGGCATGCGGCCCACCCCGCGGGCGGAAGCCCTGCGGGAGCCGCTCAAGGCGGTGCTGGAAGAACTTCGCGCGCTGGTCGGCGCCCCCGAGCCCGACCCGGCCCGGCTGCGGCAGACGGTGCGGCTGGTGATGGCCGACCTTCCGACATCCACGGTGGTCGGCCCGCTCTATGCACGGCTCGCCAAAAGTGCGCCCGGCATCACCCTGGCCGTCCAACCCTGGCACGGCGCGGCGGCGGCGCTGGAGGCGCTGGCGCGCGGGGCGGCGGATCTGGCGGTCTCCGTCTTCCCCACGGTCGATGCCGGCTTCCGGCGGGAGGAGCTGCTCCGGGAGGAGTACCGCGTGCTCATGCGCCGCGGCCATCCCGCGGCATCGCATTTCGGCCTGGAGGAATGGCTGGCCTGGCCGCATCTCCTCGTCTCCGGCCGTGGCGGCACGCAGGGATCGCTCGATGAGGTCCTCGCTCGCCTGGGGCGGACGCGAAGGGTGGGGCTGGTAGTGCCGAGCTTCACGATGGCGCCGGCCGCGGTCGCGGGTTCGGACCTCATCGCCATGCTGCCGACGCGGTGCCTGCCCTCTGATGCGGAAAGCTTCGCGATCTTAGAGCCACCGATCACGGTGGAAGGCTTCCCCCTCCACCTCGCCTGGCACCGGCGGCGGGACGGAGACACCGGCCTGCGCCACGTGGCCGGGCTGATCCGGGATCTCTTCGCTGAAGAACGTCCGCCCCCTTAGCGGGCAGGCCAGGCGAACATCAGCTCGTGCTTGTTGTAGGCGCCGTGGAACACCGCGCCATCCGGGATCGCCGCGAAGGCGGCGGCGGTGTCGTGGTCCGTCTCGCCCTGGAACTTGATGGTGACGCAGATGTTCTTCGCCGCCCCGGCCTCCATCCAGCGCCGCACCAGCCCGAGCAGCCGGGCGGGGTAGCAGATCACGTCGCTGAACAGCCAATCGACGGGCGTGGGATCGAGTCCGAAGGCGCTTTCCCGACGCACGGTGACGTTGGGCAGGGCGGCGACAGCGGGGTCCATCTCCGCCTTGTCCACGGCCGTTACCTCAGCGCCCAGCTGCGCCAGCGCCCAGCTCCACCCCCCCGGCACGGCGCCGAGATCGAGGCAGGTCTCGCCCGCCGCGGGCCATCGGCCCAGGCGGGTCAGCGCCTCCCAAAGCTTGAGATAGGCGCGGCTGGGTGGCCCCTCCCGGTCCTCCACGAAAACCGGGGCGCCGTTCACGAAGGGGCTGCTCTTGGTCGGGCTGGCCAGCATCCGATCCGGCGAGAGCAGGGTCCAGGCGCCGAGATGGGATGCCGGGGGAAGCTGCGGAAAGACGATCGGCTTGGGGCGCAGCACCGGCAGCGCATCGCGGATCAGCGCGGCGCGGCGGTGATGCGCCACATCCAGCAGCGCCCAATTGCGCTGGATAGCGCGCAGCGCATCCGACGCCGCCTTGATCGAGGGAGCGGGGATCTCGCGGGGTGCGTCCCAGACATCGACCGCCCAGGGCGTCGCGTTGGGCACCACGGGCACGGGATCGGGGGAAAGGGCGAGCGGACCGTGCCAGGAGGCGATGCGGCGCCCGGCGCGGCGCAGATCCTCCGTCAGCTCGGGCTCGAAGCCCTCCGCCGCCAGATAGGCGGAGCGGATCATGCGCGGCGGGTCAGCGCGGCGATGCCGAGCAGGAGCCAGCCCAGCATCAGCAGCATGCCGCCCGTGGGTGCGATGCCACCAAGGCTCCGGCCGGTGATGGCCACGGTCCACACCGCCCCGCAGAAGAGCAGCATGCCGGCCAGGAAGGCCGCGCCGGCCCCCTGAAGCGCCCATCCCCCCCAGCGATCGGCCAGGATGCCGACGGCGATCAGGGCCAGGGCGTGCCAGCCCTGCTGGGTCAGTGCATTATCGATCATGCGCATGCGCACGGGGTCAAGGGTGAGCCCATGCGCGGCATAGGCCGAGAGGCCGACGGCCAGCAGGCCGGCCAGGGCGCCGGCCGCGATCCAGATGCGAGACATGGGCCGAGGACTAGCAGAAGCGGCGGGGCGGGGGGAGCCTCGGGCGCCCCCCGCCTCGGGGCGGGACTACTCCGTTTCCTCGAAGGTCACAGCCACGTCGCCATTGGCCGAAAGGCGGACCTTCCCGCCTTCGATATCGGCGACGAGGCCCGTGGAGATGAAGCGGTGGCGCCCGTCCGGCGCGTCCTTCTTGGTCAGCTTGATGCGCCCGTTCTGGACGTGATCGACCGTGCCGACATGCACGCCGTCCGCGCCGATCACCTCGGCATGTTCCTTGATCTGGCTGATATCCACCATCGGAGCTTTGTTCCTGTCCTGACAGGAGCAGAACGCCGGGCCGGCCCAGGGGGACCGGCCCGGCCCGATCAATGGATCGTGCGCCGTGTGGCAGGCCTCAGAACGAGGCGCGCCAGCCGAGCACGGCGATCAGGGCATCCGCCTTATCCTCCCGGCTTTCGCCGCCAATGCTGCGCTGGTAGCCGACATCCAGCCGGAAGTTCAGCGGCAGGTCGCGGCCGACCGAGGCCTCGACATAGGTCGTCCGCGGCACGGGGTTCTCGCTCCGCTTCCGCTCGTCACGCTGGAGGCCAATGGTGGCGCGCCAGGGCCCATGCCGCGTCTGGGCACCGATGGTGGTGAAACGGCGGCGCTCGCTGGCCGTCACCTCGCCGAACTCGCCCGTGCCCATGCCGAACTCGTCCAGGATCTCAGGGCCTTCCTCGCGCGGGTTGCCGCCGGCGCCGCGGAACTGGACGAACTCCCCGAAGAGCAGCGTGCGCGTCTCCTCGCTCCAGCGGATCTCGTGGCGCAGCCCCACGGCGAAGCCCGTCTCCCGCTTCGTGCCATCCACCCCCGGCCCGCGGGACAGGAAGGCGAGATGGTAGGAGGTGTTGGGCAGGAACGGCATGTTGTCGCCGTCGAAGGCGATGGCCACGCTGTCCATCTGGCCGGTATTGCCCGGCCCGCCCTGCCGGCGGGAGTTGCGGGAGAAGCGCTCGAAATCCCCCTCGCAGCAGCGCTTGCGGGTGATGGCCGTCTCGCTGAGGAAGCTCGTGTCGAAGCCGAAGACGGCGAGGGACACGTCATGCTCGCCGAAGCGCGCATCGGAGATGTAGGTGGCCGTGCCGCCGACGCCGATGCTCTCCCGGATGAGGTAGACCTCATGCGCCCGGACATCCATCAGCAGGCCGGGAAAGTCGTGATGGCCGCGGCCGAAAGGGGCGGAGAACTTGCCGCCGTAGAAGGTCAGCCGGTCGGTCGGGCGCCAGTCCAGGCGAAGCTGCTCAATATAGGCCGCCTGGTAGCGGAAGCCGGTCGTGCCGCCATTCGGCTCCACCTCGCCCACGGGCTCGAAATGGATGGTGCTCTGCACGGACCATTCGGGCGAGAGGAACAGCCCAGTGGAGAGTTCGCCGCGCGCGAAGATGTTGGTCCCGCGCTGGCGCCGCTCGGTGGCCGAGACGGTGGATTGGGAGAAGAGGCGCAGATCCACCTCCCCCGCGACCTGCGGATAGAGGTTCACCCCGGCCGTGTTCTGGGCGACCGCGGGAAGAGCGGCCGCGGCGAGGGCGACCCCGAGGGCAAGGGCGCGCATCATCCCTCCCCCCGCATGGCCGGGACGATAAGGCCGGTGTTGTGCCGGATCAGCGCCTCATAGGTCGCGGCGGGTCCGTCGGGCGGGGAAAGGGCATCGGAATAGAGGCGGCCGCGCACGCGCAGCCCGGTCTCCCGCGCCAGGCGCTCCAGCGTGGTGGTGGCGTTCATGTTCTCGACGAATACCGCGGTGATGCCCTCGGCGCGGATCTGCCGGATCAGCCCGGCGACATCGGCGGCCGAGGGCTCCGAATGCGTGCTCACGCCCTGGGGCGCGAGGAAGGTGATTCCATAGGCGGCGCCGTAATAGCCGAAGGCGTCATGGCTGGTCAGGACCTTGCGGCGGTTCTCCGGTACCGTGCCGACCGCCGCGCGGATCTCGGCATCCAGCGCCGCGAGGCGGGCGACATAGGCCTCCGCGTTGCGGGCAAAGAGGGCGGCCTGGCCCGGATCGGCGGCGGACAGGCCGGCGGCGATGTTGCGGACATAGCGCTGCACGTTGCGCGGGTCGCCCCAGGCATGGGGGTCCGGTGTGCGGCTGGGTTCCACCGCATGGGTCCGGCGGCGGGCGGCGCCGCCACCATGGGAATGGGCATGGTCATGCCCGCCCGTGGCGGCGCGGAACGCGACCCCCTCGCTGGCGGTGACGGTGGTGCCTCGGAAGCCGGCCGCGTTCGTCAGCCGGCCCAGCCATTCGTCGAAGCCGAGGCCGTTACGGACCAGCAGGGCGGCGCCGCGCAGCTTCTCGGCATCCGAAGGGCGGGGCTGGAAGTCATGCGCATCCGCATCGGCACCGACGAGGACGGAAAGGGCCAGCGGCCGGTCCCCGGCCACTTGCCGAGCCAGATCGCCCAGGATCGAGAAGCTGGCGACCACGGGAAGCGCGGTCGGGGTGCCCCTCTGGGCGGCGGCAGGGCGGATGGCAGGCAGGGCCAGGGCGGCGGCGAGAAGGGCGCGTCGCTGCATGGGGAGTCTCTCAATACGTTATAACGTAACACTACGAAGCGCGACGAAGGCTGGCAAGGGGCAAGCCCCTGCCCTTCGGCCATTCAGCGGCGCCAGAAGCCTCGGAGCCGCTCCCACAGGCCGCCGCCCCGCCGGGCGATGCTCGCCTGCGTGGCATGCGGCCGGCGCGCCGGCGGCGGAAGGGCGCTTGCCACCGTATGCCGGCCGGCATCCCGCAGCGCGATCAGGCGCTGCTCCAGCTCGATCACCCCGGCCACGGCGTCCGGCGGATGGCTGGCCGCGAGCTGGTCGGCCGTCGCTCCCGCATCCTCGAAGGCTTCGGCCCGGCGCAGCGCATCCACCACCCGGACCGTCTGCTCGGAATCCAGCGGAGGACCGGCGCGCCAGAGCGCCACCGCCTCGCCGCGCCAGGCGCGAGCCAGGTCGGGCTTGCGGGCATCGTCGGCCGCCCAGGCTGCCTGCAGCGTGGCCTCCGCCGCCGCATGCAACGCTCCCGATTCCTCCAGCACATAGGCATAGGCGAGGAAACGGCGGGCGAGCGTTGGATGGCTGGCATCGGCGATCAGCGCCCGGAAGGGCGCCGTGCCCACCGCCTCGATCGCCGCCGGATGGGCGTGCGCGATCTCGGGCGCGACATAGCCGCAATGCGGGCATTGCTGCAGCCAGGACGCCATGGTGCTCCGCAGCGGCTCGCCGGGGCGGAGGTCGAGATCAGGAGCCCCTTCGGGGGGGACAGGGCGGAAGCGGGACTGGCGGCTCTCCGTGCCGCAGACGGCGCATCGCACCTCGGCCGCGCGCGCACCCGCAGCGCGAGGCCCCGGCTGGGGGCCGCTCCGGGCGGCATGGAAGGGGCCGGGGGTGGGACGGGACATCGTCTGACAAGTTAGGTGCGCCGGAGCCCCGCGCGAAGAGGCGACATGACGCGGAAAACGCAATCGCGGGATAACGCGCCATGTTGCGCCGCGGCCGTTGCATGCGCCAAAGAGGGCGCATGCCGCGCGGCGACCTCTTCCCCGACATATCCCCCTATGAGACGGGGCTGCTGCCGCTTTCCCATTCCGGGTCCGGCGGACCCGCCCATGTCATGTACTGGGAGCAGGTGGGAAACCCACGCGGGCAGCCCGTGCTGTTCCTGCACGGTGGCCCCGGCGCCGGGGCGGGCGCCGTGCATCGCCGCTTCTTCGACCCGCTGCACTGGCGCGTGGTGATCTTCGACCAGCGCGGCGCAGGCCGGTCCCGCCCGCTGGGGGAGCTGCGGGACAACACCACGCCGCTGCTGGTGCAGGACATCGAGACGCTGCGGCGCTTCCTGGGCATCGACCGCTGGCTGCTCTTCGGCGGCTCCTGGGGCTCCACCCTCGCCCTCGCCTATGCCCAATCCTACCCCGAGCGCGTGGCGGGCTGCGTGCTGCGCGGGGTGTTCCTCGGCCGGGCGGACGAGGTGGACTGGTTCCTGTACGGGCTGCGCCGGGTGTTTCCCGATGCCTGGGCCTCCTTCGCCGAGCATGTGCCCCCGGCGGAGCGCAAGGACCTGCTCTCCGCCTATCTCAAGCGGCTGACGGATCCCGATCCCACCATCCACCTCGCCGCTGCCCGGGCCTGGAGCAACTATGAGGGGCTGTGCAGCACCCTCCTTCCAAGCCCGGAGACGGTCGCCTCCTTCGCGCAGGACCGCTCCGCCCTCGGCCTGGCGCGGATCGAGGCGCATTACTTCGCCCATGACCTCTTCCTGCCGCCCGAGGGGCTGCTCGCCCGGATGGACCGGCTGACCCATGTGCCGGCCGAGATCGTGCAGGGGCGCTACGACATGGTCTGCCCGCCAACCTCCGCCTTCGAGCTGGCGGAAGCCTGGCCCATGGCGCGGTTGACCGTGGTGCCGGATGCCGGGCATTCGGCGCTGGAGCCCGGGGTACGAACGGCGCTGGTCTCGGCCGTGGAGCGCTTCCGCCGGCGCTAGCCGTTCCGCTTCAGCCAGTCCACCGCGACGGAAACGGCGCGGCGGGCGGCACCCACATGGTTCCGGGCGCGCAGGAAGCCGTGCACCATGCCGGGGAAGGTCTCCTCCTCCACCGCCACGCCCGCATCGCGCAGGGCACGCACCATGTCGCGGTTCTCATCTGCCAGCACGTCCAGCTCCGCGATCTGCACCAGGCAGGGCGGCAGGCCGCGGAGATCCGCGCGGATCGGCGCGGCGAAAGGCGACAGGCGGTCCGCCGGGTTCGGCGCGTAGCAGTCCCAGTAGAAGCGCATCTTCTCCGCGGTGAGGCCGTAGCCCTCGGCGAATTCGGCGTAGCTCGGCGTGGCCATCCGGTCGTCGAAGACGCCGTAGTTCAGCAGCAGCCCGCGCAGGCGCAGACCGGGGTCCGACTGCCGCAGCAGCAGCGCGGCGCCGAGCGCCAGGTTGGCCCCGGCCGAATCCCCGCCTAGGGTGATCCGGCCGGGGTCCAGGCCCCATTCGGCGCCATGGGCTGCGATCCAGCGCGTGACGGCCGCCACCTCCTCCAGTGCCTGGGGGAAGGCGGCTTCGGGGCTGAGGGCGTAATCCGGCCCGACCACGGCGCAGCCCGCCCCCTCGGCATAGCTCCGCATCAGCGGATCATGCGTGTCGACGCTGTTCCATACCCAGCCGCCGCCATGGAGGTAGATCAGCGCCGGAAGGGGCGCATCGGTGCGGGGGCGGTGGAGGCGGCAGAGAACCCGGCGGCCGCGGGCCAGCACCCAGCGATCCGCGCTCTCGGCCATCCGGGGCTCGGGGCTGAACAGGGTCATGTTCAGCGCGTCGTTCGAGGCGCGGGAGGCATCGAGCGGGCGTTCGAGGCGCTGGGGAGGGTAGCCGGCGGCGCGGGCTGCCATCATCTCCGTGAAGGCGGCCATTTCGGGGTCGAGGCGGGGGTCTTGGGCCATGCAGCCAGTGGAGGCCGGTTCCGGCCGCCGCTCAAGGGGCCGGGTCTTTGCCGTGGCGCGCGGGGGCGCTAGGGTGGGGCCGCGTGTCTCCGTAGCTCAGCAGGATAGAGCACGGGATTCCTAATCCCGGGGCCGTGGGTTCGAATCCCGCCGGGGACACCACTTTCGCGGATTTCGAGCGTCAGCCCCCCAGCCGCTCCGCACCCCGCTCCTGGCGCCCGGTCCAATTTCCTGCGGCCACTGCCCAGGTCGGTCCGTTCCCACCAACAACTTCGCCGCCCTTCGCCGGAAGGCCGCTTGATTGTCCCCCACGCGGGCCGGACAATGCGCGGCAGGACGGGGCGTCCAGGCCTGTTGCGGCCTGCCCGGGCGGGCCGCGCCCGGGGTGATGTCGCGCGGGGCGGGGTGGATGATCCAGGGTCATATCGAGGTCTTCGCCCGGCACGGCGACCATCTGCATGTCGCCGGTTGGCTGCGCGTGGCGGAGGAACGCCTGGCGGAGGACCCGCCGCGCCTCCTCCTCGTCTCAGGCGAGGACCGTCGCGAGACACCGCTGCGCCGCCTGCGCGAAAGGCGTGACCTCCCTGCCAAGGACGGCCAGCCCGCCGGACGCGGCTTCCAGCTGCTGATCGAGGCGCCACCGGCCGGTGCCCCCATGCACGCCTGCCTCTGCCTGGGGGACGAGACCGCCCCCCTCGCCCCCTCCCCACTGCGGGAAAGCCCCTTCAAGCCGCGCGGCGGTATGGATGCGCCGGATGGGCGGGGCATCCGCGGCTGGGTCTTCCAGCCGCCGGGCGCCGAGGCCTCGGTGCTGGTGGATGGCACCGCGCTTCCGCTCGCCCTCGGCCTTCCTCGGCCGGACCTGCCCTTCGACGACGGCACCGAGACGCCGCTCCTTGGCTTCCAACTGCCGCTGGAGACCATCCTGGCCCGGCTGCGAGCGGACGCACCGGGGCGGGACCTGTTCGACGGTGAGCCGCATGAGTTCGTGCTCGTCGCCTCGGGCCAGGAGATCACGCGGCGGGCGGTGACGCTGGCGCGGGAGATGCTGGCCCCGCCCGTGCGGCCCGACCCGCGCTTCGGCGGGCATGTCGAGGTCTTCGCGCGCGAAGGCGGCTTCCTCCACATCGGCGGCTGGCTCCGCGCGCCGGAGGAGGTGCTGGCGGAAGCACCGCCGCGCCTCGTTCTCACCTGGGGCGAGGAGCGGCGGGAATGGCCCCTGCGCCGCCTGCGCGAACGGCGGGACCTGCCGGCCCAGGGTGAGCGCCCCGCCGGCCGCGGGTTCCAGCTCCTGACCGAGGCGCCGGCCACGGAGGCGCCCGCCTCCGCCACGCTGCTGATCGGGGAGCAGGCCGTGCCGCTCACCCCCGCCCTGCTGGAGCCCGCGCCCTTCCGCCCGCGCGGCGGCATGGACCAGCCGGATCGCGAGGGCCTGCGCGGCTGGGTGGTGGATCTTGCGGGCCGCCAGCCCTCCCTTCTGCTGGAGGGCTGCCAGCCCCTTCCGGTGCCGCTGAACCTGCACCGCCCCGACCTGCCCTATGACGACGGCACGGAGCAGCCCGCCTTCGGCTTCCATCTCCCACTGGAGGCCCTGGCCGCCGCGCTTCGCCAGGACCGGCCGGAGGAGGCGCTGTTCGACGGACGCCCGCGCGAGCTCGTCCTCATGGCCTCCGGCACCGAGCTGGCGCGGCGCAGCCTCGCCATGCGGCTCGACGCCATCGGCATGCTGGAGCGCGTCGGCAATGGCGAGGCGAGCGGATGGCTTGCCGAGCGCGGGCGCCCGATGCAGGCGCAGGCGGTGGACCTGCTGCTGGACGGCACGCGCTGGGCCTCGGTGGAAGCGGCCATCCCGCGCCCGGACCTCGCGAAGCACAACATCATCCATCGCGGCGGCGGCTTCCGCATCGCCCTGCCGAGCCTGCATCCCGGCGAGGGCGGCCCCCTGCCCGTCGCCGCCGTGCCGCGCCACGGCGCCGACTCCATCCCGGGCGCGACAGTGCTGGAAGGCCTGCCGCCCTGGCGGAAGGACCGCGGCGAAGTCGCCTGGCGCCTGCCCGCCGATGGGCGCGTGCCGGTTTCGGTTGTCATCCCCATCCATAATGCCGCGGCCGAGCTGGAGCGCTGCGTGGAGAGCGTGCTGTGCCACACCACCGGCCCCGCACGGCTCATCCTGGTGGATGATGCCAGCACGCAGCCGGAGATCGCGGCCCTTCTGCGGCGCTGGGAGGGGCTGCCGGGCGTCGAGATCCATCGCCAGGCGGAAAACCAGGGCTTCACCCGCACCGCCAATCGCGGCATCGCCCTCGCCGGGCGCGACGACGTGGTGCTGCTGAACTCCGATACCGAGGTCGGGCCGGACTGGCTGGACGGGCTGCGTGCCGCCGCGCATTCCGGCCCGCGCACGGGCAGCGCGACGGCGGTTTCGAACAATGCCGGCGTCGTCTCCGTGCCGGAGTTCAACGCGGCCAATCCCATGCCGCCCTGGTTCGGCGTGGAGGAGATGGCCCGGCTGGTGCGCGGCGCCGCCCTCTCCCTCTATCCCGCGGTGCCGACGGGGCATGGCTTCTGCCTCTATCTGCGCCGCGCCCTGCTGGATGCGGTGGGCGTGCTGGACGCGGAGGCCTTCCCGCGCGGCTATGGCGAGGAGAACGATCTCTGCATGCGGGCCCTGCGCGCGGGGTTCGAGCATGTGGTCGATGACCGCAGCTTCGTCTGGCACCAGCGCTCCGCCTCCTTCGGGGCGGAGAAGGCGGCGCTGATCGCCTCCGCCCGCACGGTGCTGGACGAGCGCTACCCGGAATACCGCGCGCTGATCCGGGTCTTCGAAGGTGATCCGGCCATGCTGGCCATGCGCTGGCGGGTGCGGCGCGCGCTGGACCGGGCGTCGGCCGGGGGCGAGGTGCCGCGCCCGCGCCTCCTCACGGTGATCTCCACCGAGAGCGGCGGCACGCCCCAGACCAACCGCGACCTGATGGAAGCCCTGTCGGACCGCTACGAGCCCTGGGTGCTGCGCTGCGACTCCCGCACCATCACCCTCTCGCGCCATCGCGCCTCAGGGGCGGAGGTGGTGGAGACACACGCGCTCGAACGGCCGATCGAGCCGGCGACGCACCGCTCCGGCGAATACGATCGGCTGGTCGGCGACATGCTCCTGCGCCATGGCTTCGAGCTGGTGCATGTCCGGCACATCCTCTGGCACAGCCTCGGCCTGGTCGAGCTCTGCCGGCGCCTCGGCGTCCCGGTGGTCTTCTCCTTCCACGACTTCTACACTGCCTGCCCGACGGTGAAGCTGCTGGACGCCGAAGGGCGCTTCTGCGCCGGCCCCTGCACGGCGGGCGAGGCGGATTGCACGGCCGAGCTGTGGAAGCCCGAGACCATGCCACCGCTGCGCCACCGCTTCGTGTATCGCTGGCAGGCCATGATGGGTGAGGCGCTGGAGGGCTGCGACGCCTTCATCACCACCTCCCCCAGCGCACGCGAAACCCTGCTCGCCAATTTCCCCTTCCTGGCCGGGCGCGACTTCCGCGTCATTCCCCATGGTCGCAGCTTCGCGCGCATGGAAATGCTGGCCGCCGAGCCCTCGCTGGACGAGAAGCTGCGCGTGCTGGTGCCGGGCAATGTCTCGGCCTCCAAGGGCGGTGGGCTGGTCGCGGCCATGGCGGAGCTGGACCGCGGGCGCGAAGTTGAGTTCCACGTGCTCGGCGCGGTGGACAGCAGCCTCGCCACCACGCCCGGGATCGTGCTGCACGGGCGCTATGACCGCGCCGATTTCGCGTCGCATGTGGCGCGCATCCGCCCGCATCTCGGGGCCGTGCTGTCGCTCTGGCCCGAAACCTATTGCCACACCCTGACGGAATGCTGGGCGGCGGGGCTGCCCGTGATGGCCACCGCCCTCGGGGCGCTCGCGGAGCGGCTGACGGAAACCCCGGGCGGCTGGCTGGTGGACCGCTGGATGGAGCCGGAGGCGATGCTCGCCCTGCTGCGCCGCCTGCGGCGCGAGCCGGGCGAGGTGCGCGCGCGGCGGAACGCGGTGATGGACTGGCAGGCCACCACCGGCCGCCACCGCGATGCCGCCGCCATGGCGGTGGAATACGACCAGCTCTATCGCGAGGTGCTGGACCGGCGGCGCACCTTCCAGCCCCCAGCCTCTCCGCCACGCGTGGTCCTCACGCTCGATGCACCGGCCGGCCCCCTTCCGACGCCGCTCGCCGTCGCCACGCGCAACGCGGTCTCCCGCCCCTTCATCTTCCGGCGGATCACGCCCTCCTTCCCCTTAGGCCATGCCCCAGCGGGCCCGGCGGATGCGGTGCTGGTGGCCCCGGACGCGCTGGGCCCCGATGACCTCGCGGCCTTGCGCCGCCGTTGCGCGGCGGCGGGGTTGCCACTGCTGGAGGCCGGCGATCTCGATCTGGGGCACGGGCTGGAAGCGGCGCCCTGGTTGTCCACGGAGCCGAGCGCCCCGGCATCGCCGCCCCCGGAGGATGGGCCCTTTCCCGTGCTCTACCTCGCCACTCCCGAGGATCCGGCGCTGCCCGCGCTGCGCCCGGTCTTCGAGGATCTGACGGCGCTCGGGGTGGCGACGCTGCATGTCATCGGCGGACCGCCCGCCGGGAGCTGGTTCCGGCCCGCCGACGTGGAAGGGGACACCGTGGCGGCCCTGCGGCGCGCCGGGCGGGCCCACCGACTCGGGCTGGCCCGGCCCGGCCCGGCGATGCTGGCCCTGCAGGCCACCGGCCTGCCCGTCCTGTCCCTCCCGCCCGACCTCCTGTCGGACGATCCGAAGGCCGCCGAGCTGGCACGGTATGCGCTGCTGCGCGACCTCGCCGAGCTGACGGCCGACGCGCCGCGCAGGACGGCCATGGCCGTGGAGGGCGCGCGCGCAGCCCGAGCCGCCATCCAGGCCGCACCGCCGGGCCGGGAACTCGACGCACGGATCGCCGCGCTGCTGGACCATGCGGCGCCCAGCAAGGGGCCGCAGCCTGCCGCCCCCGTGATGGAGGAGGCATGACCGCCACGCCGCGTCATCCGCGCGCCGCGCCGGAGGGCGCCGCTTGAGCGGCACGGAGGGCCATGGCGTGAAGGGCCGCATCGACGGCATCCGCGCCGGCCTGCTGCGCGGCTGGCTCTGGGATCCGTCGCGGCCGGATACAGCCCTCACCGCCGAGATCCTGATCGACGGCGAGCCGCTCGCGAGCCTGCCCGCCGGACGCATGCGCGGCGACCTCCAGCGTGCCGGCATCGGCGATGGGGCGCATGCCTTCGAGCTGCCCCTCCCGTCGAGCCTTACCCGGCGCGCGGAGCTGCGGGTGCTGCTGCGGACGCGGCTGGGAGAGAGCACCGTCGCCGTCGATGAGCGCGCCATCACGGGGCTGGAGGCGCAGGCCATCACCGGGCGGCTGGAAGAGCCCCGGCGCGGCATGTTCGTTGGCTGGGCCTACGACCCCGCCAACCCGGCGCGCCACCTGCAGGTGGAGCTGCGCCTGCCCGGAGGCGCCGCTGCGACGGCCCTGGCCGACCGGCGCCGGGGCGACCTGCAGCGGGCCGGGATCGGCGATGGCTCGCATGGCTTCGAGCTGCCCTTCTCCGCCCTGCCGCTGGATGGCGATGCGGAGGTGGAGGTCACGGCCGTGGTGCGGGACCGCGGCGCGGAGCATGTGATCGGCACCCGGCGCATCGCCCGTTCAGTGGAGCTGCTCTGCCAGCTCGGCCAGGCGGCGCTGGAGTTCGGCCGCTACGAGGAGGCCGCCGCGCGCTTCGGCGAGGCAGGGGAGATGGATCCCGCCTCTCCCCGCTCGCATCTCGGTTTCGCGGATCTGCATGAGGGCCGGGGCGAGGCCGAGGCCGCCATTGCCGCCCTGTCCCGCGCCTTCGAGCTGGACCCGCAGGACGCCCTCGGCCGGCGCATCGACGCGCTGCGGCGGCGCCGGACCATGCGCGACCTGCCGGAGATGCGTGAATGGCCCGAGACCCTTCTGCGCCCCTCCCCTGCAGGTCCACGCATCGCCGTCATCTCCTGGGACCTGGCGCACAACCCGCTCGGCCGGGCCTGGGTGCTGGCGGAACTCGCCGCCCGGCATGGCCCGACCGAGATACTGGGCCCGGTCTTTCCCGCCTTCGGCGAATCCCTCTGGCCGCCGCTGCGCGACAGCGAACGCGGCATTCCCGTCTTCGGCTATGCCGCCGGGTCCTTCGCCGCCTTCGTGAATGGTGCCGTCCGGCTGGTCCTCGACCATCCCTGCGACATCGCCTGGGTTTCCAAGGCGCGCCTGCCCAGCCTCTTCATCGGGCTGCTGCAACGGCTGATCCACGGCGCGCGGCTGGTGCTCGATCTGGATGACGACGAGTTGGCCTTCGTCGGCGCCGATGCGCCTCTGGGCCTGGACGCCTTCCTCGCCGGCGCCCAGGCGGCGGACTGGACTGATCCCTACGGGATGCGCTGGACGCAGCTCGCGCAATCCATGATCGGCTGGGCCGACAGCCTGACGGTCTGCAACCCGGTTCTCCAGGCGCGGCATGGCGGCATCGTCATCCGCCATGCGCGGGACGAGGCCGCCTATGACCCCGCGCGCATCGACCGCCAGGCGGTGCGCGCCGAGTTCGGCTTCGCCGACACGGACAAAGTGGTGCTCTTCCTCGGCACGCCGCGCCGGCACAAGGGTCTTCTCGAAGTGGCGGAGGCGTTGCAGGCGCTCGGTGATCCGCGCTTGGTGCTCTGCGTGGTCGGCACTATCGTCGACCGCGAGCTGCGGCAGCGCCTGACGGACTTCCCCGGCCTGCGCGTCACCCTCCATCCCGACCAACCCTTCCGCCGCGCGGCGGAGCTGAACGCGATGGCGGATCTCGTCTGCATCCTCCAGGACCCGGACAGCCCGATCGCGCAGAGCCAGACGCCGGCCAAGCTGACCGATGCGCTAGCGGTCGGCACCCCGGTGCTGGCCCGGGCCGCGCCGCCTCTGGACGACCTGCTGCCCGACGCCATCAAGCCGGGCGAGGATCTCACCCTCGCGCTGCGGGCGCGGCTGGATGGCGGGGCCGGGGCGGCGGGAACCCGCGCCTTCTTCCTGGAGGAACTCTCCTACGCCGCCAACGCGCCTCGCGCAGGGCAGGCGCTGGAGGGCGCGCGGGCGGCGGCGGGCGAGGTCCCGGCCGATTTCCTCCGCCTGCTCACCCATATCGACCGGCAAATGCCGGGGCTCATCGATCCGGCCCTGGCGCGGCACCTGGGCGGGACCGTTCCAGCCTCGCCGCGCGTCGGGCGCCTCTCCAACCTGTCCGGCGGCGTCAACATCGCCTTCTTCTGGAAGCAGAACGACTCCGGCCTCTATGGCCGCCGGCAGGACATGCTGCTGCAACGGCTGGAGGCCCTGCCCTCCGTGCGGCGCATCCTGCACATCGACGCACCGATCTCCGTGGACAGGCTGGAGGTCATGTCGGCCCCCAAGGCGCCCAGCCAGCACCGCTTCGGCGCGGGCGCGACGCTGCAGCGCTTCCTCGGCCTCCAGGACCGAGGCAAGGTGCACCGGCGCGTGCACCTGCATGCCGGGCGCAAGGACAGCGTGCTCGGGCGCAGCCTGCCGCCACGGGAGCTGTTCCCCCACAGCGTCGAGGCCTGGCTGCGGGAGTTGGACATGACCGGGAACTTGCTTGCCTGGGTCTGCCCCGTGGTGCCGATGTTTCCCCAGGTGCAGGCACGGCTCGGCTTCTCCTTCATCGTCTCGGACGTGATCGACGACCAGCGGCAATGGCCCATGCGCCCAAGCTTCCGCGCGGAGCTGGAGGCGAATTACCGCGACACCTTCCGCGCCAGCGACCTGCTCCTCGCCAACTGCCAGCCCGTGGCCGACTGGCTGGCCGAGGAGGGCTTCGACCCGCTGCTCGTGCCCAATGGCATGGAGATGCATGCGGATGTGGAGAGCTGGCCGGTGCCCCCTTCCCTCGCCGGGCTGCGGCGGCCGGTCATCGGCTATGCGGGCAACCTGCAGGACCGCATCGACTGGGAGCTGATCGCCTCCGTCGCCGAGGCGCGGCCGGACTGGTCCGTGGTGCTGATCGGCGCGACGCCGACCGGCGGACGGGCGGCCGAGGTGATGGCGCGGCCCAATGTCCATGCCTTCGGGGTTATCCCCTATGCCGAGGCAACCGCGCATATCGCGGCCTTCGACGCGGCGATCATCCCGCACCTGCACACCGGGCTTTCGGAGCGGATGAACCCGCTGAAGCTCTATGTCTATCGCAGCCTCGGCGTGCCGGTGGTCTCGACCCCCATCGCCAACCTGCAGGATCTCGCCGAGGACATCCGGATCGCCTCCGGGGCCGATGCCTTCCTGGTAGCGCTCGAGGCCGCGCTGGCCGAGCGCCGGCAGGAGCGCCGATGGCCGGATGCCGCCCGGATGCGCGACCTGTCCTGGGAATCCCGCTTGGAGACGATCATGGCCCGCCTGCACGAGGTGTTCGACACGCGGAAGGCCGCGGCATGAGCGAGGAGACCGCCGGCTATCGCGGCCTGTGCAATCTCTGCGGCGCCAAGGGCTTCTTCCCCGCGGGCGGGCGCTCCACCCGTGAGTCCTTCCCCTGCCCGAGCTGCCGCGCCGCGCTGCGCTGGCGCGAGCAGGCCGCGATCATCCTCGACGAGTTCGCACGGGGGCAGTCAGTGTTCCTCCGCCATCTCGTCGGCTCGGGCAAGCTGAACACGGTGGATATCTTCGAGGTGGCGCTGCGCGGCCCCTTCGTCACCCAGATGAAGGGCCTGCCGCGCTATGTCCGCTCCTATTTCTGGCCGGACCGCCCGCTGGGCAGCGTGGACGAGGAGGGCGTGCGCTGCGAGGACCTGACGCAGCTCACCTTCCCGGATGAGAGCTTCGACCTCGTGCTGAGCAGCGACGTGATGGAGCATGTCCACGACATCCACACCGCCTTCGCGGAAATCGCCCGCGTGCTGAAGCCCGGCGGCGTCCACATCTTCTCCATCCCGAACGACTGGCCCTTCCCGGACCGCAGCGAGCCGCGCGTGGAGCTGATCGACGGGGAGGAGCACCACCTGAAGCCGCCGCGCTACCACGTCTCGGGCGATGGCTCGCCCTGCATCGTCACCTGGGATTACGGAGCCGACATCGTGGACATCCTGGCGGCCACGGGCTGCTCCACCCAGGTGGTGCGGCGGCATTCCGGCATCGACCCCTGCTACGTCAACGCCACCTTCGTCGCGAGGAAGCGCGGATGAGCACCGCTGGCCTGGCCGCCACCGCGGTCGCTCTGGGCGAGCCCGCGCATCGCTGCCCCATCTGCCGCGCCACCGAGTTCATCCCCTTCAACGGGCGCGAGATGGCGCGCTGCGCGCAATGCAAGTCCGTGGAGCGCAACCGGCTGCTCTGGATGATCATGCAGAAACGCGGCGTGTTCCGCCCGGGCATGCGCGTGCTGCACATGGCGCCGGAACAGGGCCTCGCGCGGCGCCTGGTGGAGCTGTGCGGGGACCGCTACCACGCCTGCGACCTCGACCCCGACCGCTACCGAAGCCGCTTCATGACGGTGCGCGCGCTGGACCTCTGCACCGACCTGCAGAAGCTCCCCTCCCGCGCCTTCGACCTCATCCTGCACAGCCATGTCATGGAACACCTGCCCTGCAGCGTGGAATCCGTGCTGGGCGAGCTGGAGCGCGTGCTGGCACCCGGCGGCCACCACTTCCTTTCCGTGCCGATCAGCGGCGCCCATACCCGTGAGGACCTGGACGAGAGCCTGACGCCGGAGGAGCGCCGCCACCGCTTCGGCCAGGAAGACCACATGCGTATCTTCGGCTCGGTCGATCTCGTCGCCATGCTGCGCCGGGTCTGGGGCGTGGAGGATCCGCTGATCGAGCCCCTCTCTCTGCTCACGCCGGATGAGCTGCGGCTGGCGGCCATCCCCGAAGCCGCCTGGCGCGGCCCGGGCAGCCATTCCGTCTTCCACCACCAGCGCCCGCTGCGGCGCCCCGTTCGGATCGCGCCGAACCCGGTACGGCCGGAGCCGCTGCCCGACCCTTCCCCGCGCAAGCCCAAGCACGGCGGCCCGCGCCTGCTGCTGCTGATGGGCATGCCCCGCACCGGCATCCCCCGGCTCGATCGCTGGCTCCGTCCCGCCGCCGAAGCGCTCGCACAACAGGGCGTGCATCATTGGCCGCAGGGCCAGGATGTGATGGAGGTGATCTTCGGCGGCTTCGGCACGCCGGAGCGGCGCGCGAAGGGCGAGGCCTGGCTCCGCCGCGCCGAGGCCCGCCCGGGCGGCGCGCCCACCCCGAAAGCCGCGCGAGCCACGCTGGACGCCTGGATCGAAAGCCTGGGCGAGGGAACCGGCCTGCTCGCGGCGGACGGGCTCTGGAGCCTGCAGGCGCCGGAAGTGGCGGCGCTGGCGAACCATCTCGCGGCCCGGCGGGTCCGCAGCACCGTGCTGTGCTGGCTGCGCCCCCCCGCCGAGCAGATCGCAACCATGCTGGAGGACCGGCTGCTCCGGGGCCTCTCGCTGCAGGAACTCGGCCCGGGGATCGAGCGGGCCTTCCAGCCCTCCTACAAGCGGCTGGACGCATGGCTCACCGGCTTCGGGAAGGAGGCGGTGACGGTGCGGCTGGCGCCCGAAGAGCCGCTGGAGGCCTGCCGCGCGATGCTGTCCTCCTTCGGGATCAGCGTGCCCGACATGCCGGTGCGGCCTCCCCCACCCGCGGAACCGCCCCCCTCCCTCCCGGCGGCACGCGCCCTGCTCGCGCTGCGCGAAGGGCCCGGCATCGGCCAGGCCACCGAGGCGCTGCGGGCCCGGCTCCGCCAGGTCCCGGGCGAGCCGCTCGTCTTCCCGGAACTCGTCTGGCGGCTGTTGGAGCCGGTGCTGGCGCGCGAGATCGGCTACCTCGCCGACCGCTTCGGCCTCTCGCCCGAAAGCCTGCGCGGCGACGTGACCGCGATGGACGACGCGGCCTTCCTCGGCTGGGACGCGGCGGCGATACGCGCGCTGCTGCTGGCGGTGGATGCGGAGCAGCCCGGCTGAGGGTACCGGGCTGCTTCGGTGGTTCTGAACTGTCGCGGCTTCCCGGAGAGGGCGCTGCCCTCTCCGGACCTCACCCGCCAGGAGCCTGAGGCTCCTGGACCTGCATGAGACTGCCGTGGATACCCCGGATTGAAGGGGTCTCTGGTTGCGGGTGCCTTTCCTGCCTTTGCAGTCGCCTCGGGTCCATGACCCGAGGCGCACCGTCAGCCCCGTGATTCCAAACTTGAAGACAAAGATGATGGTGAGGGGTCCGGGGAGAGGAAGAATTCCTTCTTCCTCTCCCCGGGACAGACCGTCACCCCAGAACAACCCCCAGGCGCGATCAGGCCTCCCAGCGCCGCCCGTCGCGCAAGGCCGCGATGAGAGCGCCGAAGGAGCCGTCGCCGATCATGTGGTCCACCGCATAGTGGTCGGACACACCGGGCACCGCGTGCAGGCGCACATTCGGCAGCTGGGCGATGCGCTGCGCCTGCGCCACGTCTTCCGCCGCGCCAGCGCTGTGGATGTGCAGCACCTCCATCTCCGGCGCGCCGGCCAGCACGGGCACGAGGTCGCGCGGCAACTCGCCCTGGGCCAGCCACATCTGGCGCACGAAGAAGGCCGGGTTCCAGATGGTGGGCCGCGCCTCCGCGAGCCCGTCCTCCAGCGTCGTGCGTCCGGAGAAGGAGACCGCCGCATCGGCGCCCAGCAGGGCGCCGTAGCGCAGGGACGAGTAGCCGCCGAGCGAGGCGCCGACGACCACGAGGCGTCGCGCGCCCAGCTCGCCGATGAGCCCGCGCAGCGCTGCGATGGTCGAGGCCTCGTCCGGCCCCAGGCTCGTCACGCCGCGCAGATAGGCGAGGTTCCGGAAGTCGCGGAGGTAGATGACATTCACGCGCTGCTCGGCGAAGAGCGTGTCGATCAGCGGCAGCGGCAGGTAGCCGAAGGCCATGCCGGTGGTGAGCACGAAGGTCGCCTCCGCCCCCTCGGCGCGCGTGACAAGCACGTCGCGCGTGCGGTCATCCACCAGGCGTGAGCCGGCCCGCCAGGCCTCGGGGTCGCGAGCGGCGAGCGCCGCCGCGACCGGCCCGGCCATATAGGCGACGGTCGGCTCGGCGAAGCCGCTGCCGAGGACCTTCACCGCCTCCTCCAGCCGCACGGCATGGAGCGCCGCCAGCGCGTATTGGAAGGCGAAGCGTTCCGTGCGCCCCGGCGCGGCCGCGGCCGCTTCCAGCATGGGGAAGAGGCGCGACAGCGCCGCCGGGGCCAGCGGCACGCGGTTCATGAGATAGGGGAAGGACCAGTCGCCCGGCCACTTGCCGAGCGCCTCCTCCAGCACGGCGGCGCATTCGTCGAAGCGGCAGGCGCGGCGGGCGATGGCGATGCGGCGCCGGAAGCCGTCCGGCAGCTCGGGGTGGTCGCGGGTCACGTCGCGCAGGATGTCCAGCGCCGCTTCGGGATGGCCACCGGCCGCGCGCAGCTCCGCTTCCAGCAGCAGGGAACGCGCCGTGCCCCGCCCGGCCAACCGGGATTCCTCGAGCAGCGCGACGGCCTCCTCCAGCCGGCAGGATTCGGTCAGCGCCACGGCCAGGAGCCATTCCAGCCGGAAAAGCCCGGCGCCTCGGGCGACGGGTTCCAGCCAGGCCACCCGCGTCTCCGCATCACGGCCGGCGAGCAGCGCGTCGAGCAGCTGGGTCTTGACCCGCTCCTCCAGCGCGCCGGCGGCGACGGGCTTCACCAGCCGCCCCGCGACCTCCGCCGGCAGCGGCTGCTCCTTCACCAGCGTCAGCAGCCGCGGGCCAGCCCAGCGCGCGGCCTCCTCGCGGTCCAGCAGAGCGGCGAGGTGCTCGGCCGCCTCCTCCCGCGCCCCGGCGCGGATCAGCACATCGGAGCGCGTGAGCTTCAGCCGCAGGCTGCCGGGCCATTTCTTCAGCCCCTGGTCCAGCAGGCTCGTCGCCTTCTCCACGCTCCCCCGCTCCAGTTCCTGGAGCACGTCGTCGTTCAGCGTCTGCGGGTCGGTCATGCGGGGTGCTCGGTGAGGCTGAGCGGCAGGGCGAGGTGCTGCCGCAGGTCGCGGCCAGGCCGCATGCGGATGGGTTCCGGGGAAGGCGCGAGGGCGAAGCGCCCGAGCAGGCGGTGAACGGCGGCGCGGACAAGCAGGCGCCCCAGCGCCGGCCCCATGCAGAGATGCGCCCCGCCCCCGAAGGCCAGCAGCGGCGGCCCGCGGCGCGCGAGGTCGAAGCGGTCGGGATCCGGATAGGCCACGGGGTCCCGATGCCCGCTTTCCACCCAGAGGATGAGGGCGGACCCGGCCTCGATCCGCCGTCCGTCCAGCTCCAGCGCCTCGCCCGCCACGCGGCGGTTCAGGCGGCGGACGGGGCCGGCGAAGCGGAGCACCTCTTCGACGAAGCGCGCGACCAGCGCCGTGCCCCCGCGCAGGGCTGCCTGCAGTTCGGCGTCCGACGAAAGGATCTCCAGCGCATTGCCGAGGGTGGCCGCCGTGGTCTCCACCGCGGCGGAGATGAGGAAGAATTCCAGGTCATGCACCGGGCAGGCCGGGGCGGGGTCCAGGGGGATCCGGTCCGGCGCGCGGGGCGCCTCCAGCGCGGCCCGCGCCTCGGCCGCCACGCCCTCCAGCCGCGCCACGTCGCGCAGCGGCGGCGCGGGCCGCCACACATCGGAAACACGCCGCCCGGCCTCGCGCAGCGCGACCACCTCGGGGATGGAGAGGCCCAGCCCGTCGGCGATCACCGCATCGGGCAGCGGCCCGGCCAGGGCGGGCACCATGTCCACCGCCTCGCCCGGTGTCATGGCCGCGACGAGGCGCGCGGCCGAGGCGTCGATCGCCTCCGCCGACCAGCGGCCGGAGAGCTGGGGCATGAACCCGCGCAGGGCCGCGCGGGACGCCTGGTGGACCGCCCCGTTCTGGGTCAGCAACATGCCGTCGAGCACGGCGGTAAGATTCCCCACCTCCATCCCCACCCGCGCGGCCACGCGGCAGAGGGCGGGGCTGGGCTCGGCCACCAGCATGCCGGGCGCGTCCAGCACCGCTCGCAGATCCGCGTAGCGGGTGACAATCCAGGCCTGCTGCGCCTCGTCCCAGAAGGGCGGCGCCGGGGGCATGATCTCCAGCGCGGCCGGCGTCATGGCCGACGCCTCGGCGGCGGTGCGGGGGGCGGTCATGCCGTCACCGTGCTGCGCCGGGCGTCATAGAGCCAGCCCTTCATGCGCACCGGTGCCAGCGGGAGGCCGCGGCGTTGCAGATAGGCGCGGCTGCCCTCCTGCAGCACGGCCATCGCCCCGCGCAGCGTGCTGGTGGAAAGCCCGCCATGGATCTGGTGGAAGGTCCCCTCCCCCAGGATGCGGATGAGCTGCGCGCCGGGAAGGGCGCAGGCGCGCACCAGCGTGTCGGGATTCACCACCCCGCCGCCCGGCTCCTGGAAGGCCTCGTCGTAGCCGCCCAGCTCGGCCCAGAGGGCGCGGTGCATGAACAGCGCGTTGCTCTCCAGCATGGGCGCCTCCGGCCCGTTGCGCAGCTCCGCGGTCGCCACCTCGAACAGCCGGTAGCCGTCCTGCGGCCAGGCGATGGAATCGAGCAGCGCGTCCTCGGCCGCCCGATCATACCCTCTCTCGCCGCTGAGATACTGAAGATCCGGGCCCAGATGGTAGTTCGGGGTGGCGACCACGGCGCGCGGATGCAGCGCCGCCGCCTCGGCGGCCGCCTGCAACAGCCCAGGGGAGGCAAGCCGCGCCCCGTCGATCCACACGCCAATCAGCTCACCGCGCGCCGCCGCGATGCCCTCGTTGATCGCGCCCACCGGCGAGGGCCCCGGGCGCGTGGCCCGGAGCAGGCGCGGCGTGGCACCGGCCGCGCCAAGTGCGGAAAGGTCCGGCGGCACGGACGAGCCGTTATCCACCACGATCACCTCGCACCCCCCGGCCGCCGGCCCCCGCTGATAGGCGGGCGAAAGCGACAGCAGCGTCCGCGGCAGCTCCCGCTTCATCTCGTAGGAGACGACGACGACGGAGAGGGAGGGCGGGGCCCTCATGCGGCGCCCGGTGCGGCCCTTGCGTCGTCTGGCTGGCCATAGGCCTGCGCGAAGGCATCCACGCTGTGGTTCTCGAAGAACTGCATGGGGTCCACCACCACGCCGAACTCCTCCTCCATGGCGCCGGCCATCACCACCGCCTCCACCGAGTCCAGCCCGTATTCGGCGAAGGAGGCGGCGGTGGGGAAGCCCCCCGGCGGCATGTCCAGGAGCTTGCTGATATAGGTGACCATCCAGTCGCGCAGCGCCGCGCGGCTGACCGGAAGCATGCCCCCGGGGGCGGTCGTCCCGCTGCTCGTCGATTCAGACATTCTATCCTGTCTTCTGCCTGTGCCTTGCCATGCTCGTCCGGGCGAGGAAGGGGCGCAAAGCCCATCCCGCGCCGGCCGTCTCCATGCCCAGCCGCAGCAAGGCCGCCGGGAAGTCCCGCCGCGCCGCATGGCCCTGGGCAGGGTCGTCGATACCGCGGAGGATCCTCACCCAGTGCGCGTCCAACGCCGCATGGACCGCGGGGGGAATGCGAGGGGATGCATCCTCCTCCGCCCGATCCCGGCCGATCGCGAAGGCCGCCGGCCAGTCCCGCGCGAGGTCCCCCTCCCGCCCGACATGCTCGAGGAAGCCCGTGAACTTGCGATAGGCCGGGCGCGCCACCAGGACGCCCGGCACGCCATAGGCCGAGGCCGCGACATAGCCGTGCAGCGAAGCGCCGACATAGCAGGCCGCATGGGCGAAGGCCGCGGTGATCTCCAGCAGGCTCTCCGGATCGTCCAGCACCACCGGCGGGTGCGGCATATGCCGCGCCACCTCGCTCGCGATGCGGGGGTCGTCATGCGCCGCGCCCACCGCTACCAGCAGCGGCGTCAGGCCACGCGCCGCCGCGAAGCCGTCGATCAGTTCGGCGAGCCCCTCCGCCCCGAGGCCGATCATCGAGCGGTCCCGCACATGCAGCGCCAGGATACGCGCCTCGGCCGGGAAGCCCTTGCGCGCGGCCAGCCGGCGATAGGGTTCCTCCAGCACCTTCCTCGGCCAGAGGCGCGCGAGGTCTGCGATCGGGTCCGGCACGATGGACACGGGCAGGTCCGTGGGAGCCGAGAGCAGTTCCGCGCTCCCCCGGTCGCGGACCGAAACGTAATCCGCCGCGCGCATCGCCGCCGCCACGATGGGAAGCTGCCGGGGCGTGAACGGATGCGGCACGCCCGGCGCGTTCCAGAGCACGGGAACGTCCCGCAGCGCACCGGTCAGCGTCATGCCGAGCCAGAGGCTCGACGCTGCCCAGTCCCCCGTGTCGCCAAGCTGGTACTGCTCGAGGAAGTCCATCGGGTGCGTATGGATGACATAGCCGCCGCCGATGAGCACCGCATCGGCGTCCATCCCGGGGCGCATCGTCTCGGAAAACGCGACGGGCGGGATGGCATCCGCGAGCGTGGTGAGGCCGTTCGTCGGCGCCACGGGCTGCACCGCGATGCCATGCGGGGCGAGCCGCTCCCGCGCGACCAGGGGGAAGAGGAGATCGCCATAGTTGCGCATGTCGAAGACGCCGGAGAGCAGGACGCGGCGCGGCATGGCGGATGGCATGGGCGCTAGCTCTTTCGTGTCGTGGCGCCCGTGTCAAGGATACGGGCCCGTATGGACGCGCCGCGCGGCGCTCCGCCATAGTGCGGCCGCAGGGAAAGGACTTCCGCTTGCCGAAGCGACTGGATGAGGCGCAGCTCGAGGGTTTCCGGCGCGATGGCGTGGTCTTCCCGCTGCGCGTGCTGGAGGAGGCCGAGGCGGCGGGGCTCCATGCGCGCCTCGAGGAACTGGAGGGCGCGCGGGCCGGGCGGCTGCCGCCGGCCGCGAATGCCAAGCCGCACCTGCTTCTCCCCTGGCTCTGGGACCTGGTGCATGACCCACGGATCGTCGGTCCTGTGGAGGACATCCTCGGCCCCGACCTTCTCTGCTGGGGCACCAGCTTCATCTCCAAGCGGGCGGATGACGGGCGCTACGTCTCCTGGCACCAGGACGCCACGCATTGGGACCTCTCCTCGCCCGAGGCCGTGACCGCCTGGATCGCGCTGACGCCGAGCACGCCGGAAACGGGCTGCGTGCGCATGCTGCCGGGCACGCATGCCGAGCAGCTTCCGCATGGGCATACGCAGGACGCCGCCAACATGCTCGGCCGCCGGGAGCATGTGATGCGGCCAATCGACGAGGACCGCGCGATCGACGTTGTCCTGGCTCCCGGCGAAATGTCGATACATCACGCGCTCGTGATCCACGGTTCGGCGCCCAATCAAGGCCAGACGCGGCGGACCGGCTTCGCCATCCGCTACATCCCCGCCTCCACGCGGCAGAATCGGCGGCGCAACTCCGCGACTCATGTGCGCGGAAAGGATTTCGGCCATTTCGATCCCGAACTCGCGCCGGAGGGTGATTTCCACCCCGATGCGGTGGCCCGACACCGCGCCGTCCTCCGCCGCGGCATGGAGGTGATCTTCGCGCCGGAGAACAAGGGCGACGCGGCCGGTCCGGCGGAGGGCTAGGCGTGCGGCTTTCCCCGGCCATGGTGGAGCGCTACCGGCGCGAAGGCGCGGTCTTCCCGATCCGCGCCTTCCCCGAGGAGGAGATGGCCGGGCATCTCGCCGGGCTGGAGGCGATGGAGGCCGCGCGCGCCGGGCGCCTGCCGCCGGCGGTGAACTACAAGATCCACCTCCTCGTCCCCTCGCTGTGGGACATGGTGCACGACCCGCGCATCCTGGATGCCGTGGAGGATGTGCTGGGCCCCGACATCCTCTGCTGGGCCTCAAGCTTCTTCGCGAAGAACGCCGCCGACCCCGCCAACGTGCCCTGGCACCAGGACGCCACCTATTGGGGCCTGTCGGAACCCACCGCCGTCACCGCCTGGGTAGCCTTCACTCCCTCAACCCCCGAGAATGGCGGGATGCGCATCGTGCCCGGCACGCATCTCACGCCCCTGGCCCATGGCGACAACAAGGACCGCCACAACATGCTGCCGGGGCGCGAGGAGATCCTGGTCGAGGTGGATGAGGCGGAGGCGGTGGACGTGGTCCTCGCGCCCGGGGAGATGTCGCTGCACCACCTTCTCCTCGTCCATGGCTCGAAGCCGAACAGCTCGGGCCGGCGGCGCGTGGGCTTCGCCATCCGCTACATCGCCGGCCATCTGCGCCAGGAGGGGCCGCGCCGCGGCACGGCGGCGCTGGTGCGCGGGCGCGACCACGGGCATTTCGAGTTGGAGCAGCGGCCCGAGGGCGAGTTCCACCCCGACGCGGTGGCCCGGCATTCCCGCATGCTCCGAAACGCCATGGCGAATGTCTCGGCGGCCATCCAGCGCGACCGTGGCCAGGGCGGATGACGGCATGAACCAGCCGGTCGGCGTGCTCGCCGCGTTGGAGAGCCATGCCCAGTCCCGTGGCGAGCGCGACGCCTTCCTCTTTCTCGGCCGGGGCGAGGAGGTCACGGAGCGGCTGAGCTGGCCGATGCTGGCGCGCGAGGTGGACCAGATCGCGCGCGGCCTGGCGGCGGAAGGGCTCGCGGGCTGCACTCTCGCCCTCGTCTTCCCGCCGGGCCTGGGCTTCATCGCCGCCTTCCTGGCCTGCCTGCGCGTCAGCGCCGTGGCGGTGCCCATGCTGCGCCCGGTCATGGCGGACCAGCGGGAGCGCCTCGCGCTCCTCATGGCCGATGCCCAGCCCGATGCGATGATCGTGGCGGGCGAGGAGGATGCGGGGGCCCCCTGGGCCGCGGCGCGCACCATCGCCCTGCCCCGCCTGCTGCGGGCGGCGCATGCCCTGCCCCCCATGCCGCCGCCGGAAGCCCCGGCCTTTGTGCAATACACCTCAGGCTCCACCCGCAGCCCGCGAGGCATCGTGCTCACCCACGGGAACATCGCGGCCAATCTCGCGATGATCCGGCAGCGCTTCGGCCTGGATGCGGGCGGGATCGGCGTGAGCTGGCTGCCGCATCATCACGACATGGGCCTGATCGGCGCCATCCTGGAGCCGGTGCTGCTGGGGGCGCTGGCCGTGCTCATGCCGCCCATGGCCTTCCTGCAGCGCCCGCTGCGCTGGCTGCGCGCGATCGCGCGGCACGGGGCCACCACGGCGGGCGGGCCGAGCTTCGGCTACGGACTGCTGACGCGCCGCGTTTCGGAAGCCGATCTCCGCGCGCTCGACCTCTCCGCCTGGACGGTGGCCTTCTGCGGCGCCGAGCCCATCCGCCAACGGGTGCTACAGGATTTTGCGGCCCGCTTCGCCCCGGCCGGCTTCCGCCCCTCCGCCTTCCTGCCCTGCTACGGGCTCGCGGAGGCGACGCTCCTGGTCACGGGCCGGGATGCTGGATCGGGCCTGCGCCTGGTCGGGCGCGCGGGCGATGCCGGGGCTTCACGCGTGGCGCTCGGCCGGCCCGCGCCGGGCTGCGACCTCCTCCTCGCCGACGAAGCGGGCGCCCATGCCCCTGATGAGGGCCGGGAGGGCGAAATCTGCGTCGCGGGCCCGCATGTCTCGCCCGGCTTCTGGTGCGGCGAGACGCGTGCGGTGCTTCCGCATCCCGGTGGCTTCGAGGCCGTCGGAAAGCACTTCCTCCGCACCGGGGACCTCGGCGCGGTGCTGGAGGGCGAACTGGTGGTGCTCGACCGGCTGAAGGACGTGGTCGCGATCCATGGCCGCAAGCTGCACGCCACGGATATCGAGGGCACGCTGCTGGAGGCCGCGCTGGATGAGGAGGTCCTGGCCGCCGCCGCCTTCGGCGTGATCGGGGCCGGGAACGAGGAACGGCTGGTCGTGCTCTGCGAAACCGGCAACCGGGACCTCGAGGCGGCCGCCGCCGTCATCCCCGCCCTGTCCGCCCTGGTGGCGGAGCGGCACGGGGTGGTGCCGCATCTCGCCCTGCTGCGGCACGGCGCCCTCCCCCGCACCTCCAGCGGCAAGGTCCGCCGGCAGGCCGCGAAGGCCGCCTGGGCGGAGGGCCTGCTGGCAACGAGGGAAGCGGCCCCCCTTCACCCGCAGCCAGCGATGGCGGATAGAACTGGCCCATGACTTCGGAAGGAGCAGCCCCGTGGCCGATGCGGATTCCATGACGGGAACGCCCCCCAAAACCGACAAGCGCACGGCCCGGGAGGCGGTGGGCGAGGGCACCGGGCCGGTCTCCCGCATCAATCTCGGGCTAAAGGCGCTGCTGCGCGACAATCCCTGGCCGGAATTCGGTTATGGCGAGATCGAGCCCTTCTTCCTCGCCCTGGACGGCAATGGCCGCGGCGGGCGGGAGATCATCTTTGACACCATCCGCAAGCGGAACATCCAGCTGATGGTGGAGGTGGGCTGCTTTCTCTGCGGCTCCACCCTCCAGTGGCTGCGCAGCTCCGACAAGCTGACGATCATCGGCGTGGACCCATGGGACGGCAACTGGGCCGCCTATATCGAGCGGATGGCGCTGGACCCGATCCAGTCGCGCAGCGTGTGGCACCTGGGCGACGAGCAGGTGGCGACCATCGTCGCCAACCTCCGCCGCCACGGTAATTTCTGCGTCGCGATGAACAATGTGCGGCTCTACAAGCAGCGCTTTTACCCCGTGCGCCGCCATTCGCCGGAGGCGCTGAGCTACCTCCATGTGCGCGGCATCGTCCCGGAGCTGATCTATATCGACGCCGGCAAGCACCGCGACGACCTCGATGCCGCCTATAAGCTCTTCCCCAACGCCGTGCTCTGCGGGGATGACTGGCTCTGGCCGGACGAGAAGGGCGTGCTGCGGATGCAGGAGCATGTGAAGGCCTTCGCGGCCGAGCACGGCTTCACCGTGCAGTCGAGCCGCCAGAGCTGGCTGCTGATTCCGCCCGATCAGGCCCCGGGCGAGGCCGCGAAAGGCTGAACGACGCCGGCCGCCGTCCCCGGCGGCCGGCCCGTCACCCCAGCTTCCAGGCGCGGCGCAGGTCGGCGAGATGGTGGCGCATCCGCGCCTCGCAGGCCGGGTCTTCCGCAAGGAACCGCCGCAGCATGGCGTGCAGCGCCACCACCTCGGCGAAGTGGCGCGCGGGCGGGGCGGAGCCGGTGACGCTGCCGCCATGGCGGCGGTGGCGGCTGAAGGGGCGGGCCTCATACTGCACCCGCCCCTCCCCGCGCACCGCCTCGATATAGATCCGCCAGTCGCCGACGCAGCGCCACCGGTCCACCTCGCCCCCGAGCCGCGCGAAGACCGCCCGCAGCGCCTCGGTGCGCCATAGCACGGCGCTCGCGCTCACCACCAGGTTGCGCGGGGAGAGGCAGCGGCGCAGGAAATCGGCGGCCGGGAACACGGCGTCGCGTTCGAGCGCCTGATCGCCCATGGCGGCGCTGTAGCGTTTCCCGCTGTCCTCGATCACCTCGCCGGCCGGTCCTATGGCCGCCGTGTCGGCGAAGGCGAAGACACTCGCCGGATCCGCGGCCAGACGGCCCGCCAGCGCCTCCAGCATCCCCGGCTCCGCCGCGTCATCCGCCTCGGCGATCCAGAGATAGGGGGTGGTGGTCCGCTCCAGCCCGCGCGCCCATTGGCGCAGCACGGAACCGGAATTCGCGTCGTTGCGAAGGATCGAGACCGGGCACTCGAAGCGCGCAAGCAGCGGCTCCGCCACCGCCATGCTGTTGTCCGTGGAGGCATCGTCGAGAAAGGTGATCTCGCCCACCGGCTCGCCCTGCGCCGCGATGGAGGCAAGGCGCTCGGGCAGGTAGCGGGCGTAGTTGTAGTTCGGGATGACGACGCCGACCGAGCCCTTCAGCATGCGCGGCCCGGTTCCCTGGCGAATGAACCCGGCCCTTCGCCATTCCAGCCCGGTCCACCCCTATGGCGGTTGCCGGTCCGCAGCTCGCGAACGCCCGATCCCAACGCCGGCTCCCCCCTTTCGTCAGACCCGGCGGTGCTTTGCCGTGCCGAATGACTCAACGTCGTCACAGGCTATCGTTTCAGCCTGGCCGCGCAAGCCACGACGCCGCCGCCGCGGCGAATCAGCCGAGGTGGAGAAGGTCCACCACCTGCCCCTCGCGCGGCCCGTGATCCGGCGTCCCGCGCTTCAGGACAACTTGCGGCATGGCCGGATCCTGACGGATGGAGACGCGCCGCACCGGGCCCTGCTGCGCCGGGGGCAGCACACGCAGCCCGAGCCGGGTGAAATGCGCATGCTCGTCGAAGGCCTCGATCGGCACGATCCGCTCGTCGAGCCCGAATTCGAGCCGGCCGGTCCTCGGCCCCACGAGATAGGTCAGGCCGAAGACGCGCAGCGGCTCCGGCAGCGCCAGTGTCAGGTTCTCCCCAGCCTCGATCACGCCGGTCTCGCACAGGAAGTCCTGCCAGTGGAAAAGGCCCGCGCGCCCCGCGGAGAGGTGGAGCGCAAGGCCAAGCCGCCGCAGCGCGGGACGCGGCGGAACGGTGGCGGGCACCGTGCTCCGCAGCCAGCCGTCCAGCGCGGCCAGCAGTTCCTCGGCCTGGAAGAGGCTTCCTTCGGGGGTGGTGTGCACTGTGTCGCGCAGCAGCCCGCGCACGAACTCCTCGCCCTTCCGCTGAACGAGGCCCTCGGCCAGATCCACCACCGGATAGCCATGCTCGGTCGCGGCCTCGGTGAGCAGCCGGGCGAAGGGCAGGCGCGCCACCGTCAGATCCGTCCGGAACAGGTGCAGAAGCGCCGGACGCGCGCCGGCTTCCGCCGCCCGGTTCAGGCAGTCCAGGATGAGCTGCCCGGCCTGCTCCGGCGTATCCGTCGTGCTGCGGGCATAGACCGAGGTAGCGATCTCCAGCACCACATGGCTGAAGGGTCCGTGCCGCTGCTGCATGCGGTCAAAGGCAACGGGCACGACATGGGGGCTGAGCCCGCCCAGGCCGCAGACGAACAGCTCCAGCTCCGGGTGCCGCTCCGCGAGAAGGGTCTTCAGGGGGCCGGTATATCCGGCCCGGAGGGCGGTGTTGGAAAAGCCGAGCACGAGGAGCCGTGGCATTCTGCGGGTGATCTTTCCCAACGCATGTGGTCGCCCCGCTCTGGATCATGGCGGCCCTCGGCTCAAGCCTGCTTCGCCCTGGAGCCTCCCCGGATGGTCGTTCGCGCCGCGCTTTCCTGCCGCCACTCCCCGCCTGGCTGGCTTGCGGCTCCCGCCCTCCCGGCTCAAAACGCTTCATCGCCCCGCCGCGCGCGGGCTGTCCCACTGTCGGGTTCCCCATCCTCGCCGGCAGGGACGAAGAACATGGAGGACGCCATGGATGCGACCACGATCCGGCTGACCGAGCTCGCGCATGGCGGCGGCTGCGGCTGCAAGCTCGCCCCTTCCGTGCTCCAGAGCCTGCTGGCGGACCAGCCGATGGCCGCGGGCTTCAGCCAGCTCCTTGTCGGGACCGAGACGGCGGATGACGCCGCCGTCTGGCAGGTCGACGAGAAGCTCGCGGTGATCGCGACCACCGACTTTTTCATGCCGATGGTGGACAACCCCCGCGACTTCGGCCGGATCGCCGCCACCAACGCGATCTCCGACATCTACGCGATGGGCGGCAAGCCGATCATGGCCCTCGCCATCCTCGGCATCCCCGTGAACAAGCTGGATCCCGCCACGGTGCGCGAGATCCTGCAGGGCGGTGCCTCGGTCTGCGCCGAGGCTGGCATCCCCGTGGCCGGCGGCCATTCGATCGATTCCCCCGAGCCGATCTACGGCCTGGCCGTGATCGGGCTCGGCCACCCGGACCGCATCAGGCGCAACAGCGGGGCGCGGCCGGGGGATGCGCTGATCCTGACCAAGGGCATCGGCATCGGCATCTACTCCGCCGCCATCAAGAAGGGCGCCCTGCCCGACGGCGCCTATGAGGAGATGATCGCCTCCACCACGCTGCTGAACCGCGTGGGCGCGGCGCTCGCGGAGGACCCCGCCGTGCATGGCATCACCGATGTGACTGGCTTCGGCCTGCTGGGCCATGCGCTGGAAATGGCGCGCGGCTCGGGGCTGCGGCTGACGATCGGGATGGAGGCGGTGCCGTTCCTCGCCCATGCCGCCAGCCTCGCCGGGCAGGGCTTCGTCACCGGCGCCTCCCACCGCAACTGGGACAGCTACAGCGCATCGGTCACCCTGCCGCCCGGCCTGCCCGATGCCGGGCGCATGCTGCTGACCGACCCGCAAACCTCGGGCGGCCTGCTGATCGCCTGCGACCCGGAAGCCGCCGACGATCTGGTGGAGCGCATCGTGGCCGCCGGCTATCCTCTCGCGCGCCGCATCGGCACGGCGACTGCCGGAGAACCGGGGGTGACGGTGACCGGAGGCGGCGTCGCGCGTTCCGGGCAGAAGGGCTGATCCGCGCCCGGCTGGAAGAATGCAGGGCCCAGGCCCCGCGATGGAGGAGGGTGGAATGCGCTTTCAACCGGGCATGATCGCCATGCTGGCCACGCTGGCCCTCGCCGCGCCGGCCCTGGCCCAGGGCGGGGCCGCCGGCCAGCCGCGCTCGGCGCAGAGCCTCGAAGGGCCAGGCTGCAACGCGGCCGGCAAAGCCGAAGCGGCCACCCCGCCGGCACGCGGCAGCGGCGACGGCACGGCGCCAGGCAATGCGGGCTCCACGGGCTGGAGCGGCGGCACGGGCGGCTCCCATATCGGGACGAACCCCAGCGGCGCCACCCAGGCCTCCCGCACCTGGCAGCCTCCCACCGCGCGCGGTCTGGACCCCTTCTCCGCCCCGGCTCGCCCGGCCTCGGCCTGCTGAGCCGGCGCGCTATCAATAAAGCCGAGGGCTCCGCCCTCACCCGCCAAGGGCCTGAGGCCCTTGGAACCCCGTCTGACTGCCGTGGATGCCCCGGATCGAAGGGGTCTCTGGTTGGAGGGGATTGATCCTGCGCTTGCAGTCGCCTGAGGTAGTGGACCTCAGGCGCACCGCCTGACGAGTGAATCCAAACGTGAAGAGAAAGATGATGGTGAGGGGTCCGGGGAGAGGAAGAATTCCTTCTTCCTCTCCCCCGGACAAACAGACAGACCAGAATTGGCGTCAGTGCCGCTTCATCTCCTCGATCTGAAGCCGCAGCCCGTCCGCGTTGAAGAACTCGCCGTCGCGGATCAGGGAACGGTCCTCGTGCAGCTTGCGTGTCAGGGCGGAGAGGCGGGCACGTGCCTCGCTGTCCTCCACCAGGCCCTCGCGCCCCGCACGGAAGAACACCGCGCCTGACCAGGCCACCCCGGCACCGGCGAAGAGCGCCGCCATATCCGGCCAGCGCGTCTCGTCCCCCACCACATGCAGCCAGGCCGAGCGCAGCGGCTCCACCGTGGTTTCCGTGATCCGGACCAGCACGAAGAGCATCGTGAAGGACCCGACCTCGCCAAAGGTTCCGATCAGCCAGTCGTCGAAATCGGTTTCGGCGGGCACGGTCATGGGCGATTCCCGGATGGCGGAAGAGAATGGGAGTCGAACCCACCCGGGACAGTCTCGCTGCCCCACCCGGATTTGAAGTCCGGACGCCCCACCGGGGACGCTTCTCCTCCAAGGCCATCATCGGCGGGCGAACCGAACAGGTCTGCCCGATGGGGATTGATGCGCCGCAGGTCGCCGCGGCGCAAGGTCACGCCCTGCCGATCCAGGAAATCCAGGATCTGGATGGCGACCTTCCGGCCGTTATCCATCCGGTCGCGGAAGGCGGCGGCGGAAATCCAGCCAGCGTCGGCTCCACGCGCCACATCCTTCGCGATCTCCACCATCTCCGCCGTGGTGGCGCGGGCGAAGAAGTGGTCGTGGGCGATCTGGTCCACCCGGCCCAGCCGCGCGCAGGCCTTCAGCACCCGACGGACCTCCATCTCGGGATGTTCGAACAGGTTGGAGATGTCTCGTACACGCGGCGGGCGGAAGCGCGCTTCGCCCAGCAACAGGGGCATGATGCGCGCGAAAAGCGCTTCGTCCTCCGGGTCCAACCGCACCTCATGGCCGGGCAGGCGGAGGAAGGCGCCTTCCAGCACCACGGCGCCGGCCCGCGCCTCCCGCTCCAGCGCCGCGCGGAAGGCGGCGGCCGGGAGGCGAGGCTGGACGAGCATCCGCAGCCGCTCGCGCCCGATGCCCTGCTGGTCCGGGTTCTCCTCGTGATGCTGGCCGATGGCCGCGAGCAGGTTCTCGCGGAACCGGTCCCACTGCCCGTGGGAGAGGACATGGCGCTGGCCCACGGCATCCAGCGTCAACGCACCCAGCCCTTGGACGATGGCGGCGCCCTCAGCGGCAGTCAGCGCGTGGTCCCGCGCAAAGCCAGACAGTTCGGCCTGATAGGGCGGGACCTCGAGCAGCCGGGCCAGCGCCTCGGTGGGGTCGCGCGCCGAGAGCGCCTCCAGCTGGGCCAGGCGCTCCGGCGTGCGCCGCTTACGCGCCGGGGCGCGCAGGTCGAGGAACCGGCCGCCGCCGATCGTCCGCTGGGCCGAGACGTCGCGGAGGATGAAGCGGTCCCCGATGGCGGCGGCGATCGGGCGGTCCAGCACGAGCTGGACGAAGCCTCCGCCACCCGGCTCCATCGGATCGCCCAGGGGAACGAGCCGGGCGCCGACCTCGGCGCTCGCATGGTGCAGCCGCGCGGGGAACCAGGTGCCGAGCGCCTTGGGCTCGCTCCCCAGCACGCGGAAATGCGCGTCGATCCGGTCCGTCGGCGCGTGCAGCGACGGATCCAGAACCATGTCGCCGCGCGCGACAGCCTCCTTGCTGATCCCCTCCCCCGCCAGGTTCAGGGCGCAGCGCTGCCCGGCCACGCCCCGCTCCGCCGGCCGGTTCTGGGCATGGATGGAGCGCACCCGCGCCGGGATGCCGCGCGGGCTGACCATGACCTGATCCCCCACCGACACCGCGCCGGAGAGCACCGTGCCCGTCACCACCGTGCCGGCGCCCGACAGGGTGAAGCTGCGGTCCACGGCGAGGCGAAAGGCGCCTTGGTCGCCCGCCGCCGGGGTGTCCTCCTCCGCCCGCGCGAGAGCGGCCTTCAGCGCCTCGACCCCCTCCCCCGTCCGCACCGAAACCGGGAGGATGGGCGCACCCTCCAGCGACGTGCCGGCCAGGGTGGCGCGGATCTCCTGGGCCACAGCGGTGCGGCGCTCGGCATCGGCCAGATCCGCCTTGCTGAGCACCACGATCCCGCGCCCGATGCCCAGCAGGTCGAGGATGGCGAGATGCTCGCGCGTCTGCGGCATCACCCCGTCATCGGCCGCGACGACGAGCAGCGCGAAGTCGATCCCGCTCGCCCCGGCCAGCATCGTGTGGACGAAGCGCTCATGGCCCGGGACATCCACGAAGCCGGTGACCCGGTCCCCCTGGCCGACATAGGCAAAGCCGAGATCGACTGTGATGCCGCGCGCCTTCTCCTCCTTCAGCCGGTCGGTATCGACGCCGGTGAGGGACTGCACGAGTGCCGTCTTGCCGTGGTCGATATGGCCGGCGGTGCCGATGATCATGCGGCGGCCTCCGGCAGCGGCGCGGCGGCCCGGCGCTCCGCCTCCGCGATATCCCCGGGCGGCAGGCCCGCGCGGACGGGGTTGAGGAAGGGGCGGGCCAGCTCGCTGCCACCGGCCTCGGCGCGGAGCAGCCAGGCCAGGGCGGCGACGCCGTCGCGCGCCACCCCGGCGCCGAGGTGATGGGCGGCACCGAGCATCGCCTGCCCATCCGCATCCCCACGCTCGGCCGCCATCCGCCACCAGCGCGCGGCCTCGGCCACGTCACGCTCCACGCCCATGGCATGATGGTGCAGCATGCCCAGCCGCGTCATGGAAGCGGCGACGCCGCCCTCGGCCGCCTTCAGCGCCCAGCGGCGCGCCTCCGCCGGGTCGGGCGGCATCACCTCGCCCTCCAGCAGCATCCAGCTCAGCATGTCCTGCGCCAGCGCATCCCCGGCCTCGGCGGCTCGGCGGTAGAGATCGGCCGCGCGGGCGAAATCCACCTCCACGCCGCGGCCGCCGCGCAGGAACAGGGCGGCCAGGTTCCGCTGGCCAGGCGGATGCCCCGCCTCGGCCGCCAGGTTGAGCCATTTCAGCGCGAGCGGCGCATCCGCCGGCACGCCCAGCCCTTCGGCGAAGCAGGCGCCGATATTCGCCTGCGCCCGCGCATCGCCGGCCCGTGCGAGCGGCTCCCACAGGGCTAGCGCCGTGGCGTGGTCTCCGGCGCGGAAGGCGGCCAGGGCCTCCTCCATCGGGTCGGGCAGCGGCGCGGGGGCGCGCCGGAACCGGTCAAGCCAGCCCATGCGCAGCAGAAAGAGAGGCGAGGTTGGCGACGAAGCCGGCCTCATCCGTCAAGCAACGCAGGTCCAGCACCAGCGCGCCGTCATGGACATGCCCGATGACGGGGCGCGGCAGCTCCCGGAGCGCCCGTACCACGGCCTCGAGCACCCGGCCGCCAGGGGCATCGATGCGCAGCCCGGCGCTCGGCAGCGTATCCAGCGGCAGCGCACCGGAGCCGATCTGGCTGCGGCAGGTGCAGACCGTGACGGAAAAGGCGTCCGGCAGGGCGCGCGCGAGATGCGGCGCCACGCGCTGGGCCAGCGCCTCGACCTCCGCCGCGGGGCGCGCGAGCAGCCCCAGGGTGGGGAGGCGCTCGGCGAGCCGGTCCGGATCGCGATACAGCGCGAGGGTCGCAGCGAGTGCTGCGATGCGGATCTTGTCCACGCGCAGGGCGCGCTTCATCGGGTTGCGGTTGATCGCCGCGATCAGGTCCCGCCGCCCCACGATGAACCCGGCCTGCGGCCCGCCGAGCAGCTTGTCACCGGAGAAGGTGACGAGATCAGCCCCCTCCGCCACCGCCTCCCGCACCGTCGGCTCCTTCTTCAGCCCCCAGCGGGAGAGGTCCACCAGCGTGCCGGAGCCGAGGTCGTTCAGCAGCGGCACGTCTGCCTCATGCGCGATGGCGGCGAGGGCGGGGCCCTCCACCTCCGCCGTGAAGCCCTCGATCCGGTAGTTCGAGGTGTGGACCTTCAGCACCAGCCCGGTCTCGGGCCGCAGCGCCGCGCGGTAGTCCTTCGGATGGGTGCGGTTGGTGGTTCCCACCTCGACCAGCGTCACCCCGGCCCGGGCCATGATGTCGGGCATGCGGAAGGCGCCGCCGATCTCGATCAGCTCGCCGCGGGAAACGATCGCCTCCCGCCCCGCGCCCAGCGTGTTCAGGGCGATGAGCACGGCCGCGGCGTTGTTGTTGACCAGCGTCGCATCCTCGGCGCCCGTCAGCTCGCAGAGCAGCGCGCGCAGATGGTCATCGCGCTCGCCGCGCCGGCCCGTCTCCAGGTCAAATTCCAGCGCCACCGCATCACGCATGGCCGCGGTGGCCGCCTCGACCGCCGCCTCGGCCAGCAGCGCGCGGCCGAGATTCGTGTGCAGCACGGTGCCGGTGAGGTTGAAGAGCGGGCGCAGGTTGGACCGGTGCCGGCGCTCCAGCGCCGCGCCCGCCGCCGCCGCGACCTCCGGCGCCGTGGGCAGCGCGCCCTGCCCGGCCCTTGCCTCGGCCAGGGCGGCGCGGATGGCGGCGGTCACCTCTGCCCGGCCGAAGCGCGAAACCAGCCCGGCCGCCTCGGGCATCCCCAAGACACGATCCACCGAGGGAAGCGCGCGCAGCGCCGCCTTCTCCACGGCTCAGTAGCCCAGCAGGAAGGGGTCGAAGCCGGCGCGCCGGTATTCCGTGCCCTGCATCAGCATGTCGAGGCCAAGGCTGGCCACGTCGTCCGCGACCGGCTCCAGGGCCGGGTTCCGGTCCTGGTACAGGATCTTCACCCAACTGCGGCAGGAATCGCAGGTCTCGGCCTTCACCGTCGCCTGCCCCTCCTCCCCCTCGGGCGCCTTGTAGCCGATGCCCTTGGTGGAGCCGCAGGCGAGGCACTTGATGCGGACCTCGTTCCACTGGGTACCGCAGAAGGCGCAGGCCGCGTAGCGCGACCCCTCCGCCCCCGGGCGCCCCACGACGAGGGAGGACACAGGGGGCCCGCCGCAAACCGGGCAGAGGCCGGTTTCCAGGGGCACCAGCTGCGCCGCATCGAGCGTCGCAGCGCGCCGGGCCGCATCCACCTGCGCCGCCGCCGAGAGGAAGAGGTGCTGGGGCAGGCTGTCGAAGGGAATGGCGTCGGCCATGACATGGCCGAGCATCCCGCCCAGCACCTCGGGGGTGGTGCGCCGCAGCCAGTCCAGCGCGTCGCGGGCCTGGGCCGGCATCTCCACCGGCTCCATCGCTTCCAGGAAGCGGGTGACGGCCCCGCGCAGGGCGGGAGCGTTCACCAGCGTGGCGCGGTCGAGCGGGGGCATCCTGTTCTCCCGCGCGCGCTCGATCTGCGCGGCGGGGATCGGCTCGGGCGCCGGCAGCGCCTCGGCCAGCTGCGCCTGCACGTCGCAAATCCGCCCGAGGAAGCGAAGATAGGGAGCGAGTTCCCCCGCCTCCGCCAGCACCCCGAACCGCTCCGCCCTTTGGCGGAACAGCCGGGGCGGATCGGGCAGGATGGCGAAGGCGGGCCTGATGAGCCGCCCGATCGCGGAAGGATCGGGCTGCAGAGCGTTGGTTCCGGACATGTTACCTCGCGGGCCGAACCGGCCACGGCGTGTTTGAAGGGGTTATTCGGCCGGGCCGATCTTCCGCTGCCCCACCAGTTCCCGCAGCCACTTGCGATGATGGCGCCAGGCCCAGCCGCCCGTCACCGAGCCCCGCGTCATCGCCCGCAGCGTGCCCCGCGTCCAGATGGCCGCGTAGACGTGCAGGATGAAGACGCAAATGATCAGCACGGCCGAGATAGCATGCGCCAGCACCGCGATGCGGCGTGTGGGGATGGAGGTGTAGGGCGCGAAATACTGCTCCCAAATCATCAGCCCCGTGGCGATCAGCACCAGGATCAGGAAGGCCATCGACCAGAAGATCACCTTCTGCCCGGCATTGTACTTGCCGAACTCGGGCAGGTTCTCCTCATGGCCGGTGACCACGTCCTTCAGCCGGGTCAGCCACACCCAGTCCACGCTGGCCGGCAGGTTGGCCCGCCAGAGCTGGAAGAAGAAGACGAAGAAGCTGACGAAGAGGACGACGCCGATCCAGGGATGGAAGGCCCGCGTGTTCTGCCCGCCGCCAAACAGCGCCGTGAGGAAGAAGAGCGACGGATCGAACAGGGCGAGGCCGGACAGGGCCAGCAGGATGAGGCTGGCCGCCGTGATCCAGTGGTTGACCCGCGCGGCGACGCCGTAGCGGTCCACCGTGACCGGCTTGCCCGGATGGATGGCGTCGCCGGGCTGGATGCGCTCGACCATCAGCCACGCTCCCCGTTGCTGGAGGAAGCCTCCGGGACGGGCTGGCCGATCGTGGTCTCGACCAGCTTCTCGGCGCTCTCCTCATCCTCCTTCGACACGCGGTTGGGCCGCGCGAAGACGCCGTGGATGAGGCTGCCCGCCGCCATGAAGCCCATGGCCGCGAGGCCGACATACTTGGTCAGCCCCTTCCAGGTCTGCACCACCGGCGAGATCCGCGGGTTGTCCGGCAGGTCCGCATAAATATGCGGCTTGTCGTTGTGGTGCAGCACATACATCACATGCGTGCCGCCCACGCCCGGCGGGTCGTAAAGCCCGGCATTGGCGTAGCCGCGGGACTTCAGGTCCGCGATCCGCCCCTCCGCATGGCGCGTCATGTCCTCCTTGGTGCCGAAGACGATCGCCTGGGTCGGGCAGGCCTTCGCGCAGGCCGGCCCCTGCCCCACCGCCACGCGGTCGGAGCAGAGTGTGCACTTGTAGGCCCGGTGATCCGCCTTCGAGATGCGGGGGATGTTGAAGGGACAGCCCTTCACGCAATAGCCGCAGCCGATGCAGTTCTCGTGGATGAAGTCCACGATGCCGTTCGTGTACTGCACGATGGCGCCGGGTGCCGGGCAAGCCTTCAGGCAGCCCGGATCGGCGCAATGCATGCAGCCATCCTTGCGAATGAGCCATTCGAGATTGTCCGTCGACGGGTTCACCCATTCGGTGAACCGCATCAGCGTGAACATGTTCTCGGTAAGGTCGTGCGGGTTCGTGTAGACGCCCACATTCTCCCCCACCGCCGGCGTGGTGTCGTTCCACTCCACGCAGGCGGATTGGCACGCCTTGCAGCCGATGCATTTGGAGACATCGATCAGCTTGGCCACGGGGGTGAGCTGCCGCTGCGGCGGCGGCAGGTCCTCCGTCGCCGAACGGCGGATCAGGTCGGCCGGGCCCAGATTGCTGACCATGGGCTGGGTCGGCGGGTTGCTGACCGCCGTGCGAGGGCTGTCGCTCATGACTGCACTCCCGGCGCCGTGGTGGGTTCGAGATTCACCAGGAACGCCTTGTATTCCGGCGTCTCGATGTTCGCGTCACCGACGAAGGGGCTGAGCGAATTCGGGCCGAAGCCCTTCTTCGCCGCGCCCACGAAGCCCCAGTGTAGCGGGATGCCCACCACATGGACCACGCGTCCGTCGCAGTTCAGCGGGCGGATGCGCTTGGTGACGACCGCCTTGGCCTTCACCGAGCCACGCTTGGACCAGACGCGCACCCAGCCGCCATTCACCACCTGCCGCAGCGCCGCGAGCTCCTCCGAGATCTCGACGAAGAACTCGGGCTGCAGCGCGGCATTCACCCGGTTGTGCTTCGTCCAGTAGTGGAAGTGCTCGGTGAGCCGGTAGGAGGTCGCCGCGAAGGGGAACTCGTCCGCATTGCCGAACTGGCTGAGGTCGCTCTGGAACACGCGAGCGACCGGATTGCCCCGCATGCGCGGGTTCATCACGTTCGGCACCGGGCTCTCGAACGGCTCCATATGCGCCGGGAAGGGCCCGTCCCGCAGCATGCCCCGGGTGAAGAGGCGCGAGACCCCTTCCTGGTTCATGATGAAGGGCATCACCTGGTCAGGCCTGGCGGTCGGCGCGATGTCCGGCACGTCATAGCCGGTCCACTTCGTCCCATCCCATTCCAGCAGCTTGCGGCTGGGATCCCAGGGCCTGCCCTGCAGGTCGGCCGAGGCACGGTTGTACAGCGTGCGCCGGTTGAGCGGCCAGGCGAAGCTCCAGTTGAGATAGGCACCCGTGCCGTCGGGGTCCTCGGTCCCCCGGCGAGCCATGTTGTTGCCGGCCTCGTTCCAGCAGCCGGAGTAAATCCAGACGCCGCACATGGTGGAGCCGTCGTCGCGCAGCTGCGAGAAGTTAAGCAGCTGCTTCCCGGCCGCGACCTGCACCCGGCTCGGATCCGCGGGATCCGACAGGTCCGTCAGGGCCCGACCGTTGATCTCCTTCGCCAGCTCCTCGGGCTCCGGCTCATTCGGATCATGGTAGTTCCAGGAGAGGTTCAGGATGGGGTCCGGGAACGCGCCCCCCTCCTTCCGGTACAGCTCCCGCATGCGCAGGAAAATCTGCGCCATGATCCAGGTGTCGTGCTTCGCCTCGCCCGGCGGCGAGCCACCGGCCCAGTGCCACTGCAGCCACCGCCCGGAATTGGTGAGCGAGCCCTCCTCCTCCGCGAAGCAGGTGGTGGGGAGCTGGAACACCTCGGTCTGGATCGAGCGAGTGTCGACCTCGTTGTACTCGCCGTGATTCTCCCAGAACCGCGCCGTCTCGGTCTCGAGCGGGTCCATGGTGACGAGGAACTTCAGCTTCGAGAGCGAGGCCGTGATCTTCCCGCGATTGGGGAAGGCCAGCATGGGGTTGAAGCCCTGGCAGAAGTAGCCGTTGACCCGCCCCGCGCCCATCAGCTCGAACATGCGCAGCACGTCATAGGCCGGCACGTCCAGCTTCGGCAGGAACTCGTAGCCCCACTGGTTCTCCGCCGTCGCGGCGTCGCCCCACATGGCCTTCTGGAAGCTCACCATGAACTTCCGGTAGTTCTGCCAGTAGCTCGTCTGCCCCGGGCGGAGCGGCCGGAACTGGCGGCTGCGCATATAGATCTCGAAGTCGGTCTCCTGCTCCGTCGGCATGTTCAGATAGCCGGTGAGCAGGTGCGACATGAGGCCGATATCGGTCAGGCCCTGGATGTTGGAATGCCCGCGAAGCGCGTTCATCCCACCGCCGCGCACGCCGATATTGCCCAGGATGAGCTGCAGCATCGCCATGGCGCGGATGTTCTGCGCGCCGTGCGAATGCTGGGTCCAGCCCAGGGCATACATCGAGGTCATCGTCTTCGTGGGCGACGAGCACTCGGAGATCATCTGCGCGACGCGGAGGAACTTGTCCCTCGGCGTGCCGCAGATGCGCTCCACCATCTCGGGCGTGTAGACGGCGACGTGCTGCTTCAGCAGGTTCCAGACGCAGCGCGGGTGTTGCAGCGTCGGGTCCGTGACCGCGAAGCCGTCCTCGCCAATTTCGTAGTCCCAGGTCGTCCGGTTGTAGTCGCGCTTCTCCTCGTCATAGCCCGTGAACAGGCCGTCGCTGTAACCGAAGCCCTCTTTCACGATGTAGGACGCGTTGGTGAAGGCCTTAGTGTACTCCCACTGCACCTTGTCGTTGTCGATGCAGTACTTGATCACGCCCAGCAGGAACGCGATGTCGGTTCCCTGGCGGATGGGCGCGTAGAAATCCGACACGGAGGCCGTGCGGGTATAGCGCGGGTCGACCACGATCAGCTTGGCGCCACGATGCGCCTTCGCCTCGGTCACCCACTTGAATCCACAGGGATGCGCTTCCGCCGCATTGCCGCCCATGACGACAACAAGGTCGGTGTTCCGGATGTCGGTCCAGGAATTCGTCATCGCACCACGGCCAAAAGTCGGGCCCAAACTGGACACCGTAGGGCCGTGTCAGACGCGCGCCTGGTTATCGAATCCGACGATCCCGAGAGCCTTCACGACCTTGAAGGTCGCCCAGGCTGTCTCGTTGGTGGTGGCGGAGGCCGCTAGGAAGCCGGTGGTGGTCCACCGGTTAACCGGAACGCCCGCTTCGTTCTTCGCGACGAAGTTGGCGTCGCGGTCCTCCTTCATCAGCCGCGCGATGCGGTCGAGCGCCTGATCCCAGGAGATCCGCTCAAAGCGGTCGGAACCGGGCTTGCGCCACATCGGGTGCTGCAGGCGGGTCGGCGCCTGGATGAAGTCCTTCAGCGCCGCGCCCTTGGGGCAGAGCGTGCCGAGGTTGGTCGGATGGTCCGCGTCACCCTCGACATGGATGATTTCGGCCCTCTCGCCCTTCCGCACGTCACCCTTCGCATAGAGGATGACGCCGCAGGCGACCGAGCAATAGGGGCAGGTGTTGCGTGTCTCTGTGGTGTTCGCCAGCTTCAGGGGCCGGACATGGGCGGCGACGGCCGCCTCGGCCTCGCTGAAGCCCATCGCTCCCAGAGACGTTGCCGCAACCCCCGCGCCACCGACTTTCAAGAAGCCGCGCCGCGAGAGTTCCACGTTCATGTGACCCTCCCCGAACCGAGCAAATGTGCCACTCACTAGAATATCGTATGTTGTTGGGATGGTCCAGTTCGAGTCAAGGAAATGCGGCGTTCCCGCAGGGTCTTGACGCAGATCCACTTCCTCTCTGCGACCTGTGGCGCGCCCCTGCGTTCTTCCTCATGGATTGATGCGCTGGGAGGCGGGACCGGATGGGTTGGTTGCGGGTCGGGGCACTGGGTTTTCTCCTCTCCGGCTGCTGGATGCCGCTCTCCGACGCGCGGGCCGATCCGTGGAAGGATGAGAGCGGGCATGGCCGCCGATGGGCCAATCCCGGCTGGGACGGCGACAGCCCGGCCTTCCGCGAGATCCGCCGCGGGCGTGGCCGGGGGCATGGGCGGGGGCACCGTCGCCACGAGGCCCGCCGCTGGCAGGAAGGCGGCCGCGTTCCCCTTCCCGACTACGTCCTGCGCTACGGCCCCGGCTACGGCGCGCTCCGCCCCTCCCCCCCGGCACGACCGGCGCTGCGGCAGCAGGCCCGGCGGCCAGAGCCGCCCGTGCAGGGGGAGATGCACCGCGACGATCTGCCCCGCAGCGCCACCGACCGCCCGTGGCCGGAACGAGGCGCGGAACCGGACCGTCCCGCCGAGACGGCGCGCGGCGTGGCGACGGGAAACCCTCCCCGCCCGGCGGCCGATCGCCCCTGGGAGGATGCACGCCAGGCCCCCTCCCGCCCCGCTCCTCCCTCGCTGGACACACCCGCCCGGCCCGCACCGACGCCCTGGCGCTGACCCCGGCGGGAGGCCGGTTGCACGACCCCGGGCCCGCCGATATATCCGGATGGGAACAACGGTGGATCCTCCCATGCGTCGCCTCGTCCTGCGCGGCCTCGCGGCTGCCCTGCTGCTCCCAGCCGGGCTACCCGCCAGGGCGAAGGCTCAGGAAGGCGGCCCCACTGTCTTCGCCGCCGCCAGCCTCACGGATGCGATGCGGGCACTCGGGGAGGCCTGGCGCGTCCGGGGCCACGCCGCGCCGCGCTTCTCCTTCGCCGCCTCCTCCGCCCTCGCACGCCAGATCGAGCAGGGCGCGCCGGCCGATCTCTTCGCCTCCGCCGACGAACCCTGGATGGACTATCTCCAGCAGCGCGACCTGATCGTGAACGAGACGCGCGTCAGCCCCCTGGCCAATGCCCTCGTGCTCATCGCCCCGGCGGACACCCCCCTCGCGCCCACCACTCTCGCGCGCAACACCGACCTCGCCACGCTGCTCGGCGCGTCCGGGCGCATCGCCACGGGCGACCCGTCCAATGTGCCGGTCGGGAAGTATGCGCAGGCGGCACTGAGCTGGATGGGGCAGTGGAACACGCTGCTTCCACGCCTGGCCCGCGCCGACAATGTCCGCTCCGCCCTCCTCCTCGTCGAACGCGGCGAGGCGCCTCTCGGCATCGTTTACGCGACGGACGCGGCGGCATCCCGCGGGGTGAGGGTGCTGGGTACGTTCCCGCCGGAGAGCCATCCCGCCGTCACCTATCCCTTCGCCCTCACCCGCCGCGCCGCCGGCCATGCCCAGGCGCGAGCCTTCCTTGCCTTCGCCACCGGGCCCGAAGCCGCCGACATCTATCGCCGCTTCGGCTTCGCGCTGCGCACCGAATAGTGCTGACCCCGGAGGAATGGGGCGCCGTCCGGCTCAGCCTGGCGGTCGCGCTGCGCTCCGTCGCCTTCGGCCTGCCGCCGGCCGTGCTGGTCGCCTGGCTGCTGGCGCGCGGGCGCTTTCCCGGGCGCGCGCTGCTGGACGCCTTGGTTCACCTGCCCTTGGTCATGCCGCCCGTGGTGGTGGGCTGGCTCCTGCTCGTCACCTTCGGCCTGCGCGGTCCCGTCGGCTCCCTGCTGAACGACTGGTTCGGAATCCGCCTGGTCTTCACCACCGCCGGCGCCTCGCTCGCCACGGCGGTGATGTCCTTCCCGCTCATCGTGCGCGCGGTGCGCCTCAGCCTCGATGCGGTGGATCCGGGGCTGGAGGCGGCCGCGCGCACCCTCGGCGCGGGGCCGCTCGACCGCTTCGTAACGGTCACCCTGCCGCTCATCGCGCCCGGCATCCTCGCCGGCGCGATCACCGCCTTCGCGGCGGGGCTGGGCGAGTTCGGCGCCGTCATCACCTTTGCTTCCAACATCCCCGGCGAAACCCAGACCCTGCCCCTGGCCATCTACAGCGCCACCCAGACGCCGGGCGGCGAGGCCACGGCGGCCAGGCTCGCGGCCGTCTCCCTTGCCCTGGCCGTGACCGGGCTGCTGCTGGCGGATCTGGCCGGGCGGCGCCTCGCCCTGCTTCTCGGCCGACCGGTGCGCTGATGCTCGAGGTCGCACTCCGCCACCGCTTCCCCGGCTTCGCGCTGGAGGCGCGCTTCGCCGCCCCGATGCCGGGCGTGACGGCCGTCTTCGGCCCGTCTGGCTGCGGCAAGTCCACGCTGCTCTCCGCCGTGGCCGGTCTGCTGCGTCCGGAGGAAGGCCGCGTGGTGCTGGACGGCACGGTGTTGCTCGACACCGAGGCGCGCCTTGTCCTCCCCCCGGAACGGCGGCGCTGCGGCGTGGTATTCCAGGATGCGCGCCTGTTTCCCCACCTCTCGGTGGAGACGAATCTCCGCTACGGCCTCCGCCGGGCACCACGCGGCGCGGAGGGTCCGGCGCTGGAGGAGGTGGTCGCGCTTCTCGGCATCGGCCATCTCCTGCATCGGCGCCCCGCCGCGCTCTCCGGCGGGGAAAGGCAGCGCGTCGCCCTCGGCCGCGCGCTTCTCTCGCGCCCACGCCTGATGCTGATGGACGAGCCGCTGGCCGCGCTCGATGCGCCGCGCCGGGCCGAGGTGCTGCCCTATCTCGCCCGCGTGCGCGACAGGCTGCGCCTGCCCATCCTTCTCGTGACCCATGCGCTGGATGAGGTGGACCGGCTGGCCGACCATCTCGTGCTGATGGAAGCGGGCCGCGTGCTCGCCGCCGGCCCGATCGAAACCCTGGCCGCGCGTACGGACCTGCCGCTGTTGGCCAGCCGGCGGGACGCAGGCGCCCTGCTGGCCTGCACCGTGCTCGGCCATGATCCCCTGCGCGGCCTGACCCGGCTCCGCTTCGAGGGGGGCGAATTGCGCGTACCTCTGCGGGAGGAGGCGCCCGGCACCGCGCTGCGCATCCGGGTGCGCGCGCGCGACATCTCCGTCTCCACCGAGGAGCCGCGCGGCCTCTCCGTGCAGAACGTCCTGCCGGCGGTGTTGGAGGCGATCGATCCCGCCGCGCCGCATGAGGCCATGCTGCGGCTCCGGGTGGGGCAGGCCGTGCTGCTCGCGCGCATCACCGGGGATGCCGTGGCGCGCCTCGGCCTGCGTCCGGGCCAGCGGCTCTGGGCGCTGGTGAAGTCCGTCGCCTTCGCCGGGCCGGGCGCCTGACCGGCTGCGGTCAGCCTTTCGGCGCGCCGGCCCGCAGCAGGCCCTCGGCATAGGCCTCGCGGTCCTCGGGCCGCCGGAAGGGATAGGTGCTGACGAATTCCGCCACGTTGAAGCGGGGCTCCAGCCGCAGCAGTGCTTCGATCAGCGGCCGCGCCTCGCGCGCCAGGCCAAGATGCCCCAGCGCGGAGAGAACGGGCTTGTAGCCATTGACGAAGCCGGGGGCGGCCCGCACGGCGCGGCGGCCGAAGGACAGCGCCATTTCGAAATCCCCGCCCACTGCATAGGCGGTGGTGAAGACCTGGCTGAGGATGCGGTCATGCGGATGGCAGGGCGCAAGGCTGCGGTAGCGCTCCAGCTGCCGCAGCGCCTCCTTCGGGCTGCCCGAATAGGTCTGGGTCGCGGCCGAGAGCGCCCAGGAGGAGGCCTGGTGCGGGTTCAGCTCCAGCGAACGGCCGAGGTAATAGGCCGCGCTGTCGAAATCCTTGTGCAGGAAGGAGGCGACATGGCCGTAGATCGCCGCCGCCTCCGCGCTCTCGGGGTCGAGGCTCATCGCCAGCACCGCGAGGCGCTCCGCCTCCTCCAGCGCGGCGGCGGGATCGGGCGCCCAGCTCTGGCCGATCTGGAAGACATGCCACTGGGCCGCCCAGGCCGCCGCCATGGCATTCTCCGGCTCCCGCGTCACCGCATCCGCCAGCATCTCGCCGGCCCGGAAGAAGCGGGGCGCCTCCATACTGAACATCAGCGGAATGGCGCGGAGCACGATGGCACTTGCATCCGTGACGCGCTTCGGCACGGGGCGGGTGCCCTCCGTGTGCAGGATCACCGGCTCCAGCCGGGCGACGAGCCGGCCCAGCGCCTCGCTGTCCAGCTCGTCGGCGGTGCCGCCGAGCGGGGCGCGCGCGCTCCAGATCGGGCGGGCAGGGCCGGACACCTCCAAAAGGGAGAGAACGAGGCTGCTCCCTTCGGCCTCCCGCCGGATCGCGGTGGTGACGATGTAATCCAAGCCAAGGCCCCGGAACGCCTCCGATGATGGCACGCCGCCCGCTTCCAGCGCGCTCGGGTGCAGCACGTCGAAATGGCGGTAGCGCACCAGCTCCAGCGCCACGTCATGCGCATAGGCGGCGGTCAGGGGATGATGCGCCTGCCCGGCGGACAGGCGCGCCGGAATGACGCCGACCCGGAGCCGTCCATCCTCCGAGGGCGGGGGCGGCGCGGGCGGCAGGAGGGCAGCCCGCGACGGCGCCCGCAGCCTTGCCGCGAGCTGCTGCGTCTCCGCCGAGGGCTCCAGGTCCAGCGCCCGGCGGAGCGCGGCTTCGCACCGCTCATATTCCGCCAGTGCCTGGGCCCGGTTGCCCGCACTGGCCAGCAGGAGCATCAGCGCGCGCCAGCCCGGTTCATGCGACGGGTCGAGGGCCACGAGGCCGCGGGCCGCCTGGATCGCCTCCTCGCTGCGGGCCGGATCCTCGGCCAGGGCTTCGAGCCTCGCCTCCTGCCGGGCACGCAGATCGGCGAGGAAGGCATCGCGTTCCGCCTGAAGCCAGTCGTCGAAGCCCTCGCCGATCCCCTCCAGCCCATCCATGAGAGCCGGCATCCCATCGGGCGGCGCTCCGCCAGCCGGAAGCGTGAGCGCATCGACCACGCAGCAGGCCGGATCGGCACGCAGGCTCTCGCCGTCCCGGCGCAGCAGGGGAACCGCCCCGAATGCGCGGGTGAGCTCAAGCACCGCCTGGCGCAGGCTGCCCCGCGCCTCCGCCTCGGCGGAGCGCTCCCAGAGGAGCGCAGCCAGCCGTGCCCGGCTCACCGGCCGGCCGCGAGCCATCAGGAGGATGCCCAGCAGCGCGCGCGGCTTACGACCAGGGATGGCGATCTCGCCTCCCTCCCCGTCCCAGGCCCGCACCGGGCCAAGCAACGAGACCCGCACGAAGGGCGCGGGCTGGTCGGGGCCACCTGCCGGCCGGAAAGGCGGCGCGGGGCTCACAGGGGCCATCCGCCCGTCGTGTCACGGGGATGCTCGACCATCACCGGGTGATTATGGCGATCGGATTCCCCGGGATAAAGGACTGCGGCCTGCGCGCCGTTTCATTGTATCGGCATGGGAGAGGCAAGCCACGTCCCTCGATTCCACGCCGTTTTAGGACGTCGGAACGCGGCTCAGGCCAGCGCGGGGCGCCCTGAGGCGAAAAGCTGACGCAGCATGGCCCTGCTCACCAGCGGCCCGGGCAGCATCGGATCGCGCGTCGGCTCTGCCAGGCCTCGCCTCCGCCCCTCCCGCGCCCAGGCAGGCTCGCCCAGCAGCGCCTGGAACAGGCCGAGCGGCGTGAAACGCTCGCCATCGGGCAGGGTCAGGTCGTCCAGCGACCAATCCGCGCCGCCGGGGAGCCGCAATTCGAGGCGGCTGATCGGGCCGGCCCAGCCCTCCCGCCGCGCTGGGTGCAGCAGTTCGGCCGTGCAGTCCCGCCCCCTCAGGAAGAGAAGTCCGCGCTCCAGCCCCGCATCGGTCAGGCGCAGCCGGCCCGGATCGGTCATTGGCAGGGGTGAGGCCTCGAAGCCCGCCGCCATGCCGCCGTTGAGGTGCACGGCGCCACGCACCGTGTTCCAGGCGTTCAGGGGGTTGTAGCTGCCGGCCGGAAAGGCGAGCACATGGCCCTCGGGGCCGCGGCGATAGATGTCTGCCGACCAGGTCAGGTCGGCCGGGCGGATTTCTGGCCGGCCGAGGATGTGCCGGTAGAGGGCGGCCACGTCCTCGATCGACTCCCGTGCCATCGCGTTCCAGTCCTCCAGCGCCTCGAAGGTGTAGGAGACGGAGCGGAGCACCCCCCCGCTGCGCTGGCTGTGCCACTCGCACCCGGCCATCTGCTGCCGCCGGTGGACGGGGATGCGGATATGGGCGGCGCCCCGGCGCTCGAAGAGGCATCCCAGGGCCAGGGTCTCGCTCGCGAGGTGCAGCCAGGCCTGCCTCGCGACGGGGCTGCCCGCCATGGCCGGGCCCTCGGATCTGCTGATTCGTGCCATGGCATCTCTCTCACGGCCGGCGCGGCGGCCGGGCGCGACCGGCCAATCACGCCCGCCGTGGCGGTGTGCGCGATCGGGTCGCTGGGCAAATGGTGAAGCGTTCGGGCGGCCGGCGCGGATGCGCGGGCTCAGCGCCTCTGGACGGGCTGGTGAGGCTGGGTTGCCAGGGTGTCGCGCAGCGCCTCCAGCACCCCCCCGGCCGCGTTCCGGCCTGTGGAGCGGGCGAGCACCGCCAACGTCCCGATCACCTCTTCCAGCTGCGCCTCTTCACGAGGCAGATCGAGTTGGATCATCGGCTTCTCCTCAGTCATGGAAGTCCTCCCGGCGAGGCGGCCGGCATGCCGCGGCGCGGCGGGACGAGGCAGCGGAAAGGCCCGACCGCAGCCGGGGAACCGGGAAGGGCCGAAAGGATGGCGCCGACGACCATGGTGCCGATGGCGAGCATCTCGGGGCCGGAGGGCACCTCGCCCAGCACGGGCACGGCCAGCGCCGCCGCCCCCGCCGGGACGAGGGACATGCAGACCGTTGCCTGGGCCGCGCCCAGCAGGGCGATGGCGCGGTTCATCGCCACCATCGTCAGCACGCCCACCAGCAGCCCCTGGAAGACCGCCTGCAGCAGCAGGGTTCGCGGCGCGATGCGCAGCATCTGGGGCAGGTCCCCCATCACGGCCAGCGCCAGCACGCCGCCGGCGCCGGAGAGAACGGCGACGAAGGCGGCGCCTTCCAGCGCCGTGAAGCCGGAGGCGCGCAGCCGCGTGAAATAGGTTGCCCCCATCAGCGCCGCGAGCACGAACATCGCGTGACCGATCAGGGCGGAGCCGCCCCCTCCGATTTCGAGCAGGGAGAGCGCCACGGCGCCGAACGCGATCACGGCGGCGCCGAAGGCGGCGGCCCGGCTCGGATAGCGGCCCGCGGCCATGGCGAAGACCAGGGTGGCGGCCGGCATGAGGCCGAGGGTGAGCGCGGCACCATGCGAAGCCGGAGCGTAGGAAAGCCCCGTCGCGATCAGGGCCGCGAGCGGCGTGCCCTGGCACAGGGCCAGAATGCAGGCCTCGGCCCAGTCCGCCCGGCCGAAGCGGCGCCAGGAGGCGAGCAGCACGGGAAACAGCACCAGCCCGGCCACCACATAGCGCAGCGTCGCCAGTTCCATCGGGGTCATTGCCTGCTGCGTGACGCCGAGCCGCGTGATGGCCGGATAGGCGGCCGCGACCGTGACGGTAACCACCGCCCAGGCCAGGCCATGGAGCCTGTCCCGCCCGGCGGTCATGGTCCCCGTTCCTCGCGCTTGCGCCCCTTGCGGGTCTCGGCGCCATAGGCGCCGCGGCGGCGGTTCGGGTCCTTGTTCGGCTTCACCACGGTGTCGCGGAAGGCGTCCCAATCCGCCGGGGTGAACGATTCCAGCCCCTCCGACACGTCATAATTCTCGAGCACGGCATCGGTGAGCGTGGCGCGCTGCACGGGCTGCACCTGCATCAACGGATAGCCCGCCCGGAAGCGCACAGGGATGTCCGTCCGCGTCAGCCGCACGTTGAAGAACAGCGGGCCGAACCAGCGGTCGGTCTCGATGATGCCCTCGAAATGCTCGTAGCCCAGGTCACGCGGCACATTGGCGGGCGGGCGGAGCAGCAGGTTCCAGCCGGGCGCGGTGCGCGCCACCAGGCCGGTCCAGATCTGCACCACGCCGGGCTCGACGAAATTCGCGAGAAAGGGGGGCGAGAAGCCCTTCGCATCCTCCGGCGCGCCTTCGTCGAAGGCGGCGGCGAAATGGGGGAACTGGGCGACGTTCAGCGGGTACCAGCCCTCGGCGCCCTCATAGGTCCACTGGATCTCGGTGCTGCCATCCCAGACCAGCTCGAAATCCATGGGCGGGAAGACATGCCAGCCGAAGGCGGCGGCGGAGCACAGCGCCTCGCAATGGCGGTAGGCGCGGATGGGGATCGTGCCATGGCCATCGCGCGCGGCGCGCTGCGGCGGGCGGCATCCCGGAAAAAGATTGTGGAAGCGCACGATCGGATCGGCGTCCGGCGCGGTTCCACGGATCTGGGCGGGAATCTCGGAGGTCGGTGTCTGGTCCATGAGCCGATCTACCCGCGCTTGCATCACCCGGCTGCCCCGCCCGGCCCTGAAGCGGGCCGGCGCGGGGCTGGCGCGATCAGATGACGCGCTGCAGTCCGCCCGTGGAGACGCGGCCGGAATCGGCCACGGCCTTCGGGGGAGTGCGGACGATCGCGCGCTGCAGGCCGCCGGTCGAAACCCGCCCCGCATCGGCCAGCTTCTTCGGCAGGGTGCGGATGATGGCGCGCTGCAGGCCACCGGTGGAAACCCGGCCCGAATCCGCCACGGCGGCGGCCGGGGTGCGGATCACGGGGGTCTTTACGCTGCTCTTCTCGGTCATGGATTTTTCCTCTGCTGAGATCGGCCGCTCCGCGCGCCAGGACGACACGCGAGCTCTTGGGCCAATCCGAGCACAAGGGGCGGAAACCTCCGTCAGCCCTCCGTCAAAGCAGCGTGAATTCGGTGATGCAGAACGGAATTTCCGTGATCAACGCCCGATGGGCTCCATCCTTACGACTGCCGGCTGCGACGGGGGCGGCGGCGCAGGCGGCTGCCGGAAGGCGGAGGAGGCGGAGGCCGTGTCGTCCGTCCGCGTCATGCTCGAAAGCGGGCGCCGCATGCAGCCCCGGATGATATGCGCACAGACGCCATCCCGGCCGATGGGCCGGTCATTGTTGCCGGAGTAGAACAGCCCGCTCACCCGATCATCCACTAGGCGAAAGGTCGCGGTGCAGGCGGTTCCGCTCCCGCCCAGGGTGTAGCCGCCCCCGATCACCGGCAGGGAAACCTCCACTCCGCCGGCCGCCTCGTTCTTCACGCTGTAGCTGAACAACTCCGTCCTGGCATCCAGCCGCTTCGTCTTCTCGGGAATCCCGGCACAGGCCTGCAAGTCGGCGGCCGTCATCCCCTCCATGCTGAGCTGGGCCTCATGGGCCATCCGGGAATCGCCATAGCCGCAGGCAGCCAGCAGGGTGAGCAACGCGAAAGATGCGGATCGATGCATGACGTCTCCGTCGATCAGGGCGTGCGGCAACGAGGCCGTGGGAGCGCCCTTGGTCAACTGGATCGTTTTCCTCCAGCCCCGGTCCCATGCTGCGGAACCTGCCGGGCCACAGCCGGCCCTCGCCCGGCCGGCGCCATGCTTCTCGTCCAGAGGGCGGGAGAATGCACCTCACAAGGCGGAGCGGAGAGGTCGTCGAAGAGGCGTGAAGGGGGTCGCCCAGTCGCGGCCAAGTGGAACACGGCGCGAAGCCGTCGGCGTGTCGCCCTCAATCTACGTGCGCAGACGATCCGCGACCCGGCGGAGAGCGGCCGCTCCATCCACCTCCCGCCTGGCCCGGCGGGCATGGCCATTCTGGAAAGACCGCCGGCATGCCTCCAGGAGGCGCTGAATTGTTCGCTCGAGGGCGGCACTGCCGTCGGTCGTTTTCGGCTGTTGCATGCCAGAAGGGCTCACACTGTCTGGAGCGAGTAACGCACCGGCAAGCTGTGGAGCTTCAAGCCTTCCCGACCCGCCAGGCCGCGCTGCCAAGCGCCCAGATGAACTGCAGGCTGGGCATTACCCCCCAATTCGCAGCCTTCCGGCCGCCTTCCGGATCAGCCATCCCAGCGGGCCTGGCGCCTCGGCGATTGCCTTCCGAAGAGCGCGCAGCTCTGCCTCGGCCTTCGATTTCGCGAGTGCCGCGTCCACGGCCTGACCGCGTGCGATCTGCTGCCCTTCCTCCAGGGCCGCCAGACGCCGTGCCGTCACCTTCGCGATTCCTTGCTGCTCGATCTGCTTCAGCTTCGCGCGGCATTCGTCCAACTCGCGGGAGAGGCGGGCGACTTCACTGACCAGGTTTCCCGAGCGGGGAGAGCCCTTCCTCGCCGCCCCCTGTCGTCGGTCGCGGCTCATTCCATACCCTTCCTCAGCCCCACTCCCGGCCCACTCCCCTGTTCCGCGATGGCTCCCCCGAGCCGCCTCCAGGGCGGCGCAAAGGCTAGCCTCTTGATTCGACGAGCAGAGCCGCGCCCCACCCCAGCCCCGATGCTCAGTGGAAGCGCAGCTCCCCCCAGGCGGGATCCCATACCCCAAAGGGGTCGATGATCACGAGAGGCGCCTGCAGGGCCTGAGCCTTTCTGATCCCGTCATTGATCGCAAGGGGCGCGGCACGCGGGATGAGACCTGGCCCCCTGGGGAGATCGCCGGTGAGGGAGAGTTCACGGTGGGTGCCGGGCGCCACCACGACGCCGACCAGGTTCCGCTCATCGTCTTCCGTGAGATGGACGGCGACTTCTTCCGGCAGAGCCACCTCTCGGCTTCCGAAGATACCTCGACCTAGCATCTGTTCCTCCCACCCGGCCTCAAGTTGATCGGGCATCCTCCGCCAACTCCCTGCCGCCTGTCTAAACCTATTCGGGGGCAGAGCGTGGCCGCTCTGAAGCGCTGCGCATGGGGCCGATCGCAGGGACAGGGCCTCGCCGTCGAGATCAGCGACCGCGTTCCAAGCTACCTTGGCAGAACTCTCTACCCCGTCCTGCAACCCGCTGAGGGTGGGGTGGGCCGCCCGACACGGCGCAGCGGCAAAACTCTGGAGCGGGCGATGGGAATCGAACCCACGACATTCAGCTTGGGAAGCTGACGTTCTACCTCTGAACTACGCCCGCGCTCCGAGGTATCCACACCTAGCGCAGGCCCCGCGCCCGCGCAATCCGCACTATGGGCACGACTCCGCTGGAAGGCCGGCATGCCTGCCCTGCCGCTCCTCCTCCTCCTCCGCCACCGCGAGGAGATGATCGCGGCCCCGTGTGGGCCGGAGGGGAGCCAAGCCCGGAAACAGGGGATGCGCCCCCCCTTCCCCTCCCGCCCTTGCCCCGCCGGGAGGCGGGGACTAGCTTGCCACCGGCTCCGCGCCCGGCGGAGCCAGCTCGCGATTTGTCGGCCAGCTTGCGGCGAGCCTAAAGAAACGCGCTAAACGGCCGTGGCGGTGGGTTTCCCACCGCCCGACCGGGCCATCCGTGACTTGGTGGAACGCCCGCGATGCCCAGGACCCTTCCGAACACCCCCCTCCGCCCCGCGACGCTGCTCGTCCGCGGGGGCCAGAACCGAAGCTCCTTCGACGAGATGTCGGAAGCCCTGCATCTCACCTCGGGCTTCATGTATGAGAGCGCCGGCCAGGCGGAGGAGACCTTCCTCGGCCAAATCCAGCACTTCCAGTATTCCCGCTTCGGCAACCCGACGATCGAGGCGCTGCAGAACAAGCTGGCCGCGCTCGAAGGCGCCGAGGCCTGCCGCGTGATGGCATCCGGCATGGCCGCCGTGCATTCGGCCATGCTGTCCCATCTGAAGACCGGCGACCGGGTCGTGGCCTCCCGCGCCCTCTTCGGCTCCTGCCACTGGATCGTCTCCACCCTGCTGCCGCGCTACGGCATCGAGACGGTCTTCGTGGACGGCACGGATCTCGACCAGTGGCGCGACGCCTTCCGCAAGCCCGCGGCGCTGGTGCTGCTGGAGACGCCCTCCAACCCGATGCTGGAGCTGGTGGACCTGCCGGCGGTGGCCGAGCTGGCGCATGCGGCCGGCGCCATCGTGGTGGTGGACAATGTCTTCGCGACGCCCCTTCTCCAGAAGCCGCTGACCCTCGGCGCGGATGTAGTGGTCTATTCCGCCACCAAGCATTTCGACGGCCAGGGCCGCGTGCTCGGCGGCGCGGTGCTGGGTTCGCAGAAGTGGGTGGACGAGGTGCTGCAGCCCTTCATCCGCAACACCGGCCCCAGCATCTCGCCCTTCAATGCCTGGGTCATCCTGAAGGGGCTGGAGACGCTGCATCTGCGCCTGCCGGCCATGTGCGCCAATGCCGCGAAGCTGGCCGACTTCCTCGCCGGCCGGCCGGAGGTCTCGCGCACCCTCTACCCCTTCCTCGACAGCCACCCGCAGCAGGCGCTGGCGAAGAAGCAGATGTCGGCCGGCGGCTCGCTCGTCACCTTCGACGTGGAGGGCGGCAAGGAGGCGGCCTTCCGCGTGCTGGACGCTCTGCGGCTGATCGACATCTCGAACAACCTCGGCGATGCCCGCAGCATGGTCACGCACCCCGCCACCACCACCCATATGAAAGTGGGGCCGGAGGAGCGAGCGCGCCTTGGCATCACCGATGGCACGGTGCGCTTCTCCGTGGGGCTGGAGGACGCGCAGGACCTGATCGACGACCTCTCGCAGGCGCTCGACGGGCTGCGCAGCACGGGCGGCGGCAAGGCCGACCTCTCCCGCGCGGCGGCGCCGGACCGCTGAAGAGGGCGCGCTGACCGCGCCACGGGGCGGCAAGGTGGACGGGGCGGCGCGGCCGGTGGCAGGCTGCGCCCCCTTCCCGCCACAACCTTGAGGGGAGAAGGATGAGCATCGAAACCTGGCTTGCCTTCCTGGCCGCCTCGGCGGCGATGCTGATCATCCCCGGGCCGACCATTCTTCTCGTGCTCGGCCAGTCACTCGGCGGCGGGCGGCGCTCCACCCTGCCGCTGGTGCTTGGCGTGGCTGCGGGGGATGCCCTGGCCCTCAGCCTCTCCCTGGCCGGGCTGGGCGCGCTGCTCGCCGCCTCGGCGCTCGCCTTCACGGTGCTGCGCTGGGCGGGCGCCGCCTATCTCATTTGGCTGGGCATCCGGATGTGGCGCGCCCCGGTTGAGGGGGCGCCGGCACCGCTGCCGCCCCGCCGGGCGGGGATGCAGGCCTTCATCGTCACGGCGACGAACCCGAAGAGCATCGCCTTCTTCGTCGCCTTCGTGCCGCAGTTCCTCGATCCTGCCCGCCCCTTCCTGCTGCAGGCGGCGCTGCTGGTGGCCAGCTTTGTCACGCTCGGCGCGGCCAATGCGCTGGGCTATGCCTTGCTGGCGGGGCGCCTGTCGGGCGTCGTGCGCCGGCCCGGCCCCAGGCAGGCGATGAACCGCATTGGCGGGTCGATGCTGATCGGTGCGGGGATGGCCACGGCGCTGCTGGGGCGTCGCGCGTGAGCGGGCGGGGTATGTCGCGCTTGAGCGTGCCGGGCGCCTCACGGAAGAGGGCGGCGGGCTCCTCCCGCCAGGGCAAGGGGAGGGCTTCGCGATGAGCGATGCCGGCGCCTTCACCGCTATCACGCGCGGGCTGCGCGTGACGGTGCGGAGCTTCTATCTCGCGGATCAGTCGGATCCCGAGGAGGGGCGGCATGTCTGGGCCTATCGGGTCCGCATCGCCAATGAGGGGCGGGAGACCGTGCAGCTCATGAAGCGCAGCTGGTCCATCACCGATGCGCTCGGCCGCACCCAGGTCGTGCACGGGGACGGGGTGGTGGGAGAGCAGCCGGTGCTCGAACCCGGCGAGGCCTTCGAGTACACCTCGGGCACCCCGCTCGCGACCTCCTCCGGCTTCATGCGCGGCGTCTACCACATGGTGGTACCCGTCACGGGCGAGACCTTCGACGCCGAGATCCCGGCCTTCAGCCTGGACAGCCCGCATGGGCAGGTCACGCTCAACTAGGCGGCGGTGATGAGCTCCACGGCCTGGCCCCGCCTCGCGGGACAGGCCGCTTCCCGACTCCGCCGCCCCTCCCCATCTCTTTGCCCGCGCCGCCCCGCGGCACCCCGGATCAGCGCCCGCCGCGCCCAAGGAACCGACTGCCCGTGACCGAACCCCATCCCGACACCCAGGCCGCAGCCGAGGCCGGCGCCGCCTGTCCGGCCGACCTCGCCGGCCACAAGCGCCCCACCCAGGCTGAGGCGGAAGCGGCGGTGCGGACCCTCCTCCTCTGGGCCGGCGACGACCCGGACCGGGAGGGGCTGGTCGATACGCCCAAGCGCGTCGCGAAGTCCTACCGGGAGCTGTTCGTCGGCTATGGCACCGACCCCGTGCAGCTCCTCCAGCGCTCCTTCGAGGAGGTGGCGGGCTATGACGAGATGGTGGTCCTCCGCGACATCCGGCTCGAGAGCCATTGCGAGCACCACATGGTGCCCATCATCGGCCGCGCGCATGTGGGCTATCTGCCGCGCGGGCGGGTCGTCGGCATCAGCAAGCTCGCACGGGTGGTGGATGCCTTCGCCAAGCGCCTGCAGATTCAGGAGAAGCTGACCGCGCAGATCGCCAACGCGATCAACGACGTGCTCGACCCCGTGGGCGTGGCCGTGGTGCTGGAGGCGGCGCATCAGTGCATGACGACGCGCGGCGTGCACAAGCATGGGGTGACCATGGTCACCAGCACGATGCTGGGCGCCTTCCGTGACGATCATGCGACGCGGCGGGAATTCCTGTCGATCATCAACGGCCGCTCCGGCACCTTTGAGGGGTAGCGCGGGGCCCCAGAGAACCGCGGGCGTGGCACCAGGAACCCGGCGCCACGCCCGCGAGACCTTCGGACCGCCTTAGCAATCTCGGCGGAAGAAGCCAGCCGAGCGGTCGGCACGGGCGGCATCGGCATAGGAACCGCTGATCGCGGCCTGCTGCTGCGCGCCGGCGGCGGCGGCATAGGCCTCGCGGCAATAGGGATCCACGGCGGCGGCATAGCCTGGCCCGACGGCAGGCGCGGGCGCCTGGCCGACATAGCCCGGCATCGGCGTGGCATAGGGCGCGGCGGCATAGCCCGGAGTAACTGCGGGGGCCACGCCATAGGTGCCGGGCTGGTAGTAGGGCTCCGCCGGATAGGGCGCACAGGCAGCCAGGCCGGCGCCGAGGGCCAGGGCCGGCAACAGCAAGGCAGGGCGGAAGCGGTTCATGGCGATTCTCCTTCGATGGGGAAGAAGCGCCGAATCCCTGCCCGGGGTTGCGAAAGCGACCCCAGCCCTTAGCCCTTAGCCCTGGGGAAGGTCCTGCCGCTGGATGCCGCCCGGCGCGTCGATCGGCGCCACCGGCGCGGTGGGGGTCGTCTCCAGCAGCCAGTCCCGAAGGTTGCGGCGGACCTGCAGCTCGAACTCGACGTTCAGGTGCTCCATGGCGCGGATCATGACCGTCTCCGCGGCCCGTGCCCGGGCGGCGGCGCTGCCGCCGGCGCCGGTCAGGCCCCGCCGCGCCTCGGCCTCGGCGAAGGCCACCCGCCGGTCACCGTCCAGCAGGATCTCCACCCGGGCGCGCAGCAGCACGGCGATCGCATCGCCCGAGCGGGTGAGGCTCGCGGAATCCACGATGAAGCGCGCCCGGCCCGTGGTGCCGGAGGGAATGATCCGGTCCCGCCCCATCCGCGCCACCTCGGCGGAAGGCAGGATGGGCGCGGGCGGATCGGCGCGGGAGCCGGCTGGGTTCTCCACCACCTCCAGGTCGGCCACGTTCAGGCGCAGCGGCGTGAGCCAGGCATAGCCCTCCACGCGCGGCGGCGCGGGCGGCGGCTCGCGCCCTCCGCAGGCAAGAAGGAGCAGCGGCGCACCGATCACGATGCCCCGCCTGGTCATGCTGCGTCCGGTCATGATCTCGCGGAATCCCCCAAAGCCCGGCCTCCGCGTTAGCCGATCAGGCCCGGCCAGCGCCACCCCTCACCTCGGAGCGCTCGAAGCGGAAGGCCACATTGCAGAACTCGCAGGTCATGGTGATCAGCCCGTGCTCGGCCATGTGGTCCAGATCGGCCTCCGGGAAGCCCTGCAGCACGCCGGCAAGGCGCGCGCGGGAGCAACGGCAGCCATAGGAAAGCGCCCGGGGCCGGTCCACCAACAGGCCCTCCGCATGGAAGAGGCGGTGCAGGAGCTGCTCCGGCGGCAGGCCGTCGTCGAGCATCTCCTCCTCCTTGACCGTCGAGGCCAGGGTGGTCGCCGTGTTCCAGGCCTCGTCGGCCTCCTCGTCGCCCAGCCCATCGACCCCGCCCTCGGCAGCGACGCGCTCCAGGATCAGGGCGGTGGCGCGCCAGCCCTCGGGCGTGCGGCGGCAGGCCAGGCGTACGAAGGCCTGGAGCTGCTCCGAAGTGCGGAAGTAGCTGTCCGTCATCTCGGCCAGCGTCTCGCCCTCGATCGCGACAAGGCCCTGGTACCGGTCCATGTCCGGCCCCTGATCGCAGGTGAAGGCCAGATAGCCCTTGCCCAGCAGCGCGCCGGCCTCGCCGCTGGCAAGGCCCTCGGCGCGCGCATAGCCCCGGATCTCGCCCGCATCCGTGCAGTCGGCCAGCAGCATGGGCACGGGGCCATCGCCCTTCGCCTGAAGGGAGAAGGAACCGCGGAACTTCAGCGCGGCGGCCAGCCCGGCGGTCAGCGCCAGGGCCTGGCCCAGCAGGCGGGAGACATCCTCCGGCAGGTCATGCCGGCCGATCAGCGCCTCGGCCAGTTTGCCCAGCCGCACCAGCCGGCCGCGCACGGGGCGGCCGTCCAGGTGGAAGGGCATGATGGCGCGCGGCACCACCATGGCCGGCACCGGGGGGCGGTCATGGTTGAGGAAGTCGGGGGTCTCGGAGGGGCGGGTCACGTCTTGCACCCGCCCTAGATAGTCAGCGCCGCGGCGGATCGACAGGGCCCTGCGCCCGCGCCGCGCGCATGGCGCCCTTTCCAGGCCCGCGCCCGCTGCGGGAGCGGACCGGGACGGCGGCCGTCGAGCCGCCGCCGACCAGGGGCCGCCTCGACGGGGCTCCTCAGTAGAGGGCGAGCTGCGGGATCCCCTCCTCCATGCTGTCCACCACGCGGCGGACGCCCTGGACGCGATGCGCGATGGCCTGCAGCCCGCGGCGCACGGCCGGGGAACGCGCGAAGCCCTGGAACTCCACCACCCCGTCCTTCACGCTGACGAAGGTGTAGACCATGTCGGCCCAGGGCTGCTCGCGAACCTCCTTCCAGACGGCCTCGCGGATCCGCTCATCCTCGTCGGCGCCTTCGCCCAGCGCGGCCGGTGGGACGAGCAGCGCCTGGAGCAGGTCGGCGCGGGAGACGATGCCAACGAGGCGCTCGCCCCGCAGCACCGGCACGCGGCGGATGCCCCGCTCCTCCATCAGATGGGCGATATGCTCCACCGAGCTGCCCTCAGTCACCGTGATGAGGCTGCGGGTCATCACGTCCTCGGCCAGCATGCCATGCACCTGGGCATAGCGCTCGGCGTCACGGTCCCGGCTGCCGAACAGGCGCTGGATCCAGCCAGGGCGCCGGTCCTCCGCGCCGGAAAGCCGGCGGATCAGGTCCAGCTCCGTCACGATGCCAAGCAGCCGGCCATCCGCCCCGGTGACGGGCACGGCGGAGATGCCGCGTTCGGCCAGGAGCCGCGCCAGCGATGCCACTGGCATCGAGGCCGGTACGCAGATCACCTCGCGCGTCATCACGTCACGGGCGGAGAGGGACTCCATCACGGCGCTCATCGGATGCCTCCAAGGCTTCAACCTGGATGGCAAACTGGCCCGCCAGCGCGCGCTCCACCTTGATTTGCATCAAGCCGCGCGCCGGCTGGCCTCAGCCCAGGCCGAGCGCCCAGAGCAGCACGCCCTTCTGGGCGTGCAGCCGGTTCTCTGCCTCGTCGAACACCACGCTCTGCGGCCCGTCGATCACCTCCTGGGTGATCTCCTCGCCACGATGGGCCGGCAGGCAGTGCATCACGATGGCGTCCGGCGCCGCGTGGCGCATCAGCGCGGCGTTGAGCTGGTAGGGCGCGAGAAGGTTGTGGCGGTTGGTCGTGGCCGCGTCCGGCTTCTCGTCGGACATGGAAACCCAGGTATCCGTCACCACGCAGCGTGCGCCACGCACGGCGGCCGCGGGGTCGTCCGTTTCCTCGATCTGCGCACCCTCGCGCCGCGCCCAGGCCACCAGCTCGGGCGGCGCGCGCAGCGCATCCGGGGTCGCCAGGCGCAGGGTGAAGTCGAAGCGCGCGGCGGCCTGGATGAAGGACTGGGCCACGTTGTTGCCGTCGCCCGTCCAGGCGATGGTCTGGCCGGCGATGGGGCCGCGATGCTCCTCGAAGGTGAGGACATCGGCCATGATCTGGCAGGGATGCGAGACATCCGTCAGGCCGTTGATCACCGGCACCGTCGCGTGCTCCGCCAGCCCGCGCAGCTTCGAGACATCGTCGGTGCGCAGCATGATCGCATCGACATAGCGGGACAGCACCTTGGCCGTGTCCGCCGGCGTCTCGCCCCGCCCGAGCTGCATGTCCCGCCCCGAGAGCACCACCGCATGGCCGCCGAGCTGGGTGATCCCCACCTCGAAGGAGACGCGGGTGCGGGTGCTCGGCTTCTCGAAGATCAGGGCGATGGACTTGCCGGCCAGTGGCTTGCCCGGCACCCGCCCCGCCTTGGCCTCGCGCGCCATGTCCAGCATGCGGCGCAGCGTCGGCGCATCGAAATCCATGATCTCGAGGAAGTGGCGGGGGGCCGCAGGCCCCCCCTCCACCGTTTTCAACGCGGCACTCACTTGGCGGCCGCCTTCGCCTCGCCCGGCGTGATGCGCAGCATGGCGCGGTCAAGAAGGCCCAGCGCCTCGTCCGCCTCGGCCTCGGTGATGATGAGCGGCGGCGCGACGCGCAGCACGTTCATCCCCGCCGCCACCGTGAGCAGCCCTTCCGCCACCGCCGCGCCCTGCGCCTCGGCGTTGGAGACGACGTCGTGCAGCTTCAGGCCGAGCAGCAGCCCCGCCCCCTGCACGCCCGCGACCACCTTCGGGTGGCGCCCGGCCAGGTCCTGCATGCCGCGCCAGAGATGGCGCGCCACCCGGTCCACCTGATCGAGGAAGCCCGGGGCGAGGATCACGTCCAGCACGGCATTGCCGGCCGAGCAGGCTAGCGGGTTGCCGCCATAGGTGCTGCCATGCGTGCCGGGCTTCAGATGCTCCGCCACCTTCTCCCGCGCCAGGGTCGCGCCGAGCGGGAAGCCGCCGCCGATGCCCTTGGCCGAGGACATGACATCCGGCTCGATCCCGGCCCATTGATGCGCCCAAAGCTTGCCGGAGCGCCCCATGCCGGTCTGCACCTCGTCGAGCGCGAGCAGCAGCCCGAACTCGTCGCAGGTCGCGCGCAACTCCTGCAGGAAGCGCAGGTCGGCCGGCCGTACGCCGCCCTCGCCCTGGATCGGCTCGATCATGATCGCGGCCGTCTCCTTCGTGATCGCCTGGCGCACGGCGTTCATGTTGCCGAAGGGGACATGGTCGAAGCCATCGACCGGCGGGCCGAAGCCCTCCAGGTACTTGGCGTTGCCCGTGGCGGAGATCATGGCCAGCGTGCGGCCGTGAAAGGCGCCCTCGAAGCAGATCGTGCGGAAGCGCTCGGGATGGCCGTTGGCCGCGTGGTACTTCCGCACCGCCTTCACCATCGCCTCGTTCGCCTCGGCGCCCGAGTTCGAGAAATACACGCTGTCCGCGAAGGGCGTGGCCTCCACCAGCCGCGCGGCAAGGCGCTCGGCCTGCGGCACGCGGTACAGGTTCGAGGTGTGCATCACGCGCCCGGCCTGCTCGGCGATGGCGGAGACGAGATGCGGGTGGGCGTGGCCGATGCTCGTGGTCGCGATCCCGGCGCCGAAGTCGAGGAATCGTCGGCCCTGCGCATCCCACAGCCAGGCACCCTCGCCCCGCTCGAAGACGAGGTCGGCGCGGTTGTAGTTCGGCATCAGGGCGGGGATCACGCGGCGTGGCCCTCCGGTTGCCCCGCGGGCGGGGCGGGTATCGCAGCGCCGGGCGGGAAGCCGGCGAAGATGACGGAAAGGGCGCGCCGGGTCAAAGGATGCGGCGCGTCCGCAATGCAGGGCACACCCGCCGAAAATGCCCCGCTGAAACGACCCCGCTGGAATCACCAGGGGCGCCGCATCGCTGCGGCGCCCCATCCGGTTCCGGTTGCCGGATCAGCGGCGGCTGCGGCTGCGGCGCTGCGGGGCGCAGTCGCTCGGGTCCGTGGTGCCGGTGGCGCGGGAAACGGCGGTGCCCGGCGGGTTGCCCGGGGTGCAGTCCGGACGGTCGGCGGTGTTCAGCGGGTCGCCGACGCGCTCGTTGGCGCGGGAGACGGCGGTGCCCGGCGGGTTACCCGGCGTGCCATCGGGGCGGTTCTGAGTGTTCAGCGGATCGCCGACGCGGTCATTGGTGCGGGACACGGCCGTGCCCGGCGGGTTGCCCGGCGCGCCATCGGGGCGGCCCGAGGTGTTCAGCGGATCCTGCGCGCAGGCGGCGAGGCCGCCGAGGCTCAGGAGCAGTGCCGCGGCACGGAAGGTGGTGGACAGCATCAGGAGCTCTCTCCGGTCGGGTTGTTCTGGTTCCGCATGGCCTGCGGGACCTGCCGGGGCAACGCGGCATCACGCCGTGGGTTCCTTGCTGTCCTGCGGCATCTTTCTTTCGTGTGACATCCGCATGGCGCATTCCTGAAACGGCCGCGAGACGGTCCCGGACGGTTTGCGCATGAACGCGAAAGGCCCGGATGCTTCCGCACCCGGGCCGATCACGCGCCGTCTGAAGCCGGCAGCCTAGCCGCGGCGCGCCGCGTCGTAGGAATAGGCCGGCAGCGAGGTCAGGCTCTCCCGGGTCGCGCCGGTGATGGTCCAGCGGTTGTCGGCGGCCGACCAGCGCAGCTCCGACATCGGCACGGCGACGAGCTTGGCGCCGATCCCGAGGAAACCGCCCACCGAGACGATCGCCATCGGCGAGGAGCCGCCGGAGGGGAGGATCACGTCGTCCACCGAGCCGATCGACTCGTTCCGCTCGTTATAGACGTTGGAGCCGATGATGCGGCTCACGCGGTCCGTCTGGGCGGCGGGCGCGGTGGCGGCGGAGTTCGCAGCCGTGGCCGAAGCCGGACGGTTCGCGCCATTCGGGCCGGAGGGGTTGGCCGGCGCATTGCCCGCCGCCTGGTTCTGCAGCGGCACGTTCGCCGTACCGGCCCGGGCCTGGTCACCCTCCGGCGTGCGGTTCACCGGGCCGGGCATGCCGGCCTGGCCCTGCGCGCCGCTCGCCCGCGGCTGCGAGCCGGTGGTGCCCATCGCGCCGGGGTTGGCATTGGCCGCCGCCGGTTCGTTGCTGCGGCCGCTATCCGTCGCGGCCGCATCCCGCCCCGTGACGGTGGCACGGGTGCCATCCGTCGCGGGCTGCTCGTTCTGCGGGAAGGCGCCGGACATGTTGGTGCCGAGCGCGCGGTCCAGGCCGCGCGTCACCGCCGTGCCGGGCGGGTTGCCGGCGGCGCCATCCGGGCGGTCCTGCGTGTTCAGCGGATCGCCGGCACGGCGGTTGGCATCGGCGGCGCCGTCCGCGGTGCGATCGGCCGCGCGGCCCAGCGCCGTGCCGGGCGGGTTGCCCGGCGTACCGTCCGGCCGGTTCTGGGTGTTCAGCGGGTCCCCGGCGCGCTGGTTGGCGCCGGCGGCATTGTCCCCGGCACGGTCCACGGCGCGGCCCAGCGCGGTGCCGGGCGGGTTGCCGGGGGTGCCATCGGGCGCGGTCCGGTTGCCGGTGGCCTGGTCGGCGGCGCGCTGGGTGGCGGTCGAAGGCGGGTTGCCCGGCGTGCCGTCCCGCGTTTGAGCCTGCGTCTGGGGCTGGGCCTGGGTCTGGGCAAGGGCGGGCACGGCCAGCAGCGCGGCCGCGGCGGTCAGACCCATCAGGGTCGACTTGTAGGTTCGGGTGGTCATGCGGCGCCTCCTTGCGGCTTGTCTGCCTGTGGCCGGTGGAACGCCCGCCGCCCGAAGCCGGTTGCGCCCTGCCCCTCCCCCGCCGGGGCCGGACATGGCAGATTCCCCCCCGATGGCCGAGGACCGCCCCCCACCCGCCCGGCGCCCGCGCGAGCGCCGCCAACCCAGTGCCGGGCCGGCGCCGACCGAGGCGCGGCTGCAGGAGGCGGCGCTGAACCACCTGGCACGCTTCGCCGCGACCGAGGCCGGGCTGGCCCGCGTGCTGCAGCGCCGCGTGGCCCGCTGGGCCCAACGGGCGGAGCGCGAGGGGATGGAGCCGGAAGCCGTGGCCCCGATCGTCGCCGCGGGCCGCGCGGCGGCGGTGAGCGTCGCCCGGCGCATGGTCGCGGCGGGTGCGGTGGACGATGCGGCCTTCGCCGCCGCCCGCGCGCGCCGCCTCTCCCGCGCCGGCCGTTCCCGCCGGGCCATCGCCGCCCATCTCGCCGCCAAGGGCGTTGGCGGGGAGATGGCCTCCGAAACGCTGGAGGAGGCCGGAACGGACGAGGTGACCGCCGCCCTCGCCCATCTCCGCCGCCGGCGCCAGGGCCCCTTCGACCCCGACCCGCCGGAGGAGGCGGAGGCGGTCCGTGCCGCGCGGATGAAGGCCATGGGCGCCCTCGCCCGCGCCGGCTTCCCGCGGGAGGTGGCCGAGGCGGCGCTCGATCTCGACCGCGCGGAGGCCGAGGCCCGGATCATCGAATCCCGGCGCGGCTGAGCCGCCGCATCACGGCAAGGGCATGGCAGGCGGGGGCGCGGCGCATGGCATCCCCTCCCCTTTCCCCCCTATAGGGGGAGGATGCGGATCGTCTTCACCTCGGCCGGTATCCTGCGTGGGGTGCGCCGGGGCGTGCCGCTGCTGCTCGGCATCGCGCCCTTCGGGGCGGTGGTCGGGGTGATCTCCCTGGGCAAGGGCCTCAGCCTGGCGGAGACGCTGCTGATGAGCGCGCTGGTCTTCGCCGGCGCCTCCCAGCTCCTCGCCCTCGAACTCTGGACCGACCCGCCGGATATCCTCGCGGTCGCGCTCGCCGCCTTCGTGGTCAATATCCGCATGGTGCCGATCGGCGCCGCCCTCTCCTTCTGGCTCGACCATCTGAAGGGCTGGCGCCTCTGGGGCTCCCTCTTCGTCACGGTGGACCATTCCTTCGCCCTTTCGGTTGCCGAGAACCGGGCCGGCGGGCGGGATGCGGGGTTCCTCTTCGGCCTGGGGGTTTTCACCTGGTTCGGCTGGCTGATCTCCACGGCCGTGGGGCATGTGATGGGCAGCGTGGTGGCCCTGCCGCCCGACCACCCGCTCTTCTTCGCGGCGACGGCCAGCTTCGTCGCCATCCTCATCGCCCTCTGGCGCAGCCCGGGGCAGGACCTGCCGCCCTGGATCCTGGCCGCCGCCACCGCCATGGCTGCCCAGATGCTTCACCTGCCGGCGCCGCTGCCGCTTCTGGCCGGCGCCTTCGCCGGGGCCTTCCTCGCCGCCTGGCGGGAAACGCGAAAGGCCCGGGCATGACCATGCGCTGGGACGTGACGCTGGCGATCATCGCCATGGGCGTGGTCACCTATCTCTGCCGGGCCGGCGGCTATGCCGTGCTGCGCGCAGTGCAAACGCCGCCCTTCATCGACGCGCTGCTGCGCAACCTGCCCGCGCCGCTCTTCGCCGCCTATGTCGCCATCGCCCTGTCCAAGCAGGATCTCGCGGCGGCGCTGGCCAGCATCCCCTGCGCGGCCGCCCATGCGAAATGGGGCAATTTCGGCCTTTCCATCGTGGTGGGCGTCGCCGCCATGGCAGCGCTCCGCTGGGCCGGGATGTAGCGGCTCAGTCGGCCTCGCGCCGCAGCAGCCGCCCGGCCGGCGTGTCGCTCGCGCCGCCGGCGTGGGTATAGACGGACTGCCCGTTCACCCAGGTCTCGACGATCCCATCCGCCAACTGCCGGGGCTCGGAAAAGGTGGCGCGGTCCCGCACCGTGTCCGGATCAAACATCACGAGATCGGCGAAGGCACCTTCGCGCAGCACACCGCGATCGGGGATGCCGAACACCGCCGCCGTGCGCCCGGTCATCTTGTGCACGGCCGTCTCCAGGCTGAACAGGCCGAGTTCGCGGCTGTACTGGCCCAGCACCCGCGGGAAGGTGCCCCAGAGGCGCGGATGCGGCTGCTTCGCCAGCGGTCCGCCATCACTGCCGATCATGGAAAGGGGATGCGCCATGATCCGGCGCACATCCTCTTCCGCCATGTTGTGGAACACGCCGCCGCCAGGCATCAGCCGCTGCGCCGCCTCCTCCAGCGTGCATCCCCATCCCGCCGCGATGTCCGAGAGCATCCGCCCGGCCATCTCCGGATGCGGGACGGAGGTGGTGATCTGCACCGGCACGTCCGGCCGCGGCTTGCGCGCGGCGAGGGAGGTGGAGGAGGCGGTGTAGGGATAGACGTCGAAGGCGACGGGATAGCGCTCCGCATGGCGCGCGATCAGCGGCAGCGTCTCCACCGAGCGGCCGTGGTTCTCGGGCTGCGCGCATTTGTGGTGGCTGATCACCACGGGCGCGCCCACCGCCTCACCGATTCGCAGCGTCTCCTCGATGGAATCGAGCACGCCTTCCGCCTCGTTCCTCATATGCGTGACATAGAGGCCGCCCGTGCCGCGCAGCGCCTCCGCCACGGCGATCACCTCATCGGTCGGCGCATGCTTGCTGGGCGGGTAGAACAGGCCGGTGGAGAAGCCGGCCGCGCCCTCGGCCAGGGCCTGGGCGAGCTGCTTGCGCATCCGCTCGGCCTCGCCATCGCTGGCTGGCCGGTCCGTGTCGCGCCCCATGGCGCCGACGCGCAGGGACATGTGCCCGATCAGCGCCAGCGTGTTCACGGAGGAGGGCGTGTCGCGCAGCCGCTCCGCATAGGCGGCGAAGCTGTCGAAGATCCACCATTCCGGCGCGCAGACGCCATCCAGCGGCGCGGGCGGCCGCTCCTTCATCGGCACCGGGGCCAGGCTGATGCCACAATTGCCCGTCACGACCGTCGTCACGCCCTGGCTCGTCTTGCAGAGCATGCAGGCAGGCCCGCAGAGCACGACCTGGTCGTCATGCGTGTGCGCGTCGATGAAGCCGGGCGCGACCACCCGGCCGCCCGCCATCACCTCCCGGTCCGCGCTGGCGGCGGAGAGGTCGCCGAGCGCGACGATGCGATCTCCCGTGACGCCGATATCGCCGCGGCGGCGCGGCGCGCCGGTTCCGTCGATCAGCGTGGCTTCGCGAATGATGAGGTCGCAGCGCAGGGCCATGGATGCCTTCCCCGGACGGATGCGGGGAGGATGCGCCGCCCCTCCCGCCGCGCCAAGACCGTGACGCATGGGAATCGTTGACAGGGAGCCAAGCCGCGCCGGACGCTCCTTCGCCGACGAGGAGCCGCACCGATGCCCAGCCGCCGCCAGTTCCTCGCCGCCGGCCTCGCCGCACCCCTCGCCGCCCCGCGCCTCGCCGGCGCCCAGGCCGCGCGCGTCCTACGCTTCGTGCCGCAGGCCGATCTCGCCGTGACCGATCCTGTCGTCACCACCGCCACGGTCACCCTGGCGCATGGCTTCATGGTCTACGACACGCTCTACGGGCTGGATGCCGACTACCACGTCCAGCCGCAGATGGTGGAAGGACATGTCACCGAGGCCGATGGGCGCGAATGGACGCTCACCCTGCGCGAGGGCCTCCGCTTCCATGATGGCGAGCCTGTGCGCGGCCGGGATGCCGTGGCCAGCCTGCGCCGCTGGGCCGCGCGCGACGCCTTCGGCGCCGAGCTGATGGCCGCCACCGACGAGTTGTCCGCCCCCACCGACCGCACGCTCCGCTTCCGCCTGAAGCAGCCCTTCCCCCTGCTGCCCCGCGCCCTGGGCAAGGTGACGGCCGCCATGCCCGCCATCATGCCGGAGCGCCTGGCGAGCCTCGACCCCGCGCGCCCCGTGCCCGAGGTGATCGGCAGCGGCCCGTTCCGCTTCCTGGCGAATGAGCGCGTCTCCGGAGCCCGTGTCGCCTATGCCCGCTTCGACGACTACCGGCCGCGCCAGGGCGGCACCGCCAGCCGCACCGCCGGCCCGAAGATCGCCCATTTCGACAGGGTGGAGTGGCACATCCTCCCGGATGCCGCGACGGCCGTGGCCGCGCTCCAGCAGGGCGAGGTGGATTGGGTGGAGTACCCGCCCAACGACCTGATCCCGCTCATGCGGCGCAGCCGGGGCATCACCGTTCAGGTCACGGATGACAGCAGCATCAGCATCCTCCGCTTCAACCACCTGCAGCCGCCCTTCAACAACCCGGCCATCCGCCGCGCGATGCTCGGGGTACTGGACCAGTCCGCCTTCATGACCGCCGCCTTCGGTGAGGATCGCGCCTTGTGGCGGGACGGCGTCGGCGTCTTCCTCTCCGGCTCGCCCATGGCGAGCGAGGTGGGGCTGGAAGCCCTGCGCGGCCCGCGCGACATGGACAAGGTGCGCCGGGACCTCGCCGCTGCCAGCTACCGGGGCGAGAAGGTCGTCGTTCTCCAGCCCAACGACTTCCCCATCCTGAAGGCGATGAGCGAGGTGGCGGTGGACATGTTCACCCGCGCCGGGATGAACGCCGAGGCCTATGCGGCCGACTGGGGCAGCGTCGTTCAGCGCCGCAACTCGCGCGAGCCGGTGGAGAAGGGCGGCTGGAGCGTCTTCATCTCCGGCCTCAGCGCCGCGGGGTTGCTGGACCCGGTGGCGCATCTCGGCCTCCGGGCGAACGGCCCGCGCGCCTGGTTCGGCTGGCCGGACAGCCCGGAACTGGAAGGGCTACGCCGGGAATGGATGGCGGCACCGGACACCGCCGCCCAGAAGGCCGTGGCCGAGCGCATCCAGGCGCGCTTCTGGCAGGACCTGCCCTACCTGCCCCTGGGCCAGTATTTCCGGGTCACCGCCCACCAGTCGAACCTGCGGGACCTCCAGGCCGGGTTGCCGACCTTCACGGGGATCCGGCGGATTTAACGCACCATGTCGTGAAATCTACTTTCGTACGCATCTTGATCGGGCTAACTCCCCTCCCACATCGCTGCCGCGACCGGAGGCGCCCGCCATGTCCAAGATCCACGTCATCCACGAGAACCCGGAATGGCTGCCGCCCCTGGCGCGCGCCTTCGACCAGCGCGGCCTGCCCTGGGCCGAGTGGAACCTCTCCGCCGGCAGTTTCGACCTCTCACAGCCCCCGCCGGAGGGCGTGTTCTACAACCGCATGTCCGCCTCCTCGCACACGCGCGGCCATCGCTATTCGGCGGAGCTGACGGCCGCGGTGCTCGCCTGGCTCGAGCGCTTCGGCCGCCGCGTGGTGAACGGCCCGCGCGCGCTGGACCTGGAGATCAGCAAGGCCCGGCAATACGCAGCCCTGGAGGCCGCCGGCATCGAGGTGCCGGGCACCGTGGTCGTGCGTGGCGAAGCCGGTGACGTGGTGGAGGCCGCGCGCAAGCGCTACGGCAACGGCCCGCTGATCCTGAAGCCCAACCGCGGCGGCAAGGGCCTCGGCGTGCGCCTCTTCGCGGATCCCGACGCGCTGGCCGGCTTCCTGGCCGAGGTGCCGGACGACGAGCTGCCCGCCGACGGGCTGTGGCTTCTGCAGGACTACATCCGCGCCGCCCGCCCCTTCATCACCCGCGCCGAATTCATCGGCGGCCGCTTCCTCTACGCCGTGGAGGTGGACACCTCCTCGGGCTTCGAGCTCTGCCCCGCCGATGTTTGCGAGGTGCCCGCCCCCTCCGCCGCCGTGGGCGATGCCTTCTGCCCCGTCGGCGAAGCTCCGGCGGCCGCGAAGCCCCGCTTCCGCGTGCTCCCCGACGGCATCGAGGCAAACCAGCGCGAGCGGCTGGAAGCCTTCCTGGCCGCCAATGGCGTGGAGGTGGCTGGCATCGAGTTCATCCGCACGCCGGAGGGGAAGGTCTTCACCTACGACGTGAACACCAACACTAACTACAACCCGGATGCCGAGGCGGCGGCGGGGCTGGCCGGCACGGACCGCTCCGGCCCCGGGGCCATCGCCACCTTCCTCGGCCGGGAACTGGCCCTGACCCGGCGCGCCGCGGCCTGAGGCTCGTTGGCCGGGTTTGAGG